>CAZBIC010000001.1:0-388064 GCA_964491875.1 uncultured Bifidobacterium sp.
TTACGGCGTGGAGATGATCACTCTCAGTGATGTCCGCCTCGACGACGAATTGATTTCCTCCGTCCGCCGCGACGTCGCCAAGCGCTACCGCGTTGTTCCCGTGTTTCGCCACGGCAACCATCTGACCATCGCCCTTGCGGATCCCTCCGACCTCAACACCATCGACAGTCTGCAACACATCCTGCGCGCGGAACTCGATTTGCGCGTCGCCAGCGATGAGGACATCGATGCGGCACTGAAGAAATACTACGGTGCGGATGACAGCGACCTCGGGAAGATGATTCAAGACATCACCGAAGGCGAAGTCGAGGTGGGCGCCATCGGTGCAGGCGGGGAAGACAACGGAGAAACCGTCGATGCCGACGCGCCAATCATCAAGTTGGTGAACGGCATCATTCTCGACGCATTCAAGATGCGCGCGTCGGACATTCACCTGGAACCACTGGCGAAATCGTTCCGCGTCCGCTTCCGCATTGACGGCGTGCTGCACGAGATGAAGTCCCCGCCGAAGCGTCTTCAGGCCTCGATCATCAGCCGCCTGAAGATTCAGGCGAACATGTAGATCGCCGAAAAGCGCATCCCGCAGGACGGACGTATTCAAAGCCAGGTTGGCGTCAAGACGATCGATTTGCGCGTATCGTGCCTTCCGACGAATCACGGCGAAAGCATCGTGATGCGTATTCTCGACAAGGAAGGCCTCAAGCTGGGTCTCCCGGAACTCGGCTTTTTCACCGACGACCAGCAAACCTTCGAGCGGTTGATCGCCCTGCCCGACGGTATTTTGCTCGTCACCGGCCCGACCGGCTCTGGAAAGACGACGACCCTTTACTCCTGCCTCAACTTCATCAACCGGCCCGACCGCAAAATCATCACGGTTGAGGACCCGGTCGAATACGTTCTCGCCGGCATCAATCAGGTGCAGGTATCGGAAGCCATCGGCATGACCTTCGCGATGGCGCTGCGCTCGATGCTCCGTCAGGCACCGAACGTGGTCATGCTGGGGGAAATTCGTGACTACGAAACCGCCAGCATCGCGATCAATGCTTCGCTCACCGGTCACTTGGTATTCTCCACCCTCCATACCAACGACGCTCCGGGCGCCGTCACCCGTTTGATCGACATCGGCGTGAAGCCCTTCCTCGTGGCCTCGTCCACCCGGGCCATGATGGCCCAGCGCCTTGTCCGAAAAATTTGCAAGAAATGCGCAGCGCCGTTCACCTACAGCGAAACGGAACTCCGCGCGCTGGGAATCGATCCCGGCACCCAGGGCGCCAACTTCCAGAAAGGCAAAGGCTGCAGCGAGTGCAACAAGAGCGGCTGCAAAGGACGGTTCGGCATCTTTGAGATTTTCGTCCTGAACGACGAAGCGCGAAAGCTGGTTTACGACAAGGTTCCTTCCTCCGTGCTGCGAGCCCAAGCCCGCGAAATGGGCATGCGAACACTCCGTGAAGACGGCGCACGCAAGGTCGTGGCCGGTCTGACGACGGCCGAAGAAGTCATCCGCGCGACAACGGGCGATGTGGAATGAGAGAATCCGTCACGCCAAGCCTCGAGGCAGTATTAAGCACTTTCAAGCGAACAGCCGGTAATCAGTCATTCGTTATTTGATATGTCCTATTCGATGTCAGACCTCCTGCAGCTGATGGTGTCCGAAGGCGCTGCTGACTTGCACCTTCGCGTCAACACCGCGCCCGTCATCCGCCTGCACGGCGTGCTTCACCGCGTGGATGGCCCGCCGCTTCGGCCAGAGGACACGGAGGAATTGATGCGCAGCATCACGTCCGAAGATCATATCCAGCACGTGCGCGAGCGCGGCGGTGCGGACTTCGCCTTTGCCTTCGGAGAAATGGCGCGCTTCCGTGTCAGCGTCTTCAAGGAAAAGGGCAACTTCGGCATGGTGCTCCGCCAGATTCCCACCAAGCTGTTCACCCTTGAACAGATCGGCATCCCGCTTTCCGTTCGCGAACTGCTCTACAAGCCTCGCGGTCTCATTCTGGTGACGGGTCCAACCGGTTCCGGCAAGACGACCACGCTGGCCTCGATGATCAACATCATCAATCAGGAACGTGACGACGCGCACATCATCACGATTGAAGATCCGATCGAATACTATCACACCCACAAGAAGGCGGTGATCACCCAGCGCGAAGTGCACGTCGATGTGCCGAACTTCGCCGAAGGTCTGCGCCGGGCGCTGCGTCAGGACCCGGACATCATTCTGGTCGGCGAAATGCGCGACTTGGAAACCATCGAAGCAGCCATCACGGCGGCGGAAACGGGCCACTTGGTTTTCGGCACCTTGCACACCACGGGCGCGGCCAAGACAATTGATCGTATCACCAACGCGTTTCCAACCAACCAGCAGGAACAGATTCGTATTCAGCTCTCCACGGTGTTGCAGGCCGTGATCTCGCAGCTGCTTCTGCCGCGGCACGACAAGCCCGGCCGCGTGGCGGTTTTCGAGATCATGATCAACACGCCCTCAGTCGGCGCGCTGATTCGTGACAACAAAACGTTCCGTATCAACTCTGACATTCAGACCGGTGCCAAATACGGGATGGTGACGCTGGACGGCTTCCTGATGGACAAATATGCGCAGGGAGTTATCTCGCGCGAGGAGCTTATCACGAAATCCCAGGATCCCATCACCGTGCAGGCGAAGTTGCAGGAGTTCGAGCTCGCCCGTGCCGTGGGTGGAGCAGGCGGAGGATCCTCCGCGCCGTCGGCCCCGCCCGCACCACCCAAGCGTTGAGGTTGAATTATGCAGGATTACACTTCTGATCCGTTACTGGCGCTGATCAAGGCGCAGAATCTGATCGACGATCTTCAGTTCGAAGAGGTGCTGCAGGAGATGTCCCGCTCCGGCAAATCGAGCAGCGAAGTGCTGTCGGACTTCGGACTGGTTGACGTCGACACGCAGCTCCAACTCATCGCCGACAGCCTAGGCACGGAAGTCGTCAATCTTGATAGCATCGAGTTCACCCCGGAACTCCTCGCAACCATCCCGGGTGGCACCGCTCGAATGTATCAATGCATTCCGGTGGAGGACTTCGGCTCCTCCCTGCGCGTTGCCATGGCGAACCCGACGAACCCGTCGGTCATCGATGAAATCAGCTACATCGTTCGCAAGGAAGTGCAGCCGGTTGTGGCCGATGGCAAGACGATCGAAAAGATCATCAACAAACACTACGGCGAGGAAAGTGAAGGAGTAGACCAGATCCTGAAGGAACTCGGTGCCGACACGGACATCGCGAAGGAAGCCAACGAAGCGGCGGCCACCGAGGACATCAACGCGATGGGCGACCTCGCGAACGAAGTCCCCATCGTGCGATTCGTGAATCTGGTGCTGTTTCAGGCCATTCAAGACCGCGCGAGCGACATTCACTTCGAACCGTTCGAGGACGAGTTCAAGATTCGCTACCGCGTGGACGGCGCCCTCTACGAAATGTCCCCGCCGCCGAAGCATCTGGCGCTGCCGGTCATTTCGCGCATCAAGGTTCTTTCGAACCTTAACATCTCCGAGCGCCGTCTGCCTCAAGACGGACGCATCAGCCTCCCGATCGGCGGCAAGCAGATCGACCTGCGCGTATCCACCCTTCCCACGCAGTTCGGCGAGTCCGTGGTGCTTCGCGTGCTCGATCGTTCCGCGGTAAACCTAGATCTGGAGACTCTCGGTCTGCCGAAATACGTCGGGGATTACATCAACGAAGCCATTCTCCAGCCGAACGGCATCTTCGTCGTCACCGGCCCCACGGGGTCGGGCAAGACGACGACGCTGTATTCCTGCCTGCGGAAGGTCAACGCCATCGATACCAAATTGCTCACCGCCGAAGATCCCGTCGAATTCGACATCGAAGGCATCATGCAGGTGGCAGTCAACGAGGCCGTCGGCATGACCTTCATGAAAGCGCTGCGATCCTTCCTCCGTCAGGATCCGGACGTCATCATGTTGGGAGAAATGCGCGACCTCGAGACCTCGCAGATTGCGATTCAAGCGTCGCTAACGGGTCACTTGGTCTTGAGCACGCTCCACACCAACGACGCCCCCGGCGCCGTGACTCGTCTGGTCGACATGGGCGTGGAACCATTCTTGATTTCCTCATCACTCATGGCCGTGCTGGCACAACGCCTGGTGCGTACCGTTTGCAAGAAATGCCGGACGCCGTTCGAGCCCACTGAGAACCAGCTTTCCATGCTGAACCTCTCGCCCCACGACATCGGCGACAAAGTCTTCTACTACGGCCGCGGCTGCCCAACCTGCAACGACACCGGCTACCGCGGGCGCAAAGGCATTTTTGAACTCCTCGTCGTTGGCGAGGCCATTCGCGCGTTGATCAACGAACGCGCTCCGTCGGTGGTCCTTCGTCAGAAAGCAGTGGAGCTGGGCATGGTCACGCTCCGCGAAGACGGCTTGCGCAGCATCTTCGACGGTGCTACCACCATTGAAGAAGTCGTCAAATACACCTGAACCGGCTGAGCTATGCCTAAATTCAATTACGTCGCGATGGATTCCCGCGGCAAGGAAACCAAGGGAACCCTGGAAGTCGCGAACCAGAACGAAGCCATCGCCCGGCTGAAGGAAATGAACTTTTTCCCGACCAAGGTGGTCGAGGCCGAGAAGACCAAGGAAAAGACCGATCCAAAGGCCAAAGGCGCAGCCAAGTCCGGCAAGAAAAAGGGTGGGCAGATCAACATCAAGATCCCCGGGTTCGGAGGCGGAGTTAAGACGAAGGTTCTCACGGCGTTTACGCGTCAGCTCGCCACTCTGGTCGACGCCGGGCTTCCCCTGCTCCGCGGCCTTCGCGTGCTGGAAAAGCAGGAAAGGAATCCCACGCTCAAACAAATTATTGGAGAATTGGGAACCGGCATCGAAGGCGGCAGCACGTTCTCTGAGGCGCTGGCGCAGCATCCCAAGGTCTTCAACCGTCTTTACGTGAATATGGTGAAAGCGGGTGAGATCGGCGGTGTGCTTGAAGTCGTGCTCGCCCGTCTCTCCGAGTTCATGGAAAAGGCGCAGAAGATCAAAGGCAAAGTGATCGCCGCCATGTTCTACCCGGTAGCCGTGATCACGGTGGCAATTGTGATTCTCGCCGTGCTGATGATTTTCGTGGTTCCAAAGTTCAAAGAAATCTTCAAGGACATGCTTCCGGGCAAGGACTTGCCTGCTTTCACAAATTTCGTCCTCAGCATCAGCGACGCCGTTGCCAACAACTTCATTGTCACATTCCTGCTCGTTGCAGTGTGCGTAGCCGGCCTGATGGCGTTTATTCGTACCCGCCTCGGCCGCCGCCTCTTCGACAAGTTCCAGATGAACATGCCCGCGCTGGGACCAGTCATCAGCAAGGTAGCGATCTCTCGGTTCACCCGCACATTAGGCACACTGGTCAGCAGCGGTGTGCCGATTCTCCAAGCGCTGACCATCGTCAAGGAGACCTCTGGAAACGTCATCGTTGCCGCTGCAGTGGCTGCGGTCCACGAAAGCGTGAAGGAAGGTGAGACCATTACCGCTCCGCTCGAGGCATCTGGCGTGTTTCCGCCTATGGTTATCAGCATGGTGGACGTCGGCGAACAAACCGGTGCACTGCCTGAGATGTTGATGAAGATCGCAGATAACTTTGACGAAGAAGTCGACAACGCCGTTGCGGCGATGACGTCTTTGCTCGAGCCGATCATGATCGTCTTCCTCGCTGTCATCGTCGGCAGCATCGTTATCGCGCTCTTCCTGCCCTTGATCACGCTGATGGAAAGCGTCGGCGACGCACCTGGTGGCGGAGACAAAGGCGGCGAATAAACGCCGAACAAACCGTTTCGTAGCAAGAAACGGCCGTCGAAATCTTCGACGGCCGTTTTGATTTTGGCCCATCCAATCCAACCCCTTCCTTGGGCTCCCTACCCTGCAACAAAGCGGTTTCCGCCAGCGTTTCTGAGCAAAGCCAAACACGGTGAGCAAAATGCAACACGCTCCTCGAATCGCGGAAAAATATTCATCCATCGTAAAACACCCATAAACAAAGGGGTTTCTTGCGATCTCATCCAATGGAATCCTCGTGGCACCGCCGTTGCTAAAGAGAGTTGTCGTGCGCACTGAATCCATTAACCGCAATCCATACGCCGTGATAACTCTATGAAAAAAGTTGAAGCCATCATCAAGCCTTTCAAGCTCGAGGAAGTAAAAGACGCCTTGGGTGATGTCGGTATCGAAGGAATGACCGTCAGTGAAGTGAAGGGCTTTGGCCGCCAGAAGGGCCACACCGAAATCTACCGCGGTAGTGAATACACCGTCGATTTTCTGCCCAAGATCAAAATCGAGATGGTCCTCCCGGACAGCAGCGTGGACGCTGCCATTGCCGCCATCATCAAGTCCGCCAAAACAGGGAAGATTGGAGATGGCAAGATCTTCGTGTCCCCGGTGGATCAAGCCATTCGCATCCGCACGGAAGAAAAAGGAGACGCCGCCGTATAAACCCAATCAATCCCAGAACCCAACACTCCATCGCACATGAAAAAATTCCTCTTCTTACTGTCCCTGCTGACCGTCGCGATGCTCGGCCGAATTGAAACCATCGCCGCCGAAGCCGAAGCTCCGAAACCTCCGTCGATTGAAGATCGACTTGCCGACTTGGAAGCCTACGTCAACAACGGCGCCCGCCAGACCAATGCTCCCTCCAATATTGGCGGCCCGGGCCCCGGTCACAACGCGTGGCAAATGACTTCAACCGCGCTCGTGCTTTTCATGACGCTCCCGGGATTGGCGCTCTTTTATGGCGGCCTCGTTCGCAGGAAGAACGTCCTGTCCGTCCTGGCTCAATGCTGCGGCATCGCCGGCATGGTCACCATCATCTGGTGGGTATGCGGATACAGCCTCTCGTTCGGAGCTGGCAATGCCTTCATTGGCGACTTCGCTTACAAATTTTTCCAAGGAGTTGAGCCAGGAAAAGTGGGAGCCGGCTACCACTGGATTAGTGACAGCATGTGGGCCATGTTCCAGCTCACTTTCGCCATCATCACTCCCGCCCTCATCGTCGGAGCGATCGCCGAACGCATGAAATTCTCCGCGGTGCTGCTATTCGTGGCGCTGTGGATGTTCGCCGTCTACTTCCCCCTCGCTCACATGGTCTGGTCGACCACCGGATTCATGTGCGGTGCGCTGAATCCGGACGCTGGCATCAAGGCCCTCGACTTCGCGGGCGGCACGGTCGTTCACATGTCTTCCGGTTGGTCTGCGCTCGTGCTCTGCATCATCTTGGGCAAGCGCATGGGCTTCGGCAAACAGCCGATGCCTCCGCACAGCATGGTGCTCTGCATGGTCGGCACCGGCATGCTCTGGGTCGGCTGGTATGGTTTCAACGCAGGATCCGCGCTCGGCGCTGACGCCATCGCGTCCAACGCCTTCACCACCACGACACTCGCGGCAGCCACAGCTGGCTTCGTCTGGGGCATGGCGGAATACATCATTAGAGGTAAGCCCAGCGTGCTCGGGTTTTGCTCCGGAATCGTGGCCGGACTTGTCGTGGTCACTCCCGCCTGCGGTTTCATCAACACTTCCGGCGCGATGGTTATCGGTGTGGCAGCCGGGCTGATTCCCTACTTCGCCGTTGCGAAGCTCAAGGCTTGGCTCGGTTACGATGACGCGCTGGATACGTTCGGCGTGCATGGTGTGGGCGGAACGCTCGGCGCGCTGCTGACCGGCATCCTCGCGGACGAGAAGGTCAACTCCGTCGTAGGTGGCGTGAAGGAAGGCCTCCTCGGCGCTCAAATCAAGGCCATCCTTGTGACACTTGTCCTCTCAGTTGTCGCGACTGCAATTATCGCCTTCATCGTGAAGGCCGTCGTTGGTCTGCGTCCGACTGAAGAAGTCGAAACCGTCGGTCTCGACCTCGCCGAACACGGCGAGGAGGGCTACCACGGAGCCTAATCGAATCGTTCTCCTCACGCCGCGCCCGGCTTTTGTCGGGCGCGGCTTTTTGTTTTCCAATGCGGTGTGTCGGCAAACCACCAACCAATATCAGCAGCAGAACCGCGCTACGCGATCTCGATTACCAACGCCGTGGAGTTATCCCGGCCGGAAGCAGCCACCGCCGCATCCACCAGCAGCCGGGCCGGATTCGTCTCCGGCGAACGAGCGATAGCAGGCCGAAGGATGTCCAGAATGCCGCTATCGTACAAGCCATCCGTCAATCCGTCCGTGCAGAGCAGGAAGATATCGCCGCGCTCATACCCTACCGCGCCGACTTGTGGGTCCACAAACTGGTTGCTTCCTCCCAGCGCCTTCTGCAGCACGTTCCGACGCGGATGAGTTCGCGCCTCGCGTTCGTTGATCTTCCCGTTGCGGAAGAGCCATCCCACATAAGTGTCATCGTGGCTGAGTTGCTTGATGACTCCTTCCTGCGCAGGAAGGTAGTACACTCGGCTGTCCCCCACGTGGCCGAAATAAACCCAGCCCGGCGTGAACCAGCAGAGGCTCATCGTCGTTTCCATCCCTCGACATTCCTCGTAGCTCGCCCCGAGATATGCGAGCGCCCGGTGAACCTGGGTATAGAGCTCGCCCAGAATGTCCGCGAAACCGGTCGACAGGCCGCTGGCCGACTGCCGGAATGATCGCGGGAGCAATTTGGTGATTTTTTCCACCGCGATCTTGCTCGCGTATTCACCCGCCAGCGCGCCTCCCATACCGTCGCAAACGGCAAACGCCATGTCCGTTTGGGTCACCGGGGAATCCCCAAACTTTCCCAGATGCTGAACCTCATGGGCATCGAACCGCAGGCCCAGAAATGAATCTTCGTTGTTGGGACGGACCCTGCCGCGATCAGTCCAGCCAGACCACTTAAGTTTGAGGGGTGCAGCGTTCGAGTCAGTCATGATTTCGCAGGCTGGGTGTCGGAGCCGGGGAGGATGGTGGCAAACTCAAAGTCGATCAAACAAAAGCGCCCGTCGGACTGGCGATAAGTGACGTTGCGCATGTCTGGATCATCATGGCGAACGCCATACTGCTCCAGTTCAGCAAACAGTTCCTTGAGCCGGGCCTCATCCAGATGCTGCACGCGCCCGCCGCAGTTCGACGTGATGATCCGGGGCTGGCTGGGATCGGCCTCCAAAAGGCGCGGAATGAAAGTGCATCCCCGTTCATGAAGATGTTTCAGCACGCGGACTTCGTTCTCGAACCGCTTCTGCGCGTCCGGCCCGTGATAATTTTTAATCACGCGCCCATCAAAGGTCAGGTTGACCGTCGCGCGGAGGGTGTCCTTCACTTTGAGCATAAGATTCGAAACTGAAATCCATTCAAATACCGAACGCGAACACAATGTTGGCGCGGGCAATCGGAGCAAATTGCATCGCAAACATGCAAATGAATCGTTTCACTCATAATGTTCAAAAAGCAGCAGACCATTTCTGAGAACCGGAGTCCAACTCTCAATCAACGCATGGATTCAACTTAGAAAATCTCCCGCAAAATCAGGAGGTTTGACCGTCGCACACCGAGTGAGCCGCAAAGTGCTTGCCCCGTGGCATTGCCCCTGCTCAAACTTTGGGACATCGATTGAATTGGTTTTTCTGGCTCAGTTCGATCGAGAGACTGAATTCACTCATACACTTAAACGCACATGGCGAAATATAAACTCGAATACCTCTGGCTTGACGGTTACGAACCCGTCGCCAACCTCCGCGGCAAAACTCAGATCAAGGAATTTGCCAGCTTCCCGAAACTCGAAGAGCTCCCGATGTGGGGCTTCGACGGCAGCTCGACGCGCCAGGCCGAAGGCCGCAGCTCGGATTGCATGCTCAAGCCCGTGGCAGTTTATCCTGACAGCGCCCGGAAGAACGGCGTGCTGGTGATGTGCGAAGTCATGATGCCGGACGGCAAGACCCCGCATCCGTCCAATGGCCGCGCGAACATCCCCGATGATCCGGGTGCTTGGTTCGGCTTCGAGCAGGAATATTTCCTCTACAAGAACGGCAAACCGCTCGGTTTCCCGGACGCCGGTTTCCCCTTCCCGCAAGGCCTCTACTACACCGGTGTCGGCTATGATTCCGTGGGCTGCATCGCCCGCGAGATCGTCGAGAAGCACCTCGACCTTTGCCTCGACGCCGGCATCAACCACGAAGGCATCAACGCTGAAGTGGCGAAGGGCCAGTGGGAATTCCAAATCTTCGGCAAGGGCTCCAAGAACTGCGCCGATCAGGTCTGGGTCGCCCGCTACCTCCTGATGCGCCTCTGCGAACAATACGGCGTCGACGTGAACTTCCACTGCAAGCCCCTCGGCAAGGACGTGGATTGGAACGGCTCCGGCATGCACGCGAACTTCTCCACCACCCACATGCGCGAAGTCGGCGGCAAGGACTACTTCGAAGCGCTCATGGCGGCGTTCGACAAGTATAAGAACGAACACATCGCCGTCTACGGTCCGGACAATCACCTCCGCCTTACTGGTCTCCATGAGACCCAGTCGATCGACAAGTTCAACTACGGTGTGGCGAACCGCGGCGCCTCCATCCGTGTTCCGCACAGCTTCGTGAACAACGGTTACAAAGGCTACCTCGAAGACCGCCGTCCGAATTCCCAAGGCGACCCGTACAAGATCGCCGGTCGCATCCTGCAGACCATCCAGACGGTCCCGACCAAGTAAGCTCGGTTCCGGCTCCTGATTTCAGGACACAAGACAAACAAGACAACAAAACGGCGCGAACTGAGTGGTTCGCGCCGTATTTGTTTTCAGCGAAGGCTAGTATTGCGGCCAGCGCCAGAGCAGTCCGGCTATCTCTGGGTTTCCTCCCCAGTCCGCAATGGCTCGCTCTGAAACGAGAATCGCGCCACATCATTGCGCTCTAAGCGAAACGCAATACCGACCTGCTTCAGCCCCGACACCGAAGTTATGCGGGACGTCCCGCGGGAAGAATTTGTCAGCCGCTGCCAAACCCCAATTCCAACCAGGATGACAACGAGGCTGACGCCAGCAACGATTCGAACGGAGCGTTTTCTAATTTTCATACAGGCTGATGACGGAAAAGTCTAAGCGCACCCGCGGAGTTTCGCAACCTAAGCGCCGCCGCCATTTCGATGCCGCACTCTCGGCCCCCGGATTCTCCAAATTCAACAATCCTCCCAAAGCCCGTGACAGTAGAAGTGCGGAATTTTTGGGTGAACGTTGGGCTCGAAGGAATTCCCTCTCCTCATCGTCACAAAAATTCTATGTCAAACTCGACGGGCGCACCGTTACGCTGCCTCCGCGTGAGCGAACCGTCAGCCCAGCACCCCACCTTCCGCGAAGCTTTCCGCTTCTGGCTCAAGCTCGGTTTCATCAGCTTCGGCGGTCCCACAGGCCAGATCGCCATCATGCACACGGAGCTCGTCGAGAAGCGGCGCTGGATCAGCGAAGCCCGGTTCCTCCACGCGCTCAACTTTTGCATGCTCCTGCCCGGCCCGGAAGCCACCCAGCTCGCAACCTACATCGGCTGGCTCCTCCATCGAACCCTCGGCGGCATCGTGGCTGGTGTCCTCTTTATCCTCCCGTCTGCGTTCATCTTGTGGGCGCTGAGCTGGATCTACATCAGCTACGGAAATCTCCCGTGGATCTCCGCGGTATTCTACGGGTTGAAACCCGCTGTCCTCGCCATCGTTGCTGCCGCCGTCATTCGCATCGGGAAACGGGCACTGAAAAACGAATGGATGTGGATGATCGCCGGGGCGAGCTTCGTGACGTTGTTTTGGCTGAACGCTCCGTTCCCGCTGATCATTGCCTCAGCCGCCGCGATCGGACTGGCGGGCGGATGCTGGTGGCCGGAGCGATTCAACTGCCAGCCCGCTCACGAGAACACGGCGAAGACGTCCGCGGTGATCGATGATTCAGCCAACTCTGCCGTCCACACCCTTCCATCGTGGAAACGATCGTTCCGCGTCACCGTCATCTGCCTGGCCTTGTGGTGGATTCCGGTCCTGCTGCTCGCGCTCTGGCTCGGCGAGTCGCACACGCTTGTGCGCCAGGGAATTTTCTTCAGCAAAGCCGCGATGGTCACCTTCGGCGGAGCCTACGCGGTGCTGCCGTATGTTTCGCAGCAAGCCGTGGAACACCACCAGTGGCTCACCGCCCATCAAATGCTGGACGGCCTCGGCCTCGCTGAGACGACACCGGGCCCTCTGATCATGGTGCTGCAATTTGTCGGCTTCGTCGGTGGCTGGCAACATCCCGGAACGCTGCCTCCCCTGCTCGCGGCCACGCTGGGAGCGGCCATCACGACTTGGACCACCTTCGTGCCATGCTTTCTATGGATCTTCCTCGGCGCCCCGCACATTGAACAAATGCGGCGCAACACCCTCGTCACTTCAGCGTTGTCCGCCGTCACCGCGGCTGTGGTCGGAGTAATCCTGAACCTCGCCGTCTGGTTTGGAATTCACGTCCTCGTTCCCAACCGTGATTCGTTCGACTGGATCGCCGCCAGCATTTGCGCGGTAGCCTTGGGTGGAATGCTGAAATGGAAGTGGGGCGTCATTCCTGTGATCGCCGGCGCCGGAGCCTGCGGTCTCATTGTTCGAATGCTGACACCAGTCTGACGCACCGGCGCGAAGCCAAGCCCGTATCAGAACCAGACAAATTTTTCCGGCACGGTCACGATGTCCGAAGGTTTCAGATAAAATGGCTTCGGCTGTTTGCCGTCGATCATCGCCTGCACATCCACCTTGAACGTCATGCTCTTGCCGTCGATTTGACGCAGGATGGAAACCTTCCGCGAATCGGCCTTTGCCCGGTCAAATCCGCCGGCCTCCATGATCGCTTCCACCACCGTGATTGGTCGTTCGATGGTCAGCTTGCCCGGCCGCAACACCGCGCCGCTGACATAGATGGGATAGCCGGAAGAAGTCGCGAGCACCACCACTTGCTTCACCGCCAACTGCGCTTCGTAGACCCGCAGGATCTCCTTCTCCAGCTCGGTAGGCGTAAAACCCGCCGCGGTGATTTCGCCGCCCAGCGTCAGGGTGATTTTTCCGTCCCTCCGGATTTGGTAAGTCGAATCAAGGTTGGGCGCGCCCGGGAAAGAGATCTTCAGAGTATCACCCTCGCGCAATCGGACATCCAGATACGGGACCGTGTCCGAAACCGCCACCTGCGGCGCCGTCTGGCATCCGGTCAACACGGCAACGACACTCAACAGCGCCAGCATCAGCAGCGGGAAAATCCGGGCGGCGGGCCGGCGAGTAACGGGGGCGTTCATGTTCATAACAAAAGTATCCTGCACGCGATAAGAGACAGCGACGACATCGAATTCGTTCGCCGCGCGAATCGCTGGACGACTGTTACCGCACGTTCGAGACGCCTTCAACACTCCTGATCTAACGGCGCCAACCGCAGGCGCATGAGCCAAAAAGCGTTGCGCCGCACGGTGGCCATCGCCATCTTCGCATCACCACCGCGCATGCGCGTCATCGTTACAACCGGCCCTAGCTACGAGCCTATTGATCAGGTCCGCCGGCTCACCAACTTCTCCACCGGCGAACTGGGCGTGCGCCTGGCCAGTGAACTCGCCAAGGCGGGCTGCGAAGTCACCTGCTTGCGCGGAGTCAGCGCAACTTACCGCGGCTCTTGCGAGGGCGCCACCGAACTTCCCTTCACCACCAACGACGATCTGCTCGCGCAACTCCGCCACTTCAGCCAATCCACCACTATCGACGCGGTGTTTCAAGTCGCTGCCCTTTGCGACTTCAAAGTCGCGCGAGTCGACGACGCGTCGGGAGCAGCAGTCGCGGCGGCAAAGCTGGACAGCAGAGTCGATTCGCTGACCATCCACCTCGTCCCCGCCCGCAAACTCATCAGCGAGCTTCGCGGACTTTTTCCTCAGGCGACGATCGTCGGTTGGAAGTACGAACTGGTCGGTTCCCGCGAAGAGGCGCTGGCCAAGGCCTGGCGGCAGATTGGTGAGAATCGCACCGATGCCTGCGTGCTGAACGGCGCAGCCTGGGGCGATGGATTTGGTTTCTGCACACCGCCCGCCCGGGTGGAGACACTGACCGGCAAACCGGAGCTCGCGCAATTCCTGCCAGAGTGGCTGCGGATCCATCGACGCGCGCGTTAAGCGGGTTCAGCAAGCAACGTGCAACGCCGGTCGCCGCGGCAAAAATCCCCTTGGCCTCAATCCGGGTGCTCGTTAACGTCGATGCTCAATGATTAAGAGCAATCCCCTCGCAGTCGTGCTGGCGTCCGTGCTGTTTCTCTCGGCATTGGCGGCTTGCTGGTCCTCGTTGTGGTGGTTCCTCGGAACCCGCGAGTTGCAAGCCATCGAGTTCCAGAATCAATCCCTCGTCCGCGTCTCCCAAGCGATGCAATCGCTGGCCAATGATTCAGTCGAATACGGCCGCAAGAATCCGGCGATCGATCCCGTGCTCTATCAGTTCGAGCTGAAGCAGCGCACCACGCCCGTCGCTCAACCCGCCGGCACCACCGCCCCGAAACCGACTCGTTGAAAGGCCACATGGACTTCCCACCTGAATCACAGCAGCCCGCGTCCGTCCCTCCCGATTCGTCGCGCCAACGTCCCACGGAATTCAATCGCGTGAGCATGGTCGAACTGGAACAGCAGTGCCACGACCTGCGCAACTTGCTCAACGCCGCGCTCGTCGCGCTCGTCGTGCTGAGTTTTGCCGTGAATCTTTTCCTCGCGAAGCAAATGCGGATGATCCGCGCCAAAGTGACCGAATCGCGTCCGATCATTCAACGCATGCAGGCCGAGTTCCAGCGCAAGGAACCGAACATGCAAAAGTTCATCAGCAGCCTGCAATCCTTCGCGACGACCAATCCGGAGTTCCAGCCTGTGCTGATGCGCTATCGCCAGGTGATTCCCCAGTATTTCAGCTCGCCCATCGCAGTGAGCACGGCGCCCCAGAGCGCGCCAGTCCCGGCGAATCCGGCGATTGGCCAACCACCGCCGAATGCCGGCCGGCCGGCGGTCACCAAGTGAGCTGCTGAACGCTCGACCCGCGCGTCCGCTCATGAACGATGAGAACGGCAGCCGCCACCGCTTCGATTGGATTGTCGGTGATGATGTTCAGCTGCACGACGAATGATCCACGAATCATGAGCACCGGCGCCAGCACTGTGAGAGAGTCGTTTGGCGAAGAGCGCCAAATCACCCACGGCGCGCTCGGACACATTCTGACGAACACCGGCGTCTGGTCGCCCGACAGCGAATGGATCGTCTACGACATTCGTTCTGATGCCGCCGGCGATTTGTTCGATGGCGAACGGATCGAGATGGTTCACGTCCGCAGCGGCGAAGTGCGAATTCTCTACACCGCGAAACACGGCGCGCGTTGCGGCGTGGCGACGTTTCACCCGAGCGACCACCATGTGGCCTTCATCCTCGGCCCAGAGAATCCCACACCTGACTGGCAATACGGCCCCACGCATCGGCAAGGAGTCATCGTCGATTGCCAGACACCCGGCATCGCGAGAAACCTCGACGCGCGGAATCTCGCACCGCCGTTTACTCCCGGCGCGCTGCGCGGCGGTTCTCATGTGCATGTTTGGGATTCACTCGGCGAGTGGGTCAGCTTCACTTACGAAGACCACGTGCTCGCGCAGTTCAAAACGCCCGGCGCCGATCACGATCTCAATCAACGCAACATCGGCATCAGCGTTCCGGGCAAGGGCGTGACGGTTCCAACCACCCATTTGCGAAATCACGACGGGAACTTTTTCACCGTGCTCGCCACCCGCACGGTGGCGCAACCGAAACCGGGCTCGGACGAGATCAGCAAGGCTTTCGAGGAAGGTTGGATCGGAACCAACGGTTACCTCCGCACCGACGGAACACGCCAGCGCCGTGCGATCGCTTTCCAAGGTCAAGTCGTCACAACGAAAGGCGAGACGATCTCAGAAATTTTCGTCGCTGACCTCCCGGAAGACGTCACGCAATCCGGCGCCAGTCCGCTCGAAGGCACCGAGCGGCGAATGCCCGCGCCACCTCGTGGCACCGTTCAACGCCGGCTGACGTTCACAGCCGATCGGAAATTTCCCGGGATCCAAGGGAAGCGACACTGGCTGCGCGCTTCGCCCGACGGTTCGAAGATTGCCTGTCTCATGCGCGACGACACCGGTGTTTCCCAGCTCTGGCTTGTTGCGACAGCCTCCGGGGAGTCGCGGCAGCTGACAAGAAGTCCCTGGGACTTCGGGTCGACGTTCACCTGGAGCACAGACGGACGTTCGATCGCACACGTGATGGACAACAGCGTTTGTTTAACAGACGTGGAGACCGGCGTCACCACCCGGCTCACACCGCGCAGCGCGGATGAACTGGCACCGCGCCCCGAAGCCTGCGTCTTCGCCCCGGATGGCCGAGCTATCGCATTCGTCCGCCGCGTGAGCTCCGGCGACGTCGTCTTCAATCAGATCTGCACGGTGTCGGTCCGATAAGGAACATTTTCCTGTAAGGACATCGGGGTGTTTTCTTCTGTAGGAGGTGAATGCAAACCGTACCATCGATCCAAAAGGTCCTTAATGCCGGCGCCACCGGATGCAGCACAACCAGTGGTACTACTTTCAGGGAGCGCTGGCCGGCCCGGACGCCCAAGCGACCGCTTCCGGTCAGCAACTGGACCGAGACAGACAAGTTTCCGGTCTCCATTCAGACCGTTTCCAAACGAGGATTATCGCTTTCATTCTGAAAGTCCCTGTTGTATACGAAAGAAGTCACTTTCTGTGAGAATCAGCCCATCAACAACCCGTTTCCACGCCGGCGCACTGCGATTGCTGCTGGCGGCGTGGGCGGTTTGGGTGGCGGGATTTTGCACCAGTTTCGGCGCCACCTATGGCGGGAGCTATCGCAACCCAACGACGATCTTTGTCGGCTCTGTTGCCGCGCCTCCGGGACCTTACCCTTCGTCGATCAGTGTCTCCAATCTCCCCGGTGTGGTTTCGAGCGTCTCCGTCATCCTGACCAATTTCAATCACACAGTTCCCGATGACGTCGACATCCTGCTGGTCAGTCCCAGCGGACAGAAGCTCTTGATGATGTCTGATGCCGGCGGCGACAGCGCCACGGGATTCATTCGGCTCACGTTCGCAGACGACTTCACAACCGCACTACCGGATTCGACACGGATCTTCACCGGCGATTATCGCCCGACCAACTACGGCACGGGAGACATCTTCCCCGCGCCCGCGCCTGCATCGCCTTACGGCGCGAATTTCAAAGTGTTCGACGGCATCAATCCAAACGGCCAATGGCGACTGTTCGTCACGGACGACGTGGCCGGAGCTGGCAGTGGCTCGATTGGCGGCTGGTACCTGAACCTCACCACCTTCGCCGCGCCACCGGTCATCGTCGCTCAGCCCCAAGACCAGGCCGTCCCACCCGGAACTGATGTCACGTTCAATGTCGATGTCAGCGGACCCGGACCGTTCGGTTTTCAATGGATGCGAAACGGGCAGGTATTCATCCCGTTTGGACAGGCAAGCTCCACGCTCAAACTGCTCAACGTCACCTCGAACGACGCCGCGTTTTACTCCGTCATCGTGACGAACGCTGGGAATCGTCAGGGAGTTCAAAGTCGTCGGGCGCGCCTCGACATTCTCGGACCACTCACCGTGGTGAATCCCCCGGAAACCGTCGTGGTAGAACCGGGCAAAGACGTGGAGCTATTCGTCGGGGCCACCGGCAATCCGCCGCTGCGCTATCAGTGGACGTTGAACGGCATTCCCCTACCCGGCGAAACGAACGCTTTATTGAGTCTCTTCAAGTTAACCCCGGACATGGGAGGCAATTTTCAGGCGCTCGTTTGGAACGGCGACGAAGCGCTGACGACCCATCCGGCGCTGGTGCTCGTGCGCCCCGGTAATCAAGTCAGTCCCGAGGATAAGTTCGATGCGCGTCCGACCGTCGAAGCTCCACGCGGTGTGATTCAAGGAAACAGCTCTCGGGCGCGTCGCGAAGCCGGGGAACCCATTCGCCCAGGCGGTGGACGGACCGTCTGGTTTGAATGGATTGCCGCTGAATCCGGCGTCGCGACCTTCACCAGCCGCGGCAGCACCTTCGACACGTTCCTCAGCGTGTTCACGGGGCAGGCTGTGAACAACCTAACGCCGATCACGAGTGACGATGATCGCGGCGGTTTCTACACCAGTTCGTTCCAGTTCAACGCCGTTCGCGGCCAACGCTACCAGATCCAACTCGACGGCCTCGGACGCAACGGCGGTGGTGGCGAATTCACAATCAACTGGGATTTGGAAGTCACGCAGGAACTGGTGCCGGTGATCATCGAAGAACCGCAACCGCAAGCGGTCGTCATCGGTGACCGCGCCGAGTTCCGCATTAAAGTGGATTCCGAGGACGTGCAGTATCAGTGGTTCATTAACGACGAACCCATTCGTGGAGCCGTCGAGAATGTTCTGGTCATCCCAAACGCCAAGTCCGACGATGTCGGTGAATACTCCGTCCGCGTCCTGAATCGTTTTAATCGTTTCGTACTCAGCCCAGTCGCGGTGCTGCAGATTGGATCGATTGGCGGATTCCTGTGGGGGGATAAGCAGGAGTATGTGATGTATTCGCTGGGAGCTGGTGAATTCGTACCGATCGGAGCGGGAGTTTCCTTTTTCCAAGAAGTAGCATCGACTGCAAGCAGACAGTCCAGCGACCCGAATCCTTGCGGCAGCCCGTTCTTAGGAACTCTTTGGCAGGGACTGGCAGCGACGAACACAGGAGTAATCGAAGTGAACACCATTGGAAGTGAAATCGGTGCGCGGATGGCAGTGTATCGATTCTCGACCAACGCGGGACTCCTATCTTCTTTTCAACTTGTTTGCGACCTCAGCAGCGCCAGCAACGGACTCCCAGCAATTGCTCGATTTGATGGCACTCAGGGCAGCAACTATGTAATCGTCGTCGAAGGCTACGAAGCGTCCGGTAACCTCCAACTCAACTGCCAGATGGGCATCGCCCCGGCGCTTACCAACCCTCTTCTCCACTACTTCGTTCCGGAAGGTGGCGGCGTAGTCCTCAGCATGCCAGCGACGAATTGGATTCCCCAACCTTCCTGCCAGTGGCGCCTTAACGGGGTGAACATTCCGGGCGCGACCAACCCCACGCTTACTCTCAGCAACTTCAGCGAGCTTGGCGTTGGCACCTATTCCGTCTACGTCAGCAACTTTGTCAGCAGCGCTACTCGCGATGTCGCGCTCGTGTCTCTCGTTGGACCGTTCACGGTAAATCACTGGTGGACCACCAACTCGGGCAAAGTCGGGTTCAGTCTCAGTACGAGCAACTCCATGCCATTTGTGCTGGAGACCAGCACCAACCTCAACGGCTCGTGGAGTCCGATCGCAACGAATCCCGATCCCTTCAAAGTTCTCTTCTACACGAACGGAAATCCGTTCGCGACGCCCCAGCGCTTCTTCCGCGCTGCTCCTTGGCCGCCGCTTAGCCCCTGACCGCCCTTCATCGTGATCCCGGCTCGACCAACATGGACGTGGTGCACTCTGCTCTGGCTCGCCTTGGCCCAGATCAGCCTGCTTCCATCCTCGTCCGCACAATCGCCAACTGTCGCGGGGACCAAAACCAACCCACCACCCATCATCCTTACCGTCGAAGGCACCAACGTCTTCGTGCAACGATTCTCCTCCAACGCGTGGGAAAAGGCATACCCGAGCCAAATTCTGGGAGCCAAGGACCGCGGCCGCACCGGCAGCCGCAGCCGCGCCAGCGTCCGACTCTCCGACCTCAGCATCATGCGCATCGCAGAGCGGAGCGAGTTTGAGATCCAGCCGCTGCCCGACAAGGAAGTCGAAGCCGAGTTCAGTCTGTTCCGCGGACTCATGTATCTCCTGAACCGCGACCGCCCCGGCAAGCATCGCTTTATCACGCCCACCGCCACCGCCGCAACGCGCGGCACGGAGTTCACCCTCGAAGTCGAGGAAGCCACGGGCCGCACCACTCTCACCGTTCTCGAAGGCGAAGCCGAACTTAGTAACGCCGCCGGCGCCGTCCGCATCAAGCCCGGCGAACAAGGCACCGCGACACTGGGACAGCCGCCAACCAAAACTGCCGTGGTCGAAACTTTCCGCGCCGTGCAATGGTGCTTGTACTACCCAGGAATTCTCGACCTCGACGAACTGCCACTCACCGCAACGGAACGCACTCGCCTCCAACCGTCCCTCGACTTCTATCGCTCGGGAGATCTGCTTCGCGCCGTCTCCGCCTTCCCCATCGAACCACCGCCCACATCCGACGCGGAGAAAGTCTACGGAGCCTCGCTCCTCCTTGCCGTCGGCCAAGCCGATCAATCAGCTGCTCTCCTGAGTTCCCTTGCCCAACGCACCGGCACCAACGCGATCTCCCATCGCCTCCCTGAGGCGCTTCGCGTCGTCATCCACACCGTTGCCCAAACGGAAACGAACACCCTTGTTCCCTCGACATCGTCCGGACTGACACCGCAACTCGCCACCGAACTGATCGCCAAATCCTACGCCGACCAGGCAAGCCTTCGACTGGACGATGCGCTGCTTTCCGCCCGACTCGCCACCCGCAAATCACCCGCCTTCGCCTTCGCCTGGGCGCGTGTCGCTGAGCTCGAATTCGGCAAGGGCAACATTCGCCGCGCCATGAACGCGCTCGACCGCAGCCTTTCGCTTGCCCCACACAACGCCCAAGCCATCGCTCTGAAAGGCTTCTTGCTCAGCGCGCGCAATGAAATCCGTGCCGCCATCCCTTACTTCGACCGCGCCATCGAACTCGACGGCGGACTTGGAAATGGGTGGCTGGGACGCGGCCTCTGCAAAATTCGGCTCGGTGATGCCGAAGCCGGTCGTTTTGATCTCCACGTGGCCGCCACCACTGAACCCCGCCGCTCCCTCCTCCGCAGCTACCTCGGCAAGGCCTTCAGCAACGAAGGGGATCATCGCCATGCTGAAAAGGAGCTACTGCTCGCGAAGGAAATCGACGAGGGCGACCCAACTCCATGGCTGTACTCCGCACTGCTGCTCCAACAACAGAACCGCATCAACGAGGGCATCCGCGACCTCGAACACTCGCGGGAGCTGAACGACAATCGCGCCCTCTACCGTTCCCGTCTCCTCCTGGATCAAGATCGAGCTGTCAGCGGGGCAAACCTCGCGAACCTCTACCGCGACGCAGGCATGACCGAGCTCAGCGCCCGCGAAGCCGGCCGCGCCGTGAACCTCGACTACGCCAACCACTCCGCTCATCGCTTCCTGGCGGATAGCTTCAATGCTCTTCGCGACCCCTCCGGATTCAGCCAACGCTACGAAAGCGCGTGGTTCACGGAATACCTTCTCGCAAATTTGCTCGCTCCAGTTGGTGCTGGCGGTCTTTCGCAGACTGTTTCTGACCAGGAATACTCCAAGCTCTTCGATAATAATCGTTTCGGCTTCGCTTCCACCACCGTTGTCGCGAGTCACGGCGCGTGGGTTCAAAAAGCGGTTCAGTATGGCAGGTGGAGAAACAGCAGCTACGCGGTTGAAGGCTCCTATCTATCAGACGACGGCTGGCGTGCGAACAATGACTTAGAACGAACGACCGGCTTGGTCGAATTCAAATATGAAGCCACTCCTGACGATGCGATCTACTTCTTCGCCAATTACTCCAAAACCGACGCGGGCGACCGCGGAGGATACTATAGACAAGCCGAGGCGAATCGCGGATATCGCTCTCAGGAACGCACGGAACCGACAGTAGTCACCGGACTCCGGCATCAGTGGAACCCAAATCAAATCTCCCTTCTCCTCGTGGGACGCGCCCAACAGTCGTTTGAGTTTTGGAATCCCGACCAAGTAAGTCTTTTCCTTGATCGAGGCCTTGGTGGTCCAATTCGAGAAGTCGCATATCACATCACAACCAACGACTACGCGCGCAAAGTCGAAAACTACTCGGCAGAACTCCAGCATATCTGGACAAAGGATGCGCACACATTCGTCGCAGGCGGGCGGTTGCAAACGGGCACGATTCAAGTGTCCAGCCGCCAAAACAATAGTCGAATCAACCTGGATGGATTGAGCATTGGCTCATCATTCGCCAGCGCCAGTCACTTTGAATCCGGATACGACCGATACACCGCTTATCTATACGACCACTGGACGATCTGGCCTACGCTCACACTCGTGGGAGGAGTAACCTATGACTGGCTACAGCGCCCCTTGAATTACCGCATCGCACCATTGGGCGACAAGGAATCCACAACAGACAAAACGTCTCCAAAGGCGGGCTTCGTTTGGTCACCCTCCAACGACACAACAATTCGCGGCGGTTACTTTCAGGCGCTTAGCGGTGTTGATTTGGATCAAAGCATTCGCATCGAACCTTCGCAGGTTGCCGGATTTAATCAGTCCTTCCGAAGTTTGGTGCCAGAATCCATCTCAGGTGCGAACGACGGAGCTCGCTTTGATGGCTGGAGTGCTTCTGTCGAGCAGAGATATGGCCGCACTTTCCTGGGGGTTTCTGCAGAGCTTCTTTCTTCACAGATCGACAGACAGGATGGCGCTGTAAACTTCGCTGCGTTCAATGCGCCGCCTCTTTACGGCAGCCAGACGCGCGAGAGCATCGATTATCGCGAACGAAACCTCTTCATAACTTTGGATCAAATGGTGGGAGACGACTGGACTTTCGGCCTCCGCTATCGCCTCTCGAAGTCCGAGATTGAGCGGACCTTCCCAGAGATTCCAGCAACAGCCATTCTTCATAACGGCATAGAGCGCACCTCAGACTTCGAATCCGTCCTCCACCAACTCCAGCTCTCCGCCCTCTACAATCATCCCTCCGGCTTCTTCGGACGCGGCTGGGGCGTCTGGTCCGTGCAGAGCAATCAGGGCTACACGCCGGACCGTCCGGGCGACAACTTCTGGCAGTTCAACGTCGAGGCTGGCTGGCGCTTCTTCCGTCGCCGCATGGAAGCCCGCGTCGCCCTGCTCAATCTCACGGACCAAAATTACCGCCTCAATCCGCTAAATCTGACCGCCGAGCTCCCGCGCGAACGCGAAGTTGTCGCTTCTCTGCGCTTCAACTTCTGAGTCCGTTCGCGCCAGAAAACTTCTTCCTGTCTCCGCCCCGCCCGAGCCCCTAAGCTGCGCGCAACATCGCGCATGAAGAAATGGCGGGACAAAATAAGCGCCTCATGGCGGCTCACCCTCGCGGGAGCAATCGTCACCGCGTTGCTGGGACTGACCGCGCTCGGCTTCTGGAAGGAGCTGCGATTACTCGGCTACGACATCCTTTTTCTGCCATGGAAACCCACCCGTCATATCGAGGACTTTCATATCGTCTACATGGACGATCGCGCATTCAAGGAACTGAGGCAGGCGAACATGATGAGTTGGGACCTCGGTCTTCACGCCAAACTCGTCGACCGAATGACACGCGACGGCGCGAAGCTTGTAGTTTTCGATGTCGTCTTCACCTATGACACGACCAACACTGCCAAGCAGCTCTTCGCGGACGCCATCCGCCGCAATGGAAAGGTCGTCCTCGCCGCCTCCTTGGAACAACGCAAGCAGCACCAGATTCATTCCAAGGGTCCGGTTTTTGCCTGGGAGGAACTAGCCGACGCCGCGGCGGCTTCCGGTGTAGCTGAAATCGACGCGCCTCGCGACGCCATCGCGCGACAATACATTCGCGGCCCCGAATACTCAGACACCTGGGCCAGCCTTCCGTGGGCCGCAGCCACCGTGGCCAAATTGCCGATTACAAAATCGCCAAACTCGCGCCAGCCGGACTTTTGGCTGAATTACTACGGCTCCGCCTTG
Source organism: uncultured Bifidobacterium sp. (assembly GCA_964491875.1). Classification (GTDB taxonomy): domain Bacteria; phylum Verrucomicrobiota; class Verrucomicrobiia; order Limisphaerales; family JADJPG01; genus JADJPG01. Next base: position 23,736 of record CAZBIC010000001.1, read on the forward strand.
AGCCTTCCCTCGTTTAGCTACGCCGATGTCTTCGATCAGCCTGAGGGTTACTTCAAAGACAAAGTCGTCTTCATCGGAGCCCAACCCAAGACCTTGAAGGCGCACGACGAAGCGGATGTCATTCGCACTCCGCATTCGCGATGGCCGGGCGAGTTTGGCGACCTTTTTCCCGGCGTTGAAGTGTGCGCCACCGCCTACCTCAATCTATCGCGCAGCGACGGTTTCATCGAGATCTCCCTCCCCGCGCAAAGTGCCATTATATTGCTGGTTGGTCTGGCGCTCGGAGCGATCATGGTTCAATTCAAACCGTGGCCGGCCGCCGGCCTTTCTCTCGTCGCGTTACCAATTTGCTTTGCCGCCGCACTCCAGGTCGCCGAGCACCGCCTTTGGTTCGGCTGGCCAGTGATTGCCTTCGTACAGATCCCCGCTGCGCTGGGGTGGTCCATCGGCGCGCGGGTGGTGCGGTTGAAGTTTGAGAAGGATGTTCTCGCCCGCACGCTCGAGGAAACCACCAAGCTCGTCGAAGCGACCAAGGCCACGGCGCAGCAACGCCCCGCCCAGCTCGTTGCAGATCACACCCTGCTCAAGCGCGTGGGGCGCGGGGCCTATGGCGAAGTCTGGCTCGCGCGCAATGCCATCGGCGCCTTTCACGCGGTGAAGATTACCCGCCGCGCCGGATTCCCAGGCGATGAACCTTATGAGCGGGAGTTCCGCGGCATTCAGAAGTTCATGCCCATCTCGCGCTCGCACGCCGGCTTTGTGAACATCCTCCACGTCGGACGTGACGACGAGCAGCGCCACTTCTACTGCATCATGGAAGCCGGCGACGACAAGACCACCGGCCAGAAGATCGATCCGGAAACCTACATTCCCAAGACGCTCGCCGGCGAACTGGAATGGCGCGGCAAGCTCAGCCCGGACGAGACGCTCAAGCTCGGGCTCGCGCTGGCCGCCGCGTTGGAACACCTCCACCAAAACCAGCTCATCCACCGCGACATCAAGCCCGGCAACATCATCTACGTGAACAGCGCGCCGAAGTTCGCCGACATCGGGCTCGTCACCGATATTCGCAGCGCCGGCAAGGACGTCTCCTTCCTCGGCACGGAAGGCTACATCGCTCCCGAAGGCCCAGGATCGCCGTCAGCGGATGTGTATGCGCTCGGAAAGGTGCTCTACGAAGCGGCGATGGGACGCGACCGCCGGCTGTATCCCGAGGTGCCGACCGCGCTCTTCGAGGAACCCAGCGAGTCCGTCATCCGGCAGCTGCACGACGTGATCAATCGCGCCTGCGAAATGTCGCCGCACGACCGGTATCAAACCGCCGCTGCACTCCACGCCGACCTGTTGAAGATTCAACAGGCGCGGCGCTGATCACGACGGACTTTCCGAACCGCGCGTCCTACTTCAAGCTGCTCAGGAACTCGACCAAGTTCCGCAAGTCCTGCTTGCTCAACACCTGACGCAGTTCCTCCGGCATGCCGCTCAAGCCGCGCTGGCGTTCTTTGAGGTCCGCCTTCTTAAGTTTGAGGATGCCGTCTTCGGGCGAGTTCACCTCAATCTCGTCCGCGGTTTCGTTCTTCAAGAGCCCGGCGTAAATCGCGCCATCCTTCATCGTCACCATCACGTTGTCGTAGCCCGCCGCGATGTGTTTGTTCGGATAAATGATGGACTCAAGAATGTACTCACGAGTCTTAGTCGCGCCGAGCTTGGTCAAATCCGGACCGACCTCGCCGCCTTCGCCGCCAGCCTTGTGACAGCGCACGCACGAAACTTCCGCGCGTTCGACGAAGATCTTCTTTCCCTCCTCCGCATTGCCGCCCTGCAGGCACTCGCGATAAGCCCGCAAGTCATCCTCGGCCGGACGCGCGCGCTCGAACTTCGTCAGCTTGTCCTTTACCTCCTGCGACTGCCGTTGTTGCGCCGCCGTGATGAGGTCGAGCTGAACTTCCGCAGGCACCTGCTTCGCGATCAACCTGTCGAGCCAGCCGGAAATAATCTGGTCGGCCGTCGCACCGGGGACCGTCGCCAGCGCCGCGAAGGCCGATTGCTTCTCGCCCACCGTTCCGCTCTCCAACGTCGTGCGCAGCTTGGCGGTCGCATCGCTCGGCTTAAGGCGCGCCTGAATCTTGGTCGCTTCATTACGCAACCCTTCGTCGCTGGCCGCGAGCGAAATCTTCACCGCGTCGGCGAGCTTGGAAGCCTTCAGCGAGGATAGCGCCTTGAGCGCTTCCAACCGCACGTCGCCGCGTTGCTTGTCGTCGCTGAGCAGCGCAAACGCTGCGTTCTCGCCTTCCTTGATGCCCAGCTTGGTCGCGACCTTGATCGCCGCCAGCTTCACCGTTGGGGAAGGATTGTTGAGCAGTGCATCAATGTTCTTCTGCACGACCTTCGTGGCTGCGCCGGCGTCGCGCTTCTCGTAAGGACGCCACAAGCCGGTGATGCGATCGCGGCCGGACGGCTTCGCCCAATCACCAAAGGACGTCACCGCTTCGGCGCGAACTGCGCTCGGAGCAGAGGAGTTCAACGCGAAAGCCGCCAAAGTGTTCGCATTCGCCGCGGTGCCGAGACGGAACTGCGCGCTGACGATGCGGCGGGTCAACGGCTGCACGAGCACGTCCGATTCGTCTTCCGGCTTCGACTTCTTCAGCGCCGCCAGAGAAGCGCGCTGCGACTTCGAGGCTTCTTCCGCGCGGGCGAGCAGATTCTTGTCATCAATCAACGCCGCCAGCTTCGGCAGCGCGGCCGTAATCGGCAGGTCGCTGATGGCGCGCGCCGCTTCGAGCACGATCCACGGATTCTGATCTTTGAGGAAATCCGCGACGGCCGGGCTTTCCTGGCGGCGCAACGCAACGACCGCCGCCAGACGCAGGCTGGAATTCTGGTCACCCGCAAACTGGGCGAGGGTCTTCGCATCGGCCAGCGCGGCGAGCGCCATCACGCCCGCGTGACGGAGGTAACGATCCTTGTCGCTATTCGCGCGGAGCATTTCCACGACAGCAGGCACCGCCTCCTTGCGACCGAGTTTGCTCAAGGCGATAGCAGCGAAGAAACAGGGGCGGGGTTCGGATCCGGCGAGCATCCTCATGGCAGGGGTAAAAGCACGCTGCGAACGAGCATCGCCAAGCGCCCGGATCGCTTGAGCGCGCACTTCGGGATCGGGGTCATCCGCGATGGAAAAGAGATAATTCACGGCGACGTCCGACTGGCTGGATCCGGGATTCGTTCGCGCGATTTGGCCCAACCCCCAGACGCAGTGCAGGCGTGCCAGGCGACTTTCAAACTGCCCGGTCACGGGGCGATAGCTCGTCCAGCCAGCGACTGTCTGCTGATCATAACGCTGGATCGCCTCGACGAGCGTTTCGTGTCCTTCCCTTCCACGCGCTGCCAGTTCCATTTGCGCCTCTAGGCGGACGCGCTGGTCGGGATGACCGAGCAAGCCGGCGAGTTCCTTCGACGCGCGTTGGTCGAAGCCTTCGGCGATCAGCTTCTTCGTTTCGAGCACGAGCGGGCTGTTGCGCGTCTCGGGATCGAACACGCGATAGATGCGGCCCTTGCCCGTCTGGTTCCAGCCGTTCACCCAGTCGGTGAGATAGAAGCTGCCGTCCGGACCAAAGTCGCCGTCCGTCACCAGCACGTCCCAAATGAAGTCGCTGCGGTCGGTGACCTCGAAACCCGCGCCCTTCGGCTTCACCGCGATGCTGTGGATGCCGCTGCCCGTACCGCCGCGGAAGTCACAGAGGAAGAAGCGGTCCTTGAAGCTGTCGTTCAAGCCCGTGCCCGGATAATACGTGAGACCGGACGGGCCGTTGCCGATGTTCGCGAGCGGCGGAAGAAGGTAGGCGGCCTGACCTTCGAAAGCCGGATAGCACATCCGCTCGGCGAGCCACGGACCGCGTGCGTTCGGCGAGTTGATGAATTGCCAGCCCACGCGCCAGCCGCTGTCGCCGCCCTCGACGACATAAACCCAGCGTGCCGGATCGCCGCCGTCCGAGTTGTTGTCGCCGGTCCAGAGATTGCCGTATTGGTCGAATACGAGCTCCTGCGGATTGCGCAGGCCGGTCGCGAAGATTTCGAGATTCGCGCCATCGGGATCACAGCGATACACGACGCCCGTCTCGCGGTTCTCAACGATCTTGCCTTCCTTGTTTTTGATGTAGGAACCGCGGTCGCCGATGCTGAAATACAATTTGCCGTCGGGACCGAAACGAAGGCCGTGCAAGTCGTGACCGAGGAAACCAACGCGCACGCCGTAGCCGTAGCTGAGAGACTTCTTTACGTCGGCGACGCCGTCGTTGTTCGTGTCGCGGAAGGACCAGAGATGCGGAATGTTCGCGAAGTAAACGTCACCCTTGCGTGCCAGCACGCCGGCGGCGATTCCGTCCGCCACGCCGTTGAAGCCATCCGCAAACACGGTGGACTTGTCAGCCTTGCCGTCGCCGTCGCTGTCCCACAGAAATTTGAGGCGGTCGGAGTGCTTCATGTAATCCTCGATGCGTTTGCCTTCGTGCTTGGTCATGTAGGCGACGCGTTCCTCGACGGTCTTCACCGCGAGCTCCTCGTCGAGCCAGTCCATGTGACCACGGATGTCGGTGACGCCCGCGTGGAGGCGGAACGTCTCGGCGACGTAGAACCGCCCCTGCTCGTCGATGCAGAAGGCGACGGGGTTCGCAAGATGCGGTTCAGCGGCGGCGAGTTCGACCTTGAGTCCCTTGGCAACCCGGAAGCGTTTCAGCGCCAATTCGCCTTCGTCCGAAGCGGCCTGGACCGGCGGCGGATACGCGCCTTTGCGGTCTGTCATCTCGGCAGCCGACAGCGACGCGGCGGAGAGAATTCCACAAACAAAAACGGCCCTGACGAGGGCCGAAACGAATGAAGCTTTCAGCATGATAAGCGTGGAGGATATGCCTCAAACGCCCGGAATCAAGGGCCGAAATCGAAGAGAACTGTCGTGAAAATAGAGGTCACCGATAGGGCTGATGGAGCTCCACCTTCTGGGCTTTTCGCATTTTGATGTTCAGCATCTCGACCATCACGGAGAAGGCCATGGCGAAGTAGATGTACCCCTTCGGGATGTGCTGATGGAAACCTTCCGCAACCAGCATCGAGCCGATGAGAATCAGGAAGCTCAGAGCAAGCATCTTGATGGTCGGATGCCGGTCGACGAAATCGCTAATCTGGTTCACAAAGATCAGCATGATGATCATCGCCACGATGACTGCGGCGATCATCACCCCGATCTGTTTCACCATGCCGACGGCGGTGATGACGGAATCGAGCGAGAACACGATGTCGAGCATGAGAATCTGGACGATGACGCCATTGAAGGTCGGAGCCATCTTCTGAGTCTTCTCACCATCCACGCCCTCCAGTTTCTCGTGAATTTCGAAGGTGCTCTTGCCGAGCAAAAACAGCCCACCGAGAATCAGAATCAAATCCTTGCCAGACACCGCGAGCTTGAAGGACAGAATCGTCGGCTCCCAAAACGGCTTGTCGAGCTTCACCACCCAGGCGAGCCCGCACAGGAGAAGAACCCGCGTGATGAGCGCAAGCCCTAGCCCCCACTGTCGCGCCTTGCGCTGCTGATGCGCGGGCAGTTTTCCACTGAGAATGGAAATGAAAATGATGTTGTCGATGCCGAGAACAATCTCCAGCAGCGTCAAGGTAAGCAGGCTGACCCAAATTTGCGGATCTGAAATCCAATCCATAGCGGCGGAATGAAACGCTCAGGGTGGGCGCGAAGTCAACACCAGGCTGCCGTCAGCGCAACAGCAGCTCGATGAAGTGGAGGTCGGCCGGGACGGTCACCTTCGGATTGGGCTTCGCGCTCTCGATGAGACGCACTGGCTGGCCGATGAGCTCGCACGCTGCGGTATCGTCCGTTACGAGCAAACCCTTCTCACGCACCGCGCCGAGCGCCTTGCGAATCACCTCCACACGAAACGTCTGCGGCGTCTGCACCGCCCAGAGCCGGGAGCGATCGAGATGACGCGCGATAATCTGCCCGTCGTCGGATTGCTTGATCGTGTCAGTCACTCGTTGGGCCGCGACTGCCGCGCCCATTTGCCGGGCTGCGTCGACCGTAGCTTCGATCAATTCCGATGTTGTGCAGGGACGGGCGGCGTCTTGAATGGCGACAATCTCCGTCGAAGCCACGAGCGCCTGCAGGCCGTTCCACACGGAGTCCTGACGTTCCTTGCCGCCGACGGCGAAGCGAAACGGCTTCTCCAGCTCGAGCGACTCGGCGAGCTCCTGAAACGCCGACTGAAGGCCGTCGCGCACCACCAGCACGATTTCGTCAATGCACTCGGCTTCATCGAACCGTTCCCAGGTGTGCGCGACGACGGGCGCGCCACACACTTCGAGAAAGAGCTTGTCGATGTTCGGACCCATGCGGGTGCCGCGTCCCGCAGCGACGATGATGGCGGATGTCATGCGGGAGCTATAGGCGGGCATCGGCGAAGTGCAAAGTCGAAAGTCGTGATGCGTGAAACGTGATGCGTAATCCGTGGTCCACGAGGACAGGACGCGACCTCCTGCTTCGTCACGAATCACGGATTACGCATCACGCTCCACACCAATCCAGCACCTTGAGCTGAACCGTCTTCGATCCATTGAACTCGTTCACTTGCGGCACGAACGCGACATCGAACCGGCCGACCGGCAACGCTCCGTCACCGACGTTCCACAGCACCGCCTCCACAGTTCGACGTCCGTCCGTCAGCCAAAGTTTCGCATGCTTTTTTTCGGCGCCCATGCGCAGGAGCGGCTTGGCGTGGGAGACGCCGCGCATGACCAGCCGCACGGCGGGATTCCCCATGCCGGTCTGCTCAAGTCGCTGCAGTTCGCGCAAACGTTCCAGAGTCAAATCCGCGGAAGTCACCTCGGCATCGAGTCGAAGCGACGGCTGAAACTGCTCGGGCTTCAGCGTGCGGCGGGCGAGATCGTTCAATCGCGTCCGCAGCGGATCAATCTGGTCCGGGCGAATCGTCACGCCCGCCGCCATCGCATGACCGCCGTGCCGGATCAGCAGTTCGTCGCATTCGCGCAAGGCCGCCGCGAGATCGAAACCCTCGATGCTGCGACCGGAGCCGCGCCATTCGTCCCCTTCCCCGCCGATGATCAGCGTGGGACGATAGAATTCCTGCATCACGCGCGACGCCACGATGCCGACCACACCGATGTGCCACATCAGCTGTCCTTCGACGATGACGTGGTCCCTCTCAGGATTGAACCGCGCACGAATCGCACCGATGGCTTCGTCGGCGATGCTCCGCTCAATCTTCTGTCGCTCGCGATTCTGAGAGTCGAGAGATTGCGCGATGGGGTCGGCCTCAGCCCGGTCGCGCGCGAGCAACAGACGAAGCGAGTCTTCAGCAGTCTCAAGCCGACCCGCGGCGTTCAGACGCGGAGCGAGCTGAAATCCAACTTCGTAGCCGCCGACTTCGCCTTCGATGCCGGCGACTTCCTTCAACGCGACGAGGCCGGGGCGTTGCGTGGTGTTGAGCCGTTCGATGCCGGCGCTGACGAGGATGCGGTTCTCGCCCGTCAGCGGCACGAGATCCGCAATGGTTCCAAGGGCGACCAGATCGAGATAGGGACGAAGATCGAACGTGTCCGCTCCCGGCAGGCCCGCCGACCGACCGTGCTTCAGAATGGCGTGCGCGAGTTTGAAGGCGAGTCCGACGGAGCACAGCTCGCGAAAGGCGGGCGCCTCCGCCGGAGTGAGCTGAGGATTCACGAGCGCCCGAGCCGCGGGTGCCGGGCTGGAGACCTGATGATGATCGAGGACAATGACGTCGACGCCTCGATCTTTGAGCCATCGAATCGTGTCGACCGCCGTGGATCCGCAATCGACGGCGAGCAGCAGCTTCGCAGGAAATTTCGCCAGGCAGTTTTCCACGCCCGACTGGCTGAGGCCGTAGCCTTCCTCCATGCGGTGCGGGAGATAGCTGTCCACCTTCCAGCCCAGCGCACGCAGAATCTCAACGAGCAACGTGGTGGACGTCACCCCGTCCACGTCGTAGTCGCCAAAGACGACCATCGCCTCGCCGCGTTCGCGCGCAGCGAAGAGGCGTTCCACGGCATCGCGCATGTTTGGGATGAAGAACGGATCCGCGAGGCTTTTGAGCCGGGGTTCCAGGAATCGAGCGATAGGTTCCGGTTCGCTGAAGCCGCGATTGAGGAGACATTGGGCGAGGAGCGGAGAAATCTTCAGCTCGCGCGCGAGGAAGGTCGTGAGCGCCGGCTGGGATGGGGCGATGCTCCAGCGGTATTTCATCAGGTCAGCCAGCCGCGGAACAGCTCGATCGATTTTTTCACCGCTTCGTAGATCACAAAAACGTTGAGAGCGAGGTAGACGACGGTGCCGAGGGACAACAGGTAGGCAAACCAAATCATGACGCCGTCTTCCTCCATCATACTCGCCGCGAGCAGGATGATGCAGTAACACGGGAGCGCGTTGGTCAGCGGGGGAAACGGGGGAAAGGGCAGCGCCAGCAGCAAGCCCATGAGCGTCATCAAGAGGGCATTGAACGAGCGTGCGATTCGCGTGGTCATCCACGGAGTGCGACGCGGGCGGGCGAACTTCTCGACAATACGGACGATCTTCACGCTGCCCTTGATCACCTTTCTCTGGTAGTCAGGAGAGAGCGTCCGGTCTCCCATGATCTTGGGCAGGCGCGGCTGGACGCCGAAAGCGAGCTTGAAGCTGAGCAGCGATACGGACAGGCCGAGCACCGTGCTCACCCCGGGAATGGCCATCGGGATGATGAAGGGAAGCGCGAGCAGGATGACGACGAGGTAGAAGCCGCGGCCGTCTGTCTTCTCGAGGAGATGATTAAGGGACACCCCGGCCGAGGAGGAATTCTGCTCCAGCATTTGCGCCAGCTTTTCGGAAAGACGCTCGTGCATGAGATGATGCCGGCGACAGCTCGGTCAGCCGGACTTCCTACTCCTGGCCTCGCGGAAGCTGGCGAGGAGCGACGCGACGACCGAAGTCAGGATGATGCCCCCCACGATGGACAGCGAAGCGACGTTGGAAAACTTGTATTGAAACCACTTCGCCTCGCCGCCGTGCGGATCGATCAGCATCTTGAGGCCGATGAACACGAGCACGACCGACAGACCGACCTTGAGGTAGCGGAAATAACCGATGGCTCCCGCGAGCACAAAATAGAGCGAGCGCAGGCCGAGGATGGCGAAGACGTTCGAGGTAAAAATGATGAAGCCGTTGTCGGTGACGCCAAAGATGGCCGGAATGGAATCAACGGCGAAAATCAGGTCGGTAGTCTCGACCATCAGAAGCACGAGCGCCAGCGGCGTGAGGGCGCGACGACCATTGAGCGTTGTCAGAAAATTCTGGCCATCGAAGGACGCAGACACCGGGTAAAATTTGCGCGCGAGCCGGATGGCGATGTTCTTCTCGGGGTGAACTTCCTCGTCACCGGCAAAGACCATCTTGATGCCCGAGAAAACCAGGAACGCTCCCAGACCATAGAGCACCCAGCTAAACTCGCGAACCACTGCAACGCCGAGGCCGATCATCACGCCACGCATGACCAGCGCGCCAAGGATGCCCCAGAAGAGCACGCGATGCTGATACTCGGGCGGAACGCGGAAAAAACCGAAAATGAGCGCGATAACGAAGACGTTGTCCATCGAGAGGGACAACTCGATGATGTACCCGGTGACAAACAGGAGGCTGTCGTCCTTGGTCCAAGTGGGAACCATTGCTGGCGCGGCCAGGTACGCAAACAGCATGGCGCAGACGAACCAAATGCCGGTCCATGTGAGCGCTTCCTTGAATTTAACGACATGGGCGTGTCGGTGAAACACACCCAAGTCGAGAGCAAGAAAGAAAAGGACGGCTACGATGAAGATCGCCCAGGGCGCTGACGAAATCTCAGCGGCAGCAATCATCAGGCATTCGCCCGCGCGGGAGCAATGGTGCTATCGACAGTCACCTGAGAACCGCTCATGACCGGGCGTTGACCCTTGTGCCACCACAGCACGAGCGAGCTCGCGATGTAGATGCTGGAGTAGGTTCCCGTGATGATACCGACAAGGAAGGTGAAGGCGAAGTCATTGATCACGCCGCCGCCGAAGAGGTAGAGCGAGAGCGTGGCAAGGAAGACTGTGCCGGAGGTAATAATCGTGCGGCTAAGGGTCCGGTTGAGGGCGTGATTGATCAACTCGGCAAACGAACCTCGCACACCGAGTTTCAGATCTTCGCGGATGCGGTCAAAGATCACGATGGTGTCGTTGATCGAGAAACCGATGATGGTAAGAATCGCCGCCACCATGGGAGCGCTCAATTCGCGGCCCGTCAGGAAATACCAGCCAATCGTCATCAAGATGTCGTGAATGATGGCGACGACAGCGCCGACAGCAAACGAAAACTCGTAGCGGAAAGCTACGTAAATCAGGATGCCAAACATGGCCAGCAATGCGGAGACAATGGCGGTGCGCTGGATTTCAGCACCGACTGACGGACCGACCCGGTCCACGCTCAGCATGGCAAATCCAGCTTGCTTGAAATCCGTCGCGAGCGCCTGAGTGACCAGGGCGGTCGCATCCTTCTTTTCGTCCACCGTGCGAACCGTGACCTTCAAGCTCTCTTTGCCGTTGGACGGATCCTTCTGATACTGGATCGCCGCGCCACCGAGGCCGAGTTTTTCGACGCTCTCACGGACCTTGTCGACGTCCACCTTTTGGGTGAAGGCGAAGGTCATGTCATTGCCGCCAGCGAACTCGTGACCAAGCACGTCTTTACCACGATAGATTCCGTAGCCGATACCGACGACGATCAACATCCAAGAAGCAACGAAGGCCGGCTTGGACCAGCGGAGGAAGTCGTATTTCGAACCCTTGATGAACTGCAGCATGTTGAGCGAGACCAAGAGGTTCTTGGCGAGAAGGAAGTCGAAGATCAAGCGGGTCACCAGCAACGCGGTGAACATGCTGACGCACACGCCGATGGTCAGCGTGACACCGAAGCCTTTCACCGGGCCGGTGCCGAGCCAGATCAAGATGGTCGACGCGATCAGTGTCGTGAGGTTCGAGTCAAAGATGGTGCTGAACGCCTTATCATAACCGGCATTCAGAGCGCCCCTCATGGACTTGCCAGCAGCCAACTCCTCGCGAATACGCTCGAAGATGAGGACGTTGGCATCAACGGCCATACCGATGGTCAACACGATACCGGCAATGCCAGGCATCGTCAGGGTAGTTCCTACAGAGCAAAGCACGCCGAGGAGAATAACGATGTTCAACATCAACGCCGCATTGGCCACCACCCCGGCGAAGAGGTAATAGACAAGCATGAACGCTGCGACCGCAATGGTGCCGTAAACAGCTGATTTGACACCACTCTCGATCGTGTCGCGACCCAGCGAAGGCTCCACGGTTCGTTCTTCGAGAATCTTGACCGGCGCTTCGAGAGGATTCTCAAGGACGTTCGCGAGTTCGAAAGCTTCCCGGACATCAAAGCTGCCGGTGATGACGCCACGGCCACCCTCGATCGGGCTGTTGATGGTCGGAGCAGAATAAAGTTCGCCGTCCAAAACAATGGCCAGTTGGTAACGTCGATTTCCCTTCGGAGCGAATTCACGGGTGATTTCAGCGAACAGCTTGGCACCGTCCGGGTTCATTTCGAACTGAATCTCGGGCTCGTTGGTCACCGGATTGCGGGACACCATCGCGCGGGTCAGATAGCCGCCAGTCAAACCGCGTTCAGCGCCCTTCTTCACGAGGTAGGACATCACCTGTTTGCTACCATCGCGGCCCTTCACTTCTTCACGAAGCACTTCGTAACCAGGCTCGACGATGCCCTGGCTCAGCAACTCCATGCTCTCCGGGTGAACCATGCGGAATTCGAGGAACGCCGCCTTCTCGACCGTGGTGCGAGCGGAATCCATCTCGGATTGGGAAAGACCCGGGAGCTGAATCAAGATCCGATCTTCACCGGCTGGCTGGAGGAGCGGCTCGGCAACACCGAGTTTATCAACACGCTTACGGAGCACTTCGACGGCGTTTTCCAAGATGACCTGGCGCTCGGCATTGGTGGAGAGCTTCGAAGTATCCATACCCACGAGGAACGAGGTGCCGCCCTGGAGGTCGAGACCGAGCTTGATCTTGCCGGCTGCTTCCTTCTGGAGACGGTTGAGGACCGCGGTGGAAGGATTCTTCTCACCTTTCACGCTGATGCGGTGGGCGAAATAAGGAACGATATCGTTGGTGCCCACGGCGTCCTTCAGGTTGCCGTAGGTGCGACCCGGCATCTCCTTCTGCAACTGGGTGGCGCGAGCCAGGATGTTGGAGAAAGTCGCGTCCTTGTTGCGAGCCTTGGCATCGAAGTCTGCGAGAAGGTCACGTCCGGTGGGCGGCGTCAATTCCACGAGCGAGAAGGCGACAACGAAGACGATGATCAGTAACTGCCAGAGATGCTTTTGATTCATGGAGTGTGGCTGTAGGACAGTGGGTAAAACAGTTGAATGAGGAGTTACTTCCGAGCTCAGGTGGGGGACTGACTGGGCTCGCCTTCGCGTTCAGTGATTTCCGAAATGGCAGTCTTGAGCACTTCCAGCTTCGTATCCGCAGAACGAATGCTGACGCTGCGATCCTTGACCGTGATTACAATGCCAATGATGCCGCCGCTCGTGGTGACCTTGTCGCCCGCCTTGATACTCTTCATCATTGTATCGTGAGCCTTCTGGCGTTTCTGTTGCGGGCGGAGGATGGCGAAGTAAAAAGCGAAGAGCAGCAGGAACAGGGGAAACATGTTCACATACCACGGAGCAGCAGGCTGCCCGTTGCCGGCCGGCTGGGACATGGCCAAAAGCCCGAGGAGCGAGTTCGCAGAGTTCCAAATCATAGTGCTTGGTTCAATTGAGCCGCTCAATCTAGGCAGGAAGGAGCTTTTGGCAAGCCTAACCTTGGCATCCGGGCACACCGCAATCGTTCTACCGTGGTTCTACTGTTCGCTCGCCCGGAAAACAAAAAGAGCGCTGAAGGTCAGCACTTTCAGCGCTCCAAAAGGTCCGTTCGGAATCTCAGAGCCGCTCGGCGATAAACTTCTCAAGCTTCATCGCATCCGCGTGGAACAGGCGAATTCCTTCCGCGGTCTTCTCCGTCGCCATCGCGTCTTCGTTGAAGAGCCAGCGGAATTTCTTCTCGTCCAGATCCAGCCGGGCAAGGTCGCTGGACGCGGCAATCTCCGGCTGCAGCCTGCGAACCAGCGGCGCGGTGTTCTTCTGGAGCTCACTCAAAAGCGCGGGACTGATGGTGAGCAAATCACACCCGGCAAGTTCCTGAATCTCGCCAATGTTCCGGAAGCTCGCGCCCATTACCTCCGTCGGATGACCAAACTTCTTGTAGTAGTTGTAAATGTTGCGCACCGACAGCACGCCCGGATCCTCCGTCGGCGCGAAGTCCTTCCCCGTGCTCTTCTTGTGCCAGTCGAGAATGCGGCCGACGAATGGCGAGATGAGCCTGGCATTCACCTGCGCGCACGCCACCGCCTGCGCCAGAGAGAAGAGCAACGTCATGTTGCAGTTCGTTCCCTCCTTCTGCAGAACTTCCGCGGCGCGGGTACCTTCCCAGGAGGTCGCGATCTTGATCAAAATGCGCTCGCGACTGATGCCGTTCTTTTCGTAAAGGCCGATGAACTTGCGCCCCTTCTCCACCAGAGCCGCGGCATCGAAGGAAAGGTTCGCATCCGTCTCGGTCGATACACGGCCCGGAACGATCTTGAGAATCTCGATTCCAAACAATACCAGCAGATGATCAACAATGTGGCTCGCCAACGCTGATCGGGGAACATTGGCGTTCCGGTTGTCCGCCACCGCCTTCTCGACCAGGTGCTTGTACTCCGGCATCAGCGCCGCCTTGAGAATGAGCGATGGATTGGTCGTCGCGTCGAGTGGCGCGTATTGCTTCAGCGTCGCGAAATCGCCGGTGTCGGCCACGACCTTGGTGAACTGCTTGAGTTGTTCGAGCTGGCTGAGTTCTTGCATAGGAATGATGATAAGACCGGCATCGGATTTACCCCTGACTCCACTGGTATCGGAGCCCCGGACGACAACACCTCACCCACGAGGTTCTGGCAACGGGAAACTTTCCATCACGGACATCAAGCGCGCCACGCCGAAAAAACCTCCGTCGACAGGAACCTTCCAGCGCGTCACGCCGCCTCAGCCAGCAGGCGATGAATGGAAGTCAGAAGCTTCTCCGCCGTGTAAGGCTTCATCAGGAACGAAATCTGTTCCATGCCTGTCGCGTTCCGGACTTTCTCCCCGTCCAACAACCCGCTGGTGGCGATGACCCGCACGTTCGGATCGATTCGCTTCAAGACACGAATCGTCGCCGGCCCGTCCATGTGCGGCATCAGCATGTCCGTCAGCACTCCCCGAATCTCGTCCCGATGCGCAGTATAAGTCGCGACCGCTTCCGCCCCATCCCGCGCCGTGATGACCTTGTATCCGAACGTTTCCAACGTTTCCTTCGTCATCGTCAACACGGATGCCTCGTCGTCCACCGCCAGGATCATCTCACCATTGCCCAGCGGCATCTCCGACGTGGATGACTCCACCGGCTTTACCTGCACGCCCTCCTGCGCCGGCAGATAAACTACGAAAGTCGTCCCGCGGCCCACTTCGGTCTGCACCTGCACGAATCCACCGTGGCTCTTCACGATGCCCAACACTGTGGAAAGGCCCAGCCCGGTTCCCTTCCCCTGCTCTTTTGTGGTGAAGAACGGATCGAAAATCTTGTCGAGCACGTCAGGCGAAATCCCCGTGCCCGTGTCCGTCACCCGGATCATCACAAAGAACCCCGGCAAAATCATCGCGCCCTGATGCTGGATATCACTTTCCAGCACATAATTCTCCGCACTGAGCGTTAAGGTGCCGCCGTTCGGCATTGCATCACGCGCGTTGACCGCGAGATTGACGAGCACCTGGTGCAGCTGTGTCGCATCGCCATTCACCACCCAGAGCGATTCGGAAATCTGGCTGCGGAACTGGATCGTCTTCGGAAACGTTTCACCCACCATCTTGGCCACGTCCCGCAACAGGTGACGCGTTTGCAATTGGACACGTTCCCCCTCCACTCCGCGGGCGAAGGTCAACACCTGTTTGACCATCTCGGCTCCTCTTCGCGTGCTCGTCTCAAGTATCGCCAGCATCCGCCGGCCCTGCGTGTCCGTGACCTTTTCCTTGAGCACATCCACCGACATCATGATCGGCGAAAGAACATTGTTCAGGTCGTGCGCGATACCGCCCGCCAGAGTCCCGATGCTTTCCATGCGCTGGGTGCGGAGGAACTGCGCCTCGATCTTCTTGCGCTCGCTCACATCGGTGTTGACCACCAGCATCCCGCGTGGCTTCCCGGCGTCATCCGTTAAAAGCGTCCAGCGGCTGTCGACGTTGATCACTTCATTGCCCCGGCGAATCAGACAGTCCGCATCCTGCCATTCGCCATGCTGAATCGTGCAGGCCTTCGCGCGTTCAAAATAGGTCGGTTCCGAGAACACCAACTGATTCACGACCTGCGCATGCGAACCCGAGGTTTCCCAACCGTGCATCCGCTCCGCAGACTTGTTCCAGTAGGTGCACCGATTATGCAGGTCGACCATTACGATCGAATCCCGCGACCGGTCCAGCAGCGCCGCCTGTTCCACGACTTTCTCCTCCGTCTGCTTGCGCACGATGCCCTGGGCCACGGTGTCTGCGATGCAACCCATGAGTTCCACTGCGTCGACCGGAAGCTTGTTCCGCGAGAACATCGCCATCACACCCACCAACCGGCCTTCCACAAAAAGCGGGAAACCGATTAACGCCACCAACTTCTCCTGAGTGACCCAGTCCTTGTCGATGATGTCGGGGTCCGTCGCGAGATTGGAACTCACTGCCGGCATCCGTTCCTTCGCGATCTTGCCGACCTTCAGCGTCCCGACGGGAATGCGGCTGTGCTGACCATCCAGGTGAGTGTAGATGCCCGCGCTCGCCTGCAACTCCAGCATGTCACCGTCGGCGCTCAACGTCCAAACCCGTGCGTAGGCGCCATCGAGATGTTTGACCACGCACTGCATCGCGCAATGCAGGAAGTCGCGCAGGCTGTCGCCGTTCGTAAGGCCGAACGCCACATCCGCCCGCAGCGCGGATTGCCGGGCCTGGCGAGTGCGAAGCGCATCCGTCTCGCGGCGGTCCGTGATGTCGCGAAAAACCACGACCGACCCGATCAAGATCGTTCCCTCGTGCACCGGCGTGCTCGTGTACTCGACAGGAAACGCCGTTCCATCGCGCGCCTTGAATTCGTCCGTGTCGCCGATAGAAACCGTTCCATCGATGAATGCCGCGCCCGTGAAAAGATCATCCTGCACCGCCGCCGTCCGTTGCAGCCGGAGCTGATGCAGAATCGAGCTCACCGGTTTACCAATCAACTCGGCGGCGGGCCAGCCCGTCAGCCGCGCGGCAGCGTTGTTCACGAACGTGATCGCACCCTGGACGTCGATGCCGAGAATGCCATCGCCGGCGGCGTTCAGGAGCAATTCGCTGCGCTTCCCGATTTTCGCCACTTCGTCTTCAGCCCGCCGACGCGCGGTGATGTCCGAACCGACACCCACATATCCGGTCAAGCCCTGTTGAAGATCGAACAAGGGTGTCATGTTCACCGACATCCAGTAGCGATGACCCCGACGATGCGAACACAGCATTTCGACGACGAACGGTTTCTGGCTGGCCAGTCCTTCGCGAAATCTTTGAACCACGTTCAGATTCTGCAACGTCCCGAGAAACAGCGTCGCAGACTGTTTCCCGCGCGCATCCGTCAGCGCGTGACCGGTCATCTTGATGAAGCCCTCGTTGACCCAATTGATGGAACCCTCGCCGTCGGTGAAGAACACCGCGTGATCCGTGCGGCAGGCTACTTGCGCGAGCAACGACATCTCCTCGCTCCGGCGTTCCGCGACGAACAGATGCCGAATCAAATATCCGAACACCCCCAGCAGGCAGAGAAACACAAACAGCATCGAACCCGCCGCCGCCGTCAGGGAGAGATTGTCACGAACGTTAAACGTCCCGGCGATTACAGCCGACGAGTGATCTGAGGCCAGAAGGAAGGTGGCAACGAGGACGGAAGCAGCGGCGAAAAGCATGACGACGACGCCGACCGTTCGCGCGCGTCTTGCCGACTGCCCATTCGCCACATCATTTCCCATTCAAGAGGAGATATTTGGACCTTCCGATTTCGGAGCTCCAATTCACCTCTGTACTTCGGGAGGAATGCCCGTCCCCTTGAACAGAATCTGCGCTCGCCGTACTCCGCTGAATTAACTGAAAACAAACACCTTCCTACAAGGACGGTCACCGGTCACCGGTGTTGAACGACGAATGCGAAGCCCGGAAAAGCTAAAACCCGCTACAACACTCCCCGAGGAGCGCTTGCAGCGGGTGATTCAACCCAACCAACTATTCCGGCCCCGCCCACCTCAGATGAGCGACGCAAAATTCAATCCAGCCTAGGCCGCGGAACGAAGCTGCTGACGGTCGCGAGCTTCCGCTTGCGCGGTCTCACGCTCAGCAGCGCGAATGTAGCGGGTGACGAAGAGGAGATAGGTTCCGGGAATCGCGAATCCAAGAATGATG
Source organism: uncultured Bifidobacterium sp. (assembly GCA_964491875.1). Taxonomy (GTDB): domain Bacteria; phylum Verrucomicrobiota; class Verrucomicrobiia; order Limisphaerales; family JADJPG01; genus JADJPG01. The sequence continues at coordinate 41,378 of CAZBIC010000001.1, forward strand.
ATCAAAACTTCAGTAAGACCGAGCATAGGCGTTTCTTTCTTCCGCAGGCGACCAGTCGCACCTGAAGCGTCTGATGTCGGCCCGCTGGACGTAAGGTGCAAAGCGCCGTGGATTCCCGCTCTTCGTCTGTTGGCCAGCCCTTAACATTTCTTGCGTCCCCGGCTCAATTCCGGGCAATCACAACAACGCCAGCCGGCTGTTCTCGTGTCGATGCTTTCTCGCCGCTACGGCAGGAGCCTTGCCCGGTAGAAGCGATTCGTCGTCGACGCGCTGCCATCGGTGAACGGCAGCTGGCCATTCGAGTATGCCACCGTCCCCAGAGTGACCCAATTCGTCAGATTCGACGACGCCTCGATCGCATACGTCCGGTTCGTGGCGCCCACCACCACCATTTGCACGGAGCCGTTCGGCAGGCGCATCAGATTGCGCAGAACAAAACTCGGTGAACCAACCGACAGCGTCGCCGACGCCGACGCCGATCCGACAAAGTTGGTCACCATGAGCCGATAAGTTCCTTCGCTTCCCTCGCTTACATTGGTCACCGTCAATGTCGTGTTGGTCGCACCCGAAATATTCACTCCCTCGCGCTGCCATTGGTAGAACAACGCCGAACCACTTGCTCCGCCGACAAATATCGCCGTCTCTCCGGGTTCCACGTTTAGATCTACAGGGGCGTTCGTGATGATGGGCGGCGCCTGAATCAGCACCGTCGCCGTCGCGTTTGTCAGCAGCGCGGAGATGGCGGAGTTCGTGATGATGACGCGGTACACGCCCGAATCAGTGGTTTGAGCATCGAAAACGGTGAACGAACAGTTCGTGGTCATCAGCACGATGTTCGTCACCTTGATCGCGCCGCGGCGCCACTCGAAACCCATCGGCACGGAACCGCTCGCCGTCACGGTTAATGTAACTGTCGAGCCGACCGCATTCGTCAACCCGACCGGCGGGATTAAAATCCGAGGAAGCACCTTCACGGTCAGCCGCGCCACCTGACTCGGCCCGCTGGCTATGTCATCCGCCACCACGACGCGATAGTCACCCTCCTGCGGCAACTGCACATTGCTCAGAGACAGCACCGAGTTTGTCGCGCCAAGGATGTCGACGCCATTGAACTGCCACTGGTAGCGAATAAACCCAACGCCAGTCGCCGCCACGCTGAAGATGACATTCGTGCCCGGACTCACCACCTGACCCATCGGCTGCGAGGTAATTGTCGGCGGGACCAGCACGCTCAGTTCCGCCACTGCGCTCGCCACACCACCCGCGGGATTCATCACCACGACGCTGTAATCACCCGCATCCCCCCGCTGCACATTCGCGAGGTACAACACGGCATTTGTCGCTCCCGGAAGCGCGACGCCGCTGCGGCGCCATTGATACGTGAAAGGCCCGGAGCCCGTCGCGGTGACGCTGAGCGAAACGTTATTGCCCGCACCCGTTTCCGTTCCCTCAGGTTGCGTCGTGATCACCGGAGGATCCATGAAGCTTAAGACCGCAGCAGCACTCAGCACCGAACCAGCGCCGTTGCTCACTTGGACGGTATAATTCCCAGAGTCCCCGAACTGCGCACTGTCGAGCACCAACCAGGCGTTCGTTGCACCAAGGATATTTGCGTTCTCGCGTTTCCACTGATACGCGAACGGCGCGCTGCCGCAGACCGACACGCTAAATACCACGCGGCTGCCCAAGCTCACGGCGCGGCTCAACGGCTCCGCAACAATCACCGGCGCACGCGCGGGCTGCACCGGATTCGCACGCCCAGCAGTCGGACCCGCCGCGCTCCAATTCGCCGCATCATTACCGAACTCCAGCGCCACGCTACGTTGCAGAGAAGCGCCGTCACCATCGCCCGCGGATGGCCACGGGGCCACGTCGCCATACGAGACCGCATCGACGAGGACGTACGGCACGAAACCATCCGCCGGCTGCGGCGTGTCCGGCTGCAACAGCTCGATGCGTTCCCCGCCATTGTCGAGCCGGCCCGAGTAAGGTCCGTAAATCGGCAGGCTCACCGGCAGCCCGTGCAACGCGCGAAACGCGGCGAGTTGGGCAGGATTTGTCAGCGGATCGAAATTCACCACCAACGCGTATGCACCCGCCGCCAGGGTGACGCCTGAAGGTAGATTGAACGACACGCCACCGCGCAGCCGCCACGTGTTCGATGGATTCGCGGCGTCAAACAACGCGACCGATGACGCGCTCGCATTGTGCAGTTCAATGTATTCATCCAGCACGTTGTCATTCGTCCCGACGCCCGGCGGGTGGTACATCAGCTCGTTGATGACCACCGGGCCAACCTTCGGACCCGCATTGAACAATCCCTCGCTGGTCCGGAACTGCGCGAGCGTAGTAGGATTATCCTGTCCAAACGTCCGCCGAAGCTGCGGCACGAAGTCCACTCCGTGACACGACTCGTAGCGTCCAAACGAAACGCCGTTCAACGCCGCGCCGAATTCCACCTCGGCGCGATACCCCGTGAGATTCCCTGCCGCATCAGCCTCGGAAAGAATCACCCGATCGCCACGGGCAGAATCGAGAGAGAACCCCGTCGCCGAGCCATTATCGAACAAGCCTTGGTGGAAGTACCGGTATCCTCCGGCTGGAAGAAAAGTGCCCGCAGGCAGTCGGAATTTCCGGAAATTCTCCGCGCTGTCACTGAGGAACCAGCCGCTCATATCAACGCCCAGAGTCGAGCGATTGTAGATCTCGATCGCATCCGCCAGCGGCGCGTCCGAGTGAGTGAGCACTTCGCTGATGGCCACGGCCGGATGCGGACGGAAGTTACTGCCTCCAGGCGTGCCACTCTCGCTGAAGTCGACGATGTCTCCAATGCCATCCGGCAAACGACCCGACGACACGTTCGCCAGCTGACCGCCAAACGACACCGCATCAATCACGCCGGATCCGGCACTGAAGATCCGCAACGCCTCCCCCTGTTCGTCGAGGTTGAAGTTCACGTGATGACGCCCCGCTCCCGGATCCCCATCCGCCACGAAACGCGCGAAGCCATGACCTGCAATGAAACTTAGCGCGGGGATCTCGAACTGCGTGAGCGACGGGGACGCCAATGCATCGGAGAGATACAAACCGCCGAGCGCCACGGCGTCGGCGCTGCCATTGTAGAGTTCAAACCAATCCGGGCCGTTGACCGGCGCACTGAGCCATTCGTTGATCCGCAACGCGGTCTCGACCCCGAGTGGTGCCGCCGGTGCATTCGCCGCGCCGGGCGTGGCGGCTTGCAGCAAAGTCCATCCGACACTTGATCGACCGATCGGCTGGTCCGCCACTTGCAACCCGTAAGCCACAGAGTCCACCGGCTGCCCCACCGCGCTGAACAACACCACTTCGTCGCTCTCGCCATCGAGGGAACGCCCCGTATTGAGAACCACCGCCGCGTTTGTCGTCGCCGGTCGTTCATCATCGAACCACACCACCAGATAACCGTTCGCTGGGATGACAGTGCCCGTCGGGAACGTCCACTGACTGGCGTTCTCAGGCGACGTGCTCAAACGCGCGCCGCTCAGATCAAACGGAGTGCCGTTCGTGTTTCGCAGCTCCACAAAGTCCGCTGTGCGCCCGCTCGCGTTCGTCACCGCGCTGCGATTGATCGCAAGCACTTCGTTCAAGATGGGACCGCTCCACGCCGCCAGCAGATAGTTGCTGGCTTCGGGACTTGGCGTCGCGGGAAAGTTCACCACGTTCGCCGCGCCATCGGGCAAACGCCCCTGGCTCACGCCTTCCGCCTGCGGACCGCAAGTCACCCGATCGAGCTCGGCTCCCGTTTCGCTGTATAGAACAATGGTGCCGCCAGCGAGCGACAGCGTGAAATCGAGATTGTTCCCGCCCGCATTTTCATCCGCATTGAATTGCACAAACCCGCCCGCCGGGATGAAGGAAAGCGGTCCAACCTGCGAGAGCGCATCGCTCACCGCGAGATAGATTCCTGCGAGCGAAACCGGCGACGCAGCCGATCGATTGTGCAGCTCAAGCCAGTCGTCCGTGCCCGGAAATGGATTCGCCAGCCACTCGTTGATGGAGAGATTGCTGGTCGAAGCCGTCGCCGCAGCCACGTTCGCCGTTCGAGGAGTCGGCTGCGTAAGCTGCCATTCGGAGCTGATGCGGCCAATGGAATAGTTCGTCAGCTGTAATCCGAACGAGACGCGATCGATCAGGTTCGTGCCCGCGTCGTAAAGGAACAGGCTTTGCCCGCTCCGGCTCAGGCCGAAGCCGGAGGCGAAATCATTTACCTCACCAACAATAGGCGCCATCCAGACGAACACGTAACCGCCCGGCGGCACATTGGTGGCCGGGAAAACGTAGCGGCGCGGATTGCTGCTGTCGCTGAGACTCCACCCCGCGAGATTGATGGGTTGAGCGCTGATATTGCGAAGCTCGATCCAATCGTAGAAAACCCCGGAGCTGTGAAGAACCACCCCGTTGGCCGCCATGATTTCATTGAGCACAATCGTCGTCGAATTCGCCGGCGGCGCGCTCAATGTGCCCGGAGTTCCATTCGCCGCGAGGCTCGTTCGCCAGTTCGCGGGCGCATCCGGATCGCCAAACACATCGATGATCTCGAGCGACGCCCCCTGTCCGTCCGCTGCCGTCGGCCAACCGTTCTCGTCGTCGTAATCCACCGACCACACCATGCGCCCGGCTGCATCGCGGATGCTCAACTTCTCGCCGCCGTTGCTCAGATTCGCATCGAACTGACCAAAGACCGTCACTCCGGGATAACGCGCCGACCAGTTCGCCGGCGCCGTCGAGGAGGCAAGCACGACGATCTGTCCGGGCAGCAGGATCGTCCCGGGTGGGAAGGCGTAGTCGATTCCTTCAATGATGTATTGGCCCACGTTGACCGCCAGCGGGCTCACATTCCGCAGCTCCACAAATTCATACGCATCGCCGCCGATGGGGTTGTACATGATCTCAGTGATCCGCAGCGGCGATCCCAGCGCGTCCACCGTGAATGTCGTTTCGTTCAGCGCGCTCCAGTTCGTTCCGAATCGTGCGCGCGCCTTCACCACGACGGCATTGCTCAATACAATCGCTCCGCCATAGGTCTGCGCCGCCGGCGCCACCGCCCCGGTGCCGTACACGCGCGGGTCCGAGCCATCGAGCGTGAAGTAGATCGTGTTCGACGCCGTCATCGTCAGGCCAAACCCGCGCGCGACGTAACCGCCCTGCTGGTTGAAGACCGGCGCGGACACCTGCGGATAGATGTTCACCGCGCGCAGTTGGCCAAGCACCGTCGCGTTGCGATTCGAGAAGTAACCCAGCATGCGCGTGTGTTCCGCGAGGAAATGATTCTCGCGCGTGTAGAGCTGGTAAACTCCCTCAGAGGATTGATGCACGTCGCGCCGGTAATCGCCCCACCGCGCCGATTCGGCGACAATCGGCTTGTCCATCACCGCCTGCCACTTCTTCCAGCGCGAAATATTCTCGGCGGGCGTCAGGGCACCGCCAGGCGCGACCATGCTCCGGTGGACGCGATCCGCGAACAGCAAGCGATATTCGAGACTGTCATCCAGCTTCGTGTGGAGGCCGCTCGGCGGTGTGGTCACCGTGACGCGATTCACATCCTCGTTCAGGAGGATGCATTCACCGTCCCACGGCAGGTAACGAAACGTTCCTTCGGCGCCCGGCACGCGTTTGCGAACGGCCGCCCAGTTCTTTGCGACTGTCGTGGACCAGTCCTGATGGCCCATGAAGAAATGGAGCATCATGTAATCAATGAACTCCGGCATGTTGAGGTATTGATGATAGGCCTCGTATTGCGCCAGCGTTCCCGCGGCCGGCAGGGCGGTCATCGCGTTATACGCGACGAGATCGCCGTTCTTGGAATACGCCTGGTCCACCACGTCGAAATCCTCCTCGCTCCCGCCCAGCGCGGTCTTCGCAAACGTCGCCGACGGATCTTCGCTGAGATCGTAAGTGCCCCAGTAGAGACCGTTGAGGTAGACGTGGCAGAACCGGCTGTTACTCGCGAGACCGCCCATGTCGCGCATGGACTCCTTCATCCACGCATCACGGGTACGCACCGCGCGCGTTCGCTGGAACGCGCCCAGCCCTTGCCCCGCCGTGTCCGACCAATGGCGCCAGCTCGAATTGAAGTCCGCGCGCAGCAGAATGTCATCGAACTCTTCCACCGCGGAATCTTCGAACAACCGATACTTCAGGGTCGCCGGGCCGTACTCGCTGCGGAACTTGAGCTTGAAGCCGTGCTTGGGATTCTTCACGGGATTCCGACTCGCATTACCATGCAGGTCGATACCGCACGTGGTCGCGAATGCCGTGGTGCCATCGGGCAGGATCAATTCCACCGAGGCCGGCTTCTTGTTCTTCGGTTTGGTGCCGGGCGTTCCCGTCTCCACCGCGCTGCGTTGGTAAATTCCTGCCGCGCCAAAGATGTCATCCGTCTTCATCACGATCGACAGCGTTGGCAGCTCGCGGAGTCCGTCCTTGAGCCGTTGCATCTTCACCGCGTCCACCGGCGAATTGGTGTTGTTCGGATCGACCCTCAAAGGATCGAGGTCCATTTCGTAATCCGCCGGCACCCGACCTCCGGGAAAACCGGAGTTCGCTCCCCAGTCCACCGGGAAGCCGGCCGGGCGATTGGGCTGGCGCACGACTTGGTCAATGAACACATACGTGTGCGTCACCGGCAGCGACGGCAACGCGCCGGCCTTGAACGCCAACGCACGAATCGCAACGGTGTTGGAAATGCTCAAAGGCCCCGAGTAAACCGAGCCCGTGTTTTCGGTCGGCTCCGAGCCATCGGTAGTGTAACGAATCGTCGCTCCCTCGAGCGTGGAACTCAGAATCAGGTTGAACGGCGAATCGTAAAGACCGCGCTCCACATTGAAATGAACCGGTGGCGCCGGAAACGCAATCGCACTCGCTCCGTTGGCCACGCCGGGAGTCGGGTTCGCAAAATACTTCAACGCGCCGCCCGCGTCGTACCCGTAGGAATAATCGTTGCGCTGCTCGGGATACTCCGGCGCGAATTCGTGAATCACGGTGCGCGGCGCCTCGGCGTTGAAGAGACCCAGATAATTCCCGAAAAGGCCGAGCTTGAAGTTGGTGTGGAGACGGTTTGTGGCCGAGGTGAGCGTCTTGCGATCTTTCTCCGATGCGAACACGATCACGAACTGGCCCGCCGCGAGGTTCGTCGATGGAAACGTCCACTTGCCGGGATCCGCGGGATCATCCGTGAGCGAATAACCCGCGAGGTTCACCGCGGTTTCGCCGAAGTTGTAGATCTCGATCCAGTCCGACAGTTCCCCATCTTCATCCTTCAGCCGGTTCGTGCTGACATTCGAGGTTGTGAACTCATTGATGCGAATCTTCGCAAGGCCGAGGTTCGGATCGATCGTGTAGCTCCAAGACCCGCCGGCAAAATTGTTCGCGGGCGACGCGAAGTCACGAATCCCATGCCCCGCCGCCCATCCCACCTGCACGACGCCCGCCGGCGGCGGCGCGAAAGTGAACAGATACAGACCCACTCCAGTTGCCGAGACCGAGCTGGCTGGCGCACCGTTGATGAGGAGGTCCGCCGCATCCACACCGAGGACACCTTCGCTGAAGGTCACTTCGATCTGGCCCAGCTGTCGGACGCTGATGCCAGCCGCAGGCGCGACGATTGCCACCGTCGGCGCCGTGCCATCGACCAAATTGTACTGCCAGCTCGCGGAGGGAGCCGTCTCGTCGAACCGGACCGGCGGATTCTCGAGATCGACAATGGCGTGTCCCGGATCCCAGGTCACCGACACCGCTCCGTATGCCGGCTGGCGTTCGAGGGTGAACGTGTAGCTCGCGCCGCCACCCGTGACGGTCGCAGCGGGAAATCCGCCCACGACCAGATCGGACGGCGACACATTGGCGACCGGTTCGCTGAACGTGACGGTGATTTGAGTCAGGACGCCGATCGTGCCGGGAGCCGGGACGGCGCCTGCAATGGTCGGGACAGTCGCGGCTTGCGTGTGGGCAGCGATCAAGGCGATCGCCGCGCCGAGGAAACGTAGGTAGGTTTTCACGACAGTTACAATTGGGTTACGGGCACCCTAGCATCATCGGCCTGCCGGGACAGCGCCTAATTTCCGCAAAGAACCGCCGTTCCGCGCAGCGGGCCCGGCCAGTCCGAATCGCCTTGGCCAGCCACCCGTCCGCGCGGCACCCTACTTCCGCATGTCTTCGAACGGTCAGAACGTGGTGATCGGAACCTCCCTGATTCATGGAACGGGAGGATTCGCCGCGCGTGACTTCCATCCGGGCGACTGCGTGCTCGAATACATCGGCGAACGCATTTCCAAGGAGGAATCCCTGCTTCGCTGTGAAGCTGGCAATCCGTTCATCTTCTTTCTGGACGAACAATGGAACCTCGACGGCAGCGTAGACTGGAATCCCGCGCGCTTCCTCAATCACAGCTGCGCTCCGAACTGCAACGCGGAACTGGTGGAAGGCCGAATCTGGATCACCGCCCGCCACGCCATTCGCGCAGGTGAGGAACTCACCTTCAACTACAGCTACGACCTCACCGAGTTCCGCGAGCATCCCTGTCGTTGCGGCGCGCCCGGGTGCGTTGGCTACATGGTCGCCGAGGAGTTCTTTGATATCGTCCGCGGACGGTAAATCTCCCGAGCGACCGATTCGGGCAATAGTCACCTGCATGTAACGCTCCCGTCGTTGTCCGATGACGCGACCCGAGTTAGATCATGAGGCATGGCGCAAAAAGTTTTGGTGGTCGATGACGAAGCCGACATCGTCGAGTTGCTGAGCTACAACCTGCAGCTCGACGGCTTTGAAGTCATAGGCGCCGCCAGCGGCCTCGACGCGCTGAACCAGGCCCGGACGCACCTGCCCGAAATCATCATCCTCGACCTGATGCTGCCGGACATGGATGGCTTTTCCGTGTGCGAAATCCTCCGCTGCCAGCCCTCGACTGCTGACATCCCGGTGATCGTGCTCACCGCAATGGCAGGCGAATTCCCCCGGCTGCATGGCTTCGAAGTCGGCGCCACCGATTACTGCACGAAGCCCATTCGTCCCCGGGATCTGCGCGACCGGGTCAAAGCGCTCCTCGAAAATCGCGCCACCAAAGTCGCCGGCTCCGAATCCGCCCACGCCGTCTAATACTGCAGGACCTCACTGGGCGAACACCCGCTCGGCCGACTGGATGTCCACCGCAATCTGCGCCTTCAAGGCATCGAGCGACGGGAATTTTTGTTCGTCCCGCAACCGTTCGACAAACGTCATCTCCAGTTCGGTGCCGTAAATCTCATCGTTGAATCCGAGCAGATGCGCCTCCACCCGCAGCTCCGGCGCCGCGAATGAAACCGTGGGCCGCAATCCGATGTTCAACACTGCCCGGAACCACCGTTCCCCCACGCGCGCCCGCGCCGCGTAAACGCCATTCGGCGGCACCACCATGCCGCGCACGTCGAGGTTCGCCGTGGGAAAACCGAGCTTGCGGCCGAGTTGATCGCCCTTCACGACCATCGCAGCGAGGGAGTAACAACGACCCAGCATCTGGCTCGCCCCGTAAAGATTTCCGGTGCGAATCGCCTCGCGAATGCGCGTGCTGCTGACCACTTCGCCATCCAGCGCCACGGCGGAAAGCCCGTGCACCGCAAAACCCAGCTCGTGACCCAGCTCGTTCAGGAGCGCCACATTGCCGCTGCGCTTGCGACCGAAGGTGAAGTCACTGCCCACACACACGCTGTAAAGCTTGCCGAAATCCCGCGCGAGCCCGCGCACAAACGTCTCACCCGTCTGCTGGCTGAACGCCTCGTCGAAATGAATCAGCCACGTCGCGTCCGCACCCAGCGATTGCAGCGTGCGCAGTTTCTGCGGGAGAGATTGCACCGAGGGCGGCACCCGGTCCGGCGCCACGACGGAATTGGGATGCCGGTCAAACGTCACCACCACGGCGAAGCCATCCTGCTGCTGCGCGTCCGCCATCGCACGCCGGATCACCTGTTGATGGCCGAGATGCACACCATCAAAGACGCCAATGGCGACGCACACCCGTCGTCCGCCTGCATTCAATTCCGCTGCCGTTCGAATGACTTTCACGGGCGCGACATTACGAATCCACCACGGCGCGCGCGATAAAGAAGTCCGTTCGAAGAAGAGATCATTCCGCGGGGTTCTTCTCATTGACACGGCGATCCGGCCTACTACGGTTTCGCGCATGAATACACCACGAGTTCTCGCGCTTTCCGGCTGCCTCGCCTCACTGCTCGTCCACACGTCACTCGCCGCCGGCGTGGACTGGTATCGCTGGCGCGGGCCGGACCTCAACGGCATCTCGAAGGAAACCGGCTGGTCCGTCACCTGGCCCGCGGACGGCCCGGCGCGTTTGTGGAAGGCGTCCGTTGGAATTGGTTTCTCGTCCGTCTCCGTGGCCGGCGGTCGCGCCTTCACCATGGGCAACGCCGACGACAAGGACACCGTCTTCGCCTTTGATGCCGCCACCGGCGCGACAGTCTGGAAGCACACCTACGACTGTGAACTCGACCCGCGCTACTATGACGGCGGTCCGAGCACCACGCCCACGGTTGACGGCAGCAAGGTCTACACGCTCAGCCGCAAGGGTCACCTGTTCTGTTTCGATGCTGCGACCGGCAAGATCGCGTGGCAGAAAAACGTGAACGACGAACTCGCGCTGACGGTGTTCAAGGAGAACACACCGGAGTGGGGCTACTCCGGTTCGCCCTTGATCATCGGCGAGAAACTGATCGTGAATGTCGGCACCGCCGGCGCGGCGTTCGACAAGGCAAACGGCAAACTTCTCTGGTCCACCGGCAAGCTGCTCTCCGGTTACTCGACGCATGTTCCGTTCAACGTCGGCTCCGAACAATACCTCGCCGTCTTCGGCGCGAAAGGCGCGCACGCGGTCGGGCTCAATGACGGCAAGCTGCAGTGGAGCTACTCATTCGAAACCAGCTACGACGTGAACGCCGCCGACCCGATCATCAGCGGCAACAAGGTCTTCATCTCCTCCGGCTACAACCGCGGCGCGGCGCTTTTTGAATTCGCCGGCAACCAGACGACGAAAATCTGGGAGAACAAAAACATGCGGAACCATTTCAATTCCTGCGTGCTCATTGACGGGCATCTCTACGGCATGGACGGCGATCATGGCCGGAAGGATTCCACGCTGAAGTGCATTGATTTCGCGACCGGCTCCGTGAAGTGGCAGGAGAAATCCATCCGCCCCGGCGGCCTCATCGCGGCCGACGGAAAATTGATCATCATGAGCGACACCGGCGAACTCTTCGTCGCGCAAGCCACTCCAGAGAGCTTCAAGCCACTCGCCCGCGCCCAAATCCTCGGCGGTAAATGCTGGACGGTTCCGACGCTGAGCCAGGGCCGCATCTACGCGCGCAATTCCAAGGGCGATATGGTGTGCGTGGACGTCAGCGGGAAATCCACGGCCAGCCGGAACTAATCGCATTGAGAGGTTGCCCGGCGCACGCCGGAACGGCTAGAACCAGCAAATCCCAAATATGAAACGGTTCCTCACCACCTTCCACCCTGCTCTCCTTGCCGTGGCGCTCTTTACCACCGCCGCCGTCTGCGGCGCGGATGCCGATGGCTTCACGCCGCTCTTCACCGAAGACAGCGCACCCAAAGGCTGGACCGTTTGCGCCTGGAACGACGTGAAAAATCCGCCCGACCAGCCGACCAAATGGACGGTCGTGAACGGCGTTCTCCAAGGCGGCGAACCGCGCGGAAGCTGGTTGATGAGCGAGAAGGAATACGGCGACTTCATTCTTGAGTTCGAATTCAAGCTCGGCGAACGCGGGAACAGCGGCTGCGCCCTGCGCGCACCTCTGAGCGGCGATCCGGCGTTCGACGGCATCGAGCTGCAGATGGCTGACTTCCGCTACAACCCGCAGGCGAAAGATTCTGAACTTACCGGTGGGCTCTACCGCGCCATTGCACCGAAGAAACAGGTTTACAAACCGACCGAGTGGAACAAATACCAAATTACCCTGAAAGGCGCGCACATGAAGGTGATTCTCAACGGCGAATTGATTCAGGATCTGAACCTCGATGAACATACCGAAGAGGTGAAGCGCCACGACGGCAAGCTCGCGCCGCCCATCAAGGACCGTCCCCGCAAGGGCCACCTTGGCTTTCAGGAACTCAGCCGCGGCGAAGGCCACGCACAAATCCGCAACGCTCGCATCAAGGTGCTGGAATGAAATGCTCGTTGCTCATCGGCGCGCTAGCGTTTGCCCTCGCCATTACCACGTTCGCCGCCAATGACGGTGCCGACTGGCCACGATTCCTCGGCCTGAATGCGGACAACATTTCGCCCGAGACCGGTCTGCTAGATAAGTGGCCGACCAACGGATTGCCGCTCGTATGGGAAAAAGCGGTCGGCACCGGCTACAGCGCGCCCAGCGTGCGCGGCGAACTCCTGGTGCTGCATCACCGCGTGGCCAACGAGGAGATTGTCGAAGCCTTCATCGCGGCCACCGGAAAACCCGTCTGGCGCCACGCCTACCCGAGCCGGTTCGTTGATCCGTACGGCTACAACAACGGTCCCCGCTGCACGCCGATCCTCACCGACAAGCTTTGCTACGTCTTCGGCGCGGAGGGAAAGCTGGCGTGCCTCGAACTCAAGACTGGGAAGCTCGTATGGGAACGCGACACGGCAAAGGATTGGAACGTGCCTGAAGCGTTCTTCGGCGTCGGCAGCACGCCGTTGCTCGAAGGCGACAAATTGATCGTGATGATTGGCGGCCAGCCGAACTCCGGCGTCGTCGCGCTCAACTCCGCCACCGGCAAGACTCTTTGGGAAAACGTCGGCAAGACCAACTGGCAGGGCGTCATCACCGCCGGTTGGCGTCGCGAGGAACCATACCAATGGACCGGCCTCGAAAAATCTGCGAGCTACGCCTCGCCCGTCGCGGCGACGATTCACGGCCAGCGCCACATCCTCTGCGTCATGCGGCAAGGACTCGTCTCCGTGAACCCGACGAACGGTCAGGTGAACTTCAGTCATTGGTTCCAATCACTGGCGAGCGATTCCGTGAACGCGATGTGCCCGATCGCAAGCGGCGACCTGGTGCTCATCTCCGCCGCTTACTACCGCATCGGCGCGGAGTTGTTACGCGTCCGGCCGGATGGAAAATCGGTCGAGCAAGTCTGGCGTCAGCCCGCGCAGATTCCCAACTCGCTGCCCGCGATACGCAACACCCCGCCGCAGCCGCTGGAGATTCACTGGAACACGCCGGTGCTGTTCGACGGCTACCTCTATGCCTTCAGCGGACGCGACGAGCCGGACGCCCAGTTCAACTGCGTGGAGTTCAAGACCGGCAAGCTGATGTGGAGCCGCAACGAACAGTGGCAAAAGCATCCGCCGCACGGATCTCAGTTCCCGACCTACGGACGTGGCTCGGCGATCCTCGCTGACGGCAAGCTCTTCGCCCTTGGCGAAGGAGGGAAGCTCGGCGTGTTCAAAGTGAACCCGAAGCAGGCGGAGGAAATCTCCTCGTTCCAGGTCCCGCAACTCGGCTACCCCTGCTGGGCCGCGCCGATCCTTTCGCGCAAGAAACTCTATCTGCGGAGCGAAAACCGGCTGGTGTGCTACGACGTTGGAAAGTGATGAGTGATTCGTGATGCGTGATTCCCGCAAGGACGTGCCGGGCTCAATCACGGATCATTGGTCACTCTTCAGAAAATGGAACCGGAGCTGCAGACGCGGTGCGCGCCCCGGTCAAGGATGAGAGCAATCGGCCGCAAGCGCGTCAGCCAAGAGCTTTGATCTATCACTAGCAGGCCACCAAGGTAGTGGCCTCCAGAAAGCACGTCAAGTACGGCACAGGACTGGCGGAAACGAGACAGGCGTTCCGCGCCATCGTGGACGGTTAATGAAACGGATGCGGTTCGTCTTCCGGCAGTGGCTTGCCATTGGTTTCCGGCGCAAAGGGCAAGACCAGCAGTCCGAGGATGAAGATTGCGCACATGACCAGAGCGGCAGGACGCATCGGCTCGGCGTAATCCTTAAAGACCTCCGTCTTGAGCAGACCGATCACCGGCACGCCCGCAGCCGCGAAGAACCGGCCGACATTGTAGCAAAAGGACGTGCCCGTGCTGCGCAGGTGCATTGGGAACAGCTCGGGCAGATAGATGGCGTACACGGCGAAGATCGAGAGCTGGCAGAAGCCCATGATGGGAATCAACCAGAACGTCTGGCTTGCATCCGTATAGAACCAGAACGTGCAGGCGGTCGCCGTCATCGCACAGATGAACGCTATCGCGAACGCCCGCTTGCGCCCGAGTCGCGCCGCAACCCAGCTTGCCGCGAGCATTCCGAAAAACGCTCCCATCTGAAGCGTGAGCAGTCCCCTGCTCGCCCATTTGTCCACAATAGGTCCGATGGTTTTCGTCTCGATGGATTTTCTGATCTCCTCCGCCGCGAGGCCCTGTGCGGACAGCTCGCGGTGAGCGGAGACGATTTCAGCGGGCAGTTTCAGGGAACCTGCGGTCGCCGAATCCGGTGCCTGCGCGTATTGCACGTAGGCGGCGGTGTAAGACTTGCGCAACACCGTCCGCACCAGTTCCGGCGTGAAGAAACCGATGCCCCACAGGCCAATGACCCCGGAGCACACCAGCAGCATTCCGACAATTGCGTGCTTGCGCCAGACGGAATGCTGGAACAGCTCCCCGTAGGTAAACGCGCTGTGCTTGTCGAGTTCGCCGGAATCCTTCATCTGCTGCCAGCGTTGCGGTTCCTTCATTCGCATGCGGATGACAAGCGCCAGCAAGGCCGGAATGGCGCCGATAACGAACATCCACCGCCACGAGTTGCCCAGTGAAATGACACCCTGCTGCTCCAGGCTCGCCATGCCCATTCCGACAAACGCCGCAGAGATGTTCCCCACTGCCGACAGAGCCTGCAAGGAGCCCAGTGCGCCGGAACGGGCCCGCGCCGGCATCACCTCCGCCAGCAACGCCACGCCAACGGCGAATTCCCCGCCGACACCCAGGCCGGTGATGAAACGATAGAAGGCAAAATCCCAAAACGACTGCGACAGCGCGCTCAACCCCGTGCAGAGCGAGTAGATCAAGATGGTGATCATCATCGTCTTCGCCCGTCCGATGCGATCTCCCAGCACTCCAAAAATCAGGCCGCCCGTCGCCCAGCCAGCGAGAAACACCGACGTTGCGTAACCACCCCAAAGCAACGGATCGCGGCCTTCGGGCAGGAGAGCCTTCATCGCCGGACCACGAGAAAGTGTGAAGAGCTGCTGATCGAGGCAGTCAAAAAGCCAACCAAGCGCGCACACCAAAAAGACAAACCAATGATACGGAGTCAGACCGCGCCACCACGGGCCGGAGGAATCGTTTGCAGAATTCATTTCGGGAGTTCGGTTCGGAAAACGGGATGATACCTACACGTATTTTCTGGACCGGCCAAGGGATATTTCCCGCAATCGCCTGCCGGTTCACGCACGGCAGACGCTGCGCTGCTCTCCGCGTCATGGAACAAAAAGAAAAGGACCGCCACGCGGGCGGTCCCATTCGATTAGCGGGCTGCCAAGCTTTCAGATCACTCGCACGGCACGAACAACCGGTAGAACTGCTGGCCGGTCGCCTCGCCGATCACAAAGGGCGGAGCGAGATCCCAGATCGTTTCCCACTGGCCACTGGTGAGCGAAGATCGGGATTGCAGCACGCCAAGACCAGACCAGGTGACGCTCAATTGCCCGAACGGATCGGTCTCAAAGCTGAGCCGTCCGAGCGTGGCCGACGGCGCGTCGAAGAGCGTGTAGAGCAGCGCGCCGGAATCCGGAGCGGTATCCACCGTCTGAAAGCTCGTGCTCTCCGCATCGAACACGAGTCCGATCGTCGAAGAGGTGAAGACCGGAAGGCCGTCGTTCGCAAACGTCGCGCTGCGGGAGATGCGGAATTCAAAGTCGGTGCCGACGCCGGTCGGTTGAATAGCCCAGTCGAGACTGTTGATCCCGCCTTCATTGAAGCCGCCGTTCTTCTGCTGATAACCTCCACCTCCCTGGATCAGCATTTCCGAGCCGATGCGAAACTGGTAGCCGGTGGAGTTGTTGTCTCCGTCGACAAAGATGTTGTTGTAAAAGATGGCGAGGTCACTCGCGGCGTGCAGTGAGACGCGGATGAAAATGTGCGAGGCGTCATTCGTGATGAAGATGTTCTGGTAGTCGCTGGCCGTCGGCAGATCGATGCCGTCCGCGTGCGCCAGCGGCACTTCGCTCCAATCATCAAACGAGCCATCGATCAGAATCGTGGAGACAAACGGCGCCGAAGAGCCGGGAGTGACGACGTTGTTGAACAAATCGCGAACGTTGTTCACCGCGACGCAGTGCAACGTGCCGAACGCCTGAGCGCTCGTGGTTAATGTGACTTCGGCGGGATTCTCAGAACTCCGCGCTGCCGCCGTTACGTTCACTCCGCCGCTGACTGTAAAGTTCCCCGGAACGGAGGCGGTCGTTTCATCCACTGGCTCCGAGAAGGTGATGATAATCCGATTTACGCTACCCACGACGCTCACAATGGCGGGCGGAAGCCGGTCGGCCCTCACAGTCAATCGAGCGGTACGGCTGGTGGCGGACGATGGCAGCGGATTGCTCACCGTCACGCGGTAATCACCAGCATCACTCACGCGGGCGCTGGAAATTGAATACGTCGCCTCGGTCGCGCCGGGAATCGGATCGATTCCCTTGAACCATTGGTAGGTCAACGGAGCGGAGCCAGCGGCAGAAACGGTGAACGTGACGGACCCGCCTTCGATCACCGTTTGATCGGCCGGCTGGGAGGCGTCGGTAATCGTCACCGGCGTGCTAATGACATTGAGCACCGCCGCGCGGCTCGCGACGTCCGTGGAGACGGGATTGCTGACCTTGAGTTGATACGTTCCGGCATCTGAGGCGAGCACGGGAGAGATCGTCAAGGTGGCGCCCGTCGCGCCGGCGATGGGCTCACTTCCTTTGTACCATTGATACGAAAGCGGCGCCGAACCGACGAGCTCCGCCGCGAAGGTCGTGGACTGGCCCGCGACCACGGTGCGGTCGGCAGGTAGGATGGCGTCGGTGAAGATGACCGGAAACTGCGAAGCGGCGGTGAGCGACAGACCGAACACGAGATCCGTATTGTCCCCGGCGCTCTGATGCGCCTCGACTGCGATCACGTTATCTCCGATGAGCAACGACGAAGCCGACAAGCCGACGAGTTCCGCCTGCCCTTTCAGCGCCGGCCCGCCCGTTGCAACCGTGTTGAACGTCACCTCACCAGATGGGAGACGCAGGCGTTTGGCTTCGATGCCGTTCAGATAAACCACCGCGCCGTCGCTCAGATAATTCGAGGCCACCAGCACGACTCCCGCGGGATCGTTCGGCCAGTTGAAACGAGCGCGGAAGTAGTAGGTGGTCCGCCCTGTGGCGAGCGGTGTAACGATGGCCGCCGGATAAACTCCCGCGTTCCCGCTGAATCCAAACAATCCTCCGCCCGAAGTCCAGCCGTCCTGAGTGTCGTCGTAGTCCGCATCGAGCCAGCCCGTTCCCAGATCATCACCGGAAGCATTCACTCGCCAGATGGAGCCCGCAAGCGACAGCAGTTCGCTCCGGCCCAAGAACGGTTCCGGCGGGGCTGCGAACGTGTAGGACAAACGATCCCCGCTGTCGGGCGCGAGATCGACCGCCACAAAGCTCGTGTTCTCCGCTTCGAGCAGAATCGCGATCGCCTCGCTGGCGAACACCGGCAGGCCATCACTCGCGTACGTCGCGCCGCGCGAAATGCGAATCTCGAAATCGGTCGCGTTCTCCGCCGGAGACGCCGCCCAATCCAGGCCGTTGATCGGGCCTTCGTTGAAGCCACCACCCTTTTCCTGATAGCCAGCGCCGCTTTGAATCAGCATCTCCGAACCGAACCCAGCCAGCCCCAGCGGATGAAAACCGGTTCCGGAATTGTCATCCGCGTCGATGAAGATGTTATTGCGCGAAGTGAATGGAGAGTCCGGCGCGTAAAGCGTAAACCGAATGTAGAGATATAGATCGTCATTCGCCAAATAGACCCGGCGAAAGTCTGCGCCAGCGGTGGTCTCGGACGCATCGCTGTAGGCGACCGGCACGCCGGCCCAATCACCGAATGAACCGTCGATGGAGATGCGTTTGAACGTGCCCGCTTGCGCGGCGACAGCGAGGCTTGCGAAGAAAAGCGCAGCGAGCAGGCGATGAGGGAGTAGGAGAGTTTTCATAGTTGAACCAGCGGTTGAGCTTCGAACTGAATTCCGATTTTCAGACTGCAGCAATGTCCGGCGTTCGACCAGTCGCAAAAATATCCGCGGCGGCCTGCTTGTGACCGGCCCATCAGACCGCTAAGGTTTTCGCCGGCTCCGTATGCGAAAGACATTCGAACACCACGCTCACCTCATCCGCGCCATGCTGAGCCTCGCGATCGTGTTGGGCGCGACGCGCGGCGCGGCGCAAGTCCTCGTGACCAACACGTACTCCGTGTCGGCGGAAGACTTCGCGAATCCCGAGCGCGGTTTTT
The DNA here is from genome assembly GCA_964491875.1 of uncultured Bifidobacterium sp. GTDB lineage: Bacteria > Verrucomicrobiota > Verrucomicrobiia > Limisphaerales > JADJPG01 > JADJPG01. The sequence continues at coordinate 59,918 of CAZBIC010000001.1, forward strand.
ATCTCCACACCGAAACGCGGGCCAGCGCACCTTCTCCGGTGCCGGCGAACCTCGCGAACCTGCGCATCAACGGTTCCCGCGATCCGAACAACGCCTACCTCGCCCGGATTTCGCTCGTGCTGCGCGGGTTCTACCTCGACATCTTCACCAACGCGCCAATCTCCTCCAACTACCTCAACACCATCGACGCTGACTTCGCGTCGATTCGGAATCAAGGCGCGAAGACCATCGTCCGCTTCGCCTATTTTCGAACTCCGAACCGTCCGTTCCCGGAGCCGAGCAAGGCGCGCATCCTGGAACACATCGGGCAGCTCGCGCCTGTTCTCCGAAAGAACCGCGATGTCATCGCCGTGCTCCAGCAGGGCTTCATCGGCGCGTGGGGCGAAGGCTACTACACGGACGTCTTTTCCACCGCCGGCCAGACATTCACTGCTCAAAACTGGCGGGATCGATCGGACGTAATCCAGGCGCTGCTCAGTGCTCTGCCGCCGGAACGGATGGTCCAACTGCGCGTGCCGCAACAACGGCAGAAGTTCCTCTACGGTCCCTCCGCTCCCACCAGCACGAACGACAACTCCGCTTCCGCGGTCTTCGACGGCAGCGCCGCCGCACGGCTTGGCCTGCATAACGACTGCTTCCTTGCCGACACCACGGACGCCGGCACGTTCAGCGATTACGACGGAGCGACTGACGCACAGGACACCGCGCATCTCCGAGATTACATGGCGCAAGCCACCCGCTTCACGGTCATGGGTGGTGAAACTTGTGTCGAAAATTCGCCCGCCGACAATTGCTCGGCCAACGGCGGTCGCGCGGACGGCGATCTCGAACTCTTCCACTACTCGTTCCTGAACCAGGGTTACAACGCGAACGTGAACGACGACTGGGTCGCGCAGGGTTGCATGGAAGACATCAAGCGCCGGCTCGGTTACCGGCTCGAACTGATCGAGAGCGTCCTTCCCATCGCCGCGCAGCCCGGCGAATCGATCCCGCTGCGGCTGGAACTGCGCAACACCGGCTACGCCGCCCCGTTCAATCCGCGCGGCTTGGAATTGATCCTGCGCCACACGAACAGCGGGCAAAGGTTCTTCGCCGAACTCTCCCGCGACAACGACGCCCGTCGCTGGCTGCCAGGAACGAATCATCTGCTCCTCGCGTCTCTGTCTCTCCCGACCAATCTCCCTGCTGGCGGCTACGAATGCCTGCTCCACCTTCCCGATCCCGCGCCATCGCTTTACGGCCTCGCACATTATTCGATTCGCCTCGCGAACTCGACCGCACTGAACAACAGCGGCGCCTCGCTGGGCAGCATTTGGGAACCGTCCACGGGATACCACCGGCTCGGTCACGTGCTGAGCGTTGGCAACACGCCCACCAACCCGCCGTCCGTCGATTCAGACATTCCCGTGCTGCCGTATTCTGCGATTCGAGAGAACTACGAAACGTGGCGCGCCAGAAGTTTTCCTCCCGGTTCGCCGGACGGAGATCCAACTGACGATCCCGATGCCGACGCCTGGGGGAACCTCACTGAGTATGCGAGCGGAACGAATCCGCTCTCTGCGTTCGGAGTGCCGGCGCATGCTTCGTATGAGGAAGGCGAACTGATCCTCGCCATCAAGAAAGCGCCAGGGGTCAAAGACGTGGCCTACGAAATCGAGAGCTCTCCCGAACTTTCTCCCGCGAACTGGTCCGCCGTCTCAGTCACGATTCTCACGAACACGCCGCGCCTGCGACGCGTTCGCGTCGGCTCCACCGGAATGAGCGGCTTTCTCCGCCTGCAGACGCGGCTCGTCTCGCCGTAGTTCAATCCCATAACAATCGGTCACGCGGGAATTCCACCGCACTAAGCCCGGGAAAGAAAAAGACCGCCTTGCGGGGCGGTCTGATTCGAGAGAGAACTTCGCTGAAGCGATTCAATTCACGACGTTCTGACGCCACGCGGTTGTGACGCCCCAAAGATTGATCGGGCTCAATGCTCCCCAAAACCGAACGTAGCGAACGCTTCCATCGGCAAATGTGTGATTGGATCCGCCGGAGCCATTCCCCTGCCGGGCATGCCTGCCGTGCTCCACTTCATCAAACAAGTTTCCCGCGAGCGACGTCGTCGAGGACTCCAGGAAATCCATGTAGAAATGCGGCGACTCCGTGACCTTTTCACCAAACATCACGGTTTCGCTTGGGAACTGGATTCCACTTTCGAGCATCGCTTTTCCACGAAGCTCCCCAATGTTGAACGCGCGCCCGGCCTTCTCCGCCTCCTGCTGGAAATAGTCATTCCACCCATTGATGATATAGCTGCGCGGCGAGACATCCGCGACGTGGTTCGGATTTGTTCCGCCGGTGGCAGGATTAAGAGCGTCGCTCGGGCAAACAAGAACCTTGGGGTTCTTGTAGTAATCGTAAAGCTGGTTTGGCCACGCGCCCGGGTCCACGCCGAGCTCATATAGCGGAAACTTTCCGTCGTGATCGTCTGGAAACATCTGTGCCGCCAGGCCGAGCTGGCGCATGTTGTTCGCACACGCGATCCGTTTACCGGACTCCTTCGCCTTGCCCAGCGCTGGCAGAAGCATGCCGGCAAGAATCGCGATGATCGCGATCACCACCAGCAATTCGATCAAGGTAAAGCCTCGCGGACAGAACCGGCGTCCGGCTCGAACTGGAAATGTTGTTTTCATACTTTGACTTTCGTCCCGTCGATCTTTCGCGCAGAGTCCTTCCGCTGGTTGGCACTCAGACAGTGGCCGCCAGCCTTTTTACATGCGCTGCTCGAATAATCGGTCACTGACCGCGTCCACATAACACTGGTATGACAAAGAATGGGATTACACTCTCGGTGGTCGCGGTGGTTTTGGCGGCCATCTACGTTTACGCATTCACCGACTTGTTCCACAAAGAGACTATTCAAATCATCGCCACCGTCCGGCCCGGCCGCGCCGCGCCGCTTCCGAAGAACAGCGATCAGCCGCGAGTTTACCCGGTCTCCTTTACGTTCAATGGAAAATACGACCTCACGACGGTGAAGGTCGTCTCCGCTGAGGATCTCGCCACCAACAAACATCCCACCGCCCTTTGGCACCTCGTCTCCGAGTCGAACTCCGTCCCGACCAAAGGCTTTGTCTACGGCTATCCCATCAAGGGCATGAAAGCCGCCGTGGCCCGCATGCGACCCGAACCGCTCCTGCCCGAAGTGGAATACGTCCTCATGATCGAAGCGGGAAAGATTCATTCCCAAACCAACTTCCGCACCGTCGCCCTCGAAGTCGCCCAATAACGGCCCGCCGCTCGATCGCCGGGTGATCGGCGATCAGTGATCGGTCGCAACCGGAGCCGGATCGATCCGCCGCAGCTTCAATCGCGACACCCGCGTGTCCTCCATCTCTTCGACGCACAACTCGAAGGCGCCCACCCGCACCACATCGCTCTCCTTCGGAAATCCTCCGAGCTTCTGTGTCACCCAGCCGCTCACCGTCGTCGCCCCATCCTCGGCCAGCGACACGCCGGTGATGTCGTCGAGATCATGCACAGGCAAGGCGCCCTGCACTTCCCAGACGTCGTCCCCAATCTTTACGATCAGCGGCTTCTCCTGATCGAACTCGTCCTGAATCTGCCCGACGAGTTCTTCCAAAATATTCTCCAGCGTGATCAACCCGACCGTCCCGCCGTACTCATCCACCACCAGCGCCAGATGCAGTTTCCGATCAAGGAAGACCTGCAACACCCGTTCCAGCCGCGCGGTTTCGGGAACGTAAACCAGCTTGCGCGCCACAGACCGCAACTCGGCGCCCGACTTCGCCTTGAGCCGCATCCCGTAAAGATCCTTGAAATGCACCACGCCCAGCGATCGATCGATGTCGCCATTCTCGCACAGCGGAAACCGCGAGAAGCGGGTCTTCTCCGCCACCTCGAGACATTCCGTCATGCTGGACTCCGTGTTCAGCATCACAATCTCGTGCCGCGGACGCATCACCTCGCGCACCACCCGACGCCGCAAATCCAGCGCGTTCAGCACGATGTCGCGCCCGAGCGACGTGCCGCCGCTGTGCTTCTGCGTCGCCGAAAACAAAAGGCGCAGCTCGTCCTCCGAGTGAATCAGTTCACCCTCGCTCACCGCCTCCAGCCCGAAACGTCGCAGCAGCCAAAGCGAAGTTCCGTTCAGCGCCCAGTTGAACGGATATGACGCGAGATAAAACCAGCGTAGCGGATAGGCCACCCAGATCGTCGTCGGCAACGGCTTCTGGATCGCGAGGGACTTCGGTGCCAGTTCACCGGCGACGATGTGCAGAAAAGTGATCACCGAGAAGCCGACCACGAAGGAAATCGTGTGCCGCATCTGCGCCGATTCGATGTTCAGCCACTCCATCGCCGGCGCGAGCAGCGAGGCGAAAACCGGCTCGCCCACCCAGCCAAGTCCCAGGCTCGCCAGCGTGATGCCGAGCTGAGTCGCGCTCAATGACGCATCCAGATTCGATAACAGCAACCGCGCCATCTTCGCGCGTCGATTGCCCGCCGCCACGAGTCCGATCAACTGCGTGTCGCGAATCTTGACGATCGCGAACTCCGCCGCCACGAAGAACCCGTTCAGCAGCACCAGCACCAGCACGAGGAGCAGCTTGAGCGATACAATTATGATTTCGTTTCCGTCCATGCTACGGTTTTACCTCTCCGAAGATGACCTTCAGAACATCCTGCAAACTCACCACGCCCAGCTCCGCCTGATTGCGATCGAGCACAATCGCCAGGCGCTGACCCGTCCGCTGCATCTGGCGCAAGGCCACCTCCAGCCGCATCGAATCATCCACATACAGCGCCGGTTTCAGGAACTCCCCCGCTGTCCGGGTCTTCTCCAGCGCCTCGGAACAGAGCAACGTCCAGACGCTGATCATTCCGGCGATCTTGCGGCGACCGCCTTCCTCGCGCCACACCGGCAGTCGATTGAAACCCTTCGCGCCACCTAGCGCGATCACTTCGGGCAACGGCATCGTCGCCGGCACCGCGGCGACTCGATCCATGGGAATCGTGACATCGCGCACCGTGAGCTTTTGCAAATCGAGCACGCGATTGATCATCGTGCGCTCCTCGGTCGTCAGCGCCTGCGCCGAATCCTGCATCACCTGCCGCAGCTCATCCCGATTGCCGAACAGATATCCGGTAAAACGCTTGCCGCCCGTCCACTTCAGGAGCAGACGCGACAGCGACGCCACCGGCACCACCACCGGTCGCAACGCCACGTCCACCACACGGAAGGGCACGACCAGCGCCAGACACAGGCGGTTCGGGTGATGACGGAAGAGCATCTTCGGCAACAGCTCGCACACGGCGTAAAACAACAGTACGCTCACCACAAGCGCGAGAATCAGAAGCCACGGCCACGGCCGCAGCCAGCCATAGAGCCACATCACTCCGATGCCGGACACGCCGATGTTCGCCAGCGTGTTCCCCACCAGAATCGTCCACAGGAAGTTCTCGGGCCGCTCCAGATATCTCAACAAGGCGCCCGCGCGCGGATTGCCCGCCCGCATCAAATGCCGGATGCGCAGCCGGCTGAGCGCGAACACCCCGGCTTCCATCCCCGAAAGGAAGAACGAGAACATCACGCAACCTAGGAAGACAACCATCCAGGATCCGCTCATGAGTTCCCTCCGTGGAACCTCAAGTGTGGTGAAATCAATCGCGCGTTCATTTCTTCCTCACCGTTTCCACGATCAACTCCCGCACGCGCCGCTCTTCCACCCACTGGGCCGTCAGCTTCAAGCCGCGATACACCACGGAGTCGCCCATGGACGGCACTACCTCCGCAATCGAAACCATCAAACCGCCCATCGTGTCCACTTCCGGCACCTCGCCCAACTCCGGATACTCGCGGCGAAAATCATCAATGCGCATCCGTCCGCTCACCCGCCAGCGCCCTTCCCCGAGCCGTTCCACGACAAATCCCGTCGGCGCCGCTTCGTCATGAATGCTGCCGACCACTTCCTCCATGATGTCCTCCAGCGTGACCAGGCCGGCCGTGCCGCCAAATTCATCCACCACAATCGCCAGCCCGCGTTGCTGCCGTTGCAGGCTCTTCAGCAGCTGCAACAAGTTCATGCTCTCCGGCACGAACGACGGAAACTCGATCGCCTCCGCGAGATCCACCGTCGGGTCCAGCAACAACGCCCGGGTGTTCAACACACCCACGATGGTGTCCGGCGTTTCGTCGTAGATCGGCAGCCGCCGGTGCTTGAACTTCCGCGCCGCCGCGATCATTTCCTCCACGCTCAACTCGTCGGAAATCGCCGCCATCCGTGAGCGCGGCTTCATCACATCCTTGGCCGTCTTCTGGTCAAGGTTGACAATCTGGAGAATGATTTCCTTCTCGGACTTCGCGAGCGTTCCCTGCTGGAACGCCATTTCCACCAGCTCCTGATACTCGGCATCTTCATGCGAGGCGGCAGGTCGCGCCACCGTCCGGATCAGCAGCCTCAGCAAGACCTCGTTGAACCGCTGAAAGAACTGCTGCAACCAGCCCGTGGTCTCGCGCACCAGCCACATCGGACGCGCCACGCGCCGCGCCCACGGCTCCGGCGCGCGAATCGCCAGCGTCTTCGGCAACACCTCGCACCCGACCAAAATAAAAACCGCCACAGCCGGGAGCGTGTACTCCGCGGGCCATTGCCCCAGCAACACCGGCCACAGAACCAGCGCCACGATCGCCGAGTTCGCCGCCGTGTTGCCCAGCGTGATCGTCGCGAGCAATTCGGACGGACGCTCCAGCAGTTGCAGGACAACGGACCCGCCCGGTTGTTCCGCAATCTGACGAGCACGAAACTTCCCGAGCGCGAACAGGGCCGATTCCGCCAGGGCAAAGAAGAAGCTGGCGCTGGCAAAGACCAGCACCCCCGACACGACCATCCATTCCGTCGGACCCATGCGCGCACCTTACGAGACGACACTCGATACGTGAAATGTAAAACGTTCCGCGGATTGCGGTTTCTACCGTCCTGGACCACGAATCACGGATTACAGATCACGCCGGAAAACCTCCGGCCTCAAAATGAAACCAACGGGAGGAACTACCGTGAATGCGAAGGAAGCCGCGGTGATACGCCGCTCTTGAAGCTTCTGCGATCAATTCAGCGCGATGCCGCGCCGGATGTAAGTGGGCACATCCAAATCCTGACCGTGATAAATCGTCGGCTCGCTCTTCTCAAAACGCCCGCGCGAAACAATCTCCAGCGGTAGCTGGGTTTGCTTCAGGCGATTGCCCGCCTTGCGGCCACCGCGCTGTTGGGTGAGCAGGCGTTCCGTCTTCTCAGGCGTCGATTCCGGTGCTGGCGCCACAAAGCGCGACGCCGATTTTGAGCTCGCGCCCGTCAGCGGCATTTCCATCTCGACCCCTGCCGAGTAAGCCGACGCCGCGGTCTCGGTGAACCGGGGATTGCCCGACGGCTCGCTCGAACGCGCCCCGGTCTCGTTCCCGGCCTTGCGCGAAGCCACTACGGTAACCAGCAGCTTGTCGCCGAGCTCCTCGTCGATCGCCGCGCCCATGATGATGTGCGCCTGTTCGCACTGGCGGTTGATCTGTTCCATGATGCGGTTCACCTCCGCCATCGCGAGGCTGCGACCGCTCGCAATGCACACCAGCACGCCGGCCGATTCCGTCAGCACCTGACCGCCCTCGATGAGCGGGTGCGCCAAGATCTTCTCCATCACCTCGCGCGAACGACCCTCACCCTGCGCCTCCGCGGTCACCAGGCAGCTCTCCGCGTGCTTGCCGCGCGTCACCGAGCACAGGTCCGCAAAGTCCACGTTGATCAAGCCCGGCCGCGACAGCAAACGCCAGATGCCGCGCACGCCCTGCGCCACCAGCTCGTTCGTGATGTGAAACGCCTCCAACAAGCTCGTGTTTTCATCGATGAGTTTAAACACCCGCTGGTTCGGCAAGCAAATCACGCCATCCGCCGCGCCCTTCAACTCATGCAATCCCAGCTGCGCCTGACGCGTGCGCCGGCTGCCTTCGCAATCGAACGGCAACATCACGATGGACAAGACGAGTGCGCCGGTCTCCTTCGCCACCCGCGCCACCACTGGGCTTGCGCCCGTGCCCGTGCCGCCGCCCATGCCCGCCACGACAAAGACCACGTCCGCGCCGTCGCAGAGCGATCGAATCTGGGCCACATCCTCCTCTGCCGCCGCGCGACCGCGCTCCGGATCACCGCCCGCGCCGAGACCGCGGGTGGACTTCGCGCCGAGATTGATCTTCACCTCCACCGGCGACTGCGCCAGCGCCGGCGCGTCGGTGTTCATCACGGCAAAGCTCACGCCGGGGAAGTTCTCCCGCGCGAGATGATTGACGGCGTTGCAGCCCGCGCCGCCCACGCCGAGCACTTTGATCGAGAACGATTTCTTCAAGGCCGGAGTTTCCGGCGTCGCGCCAGTATCGGGAGTCATAGATCCTTTGCTTGTTGCCGCCCGCCAATCACGGCTTGCGGGTCAGGAGCCCGCCGAACAGCGTCTCCTTGATGGTCTGCGTTAATGAACCGCCTGTCTTCTTCTTTTGCTGGAACGAGCCGTACTTCACCAGGCCAATGGCCGTGGCGAACTCGGGCTGGTCCAGCGCCGACTTCAATCCGCTGATGGAATTCGTTTTGCCGAGCGTGGCCGGCAGCTGGAAGATCCGCTCCGCCAGCTTCTGGATGCCTTCGATGCGCGCGCCGCCGCCGCAGATGAAAATGCCTGCGCGCAGGTAATCGAGCAGCCCGGCCTTGCCGAGATCGTGCTCAATCAGTTCGAACGTCTCCTCCAATCGCAGCGACATGATCCGACGCAAGTGCTCGACGTTGCACGTCTTCATCGGCAACCCCAACTCGTCGTTTTCCGTCACCGTCAAACCCTTGTCGCGATCCTCAATGATCGCCGCGCCATGCTTTACCTTCAGCGCCTCCGCGCGTCCCAGCGGGACTTTCAGGCCATACGCGAGATCGTTCGAGATGTGATCGCCGCCCACCGCCAGCACGCCCGCGTGTTTGATGATGCCGCCGCTGTAAACCACATATTCCGTCGTGCCGCCGCCCATGTCGATCACAAGCGCGCCCATTTCCTTCTGCTCGTTGCTCAGCAAGGCGAGCGAGGAAGCTAGCCCATTGAACACAATGGCGTCGACCTCGAGCTGCAGACCCTTCACGGCGCGAATGGGATTCTGCAGGCGATTGAAATTTCCGTGGATGACGTGCATGTCCACCTCGACACGTGCGCCGAGCATCCCGACGGGATCAATGATTCCGTCCTGGCCATCGACGAGGAAGTGCTGGCGAATACCATGGACCACGTGGTTCTCCGCCGGCAGATTGATCGCCTTCGCGTTCTTGATCACGTCCTCGACGTCTTCCTTTGTGATCTCGCGATCCGCAGAAACGACCGGATGCACGCCACGATTGGTGAAGCCGCGGATGTGTCCGCCCGTCACGCCGAGATAGACGCTGCGAATCTCCACGTCCGCCATCTGCTCGGCTTCGACGATCGCATTGCGAATGTCCTCGCCCACTGACGAAGCGTCCGCCAGCTCGCCCTTGCGCACGCCGCGCGAGCGCGACTGACCGACGCCGATGACATTGAGGTTTCCGGCGGCGTTCACTTCACCGACGACGGCGCAAACCTTGGATGTGCCAATCTCCAGCCCGACGATGATGGATGAGGGGTCAAACATGTTTCTTCCTGTAGGGTGAGGCTTTCAACGGCTTAGGTGCGGGCGGCGGCGTGGTTCCGCTCGCGTCCGCCCAAAGCATCGGAGCGTTGTTCGCCACGGAGAGATCCAGGGTTTTGATGAGCTTCCCAAAGCGCTGCGCGTAATCATGCACAAGGCGCCAGCGCTTGAGCTGCGACTCGAAGTCAGTCAGGCCAAACGTCAGCTCATTCCCCTGTCCCGTCGTCGCGATCAACACGCCCGGCGTAGAGACGTCCACCTGCTTGAGATCCACCAGACCGGCCATCTGGGACCGATTGAACTCGCGCACCAATGCCAGCGCCGACAGCACCTGCGGCGTTTCGGACTGGCGCCCCGGCCGCACATCGCGCGCCGGGATGCCGGCGATTAACGGCAGATGATCATTCGTCTGCAACACCGGCACCGCGCGCTGCACCGCTTCCACCGGGAACATGAAATAGCCATTGCCATCCAGCGTGTAGACGCCGCCTTCCGCCCCGTTGGATGCGCGGAACTGCGGCAAGACCACTTGCGCGATCGGTTCGCGTTCCGCCACGCGAATGCGCAGGCCGCCGGGCAACACCCGCTCGACCACGACGGATTCAATGGCGGGCACGAGCTTCAAGTCGCGTTCCACGCGCGCCAGATCGAGGGCGAGGAGATTGTCGTTCATCCGCACGCCCGCCCAGGAGCGAAGCTGCTCGGCGGAAAGCACCCCGTCGGTTTCGACATCCACGCTGCGAATGGCGAACGCGGGGTTCTCGTAAATGAAGTGGCGGATGGCCATGTCACCGCCGCGCCAGAGCACGAAAACGGTGAAGAACAGGATGAGCGCCGAACCGAGGACGAGCGTCAGCCGGCGCAGCCGGGTTTCCCGGCGCTGGCTGGCGCTGAGTTTGACATCGAGGACGTAGCCGCGCGAATGGCGCCGGTTACGACGTTTGCGTTTAAAGAGCATCGAATGGGCGGAGTGAGTTTTAAGGAAAGGACTGCCCGAGTGCAAGCGCACTCGTAAAGCCGTCGTAAAAGTAGCCGCGTGAAGCCGGGCAAGCGCTGAACTGCTGGCAACGAATCAAAAGCGGACGTGGATTGACGATTTTCAAGCCGAGCACCACCGCGCACCCTTTCTTCGGGGAGAGGGCTGGGGCGAGGGCGAGCCTTACCTCAGGTTTCCCCGCTTCATCGCGAGGTCGATCATCCGCTGGCAAAGCTCGGGATATCCAATGCCCGCCGCCGCCGCCGCCTTCGGCAACAGGCTCGTTTCCGTCATGCCCGGCAGCGTGTTTACTTCAAGCACGATCGGTTCGCCGTTCGCGCGAACCATCACATCCACGCGCGCGTAATCGCGTCCGCCGACCGCATTGAACGCTCCGATCGCCGCCTGTTGAATCGCCGCCGTCACCGGCGGATCAAACGGCGCGGGACAAAAGTATTCCGTCCGGCCCGCCGTGTACTTGTTCGTGTAATCGTAAGTGCCTTCCTTCGGGCGCACCTCCACCACCGGCAACGCCTGCCCATCGAGAATTGCCACCGTTGTTTCGCGCCCGACGATGCGTTCTTCCATCAACACCTGAGTGTCGTGCCGCAACGCTTCCGTAAGAGCCGCGCTGAAATCCACCACGCGATCCACGAACTGCAAGCCCACGCTCGAACCCTGCCGCACCGGCTTGAGCACGACGGGCGGCTGCCAACCCATCGGCCACGTCGCGCCCGGCGCATCGAATACCGCGAACTTCGCCGTCGGCACGCCCGCCGCCACGCAACGCTGCTTCGTTAACACCTTGTCGAACGCGACGCGGCTGGCCTCCGGATCGCAACCGGTATAAGGCACGCCGAGCTTCTCCAAGCGCGCCTGCGCCTGACCGTCCTCGCCGTAAGTCCCGTGCAGCGCGAGGAACACGACATCCGTGCCCGACGCGAGCGTCCAAGTGTCGTCCTTCGGATCGAGTTCATGAACCGTGTGACCCAGCGACCGCAGCGCCTTCGCCGCCGCCGCACCCGTCTTCAACGACACTTCGCGCTCCGCGGAAAACCCGCCCAGCATCACGGTGATGTTTAACTTCGAGCTCACTTCAGTTTTCCCCCAAGATCTCCACCTCAGTCTCCAGCTCGATCCCGCGCGCGGACTTCGCGCGCTGCTTCACCACCTCGATCAAACTCAGCACGTCGCTCGCCGTCGCGTTGTCCGCGTTCACGATGAAATTCCCATGCACATCCGACACCATCGCGCCGCCGACCCGCGTTCCTTTCAGGCCCAGTTCATCAATGAGCTTGCCGGCGGGAATCGTCTTCGGGTTCTTGAAGATGCAGCCCGCGCTCGGCTCCTTCGGCTGCGATTCCCAGCGCTTGGAACTGTACTGCTGCATCCGCGCCGCGACCGTCTCCGCCGCCGTCGGTTGGCCCTTGAGAACCGCACCGAGCGCGACGTGCGTCTTCAACAGCGGACAACCGCGATACTCCACGTTCACCTCGCTCGCCATGCGCTCATGCGCGACGCCCGCGTAATCCATGAACCGGATCTTCTCCACCACATCGAAGAGCCACGAACCCATCGCGCCCGCGTTCATGCGCATCGAGCCGCCGAGACTGCCCGGGATGCCTTCGAGAAACTCCAGCCCGGCCAGGCCCGCTCGACGCGCTTCCACCGAAATCGCCTTCAGCTTCACACCCGGCCCGCAGCGCAGTTTGTCGCCGATGATTTCCAGCCGGCTGAAGTTCGGATGGTTCAGGCAAATCACCACGCCGCGGATGCCGCCGTCCTTGATGAGCAGGTTCGACCCACGCCCGAGCAGCGTGAACTTCAGCTGCCGTTCCGCGCAGAACTTCAGCACGCGCGACAAATCCTCTTCCGACGCCGGCTCGACGTAGTAATCCGCCTTGCCTCCGACGCGCAACGTGGTGCGCTTTGCGAGCGGCTCGTCGCGGCGCACGATGGATTCCGGAGACAGGCACGCCGTCAACGCGGCCAAGGTTTGTTCGTTCGATGACACAGCTTCTTCCCGTAATTCAGCGGCGAGTTCGTGCGCGGCTTTGGTGATGTCGCCCGCGCCGAGGAACAGCACCACATCGCCCGGCAGCATCGCCGCACGCACCGCCCGGCGCAAGGCGTCGAGTGGTCCCACATGCTCGACCTTACGGCCTGAGCCGCGAATCGCCTCCACCAGCTTCGCGCTCGTCACGCCGGGAATCTCCGGCTCGCTCGCCGCGTAGATGTCCGCAACCCAGAGCAAATCCGCCTGACCGAAACTCGTCGCAAACTCGATCATCAGCGCCTGCGTCCGCGTGAATCGGTGCGGCTGAAACGCGACGAGCAATCGGCGCGCGCCGAGGCTCCGAAACGCTTGCAGCGTCGCCTGAATCTCCGCCGGGTGATGACCGTAGTCATCGAACACGCGAAACCGCGCATCGCTGAAAAGTTCCTGCTGACGCCGCGCCGCGCCGGTGAAATCCGCAATGGCTGACGCAATGGCGTCCGGCGCGTAGCCCAACCGATGCAGCACCGCGATGACTGCACCTGCGTTCGAGAGGTTTTTCTCGCCCAGCAAACGAGTCGAGAAATCACCAAGCTTCAATCCAGAGAACCAAACCTCGAATCGGAAGCTTCCAGCAGGAACCAACCGATAATTCGCGAGCGGATGAAAACCGTACGACACCGCGCCCGGCCTTCGTGCGAACAGTTCCGCCAGTCGCGCGTCGTCAGCGCAGAACACAAGTGTCTCTTGCGTCTGCTGCGCGAAGTTCGCGAACTCGCGGCAGATGGCGTCGAAGTTTGCGTAGAAATCGAGATGCTCGGCATCGACGTTCAGCACGATGGCGTGCTGCGGACGGAACTCGGACAGCGTGCCATCGCTCTCGTCCGCTTCCGCGACGAAATAGCTCTCTGTAGCAACCGACGTGAGTCGGCTCTGATCACCCGCGTTAAGTTCCGCACTTTGCGCTCCCGGTCTAATTTGAGCCGACTCACGTCGGCTGCTACCGGCTGCGAACTTCGCGTGCCGTGGTAACTGCGGAACCAGCGCGCCGATCGCATAACTCGGAGCGGCACCCAGCTTCTCCAGCCCGAACGCCAGCAACGCGGACGTGGTCGTCTTGCCATGCATGCCAGCCACACAGATTCCCTGCTGCCGATGCACAAGCGCCGCCAGCAACAACGCCCGACGCGCGAGCGGAATCTGCCGCTGCTCGGCGGCTTGCAACTCCGGATTGTCCCGGCGAATCGCCGACGAATAACCGACAAGTATTGGCTGCGCCGCGACGAGTTGCTCCGCACGATGGCCGATGTGAATCGTCGCCCCGCGTTCCGCGAGCTGACGAGTCTCCTCGTTCGCCGAGAGATCAGAGCCGACCACGCGAAAGCCAAGGTCGAGCAACAGATGCGCGAGCCCGCTCATGCCGCAGCCGCCGACGCCAACGAGGTAAATTGTCGTGTTCGGCGCCGCCGCTTCGAGCAGCCGGCCAATCTGTTCTGTCGTCATCGGAACCATCTAAACCTGAATTCTTGAACCGCGAAACACGCTAAAGACGCGAAAATGAGGACTATCAGAAGCAACCCCCGCTCACGTCCTCGTTTCTGCTTTCGCGAAGTTTCGCGTGTTTAGCGGACTAATCCGTCTCACGCATTCGGCACCGCGAGGCGCAGGACGCGAAAGCCGGATTCGTTCGGCTGCTCCGTCCGCCGCCAGCGCCCGCCGTAACTCGCTTCCATCAGCGCGATCATCTTCTCCGCGATCACCTCGGCAGCATCCGCGTGATGCCAGGATTCCAGCGCCGTCTGCATCGCCGTGCGCGCCGCGGAATCCGTCAGCAGCGGAATCAACTTCGCCGCCAGCGCCTCGCCCGTCGCGCCGCGTTGTTCGAGCAAATGTGCGGCACCTGTCGCGACAAACGCGTTCGCGTTGTGCAGTTGATGATTATCCGCTGCGATCGGATACGGGATCAGCACGGACGGCAGCCGCATCGCCGCGAGTTCCGCCATCGAAGACGCCCCTGCCCTGCTCACCGCGACATCCGCCGCGCCGAGCGCGAGGTCCATCTCGGTGAGGAACGGTTGCACCACAGCCTTCGCCTGTTGCGCTGCGTAGCCCGCCCGGACCTTCTCAAAATCATTCGGACCGGTGAGATGCAGGAACTGCAGCGTCGGCACCGCCTTGAGCAACGCAGGCAGCGCTTGGAGCACGAGGTCGTTCACGCCGGACGCCCCCTGACTGCCTCCTGTGACGAGTAACACCGGACGATCCGGCGCAAGCCCGAGCGCCACGCGACGCGACGCCACATCGCCGGGCGTAAACTGCGGACGCACAGGCGTGCCCGTAGGCAAAACGTTCTTGTGCCGCAATTGCGACGCAGCGGTCGGGAATCCGACGAACGCCTGATCAACAAAGTGCGCGAGCCAGCGGTTGGCCTTGCCAGGAATGGTATTCGATTCGTGCAGGAACGTCGCCGCACCACAGGCGCGACCGGCGATAACTGGCGGCGCGCTGGTGAAGCCGCCCATCGCCAGCACGGCTTGCGGCGTGCGTCCGCGGAAGAGCGTCTTCGCGGCGCGATAGGATTTCCAGAAGCCGGCGACGAAGCTCAGGAGCTTGCCGCGCGTCATGCCGACGGCGGGCAGCGTGGCGACGCCCATGCCGGTGGCGGATTTCACGGCCTGTTGATCGACTTCCTTCGGCGAAACGAGCAGCGTGACATCGCAGCCGCGCAGGAGGAGTTGTTCGCCCACGGCGACGCCGGGGAACAAGTGTCCGCCAGTTCCGCCACACGCGATGGCGACGAGGGGTTTGGAGGTCGTCGAAGATTTCATATAGAACGTCTCACGGTTGCACTGCACTGTTCGTCCCTACTTCACAATCACGTCACGAGCAGGGGTACGGTCGGGCAATCTTAAAAACGCAGGTATCTGGATAGGCAACGTTGCGATGTCAAAGGGGACAGTTACCGGTATCAGCAAATAATTGGCACAAGTTACGGCATCACTCGGTCGAGGATTTCGAGCATCTTCAATTACAGAATAGGTGGCACATCCAGTCAGCGATATCGCGCCTGCGGCAATCGACATGACGACCGCGAAGCCTCTACATTTTCTATTCCGATTCACCTTCAAGCATTCTCCGGCGCAGCCAGTTCATCCATGTCCATGACACCGCTGCGGGAGGTTAAGTTGCACGTCGCGTGGCGGCCGATGTTGATGAGCAGTCCGATGCAACCCATCATGATGACGAGGTTCGATCCGCCATAGCTGATGAAGGGCAGCGCCAGTCCCTTGTTCGGCAGCGAGCCGGTCACCACGCCGATGTTGATGACCACCTGCATCGCGATGAGGAAGGTGATGCCGGTGGCGATAAGCATGCCGAAGGTGTCTGCCGCATTCCACGCGATGTAGATGCCGCAGAATAGAATTACCATGAACGCGAGGATGACGGACAGCGTCGCGGCCAGACCGAGTTCCTCGCCGACCACCGAGAGGATGAAATCGGTGTGATGCTCGGGCACGAAGCCGAGCTTCTGGCGTCCTTCGCCGAGCCCGACGCCCTTGAGGCCGCCGCTGCCGAGCGCAGCCATCGCCTGGTACGTTTGCATGCCCTTGTCGAGACGCGTTTCCTCCGGGTGGAGCCACGCGTGGATGCGCTGGGAGCGCACGGAGTCCTGCGCGATGAAGGCCGTGATGCCAATCAATCCCGCCACGAGCGGCGGCAACACGTAGCGCCAGCGCAATCCGGCCACGAGCAACATTACGGAACTGACTCCCGCGAGGAGCAACGTGGTGCCGACGTCGGGCTCCTTGAAAATCAGGAACAACACGGACCCGATGCCCACGCCGGGAATCAGGACCCCGCGAGTGAACGTGCCCATGTGGCGCTGGAATCGTTCGCCATACCAGGCAATCGAGATGATGAGCGCGATCTTCGCGAACTCGGAGGGTTGCAGGCGAAAGCTCTCGAAGCCAATCCAGCGCCGCGCGCCGTTCTTCATGATGCCAACGTGCGGCACCCAGACCAGTGCCAGCAACACCACTGCGAGGGCAAGCAGCGCCCACCAGAATTTCTTGATCCACCGGTAATCGCCGGACGCGGCGACCAGCAGCCCCACCAGCCCAACGCCGGCCCAAATGGGCTGCATGATGAGATAGCGGGCTTCCTGCTGGCCGGTGCTGGCGCTGACCAGCATGACGATGCCGAGGACGAGCAGTCCCAGCACGGAGAAGAGAAGCAGTGAAGTGGCGGCTTTCATGAAAGTGAAACGATCGATGGATGCGGAAAGTTCGAAGCGGAGTGCGGTCCTCCTGGAGCCAGTCTGATATTCGGAGAGGCTCCTACCCTAATGTGAAGAAGCCGGACGCGGGTGCGTCCGGCTTCGTCGTGAAACGGTCTGTAACGATTCGTTACTGCGCCGGAGGCGGCAGCACGGGATTGCCAGCCGGCGGGAGCGTGGCAGGTGGCACTTCAGCGGGAGGCGCCGGCACGGGCGGCGCGGCTTCCACCGGAGGAGCGACCACAGCCGGGGCTTTCACCGGAATCTTGAGCGTCTGGCCGACCTTGATTTGATCCGTGCGCAGGTTGTTCGCGGCGCGCAGCTGCTTCACGCTGACGCCGTGATTCTTGGCGATCTTGTTGAGGTTGTCGCCGGACTTCACCTTGTAAGACTTGATCGTCGTCTCCCCCGCCACGGGAGCCGGAGTCAACGCGGTCGCGCCAGCGGAAGGAGTCTTGGCCGCAGGGATGATAATCTTCTGGCCGATCTTCAGGCGGTTCGGGTTGACGCCCGGGTTCGCATCCGCGATCGCCTTGAAGCCCACACCATACTTCTTGCCAACGGTGTAGAACGATTCGCCCTTGGAGATGGTGTGCTCAGCGCTGCCCGAGACGATCGGATCTTGCGGCGGCGGCGGTGCGACCTCGACGATCGGCGGCGGCGTGATCCCGGTCACCTCCTGCGTCGGCGTCGTCACCGGCGGCGGGAGCTGGGTCGCATCCTGCGTTCCCGGCACCGGCGGAAGGGCAGTAGGCGGAGCCGGCCAGTTGGTGTCGGCCGGAATCGGCGGCAGCGGAGGAACGCCGGTGTCGGTGGTGGGTTCCGGATCAGCCTTCTTATTGCAACCGGCGATCAGGAGAACGCTGAGCGCCACGAGGTGGACGGCGAGAATGGCAAAAACGGTGATTCGGATCTGAGCTTTGCCCTTGTCCTGAAACGTGCCCTGGGGCACCAGTGGGTTCGGTGTATTCATTTTCTAAAGTGGCGCGGTCAGCGTCCGTTCTTCGAGGTCGTAATCAGTTGTCAATGTTTCGCGCCGGAGATTCCCTCAAAATCCCGAAGCGCAGTTCTAAAGTCCCGGTCCAAAAGTGCAAAGCATAAAGTCATCCCGCCGCCTTTCGGCCGGAGGATGACAAATCCGCGACGGTTTGACGAAACACGTCACCCCGGTGCTGGTAGTTCTGGAACTGGTCAAAGCTGGAACAGGCGGGCGAGAGTAGCACCACATCGCCGGACACCGCGCTGGCCGCGGCTTCTGTAACGGCTTCTATCAACGAGTCCTTGAGCGTGCAAGGAGTAAAAAGGCTCCACGCCGCGCGGATCTTCTCACGCGTCTCGCCAATCAGGAAGGCGCCCTTCACGCGTTGGCTGAGCAGCGGCCCGATATCGTGATACTCGAAGCCCTTGTCCCGGCCACCCGCGATCAACCACACATTCGGTTCGCCGGGCTGCGCGGCAGGAACCGCCAACAGCGCCTTGTGCACGGCGTCGAGATTCGTCGCCTTGGAGTCGTTGATAAATTTCACGCCGGCGATCTCCGCCACCAACTCGCACCGGTGGGCGGCCGGTTCGTAAGTCTTCAGCGCCTCCACCATCGTCTCCAGCGGAATGCGCAGGATGCGCCCCACCGCCAGCGCAGCCATCACGTTCTCGGCATTGTGCGGGCCGACCAGCCGCGTCTGGTTCATGTCGAGCAACGGCCCGTTCCAATCGTCCAGGCTGCTGATGATCAAGCTGCGGTCGAGATGCAAATCCGCGCGACGATTACTCGCGCTGAAGGTGATGACCTTGGACGGAATGTTCACCTTCAAGCTGCGCAACTGCGCCAGCGCTTCGCTCTGAACCACCGCCCAGTCGAACGGCTGCTGGTTCATGAACAGCTTGCCCTTCGCCAGCGCGTAGTCCGCCATGCGATCGTAGCGATCGAGATGATCCGGCGTGATGTTCAACAACACGCCAACCGCCGGACGAAAATATTGAATCGTCTCCAGCTGAAACGAGCTGACTTCAAGCGTCAGAAAATCCAAATCCTTCGTCTGCTCCGCCACGGAACAAACGGGAAGCCCGATATTCCCCGCCGCGAGCGTCTTGAAGTGATGTGCCGTCAGCAGGCGCTCGACGAGTTCCGTCGTCGTGGTCTTGCCGTTGGTTCCGGTGATGGCGACGTTCAGGCAAAGCGAATGTTGGTAGCCCAGCTCAAACTCGCCGATGATCGGAACCTTGCGCTCGTTCAGCTCCTGCAAGATCGGATTCGACCACGGCACGCCGGGACTGACGACCGCGAGATCGAAATTCACGTTCGGCGCCTCGTCCGCACCGAGCTCCACGACCACGCCCAGCGCCTTCAACTGCGCCGCATCGCGTTGAAGCGCCGGCGAGTCCGCGCTGTCCAGCGCCAGCACCCGCGCGCCGCGCTTGCGCAATAACTCCGCCGCCGCCAGCCCGCTTTTGCCGAGGCCGAGGACGAGGACAGTTTTATGTTCGAGAGAGGTCACTTGCTATGAATCAACGAATCTTCAGCGTGCTCAGCGCCACCACCGCGCACAGGATGCACAGGATGTAAAACCGGATGACGACCTGCGTTTCGTGCCAGCCCTTCTTTTCGAAGTGATGATGCAACGGCGCCATCAGGAAGACGCGCTGGCCGGTTCCATACTTGCGCTTGGTGTATTTGAAGTAGCCGGTCTGGATGATGACGGAGAGCGCTTCGGCCACGAACACACCGCCCGCGATCACCAGCATCAGCGGTTGATGAATCAGCACCGCGATGATCCCGAGTGCACCGCCGAGCGCCAGCGATCCCGTGTCGCCCATGAAGACGCGCGCCGGATGACAATTGAACCAGAGAAATCCCAGGCCCGCGCCAATCATCCCGAGACAAATCACTGTCAACTCGCCCGCGCCCGCGACGTATGGCATTTGCAGATAGGCCGCCGTGCGGAAGTTGCCCGCGAGATACGTCAGCGCCGCGAACACCGTGGTGACAATCAACGTGCAGCCGATCGCCAGACCGTCGAGACCGTCCGTAAGATTCACCGCGTTCGAGCTGCCCACGATGGCCACGGAAGCGAGCATCAGACCGATAATCGTTCCGACGACACCCGTCGCCACCGGATACTTCACAAACGGCACCATCACTTCGGTGATCAACTTCTCCGTCTGCGGATCGCGCCAAAGATAAACCGCAATGAACAACCCGAGTGCGCATTGCACCCAAAGCTTGATGTTCGCCTTCGCGCCCTTGTTGCTTTGCTGGGTGATCTTCGCGTAGTCGTCGTAAAAACCTAACCCGGCCAGCACCAGAACCGAGATCAAGGTCAGTGCCACATGCGTCGTCCACTGCGCCCAGAGCAGCGCGGTGATATCCATCACGCCTACGATCAGAATTCCGCCCATCGTTGGCGTGCCGCGCTTGGAGAACGTGCGCGCACCAAGCCCGCCCGCCTCCTCGGCTTTGTCCACGTAGTCCTGGCCGAACTTCAGGCGCTTGAGCCACGCGATCACTTTCGGCCCGAGCCAGAGGCTCAACGCCAGCGCCGTGATCAACGCGCCCGCACCACGAAAGCTGATGTAGCGGAACAGCCGAAGGAACGAGAGTTCCTCCTGCCATGCCGTGTTCTCTGCCGCATGCAGCAGGTATTGACTGAGATAATAAAACATTCGTCAGGAGTGACACTCTAGGAACACGTTTGAGTTACCTGAAGTTTCAACTCGTAAAAACTTCATGAACGCTTCATGAAGCCGCGCGCAACGCTTCGCCCACCCGCTCCAATCCCGTGGAGCGCGAAGCCTTCAACAACACCACATCTCCCGGTCGGACCAGTTCCTTTACCGCCGCCGCGGCTGCCGGGACATCCGCAAACTCACTGACATCCTTCATTCCCGCCGCCTCGGCCGCCTGTGCGGTCTCCCTCGCAAAACGCCCGACCGCGACCAGTCGATTCACGCCCAGCTCAAAACTGCGCTGGCCAATCTCCCGATGCGCTTCGGCGGTGTGTTTGCCGAGTTCCGCCATGTCGCCCAGCACCGCCACGCGACGACCGGCACACGGCAAGTCATGCAACGTCTGCAATGCGGCAAGCATGGAATCGGCGTTCGCGTTGTACGCATCATCGAGCACACGCACGCCATGGGCTTCCCAGATCTGGAGGCGCATCTTCGGCGGTGCGCATTCCGCGAGGCCCCGGCGAATCTGATCGGGTGTGGCACCAAGTTCCTTCCCCGCCGCCACAGCGAGGAGTGCATTTGGAACTTGGTGCCGTCCCAGAACCCGGAGACGATACTCTCCGGCGTATTCAGACTGAGGTGATTCGGCGTCAAACCGAACCCCGTCCTCTCCGACCCGAACGTTGCTGGCGCGCCACGCGTTGGCTTCGCCAAATCCGATTTTCACCACTTCCGCACGAGTGCGTTTCGCAATCGCCGGCGTCCATTCACTGTCACCGTTGATGAAAAGCTTCCCCGAAGACTGCAGGAATTCTGCCAAGGCGCCTTCTTCCTGCGCGACTCCCGCGAGGTCACCGAAAAATTCCAAGTGCTCACGACCGATGTTCGTCAGGATTCCGTGTTGCGGCTGGACGATCTTCAACAGCGGGAGCAGTTCGCCGGGATGATTCGTGCCCACTTCAATCACCGCCGCGCCGTGACTACGATCGAGCTTCAACAAGGTGAGCGGCACGCCAATGTCGTTATTGAAACTCGCCTCGCTCCAGAGCGTCTCGCCTTTCTGGCGCAGCACGGATGCCAGCAATTCCTTCGTCGTCGTCTTGCCGTTCGATCCGGCAATGGCGACGATCGGAATCTGAAAGTCCTGACGATACCGCGCCGCCAATTGGCCGAGAGCCACGCGGGTATCCTCCACTACCACGAGCGCCACCGCCTCCGCGAGACCTGCGGTGCGATCCAATTTTGACCGCGAGACCAGCAGCGCCGTCGCGCCACTGCGCGCCACCTCAACAAGGTAATCGTGCGCATCGAACTTCTCGCCCGCGAGCGCGATGAACAAATCACCCACCCGCACCTGCCGCGAATCCGTGCACACGCGCGTCACCAGAGTCTCTGAAGAGCCCCAGCGAATCTCGCCGTTGCAGGCGGACGCGACGTATTCCAGTGAGCGCGGTTCCATTTCTATTCGAGCCCGAACGTGGCGCTGACCACGGCGGTAATCGTTTTTTCGAACGACGTCGTGTCGTTCATCCCGTCCCAGCTCGTTTGAATCGAATGCAGTGGCGTGATTTGAAACACGCCCATCTTGGCGGACTGAAGGCCTCGGATCTCGCGTCCACCCTGCGATGCAATCTGGTCTGCACGCGACCGGGCATCGCGCGTGGCTTCGGCCAGCATCTCCACCTTCGCCTCGCCGGCTTTCGTGTAGATGTATTGCGGGGAATCCGAGGTGAACAACACGCCCGCTTCCACCAGCTCGACGGATTCCCGATCCAGCTGCGCAACCCGCGCCACGTCCTCAGACCGGATCTCCACCACCTGCGTCAACCGGTAGCCCGCCAGCTTGTTCACCGTCTCATTCTCCGTCTTCACCATGCTGCGGAGCTCCTGAATGCCCACGTTGCCGACCACGTAATTGGTCACGCCCTTCCCGGCGAGAAAGCGCTCCACCTTGGCCAAGTCCGCCTTGAGCTTCCGTTGCGCGGCGAGCAAGTCCGGCGCTTCGACAGCGAACGAACCGCGCCAGATAACCAGGTCAGACTGCACCGCCTTGCGGGCGGATCCGGTCACGTTGATCGATTCGCTTTCCGCGATCTTCATCCAGGCCCGCGTCAGCACCACCGCTGAACACACCAGACCCGCGGCAAGGAACAACCCCGCCAGAACTCCAAACAATTGAGGACGCGATTCCGACATTGAAATTCCTCCCATCAACCGCGGCTGTCCGCGACAAACCCACACGTCTCCAGCGCTTCCTGCGCATGAATGCGGTCGTCGAATGGCACCACGGTATCTTCAAATTCCTGATACGTCTCGTGACCCTTGCCAGCGATGAGCACCGAGTCACCGGGCTGCGCGCGGGAGATGATCTGCTGAATCGCCCGGGCGCGATCGAGCTCGATCTCGTAGGCATCTGCACGCAGCGCATTGTAGCCTTCCTCCACCTGCGCGGCGATCTTTGCCGGGTCTTCCTTGCGCGGATTGTCGCTCGTGATGAGCGTGTAATCCGCCAGCTCCGCCGCGATGCGCCCCATCTTGGCGCGCTTGCCGGAGTCACGATTTCCACCACAACCAAAAGCCAGCAGCACCCTGCCCTTCGTGATCTCGCGCAGCGTCGTCAGCACGTTCTTCAACGCGTCGTCGGTGTGAGCGTAATCGACGAAGACGCCGAACGGTTGTCCGGCGGAAACCATTTCGAGGCGGCCGGAAACCGGCGGCAGCGCATTCAACGCCGCCTGGATTTTCACCACATCGATCTTCAGCGCGAGGCACGCGCCGATCGCCGCGAGCGCATTGTAAATGTTGTGGCGGCCGATCAGCGGGAGGCGGATGGCGAACTTCCGATCCGGCGCTTCCACCACGAAGCGCGAACCGTCCGCGTTCAATTCGATCTTCGTCGCGCGCAGGCAGGACTTCTCACCAAAGCCGTAGGTGAGTTGCACCTCCACGCCTTGCGTTTCGTCCACGAGCCGAGCGCCGAACGTATCATCAATGTTGATCACGGACGCGCCGCGCTTCGGCCCCTGCTCCAGCGACGCAAACAGTCTTTTCTTCGCCGTAAAGTAGTTTTCCATCGTCCCGTGATAATCGAGGTGGTCACGGGTGAGATTGGTGAAGATGCCGACATCGAAGTCGACGCCATGCACGCGCTTCTGGTCGAGCGCGTGGGAGCTGACTTCCATCACGCACGCCTTGCAGTCAGCCTTCAGCATCTGCGCCATCATCTGCTGAACTTCGATGGACTCCGGCGTCGTGCGCTGGGCCGGGATGACCCGATCGCCAATCTCGTAACGCACCGTGCCCATCAGTCCGGTCTTGATGTCCGCTGATTCGAGGATCGCCTTGATCATGAAGGCAACCGTGGTCTTGCCATTTGTCCCGGTGACGCCAATGACCTTCAGTTTGGAACTCGGATGCTGGAAATAGGAACGTGCCGCGCACGCCATCGCCTCGCGAACGTCGTTGACTTGAATCTTCGTGACGCGACCGGGAACGATTTTGTTCCGCTCACAAATCACCGCGGTGGCGCCGCGCTCCACAGCGGTGCCAACGAACTCATGTCCATCGACGTGTTGTCCGGGGATGGCCACAAAGACCATGCCCGGCGTCACGCGACGCGAGTCGTAGGTAAGGCCGGCCACCTCGCGGTCGACTGGACCGTCGACCGTGGCGCCTGGCAGGTTCTGAATAAGTTCCCGTAGTTGCATGGCGATGAGCCGTGGGATGCGCGCGCGGCCTACGAACCGGTCGTAGCCGCGGCGAATCCATCACCGGGAGAAAGGCAGGAGCAGCCCGTATGCGCGAGAGAGGGTGTCCCGTTCCTCTGGGGAAGAGGAAAACGGGACGGGCTGCCCCCGAGGTTGTGCAAACGCTTCCCCGCGCGGGAAGCGAACAACAAAGTATAAATGCGAGCGCTCATGGTCATGGCCGGCGCGCCGCAACACCATTCACCGGCGCGCTGTTGGTGCCGCCCACCAGCGTCTCGCCGAGTGAATCGTTTCGGTCAGGTTTAATCTTCAGGTAATTGGCCACCTGTTCAGCGATGGCCTTGAAATAGGGAGCCGCCGTCTGACCACCGTAGTATCCCTTCTTCACATCCGGCTCCTCGATCAGCACCGAGATGCAAACTTCCGGATTGTCGGCCGGGAAAAATCCGATGAAGGACGAAACGTACTTCTTCGGAATGTAGCCCGCCTTGCCGCCCGGAACCTGCGCCGTGCCGGTCTTTCCAGCAACCGTGTAGTGTTCGAGCGCGGCCTTCGGCGCCGTGCCGTCCTTGGCCGGAACTGTTTTCAACGCCGCCACCATCTGCTTCGCGGCGTGCGGGCTGATTACCTGGCGAACCGTCTGGGGCTGGAACTTCACGAAGACCTCGCCGTTTTCGCCACGCAGGCTGTCGATCAACATCGGGCGCATCAATTTGCCCTCGTTCGCGATCGCGCTCATCGCCATCGCCATTTGCAACGGCGTCGTCGTGATCGCATGACCCATCGGAATGCGCGACACCGCCAGTCCGTCCCATTTTTTCCAGTGCTTCACCCAACCGCGAATCTCGCCATCGAGCGTAATGCCCGTGGGCTGCCCGAAGCCAAAACGCGTCATGTAATCGTAGAGTTTCTCTTCGCCGAGCCGGTAGACCGCGATCTTCGCCGAGCCAATGTTCGACGAATGCGTGATGATTCCTTCCACGGTCAGATTTCCATAGCCGTTGTCGTGATCGTGAAGCGGCTTGCCCTTGAACATCCAGCGGCCGTTCTCGCAGAAGAACACATCGTTCGGCGTCACTGTCTGCTCGTTCAACGCGCCGGAGACCACGACAATCTTGAAGGTCGAGCCCGGCTCGTGCATGTCCGCAATCACGCGGTTCTTGCGCGACCAATCATCCGACTTGCTCGGGAAGTTCGGATCGAAATCCGGCAGGTTGGCCAGCGCCAGAATCTCACCTGTGCTCGGTCGCACCACCACGGCGCACGCGCTCTTGGGATTGAACTTCTTCATCGCCTCCGCGAGCTGTTCCTCCACGACGTTCTGGATGAACATGTCGATCGTCAGCGTCACGTTCAGGCCGGGACGCGGCTCCACATCCTGCTCCCGAAACACGACGATCTCGCGCGCACGACGATCCATTTCCGTCACCCGCCAGCCGCGTGTCCCCTTCAGTTTCGCGTCCAGCCAATGCTCAATGCCGTAGATGCCGGTCATCTCGATGGAAGCCGCCCGCGAACTGC
This sequence comes from uncultured Bifidobacterium sp., assembly GCA_964491875.1. Classification (GTDB taxonomy): domain Bacteria; phylum Verrucomicrobiota; class Verrucomicrobiia; order Limisphaerales; family JADJPG01; genus JADJPG01. The sequence goes on from CAZBIC010000001.1 coordinate 85,742, forward strand.
CATTCGTCAGAATCCGCTCCACCTCCTGCACGTAACCAAGCACATGCGAGGCGAGCCGCCCGCTTGGATAGATCCGTTGAAAATCTTCCTCCGCGTAGATGCCGCGACGGCGCAAGTTGCGGAAGAACATCCGCTCTTTTCTGCTGAGGAACTCCTCGTCGACGTTGAACGAAACCTGCGCGATCGCCTGAGTAACTTCCGACCACTGATCGTAGGTCAGCTTGCGCTTCAGATCGACAAACCTGTTCGTATAAACCACGCCCGTCTCATTCGTGCGCAACGGGCGCAAGGCGTGCAGCAGCTCTCCTTCGCTCATCGAAAGCAACGGCGCGACGGCGCGGGCGACATCGGCTTGATAAGGATAAATCAGGCTGGGATCCGCTAGCACGCGTTTCACGGGCAGGCTTGTCGCCAGCACATGACCGTCCGCATCGACAATGTCGCCGCGGCGTGGCTGCTTCACGAAAGTCCGCTGCGTGTTGTCATCCACGATCTCCCGGTAGTGGTCGTGCTTGACCACCTGGAGCACATACAGACGCGCGCCAAGTCCGGCCAACGCCAGCCCGGCAAGGATGGCGAAGACGAACAGGCGTCGAAGATGTCCGGGACGAATCACGGTTTACGGTTGAGTTGAACAAACTGCGCGGGCAACGCATTGGTCGCTGGCGCGATTGGCGGTGGTTCTGAAATCCAAACGATCTGCTGACGCTGCGGCGGAACGAGGCCCAGCTTCAAATCCCGCACGCGCTCAGCCAGCCGTTGTGGCAACTGCATGGCGGCGTAGCGATCCGCGAGGATTTGGTTCTCCTTCTTGATCTTGTCCAGTTTGACCTGGCGCGCGCCGATCTGCTGGCCGAGCTCGTAAATCTTGTTCTTCTGCAGCACGTAGCCAACGCACGAACCGCCGATCAGCGTGCAGAGCAACACGGCCTTCAGCGCCGGAACGAACCGGACTGCGCCTGACTGATTGCGACGATTGTTTGCCATGTTTTTATTGCGTGATTCGTGATGCCCGTGGCATCCGAATCAACGCGTTGTTCGAACTAAACTTTCTCCAATACCCGCAGTTGCGCGCTGCGAGCGCGCGGATTTTCCGCGAGTTCCGTTTCGCCCGGCAGGATTGCCTTGCGCTGCACCCAGCGCAGATCGGGGACGCACGGCTTGCGAAGCTCCGGGACGTCAACTTCGCCCTCGAAGTTGTATTCGCGCGCTCGTTCGCGACCGAATTCCTTCACCATCCGATCTTCCAACGAATGGAAGGTGATGACCGCCAGGCGGCCACCGGATTTTAACAAAGTGCAGGCTGCCGCCAGTCCACTTTTGAGGAAGTGGCTTTCATCATTTACCGCCATGCGTAAGGCCTGAAACACGCGCGTGGCTGGATGCTTTTTCTTTCCGTGCCTGGGAGCGAGTCGTTCAATCAAGGAAGCCAGCTGACCTGTCGTCTCAAACCGTCGACCCTGCCGATCTTGAACAATCGCTCGCGCAAATCTCCGGGCTTGTGGCTCATCCCCGTACTCCCAAAAAATCTGAGCCAGCTCGGCCTCACTCCAACCATTCACCAACCCGGCAGCAGTGAGGGGCTGCCTTAAATCCATCCGCATATCGAGCGGACCATCGTGCTGAAAACTGAATCCGCGCGCAGCGTCATCGAGCTGCGGGGAACTCACGCCCAAGTCCAGCAACACACCGTCGCAACTGCCCAAGGGAACCCAGTCCGCCAGCTCCGAGTAGTTCCCGCGCCGAATCTCGAAGCGCCCCGCAAATCCCGCGTCGTTCAGCCGCTGCGTCGCCGCTTCAACGGCTGCGCCATCGCGATCGCAGCCATAGAGCCATCCATTCGGGCTGCTCGCCGCCAGAATGGCGCATGCGTGTCCAGCCCCACCGACCGTTCCGTCGGCGATACGCGCTCCCGGCTTTGGCTGGAGCGCTGTGAGCACCTCCGCCACCAAGACCGGTTTGTGGATGAAGCTTGGCACTGTGCATGTTCATCCGGCTCAGGCTTTGCCCGCGCCAAAGAACTGGTTTTTGATCCGGTTCCACACCACACCATCCGCCGCGACCGGTTCCGCTTCGGGCGCATCCACAGCGACTTGAGGCACTGCCACCGGAACTGGAGCCGGCGCTGGATTCGGCGCCGCAACGGGCGCCTGCGCCTTGACCTCCGCACTTCGGCGCGCCGCCTCAACGAGTTCCAAATCGGAATCACTCAAGTCGTTGCGAACGGGCTTCACCGCATCAAGCAACAGCTCGGACTGAACCGGCGCCCGGGTTACCGCTTCCGGCTTCGGCGCTTTTGCAAACGGATTCCTGAACAGCGTCCACCGGCCCCGCGGAAATGCGGGCTTCGGCGCAGCACTCACAGGCGCTGCCTTTCGTTCCATCTCTTGCTGGACTGCATTCATCTTTATCCTGTCGTTTCTGGCGGTCGCACTGGCAGCCTTCGCTTTTCCAGCAGCGGCTGGCGCAATCACCGGGTTTTTCGTTTCACTCAACCCGCGCGCCCGAACCTCGGTCGCGTTCACCGACCCAAATTTTGGCAACAACGTCTGTTGCGTCATCTTGTAGCGACTTGGCTCGTCGCTGATTCGATCCAGGCTCCGGCCAACCGTCAGCAGTTGCATCAGGCCCATAACTTGTTCCTCAGATCAGCTTGAAGGCTTCTTGCGCCAAGGCGTCGTCGCCTTCCGTAATCGCGCTAAACTTCTCCGGACTCCACATCTGGAACCGGTCAAACATCCCGACCAGCACCGCCTTCTTGTCGATCCCCACCACCGTGGCCATGTGCTCCGGAATCGTGATGCGGCCCGCCTTGTCCGAAGTCACCATGTGCGACTTCCGACCCAGGAACCGCCGCAATGCTTCCGCCTGACCGTCGCCGAACGGCATCGCCGTAATTCGATCCCGCAACTTTTGCGCGGCCACCGGCGGCAACACCATCAAGCACGCGTCCTTCTGCGCCCCACTTGGCCACAAGACCAACATGAACTCGGTCTCGTTTTGCCCCTTCCGCCAGTTCGCCGGGATCTGCACACGGCGCTTCTCGTCCACGATGTTCTCGAAGGACGACTGGTAAAACGGGCCATTGTTGAGCGCTTCAGACATGCCGTTTGGGCAACTAAACCTCAGTGCCCCACAACGCCCCCTTTTATCCCTTTCTCCCCCACCACGGTCAACGAAAAATACGTCCGAACTTATGCGGACGTTATTCACAAGGCGCAGCAAGCTGATTCACAGAGACCTATAACGTTTTCGAGGTGATTTATTCCCCGAGGCTCGTTACAAGTTCGCCATGAAGACCGTCGACTTTCAATTCGACCTGCCCCCCGAACTGGTGGCGCAGGCTCCGACATCGAAGCGCGACGAGTCCCGCCTCATGGTGATGAACAGGTTAGAAAATCAGGTCTTTCACCGCAAGTTCGCAGATCTACTGACCTATCTCTGGCCCGGAGACTTGCTCGTGATGAACAATTCCCGGGTCATCCGAGCGCGATTGAGGGGCCGAAACGCGAAGTCGGACGGGCAATTCGAACTCCTTCTCCTCACCGAAAATGCGCCTAACGATTGGTGGGCGATGATTCGACCCGGCAAACGTGCTCCGATCGGCACCGAAATCCGATTACGAGACCGTTCCGGTAACGTCACCGACATCACCGCGAAGGTGCTGGAAACGAATTCTGAAGGCCATCGGCGACTCACATTTCAGGGAACCGAAAACATTTTGGCCCATTTGGACCAACTCGGCGAAATCCCGCTCCCACCCTACATCAAGCGCGAATCCGCCAACGACGACGCGACTGACGCGGAGCGTTACCAAACCGTTTACGCATCTCAGGCCGGATCCGTAGCCGCGCCAACCGCCGGGCTTCATTTCACAAACGAAGTGCTCGACCGCGTTCGTCGACTCGGAGCGGAAACGCGCCAGGTCACTCTCCACGTCGGACTCGGCACGTTCGCTCCCGTGAAAGCCGAATCGCTCGAAGAACACGTCATGCACGAAGAACGTTTCACGCTCAGCGAGGAAAGCGCCGCCGCGATCAACACTGCCAAGCGCGAAGGTCGCCGCGTGATCGCGATCGGCACCACCACGGTGCGAGTGCTCGAAAGCGCGGTAGATTCAGCGACCGGACTCGTCGTCGCCCAAACCAGCCGTACCCGCATTTTCATTCATCCGCCCTATCGATTTAAAATCGTGGATGCATTGCTCACGAACTTTCACCTCCCCTGCTCCACGCTCCTGATGCTCGTCAGCGCCTTTGCTGCTCCCGGCGAAACACGCGGACGTGAAACAATCCTGGCCGCGTATCAGGAAGCCGTTCGCGAGCGCTACCGGTTCTTCAGCTACGGCGACGCGATGCTCATCGAATGAAGTCGAAAACTCAAACGCCGCCAAAGCTGATTCACGCATCACGCATCACGCGTCAAGCTCGACGACCCTTTTTGTTCGTGAACATGGCGATGACTGCCGACGGCAAGATCGCCACCGCCAATCGCGTCGTTTCCTCCTTCGGCAGCAAACGCGATTTGGAACATCTCTACGAACTTCGCACGACCGCCGACGCCGTGATGGCCGGCGCGCGGACGCTCGACTTGAACAAGGTGCTGCTGGGTCCCGGCGGCGAACGCTTTAAGAAAATGCGCCGCGCCAATGGCCTCAATGAATACAGCCTGCGCATCATTGTCAGCGGCTCGGGATCGATCAATCCGAATGCCGCGATTTTCCAACACCGCTTCGCGCCCATCATCGTCCTCACCACAGAACGCGGCTACGAACGCCGACTGCGGAAACTCCTCCATGTCATCGACAGCGTGATCATCTGCGGCGAAAACGAGATCAACTTCCAGACGGCGTTAACGCAACTTTACCAACAGTGGAAGGTCCGTCGTCTCCTCTGCGAAGGCGGCGGCGAACTCAATGCCGCCCTGTTCCGCGCCGGCCTCATCGATGAACTCAATCTCACCATCTGCCCGAAGATTATTGGCGGACGCCACGCCCCCACCATCGCGGAGGGAGCTCTCTCACCGCGCCTCGCCGATGCCGCACCCTTTCAATTGAAGTCACTTCGCCAGATCGGTTCCGAACTTTTCCTCGTCTACCGCGCGAAGCGCACGGTCCGCCCATAAGCTCCCGCGTCACGAGCGCCGTCGGAACTCCGCGATCTCGTGGAGCGGAATAAATTTTCGACCGAGCGTCGGCTCACGAATCACCACGCCGAGACGCTCAATCTCCAATTCGCGACCACGCCACGACGAACCGTCGTTCAGTTTCACCTCATACGAATAGCCATCCGAGGCGACGCGTTTGCGCAACACCACCGCCAGCACTTCGCTGTTCACATCATATTGCACCAAGCCCAGCGGCACAGAGCTTACAGTGACACGGCCATGATCAATCCCCCGGCAATCGCCTTCCACAAATTCTCCGCCAGCCAGCAACACACCCGTGCGGGGCTGATTCAGGGGTGCGCTGTGTCGCGATGGCACCGGTTGAAAGCGAATGTTCACCACGCTCGACCGGGACAACACCTCGCGACCGAGAGCATTCTCAAAATAGATCGTCGAATCATCCATCGCAGTCAGGTAACCCACGCGTGATGATCCGCTCAATAATTCCACCTGCGGTTTGAACCACCGATTGCGCAACGACGCTCCCGCCTCCACGTATTCAAACACTGACTCGTTCAATCGATCGCCACGCACCGAGACAACCGCCAGGCCGGCGTAATAATCCTTCGACATCCGCATCGTCACTCGATCCACGAGTGTCCATTGCATCCCATTGCGCGACTTCAATGCGGTGAAGACATCGCCATCACGCTTGATCTTCACCCACATCGGCACCGAACTGGACCGGTCCATGGACACCTCCGTCTCGCCATTGAAGCTTTCCCTCCACTGAAATACGCCACCGCGCGCGGCCGATACCGACACGAACACGTTTCGCGATCCCGCATCCAAACTCTCGCGCATCATCAACCCCGCCCGCGCCCACGGATCGGTCAATTGCACCTTCGAGATTCGCGCCACCACCTCCCCGCGATCCGCCATCGGCTGGAACACCCAATGATACGCGTCGGCCGTTCCCACTGTATTCGTACCCGCGCTCCGCACCCGAAATGCTCCCCGCCGGAACTCCGCGTCACCAGCGCGGCGAACACTGCCAACATCGTCATGAACCCATGGGCGCGGCAGTTCGCCGGTCTCCACCAACGCACCAGCACTGATCGGAAGCTCCATCTCGGTCGACGACAAAAATGTCAGGCCGGCCAGATTCGTCAGAGCCACCTCCACCCGCAACATCCGTTCGGCATTCGCCACCACCACTACGTTTGATTCAAATCGGAGATGCCCCTCGAACACCCGTCCATCCCGCGTCTCCACATACCCCTCCCTCGCCATCGTCGTTGCGACAGTCCACACCGCCAACCACCCAAGCGCCAAGCCAGCCCGCACGATCATAATTTGAATCCGTTCAACGATACCCCGAACTGGACTCATCTCAACCGCAATGTCCGCGCCGAACAAATCCTTGCGCGCTGCGCGCATTGACCTTCCTCTAGATCCCATGAAAACCGTGCGCACCATCCGACTCGTTCTCGTCACCGTACCGAACCGCAAAACCGCACGCTCTCTCGCCAAAGCCGCTCTCACCGCCAGACTCGTCGCCTGCGCGAACATTGTTCCCGGCCTAGAATCTCATTACTGGTGGCAGGGAAAACTCGAACGCAGCAATGAGCTTCTCGTCCTTTTCAAGACCACGCGGAGCCAACTCGCCGTGCTAGAGAAACTCATCCTTGCCCACCATCCCTACGACACTCCAGAGATCGTTGCGCTCACGATCGACTCCAGCACGCCGCGTTACCTGAACTGGATCCTGGCAAGCACGCGATAAAACGAACGAGCCCTTGCAGGCCGTCATGTCGGGTGAATCACCCTTGCAAACCCTAGCGTGCACACGCGCAATTCGGGAATTCCCTCGACCATACGCAAGGCCGCTGTTAAGGATGGACCGGCATCGGATCATGAAGATCCACTGCGGGGAGCATGAAGAAGGAACTCGACATACTCATTATTGAGGACGTCGCTCACGACGCAGAGTTTATCGAAGCTGAACTGCGCGAGGCCGGCTTGCGCTTCCGCACTCGTCGGATCTGCACCCGGGAATCCTTCCTCGCCGCGCTCAACAACGCCCGCCCGGACATTATTCTCTCCGATTTCACGCTGCCCACCTTCAACGCCCTCGAAGCCCTCCAGCTTCTCCGCAAGCTCAGCCTCGACATTCCGTTCATCCTCGTCACCGGCACACGCTCCGAGGAGGTCGCCGTGGAATGCATCCGCGAAGGCGCCGATGACTACATTCTCAAAGTCAGCCTCAAACGTCTTCCCACCTCGATCAAGAATGCGCTGCAAAAGAAGTCGATGGAACGCGCCAGCCTCGACGCCGAGGCCGCATTGCGGCGAAGCGAGGAACAGTACCGGCTGATCGCGGAGAATACGCGGGACTTGATCAGCCTCGTGGACATCGATGGATGCTTCCTCTACGCCAGCCCCTCGCATCGCACGAGCCTGGGATATCCGCCGGAGGAGTTGTCCGGCACACAATTGATCGAATTGGTGCATCCGGAGGACCGCGCGGCGCTCGCGAATACCTGGGAACAGTCCCTTCTCCACCGCGAGAGCCGCACCGCGGAGATTCGCATCCGCCATCAAGACGGCAGTTACCGGATTTTCGAATCAATCGGCAGCTGGATCTTTGACGAGCAGAACCAGCCCCAGCGCGCCGTCATCATTTCCCGCGACATCACGCGCCGGAAGGAATCCGAGGAAACCCTCCGGCGCCTGCCCACATTGATTCGCGAAGCGCAGGAAGCCGAACGCCGCCGCGTAGCCCGCGAGCTTCACGACAGCGTGATTCAGATTCTGTCCTCCGTGAAATTCCGCCTGCAAGCCATCGAGGAGAAAGTGGCCGCCAGCGATGAGGGCACATGGCGCGACACGCTCAAGGCCAAGGCCGCCCTCGAGAAAGCCATTGGCGAAGTCCGGCGCATCTCGCGCAACCTCCGCCCCAGCGAACTCGACGATCTCGGCCTCGCCCCTGCCCTGCGCAGCCTGTGCGCCGAGTTTGGCGAACGCACCGGCATGGCGGTGAACCTGTCGCTGAATCGACTGCCCAAGGCCATTCCCGACGACATCGAACTGAACCTCTATCGCATCATTCAAGAGGCACTCGGGAACATCGAAAAGCATTCCCGCGCCACGAAGGTTTCCCTCCGACTGGCGCGGCAGGCCTCCAAACTCTGCGCCGCCATTGCCGACAATGGTTGCGGATTCGATCCCATCGCGCCCCGCCCCCGTCGCACCGCAAAAGGCGGCGGCATGGGACTTGTCGACATGCGCGAGCGCGCGGCCTTGCTCGGTGGCCATTGCCAGCTCCGCTCCATGCCAGGATCCGGCACCGAGATCGTCGTCGAGATGCCTTTAAGAAACAACGAAACCTCCAAACACAAAACCACCGGTGAAAAAGGATAAGCCCAGCAAAATTCGCCTTCTGCTCGTGGACGATCATCCGATCGTGCTCGACGGAATCAAATCTCACCTGTGCGCGCAACCCGAGTTCGAGGTTGTCGGCGACGCCTCCAACGGTCAGGACGCCTTGCGCAAGGCGAAGCTCACGCTGCCCGACGTGATCCTTATGGACATCTCGATGCCGCACATGAACGGCCTCGAAGCCATCGGACACATCCGCAAGCAGGTGCCCAACGCCAAGGTGCTCATTCTCACCATGCACGAGAGCAAGGAATACATCGCGCAAGTCGTCCGCTCCGGCGCGCGTGGTTACATGCTCAAGGACAGCGCCCCCGCGGAACTCGTCAGCGCGATCAAGGCGGTGCACAACGGTGAGGTTTACTTCAGCCCCTCCGTCTCAAAGGTTCTCGTTCAGGAAATGACCGACGGCACCCGCCGCGCGGCGAATGGCGCAGAACAACAGCCACTCACCGATCGCGAGCGCGAGGTACTCTCCCTTATTGCGGAAGGTCTCCTCAACAAACAGATCGCCGACCGACTCGGCATTGGCGTGCGCACGATTGAAACGCACCGCGAACGCATCATGCGCAAGCTCGACATCCACACCGTGGCAGGCCTGACTAAATACGCCATAGCACGAGGCATGACCTCAATGCCGTAACGCTCGTTTCAGTGGAAGTCGTGTGACTCGACGGCATCCAGCCCGGCGTAAACCAGCGCCTCCACTTTGCGCGCCTGGATGTGAATCGTTCCGTGGCGGTTCTGCACCACGCCTTCCATCAGGAGAAACGGTTCCGTCGTAATCTTCAGCCGCTCGGCTTCAAACATCGCCGGCGCCACGATGAAATTGGAGATGCCCGTTTCGTCTTCGAGGCTCACGAAACAAACGCCCTTCGCCGTTCCCGGTCGTTGCCGACAGATCACCTGGCCCGCCACGCGCACATAATCGCCGTCGTTCGCCTGCTTCAGATCACCCGCCCGCCAAACATCCTCCAGTCGCTCCCGCACCAGCGCCATCGGATGCGGCCCCGTCGTCAGCCGCAGCCCCGAGTAATCCGCGAACGTTCGTTCAAACGCATCCATCGGCTGCAACGGAGATACGTGCACTTCACCCGGCGTCTCCTTGGTGTTTTGATCCCGTCCTCCAAACTCCGAAAACAAATCATCCGTCCGGACCGTCCGCTCCGCCTCCCATAACGCCGCGCGCCGATGTTCACTCAACGAGTTCAAGGCGCCAATCTCCGCCAGCGTCCGCAACTCGTCCTTCGATAACTTGGTTCGCCGCCGCAAATCATCCATGGAGTAAAACGGCGCCTTCTTACGCTCCACGATCAATTCCTCCGCACGCCCGTGATTCAGCCCTTGCACCTGCCGCAACCCCAGCCGCAGCGCGCCGTCCGGCTCGATCGTTGTGAACCAGTCCGAGCGCGCGATGCACACCGGACGCACATTCACGCCGTGCCGCTTCGCGTCCTTCACCAGCGTCGCCGGCGAATAGAACCCCATCGGCTGGTTGTTCATCAGCGCGCAGTAAAACTCCGGTGCGCGATGCACCTTCAGATACGCGCTCGCATACGCCAGATGCGCGAAGCTGATGGCGTGCGATTCCGGGAAGCCGTAGAGCGCGAAGGAACTGACCGCCTTTACAATGCGGTCGCTGATCGTCGACGCGACTCCAGCTCGATCCATCGCGGCCCGCAGTTTCGTTTCGGCGCGACGCATCCGTTCCTCGGACCGATGGAAGCTCATAGCGCGGCGCAGTTCCTCCGCCTCTTCGCCGGTGAAACTCGCCATCACCATCGCCATCTCCAGCATCTGCTCCTGGAACAACGGCACCCCCAACGTGCGTTTCAAAACCGGCTCCAGCTTCGCCTCCGCTCCGTAGTAATCCACCGCCTCCTCGCCGTTCTTGCGCCGCAGAAACGGATGCGCCAGGTCACCTTGAATCGGCCCCGGCCGGATGATGGCCACTTCGATCACAAGATCGTAAAAACACTTCGGCTTCATCCGCGGCAACGTCGCCATCTGCGCGCGGCTCTCGATTTGAAACACGCCGATCGTGTCCGCCCGCTGCATCAGCGCGAACGTCTCGGCATCGTCCTCCGGCAACTGCGCGAGATCGATCGGCCGACCGCGTTCCGCCGTGAGCGTCACCATGTCCTGCAACGCCGCCATCATGCCGAGCCCGAGCAAGTCCACCTTGATGATGCCCAGCTCCTCGCAATCGTCCTTGTCCCACTGCGCCACCACTCGACCAGCCATCGCGGCGTTCTCCAGCGGCACCACACGGTTCAGCGCGCCCTGGCAAATAATCATTCCGCCCGAATGCTGCCCGAGATGCCGCGGCAACCGGCGCATCTGTTGATAGAGCTCCGCGAAGACTTCCGCGCGCGGATGCGTTCGCGCCAGTCCCGCCTGCTCCATTTGCGCGATCAAATCGAGCGTGTGCGGGAAGTCTCCGTTCGCAAACAAGCCGGAGAAACGTTCGAGCACATCCACGGGAAACCCAAGCACCTTGCCCAGCTCCCGCGCCGCGCTGCGACCGCGATAGGTGATGACCGTGCCCGTCATCGCCGCACCGTGCGGACCGTAGCGCCGGTAAACTTCCTGAATCACGCGCTCGCGCCGTTCGCCGCTCGGCAGATCGATGTCGATGTCCGGCCAGCCCTTGCGGCTCTCCGTCAGAAATCGCTCGAAGAGCACATTGAACTTCAACGGGTCCACCGCTGTGATACCGAGGCAGAAACACACCGCGCTGTTCGCCGCACTGCCGCGACCCTGCGCGAGAATGTCATTCTCACGGCAGAAGCGAACGATGTCCGCCACAATGAGAAAGTATCCGGCGAACCCGAGCTTGTTGATCAGCGCGAGCTCCTTCTCCAGCAGCGCGCGAACTTTCTCCGGAATCATCCCGCCATAACGTCCCCGCGCCCCACGCAGCGTCCATTCACGCAACACGCTCTCCATCGTTTCGCCCGCGCCCACCGGGAACTTCGGAAACTCGTAGCCGAGATCGCCCAGCGTGAAGCTCAGCCGTTCCGCCAGCCGCGTCGTGTTGAGAATCGCCTCCGGCAGATCCGCGAACAGCGCCGCCATCTCATCGCCGCGCTTGAGATGCCGCTCGCCGTTCAGCGCCAGCAATCGCCCGGCGCCATCGAGTGTCGTGTGATGTCGCAGGCACGTAAACACGTCCGCAATCTGCCGCCCCTCCGGCGTCGCGTGCATCACGCCGTTCGTCGCCAGCAATGGCAACTGATGCGCGCGCGCCAGTTCGATCAGGCGATCGTTGATGCGTTCCTCGTCGCGTTGCCGGTGCCGCTGAACCTCCACGAACACATTCCGTTCGCCGAACGTTCGCACCAATCGCTGCACACACGCGCCCGGTTCTGGCTGCGCGCCGGTTTGCAGAACGCTTCGCACCAACGGCCCCTCCACATCGCCAGTCAACGCCACCAGGCCGTTCGCGAACTCCGGCAATTCCTCCCAGCGCACCACGCCTTCGCCCTTCGGCGCGCGCAGATGCGCCTGCGTCAGCAGCGCGCAGAGGTTCTGGTAACCCGTGCGCGATTCCACGAGCACCGGCAGCACGGAGCCGTCGTCCATCACCAGCTCCGACCCGATGATGGGCCGGATACCCGCCTCCTTCGCCGTGCTCGTCAATCGCGGCGCGCCATACACGCCCATGCGATCGCACACCGCCAGCGCCGGGAGCTCCAACGCCGCGGCCCGCTCCGCCAATTGCTCCGGCAACGAGCCGCCGCGCAGGAAGCTGAAGGCACTGCGTGCGTGCAGTTCAATGTAGCTGGACATCGCCCTCCTCCACCGGTTCCACGCACGACTTCTCGTAGAACTCCAGCAACCAGCCGGCATCCTGCGCGATCCATTGCCGCTCAAACGACGTCCGCCACGCCGCGCTCCAGACAAACCACTCCACCAGCTCCGGTGATTCGCCGCGGAAGAACAGCGACAACCGTTCTCCCACGTCCCCAGCTTCAGCGAAGGAAAAGCTCCACTCACCCGGACATTGTCCCGCGCGCAATACCCGCGGCATTTCCGCCCAATGCCCCGTGGGATGCAACGTCCACCACATCAGTCGCAGCAGGGACGCGTGAATCCTCGTCGCCCCCACGGTCGGGCCAAACCGCCCCGGCCAGTCATTCACCACCGCGCCGCAGCCGAGCGTCACGGTGCCCTGCCCCACGCGCCAGCCGATCGGCGCCCGCCGCGCCACGCGCACGACCACGGTGTTGAAGCGTGGTTGCAACGTCAGCAGCAATTCTCGCTCGCGCTCCAACGCAGCGGATTCGTCCGTGCATTCGTCCCAGAGAATCCGTTCCACAGCGCAGAGCAGACGGCGCAGCTTGCGGGGAACGGCGTCAAGATTGGCCGAACGATAATCGCCAAGGCGCTGGCGCAGGTTCTTCGCCTTGCCGACGTAGAGCACGCCTGAGCCCGCGCCGCACAAAAGATAAACACCCGGACGCTCCGGCACCCTCCGGAAGAACTCCGCGCCGAACCGTTCCACCAGAGGCTTCTTCGGCGCGAACATGACGAGCTGCTTTTCCATCAATCCAGCACTCCTTCCACGAACCAGCCGTCCGGACGCTTCACCAGACGCAGCACCTTGCCGTCGCGCGTCGCCACGTCCCACTCGTCGCGCGACCACACCTTGCCCGCCTCCCACCATTGACCGGAACTGCGCCACGGCCCCACTGCGATCTTCAGCTTCCCGTTCGCAAGGGAGCATTGCAGCGACACCGGCGCCTGTTCACCTTCCACTTGCGCCGCCACGGCCGGACGCAAGCGCCGCAGGGGCGTCGCCGCCAGAAGGCTCGCCGCCTTCACCGGCACCGGCGCGTTCTCGAAATCCGGCGGCACCAGTTTGAAAGCGTCCGGCCGATGCGTGTCCTCCACCACGGGCGAGCCAACGCGTTCCGCGCCGACGAGCGCGCTCAGTCGCGCGAGCGTTTCCTGGAACTGCTGCGGATCGCGCAACGCCACTTCGAACAGGCCGAACTGCTTTTGCTGCGGACGCGTCGGGTCCACCGTCAACGCCACCATCACGATGGGCGATTCCGTGCGCAGCGTCTCCAGATGCGTCTGCAACATGCGGAAGAGCACGTTCGCCTCGCGTGTCGGCTGCGGCACGCGCAGTCGGCGTTCGATGACTTCGCCGGAGTCCAACCGCAGCCGCAGTGTGACCATCTCCGCGACAAAGCCGGTGGTTTCGAGTCGCTGCCCGATCTGATCCACGAACCGTCGCAGCAGGAAGAGCAGCGGTTCCATCGTCTCGACGGGTTGCTCGAAGTCGAACGATTCCTCGAAGCGTTCCTCCGGTCGCACGAGCTTGAGCAAGCGCACGGAATGATCCGACGCCGCAGCGAAGAGCGCAAACGCCTCCAGCCCCAGCCGATCCGCCAGCGCTTCCTGCCCGAGCGCGATCAGTTCGCCCACCGTGCGAATGCCCCACTTGTGCAGGATCAACTCGACGTCGCTCGACGGCTCCAGCGCCGCGACCGGCAACGTCGCGATAAACGCGCGGGCGTCGCCGACGATTTCCACCGTCTCTGTCCAGCGCGCCGCGTGACGCGCGACGTTCGGCGTCGGTCCGATGCCCACGCGCGGGCGCAGGTTCAGTCTCACGATCGATTCGCGCAATCGCGCCGCCCACGCCGCGACCTTCGCAGCGTCCGCGTCCTTCAAGACCGTGAGCCCGCGCAAATCGAGCGTGCAGACGCCGGGCGCGGTGGCCTCGATGTGGGGCGAGAAGCTGTCGGCGGATTGCAGCACGGCCTGCGTGGCGGCGGCTTCCTGCTTCAGTGAACGATGACGAATGATGACATCGCGGCAACGGGCGAGCGCCTGCGTCGCGGTCTGACCAAGTGCGACGCCGGACTTCAGCGCGACGTCCGTCGCCTCGAACACGCGCGGAGTCGTTTGCTCCGGGTCGATGAGCGCGACCGGCTTCGGCCACAATTCCGGCTCATGCCGGAGCGCGGCTTGCAGCGCGAAGTGTGGAATGTGAACGACGGCGAACATGGTTTCATCCCGCCTGGGCCGCGCCCGTTTCCAAACCCGCCTGACGCAGCAGCGTGAACCGCAGACGGTTCTCCAGCCGCGATTCCTTCAACGCCTCCAGCCCGAGCCCGGCCTCCACGCGCACGCGACAGAGCGCTCCGCTGACCAGCGGCTGCGAGGTGACAACCACGACCGTGGCTTGGGATTGTTCGAGCAACCGCTTGAAGCGATGCCAGACCGCCGAGGAAATCTTGCGGAGCTGCGCGGGCGGGTTCATCCGCAGATCGAGCGCGACGAGCGGAAAGTTGCGATCGCGTAGAAGAATGTCAGCCGCCTGCAACGCCTCGTCGGCCTTGCGGCAACGCACCCAGAGCAGGCGCGCGAGAACTTCGGGCGCTTCCGTCGTCGCATCGAAGCTGTCCGCGCCATCGATCAGCGCGAGGAACCGGCCGTCCGCCGCGATCCGTTGCAGCCAGAGATGCAGGAACTGCGCGCTGCCGGAGCCGTGACCTTCGGCGACGAGTTCCGTGAAACCGCCACGGGGCAAGCCGCCGTCCAGCAAAGCATCCAGCGTCGCGACGCCCGACGGCACCACGTCGGCAAGGCTGGAAACACCCGTCCGGCGCGCGTTCGTGAAGCGTTCCGCGAGCAGCTGGCGCAGTTCGATGACTTTGGTTTGCATAACCTGGAGTCAGGCCGGGCAAACAAGCATACACGGACGCACTCGATGTAAAATCGAAATCACGGGCGAAGGATGCCTAAGAGGGTTGGACAAATACGGACCGTGGAAACGCTTTCCCGGTGGCATCCAGCGTGAGCTGGATCACTTGCTCAAGACTGCTTCTCAGAAGTGATTCCCAGTAACCGAAGATCGAGCGTTTCTGCGGGTCTCAGACCCGCGCTCCGGCGTGCGCATCTGCGAGGCGCAGCAGGGCACCCGAGCGGGTGGTCTGGAAATTACTTTCGAGAACCGATCTAGCAGGTTGAAGAAAATCTGATCGGACTCAGGTCCGATGCAACAATGCTCAGCCAGACACAAGCACGCTCTTCGCAGTCGTGCACACGCTACGGTCCGCGGCTGGCGTTGCGGACCTGCTGGATTTCCGTCGCGTTCAGGGCGCGGTTGAAGAGCGTCACTTCATCGAGCCGGCCCTTGAAGTGATCGCCGCCGTTGTTGTTGAGCGCGCCCAATATGCCGCGCGGGAGGTTGATGGTCGCCGGGTTGATTTCGACACCGTCGCCGTTGATGAAGAGGATCGTTCCTTCCTGCGTGCCGACGAAGGCAACGTGGGTCCAGGTGTCCGTGGGCACGATGGTGTTGAAGAAATAGTCGGCGACCCCGAACTGAGTGAAGCCAGCCTGGCGCGTAAACTGCCATTGTTCGAGCTTCAGCCCGGTGCTCGCATCGGCGATGAGCGCGGCGGAAGGATCGATGGCGTCGGCGCGGTTCACCCAGAAGCACGCGGTCCACGGCACGGTCAGCGGCGTGCCACCGAGTTCCAGAGCCTGGTTGGTGCCATTGAAGTCGAAGGACGCGCCGCGCTGGCCGGGAGCGAAACCGAGTCCGTTGATCGGCATACCGCGAAGGCCTCCGATACTGTCCGCATAGCTGTTCTCCGCGCGCCACCAGTTGACGAGGCCGGGCGGGAACTGCGCCGCCGTCGCGAGACGGTAGAAACGTTCCGGTGGAGTTGTGGTGTTCGGCTCCAAGAACTGCCACACGCCGGCCGCATTGGCCGTGACGGTGAAGCGGTAGATCCAGGTCACCAGGTCGCTCGAGGCTTCGACGGCGAGTTTCTCGCCAGCCGGGCCGGTGCCCGTGAGAAGGACGCCGCTGGGCGATTGCGGCACGACGCTGGTGATTCGAGGCACGCCAATGGCCGGGTCGAGATCGAGTTGCAGTGACAGGTTGTCGAGGCTGTGCGATTCCCATGCACCGCCGGTGCGACTGCCGAGCCCGAAGCGCGAATTCAACTGCGGCACATAGCCGATGACGGGCAGGCGCGCGAAGATCGATTCGCACGCGTAGCTCACATCGAGGAGGCCGTCGGGGGTCAGGCGTATGCGGACGTCGTTGAACTCCGCGCCGCGCGCGAGGAAGGGAATCGTCACGCTGCGGCGGGCGACAAGGTTCGGACCCCACCACACGTCCACGGCCGGGCCCTCGCCCTCGCCGTTGTCCCAGGTGTCGAAGCAGACGCGCAGGCCAGAGCCTTCGCCTTCCTCAGCTACGGCGTAGGTGCCATTGGGCAGATCGGACGCCCAATTGAAGCTGAAGCCGTCGGCGGGTGGGAAGGTGCCGGGCTCCAGTCGCATTTGGAACGTTGCGGTGAAGCCGCGCACCACGCGTCCGGGTGCGAGGTCGCCGGTGAGAAACGCGCCGGTCTGGCTATCCGTGTTGGAGTTGAGTTCGAGCACGCCGCCACTGAGGAAGGCGCTGCCGTAAATCGCCGTGTTCGGCGGCAGGCCGGCCTCGAAGTTGTAAGTCGCCGTTGGTGCTGCAGCGGTGATAACGGAGAGGATGGCGCTCGAGCTGAAGATGCTCGTGCCAACGCGAACTCGATAGGCCGCGCCGTCGTCCGCAGGCGTCACTGGTGGAGTCGTGTAATTGGCGGAGATGGCTCCGTCGATGTTCACGAAGTCAGTGCCGCCCGGAACGCGACGCTGCCACTGATAGGTGGCGCCCGGGATGTTTGCCTCGACGGAGAAGGACGCCGTGTTACCCACACAGGCCACGATGTTCGCGGGCTGAGTCACAATGCCAGGAGTCGTGACGGTCACCGAGGCGGCCACCGTGGCACCACCCAACCCGGCGTCGGCGGCGCTGGTGGAGGCCTGGATGGTGAAGCCAAACCCAGGGAAGGCGGGATTCAGTATTGGTGTGAACCGCAGACCAGCGTTGCCTTGCGCGAAAGTGATGAACTGGTTGTTCGCGATCGGCGTCGTGCCGTCGTTTTGGAACAACTGGCCGTTGGTGATGCCGGTGATCTTGAAGTGCGACACTTCCGTGCCGTCGGCGGCGCTGCGGGAGATGACCAAGCCGTTGGTGGTTCGCTGGCCGGGACTGGTCGTCGCAGATGTGATGGACGGTGTGTCGGCGACGGGTGTCACCGTGATGTTCACCGTGCCGGGTGCGGACGTGAGCGTGCCATCGGTCACTTGATAGGTGAAACTGTCCGGCCCGTGGTAGTTCGCCGCCGGCGTGTAGCCAAAGGCGCCGTTGGGTTCCATCACCGCCGAGCCGTGCGCGGGCTGAGTGACGATGCTGCCGGAGAGTGTGCGGCTGTTGGCCTTGATGTCGTTGGCGAGCAGCCCGGGCGGAGGAACGACCAGTGAAGAGTCTTCGCTCACGGTGGCGCTGTCGGTCACCGCCTGCGGCATCACGCCTGCGGTGATCTGGTCGCTAAAGGTGTAGCCACCAACACCGGTAAGTTCGACCCAGTAGTTCACGTAGTCCACGACGGCGGGCGTGACGAAGCTGCTTGCGGTCGCGCCGGAGATGGGGATTCGAGTGCCGCATGACGCGCCGGTGTACCATTGGTAACTCAACCCCGGAGTCGGTGAGGTCACATTCAACGTGGCCGTCTGGCCGCGCGGAACGTTCACACCTGCAGGCTGGATGGGGATGGCTGGCGAAGGATACAGCGTCACGAGCGATGGCCCTTCCGTCACACTTACGGTGAAGTTGCCGGCGTCGTTGGGATTCGTGCCGCTGACGACCAGGTAATTGTAGTTCGGGCCGGCGGTGATCGTGGCCCGGAGGACGCTACCGGTGGTGGACTCCAAATTGACCAGGGGATTACTCGGGCTGAACACGCCACTGTAGAGCTGCAAACGCCCCGAGAAGCCCGAACTCGCCAGCGAAAAAGTGTAGGTGCCGCTGGTGGAGACGCGGAAGACGAACGGTTTGTACACGCAGTTCAAGCCGCTCACGGTTGTCGCCGTGGCCGGCCGATCGAACCTTCGATCACATGACGCCAGCACGTCACCCTGCTGGACGGGATTCGTGCCGATGAACACCGTGGCCGCAGCAGAATTATTGGTCACTCCAGTCGCAATCATCCGCACCCAATAGGTCGTGCTCGCGGTGAGCGCGGGGGTCGTGAAGCCGAATCCCGTTGCGCCCGCGATGGGATTGCTGGTGTCGCCCGATTGGCCGCGAAACCACTGAAGCGTGAACGGGGTGCCGCAGGTGGTGGACACCCGGAGCGTCGCCGACTGGCCGGAGAGAATCGTAGTATCGATTGGAGAGGAAACGAACGCCGGCGGCAGCGACGTGAGCAGATTCACGATGGCCGGTCCGCCACCGATGGCCCCGCTGAAAGCACCACCTGGACTCGCCTTGCTGATCACCAGCTCGTAGGTGCCGACCGCGTAAAAGCCGTTCAAGACGCCCCACAGGTTCGCGTTCGGATTCGCCGCGTCGAAGGAGCCTTGATACGTCGTCAGCGTGAAGCCCGGAGTGATGTTGAAGACGTAATTGCCCTGCTGCTGAATCTGGAACCGCTGCACGTTGTAGAGATTTCCGTTCTGCAACACGCAGCCGCCCACAGCAAGCGTGCCCGAGTAATTCGCGTTAGGATTGCCCGTCACGGTGACGTTCGCCGTGCTGCTGGTGACGGACCCGGAATTGCCCGGCCCGATCACGCGCACCCAGTAACTCGTGTTGTTGATGAGCGGCCCGGTGTTGTAGTTCGGCGTCGTCGCGCCCGCGATGGGCAGAGTCGAGTTCGGCCGCGGCCCGCCGTACCACTGCCAAGTGTGTGGCAGCGGTCCGATGGCATAAACGCCCAGATTGGCGGACTGCCCCGAGGAGATCGTCGGGTTGCCGGGTCCGACGCGAATCTGCGTGTTGGTGACGACGGTGACGGTGACATTCCCCGGCCCGGTGATGGTGGCGGAGTAGGTGCCTGCATTGCCCGCGTTCGCCGCGCTAAAGACGACTTCCCAGAAGGAACCTGCGATCAGGTTCACCGTCTTGGAGATGGTCCCCGCTGCGCCTGCGACCACACCGTTGTCGTAGAAATTCACTCCGGGCTGCGTGGGGTCAAAGGAACCCTGGTAGATGTTGATCGCACCGGGGAAGCCCACCGTGTTCATCGTGAATGTATAGTTGCCCGCCGGCGCGCCGATGGTGTGAAACTGATACGCGATGAACGGGACGATTTGGCCGCTGTTCACGTTGATCGTGGTCATGCGGTTCCAGGTGTAGTTGTGCGGCGAGTTCATCGGCGTGCCCGCCGACGCGAACGTCTGCGCTGCGCGGGCATCGGTGGCCGAGACGAGCCACAACATTACGGCTGAGACAATGGCGATGAAGATGCGTTGCATAAATGGTGTGAGCTTTTTTGAAAATCTGCCGTTCTAATGGATTTTGTTTCGCCCTTGAGGTTTGTCGCAAAAAACATCAAGCGATGCGACGGCATTGATAGCCATTCACACGTCGAAGCGCGAGGTAATTCTTCCCGCAATAACTTATTTTGAGGCGTGGGAAGTCGTGACCACGACCGGGATCGCTCGACCAATTTCGCCAGGGCAAAGCTCGCCGCGCCGGCGACCAAGGCAGCCTCGCGTTCAGCCGGGCACGAGCACGCTTTTCGCAGCGGACCAACTTGCCGTCGTGGCGAGAGCTTCGTTGGCCTGCTCCAGCTTGAACCGGTGCGTGACCATCTCGGCAAAGGGAAACTGCTGCTGCGTCGTGCGCATAAACTCCAGCGCCATGCGCAGATGCCGCGGCTCGTAGGACCACGAACCGATGACCGTGAGCTGCTTGCGGGTGACGACGTGCGGATTCCATGAGACCGGCCCGGCGTCGCAGTAATGACCGAGCACGAGATATTTCCCGCCGTCGCGACACATCTCCATGCCTTCGCCGATGGCTGTGGGCGAGCCGACGCATTCCAGCACCGCATCCGCACCGTAGCCGCCGGTGAGCGCGCGCACCGCCGCGATGCGATCCGCCGGCGTCTTCACCTCGTCGATGTCGATGACGTGATCCGCGCCGAAACGTTTCGCCATTTCGAGCCGATGCTTCGGCGCGCCCAGCACGATCACCTGCCCAGCGCCTGCGCTCTTCGCCACGGCCAACGCCGCGATGCCGACCGGACCCGCGCCTTGCACGACGACGTTATCGCGCCACGCGATACCAGTGCGCTCCACTCCGTGAATGGCAGTGTTCAGCGCGCAGCCGGCACCCACCACCGCTTCCGTCGGGAGGTCGTCCGCAATCTTGAAGATGTTCACGCGCGGCTTGAGGTAATGATACTCCGCATAGCCGCCGAGGAAATACGGCGCTTGATCGCAGCGATAACCGATGCCGTAGGCGCGACGTTGCGCGCAACGCGTCGGCTGATGTTTCTCGCGGCAGTAATAACATTCCCCGCACGACGTGGAGGACGTCCACGTCACACGATCGCCCACCTTCAGCGGCTGGCCGGTCCAGTCCTTCTCCAGTCCCTCGCCGAGCTGCTCGATGCGACCGACCGTTTCGTGGCCGAGAATCACCGGCAGCGAGATGGGCAGCTCACCCTTCCACAGATGAACGTCCGTCCCGCAAATGCCCGCCATGATGGTGCGCACCAGCGCCGCGCCCGGCTCCGGCTTCGCCGGAATCGGATACTGCCGCAACTGCAGCGGCGCCTTGAACTGTTCGAGCACGGAAGCCTTGCCGGTAATCATGCGGGTCAGTCTAGGAAGCACGCAGCCAGTGTAAATCAGGAAGCAAGTAGGTGTTCCCCACTGGGGTGCTTAAAGGCGGGCGAGGCAGGAGGCAGGGAGGTCGGGCGCGTCGCTCCGCGCGCGCCGTTTCGTCAATGGCGACGTCCCATCGGCGCGCGCGGAGCGTCGCGCCCGACCGCCGTTCTCCCAAACGTCACACCGATTCGGCATCGGCAAGGACAGCGCCCTCGCCTACTGACACCCGATCCCGCGTTCCGTCCGGTGCTTGCGACGCTTTCCGCCCGGAGCACGACGTTCACGCGGCAGAGAATGCCATCTGCTAGGAAGCGCATGCCGCTGTTCACCGTGCGCACGCCAATGTGAGTCAGGAGATCGACGCTGTCACCCGTGCGCACGACGCTGTGAAGGAAGAGAATGCCATGTGAAAGGAAGAGGATGCCGCTGATCGCTCGGATTACGCCATCGAACCGGCAGAGCATGCCATCGTCGCGACTGCGCAGGACATCCGATGGGAAGAGCATGCCATCTTCCACCGTGCGCACGCCATTGTGAGTCAGGAGATCGACGCTGACGACCCGGAGCGCGGCTGTGTCGTCCTCGACCAGCCGCAGCGGGCCGCGTAACTTCGGCGCATTGGAATGTTTTCAGCATACTGCGGCTGGTCTGCGACACAGCCGCGCTCCTTTCTCAGACAGGCTCGAAGCGGGACACGACTGACGTGGTAATGATGGGCCTTCACCCCTGAGCGCCGAGCCACTGCTCGACCTTCGACAAATCTCCACGATTGGGCGCGTGGACGAAGGCCGGGGATTGGCCGGTGTCCGGGTTCACCAGACGATTGTTCCGGGTCACCAGTTCCGGCGAGCGCGGACCAATCGTGTGAAAGAGAACCCCTTGAACGTCCAGCTTGAAGGCGTCCGGCTTCCACGAATGCAGGCTTTGGATTTGATATTGGTCGTTGAAATGGTCGGGGAAAAGCGCCTCCAAAGTCTCCTCGGTGAACTCTGCCAGCAATGCGTCACGATTTGCGATCATCAGCCCCGGATTCAGGGCCAGCCACGGCTCCGGCTGTTCTTGCGGCTCGTACGAAAAGACAATCGGATGCGACAGGGACGCAAACTTCGTGAGCACCTCGGACAAAGCGCTCATGCAGACCGAATCATAGCCATCGCAATGAACGACCGTATCTGCGC
Source organism: uncultured Bifidobacterium sp. (assembly GCA_964491875.1). GTDB lineage: Bacteria > Verrucomicrobiota > Verrucomicrobiia > Limisphaerales > JADJPG01 > JADJPG01. The sequence goes on from CAZBIC010000001.1 coordinate 108,157, forward strand.
TACTGGCTTTGACCGCGCGAATGAACGTTTTCCATCGCCACCCGTGGCCCCAGTAATCAGCTTCACCTTCCCCGAGAGCCGTGACCGTCAAGTTGAACTTGGCCAGGCTTGCCTTGAATCGTGCGAGGCCCGGCGTGGGCTTCGTGGCCACCGTAAACAATTCCGCGCTCATGCTCAGTCCAGAGTTACCCGCAGATCCGGGGCGATGGCGGTGTTTAGGTAGGTTCCGAGAGCGATGATCGTTCCGGTCCACGGCCCCGCGCCACTATGCAACGAGCCGGCTGACGCCGTGGATAGCACCAAGCCTTGGCTGAAATCCATGCATAAGCCGGCCAAGGCCGGTTGAGTGGTCAGCATCGCGGTTCTTATCCCAGCCCACAGGCGCGTGCCTGCCGACACCACATAACCGTTGCCGTTATTGAACGCCGTGGTATTCCGTTTCAGGCCAGTCGTCGTCAAAATCGTGAGCGAATCATCAGTCGTTAGCTTGATAATGCCGTTTGCCCCCTGGTTTGTCTTGTTCGGAGGGGCAGCCGTCTTAAAAAGGCCCACTTCGGCAGTTTGTCCACCGGAACCGGCGGAATTGACGTAAAACTCGATGAATTTGACGGTGAGCGATTTTGTGGTGCAGCCGAGGTAAACGAAATAGGCGGTGTTACTGACGAGGGTAATCGCGGTTGCCACGTTTGGCAGCCGGGATTGCAAAATACGAGACGGAGGCAGCACATCCATCGCCGCGCCGGTCACTTCGCGCCCCTGCGAGTCGAGAATTTTCATACCACTTCTCGCTCAACCCCGCTGATGACATAGTGAATCGCGTTATTCGCATCCGCTGATGCCTGTATCTTATCGCCGGGCTCCAGCGTGATTTCGGAATCATCGATAATCGCACCCTTTTGCGGGATGGGTGTAAGTGGAACAAGTCGTCTCCTGCGCCCAAAACCGTTTGAGTCTGATTTGTTGAGATACAGACTGATTTCAACCGTCTGCGCGAGGATATTGACCATCCGGATGCTTTTCACGATCGCCGCCTTGTTGGTGGGTGCGGTGTAAAGGGTATAAACCGTATTCGCCTTCGGGATAACATTGAAATTGTCGGCGACCGCCTGAAGCGCAATATCAACGGTCGGTACCGCATCGGTGAGTGATTTGATTTGGACAGACATAGTATCTTGCCTTCTCTTGTTTTCCTCGTGAAACAGGTCGTTCTCGACTACGCTTGAGCCGCAACGACAATGATGGAAACCGAGGCAGTGTTTGCCTGGGCATAAATCTGCGTGGTGCTGTCAACTAGGGGTACCAGGCAGCACTCCAGTTTGCGAAGTTTGGCGAAAATCTTCGCTCCCGCGGAGTCAAGCGCCAACTGAACAAAGTTCGTGGGATCTGTGTTCTTCACGAAGAGATAACCAGCGCTGGTGCTGCCATCGATCAGGGTGATTGCATTGGTGCTGAACGCACCTGTGGTAACGGTGATTTGGTTCTGACTCGCGCGAGTTCCCGCAGGCGAGATCAATTCGTTTGCCATGCCAGCAACATTCAGATTAGCCCGCTGTATGCTTAAACATACCTGCATGTTAATTTCGTTTGCCATACCCTGTTGTTTCCTACTGTTTTGTTTTTCTGTCCTCCGTTGGTTGTTCTCCCGCCAACGCTTCGTCGTGGCCGGCAATCAATCGGAAAGTATCGAGTGTTACGCACGTCCTTATCGGTAAGGACCGGTAAATGTGGAAAGATTCCTACCCTCGCCCTCACTGCGGACGTTTCCCCGAGAGAGGGTGCGTGACCACAACCGCTCAAATATGGATCATTCTTCGCCACGCTCGGCACCGCAGCAGGTGATGCTGTCACGACAAACGCGGACCATCCGTGGATTTGAAAGTTCATGTCCTCGCGTCGAACATCGACAATATGAACGCATCCTCCGCCACGCTCACCGGATCGTCGAGGTACGTTTGCACGAACAGAGGCCAGCCCGTTACAAACTCTCCACCCGGCGTTGTGTTGTGGAACAGGCGCACCATCCCGCAACGGAAAGCGCGCACTTTCTTCGCTGCATTCAAATCCACCACATTATGCGTAACGTGCAATTCCTTGATCCCCGCTAGTTGCATTGCAGCGCCGCCGGGAGGGCCCAGTACGGGCACGGCCGCCGCGCGCTGGCCATCCACGTAACGAATCTTGTTATTGCGGATGAACACCTGCCGGTGCGCGTATGGTCCACCCACGGCCGACAGTTCGTTGTCGCCTATCACGATGCCAAACGCCCGATATGTTTGGGCTGTAGCACCGGTGCCCTGCGGATACTCCTTGATGCCAAACTCAGTTTCCTCCAGGTCCGCCAGCGAGATGGTGTTGCCGTCAATCGTCAGGAAATCTACGCCACTGATGACTCGATAGCTCCCCGTTCCAGATGAAATACCGATCAAACCGGAGGCGATCACGTATTTGAAAGTCGTGGCATTGGTAATCTCCGAAATCTCGCGGATACCCTCGTACGCGGTGTTCGGAGCAGACTCGATCTTCACGCGTGCGCCCAGCCACAAGTGGTGGTTCTTGGTCGTGGTAACGGTGACAATTCCGGTAGCAGCAGCGTAGTTGAGGCTATTACCGCTCACCGCGCCGCTCACCCCGCCCATGTTCCAATACGGGCCGGCCGCCACGTTCCGGTAATAGTTGCCGCGCACGATCAGGCTGCGGATGTTCAGCGCGTTCAACGGATCCAGGCGTTCCTCCCGCGCCAGCGTGGGCGGAACGGTGGGCTGGCTCACCGAATCATCCAATGGACTCGCGTATGGCCCGCCGATCCAGCAGTTGTGAATCTGGTTTCCATCCACCACTGCGCCCACACAAGACGTCACGGCGATGCCGCGAATCTCCGCGCCCATGATCACCTGGCTGCTGTCGTCCGTCGTGCCCTGGGCACCGGCAAGGTCTGCAAACAAGCTGTATTCATCATTGATGATGACGGAAAAGTAGCCGTTCCAACGGCTCGCAGGATCGCGCGGATTGGAAAAGCGCACCCATTCGCCTTCAATCCGAAAGTGCCTGCGTTTGCTCGCGAAAAAGCCGTAGTTGGGATCGTCCTGATAGACAGATGTTTCACTTCCACTGGTGAGAAGATGACTGTTAGAGGGCTGGGACGGAGGCACTGCCGTTGGCGGAGTTTTGAACTCGGCATCCACGAAGTTGTTCCGGATGAACGGCGCGACGCCAAATGCCTGGGCTTGATTGGCCGCATTCTTCTTCCCTCCAACGTGCAACACCGTCACTTCTCGCGTGCAATTCCTCGAAGGAGCGACGGCGATACAATCCTCAATGCCGCTGGCGGTGCTCTCTTGCACCACTGGTTGACCATTACCATCGGTCGTCTCCGTGCTGGCATCAATGATCGACAAGACGAAACACCCTTCCTTCAAAGACTTCGTGCCCCAGTTGATCGCTTTGACGTTGCGAATGCGGCAGTGACTGCCGAACACCCGCACTGCGCCGCACGCCACCGGCGTGTAGGTACTCTGCCCGCGCAACGGCTGATTATCCATGTTGCAATCGATGGTCAGGTCGCTGATCTCGAATCCACCCACAGGCGCGGCCGGAATGGCGCCCGAGGGCGAAAGGTTCACGCCGATGGCGTGATAATGCTGATCCGCCACACTGGCTCCAACCAGTTGGAGCGTGGTGACACCAACCCCGGCACCCATAATTTTCTGGCCGGCCTTGGGCTGCCAAGTATTGATACCTTGAGGCGCATAACCGCGCGTTTGGAAAGTGCCGGGACCGAGATTGACCCGCGTGCCGGCCGGCAGAGCGCGGAGGATTTCGTCGAAGAGAAACGTGATGCGGGAAACAGTCGGAATACCTGCGGGTGCATTTGGGAAAAAGCCCATTCCGAATTTGAAAGAAGTTGCCGAGACCTCGTAAATGCTAAACGCCCGATTCCATTGAGCGATTGTTTGCGGTGATCCAGTGACCCCACTGATTTGCACCATGTCCCCTTCACTGAAACCATGGGGACGCCCTCCAGTATCGACAGAAACTTCAAAGCTTGTAACCGTGGGCAAGTTCACCGAAACCGCTGGTCCAAACCTCAAATCTCCGTTGTAGGGATTCCGAGGCGAACCATCTCCACGCATATGATCTGCGCGCAAGGTAATCCATGTGTCGGATTTCCCCGATTCCAGGAAAAGTGCGTTGGTGAGGGACATAAAGAATCAACTCATCGTCGGATTGAAAGAGAGCGGACAAACACAAGGAAGACACATGTAGCAGCCAAGATTGAAACCGATGGCTCAGGTATCGGGGTGATATCGAAGCGCGTAATAAGCCCAAGTGAATCAACCGTTCCGTTAAGCGTGTTCGGACCGTAAACCCGGGCAACCGAGTCGTCGGAAAGAAGCTGCGCGTCCAGCAATAAATCCCTTGTTCCGAAGACAGCTATGCTGAGAGCAAGATTTCCCTTTGAAGGATCGTAGTAGAATGGGACTTGAAACCAAATATCCAGATCAAACGAACGAGGACTTGGTGTTGTGTCTAATGAGACAAATCCCCAGCCGCCAGCATAAACCGCAATACTATCAGGTCCAAGGTTTTCATCGTATACAGGACTGAGCGAATCGGCAGACCTAGTGGAAGTGCCCATCCCTACAGCGATATTGAATCTGCTTATTACACCAGGGGATCCGCTCTCAAGACGAAACGTGACTCCGTCAATCCTAAGAAGTGGAGCTGAAATGGAGCTAAACTGATCTGCTGAATAGACCTGCAACATTCGTGCTCCGCCGTTAATAAACAGATCCGCACTCGAACTATTCCCCTCCACATTTTCCAACCCACCGGGCACGACGATTTGGGTTTGGGCTGAGACGCCGCTAGCGCAGAAGATGGCCAACAGGATTTGCAGGATGGTTTTCATAGATACGACTTGGTCAGGTTAGAGGTGGCTGGGTTGAGGTTTGCCTTCCTCCATGGAAGTTACGAAATGGGCCTGGTGGAACGAGCCACCTGCCCGACAACCGCGCGCGCGGTCCGCCCACGCACGGCAAATCAAACGCCGTGCGCTCAGACCGGCGGCAGGTTGCCGCCGGAAACGGGCCAGCGGCCCGTTCCACCCGGACCAATCTGCCGGATCGATCTCGGACGCGGTAGAACGTGTCGCCACTCGACATGGTAAATCGCAACTGCAATTTCATGGCGTCGGGTTATCGGTGATCAACGAGGGACAAAACGAAGGCGTCATCGCTGGGGATTTGCAGCGTGGCCTCGAAATCGTTGGCGGTGAATCCCGGCTTGCCCACAAATTCACCTGTCGCAGTGCGGTTGTCGAAATACGTTTCCGTGCCGCAGCGGGCCGTTTGAATCGGCTCCGCCGCCATCGTATCCAGCACGTTGTCTTGCACGATCGCGTTGCGGATGCCTTTGAGTTCAATGTGCGTCGAGCCGGCATCATTTGGAGCCGCACCGTCCACGTAGCGAATCTTGTTGTTGCGGACAATCAACTGCTCGTGAACGTAGTCCGGCAATTCGCTGTACGGACTGGAGTCGTTACTGTCCACCATGGCGATTGCGCGAACCGAGCTGTCGCCCAGCGGCAGCTCAATGCTGTTGCCCTCGATGATGGCGCGGTTCACGCCGAAAACCTTTTTTGCCGAAGTGACCGACACCGGCGAGCTTCCGGTGCCGGGCACGGTGATGGTAAAGGAAGTGGGCGTCTGGGTTCGGATAATGTACACACCATCATAACCCGATGCGTTCAACTTCACCCGTGTTCCGACTTGAAATGCCTCAAAGCTGTTGAGGTTCGTCACGGTACCAACGGTGCCCGAGCGGTTCAGGGTTCCAACCGTGGGTGTGGCAGCCTCGGAACCGAAACCGCCCTGGTTCCAGAACGGCCCGCGCCCGACGTTCCGGTAGAAATTGTTCCGCACGATGATGTCGCGCGTGTTCTGCTTGTTCACCAGATAAGGACCGCCAATGTCCGTGTTGTGGATCTGGTTGCCTTCGATCACACCGCCTCTGCACCAGCTCATCGAGACTCCCCGATACCTGGCTGTGGCGGCGTTCGGATTGGGTGTGAATGAAGTGGCACCAACGGCCATGCAGTCCACAAAGCAATGGCGGATGTAAGGCGCTTTCCCATGTCCCTCGGTGACGAACGACACATCATCCGGATTGCCACAGGTCAGCGCGGTGCAAACACCCACATTGGCCGCGCCCGGATTGATGACGATGCAATCCTCAATGCCGGCATTGGGAATATCCGTGATGCCCGAGCCCAGTAGCGCGGTGACACAGGCCAGGATGGAAACGGATTTCAAACTGTCCTTGCTGCCCCAATTGACGGCCTTGACACGGGCGATCTTGACGTGCTCCCCCATCAGCCGCACAGCCCCACAAGCCGTCGAAGCGCCCGCGCCCGCCAAATTGCAATCGATGGTCAGGTCCGACACTTCGCAGAAATCGACCTTCGCGCCGGCGCTGATATCGTGGCTGATGGCGAAGTAATAATCACCGGTCGTGTGATTGGCCAACTTCAGCGTGGTGACGCCGATGCCTGAGCCTTCAATCTTCATGCCCGCCTTGATCTGCCACCCACCACTGACGCCATAGGCGTAGCCATTGGTATCAAAGCTGCCCGCGCCAAGATGGACGTGCGTGTTGACAGGCAGACTGGCGAGCACGGCATCAAGCCGCGCCGCCGTGCTGCCATCGTAGGGGTCACTTGCGGTACCGGAGCCTTTGATGCCGTCCGTCCGTTTGGCAATCCAGACGTTGAACGGATGCGGCGTAAGAAGGAGTGCGTCGAGAAGAGACATGATTTAGCGAGAGTTGAGGCGGCGACGGTATGCAATCCAAAGACCGCTCAGCCCGGCCATCCCCAAAAGACTCAGCGTCGAGGGTTCGGGGATAATTCCGCCATGGAAGTTATCAAACGTGGCGTCCACAGCGCCATCCCCCGTATTGCTGAACAAATAAAGCCCGGCGGAACCAGAAAAATTCTGGGAAGCCCACACACCTAGTGTCTCGAATGGTCTTGAAGCACCTTGGTTGTATACGGAGATCGATGTAGCATTCTGTGCTCCATAGTCGCGAGAGTATACTTCAAACCGATAACTAAGGAGCGGGTCGAGAGTTATTGGCTTTGAAGCCAACAGCGACAAACGATCATCGCTGACCAAGGAAATATTGAGGAATCCGGCCGTCGAATAAGTCAGTGCGTAGGCGTCCGTAGTACCCAAGCCGATGTTTGATGCGCGGACAAGAACCCCAAATGATTGATCGAGTGAATCGTCCCAATCGAGAAGATCGAATGCCGCGTAAGTGTCCCTTCCGCTAATGTCTGGCCGCATGCTGCCAAGGCGCATTGGCCCTAAAGTCCCAGGATCGGGAGATGGACCTGCTTGTATCCTATAACCGCCGTTGGGGAAGGTAAAAGAACCATTCCCGCCAGAGGGTGCCAGCGGCTCGTAACGCGACCAGGCATTGTCGTTGCCTGAATTAAACGTATCGCGGATTTCAGCCGCTGAAACCAAATGCGTTGAAACGATGACAAAGCTTAATCCGGCCAGGACGCGGAGAAGGATGGGGAATTCTTTCATAAAACCGGTTATCAAAGGCTTAGTAACAAGGCATCTTCAATCTGCACCGTCAGTTCGGTTTGTTTGACGGTCGGAGTGTCGCCGTTGACGCCTTGAATCAGGGCTCCGGCGGCCAACTGGTTGTTAAAAAAGCGCACGGTGCCGCTGCGCCATTCACGAAGCGGGTTGGTGTTGGGCACATCCACCACGTTGTCCTCCACCGCAAGGTTCTTCGCCCCTTGAATCAGCATACCCCAGGCTGCGTGAGCAGGCCCGGTCTGGCCATCGACCATTTGTATCGTGTTGTTGCGGATCAGGATTTCGCCGTGAGTGTGGACCGGAGGTGTGACAAAGTATGAATTGCCATCGGCCAATTGTACCCCAACTGGCGTGCCGTATGCATCGGCAGCGAGGAGGCGCAATTCAATGAAATTGGATTCGACGACAAGCCGATCAATCCCCCAAATGCGGCGCACCCGGACCAGCCCGGACGCAGCCGGGAGGCTGCCGGACGAAGGAAGTTTGTATTGAAAAGTGGTGTCCGTGGCAGAGGTGATTTCAAAGTAACCATTATAGTCAGCAGGAGTTGCTCCGGTAATTTGGATCCGATCGCCAACGCTAAGGGTATGCTTTAGCCGTGCGGAGCCCACGATCGGCGAAAGGCCTTCAGCGAATCCGCCGGCCACGAAAGTGAGGGAATCAAGAGCAATAGCGTTCAGCTGTGTGGGCGTGGAATAGATATTCCCATTTACGATTTCCGTGGACGCGGAGACATTCAAATAGGTGTTGTGACGCACAATCAATTCCTTGGTGGAACCAGTGTCTTGATAGGGTCCGGCTGAAGTAGTGTTAACAACGAGGTTTTGCTCCACCAAGCCGCCGATTGTCCCGCCGGATGAAAGGCCGTTGAAATATGTGCCGATCAAAAGGCGGTGGCCCGGCGGAGGCGGCAACGAGGCCGACGCCGGGAAAGTGACTTTGAGCGTCACATCGTCAACATACTCGAATTCGAAATAATCATTCCATGCGGAGCCCTGAGAAGGGACGGTATCGACGTCCGTGATGTAGCCGCGATTCCCGTTGCTTCGTCCGTGCGGTGTCGTTGTTTTCAGGAACCAAACCCGGTGCGATGTTTCACTGGTATCCTCCCACCAGTTTTGGGCGGGAACATGCAAAAGAAAGTTGGACCGGCCGCCTACGAAACCGCAATCCACGTAATTCCGGCGCAATGCCGACGCTCGTAAGAAAGCGTGCCGGCCTAGATTCACCTCGAGCGCGCCGGCCATGTGAATAACAGTGCTGGTGTAGAAATTGTTCTCACTCGGCTGAACACATATGCAATCCTCGATCAACTGATTCGGCGTCTCGACAGGGCGGAAGTCAGGATGAACCTCACTCACAGCCAGGACGAACGCTTCAGCGATTGACTGGCTGCCCCAGTTAACCGCCTTGACACGGCAGATTCGGCAAAAGGCACCGCGCAACGCAACAGCCGAACAAGTGACTCTCGCGTAGTCGAACCCACGCGTGACAGGTTGATTCCGGTAGTTTGGATTGCCCGCGACTTCTTTGAGATTGCAATCCACCGTAAAGTCCGAAACTTCCGCGTGATCCGTAAGGTTGCCATAGATGGCCCCGCCGATGGCAAAGTAAGCGCCATTCTGAATGTCACAATAAACCAGCCTCAGAACCGTGACATCCATGCCAGAGCCGCGAAATTTCATCCGTCGCTTTGGCTGCCAAAGCTGCGGGCGGATACTGAAGGAGCTCTCTTCAGAGCCACGCGTTTCAAAGACCCCCGCCCCGATGTGAATCAGAGCCGATGTATCCGGCAACGCGGTTAATTGGTGCATCAGATCATCGAAGCGGAAAACCAGCTTGGCGATCAGGATGGTGTCGCCCTGGGTTGGGAGCGGAACTGGGTCAGGTGAGAGAACAGATCCTTTCCGCCTTACCCAATAACTGAAAGTCACCACATTGTTCACCACGGAGACATTGAAGATGGGGAAGTTACCATTCCAATAGGCAGCCCCGGCTCCAGTCACGCCACGAATGGCAACCACATCGCCAGCAATCAATCCCAAGGATGCTGGGGCAGTGACGATCGCTTCGCGCCCTTGGCTTCCCGTGCTGGAAAAGGAACCTACCGTTATAGGCGCGGTCTCCAGCGTGCTCCCATCAAACGGATCATCAATGGTGCCGGAGCCTTTGAGGCCATCGGTACGCAGGGCGATGTAAACCTCGCGCGGGTCGCGGTAGCCCTCCAGCAGCATGGCGTCCATCAAGGACATGGGTTACTTAGTTACAGGGGAGAGGTGTGAGTTGAGAGTTAAGAGGGGAAAGGTGGTGAATGAATGAATGTCAGGAGAGATGATCGATCCGTGGACTGCGGCGGCATGACGCCGCTTTGGCTGCACCACCGCAAGACCGAGACTCGTGGAACCCTCAAGCACTCCCGTCCCGGCCACCATGCAGGGAAAGCGGGGACATGTCCCCGCACTTCAAAATGTTCCTGCTCCCATTCCTGTGCTCCAGTCTTCATGAGGCGATGCGAAATCGAGTCCCAACTATAGTTCAGTGGATGGTGAAACCCTACTCCCTTGTGCCCCGCTTCTCCACCCGTTAATCCCGGTATTTCTTCTTCAGCTGTGGTTTCAATAAACCATAAGCCCCCCCCCTATCGTCAAGTAGTTTTCGTTAATACCTGAATTCCGACCAGCCAGCGAAATCCAACCACGGATGGACACCAATGAACACGGATGGTTTTTCGATTCTTTCGCGGCTCTTTCGGCGATTGGTGTCTCAAACCTCAAGCCGGATGGTCAGTGGCGGACGATCTCGGAGCTGACGGAAAAGCCACAAAAGAGCGCAAAGTTCACAGAGAGTCGCATGAAGTACTCCGGTAGATACGGCGACGTCCGCGAACATAAGATGAAACCTGTTTCTCCCACTTTCTCCTTTCCCCACTTTCCCACCCGCGGTCAAGACAGGCAGGAAGCGCTGTCCTACTTTGTCGGGGGGTCCCGCCATCCGCGTGAATCTGTGTCCATCTGTGGTCCTTTCGCTTCGTCGGCTAAAGTTTTCGGTTCATCCGCCGACAGGCATGGCAGGCAATGAAACCATTGCATCGAACGAAAAGGAAACGGGTGGAGCCAGGTTGTTTCAAGAAGGCTGCGCACGAATTCTTTTCCCTACCACCAACCCCATAGTAACCATGAACCGAAAACAACAAGCCACCCACGTCGCGTATCAAAATCTGACCTCCGTCTTCGACCGCCATGTCGAGGCCGTCAGCTTCGATGATCACGAGGCGTTCGAACGTTGCCGTCAGCGCTGGCTGGAACGGCTGGAAAACATTGAAACCCTGAGCGCGCAGCAGGCGCAGTGCAACAGCCGGGGCGTCACCGCCGACAAGCAGGCGAAACGCGAACGGCTGGTGACGGCAACGCTCGCCGTGTCCAAGGCCGCCCAGGCGTGGGCGCTGGAAAACGAAAACGCGGAGCTCGCACAAACGATGTCGATCACGCGCTCCGCCTTGCTGCGGAGTTCCGCCCGCGAGGCAACAGATCTGGCGCAGTCGGTGTACGACGCTGCATCCGTCACCGCGACCGCGGCGGCGCTGGTCCCGCATGGAGTCACCGCCGCGAAGCTCAAGGCGTTGCAGGATGCGATCAAGAAGTTCACCGCCGTGGTGCCCCTGCCCCGCCAGAAGATCACGAGCCGCAAATCGGCCACGGAACGGCTGGCGGAAGAATTCGCGGCAGCGGAGCGTTGTCTCACGGAAGGACTGGACCTGCTCATCGGGCAGTTCGCGGCGGAGTTCCCGGAATTCGTGACGGAGTATCGCAACGCGCGCGTGGTGGCCGAGCCCGGATCGAAACCGGAGTTGAAGATCGTGCAGCCGGTCGTGACGGTGACGCCGAAGGCGGCCTGAGGCGGAACAGGGAACACGTCTACCGAGGCAGGGCGTGATACTCCGTGCGCGCCGTTTCGTGACAGGCGATGTCCCTGCGGCGCGCGCGGAGCGACGCAAGGCGCCCCACCTGCTTCCACGCGTGACAACGCGGCGGCGCATCCCTAAATACAGCGCGGGTGATCGCCGCATTCCTGACCACGATCTTGTTCTCGATGTCCGCCGTGTGCGGGAATCGATCAGCTAAATTGCTCGGCGGCACGGAGGCGAACTTCTGGCGGATGTGTTTCGCCGCCATCCTGCTCGGGTTGTATGGCGAGAACTTCGGCGTGGGGCTTTCCGGCAGCGCGTTTCCCATCTTCTTCATCAGCGGCTGCATCGGGTTCGGCATCGGCGACATGGCGCTCTTTCAAGCGCTGCCGCGACTAGGCTCGCGCCTGTCCGTGATGCTCACGCTCTGTCTCTCTTCGCCGCTGGCCGCGTTCATCGAATGGGCGTGGCTCGGCACCACGCTGTCGCTCGCGGAAATCCTCTGCGCCATCGTGATTCTCGCCGGTGTCGCGCTGGCTCTTGCGCCGGACAAGAAATTGCAGATCGCAAAACGCGAGCTGACCTGGGGTTTGGGCTTCGGATTGGTGGCGTCGCTCTGCCAGGCGCTGGGCGCGGTGTTGAGCCGGAAGGCATTCTCCCTGATGAAACTCGCCGGAGAGGACATCGACGGCATCACGGCGGCGTATCAACGCATTCTCGGCGGCGTGGCCGTCGGCGCGCTCCTGCTGTTGGTGGTGAAACGCGACTCGATTCTCGACACGTTCTTCGGCGGCGGTGAAGCAACGAAGAGTTCCCTGCCCGACCGCAAGGCGCGCTGGCGTCGCGCGTGGCCGTGGGTGCTGGCGAACGGGCTGGCCGGCCCGGCGCTCGGAGTGAGCTGTTATCAATGGGCGCTGAAGACCACTCCGACCGGTGTCGTGCTGCCTATCGTCGCCATCACGCCGCTTGTGATCATTCCCTTCTCCTATCATCTCGAAGGTGAACGTCCGACGGTCCGATCTCTCGCCGGTGGCGCGCTGGCAGTCGCGGGTGCGGCGGCACTGGCGTGGGCGTCGAGCCATTCGCGATGAACCGCACGTTTGCACTTCACCACGGAACCGCTACAGCTTCCCCTACATGAACGTCGTCCTCGTCGTTGCCACGATTCTGATCCTGCTGAAATGGGCCGTGGAGTTTTGGCTGTCGCGGCTCAATCGCGCGCACGTGCTGCGTCACAAGGATTCCGTGCCGGAGGCTTTTCGCGAGATCATCGATCCGGCGACCTACGCGAAGTCAGTGGACTACACGCTTGCTCGTGGTCAGTTGGGACAATGGGAGTCTGCGTGGAGCACGCTGGTGCTGCTCGGCGTCCTGCTCAGCGGCGCGCTGCCGCTGGCGCTGGAGTATTTCACCGCGCAGTTCGGTCGCTCCGAATGGTCGATGGCCGGATACCTTTTCGCGGTCGGAACAGCGCTCAGCCTCGCCGGGTTGCCGTTCGATTGGTACGGTCAGTTCCGGCTGGAAGAACGGTTCGGCTTCAACACGACGACGGCGCGCCTCTGGTGGCTGGATCGATTCAAGGGACTTCTGCTCGGCGCGGTGATTGGCATTCCATTGCTCACGCTGTTGCTGTTTCTCGCGCTTCGCTCGGGAACGTGGTGGTGGCTGTGGGCATGGGGCGCGATGCTCGGATTTCAAATGCTCATGCTGGTGCTCGCACCCGTTTTAATTCTTCCGCTCTTCAACAAGTTCACTCCACTCCCGGAAGGCGGGCTTCGCGATCAATTGCTCGCGCTGGCGGACCGCACCGGCTTTCGTGCGCGCAGCATCCAGGTGATGGACGGCAGCAAACGTTCGCGTCACTCGAACGCCTTCTTCACAGGGTTCGGTCGGTTTCGGAAGATCGTGCTGTTTGACACGCTGATGGAGCAGTTGAAGGAAAGCGAACTGGCCGCCGTGCTCGCCCACGAGATCGGTCACTATCGCAAAGGGCACATTCCGAAAATGCTCATCTGGAGCGCGCTCAGTTTGCTCGGCGGATTTTACGCGCTCGCGTGGCTTTCGGATCAGGCGTGGTTCTATCGCGCGTTCGGATTCGAGCCGGGAAATCTCGCCGCCGCGTTCATTCTCTTCGCGCTGCTGGCCGGCACTGTCACGTTCTGGTTCACGCCGCTGGCCAATCATTGGTCACGACGCTTCGAGTACGAAGCGGACGCCTTCGCAGCACAGGCCATGACGGAAACCGGTTCGCTGGTGGGTGCTCTGCGCAAATTGAATGAGAAGAACCTCAGCAATCTGACTCCGCACCCGCTTTTCAGCGGATTCCACTACTCGCACCCGACGTTGCTGGAACGCGAGGCCGCACTGAAAAACGCGCTGGCTCGCTGAGGCGGGGATTTTTTGGAAAGCGACGACCTCTTCACGCGAACCGTGAACATCACGTTCACGGCGCGTTCGACTCCAACTGTGGCTCGCCGCCCTTCGTCTACGGCGCGACGTCGCGCACGCAGTTCTGGCCGCCGAAAGGGTTTGGCGCACGATGGCCGCACTTCGCGTCATCGCGCCACTCCCCGTCGACAATGAACCGGTACTCGTAGCGTCCCGGTTCCAGCGGAAGACTGATCTTCCAGATGCCATCATTCTGATGACGGAGCAGCACGGGATCTTCCTCCCAGTTCGTGAAGTCGCCAAGCAACAACACTTCTTCTGCGTCGGGAGCGATGAGTTGGAATGTTTCTTTTTTCACGTGGTCTTGGTTTGAAGGCATTTGACCTTCCAGTCGGGAACTGCGGAGCAGCCCCGATGCCGCAGATCGTTTGTCCGCAGAAATTTCCGGTCAAGGTGCAAGCCTCCCGTAGTTCACCCGACGCCGTCGTGGTGCAAAAATGAATCGTTCCCTTCGCCGGGCGCATTCGGTAAGACATCGCGCGATGAAATCCCCTGGCAATTCGCGCCGGCGCGATCGGCAAAACCTGACCGCCACCCAGGCAGGCTAAAGACGCACCCGTGTCCCCCAGCCTTCTCCAACTGCGCGGCGTCGGAAAATCCTTTGGCAGCACGCGCGCCGTGAGAGCGCTCGATCTTGATCTCGGCGCCGGGGAAGTCATCGGACTCATCGGCGAAAACGGCGCGGGCAAGTCAACGTTGATCAAAATCCTCAGCGGCGTTCATACGCCAAACTCGGGAACCATCTCGTGGAATGGAAACGTGGTTCAATTCTCCTCACCACACGAAGCGATGGATGCCGGCATCGCAACCATTCACCAGGAACTCGCCTATTGCGGACATCTCACCGTTGCCGAAAATTTGCTCCTCGGCGAACGCTGGCCGCGTCACGCGTGGGGCGGCGTGGACTGGGCGCGCCTGCACGAGGAAGCCGCACGCCAGCTCGCCCGTTGCCAGCTCAATATTCCCACTCAAAAGGCATTCAGCGATCTCACCGCCGCACAAAAGCAGGAGGTCGCTATCGCCCGGGCGCTGAATCGGAATGCGAAACTTCTCATCCTCGATGAACCGACCGCGAGCCTGACCGAGCCGGAGGTCAAGCGCCTGTTTGCCCATCTTGAACGACTCCGATCGGAGGGCGTCGCGATTCTCTACGTGTCGCATCGGCTGGATGAGATTCTGAAGCTCACCAATCGCATCGTCGTCCTGCGCGACGGGGAATTGGTGGCGGCGTATCCGACCGCCGAGGCCACCGTCAGCCGCATGGTGAAAGACATGGTAGGCCGGCCTCTGGACCAGGTTTATCCACGAAGCCGCCCGCCGCAGAAGGGCGAGCCCATGTTGGAACTCGACGGCGTCAGCCACGCCGGACTGTTCGAGAACATCTCCCTGAAACTGCACGCCGGCGAAATCCTCGGACTCGCCGGACTCGTCGGTGCCGGCCGTTCCGAGCTGGCCCGCGCCATTTACGGATTGTATCCGTGCCACGCCGGGGCGATGCGGTTGAAAGGGCGCCCGTGGTGCCCGCGTGGAGCCGACGAATCCCTCGCGGCCGGCCTCGTTTATCTGCCTGAGGAACGAAAGCGCCACAGCCTCGTGCTCGAACATTCCGTGCGCGACGCGATCAGCATCGGCTTCACCGACCGACTCACGCGCTGGGGAATGATTCGCGCCAACAACGAGCGGCGAGCCGTTGCGGAATCCATGCAACGCTACGACATCCGGGCGGGCAGCGCCGACCAACCGATCGGCACGCTCAGTGGCGGAAATCAGCAGAAAGCCATTCTCGCCCGCTGGCTGGAACGGAAGCCGGATGCCATCATACTCGATGAACCCACGCGCGGCGTCGATGTGGGCGCCAAGGCCGAGATTCATCAACTCATCGATCAACTCGCGGGCAGCGGGCGCGCGGTCCTGCTCATCTCCAGCGATCTCCCGGAAGTGCTCGGCATGAGCGATCGAATCCTCGTTCTGCACCACGGTGCAGTCGCCGCGGAATTCACCGGCGACGCGATGACGCAGGAGAATGTGATTCTCGCCGCGTCCGGACTTCACGTTGCCCGCCCATGACGCACGGACGCCTCTCGCCATCCCTTCGCCAGCGGCTGCTGTTCCTGCTTGCGGGAAACTTCCTGCTGCTGGTGGGCATCGCAGTCACCATGAAACAAGGCGGCTCATTCGCCGAAGTGCTGACGCGCTGTGGCCCGAACGTCGCGCCCGTCGTTCTCGCCGGGCTCGGGATGACGGGAATCATCTGCACCGGTGCCATCGACCTGTCGATCGCTTCGATCATCGTGGTGTCGGGTACCGTCTTCGGAATTCTCGTCCAACGCCAGTGGCCACCCCTGCTTTGCTTCGCGGCGTGCATCGGCACCGCGCTATTGCTGAGTGCGATGAACGGTCTGCTGATCCGAAAACTGCGCTTGCCCGCGATCATCATCACCCTCGCAGGACTCGCTCTCTATCGAGGGGTGGCGCTGATCCTTGCGGACGTTTCGATTCCGGGCTTCGGCGGAAGCATCGACATCCAGCGCGACGAGTATCATGCCCCCGGCAAGCAATTCGCGACATTGATTCTCCTCGGCACGCTCGGAAGCGCGTTGATCTGGGAATGGTTCGCCGTCACGCCGCGACGCTGGCTCGCGCTCGGAAGCTCGGAGGAATCCTGCCGGCTCGCAGGCCTGAACCCGCACGCCATCCGCCAGAGCGCATTTGTTGTCGGCGGATTATTCCTCGGCATCGCCGCGCTGATCTATGTGACGCAGATTCAATTCATCGAACCTGCTCGGCTCGCGCTCGGCTTCGAACTTCAGGTCATCGGCGCGGTGATTCTCGGCGGCACGAACATCTTCGGCGGCGAAGGCAGCTACGCCGGCACGACGCTCGGCGCGCTGTTCCTTTACTTCACCGGGCAGTGGATGACTTATGCGGGCGTCAGCCCGTACTTTCAAGAAGCCATCACGGGCGCGTTGATCATTGGCGTCATCGGACTCGACTGCGCGCTTCATCGGAAACGCAAACGCATGGAGGAACTCGCGTGAGACACTGGCTGCTCCCGCTCATCCTGCTCGCGGAGATCGCGTTCTTCACAGCGCTGAGCGGACAGTCGTTCGCGTCCACTGCGGATGCCTTTTCGTACTTCCAAAGCTACTTCGCGGATCTGATCTGCCAGTCCGCGCCTGTGCTGCTCATCGCGTTCGGCATGACGATCGTCCTGATGACCGCCGGGATCGATCTTTCCGTCGGATCGATGGTCGCGCTGGTGGCCTGCGTGATGGCATCGTTTCCCGCGGGACCGGAGTTTTGGTGGACCGCCGTTCCACTCGGCCTGGCATTGGCGCTGTTGCTCGGGGTCACCAACGGCGCGCTCATCGCCTGGCTCGACGTGCCGCCCATCATCACCACGCTCGGCACAATGATTCTCTACCGCGGACTCTGTTTCGTGGTGATGGGCGACCTCGAAAAATCTCCATTCCTCAGCGTGCCCGGCTACGAATGGCTGGGGCAGGTTTCTGGCGCCGCGCTGCTGCTGATCTTCACGTTTGGTCTCGCCGGCTTCTGGCTCAAACGCTCGCGGTGGTTTCGGGAGATTCTGATGCTCGGCGGAAATCCCATCGCGGCCCGTTACGCCGGCATTCCGGTGAGCCGACGCCTCATTCAGACGTACGGAATCGTCGGATTGCTCGCCTTCCTCGCGGCGCTGACGTTCACTGCGCGCAACAGTTCCGTGAGCGCGAGTTCGCTGACCGGGCTGGAACTTCAAGTCATCGTCGCTGTCGTGCTCGGCGGCACGCGGGTGCAAGGCGGCGCCGGATCGATGCTCGGGACATTCTACGGCGTGCTCATCATCGCGGTGATGGACGAGGGCCTGCGCGGCGCCGCGCAATGGGGGTCGCGACATCTTCCCTTCAAGATCAGCCATCTCGAATACATTCTGCTCGGGCTGTTGCTCATTGTGGGCGTGTGGTTGAACACCCGGGAACGGTCCACCGCAAAGACCCCACCTTCGAAGTAGACGCAGGGCTGGCCTCCGCGAATTGTAAATTCTTCCGGCTTCGAAAAGCATTTCACATTTGTAATGCAACTTCGGCGCGACTTCCGCGTCTCTACCACCATTGAAATTATGAGTGCAATGAAGCTCAACATTCAGTGGCTGGAATTCGTGAAGGCCCAGCCGGTTTCGGTTCCGACCGTGCAATCAACGATGCTGGCCCGGTTGGGGGTGGAACCGGCGGCGCACCGGTGCCCGTGCTGCAACTCGCCCGTTTACTCGCGACGGCTCAAGGTGTGCGGAGTCTGCGGCAATGAACTGCCGCGCGAAGTGTTGTTCACCCTCGACGAAGCCGAACGGGTGGACACGCTGCTGAAGACTGAAAGGGAACGCCACCGCCGCTGGCTGCGGCGTTGCGCCGCTTGAAGGCGGAGCGTTACTTCGCCTCCGGCTTGCGAATGACAAGGAGGGAATTTGCCACCGTGTCCTCGCCCTGACACGGGTCATTCACAATCTCGCCATTCAACCACATCTGCGCTGATTTCCCGCCGTCGAGATTCATCGCGTCGGTGCAACCGAGTCGGGAGAACACCTCCGCCAGCTCGGCGAGCTTCATGCCGACCGAGAGTTCCGGCTGCCGGCCGTCGACCGTCACCAGATAAAAGTGCGTCGGGCTCCATCCTACCGCCGAGCGCGGATGCCGCTCATACTTGGACCGCTCGCTGTAGTTCGAAGAGGTACCCGGTGGCGGATTCTTCAGCGTGAATGGCTTGCCGTCTTTGATAATCGCCGGGCCGCCGGCAATCGCTTGTTGCGACCCTTTCAGATCAGGAGTCAGCGTGGTCGCGAACTCCAGTTTCGCGCCGATTCCCACTGCAGCGATGGTGTTGAGCATTTGCGGGGGGAACGAAAGGACCATGACGTCTGGCGTGAAGCGCGTGTTCCCATTCGTCCCGATGTCGCGAACCCGGGCGCGGTAGGTCTGGCTCGGCTTCAGGGGAAGCCACGGGCTGTCGCCGTCCTTCTCCAGAATCAGCTCGCGCCCGCCCACGGCGCGCGTGGAAACACCATACGTGGGTGTGTAAAGAACGGGGTTCGCGCGCTGACGCGGCTCGTTGAGGCCGAATGAAACTTTCGTTCCATCCGGTAGCGTCACCTTGAAGTCCCCTTTCACTTCATCGAGATGCGGGTTGCCCTCGACATCGAACCAGACACACACCGTGCTGGGACCGCTGATCAAATCGCCGTTCATGATCTGCAGTCCACGCGGATCGCCCGCGTAGGTAGGATTGTCGCGGAGATAAAAATCTCCATTCACACCGGCCACGGCTTTGCCCAGTTCCTTCGGCACCGCACGCGCCTGCTCGGCAATCATGCTCACGCCCAAAACCTTGTTTCGCGCGTGGGCCGCGAAGAAGCCGAGATCCTTCCGGGATCGATCAATCTTCACAATATGAACCGACCACGGCACATTGGAAAACCGCTCGTTCCAGTAGGAAACTCCGGCATCAGATTTGGAACCACGAACCTGGGGACTGGCGGCATTGACAGTACAAACCGTTCCCGCCAGAGCGAGAAGGACGGTCAAGAAACCAGTAATCCCTGCGGGGTGAACGCGTAGAGAACTTGAGTACTTCATGGGAATGATGTTTTACGGGCGAGATCAATACCGGTTTGGCTTCCCCGGCGACAATGCCTGAATTGTAACATCGTAAACCCCGGAGCCTTTACAGTGGAAATCGCCGCTCTTCAGTGACGACGGTTCATGGGCGAATCTTCACCCATTCCTCGTTAAACGCCGCGTGTTTCATACTCTTGCCGCCTTCCACAAAGTAACTGTAAACGGCATGGATGGTTCCGTTGCGCGCCTGGATGATGGCGGGATAATGAAACTTCCCGCCGGGCTGATGCTCCAAGCGCCGGGTCCAGCGCCACGTGCGGCCTTCGTCTTCCGAAATGGTGACCGCAAGCGAGTGCCGACCTTCGGTCGTATCGTTGTGAATCAGGCACCAGTGCCCGTTTTGCAGTCGCACGGCATCGAGGCCAGTCCCCGGATTCACCAGCGAAATCGATTCCACCGGACTCCAGGTGACGCCCTCGTCGCGCGATTCCGACGCACGAATCCTTTCGAGAGGACCATTCTCGCGCATGTAGGCCACAAGGCTGCCGTCCTTCCGCTGCAACACCGCCGGTTGAATGTTCCCGAACCCCGCCAGCGCGCGACTCGCGAACCACGTCTCGCCGCCGTCATCGCTCAGGGCCATCAGCGAGACCGAGAACGTATCCGTGTAGAGCGGCATCACGATGCGGCCGGACTTCAACACCGTGGGTTTGCAACGCGGCTGCCAGCCGAGCCGTTGGTAAAGTTTGTTCGTCAGCGTCGAACGAAATTCCGCTACGCGATTCGTCATCCACTCCGGCAACGGCGCCGTCCGCATCCGCTCGTCAAGCGCACGATTCACATCCTCGGCGAACAACGGCGGCTTCAGCAAAATCTGCCCCTGCCAATCCCACTTCGGCGCGCCCTGGCCTTCGTAACGGCTCGCGACGCGGTAGGTGGTGATGCAGGACTCCCAGGTGTTCGCGAGAACGATGGGCCAAAACAGCCACAGGCGCTCGCGTCCATCGATGAACATCGCCGTGTTGCCATCAGGAAACCCAGGCGTGTCCACCATGAGAAAAGCTTCGCTCCATGGCCCGCCCTTGCGAGAACGCCGCGCGCCGTAGACCGCGACGTCATCCGCCTTCCGTTCTCCCGAGCCGCGATACCACGAGACCAACAGGTCGCCATTCGGACACTCGACAATGGCCGGCGCGTGATTGTGCTGCGGGTTCAGCGGGAAGATGAGTTCGGTACTGAACCGGGGCGCCGCGTTCAGGATCGGCATCCAGACCAGGCCGGCCGCAATCAGGCTACACGCGCGAATCCATTTCTTGTGACGTGTGAACATGTCGGTGGTTCTCGCAGCTTTTCGATCCCGCATCAACCCCGAGATTTGGAAACTCGCCCTTTCGCTTTTTGATCTTCGCGAAGCGTCAGCCATCCTGTTCAATCCACCTCAATGAAACTCAGTCACGGTCTGCATCTCGCCTACTGCACGAACATCCATCGGGGTGAAAGCTGGACGCAGACCTTCGAGACGCTCCAGAAATACACGCTCGCTGTCCGCGACAAGGTTTGCGCTGGCAAACCCTACGCCATCGGATTGCGGCTCGGCGCGGATGCCGCGCGGGAACTCTCCGATCGATACAACCTGCTCGCCTTCCAGAAATGGCTGGAACGAAACAACTGCTACGTTTTCACGATCAACGGATTTCCCTACGGCAAATTCCACGGCACGCGCGTGAAGGAACAAGTTTACGCGCCGGACTGGACCACGCCTGAGCGTCTCGACTACACGAACCTGCTGTTTGATCTCCTCGCGCAAATCGTTCCCGCCGGCATCGCCGGAAGCGTCAGCACCGTTCCCGTTTCCTTCAAAGGCTTCAAACTCGACGAACGCGGCGCCCGCGCGGCGCGCACGAATCTGTGGCGTTGCGTCGATCATCTGGAACAACTCACCCGCCGCACTGGACGCACCCTGCATCTGGGCCTTGAACCCGAGCCGTGCTGCTTCCTCGAGACCACGGGCGAAGCCGTCGCGTTCTTCGATCAACTGCGCGCCGATCGTCCCGGCGACATGCGTCTCGATGAACATCTCGGGATCAATTACGACTGCTGCCATCTCGCGGTGGAGTTCGAATCTCCCACCGAGGCGCTCCAGCGCCTGCGCCGCGCGGGCATCAAAATCAGCAAGATTCACCTGAGCAACGCGCTCAAGGTCCGGCCCACGCTCGACGTCCGCGCCGCGCTGAAGTCCTTCGCAGACGACATCTATTTTCACCAGACCATCGAGCGCCGTCCGAGCGGCGAAATCTTCCGCTACGGTGATCTCGACGAAGCGCTCACCACGTCTGTCACCGAGTTCCCCCAGGCCGAACTGGAGTGGCGCATTCATTTCCACATTCCGCTGCACGCACGTCCGACCGCGCTGTTCGACACCACGGCGGATCATCTCGTCGGCGTGCTCGACGAAGTGAAGCACACGCCGTCGATTTGTTCGCACTTCGAGATGGAGACCTACACGTGGGAAGTGATGCCGCCCGAGCTCAAGAAACGGAACGTGGTGGACCAGCTCGTGTCCGAATACGAATGGACTCTCGCGCATCTCGCCCAGCGTGGTTTCAAGCCCGAATGACACCTCGTCATTTCTGCGCTGCGGCATTTCGTCATTGATTCACGTTCGCTCCTTCGGCTTTCGTCTTGCGCGATGGCTTCCGCCACCAAATATCTGCGCTCGCTCCTGATTCTCGGCCGGGTTTCAAACCTGCCGACGGTCTGGTCCAATTGCTTTGCCGGCTGGTGGCTGGCAGGCGCCGGTGACTGGCGCGGCTTCACCCTGCTCTGCTTTGGGGCAACGTGCCTTTACCTCGGCGGCATGTATCTCAACGACGCGTTCGACGAGCAATTCGATCAACAGCATCGTCCCGAACGCCCAATCCCGTCCGGTGTCATCAGCCCTGCGGCGGTGTGGCGATGGGGATTCGCCTGGCTGGGACTGGGACTCGCCAGCCTGACGCCGTTCGGAAAGATCACCCTGCTGTGCGCGATGTTTCTCGTCATCGCGATCCTCATCTACGACGCCGTCCACAAAATCTTCGCCTTCTCACCCGTGCTGATGGCCGCGTGCCGGTTCTTCCTGATCCTGCTTGCGGCCTCGACTGGCAGCTACGGTATCATCGGCTACACCATCTGGGTCGCAGTGGTGCTAGCGGCCTACATCATCGGACTCAGCTATATCGCGCGAAAGGAAAGCACCTTCGCCACGCTCAAGTATTGGCCATGCCTGTTCCTCGCGGCGCCGCTGGTTTTGTCATGGGTCGTGAATCAGGGAGAATTTCAACTGCGCGCCACCGTCCTCGCGCTCGCCGTCACACTCTGGATGGTGCGGTGCCTGCGCTACGCGCTGTGGGCTCCGCAGCGCAACATCGGCCGCTGCGTCGGCGGATTGCTCGCCGGCATCCCGCTGATCGACCTGCTGGCCGCGTGGGACGGTTCCCCCGTGAATTTGATCACCTTCGTCGCGCTGTTCGGACTGTCACTAATCTTCCAGCGCTTCATCCCGGCGACATAGACGGCGGCGGCGCTTACGACGTCACTTCGTAGACCACCACCATGAACACATCCGACGCCACGTAAGGATACGCGGCAAGGCTGTTCTGCTCATTCCGATCGCCGCTCGTCGCGGCCAGGTTCCCGAAGACCTGGACGACCTTCACGCGGTTCTCGGCCAGCCAAGTGTTCATTTCCTTCTCCAACGCCGGCAGGGCGGATTCGAGTCCTTTGAAGATTTTGACCTGATGCATGTTCGCTTTGGGAAAGGTCGTTCACACGACCGTGGTTGATAGGCCGAATCTTATCCGCGACGCCCCGGCCGGCAAAGTTCTTTTGCCCAAAAGCGCTGGCAGAAACTACGTTGAGCCTCCCCTCCCTCCGCCGATAACTCTGTGACCGAATATGACGTTTTGGGTCATCAGAAGTTTCTTCCTGCTGCTATGTACTGTGGCGGGATACGCCGTGAGCCAATACCGCCCCGAGATCATCGAGGGCGGATTCATTGGCGTGGCGATCGGCTTTGGCCTCGGCGGTCTCCTCATCGCCGTGGACGAAATGCTGAAGGGCTTTTCCCTGCGCGCCTTCTCGGCGGCCACGTTCGGACTCGCGCTCGGAACCATCGTTGCCGGCATGGTGAACAACACGGAGCTGTTTATCTTTGCCGACGAGAAAACACGGTGGCTCCTGCGCCTCGCGATGTTCCTCGGCTTCGGCTACGTCGGGATGATTCTCGCCATGCGCAGCAACAAGGAAGACTTTGCGTTGCTCATTCCCTACATCCGCTTTCGTTCCCAGAACAAACCCGAGAACCAGCTCGTGCTCGACACCAGCGTGATCATCGATGGCCGCATCTCCGAACTCATCGAAGGCCGCTTCATCGAAGGCATCGTCGTGGTCCCGAAGTTTGTCCTGCGCGAACTCCAGTTCATCTCCGACTCGCAGGATCCCATCCGCCGCGCCCGCGGACGTCGCGGGCTGGATATCCTCAATCGCATCCGGCAGAACCCGCGCTGCGAAGTCCGCGTGCATGACATGGATTTCCCGGAGGAGAAGGAGGTCGACGCCAAGCTCCTCAAGCTGACCCGCGCGCTCGACGGCAAGCTCTTCACGAATGACTTCAATCTTGGCAAGGTCGCCGAGCTCCAGTCCATCCCGCACGTCAATCTCACCGCGCTCTCCTCGGCGCTCAAACCCGCCGTCCTGCCCGGCGACGTCTTCAGCATCCGCGTCGCGCGCGATGGCAAGGACAAAGGCCAGGGCGTCGGCTACCTCAATGACGGCACCATGGTCGTCATCAACGGCGCGCAAGGCGCCACCGGCCAGACCGTCCAGGTGCAGGTGCAGAGCCTTCACCACACCGGCGCCGGCGTGATGATCTTCGCCGACCTCAAGCTCGCCGCCGCGGCGTGAACCGTCGCCCCGCAGCGGATCGCTCCGTCTGACGGGCGAAAATTCAAAAGAGACTTGCCCTGCCCCGGTGTTTTCGGCAGAGATGACGCCGCAGCTTCCAATTAACCCGCGGGCGAGAGGTCTCTCGTGCGCGACCGAAGCGCAATGAACTGATGGAACGCAGCCGTTCCGAGACAATTGACGCACAGCGCCTATTTCAATTCCTGAATCGAAAGGACATCGCATGAGCAATCTCTTCCCAAAACTTCACAACGCCATGTGGCCCGGCCTCGTCGGCAAAGGCCCCGACTCCGAACCACCCATTGATCTCGACACGATGCTCGACCTCACGGCCAAGGCCGAGGTCAACGGCATCAAGTTCGACGGCGTGGACATCTTTCTTTTCGATCCGCACATCAGCATCGATATCTCCGACTCCGACCTCAAGCGCATCGCCGACAAAATCGCCGCGCGCGGATTTGTGGTCGGCTCCGTCGTCGCACCCGTCTGGCCGCCGACCGGTGGCGGCTCCGCCATGGGCAGCGCCGAGGATCGCAAGAAATTCGTCGAGCAAGTTCGCAAGGGCTGCCGCATCGCCGCCAAGCTCCGCGAGTTCGGCGTGCGCCCCTACGGCATCGTGCGCATTGATTCCGCAACCGGTGTCGAGGAATGGTCCAAGGATCCGAACGGCAGCACCAAGCTGATCGCGCAGACCTTCCGCGAAGCCGCGGATGTGGCCGAGAGCTTCGGCGAACGCCTCGCCGCCGAAGGCGAAATCTGCTGGGGCGGCATGCACAGCTGGCGCGAAATGGTGAAACTCCTCGAACTCACCGACCGCCCGAAGACGGTTGGCTTCCAAGCCGACATGGCGCACACACTCCTTTACACCCTCGGCTACAACGCCGAGCCCGATGATCGCCTCGTGCCCGAAAATTTCGACTGGCAACCGGACCAGCTCGACGAAGCATTGCGCGAACTCACCTCCGCCCTGCGCCCGTGGACCTTCGATTTCCACGTCGCGCAAAACGACGCGACCGTTCACGGCACCGGTTCCCACGACAAGACGGGTCGCCACTGCCAGGTCAACGATCCCAATGGCAAACTCGACATCGCGCACCACGCCGGCTTCTGGCTCCGCGACGAAAAAGGCAAACTCACCAAGGCCGCCCGCCACATTTGCTGGGACGGCTGCATGTTCCCGAATGAGGTCATGCTCAACCAGCAAACCTGGAACGACATTCTCGGCGCGATGATCTCCGTGCGCGACGCCCACGGCTGGATGGAAGAAGCCGCTCCCGCAACCAAGCCCGCCCCCAAGGCGAAAGTCGCCGCCAACATCACCACCAAAAAGCCCGCGGCCAAGAAACCAGCCGCGAAGAAGTCCACTCCCAAGAAAGCTACGACCAAAGCTGCTCCGAAGAAGAAAGCGGTGAAAGCCAAGGTCACCAAAAAGGCCGCCAAGAAACCAGCGAAGCCAGCCAAGGCGAAGAAGATGGCAACGAAGCCAGCGAAGAAAGCCGTAAAGAAGGCGATCAAGAAGCCCGCCAATAAAGGCAAGAAGAAGTAAACGGCGCTTCGTTCTCGGAATAGAATTCCCCGCGCCCGTTCAGCTCGTCTGAACGGGCGTTTTGCTTTCAGCCCACGCCTTGTCGCGCGCCGAATTCGTTCGTTGATTCGTGAAATTGCCGCGACTAGCGTCGGTCCCATGAACACCACCCGCCGTAACGCAATCTCCCGCGCCCTTTCACTGCTCGCCGCTCTCGGATGTTTCGGGAACTCGACATCGCCGCTCGCCGCGGCTCCTTACAGTGAGAATCCCGGCGCGGCCGGCGACGGACATTTCGTCGTCGGACCGGAATACAATATTCACATCGACCTCACCGACCAAGGCAATCCCCCGGGCAAACTCTTCGAGTTCACCATGAAGCTCGCCGACAGCAAAATCTTCCGCGGCGATGACACGACTCTCCAACCAGAGCGGAAGAAGGTGCGCACCGAGCGCAAGATTCAGGTCTACATCCCTGCTGCCTACACAGATGGCACGCCCGCGCCGTTGCTCGTCATTCACGATGGTCCGGGCCAGATGAACCTCGTCCGCCACGCGCTCGACAATCTCACGATTTCGAAGAACCGCATGCTGCCGGCGTTCATCGCCATCGCGGTGGAGAACGGCGGCAACGATGGGAAAAATAGCCAGCGCGGCCTCGAATACGACACCATGTCCGACCGCCTAGCGCGCTTCATCAACGACGAGGTCTTCCCGGCCGTCCTGGCCAACGCCGACATCAAGGCTGCCTATCCGAAACTTGCGTTCACGCCGAATCCGTGGGGCCGCGCGGTGATGGGTTGCAGCTCGGGCGGCGCGGCGGCGATGAGCATGGCGTGGTTCCGACCCGACCTGTTCCGTCGCGTGATCGCCTATTCCGGTACGTTCGTGGACCAGCAGGATGACGATGCAGCGGAAGAGGCGAAGTTCCCGCTCGGCGCGTGGGAATATCATTCCAGCATGAAGCTGATCGAGAAGAGCGAGAAGAAGCCGCTGCGCATCTTCACCCACGTTTCGGAAAATGATCTGCGCGCGAAGGATCGCGAAGAGACCTATCACAACTGGGTGATGGCCGGCGAACGCACGGCGGCGGCGCTGAAAGCAAAGGGCTATCACCATCGTTACGTCTTCAGCAAAGCCACCGGCCATTGCGACAAACGCGTCTTTGAGGAAACGCTCGTCGACACGCTCATCTGGATTTGGCGCGGCTACCACGCGGAATGAGGCGTCGATCAAATCGTCACAAAAAGCAGTTGGATTCGAGCTCGATGGAGTCGTAAAACACCCAGTGTCATGAAGACATTTCAGCTTCTCTACGGCAGCACGGCGACAGCGCCGTTTGGCAAGCCCGAGCTGCTCGAACTGCTCAACAAGAGCCGGGCCAACAACGAGAGGGTCAACGTCACCGGGCTCCTGCTCTTCAAGGATGGCCAGTTTATGCAAGTGTTGGAGGGCGACGAGCCGGTCGTGACGTCACTCTACCAACGCATCTCGCAGGATCCCCGGCATACCGGATCGATGGTGTTTCTCCAGCGCGCCATCGAGCAACGCGACTTCCCTGACTGGTCCATGGCCTTTAAAGATTTGCGCGATCCGGAACTGCTCAACATGCCGGGCTACAGCGAATTCCTGAACGTTTCCCTGGCCGATCCATCCATCGGTAAGGACGCATCCAAGGCCAAACGGCTGCTCTCGGTCTTTCGCACCGCAATGCGGGGGTAGTCCAGGCGCTGCGCTATTTGACAGGACCACCCTTTCCGTTGGGGGCGGAGGATAACGCCCCGAACGTTACTACGTCGCCACCGCGATTTGCCTTTGCACGCGAGCGGCCAGGCACTTCACTTGCCCGACCATGTCCTCCTTCTCATCCATCGAACAATCTCTGATCCAGCTCCTCATCGACGCCGTGCCCGAGGGCGTCAAGGTGACCGCGCTTCCCGTGCAACAAGCAACGAGCTCGAAGGCACGGGGACGACGGATCAACGTGGCCTTTCTTCGCGTCGCCATTGATTCGGCCGCCCGGAACACGGCCGTTCCAACCGCCAGTCGTGCCGGGGCGAGACCCGCTCCACCGCTGCATCTCGATTACCTCATCAGCGCCCACACCTCCGACTACGCCGCGACCGATGCCAACACGTCCGCGTTGATCGAAACGGCGCTCCGCGCCGTCGAGTCACATCCCATCCTCACACCGGCCTCCTTGGAACCAGCGGTGAACAAAAACCTCAACCCACCGACGCTGACTATTGTCGATCAAAGCCTGCCCGAATGGGCGCAGCTCTGGACGGCGCTACAAGCCCCCTGGCAGCCCGCGTTGCTCGTCCGCGTCCGCACAGTCTGACCTAACTTCTGCGATCGCCGGCCAAGTACGAACCAACTCGCAACGTCGAACATCAACGGGTGTCGGCATTCCGCGCCGCGATCGTCTCCGCGAGCTCCAGCTTCAACTCCCGCCGCAACACCGCCAGGCGTTGCTGAATGCGACGGCGATACGAAGCAGCGCGCTTGATGTATTCCTCCGCCTTCGAGGGTTCCACCTCTGCCAGCTCCACCCGCACCTTGGCCGCTACTTCGCGCAGTCGCTTCACCCACGGATCCACAAGGAACGTGTTCGTGAGCAGCTCCACTTCGCGCGTACGAAAGCGGGCGCGATACTCCGGCACCTCCATTACCGCCTTCGCGACGAGACCCTTCATGTCCGGCTGCGCGGGAATCTCCTTCCGCTGAAACGTCTGGTCTAGTCCCTGCGGCAGGAAGACCATGCGGTCAGTGGACTTGTCATGGAAGATGCGGAAATTGTTCACCCCAAGCGAATAGCCGTCCCAGTGCGCGGTGATCACTTCCACGGCCATGAAGGAAATGAATCGATCGATATCGAGCACCTTCTCCAGCGCAGCCCGGCGCTCCTTCACGTTCGACACCCGCACCGCGGCGGCGAGGGCCGCGAGTCGCGATTGATCCTTCGGGTTCTCGCCGGAGTTCACCTCCAACCGCTGCGCCACATCCTGACGCGAATGCCCGTCATACACGTTGCCGCTCGCGTCCGCGAAATGGCGTTTCAGGAACTGTTTGTTGACACCCTCGATCAACACATACGT
The DNA here is from genome assembly GCA_964491875.1 of uncultured Bifidobacterium sp. Lineage (GTDB taxonomy): Bacteria > Verrucomicrobiota > Verrucomicrobiia > Limisphaerales > JADJPG01 > JADJPG01. The sequence goes on from CAZBIC010000001.1 coordinate 137,295, forward strand.
CCCGAGCCGACGTTTGTTCAGCGTCACGAATGCATGCCCCGCGCACGGCGCCGGCACACCCGCCGCGTCGAACATTTCGCGGCATAGCTTTTCAGCCAGCAGACTCGAATCCTGCACGGAATTGTTCAGGTGCAGCTTCTTCAGGCCGTGAAAAGTCTGGCCCGGCGCGAGCCGATCGAAGTTCACGGTGAACGCCGGCTGTTCATCCAACGCGCGAAAACTGCCTGGCCCGCCCTTCAATCGAATCGCCACGTTCGTGTAACGGCGTTCGCCATCCGCAAGAGATTCCACCACGGCGCCCGCCACATACTTTCGCGGACTTCGCCGCAAACGCTCCATCGCGTCCTCCGTCAGCTCCAGTCGCACCCGCGGAATCTCGCCCAGCACAAACAAGTCGAGCGCCGGCGCCGGCTTCGCCTTCGCTGCGGCTTCCTCCGCTCCAGACACGAGTGACAACGGACCGAGGACCAGGCACAGCAGGAGAAGGAGTCTCATATAAACCGGCGCGACTGTAGGCCGCCGCACCGCGCACACAATTCTAGGAGTGTAAATACCGGGCCCGGGTCCATTCGCGGTTGAACTGCATCGTTGCCAAGCAGCGGCACCGGGGGGCAGAAGCCGATGCGTTTCATGACAAGGAATGAGCCTGAGTGAAGATCGATCACACCCTCCTTTGAGATTCCATCCAGCAACATCCTACTGAATCTCTAGCAGCTCCACCTCGAACACCAGCGTGCTATTCGGTGGAAGGCGCGTACTTTTGATTCGTTCTTCGCCGTAGCCGAGGTGCGGCGGAATCTCGAACTTGAACAAGTCCCCCACCTTCATCAGCTCAATGCCCTCCGTCCAGCCAGCGATGACAGCGTCCACGGGAAAGACCATCGGCTTGCCGCGATCCATGGAACTGTCGAACACCGTCCCATCCAGCAGCGTGCCGTGGTAGTGCACAAGCACCTTGTCCGTCGTCTTCGGCGACACCGTGCCCGCGCCCTGACGGAGCACTTGATACTTTAGCCCGCTGGCCGTGGTCGTCATCGGATTCGCCGCCACGACCGCGGCGTTCGTGACCATTGATGGCGGCTGGATCGCCGCCGGACCGGATGACCAACCGACTTTGTAAGTGACGACGGCAACGGCGACCGTAAGAACGGAGCCGACGAGAATCTTTTGCAATGTAGTCATGAGAATCGCATTCGCAGTGGTGGTGATGGTGGTGGCAGTGGCGACAAAGGAAGTTCCGGCAAGGGCGGCGGACGAAATGGTGGCATTCAATCCGGCAGGCACGGCTTGAACCGCATTCGTGGAAAGCACCAACGCGAGCCCGCTCACCCCCACCGTGACGCCGCGTTTGGCAAAGGACGCGCGCAATGTTTCCACCGCGCGGCTCAGGCGCTTCTGCGCGGCGTTCTCGCTCGCACCGAGAGCCTGTCCGACCTCGCGGAGAGATTTGTTCTCGAAATAGCGCAGCAACACCGCGGTGCGGTCCGCGTCGTCGAGCGCGTGCATGGCCTCATCCAGCAACGGCTCGATGTGCGTCCAGTCGGCGGCGGTGGCGTTCATGGCATTCATCTCCGTGGCAGTTTGTTCACGCAACTGCCGGCTGGCTTCGCGGCGGATCACATCGATCGCCGTGCGACGCGTCACCTGATACAACCACGCGGCCAGAACGGTGCCCGGCTTCAGGCGCGGAGCGCTGCGGGCCAGATCGATGAAGGCGGACTGCGCGACTTCCTCCGCCAATTGGGGCGAGCGGACCTGACGCAGCGCGGCGGAATACACCAGGCCGAGATGCCGCCGGACGATCTCGGCGAAGGCGTCCTCTGCCTGCTGCCGGGCGTAACGCGCCAGCAATTCCATGTCCGTCTCGCTCATGTCTGCAAACCTATCGGAGCTGACCTAGAGAATCCGCCACGGAATTTCAGACGAACCTCGCATTGGATTGCTCCCCTTCAGACGGTATCGCGTAATACCTCGCCCCGATCTTCTTCTATTACCCTCGAACAGCAGCTTTAACCTGAATCAGATCCTTATGCACACCTCGTCACGTTCGTTGATCATGCTCGAAGTCGCCGCTGACGTCAGAAGATGGATTTCAGTTCGCAAGCCACCTAGTGGCTTGTTCATTCAGCGGCTGCAACAACGACAAAAGCAATTGAGATTGGAGAGCGTCCCATGCTATAAACTCCAGAGCGAGAGAACCCGGTCCATGCCGCCAATACCGGAGCGTCACCCATGAAACCACCCCGACTTTCCCAACTGCTGCTCCTCGCGCTGGTACTCATGTCGCACGCCCCGGCGCGCGCCGAGATCATCGACTTCTCGTGGTGGGATCGGCACTACGAGACCCCGGGATTATTTACTTACGTCGCGGGCGGATACTCACGAGACGCCCGTTTGCCCGATGAGCCCCCGATTCAGATGGTCGTCAACGATTCCAGCTTCAAGACGAACCGCGACTTGGCCAGAATCCTCGTCGTGCCGCCGGGATCCGATGTCGTCGATCCGAACGCCCTGACGGCGCGCGCGCAAACTGAATTTGGGCAGAACCACGCCGAGACGCGCACCTTTACCTCAGGCTTCGCAGAATCTGACGACCGGCAGTTTTACGACAGCCGCAGCCACTCCATGCACGCCGATTCGATCTGGGCCGATCAATGGACCTTCACCGGGCCCGGCGTGGGCACGGCGGCGGTGACTTTGTCGGCGGGCTTCGATGTGAACATCAACAACTCGCCATGCCCCACCTGCGGGGTAGCGCTGCACCCGGCCCTAGACCGGTACGTGTTCAAGTCGTGGTGGTATCGCCTCTACGGCACCCTTCACGTCTTCGATCTCGACGTGATCGACCAAGTGTATCAGGAGGACAGCGATGATTGGCCCGAAGTGCCGCGTGAAGTGGCCTCCTTCATCGTTTTCCGACAGGGCGAAAATAGTGCGCGAGACTTCTTCTCCCCAATCGAACCCTTCACTGTGATGCCCAACTGGCGGCTCACCCCCGTCCACACCAACGGCACCATCTCCTTCGTACCCGTGGCGGGCCACCGCTACATGATCGCCGGGCGCATCCACATCCAATCCCGCGAAGGCGCCGATGTGGACGGGTTCCACACCCTTTCGCTGGATAAAGTCATCCTCGGCCAGGGCCTGCGGCTGCACTCCGTCGCGGCGACCAACCAAGGAGCGCAGTTCAACGTGCTCGCTGCGACGCCGCTGGCGATCGCCCGGACGGGTAACGACGTCACGCTGTCGTTTCCCAGCGCCACGGGATTCACCTACCATGTGGAATACAAGAACGCGCTCAACGCCCCGGCGTGGACGCCACTGACCAGTCGCGTCGGCAACGGCAGCCCCCAAACCTTGAACGACTCCCACCCCGGTGGATCGGCGCGTTTCTATCGCCTGCGCGTGGAATAACCGGCGGGCACGATGGCTTACCGTGTTTGGAAAACCCCGCTACCCCGAACGGGGTTACGGCAGGCGGCCGGTGGAAGAATGGACACCACCCCGCCAGCGCCCTCGCGCCCTACGTCGTCCTGAGAACATTTCGGCGTTTCGTGGCGAGAAGATCCCTTCACTTCTTCTTCACCGGCTTGCCCGCCTTCTCCCACTCGCTGAGCCCTGGCTCCAGATTCACCACATTCGTGAACGCGGCGTCCTTCATGATCCCGCACGCCTTGAGCCCGCGCTTCCCGTGCGCGCAATACATGAGATACGTCTTGCCCTTGTCCAGCGTCGCCACCTTCTTCGCGAAATCCGGCCCATTCACATCCAGATTCACCGCGCCCGGAATGTGCCCTTCCTTGAACTCCTTCTCCGTGCGCACATCCAGCACCACCGCGTTCTTTTCCGCGCGGAGCTTGTCGAACTCCTCCACGCTCGCATTCTTCACGCCGGGTGGAACGGGCGGCTTCTCCGCGGCCGGGAGCGAGACGAGACAAAGCACCAACACCAGTGGGATCAGATAAAGGGCTTTCATAGGATGTCCTGTTTGAAATCGTTTGGGACTTTATGCAAGACGAATTTGCGCGCACTGAAGGCTGAAGGAAGAAGCGGCTTTAGTGCTTGTGATTACCTTTGCCAGAAATTCCCGCCAAACATAGGTTGGTTGCGGGAATGAGCGCCAAACCTCGGATATTTATTAGCGCTGTAAGCCAAGAGCTTGGCAACGCACGGCAAATGGTTGCGAACACTCTATTCTTGCTCGGATACGAACCGGTCTGGCAGGATATTTTTGGAACCGAAGAGGGCGACTTAAGAGAGATGTTGAGGAGGAAAATCAATTCCTGCCAAGGGTTGATCCAATTAACAGGTCAGCGCTTTGGCTTTGGTCCGACAAATCCGGAAACTGACAATTCCGCAGTTTCGTACACTCAATTTGAGCTCATTTACGCCCGCGAAAGACAGTTGAAGGTTTGGCCAATTCTTTTGTCTGAGGCATACCCAACCAACAAGGAAAACACTGAGTCGGAAGCGCACAAGAGGAACCAGAAGCGTTATCGAGATTATCTTGCTCCTAATCCCCGAGACGACAAGCCGCCAGTGCCAGTTTACCATCGTGCAAGCAATCCCGATCAACTGAAGATTCTTATACACGAGTTGCGCAACGAATTGGATCTACTTAACGCCGCAGCAAGAGGATATCGCCGTTTGGTAGGAATCGCATTGTTCTCCATAATTTGCATTGCTTGCTTTCTGGTAATAACCGTCATTCCGCGGTTAGGGCGAATCGAGACTGCGCTAAGTGACACCATCAAACGCCTCCCAGAGCATACCCAGCCACTTGGTGGTGAAAGCGACGAGACTCGGCGAATAGCGTTCTTTTCCGAACAAGACAGCAAATTTGGGTTACCTCAAGGAACGATTGCCAAGCAACTTCCATCGTTTGCTCGAAAACTTGCGGCGGATGGAGGGGCAACGAAATATGAACGAGCCCAGGGTGCCTACGCTGCTCGGGATTATTCAGAGGCGGAACGATTGGCTGCGGAGGCAGAGGCAGAGGCGCGAGCTAAAGTTCCGATCGACCGAGAACCAATCATCCAAGCGCTTGGACTAGCCGGTCGGTCGGCGACTGCACGGAGAGAGGATAGGAAGGCGCTAGACTATTTTACTCGGGCCTCAGCCTTGACGGATAAGATGCAACAGCCGTTGCAGTGGGCTGCTATCCACCATTCACTGGCACAGACGCTTTTAAACAATGGTGATGCCATTCAGGCCGAACGTTTGCTTCGGGAAGTGATCCGGATACGTTCCAATCTTCTCGGGAACGAACACTCTGACACCCTTGGGAGCCGAAATAATTTTGCTAACAGTTTATATTCACAGGGCAAGGATGCAGAAGCGGAGATTGAGTACCGTTCCCTGCTTGCAATATGGGAACGCAGTCTCGGCGCAGAACATCTTCATACGCTGACTTGCCGAAACAATTTGGCGGCGACTTTAGATTCACAGGGCAAATCATTAGAGGCGGAGGCCGAACATCGAATTGTAATTGCAGCACGAGAACGCCAGTTCGGAGGTGAACATGCCAGCACATTAAACAGTCGCCATAATCTGGCCATCGCGATGTGCGCTCAGGGAAAGGTCGCAGAAGCAGAGCGAGAGATTAGATCGGTCCTAAGGATCAGGCAGCGCATACTTGGAACAAACCACATTGACAGCGTTTACTCGCAACACACTCTCGCCCAGATATTGGTCCACAACTGGAAGCCGGACGAAGCAGAGGCTGAGTTCAGGGCAATACGATTAATATTGGAAGCTAAGTACGGCGTAGATCACCCTGATGTTATCACCTGCCGAGGGAGTGTAGCTCACGCGCTGGATAAACAAGGGAAACACCCAGAGGCAGAAGCGGAATATCGGGACTTAATCCAGCTTCAGGAGCGCGTTTTGGGTGTGGAACATCGAAGCACTTTAGGAAGTCGCATGAACTTAGCGGTAACGCTTGGGAACCAAGGAAAGCTTGAGGAAAAGGAAACCGAAGAACGGGCCATTCTCGCAATTTACCAACGAATTGTCGGACCTGAAAATCGCGACACCCTGTCCTGCCGCCATAATTTGGCAAACACGCTATTCCTTCGGGGCAATTTTGCGGAGGCCGAAACAGAACATCGAACGATCCTCAACATCAGAGAACGAGACTTAGGATCCTCACATCCACTAACACAAACAAGCCGAGTTAGCTTAGGGGGGGTGTTAAGCAAACAGAAGAAGTTTACGGAAGCTGAAGAATTGGTGCGGCTTGTATGTAAGCTGAACGAAAAAGCACTTGGAGCTACTCACCCGGATACATTGTTGAGTCGCAATAATCTCGCAGCAGCCTTAAGTGATCAAGGCAAGTACTTGGAAGCAGAGGCAGAACGTCGAGCCGTCCTCCCGCTCCTCCAACGAGCCCTCGGCCCCAAGCATATTGAAACTCTAAAGGCCTGCTATCATCTCGCGCTTTTGCTAAAGGCAGAAATGAAGTATCAAGATGCCTTGCTGTATGCGCAACAAGCAGCAGAAGGAGCTAGTCGAACTTTGCCCGCTAACAGTCAAGAGAGAAAAGCTTACCTCGACCTTCAGCAGGAACTGATTTCCCAACGATAACTCGGTTGCCGCCGATCCTCGGCGCGCGCGGAGCGACGCGCCCTACCCTTCCGTCCGCTGTAATCCCTCCCCTTCCATTTCCTCGACACCCTTTCCATTTTGCTGACACGCGGTCGCGGTTTTCGCGCGCACAGCGCCTCGGAGGCAGCGGACACAGTCGCGCTCCGCAGCTCCGTCAGGAGCGTAATCGTTGTAGAAACCGTTCCAATAAAATCTCCGTAGCCCCGTCGGGGCGGCATATTCCGCTCCTACGGAGCTTGCATTCATTTTCAATCGCCCGGCTACAAAGATGACGCCCCGCTGGGGCTGGAACTCCGTCTGAGAATCCCAACGGGATTCCGTCCTTCAGCCCAGGGTTGGCCCGCCACGCGGGACTACCCTGGGTCCACCGCCCACCCCATCTCCCTACCCCAACGGGGTTGCGTCACCTCGAACCATTCCATGTCACACGCCACTACCCTTTCAGGGTAGATGATTCTTTGATGAACGTCTTCCCAGGGTAGCGCAGGAGCGCAACCCTGGGCTGAGTGCCGAAATCCCGTGGGGATTTTCAAAATGGGACGGGCCGAGTGCGGCAACCGCATCGCGGATGGAGCGCGGCAGTGGCGAAGCCCAGCCGCAGCAGGTCCAATCGCCATGCGTCTTGAAACACATCCACACCTCGACATCCTCCACCTGCGACTGGTCCTGCGGACACAGTCGCGCTCCTTGCCGCGGGCTCGCAGAGCGAGACCCTGACGGTAGCCGTGGGCTTCAGCCCACGGTCAGGCGCACCCACCGCCCGCGTCACTCCGCGGCGCATCTTCCGCCGTCCAGCCGTCAAATTCCAATTCGTGAGCATTCGCGGAATTTGTGTCTGCCTCTCTTCTCGTAACCATCCGTGTCCATCCGTGGTTTCCCTTTTCATCTTTGGCTTGATGGAGGCGATGTTCGCGGGGTCAACTATGGCCCATGAAACTTGGATTTGTCTCAGCGATTGTTCCGGAGCTTTCCCTCGATGAAGTGCTGGCGTTCGCGCGCGCCGAGGGCTTCTCGTGCATCGAGGCGATGTGCTGGCCGGTGGGAAAGGCGGAGCGGAAGTTCGCGGGCGTGACGCATGTAGATGTGACGGGCTTCACCCAGGCGAAGGCAGATGCGGTGAATGAGCTTTGCAAGCATCATGAAGTGAGTCTGACGGCACTGGGGTATTATCCGAACCCGCTGGACCCGGACCCCGAAGTGTCGCGGCGGTGCGTGGAACATCTGAAGAGGGTGATCGTCGCGGCGGAGTTGCTGGGCTTGAAGAACGTGAACACGTTCGTGGGCCGAGATTGGACGAAGAGCGTGGATGATAACTGGCCGCGCTTCCTCAAGACGTGGCGGCCGATCATCAGGTTCGCAGAGGATCACGGAATCCGGATCGGGATCGAGAACTGCCCGATGACATTCACGCGCGACGAGTGGCCGGGCGGGAAAAACTTGATGACGACGCCTGTCATCTGGCGACGGGCGTTCAGCGATATTCCGTCGAAGAACTTCGGATTGAACTACGACCCTTCGCACTTCGTGCTGCAGCAGATGGATCCGGCGGGTCCATTGAAGGAGTTTCAGTCGAAGATTTTCCACTTCCATGCGAAGGACGTGAAGATGCGCCGCGATCGCATCAATGACGTAGGTGTGTTCGCGCATCCGCTGGAGTGGCATCAGCCGCGCATCCCGGGCTACGGCGAGATGGATTGGGGAAAGTTCCTGAGCGCGCTGATGGAGACGAGTTATCGCGGCCCGGTGTGCATCGAGGTGGAGGATGATACGTTCGGAAAAACCCTCGAAGGGCGCAAGCGGGCGGTGCGTGTCGCCGGGAATGTCTTGCGGACTTGGATTGGCTAAAGCGCGCCGCGACGGACAGCGGCGTTCAGCGGAGAAAGAGCTCGGCGGCGGCGTCCGCGAAGCGAAGTCCGGACGGCGTAAGTCGAAAGCCCTGTTGATCACGATGTCCCCAGCCGTCACTCACGAGCCGTTCCATCTCCGTGCTCCATTCCTGTCGCAGATCAAAGCCGGTCACTTCCAGGAATTGCTCAAAATGCCAGCCGCCCGGCATGCGTAGACCGAACGCAGCAGTTTCTCCGGCGCGTTTGAGCGGGGTGAGTGCTTCGCTCCATTCCACGGCACGTCGGCCTTTCTCCAGTTGGTCGCAGTAGACGGTGGTGTTGGACCAGTTTTTTGTCCGCAAGCCGCGCACGTATCCGGCTGCGCTGGGGCCGAGCCCGTGATAGGAACCGCCGCGCCAGTAATTCACGTTGTGGCGACAGGCGCGTTCTGGAATGGCGGGAGCGGAGTGTGAGATTGGGAGGTTTGGCGCTGAATCGTGAATTAGCGGGCCACGGGCGAAGTTCGCGATTTCATATTGGGTGAAGCCTCGGGCCGCCGAGCGCTCGACTAGTTCGTCATACATGTCGCAGGCGAGATCTTCGTCCACGCTGAATTCACCGGCATTGAGTTGCTGAAAGAGCGGCGTGTCCTCTTCGTAGATGACTTCGTAGCTGGAGAGATGTTCGCTGCCGAGGGCGATGGCTTCATCGAGCGTTGCACGCCAGATGTCCATGGTCTGGCCGGGGATGGCGAACATCAGGTCCACGTTGATGTTTTCGAAGCCAGCCTTGCGAAAGGTATCGAAGGACTTGAAGACCATCTCCCGGCTGTGAACGCGCCCTAGCCGGTCAAGGAGATGTTCATCCAGAGATTGCACGCCCATCGAGACGCGATTGATACCGTGCTCGCGCCATAGACGGGCCTTGTCGAGGGAAACGGTGGCGGGATTGCTTTCGACGGTCCATTCCGCCGCGCCGAGGAGATTCAATCGCCCCATGGCGTCGAGAATGGTCGACCATTGCGCGAGGTTGAGTAAAGACGGGGTACCGCCCCCGAAGAAGATGGTCTTCGGGCGGACGTCGGAAGCGACATGTTCCAGCTCGCGAACGAGCGAGGAAACGTAACGTTGGATCACCTCACCGTCTGAAGCCTCGGAGTAGAACGCGCAGTACTCGCACTTGCGTGCGCAGAACGGCACATGCACATAGAGGCTGGAGACAGGGAGAGTCGTTTCCGTCAACACGAGGTCACCTTATCCGTAACGGCGACACCGGTCGATAAAAACGATACGAGTCGAACGAGTTCGCGGCTAGAATCGCTGAGAGCGATTAAGCGCGAGCACGCTGGACGTTTTGAGCTTTCGGTCCCTTGTCACTGTCAATGAGTTCGTAATTCACGAGCTCACCTTCATGCAGGGTCTTGTATCCCCCGCCAAGAATGCAGGTGTGATGGACGAAAACGTCCTGACCCTGATCTTGGGTGATAAAACCGAAGCCCCGTCTGTTGTCGAACCATTTAACCTTGCCACTGGCCATAACACTAATCCTTCCATGATTCAGCGCCGGGGATGCCAATGGTTCCGTTATCTGACGCGCTCTGGAACCACCATGCCAGTACTACTAAACTCCAATTCCCCCACACTTGGTGTGCCGCGCTGGTTGTTAGGCGACGCTAGGGTCTCCTACGGACAAGGTCAAGAGTTACTTTGAAGTAACATTCGCGAAAAACTAATGAAGTGTAGAACACCAAGACCGCGGCGTCACACCGGTGAGGCCAGAACCCGGGCGCGGTCTGCTGCCGTCAGCTCCCTCCATTGACCGGATGGCCAACCCTCCATTCGAAACGCACCAATCTGCATCCGTAGTAACCGCAAGGTCGGATGCCCGACGGCCGCCGTCATCCGACGCACCTGGCGGTTCTTTCCCTCCACCAGTTCAAGTTCAATCCAGCAATCGGGAACGCTCTTGCGAAAACGAATCGGCGGATCACGTGGTGCGACCACCGGTTGAGGATCGAGCATTCGCGCCCGGCACGGCAATGTCTCGTGGCCTTGGATTACGACGCCCCGCGTCAGAGTCGCCAGAGCCTCCGCCGAAGGAATCCGCTCGACCTGCACCCAGTAGATGCGTTCGTGGCCGCGGGTGGGGTGGAGCAGTCGCTGGTTCAATGCAGCCTCATTACTGAGCAGGAGCAAACCCTCCGAATCTGCATCCAGCCGGCCGATTGGATAAACATCCTTCGGAAATCCAAACTCCGCCAGCGTGCGATTCGGTGAACCATCCGGTGTGAATTGAGAGAGCACACCGTAGGGTTTGTTGAAGGCGATCAGCATGACGGCCGGAAGTTGAGCCAGCGGAAATCGCGATGGGAAGAGCGAAGTTTTTTCGACACCCAAACATTTCCGGGAGCAACCATGGCGAAAGGTCCGTCCAACTCCGGCATGACCGTCTCGCCATGCAACGTTCCCTCCCGGGAATCGTCGTCACAACTTTCCTGCATATTGTCCCGTAACAAACCGAACCTTGCGGTGTCTTTACCCCCGTGGCCGGAGTCCGAACCGTCCGGAAAAAATGCTGATAATCCCAGCGAACTATTTTCGAACCTCGAACGTTAGATGAATAAATGAGCACTCAAGACATTCAATTCTTGGCAGAAGCCAGCACAACAAACGCGAACTCCAGCTGTGGCGTCGCCGAGTTGCCAATGGCGGAAAGCAATAGCATGAGCCTGGTCAAACTCCCCTGCGGAGTGGCGGATTTGCAGCGTTCCGAAGTTCGACATGACGATGGTCATCGCGCGGAACTATCCGGCCGCGAGACCGACTTGCTCCGGTACCTCGCCGCGAACCCCGACCGGCCGATCTCCCGCGACGAAATCCTCCAGCAGGTCTGGCACCTCGATCCACGCCGGCTCATCACCCGCACCATCGACATGCACATCGCGAATCTCCGCGGCAAGCTGCACGAAGATCCGGGCAACCCCAAGGTGCTCGTCACCGTGCGCGGCCAGGGCTACATGTTCACTGGCAAGCGCTGCCGTTAAAATTCCCCGCGACAGTTACCATCTCATCGTGACGTTCCATCTTTGATGTCGAATCCCGGACGGGTTCTCGTAGTCTGTTTCAGAACTGACTCCGATCATGAATCCGTATCGCTCCTACAAGAACCTGCCCAGCCTCGCCGGCGTCTGCTCGATGGCCGACGCCATGAAGCCGGGTCTTTCCGTTGAAGCCTGCGTCGCCCGGCTCAAGCGTTACCATTACCTTCTCAAGCGGCTTCACCAGATCTTCAACGACGGGATCACGTCCGAGCCGATCTATGAACTGAAGATGGGCTTCAGCCTTCACGCGCACTATTGCGCGGAACACGTCGCCGCCCTTCGCAAACGTGTGGGAGAAATGCGCGAACCCCCGCTTGGCCTCGAAGAGACTCCGCACCCCGCGCTGGAAATATTTTGCGATGAGCTTCGTGCCGCCGCGACCACGGAAGAACTGATTCTCGGCGTCTACGAAAAAGCTCTGCCCGCACTAAAGGCCGCGCTGGAACGCCACATCGCCGATACCAATCCCCTTGCCGATCATCCGTCCCTCCGCGTCTGCCGTTTCGCGTTGCTGGAGCTGGACGAAATGCTCCGCTTCGGCACCGCTTGTCTCTCCAGCCTCGTGACGCCGGAGATGCGTGCCAACTCTCAACCCTGGCTCGCGTTGCTCGACGATTGTCTCCGCGCCGCCGACGGACTCGATGGTGCCGACACACCGTTCGAAAAGTCCCTCACCCGCCAACGTTCCGCGCAACCGTATCGCTTCGATCCAGTTCCGAAACGCGACGAACGTTTCCCCGATCCGTACAACATGGGCGTGAACGCCGAGGTCTTTCTCTACGACGACAAATTTCCGCCGGCGCCGAAGACGCTCATGATGTTCTACAAGCGCCTTCGCGAGATCGACGTCCCAGAGATGATGGCGAGCATCATCGCGGAGACGCCCGGCAAGCCGTGGGATTACTACCGCGACATGACGCGCCAGCTCTGGGACGAGGCGCGTCACGCGATGATGGGCGAAGTGGGCTTCGCTAACCTCGGCATCGACTGGTCCCGGCACGTGATGGTGAACTTCACCTGGAGCCTCGCGCTCAACACCCAGCTCAAGCCCTTGGAACGCCACGCGGTCCTCTACTTCATCGAGCAAGGCCTCATGCCCAGGTCTGGCAAACGCTTCGAATGGGAAGTCGGACTCGCGTCCCAAAACCCGCTTAGCGCACTCTTTCAAGATTATGATTGGGCGGATGAAGTCCTGCACGCGCGCGTGGGGCGCGACTGGTTTGTGAAGGAAATTGGCGACGCGAAAAAGGCCGTCGACTACGGCGACGAGTGCTGGAGCAAAGTGCTGATGAACTGGGAAACCTGGCGGCGCGACGGCAAAACCGAGCACAGGAACTGGTGGCCGGACCTCTACACCGCCGCCTGCCGGAACTGGAACACCACGCCCGATCCAGACGTCCTCGCCTACCAGACGACCTACGAAACCGTCCGTGCGGACCTGAAGAACCTCGTCGGGTCAGCGTAAGCCCACCGACGAGGCGCAGCGCGAGCCAGCGCAGGTCGATTGGCTCTCGGCAGCGCCCGAATGTTACCGGCCCGTCGGTGCTTTCACCCCGGTCTTAGTCACGATCCGGTAAATCTCATCCTTCAGGCGCGCGCGTTTCATCTTCAGCTCGTCAGTCTCCTGATCCGTCGCGAAGTCCACCTGCTCCTCAATGCGACACACCGCGTCGTCGAGCTTATGATACTCGTCAAACTTCTGCCGGAACTCGGCGTCGCTGACTTTGAGGAACTGGATGGTTTCGCGATACTCGGGGAACTCTTTCAAGAGCGGGTGATGCAGATCCATAGGACGATTCAGTTTTGGGTTTGTTACGTCCCTACCGTCCTCCTCCCCGCAAAAACTGACAAGCTGACCATTGCCGGAAGATTTACAGGAATTGTTCGGAGTGCCGCGCGAACACCACAGAGTGGCAAGCTCGAAAGAGGCGGCCATCGCAGCGCAAGTAGCGCAGAGTGGCACTGCTTTGCAGAACCGGTTCCAGCAGAGTGCCAAGCTGCGCTACCAAGTGCGGAAGCGCCCGTCACTTTGGGTCTTGTCCGCTTTTCCACACCGCATCCACTCAACCTCGCCCCGGCTCGCATCCAAGACTCAGTTCAAGTGCCGCGCACGGTAAAAGCGATTCTTCGTTCCGCCCGGTGGCGTTTCGCGATAACTGATTCGCCCGGTGACGGCGTTGGTCGTCAGGACCGCCGTCCAGCTCTGGGCTGTCACCGAATCGGCGCGTTCAACTACCAAATTCTGCCCGGCGGAAGCGACCACTTCAAACTGGATGGCTCCGCCCGGCAGTAGAGCCCAGTTGGTCAGAATCAGCGGAGTCACCGCGCCGCCGGTCGTCACGAGCGGAAACCGTGTTTGCGTCACGCGCCAGACCAGCGTGTTCGTGGCTGCGTTGTTCGTGCTGCGAATGGCCGTCCAAAACTCGAGGCTCGCCTCATAAGTCGTGTTCAGGCGCAACCGTCCCGCCGGAATCGTCACCGAAGTCGCGCCCTTCGGCAGCACCTCGGAATCACCAAGACCGGAATTCGGGAAATCATCTTCCACTTCGAGCGTGATGAAATTCGTGACAACGCCAGACGAGAAACCGCCCGTGAACGCGTCCCAATTCAGCGTGAACGGTTGCGCGGCATTAACGCCCTGCGCGGCGGCAAAGTTCACCACGCTTGGTACACTCGGCTGGCCGTTTGCAGGCAGATTCACGGTAACGGTTTGGTTTGAACTGACCGAACGCACAGTGAACGTATAGTTGCCGCCATTGTAGGAAGGATTGAACGTCGCTGCGTTCGTTGAGGCCGCAAAGAACAGATACGCCTCCGGCGCTGCGGGCAACGCTGTCAGCCTTTGTGGGGTTCCGGTCGGGAGCAGCACCGAGATGTTGGTCGCGGTACGATTGGACGCCAGGAGGGTGCTGGCGTTGAACAGGTAACTCGCCTCGGGATCCAGCACCGGCGTGGCCGTCGAGGACTGCCGGTATTGATGCGTCACGCAAATCTGAAACGCCGTCACCGCATTCGTCCCGCTCCCCGCCTGACCTCCGCCCGCGCCCGTGCTGAAACGACCGAACGGCAAAGGCGCGGCCGAGAGCTCATTCCCCTCCAGATCCGTTCCAGAAACAGCCCATTGGACGTTGGCATTCGCCGGCCAGTTCGCGACCGGCGTGCAAGTGAGCCGCGTGCCGCCGTTGCTCCACACTGCGTTTACGAGGACCAGCTGCGGCGGGAAATTGGTCGTGAAGAACGCAGCAGAAGTGGCATCCGGATCCATCGCTTCGCTGAAGACGAAAACGACGGGCGCAGAAGACGCGACTCCCGTCGCGCCATCGGTCGGAGCAACCGAAACCAAATGGGGTGGCGTGACGTCCTGAGCGACGGCGCTCGGCGCGAATGGAAGGGTAACCCACGAAACGGACAGAAAGGCGCGGAGGAATTGCGCCTGGAAGAATAACTTAAGGTTCATACGCTGAGTTCGGATTTTCACTTCCCCAGCCGGACGCAGCACAATGCCGTGTCAGGCTCGGGACCTCCGAGGGTATTCAGCGCAGGATGAATCTCAATGGACCGAAAGGAGCAATCGATCCAACAACGACCTCAGCGATCGACTTCGCCGAGAACGATGTCGATGCTGCCGAGGATGACCACCACGTCGGCAATCGAGTGTCCGAGGCACATGTCTTCGAGCACGGTGAGATTGATGAAACTCGGCGGCCTTACGCGGTAGCGATACGGATTCGGCGAGCCATCGCTGATCAAGTAGAAGCCCAGTTCGCCCTTTGGCGCCTCGATACGGCCATAGGCTTCGCCTGCCTTCGGTCGGAAGCCGCGCAACTTCGCCTTTGGATCGATGATTGGGCCTTCCGGAATATCCTTCAGTGCCTGATTCAAGATCTTCAACGACTCGCGCATCTCCAGAATGCGAATCATGTAGCGATCGTAGACATCCCCGTGGTCGCCGAGCGGTACTCGGAAATCGAACCGGTCATAGATGCCGTACTTGTCCACCTTGCGGAGATCGTAATCGACACCCGTAGCGCGCAGCACCGGGCCGGTGACACTGGCGCTGACGGCCAGTTCCCGCGAGAGGACACCAATCTCCTGCGTGCGGCTGAGGAGAATTTCGTTTCCCGTCAGCAGGTTCTCGAACTCATCCAGGAAACGTGGATACTCGGCCGCGACCTTGCGCGCATCGTCGAGCCAGCCCGGCGGCAGATCGACGCGGCAGCCGCCGAACCGCATGTAATTGCACATCATGCGGGCGCCGGTGAGCGACTCGAACAGATCGAGAATCTTCTCGCGCTCGCGAAACGCATACATCAGCGGCGTGCCGAGAGCCCCCATGTCCATCAGGAGAAATCCCACGAGACAGGTGTGGTTCTGGAGTCGCGTCAGCTCGGCGGTGATGACGCGGATGTACTCGGCGCGCTCGGGAACCGCGAGTCCGGCGAGCTTCTCCACCGCCAGCGCGTAAGCCCAGTTGTTCGTGAGCGAACAAAAGTAATCGAGCCGGTCGGTGTACGGCATCGACGCGAGGTAACTGGTGTTCTCGGCGATCTTCTCGTGGTTGCGATGGAGATAACCGAACACCGGCTTGAGCTTCACCACCGTCTCGCCATCCAGTACCACGTCCATGCGGAACACGCCGTGGGTCGACGGATGGTGAGGGCCCATGGCCACTTCGAGAAGCTCGCCGGCCACCTCGCCGTTGGCGTCAATCTTCGGCAGAATCTCGTATTGCTTGGGGGTAGGAGCTTCGGTGACGGCCATGGAATCGAGAGAGTTAGATGCGACGCTGACCTGCCGTGTCGCGCCTGCGCACGGTGCGGACCATCGTTGGTGATGCCAGCGTCACGAAAACGATCGGAGTGTGACGGCTCCTCCCGGCCGGTGCAACGGACTTTTGCGTTGGCACGAAATGGCTGCCGCACCGTTTACGGGATTGGCTTTTTACCTCGCACCACTAGGATGCGCGCACCATGCGAATGCCTTCGGCCCGCTGCGGAAACGCTCCCGGGTTGTTCATGCTATTGATCGGCCTCGCGGTGGTCACGGTGACCACCGGTTGCACCAATTTCTACGGCAAGGGCATTCAGTATCGCATCGCGCATCGCTATTCCGTCAGCGATCCGGAGTTCCTGCGCTCCATGGGCAGTCTGGTGGAGCCGGGCATTCTCGCCAGCAACCAGGTCACAACCCTGCTCAACGGCGATCAGATTTTTCCAGCGATGCTCTCGGCAGTTCGCGCAGCCGAGAGAACGATCTGCCTCGAAACTTACATTTACTGGTCCGGCGACATCGGCCGTCAGTTTGCCGAAGTGCTGGCTCAGAAGGCGAAGGCTGGCGTGAAGGTTCATGTCATCATCGACTGGATTGGTTCGCGTCGCATCGATTCCTCCCTGCTGAACTTGATGGAAAACGCGGGTGTGGAAGTCGAACGCTACAATCCGCTCGTCTGGTATGCGCCCACCCGGCTCAACCATCGTGACCACCGCAAACTGCTCATCGTTGATGGCAAGGTCGGCTTCACCGGCGGTGCCGGCCTCGCAGATATCTGGAAAGGCAACGCCGCGAACCCCGGCGAATGGCGCGATTCGATGTTCAAGCTCGAAGGCCCGGCCGTGGCGCAGATGCAGGCGGCCTTCATGGACAACTGGACGAAGACCACCGCTCGGGTGCTCGATGGCGACGATTACTTCCCCGAACTGCGCCCGGCGGGAAACCAGTTCGCGCAAGTCTTCAAGAGTTCACCCCGCGACGGAACGGAAGACGTCCGATTGATGAATCTTCTCTCGATCGCCGCCGCGCGAAAGAACATCCGCCTCAGCGCGGCCTACTACGTGCCAGACACGTTGACCACCCAGGAGTTTCTGGAAGCGGTCGCCCGCGGCGTGAAGGTGGAGATCATCGTTCCCGGTGCGGAAACGGACTCAGCGATCGTGAAACATGCGTCGCGCGGCAAGTGGGGACCGCTGCTGAAAGCGGGCGTGAAAATCTACGAATACGAACCCACGATGTACCACACCAAGGTGATGATCATCGATGATGTGTGGGTGTCCGTGGGTTCCGCCAACTTCGGGAACCGTTCCTTCCGGCTCAATGATGAGGCCAACCTGAACGTGTTCTCCAAGGAGTTCGCTGAGGAACAAATTCGCATCTTCGAAGACGACAAAACGAAATGCACCGAGGTGACTTACCAGACATGGAAGCATCGCTCGCTCTGGAAACGTTTCATGGAAGTCATCACCGCTCCGTTTCGCGCGCAGCTGTAGTCGTCGCCCTCCGACCTGCTCACTTTCCCTTCGCCGGAAAACAAGTGGGGCAGGAACCGCGCTTTCGCGCCGTCCCTGCCCCGTTTGAAACGCTACAAGGCGTTGGCCTGTGACTTACTTCGTCAGGCGATAGAACGCCGCACCACTGGGCGTCACGACCGCCGAGTTGCTCGTCGCACCGTCCACCGGCAGCCAGATGCCGCTGTTGAGGTCATCGGTGTATTCGAGCGTCCAGCCGGTCGCGCTCGGATCCCAGAGGATGAGCAGGCGGCTGCCGAGCTTGCTGACCGAGAGCCGCGGCGTTGCATCACCCGGAATGGCGATCGGAATGCCCGTGGCTGAAGGACCGCCCAGCGCGACGAGTTCCGCGCCCGTCAACGGAGCGGAACGAATCTGAACGCTGTTCACATACATCACACGGCGCTCATCTTGATCGCCGTCGCCGAAGAGCACGGCAGTGGGAAGGAGTGAGCGGCGTACAGCATCCAGGCCTTGGTTGGCCGTCCAGTTGTCTTGGAAGATGCCGTCCACGTATTTCACGACGACCGGAGGGGTCGCCGCCATATCGTACGCAGCGGCCACGCGATGCCATGCTCCGGCGGTGAACTGGCCCGTGCCGTTGTAGCCACCGCCGCCCTGGCCGAAGTTGTTGCCCTGCCAGAACAGATCGCCGTCATCGCCCAACGCGTTGTTGGTGGAACTGGTCTGGAGCAGCGAGGCCGCACCGGCACCAGTGGTCTCGACGTAAATGTCGAAGATGATCGTGTACTGGTTCACACGTTGACCGCCGCCGTTCGGGGCAATGCCGTGCGGCATGATGTAACCGAGCTGGCGGGTGAGGTCACCAGGCACGCGAACAACATTCGCCGGCTGGCCGTCAATGTCGGCAATGCCGAAGCTCGTCGTCGTTCCGAACTGTGTCTTGTCCGCGGCGGAACCGTTCGGGCCGTCGTAGGTCGGATCAACGTAATCGAGAGCCTTGCCCACGGAGGCGGCGAGGCTGTTGTTGTTGAAGTCCCACTGGCCGGTGACGTTCGAGACCGGTGATGCAACCGGGATACCAGCCGCGCTCGGGCCGCCGAGGGCCGCCAATTCAGCGTCGCTCATCTTGCGGCCGCGAATCTGGATGCTGTTCAAATACATCGCGCGGCGTTCATCTTGATCGCCATCACCGAAGAGCACTGCCAGGGGCAGCAAGGCACGACGGGCGGCATCCAGACCTTGGTTCGCAGTCCAATCGTCCTGCTTGATGCCGTCGACGTACTTGGTGACAACCGGGGGATTCGCCGCCATGTCATACGCAGCTGACACACGGTGCCAAGCGCCCGCGGTGAACTGGCCGGTGCCATTGTAACCGCCGCCGCCCTGACCGAAGTTGTTGCCCTGCCAGAACAGATCGCCGTCATCGCCCAACGCGTTGTTCGTGGAGCTAATCTGCAACAACGAGGCCGCTCCCGGACCGCTGGTTTCGACATAAATGTCGTAAATGATGGTGAACTGATTGACGCGCTGGCCACCACCGTTCGGCGAGATGCCATGAGCCATCACGTAGCCCAGCTGGTAGGTGCCTTCGCCCGGAACGAACATGACGTTCGCTGGTTCACCATTGATGTCAGAGATGCCAAAGCTCGTGGTCGTGCCGAACTGAGTCTTGGTTGCCGCCGAGCCGGCGGGACCGTCATAGGTCGGATCGACATACTGAAGAGCCTTGCCCGCCGTGGCGCGAAGATCGCCGGCGTCGAAGTCCCATTGGCCAGCCACATCCGCCTTGGGCAGCGCAGCCGGAATACCCATCGCCGCCGGACCGCCAAGGGCGACCATTTCGCCATCGCTCAATTTGCCGGAGCGAACTTGGACGCTGTTGACATACATCACGCGACGTTCGTCCTGATCACCATCGCCGAACAGCACCGCCGTAGGCTTGAGCGCACGACGAGCGGCATCCAGACCCTGATTCGCAGTCCAGTCGTCTTGCTTGATACCGTCGACGTACTTCGTCACGACCGGCGGATTCGCCGCCATGTCATAAGCCGCCACCACGCGGTGCCATGCGCCCGCCGTAAACTGACCAGTGCCATTGTAGCCACCGCCGCCTTGGCCGAAGTTGTTGCCCTGCCAGAACAAGTCGCCGTCATTACCAAGGGCGTTGCTCTCAGAGTCAACCTGCAGGAGCGATGCTGCTCCCGGACCACTCGGTTCGACATAGATGTCGAAAATGAGGGTGTATTGATTGACCAACTGGCCGCCGCCGTTGGGCGAAATGCCGTGCGGCATCAGATACCCAATGCTGCGATCCAAGTCACCCGGCACACGCATCACTGCGGCAATCTGGCCGTTGATATCTGGCAGACCGAAGTCAGTGGTCAGACCAAACTGAGTACCTGTCTGCGCCGTCGGAGTGAGATATTGAAGCGGACTGCCGACCGTAGCCGCCAAATCACCACTATCGAAGTCCCACTGGCCAGTCACTTGAGTGCCCACACCTTGCTGGGCGACCATGGAGAACTGCCAGGAGTTCGTCTCCGCGAGACCGGTCGTGTCGGCAAACTCAACGCGAATCAGGTTATTGACCGTAGTGCGCGTCGCCGATGGATTGTAGCGCACTTTCAACTGACGGCCGGTGCGCACCACAGACTGCGGCGTCACCTGCACGTTGTTTAGGAACACTTTGACCGTGGAGTCGTTGATCGGATTCTCGCCGTCCACCAGCAAGACTTGGATCGGCTCACTCGCAGCAATGCCGGAAACGCCAGGAAGTGGACTAACCTCGGCGATGTAAGGTCCATTAGCGCGGGCCGCATTCGTCGCGGTTTGATAAGCAGGAACACCATCGAAACTGTTCGGATCATTAATCGGGAGAATCTGGCCGGTGTTTTGATCGACCGAGAAAAATACCAAATTCGCCCCACGACCAGTCTGCCAGTAAACAACGCGAAACGGATACAAACCATCCACCGGAGCCTCAAACGTGAAATAGTTTGTGTTGAGCTGATTCGATTGGAAGGGCTGGGTCACGGTGCGCTGGTATGAACCAATGGGCGTCGCAAAAACACTCCGAGGATTAACGCCGCTGAAAACGACGTAACCGTCATCATCATTGACATCAGTCCGGTCCGCAGACACCGCCATTCCAAACGTGTGAACACCTGCCGTGAGCTCCAGAAAGGCCACGGATTCGATCGTGAAATTTTGCAGATGGTTGGAAACTCCCGGAATGCCGGGGAATAATTCAGCATTGAACCCAAGTACGGGAGCACCAACCCCGTCAAAAGTCACTGCGACTTTCGAAAAGCTTCCGTCCGAAAGCGGACCCGCGAAGGCCTCATTGGGAACCGGCTGATTGGAAGCATCCACCAGAGTTCCATTTAATTGGCGGAGTGCCCGGGTCAATGTATTCGCCAGGGCCGGGTTCTCAGGTCCTTGGACACTGCGAACAACGAAGCCAGGATCAATTCCGGAACCAAACGGCAATGCTGAGCCGGGAGACAGAACTACGTCTGCCGCGTGGCCCGCCAAGGTCAAACTGACCATGGCCGCGCCCAGTAAGCAGGAGGGTATGTAGGATTTTTGCATAAGCGGATTTTGGATTTCTGAACTTCAAGAGTGAAGCGTTAGTATGAGCTCAAACAGGACAGAAAAAGTCAAGGTAGGAGGCTCCGAAACCAGTAATCGTTTCAATCCATATCCATGCTTCCCATCAAGAAGATCATCATCTTGCTCAGTCACAAAAAACAAAACCGGCCGGGCATTGCTGCCCGGCCGGGTGTTGAGTTCTAAGGTTTGGGTTTAAGTCAGGGGGCGACGCTTACTTGTCGTCGGCCTTCTTCTTGTCCCAGTGGTCCTTGGCCTTGCGCGGCGGCTTGATGCATTTCTCAATGCCCGTGCTCACCGCCTGCGACCACTTGATCCATACGCGCGCTTCTTCCGGATACGCCTGGGCGACCTTCGCGCGCACTTTCTTTTCAAACGCGTCGAGCGTCTGTTGCGTCGGACGGCCTTTCTCGGCCTTGGCGCTGTTGAGCGCCGCCCGCAGGGAGGCCACCAGCTCGCGCTTGACCGCACGGGTCACGCGGGATTGGTTGACCTTTTCAATCAACAGCTCGACCGCCAGCGGTGCCGTCACCACTTCGATGGTCTTGCTGTCGCTGGCGGTCAGAGCTTTGCTGTCCGTCACGATGAGGGTAATGGTGTGCGTGCCTACCTCGTAACAGTTGGTCACCACCACGCCGCCGTCAAACGGCACGGGTTCCAGTTCGTCGAACCACAGGTAGGTCAGTGCTCCGTTATCAGAGGCGGTGCTGCTCCAACCGTCGAGCACCAGGCACGCGTTCCACCAGTTGCAACTGATGAGCACCGGGTTCTCGTAGTCGGGGCTGAAGTCCACCAGCGCATCGGTGCCGATGACTGCGGTTGGAGGTAGCATGCTTGGGCGCACGGTGACCTTGAAGCTGCAGGAGGCGGTGTTGCCCGCATTGTCGGTGGCCGTGCAGGTCACCGGCGTTTCGCCCAGCGCGAAGGTGCTGCCGGAGGCCGGCACGCAGACGAGGCTGGCGATGCCGCCCGCGTCCGACGCGGTGGCCACGTAGGTCACCACGGCGCCCGCTTCGTTCGCCGCCACCGCTTCATAGTCGCCAGGGCAGGTGATCGTCGGCGGTACCGTGTCCGAAACCGTGACGCGTACTTCAGCCGAAGCTGTGCCGCCATTGCCGTCGCTGATGGTGTAGCGGAATGAATCGCTGCCGCGGAAGCCGGCGTTCGGCGAATAAGTCACGGTCGTGTTGTCACCGCTGATTATGGCAACGCCATTCGCTGCTGCCGTCACCGCGGTGACGGTCAGTGCATCGCTGTCCGCATCGGAATCATTCGCGAGCACGCTGACGATGACCGAGCTGCCCGTTTCGGTCGTGGCTGTGTCATCCACGGCCACCGGTGCGGAATTGACCGGAAGCACGTTGACCCGGACGGTGCCGGTCGACTGGCGGGTGCTGCCGTCGCTCACCGTGTAGGTGAAGACATCCGCGCCGATGAAACCGGCGGGCGGCGTGTATTTCACGACGCTGCCGTAGAGACGGACGCTGCCACCCGCAGCGGTGGTGTAAGTCGGCGTGACTCCGACGAGCAACAAGTTGTCGCCATCCGGGTCGGTGTCGTTCGCCAGCAATGCCGCGGCGGTGAAGTCAGCTGATGTCTCCGCCGTTGCCGTCAAGTCGTCGTCGACAGCCGACGGTCCCTGATTGGCCAGAAGCTCGGCGTTGACGACGAATTCGTTGTCATTCAAGCCGGCGTTGAAGCCTTGGATGGCGAGCACGTTTGCGCCGGTTCGGAGTTCGGAGATCAGGCTGCTGATGTCGATCACTTCTGGCGCGATGGTTTCCGTGGTCGAGCGTGATGCCGTGGCGAGGCCGTTCCACGGGATGGTCGGTTCGCCTTCGAAGAGCACCAGACTGAAGGCCGAGCCGTCGCAGAAGTCGTTGCCGTCACCGGGGCCGAGCAGGATGTCGATGTTGTCGCCGATGAAGACGTCAGGGATGTCGATGGTGTCATCGCGGCCGACGCTGTCGCTGAAGGCGATGGTCTCGGAATAGACCTGCGTGCTGTTGTGGAAGACGATTACGCGCACGCCGTCACCGCAGTTGGGGTTCGTCTTGCGGAAACGAACGCGGCCCTTGAGGTTCGCGTCCACCGTCGCCGTCCAGCGACGAGCGGTCCACTGGATGTGCGTGCCCGGATTGCCCGCGTCCACCACGCCGCCGTTGGGATGGTTCGGATGAGTGGTTTCCTGGAAGACTTCAGTCCACGGCGGATTGCCCTGGAACCAGTCCCAGCCCGTGCCCTGCCAGAAGTCCGTGGCGCTATGACCGGCGCCGTCATGCGGGAACGTGGTCAGGTCCGCGCCGCCCGAGTAGGTGCCATCGGAGTCGAGGCTCTGGTCGTAGTAACCGTAGGACCAGCCGTTGACCGGCACGTCCGGGTTGGTCGCCCAGTCTGCGATGCTGTCCGCAATGGTGCTGCCGGAAATCGCGGTCGGCGTGTTGCGACGGACGACTTCAACGCCGTTGAGGTAGGCCACGAAGCCGTCGTTGTAATTCATCTTCAGCTTGAGCGAATCGATGTCTGCCGGGTTGGCGACGTTGAAGGGAATGCGAACGTAAACGGACGGATTCACGCCCTTCATCGCGCTGCCAATGTCCGTCTGGATCGTGTCCGCGATGCCAGGCAGGTACGGACGAGGCGGAACCGGAGCGAGACCGGAGACAATCGAGGCGCGCAGGAACGAGCCGTCGGCACCGTCACCTTTGCCGCCATCCGTGCCGAGCGGATCGAGAGCGTACTCAATCTTGTCGCCGACGAAGACGTTCGGAAGGTTGACGTTGGTGTTGATGCCAACGCCATCATTGAAGGCCACCGTCTGCGAGAAGACCTGGGTGCCGTTGTGCAGAATACGCAGTGTCACGCCGTTGCCGCCGCCGGTGTTGGCCTTGCCGAACTCCACCTTCGTGTGGAGATCGCCATCCACGTCACTCGTCCAGCGACGAATCACCCAATGCACACCTTGCGCCTGGTTGTCGCCGTTCGGATGCCAGTCGGTCTGGCCAATGGTGTCCCACGGAGGATTGGCCGCCGGATCGCCACCCGCGCCCAGTTGCCATGCCCCGCCCGTGAATCCCCAGTCAGGGTCAGTCGTATTGAAGTCAGCATTCGGATCGTAGGTGGCATCCGCGTCCGCCGTGGCATTGTAGAAGCCGTAGCTCCAGCCGTTCGCACCCTGCGCGCCGGCCGCGCTCCAGTCCGCGACGCTTTCCGCCACGGTGCTTAACGGAGGTGTGCCGGTAAAGATGGCCGCCGTGAAGGTGGAGCTGTCCGAGCCGTCGCCGAATAGGCCATCAACGCCGAGCGGATCGAGCGCGAAGTCGATCTTGTCGCCCACGAAGACGCCGGGAAGCGGGACGTTCACGTCCACACCGGTCGTATTGTTCAGCGTCACCGTGTAGGCTTCCACACCGTTGTGCAGCACGTGCAACGTGGTGCCGTTGCCGCTGGTGTTAGCCTTCGCAAACTTCACGTTCGCGTAGATGTCTCCGTCCACTTCGCTGACCCATCGGCGGATCACCCAATGGTTGCCCTGCGGCTGGTTGTCGCCGTTCGGATGCCAGCTCGTCTGGCCGATCGTATCCCACGGCGGGTTCGCATCGGGATTGCCGGTTTCGCCCAGCACCCAGTTGCCGCCACGGAAGGACCAGTTCGCATCGGTCGTATTGAATTCCGTGTTCGGATCGTAGCTGCCGTCCGCGTCCGCGCCGCGATTGTAGTAGCCGTAGTACCAGCCGTTGGCGCCCTGAACTCCAGTGGCGCTCCAGTCCGCCGAACTGTCGGCAATGCCGGTCGGCGTCACAGGCGGTGCCGGCGGCGTCACCGTTCCGGAAAGAACCATCGCGGTCATCACGCTGCCATCCGCGCCGTCGGTTTCGTCACCGCCCAGGCCCAGCGGCGTGTGCGCGAAGTCAAAGGCATCGCCCACGGCGGCCGTCGTGTTCACGTAAACGTCGAAACCCGTGCCGTCGCCACCGCCAATCGTGCGGGAGAACAGCTCAGAGCCGTTTTTGAAGATCTTGCCGGTGACCCCTGTGCCGTTGAGGTTGCTCTTGCGCACATGGAAGCGAAGCGTGATCGCACCGCCCACCGTGCTGTGCCAGCGGCGGATGACCCAGTGCTCGACGGCGTTGTTGATGCCGTTGGGATGGACATCGGTCGCGCCAATGGTGTCCCACGGCGGATTGCCATTGAACCACGCCCACGCGCCGCCGTTCCAGAAGTTGTCCGCGGCAAACGCCCCGGCGGCTCGCGGAAACGGTTGAAAATCATTCGCCGAATAGGTCGCATCCGCATCGGCGGTCTTGTTGTAGTAACCGTTGATCCAGCTGTTCTCGCCCTGAATACCGCCCGCGGACCATTCGGCCCGGGAATCAGCGATCACGCTGGCGCTGTAAACGCCCGCGACGGTTTCGTAGCCGATGCCGTTCTGGCCGGAGGTCCAGGTGGAGTCATTGAACGACGGACTGCGCCAGGTGCCGCCGAGGCTGCCATCCGCAGGGACGTGGAACTTCACCGGTGAACCGTCGGTGATGAGTTTGGTATCGGCCACAGCCGACATCGTCGCCACAGCACATGCCGCCGAGGCAATCAGCCCGAAGGCGCGACGCATCTCGGCCTGGCGCAGCCGGAACTTCGCAGGAACGTTCTTCATAGTAATACGCATGAAGGTATGAGTTATGGGTTTTGTGGATTCAGTGAGCGTCGAATAGGGAATCAGAAATCGATCGGCCAATCAAGCCGAGATTCAAGATTCCCTGCGGCTGGAGGTTTCATCGTCCCCCCAGCCGCGAGATCTGGAAAGACTCTCGTCAAAAACTACGGAACAACCGAAAGTAATAAGGGCTCAAACTTGACCTTTGCTCGCAGATGAATTCCAATTTCAGTCCATACCCATGAAAGTATTACGTGCCCTCTTGCTGCTGGGATTGCTGTGCCTCTTCGTCAACTCCGCCGCTCCGTCCGCTCACGCGCAAAGCCTCGTTCGCATCAGCGAATTCATGGCGCAGAACGCGGATGGACTCGAAGACGAGGACGGCGACGAGGAAGACTGGATCGAAATCCACAACGCCGGCACCACCGCCGTGAACCTCGCCGGCTGGTATCTCACCGACGCGACCAACAACCTCACCAAATGGATGTTCCCCGCCGTGACGATCGCGCCTGACGGCTACTTGATCGTCTTTGCCTCGAACAAGAACCGGAACTCCGGCCAGCTGCACACGAACTTCCGCCTGAGCGACAGCGGCGAATATCTCGCGCTCGTTCAATCCAACGGCGTGACGATCGCGTCTCAATTCGCACCGTCCTTTCCGATTCAGGCTCCGAACATCTCTTACGGCGTGCGTGGCAGCACGGCGTCCGAAACCATCCTGGCGCAAGGCTCGCCGGCCAAAGCCCTTGTCCCGCTCAGCGCCTCGCTGGAGCCTGAGCCCGGACCGGACCCGATTCGTCCGTGGACCGTTCCAGATTTCGATGATTCCTCCTGGCAATCCGGCACCACGGGTGTGGGTTACGAAGCCGACACCGGCTACGAAAGCCTGCTCGGGCTCAATGTCACCGGCATGCAAGGCGTCAACGAAACCGTCTACATCCGCGTTCCATTCGTGCTGACCGATCCATCCGTCATCACCTCGCTCACGCTGCGCATGCGCTACGACGACGGGTTCATCGCTTACCTTAACGGCCAACCCATCGCGTGGGACAACGCGCCCGACCCGAGCTCCGCCACCTGGACCAACGGCGCGCCGGCAAACCGAGCGGATGGCAGTGCAACGACGCCTGCTGATTTCAACGTCACCAGCGCGAAAAGCTTCCTCCAGGTCGGCACCAATATTCTCGCCATCCAGGGCCTGAACAACGGCATCAGCAGCTCTGACATGCTCGTTCTCCCGGAACTGGTCGCCACCGTGACCGGCAGCAGCACGTTCGCGCTTCGCTATTTCCCGGTGCCCACGCCGGGCGCGGCCAATAACACCGGCATTGCGGAGCTCGGCCCGATCATCGACTCCGACGAACATCATCCGGCTGTTCCCACCGATAACGACGGCGTGCGCGTCACCGCGCGCATTCGTCCGGCGCGCGGCGTTGTGACCTCGGCCAACCTGCGATATCGCATTGGTTACAACGCCGAAGTCTCGTTGCCGTTCCTCGACAACGGCTACAACGGCGACGGCGGCACGAACGACCTCATTTTCGGCGCCACCATTCCGGCCAACGCGCACATCGCGGGTCAGATGGTGCGCTGGTACATCACCGCCACAGATTCCTTCGGTGGAACCTCCCGCCTGCCGGCTTTCGTCGAGCCGCTCGATTCGCCGGAATACTTCGGCACCGTCGTGTGGAATCCCTCGCTGACCAATCCGCTCCCGGTGCTGCACTGGTTCATCCAGAATCCTACTGCTGCTGAGAACGGCACCGGCACGCGCTGCTCGCTGTTCTACGACGGTGAATTCTACGACAACCTCAACATCAACCTCCACGGCCAGTCGAGCACCGGCTTCCCGAAGAAGAGCTTCGACATCGATTTTCATCCTGGCCACAACTTCAAGTGGAAGGATGGCCAGCCGCGCGCGGATGACATCAACATGCTCACCACCTATCCGGACAAAGCCCACATGCGAAACGTTCTCGCTTACGAAACGTTCCGCGACGCCGACACCGCCCATCACTGGGTTGTGCCCGTACGCGTGCAGCAGAACGGAGCCTTCTGGGGTACGGCGCATCTGGTGGAGAATGGCGACGAAGACTGGCTCATCCGCATGGGCGTGAATCCCCAGGGCGCGCTCTACAAGATGTACAACCAGTTCAACACCACCGGCTCCGCCACCAGCGGCGCGGAAAAGAAGACGCGCAAGAACGAGAACAACGCCGACCTCACCGCGCTGTATAACGGCGTGAACCTGACCGGTGAAGCGCGCCGTCGTTTCGCCTACGACAACATCGATATCGCCCAGACGGTCGATTACCTCGCGGGCATGACCATCATTGGCAACACCGACTGCTGCCACAAAAACTACTACTTCTATCGCGACACCGGTCGCAGCGGCGAATGGGTGATGTGGCCTTGGGATGTGGACCTGAGCTTCGGTCGCGTCTGGACCGGTGCGCGGACCTACTGGGAACAGATCCTCAATCCCGCCACGCCGCTGCGCATTGGCGAAGGCAACTCCTTCGCGAATGTCATCTTCAACACGCCCGAGATGCGGCAGATGTATCTGCGCCGCCTGCGCACGTTGATGGATGAACTCATCCGGCCCCCGGGCACGCCCATCGAAGCGCTCCACTACGAACCGCGCATCGACGAGCTCGCCGCGCAGCTCGCGCCCGACGCCGCGCTCGACGCCGCGAAATGGAACTCGCACGCGTGGGGCAATGGCTCCACTGCGCCGTGCTGCGCGCAGACGTTGCCGCAGGCGGTGGCCGAGCTGAAGGATTCCTATTTCCCGCAGCGCCGCACGCAGCTCTACAACGGTCTCGCTCCCGGCTCGAATGAGATTCCCGGCCCACAGCCGCCCGGCTCCGTCATCGCGTTCGGCACCATCGAGGCGAATCCCGCCAGCGGCAATCAGGACCAGGAATACATTCAGCTCCGCAACCAGAACAGCTACGCGGTGGACCTCTCCGGCTGGACTCTTAGCGGCGCCATCAGTTTCAAATTCCGCGGCGGCACGGTCATTCCCGCCGGCGCGAATCTCTACGTCGCCGCGAGCCGTCCGGCCTTCCGCGCGCGCACGGTCGGCGTGACCGGCAACCAAGCGCTCCACATTGTGGGCGACTACGATGGCCGTCTCTCCGCCCGCGGCGAGCAGCTCATCCTCACCGATCGCCAGGGAGTTCAGATCGCCTCCACCACCACGCCCAGCCAGCCGAGCGCGCCGCAAGCGTCTCTCCGCGTCACCGAGCTGATGTATCATCCGCCGGTGCTCGCGGGGGACACGTTTGATCGCGAGGAATACGAATACATCGAGCTCAAGAACATCGGGGCCACGACCATCAGCCTCCTCGGCGTTCACTTCGTCGAAGGCGTGGAGTTCAACTTCACCGGCAGCGCCGTCACGAATCTTGCTGCCGGCCAGCGCGTGCTCGTTATCAAGAACGCGGCCGCGTTCGCCCAACGCCACGGCGTCGTGGCGAACATCGCCGGCACTTACGTCGGTAACCTCGATAACAGCGGCGAACGCATCCGCCTCGACGACGCGAACAACGAGAAGATTCTCGATTTCACTTACAACAACGCGTGGTACCGAATCACCGAAGGCCTTGGCTTCTCGCTCGTCATTACGGATCCAACCGCGCTCTTCAGCACGTGGGATCTCAAGACCAGCTGGCGCATCAGCGGCGCCCAATACGGCACGCCGGGCGCGGACGACGTCGCGCTTCCCGCCGTGCCGGGCATCCTGGTGAACGAAGTGCTCAGCCACACTGATCTCCCGCAGAAGGACGCCATCGAATTGTTCAACCCCACCACCGCGCCCGTGGACGTCAGCGGTTGGTATCTGACGGACGATCCGGGCTTCCCGAAGAAGTATCGCATCCCCGCCACCGCGCCGATTCCCGTCGGCGGTTATCTCGTCTTCGATGAAGATGACTTCAATCCGCTCCCCGGATTCCCGCCGAGCTTCTCGTTCAGCTCCGTGGGCGACGAAGCCTACGTCTTCTCCGCGAACGCCGCCGGTGAACTCACCGGCTACCTGCACGGCTTCAGCTTCGACGCCAGCGCGACCGGCGTGCCCTTTGGCCGTCATCTTGACAGCCAGGGCAAGGAACATTTCGTCGCGCTCTCCAGCCTCACACTTGGCGCCGCCAACGCCGCTCCCAAAGTCGGGCCGATCCTCATTGGCGAAGTTCATTACCGCGCGCCGTTGCGCCTCGAAGGCATCGACCTCGTGGAAGCCTACGAGGAAGAATTCGTCGAACTTCGCAATACGAGCGCCGCACCCGTGCCGCTCTTTGACCCCGCCAATCCCGGCAATACGTGGCGCCTGCGGGGCGGAGTGGACTTCAACTTCCCGCCGAACGTCACCATCCCCGCCAACGGCCAGCTCGTGGCCGTTTCGTTCCATCCGATCAACAATCCTGTCGCGGCTGCGGCCTTCCGCGCGCGCTTCGGTCTCGCGGCCAACGTCGCCCTCGTCGGACCGTTCAACGGACCGCTCGGCAATGAAGGCGATGACATCCAGCTGCTCCAGCCGGATTCGCCGGTCGTCGCTCCCGATCCGGATGCCGGTCTCGTGCCCTACATCCTGGTGGATCGCGTCGACTACAAGGACAGCTCGCCGTGGCCCATCGCCGCCGATGGTTTCGGACCGTCGCTGCAACGCCTCGGTGCGACGTCCTTCGGCAACGACCCTCTCAGCTGGACCGCCGCCGCCGTCACGCCCGGCGCGCCGTATCCTGGCGGCAACGCTCCCGTGATCACCACGCAACCGCCGAACCTCACCGTAGTGGCGAACTCCAACGTCACCCTCTCCGTCTCTGCCACCGGCGACGCTCCGTTGCGTTACCAGTGGACCTTCGACGGCGACGTGCTCCCGGGCAAAACCAACGCCACGCTCTCGCTTCCGAACATCCAGCCGCAGCAGCAGGGCGCGTATCGCGTGCTCGTGCTGAACGCCGCGGGTTCCGTGGCCAGCAGCAACGCTTTGATCACCGTGCTGATTCCCGCGCGCATCACCCAGCAACCGCAGAGCGCGCAGGCGCATCTCGGCGCGAGCGTCATCTTCGTGGTGCAAGCCTCGAGCAGTTCACCGCTCGGTTATCAGTGGCGCAAGAACGGCACGAACCTCGTGGGCAAGACCGATTCATTCCTGAATCTAGCGAACATCAGTTCGGCCGACGCAGGCACGTACGATGTTGTGGTGTCCGACGCGCTCAGCTCCGTCACCAGCAATCCCGCGCAACTGACCGTGCTGCCCGATCCGATCATCACCGTCCAACCGGCCAACCTCACCGTCACCGTGCTCGCCGCCGCGGTGAACGTCACGAACTCCGTCACCGCCTTCAGCGGCACGCCGCTGCGGTATCAGTGGCTCTTCAACGGCTCGCCGCTCGCCCCGAGCGCGAACATCCCGAGCGTGACGAATGCGCAGCTCGTCATTCTCAACGTCGGGCTCGCCAACACCGGCGACTACTCGGTGATCGTCTCCGACAACTTCTCGTCCATCACCAGCCTGACCGGCCGCCTCACCGTCAACACCCGCGCCGAGATCACCGTGCAACCGCTCAGCTCCGAGGCTCCCGAAGGCGGCACCGTGAGCTTCAGCGCGGCGTGGAACGGCTCCGGTCCGTTCCTCCATCGCTGGCGTCGTGGAGCCACCACGCCGTCCACCACGCTCGGCTTCCTCTCGCCGACGAATGGCATCGCCAGCCTCATCGTTCCTGGCGGCTACATCATCGCCAGCCAGACCAACACCGTGCTCGTGCTCACGAACGTCGGCGCCGCGCTCGCTGGCGCCTACGACATCGTCGTCTCGAACGCCGTCGGCCAGCTCTCGTCGGATGACGGCATCCTGACAATTGTCGCAGATACCGATCGCGATGGTCTGCCGGACAGTTGGGAAACCGGCCGCGCCGGATTCAACATCAACGATCCGTTCGACGCCCTGAACGATGACGACAACGACGGCTCCAGCAACGCCGCCGAATACTTCGCCGGCACTGATTACCAAAACGCCAGCAGCTACCTCCGCTCTGCGATTCAACCGAACGGTGCCAACCTCCTGACCTTCCAGGCCGTTTCGAATCGCGCCTACATCGTGCAGTTCAGCGAAACCCTGTCCGGCACCTGGAGCAACCTCGTGATCGAACCCGCGCGCGGCAGCAACCGCGTGGTCAACGTCTCGGACCCGGCACCTCGTCCGAAGCGCTTCTACCGTCTCACCACGCCGCCGCAGCGCTGAGAGACGAT
Source organism: uncultured Bifidobacterium sp. (assembly GCA_964491875.1). Classification (GTDB taxonomy): domain Bacteria; phylum Verrucomicrobiota; class Verrucomicrobiia; order Limisphaerales; family JADJPG01; genus JADJPG01. The sequence goes on from CAZBIC010000001.1 coordinate 169,590, forward strand.
TCTGATTTCAACTGAACCTAATCAAAGCGCCGGGCTCGTCCCGGCGCTTTGCATTATCCGTAGGCCGGGCTCCTACCTCCGCCCAATCTTCTGCCACAACGCCGGCAACCGCCGATCATTCGGAGCCACTGCTTCCGCCTGACGCGCCACGGCCGCAGCCTCCGCGAGCTCGCCCAGCTGCACATGCAAGTCGGCCAGCAGCACGTAGGAATCGGCGCGTTCCGGGTTGTGCCGAATCGCCTCGCGAAACGGCGCAATGGCGTCGCGCGTCCTGCCGCTCCGCGCCAGCGCGAAGCCGAGATTGTAGAACGCCGGGCCGAAGTCCGCCTTCAATTGCGTGGCCTGTCGAAACACACCCGCCGCCTCCTCAAATCGATTCTGCGCCAGCAACGCCGAGCCGAGCTGAAACACGCCGTTGACCGACTGCGCATCCAGTTCCAGATGTCGCCGCGTTGACCCTTCGGCGGCGACCGCGTTCCGGCCCAGCAACTGCCAGCGTCCGAGCAAAAGCCAGCTCTCGGCAAACTGCGGATGCTCGCGCGCGAGCTGTTGCACCAAAGGCGCGGCTTCGTCCGTCCGTCCGGCCTGAAGAAGTCGTTGCGCTCGATCGCTCAAGTCGCGTGGATCGCTCCGCGCGGGATTGAGCTCGCTCTCGAAGGCATCCGCCACCGGCGCATCCACGGGCAACGCCGCCGCCCGCTCGCCCGCAAGCCTGGCCGCATTGGTGTCGCCCAGCCGCTGTTGCAACGCGGCGACGAGACTCCACGCGGCACGCGCCGTCGACCGATCGCTCGCGCAACGATTCGCCAGCGTCAACGCCTCGCGAGAGTCGCCCAACACCTGCGCGCACTGCGCGAGCCCGAGCAGCGCGGGCGCATATTCCGGCTTCGCACGGGTCAGCTCCGCGAACTCGTTCCGTGCCTGCTGCCACTGTCCGGACTCCGCGAGCGATCGCGCCAGTCGCAGACGCGACGCGGGCGGTTCGTTGCCACACCGCGCGACCGCGCGTCGAAACGCTTCAACGCTTTCCGTCGGCGAATGATTCGCCAGCAACAGTCCCAACAGATGCGGCCATCGCGGTTCACCTGGCTCCAATTTCTCCGCGTTCTCCAGACATCGCCGTGCGTCGTCGCGAAACTCGAACGACCGAAGCGCGGCTCCCAGCCGTCCCCAGGCCGCACCAGAACGTGGAGTTTTGCGAACGTCATCGAACCGCTGCTCGATCAAGTTGGCTGCGCTTGCGTCGAGTGATGTGGTGACGACTTGCGGGACAGGATGCAGATCGACTTTACGCGACGTCAGCCAAACGCCACCCGCCACCAGCGCGAGCGTTGTCGCTGCGAGCAGAAGGAGTCGTCCGCGGCCCTTTGCCTTCGAAGCAGGCGTCGCCGCCCGACCGGAACCGCCACGCTGACGCTTCGCGCTCATGGCCGTGACCCGGCGCCTTTCTGGAGTAGGACAAAACGGTCCACCGGCCCACCCGGAAAGTTCTCCTCTGAACCATCCGGCCACACCACACGAATGCGATCAACGGCGGTCGCCTGGCCCAGGCCAACCTGCACCCGCGGATCGTTGCTCACGAGATAGCTCGACCCCGGTTGCACGATCCCCCACCAACGACGCGCGCCCGCTTCGACGACGATCTCCGCGCCATACGCGTCGCGTCCGCCAAGCGCGGGAAGAACGGCACGAAGGGTTAACCAGTGTCCGCGGGAGGTGGCAACGTTTCGCAGAATCTTCGCCGGAGCGCCCGTGTTCATTACCACGAGATCCGGCGCGCCGTCGTTGTTCAGATCGCCAGTTGCCAGCCCGCGCCCCACGGCTGCGGCTCCCGATAAATCGGGATTCGCGAGCGAGACGTCGCGAAAGTGTCCCGCGCCGTCGTTCGCGAACGCCTGACTCCGCTGCGCGTAAGCCGACCAGAACGACGCCCCGTCCGAAGTCTTCGCAGAATCAGCGATCCGTTTGATCGCTCCATTGGCCAGCGCGAGATCGAGGTCGCCATCAAGATCGAAGTCGGCGAACACCGTGCCGAAACCCGTCCCGCGCCACTGCGGATTGATCAATCCGGCAGCCGCGGTCTGTTCCTGGAACAACCCGCGCGGACCTTGCTTCCACAACGAGTGCTGCTCCCACGCGAGATGCGTCACGAAAAGATCGAAGGTCGCATCGCCGTCCACATCACCCAGCGCGATGCCCATGTTCGCCCCCGTGCCGCCGAGCGCATTGAACGCCACGCCGCGCACGAGCGCCTCGTCGCTGAACGTTCCGTTGCGCCGATTGATGAAAAGCCGGTTCGCCTGTCCGTCGTCCGCCACGAAGATGTCCGGCCAGCGATCGCCGTCGAAGTCCGCGCACACCACGCCCATGCCCGGACCCGGCTTCGCGGCAAGTCCGGACGCCACTGTCACGTCTTCAAACGCGGCCTTGCCCACTACGCCGCGGTTGCGGAAGAGCCGCGTCACCGTGCCCGCCATGCCCTGCGGCCCGCAGTATTCCTGCACGCCCCGCGTGTCGAAGCACTTCTGCGTCGGGCTGTAATCGACGTAGTTCGCGATCACGAGATCCAGCCAGCCATCGCGGTCGTAGTCGAAGAACGCCGCGGACATTCCCCAACGCGTGTTTTCAATGCCGGCCTCCTTCGTCACCTCCTGGAACTTCCCGCCGCCGCGATTCACGAAAAGCCGCGCCGCGCCGAACTCCGTGAGCAGAACATCCGGCAATCCGTCGTTGTTCACGTCGCCCACCGCCACGCCCATGCCATGGCCGGTGACATCAAGACCCGACCCTGCGCTCACGTCGCGAAACGTCCCGTCGGGCTGCTGATGATACAGACGATTGCGCGACGCGGAGGACGGCGGGACGCAATGGACGAGATACAGGTCCAGCCGACCATCGTTGTCGAAATCCAGCAACGCGCCGCCCGAGCCAATCGATTCGGGCATGAAGTAAGTGCCGGTCGCGCCCGAGTCGTGAACGAAAGCCACTCCGCTCGCCTTCGTCGCATCCTGAAACCAAGCGGGACTTGCAACGGCCTTCGGCGGTGACGATGTACCGTCCTCTCGTTGGCAACCTGACCCGATGTTCAGCGCGCCGACAGCGAGTAGAAGTGGGAGGATGGTTCGCATCACCGAATCACTCGCACGGCTCCGTTCCTGTCCACGGCAACCTCCTTCGCTCCGGCGGGCACCGGCGAAGACGTTGGCTTCCCGCCCGGCCAGCGCACGAAAAGTTCGGTCGGCGCCGCGGGCGCAGCCAGCACCTGCACCGCGCTGTCCTGCGACCAGTATCCGGAACCAGCGCGAATCTCCCGCACCGGCCCGAGGCGTTCGCCGAACTTCAACTGCAGCGTCGCGCCGACACCCGTTGGATTTCCGAGGGGCCCCGCCAACCGAACGCGCAAGCCGGGCCGCGCCGCCGCGTTCCGGTACAGCTTCGTCTCCGCTCCGTGCTGGGCGACGACGAGATCCGCGCGACCATCGCCATCGAAGTCACTTGCCGCCGCGCCGCGTTGCTCGCCGTAAATCGCGATTCCGCTCGCCATTCCCGACGTCGGCGTGAATCCGCCTTTACCATCGCCCCGCAGCAGCAGCCCGCGGCCGGCGTCGAGTCGCGACGTCTCCGGGCGAGTGGCGAAAAAGTTCTGACTCAGAAAAGCGTCCTCCGCTCCATCGCCATCAAAGTCCGCCACGCAGACGCCGAACGCGGGCGCCAGTTGCGCCTCGATGGGCAAGGGCCGCGCCTCGAAACGCCCACCACGGTTGAGGAACACCGTCGATTCCAGCCAGCTCGCTTCCAGCACTTTGGCCGCGCGGACTCTCTCGCCCAGCGCCTCCTCCACGCTTGCACGACTGAACGTCTCGAAGTTCGGGAACCGATCCAGCAACCACGGCATTGTCCGTGAATGCGTCCACACGTTGTAGATGGGCACATACTTTCCAAGCGCGGAGTCGAACTCGCTTTCGATCAGTCCCACGCCGCCATCGCCGTTGAAGTCGCCGAAGTAGAGTCGCAACGGCTTCGATCGCGCGTGCTCGAACTTCGTGTTGCGTCCCCAGTTCGATGCGATCAAATCCATGCGACCATCGCCATCGAAATCTCCCGCGGTCACTCCGTTCCACCAGCCCGTGAATTTCTCGAGACCAAACGCCTTCGTCCCATCCGTCAGCGTGCCGGCATCGTTGCGAAACACGCGGAGCGAACCCCATTCGCAGGCGAGCACCAGCTCGCCATCGCCGTCGCCATCCAGATCCGTGAACACCGCGCCGCTCACCAACCCCATCGTCGCGAGCGGTGCCGTGTTGTTGGTGTCAATCGACCAGCGACCGTTCGCCTGCCGCAGCAGCATCGACGGCGCGACTTCCGGCCAACGGCCCGGCATACAACGTCCACCCACGAACAACTCCAACTGCCCATCGCCGTCGAGATCCGCCATTGCCAGCGGTCCCGTCGATGCAGCCGAGCCGGGAAGGGAATCGTCCACGTTGAAACGCGGGATCGCGCCGGATTTGTTCTCGAGCTCGTAGCGTCGCGCCACTGGGCCATTGGACGACCCATCCTCGTAGTTGCTCGAACCAGCCAGCAGCGCGACGCGTCCGTCCGCAGCGTGATGACCCAGCAGCGCAGTCTGCGAACGCGCGAGCGATTGCTCCAAGGCAGAATCACTGAGTGGATTGAACCCGCCCTTCCTGTCATTGAGCAACAGCGTCAGCTTCGCACCCTTGCTGCCCGGTAAAACCAAATCATCCCAGCCGTCGCCATCCAAATCGAACCAGCTCACGCCTGGGCCCAACGCGCTCAATCGATTCGGCAGCATCGGCTGGCGCGCGAAGTCGTCGAACGATTCGGCGGCGTGAACATGTGCGACGCGCGACGAGACATCTTCAAACAGCGGCTGGCCTGCGGGCGGTACTTGCCGAGGCGACGGAACCGCCGCCGCTTCGTCGATCTCGTAGATGCGATTGGGCAGCGCGTTCGCCACCGTGGAGCGCGCTCCCGAGCGCCACGTGACTTCAATCGTCAACCGATTCGTCGCGGAATCCGCAGCGAAGACGCGCATCGCATCGTCCGAAGACAGGTAACGCCCACCGTTGATCATCTCCTGACTCTGGCTCGGCACCGCGCCGCCGATCACACGAATCCTCGCGCCGATGCCGCGGGTATTGGGAGCCTTGCCCTTCAGCCGGATGGCGACGCGCGGCGCAGCGGTGTTGTTGCGCAACAGGCTGGCGGGATCGTTCGAGTTGTTGATGAGCACGTCGAGGTCGCCATCGTTATCAAGATCGGCCAGACACATCCCTTGCGACACCGCGCGCACGTCGAAACCCCAAGCCGCAGATACGTCGGCGAAGCGCAGGTCACCGAGATTGCGCAGCGCGAGATTCGCGGTGTTCAGCCGCGGGTAGAGGCGATTGAGCCCGAGCTGATCGGCGGGCGTCATGTTGCGGCCGCCGCGCATCCGCGTTTCGTTTACGCGGCGGTTCGCATCCATGTTCATGTAGTCACGCTCGAACCCATTCGCGACGAGCAGGTCTTCAAAGCCGTCGAGATCCACATCGAGAAAGATCGATGCCCACGCCCACTCGGCGCCTTCCAGTCCGGCACGGTGAGCCGCTTCGGCGAAGGTCCCATCGCCGCGCCCGAGCTGGAGCATGTTGCGCGGTGACTGCGGGCGGCTCGCGACATCGGCGAAGAGGTGGATGTTCGGATTCGGCTCGTTCTTCTGCACGAGCCGCCGCCAGTGCTCACGGCTGAGCATGTCGGCAGTGAAGAAATCATCAAAGCCGTCGCGGTTCACATCCGCGACATCGATGGCCATCGTGGAGAGGCTCGTCTGCCGCAGCGCGTGTGCTGGCGCAGCGCGGAAGGTTCCCCGGCCGTCGTTGATCCAAAAGCGATCCGGCGTGGAGAAGTCGTTGCAGACATACAAGTCAGGCGCGCCGTCACCATTGAAGTCGCGCAGTATCACGCTCAAACCCCATTCGTAAGGCGGACCGGCGAGCGGTTGTCCCTCGTCGTCACGGAATGTGCCCGAGTTGAACGGCACCGCGACAAACCTTCCGCCGCCCGCGTTGCGATAGAACACGTCCGCCTCGCCAATCTCGTCGTGGAAGACCTGACCACCGCCGCCCGCGCCGGCCTTGAAGCGGAACGCGAAACGATTGGTCAGGTCCGGCGCGGTCAAAGGACGTCCGCCGAACGCCGTCGGCACCGGCTTGCCGTCGATGGTGGAAATGGTGAATCGCGCGCCGGGGAGATCGCGAATCGTCGAGGTGCGATAATTCGCGACGTAAAGATCGAGCGCGCCGTCGCCATCAACATCCGCGAGCGCCAGAGAAGTGCCACACGAACCGCGATTCAAAACGGCGTCCGTCGCCGGAGCCGCGAACTTTCCGCGTCCGTCGTTCAAGAAAAGATGCGTGCCTTGGCCGACGGAGTTGACGATCAAATCCAGATCGGCATCGCCGTCCACATCCGCGAACGCCGTGCCAGTGGCGTCCAGCTTGGCGACGAAGCTAAGCCCGACGTCAGCGGTGACATTGCGAAACTTCCAGTTGCCTTCGTTGCGAAACAGCGCGCTGCTGCCGCCCAGCCCGGCGAAGAAGACATCGCACCAGCCGTCGCCATCGATATCGCCAGCCGCGACGCCTGAGCCGTTGAGAAGGATCTGGTTGGTGTAGTGCCGCGACGGCGGAATGGGATTGGTGAACGCGAGGCCGGTGGCCTCCGGTCGCATCACGGAGAAACCGACCGCGCCTCCTGTTCCCAATTCCACCACGTGCGAACGGGCGCCGGGTCGCAGCTGCCACTCCGCCGCCGTGACGACAACCGGCACCGCCGCGAGCAATGCGATGGTGTTCGCGAGTCGAGTAAAGCGTCTGGTTTGCGGCGGGCGCGACATGCGGAGAACGTTCCGGAGAACTTACAAACCGTCGCGAAGCAAGGCGAGCCTCTTCCGACCGTGCATGGCCGCTTCAATGATTGCTTACCGTTTGACCACACCGGGATCGCACACAACACTGGAGCGCGTGAATCCGAGCGTTATCCTCGAAGTAAAACAGCTGACGAAGAGCTATCCGAACGGCAGCGGCATGCTGACCGTGGTGAAGGACATCAGCTTTCAGATTGAGTCCGGCTCCTCGTGCGCGATCGTCGGGCCGTCGGGGAGCGGGAAAACGACGTTGCTCGGGTTGTGTGCGGGTCTTGATCAGCCGACTTCCGGTGAAGTCCACCTCGCTGGCACCAACCTCGGCGCGCTGGGCGAGGATGGCCGGGCGCAGGTGCGCAACGAATCCGTGGGGTTCGTGTTCCAGAATTTTCAGCTCATCCCGACGCTCACGGCGGTGGAGAACGTAATGGTGCCGCTCGAATTGCGCGGCCAGAAACTGGTGCGCGATGAAGCGGTGCGATTGCTGGAACGCGTCGGCCTCGGTCAACGCCTCGGCCATTACCCGTCCCAACTTTCCGGCGGCGAACAGCAGCGCGTGGCGCTGGCGCGCGCCTTTATCAACCGGCCCAAGGTTCTCTTCGCCGATGAGCCGACGGGGAATCTCGACGCGGAGACCGGCCATCTGGTCATCGAGAATCTCTTCGCGCTGAATGCCAGTCTGGGCACCACGCTGGTTTTGGTGACGCACGACATGGAACTCGCCCGGCGAACTCAGCGGGTCATTCGCCTGAAGGGCGGTGTGGTGGTGAATGGGGAATAGTGCGATGAGCAACCCGACTTCACCGAATCTCATCGGCCATCTCTTCTCGTCGTGGACGTGGCTGATGGCGTGGCGCGACAGCCGCGCGAGCCGACGACGGCTTCTCTTCTTCTCGTGCTCCATCGTGCTCGGCATCGCGGCGCTCACGGCCATCGGTTCCCTCGGCGTCAATTTGGAACGGGCGCTCGAGGAGCAAGCCAAGAGCCTGCTTGGCGCGGATTTGGTCATTGGTTCGCGGCACACGTTTACCGCCGAGGAGGAGAAGATGTTCACCGAGATCGGCGGCGAGCAATCGCGCGAAGTATCGTTTCCCTCGATGATTCATTTCGTGAATCCCGCCGGAGCGCGGCTCGTGCAAGTGAGGGCGCTGGACGGACGTTTCCCATTTTACGGCGCGCTGGAAACGGATCCTCCCACCGCCGCGGAAGCATTTCGGAAAGGTGGCGGCGCGCTCGTCGAGCAAAGCCTGCTCACGCAGTTCAACGCCAAGGTCGGCGATACCATCAAGCTAGGTGAACTCACCACGCGCGTGGCTGGCAGCCTCCTCAAGGTGCCGGGCGAAACTGTAATCTTCGCGACGATTGCTCCGCGCGTTTACCTGCCCATGTCGGATCTGCCGAGCACCGGATTGCTGCGCGAAGGCAGCCTCGCGCGGCATCGCGTCTCGTTCAAACTGCCAGAGAACGTCGATGCGCAGAAGCTGGTCGAGAAGCTCAAGACGAAGTTCGACGAGAATCGCCTGACGCACAACACGGTCGAAGATCGCAAGCGCGACCTCGGGCGTTCGATGGACAATCTGTATTCGTACCTCAACCTCGTCGGCTTCATCGCGCTGTTGCTGGGTGGCGTGGGCGTGGCCAGCGCGATTCACGTCCACGTGAAGCAGAAACTCGGCACGGTCGCTGTGCTGCGCTGCCTCGGCGGTTCCATCGCTCAAACGTTCGCCGTCTATGTCGCGCAAGGCATGGCGCTGGGCTTGTTCGGCGCGCTGCTGGGAGCGGTTCTCGGTGTCGCGATTCAAGCGGCACTTCCGCAGGTGCTCGCTGATCTCATTCCGTTCGAGTTCGAGTTTCGCACGTCGTGGTGGGCCGTGGCGCGCGCGATGTCGATCGGCTTTTTCATCTGCCTCCTCTTCGCGTTGCTGCCGCTCCTGGCAGTGCGACGCGTCTCGCCGCTCGCCGCCATCCGCGTCTCAGCGGGTTCACAAACCAGCCGCCGCGACCCGTTGACCTGGATCGTGGCCGGCGCGCTCGCGGCGGGCGTCCTCGGCTTCGCGCTCACCCAGGGCCGCGACTGGCGCGTGGGCCTTGGTTTCGCTGGTGGGCTTGCGCTGGTCTTTGCCCTGCTCGCGGCCACGGCGAAGGGCTTGATCGTGGCGACGCGCAAGTTCACACCGGCCAACGCGCCGTTCACCGTCCGGCAAGGGCTGGCGAACTTGCATCGCCCGAACAATCGCACGCTGTTGCTGCTACTCTCGCTGGGGCTCGGGACGTTCCTGATGTCGAGCTTGTATCTCGTGCAGCAGACCTTGCTGACGCAGCTCATCTCGTCCGATCGCAAGGATCAGCCGAACGCAATCCTCTTCGACATCCAACCCGACCAGCGCGAAGGCGTAAGCAACCTGGTTCACTCGCTGAAGCTGCCGATCCTCGACGAGGCGCCCATCGTGACGATGCGCTTGAACTCGCTGAAGGGTCGCACGGTGGAATCGATTCTCACGAACAAGATGAGCGGCATTCCGAACTGGACGTTGCGCCGCGAGTATCGCTGCACCTACAGCGACCGCCTGCGCGACAGCGAGAAGCTGGTCGCCGGCACCTGGCCTCTGAAGACAAACGGCACGGACGTCATTCCCATCTCGGTCGAAGACGGCATCGCCAAGGAATTGCAGATCGGTCTGGGCGACGAAGTCATTTGGGACGTGCAGGGCGTGCCGATGAAGACGCGCGTGGTCAGCCTGCGCGAAGTGGACTGGCGTCGCGTACAGCCGAACTTCTTTGTCGTATTCCCGCCCGGCGCGCTCGAGGACGCACCATCAATGCACGTGCTGGTCACGCGCGTGAAATCCAGCGAGGAATCCGCACTGTTACAGCGTGAAATGGTGAGCGAGTTCCCCAGCGTGTCCGCCATCGACCTGACGCTGATCCTGCGAACGCTCGACACCATCCTCGAACAAATCGCGTTCGTGGTTCGGTTCATGGCGATGTTCACGGTGGCGACTGGGTTGCTGGTTCTCGTGGGCGCGTTGGTGACCGGGCGTTTCCAGCGCGTGCAGGAAAGCATTCTGCTCCGAACGCTCGGTGCGTCGCGTCAGCAGATTTTCCGCGTGTTGTTCGTCGAGTATGCTGCGCTGGGCTTGTTGTCGGCGTTGACGGGTGGCTTGCTGGCGACGGGAGCGGCGTGGGCGATATCCGTGTTCGTCTTCAAGGCCAGCTTCGCGCCCACCGTGCTGCCGCTGCTGCTCGCACTCGTCGCCGTGCCGACGTTGACGGTGGTCACGGGCTTCCTGATGAACCGCGGCGTGATGACTCATCCGCCGCTGGCAATCCTGCGCTCCGAGGCGTGACGAGCGTGCTGCCGGCAGCACGTTAAAAGGAAAACCCGCGAGCCGTTGCCGGACTCGCGGGCGTTGCAAAGGTTTCTTCGCGGATGCGCTGATGATCAGTCAAACGCGTGACCGGCGCAGCAAAGGACGTTCTTCACCTTGTGGCGGACGAGGTCCTTCACCGCAGTGCGGGCCGGGCCGAGGTATTTGCGCGGATCGAATTCCTTCGGGTTCGTCGCAAACACTTTGCGGATGGCGGCGGTCATGGCCATGCGGAGGTCAGTATCAATATTGACCTTGGTGCAACCCACGCGGCGCGCGACTTCGATGTCGGCTTCCGGCACGCCCTTGGTGTCGGGCATGTTGCCGCCGTACTTGTTGATGTCGTCGGCATATTGTTGCGGCACGCTGGAGGCACCGTGCAACACGAGCGGGTAATCGCCCATGCCCGCGTCCATGAGCGCCTTTTTGATGAGCTTGAGGCGTTCGAGATCGAGGTGTTGTTCGCCCTTGAATTTGTAAGCGCCGTGGCTGTTGCCGATGGCGATGGCGAGGGAGTCGCAGCCGGTTTCCTTGACGAACTTGACCGCTTCCTCGGGGTTGGTGTAGTGCCCGCTGGTGGAGTGGGCGCCGCCTTCTTCACCTTCGTCGAACTGCGCGCCAACGAGGTGGCCGAGCTCGGATTCCACGGAGCAGTTATGCTTGTGGGCGTATTCGACGACCTTGCGGGTAATCTCGACGTTCTTCTCGAAGCACTCGTGCGAGGCGTCAATCATCACGCTGGTGAAACCTTCATCGATACATTCTTTGCACGCCTCAAAGGAGTCGCCGTGATCCAAATGCACTGCGATCGGAATATTGCTCAGGCTGACCGCGGCTTCGATGAGCTTCTTGAGGTAAACTGGGTTGGCGTACTGGCGCGCACCCTTGGAAATCTGGAGGATGAGCGGGGCTTTTTCCTCTTCGCAGGCTTCAACAATCGCCTGGATCAGTTCCATGTTGTTGACGTTGAAAGCGCCCAAGGCGTATTTGCCTTTGAGGGCCTTCGCGAACAGGTCTTTAGTGTGTGTCAGTGGCATATATCGTATTTTCTGGGTCCGGAGCTTGCGATGCACCCGCAAGCAAGGGGCGATATTAGGAAGGGAACCCGAAAAGAAAACAAAAATTCGGTGACAAAAGGGTCATTAAAACCCCGCGAATACACCGGTTTTTTCCGGTTCAATAGCAAGTCCGGGCAAGGCCGAACCCTATTCCCACCTCAGACCAGAGCCTGCAGCTCGCGATGGTTCACTTTGCCGGTGCCCAGCTTCGGAATCTCCCGAATGAACTTCAGCTCGCGTGGCACGCAGAGATTCGGGAGCCCTTTTGCGCGAATCACAGCCCGGATCTCGTCCATTTGCAGACGGGAATCATTCGCCACCGCGATCAGAATCTCACCCTTGTCCACGTCCGGCTTGCTCACCACGGCGACTTGAAAGCGCAATCCATACTGCGGGAACGCTCCGGCAAGGGCTTCCTCAACCGCGGTAAGGCTCACCATCTCGCCGCTGATCTTGGCGAATCGCTTCAAGCGTCCGAGAATGTGGACAAAGCCGTCGTCGTCCACCTTGGCGATGTCACCGGTGTCATACCAGCCGCCCAGCTTCTGGAAGGTCGCGTTCGCTTCCGGATTCAGGTAACCACGCATCACATTCGGACCGCGCACAAAGAGCCGGCCGCCTTCCGCCACGCCTTCCACCGGTTCGAGACGGTATTCGATCCCCGGCAGGAACATGCCCGCCGTGCCGTGCTTCGGTCTCAACGGCGTGTTCCCACTGATGCACGGACTGCATTCCGTCGCGCCGTAACCTTCCAGCACGCGCACGCCGAACTTCTGCGCCCACGTTGAGGCCGTGGCGTCCTGCAACTTCTCCGCCCCGGCAAACATGTAGCGCAGGCTGCGCCAGTCCAGCGCGTGCGCCTTGCGCGCGTAGCCGTTCAGGAAGGTGCCTGTCCCCAGCATGATGGTCGCGTCCTTGTGATAGAACACCGTCGGCACCACGCGATAGTGCAGCGGCGACGGATAGAGCATCACGTAGCAGCCGCGCACCATCGGCAACAGCGTGCCGATCGTCAGGCCGAAGCTGTGGAAGATAGGCAGCGCGTTGAAGAACCGATCCCAGTCCTGCAAATCGCACACGGCGAGCATTTGCCGGATGTTCGCGAGGATGTTCCGATGCGTCAGCTCGACGCCCTTCGGCACGCCTTCCGAGCCGCTGGTGAACAAAATCGCGGCGATGTCTTCCGGCGCGATGAGTGTTTTGAGAATCGTGTCCGAATCGAACCGCACCCGAATCAGTGCGCGCAGTTTGTCGCGACCGGAAATCTTCGTCCGCAAATCCTCGAGATACAGCAGCTCCACGCCGGCCTGAACGAGCGGCTCGAGCTTCAACTTCGCCTTCTCCACGAACGCCCGCGACGTGATCACCTGCTTCAACCCGGCCAGCTGACAGCACGCGACCATCACCGCCGCACCCGTCGAGTAGTTGAGCAAGGCGGGCACTTTCCCGAGCGTCCACAAGCCGAGCAGCGTGACGGGGGTGCCGTTCACGTTAGGCAACAGCACGCCCACGCGACGCTGCTCCGGCGCGATGTGGCGCTCGAACTGTTCGCCGAGCAGACACGCGCCGATCAACAGCCGGCGATAGCTCAGTGCCGCCGTGATGTCTTCGAGCACGACGTGCTTGGGTTTCGTCCGCGCCGTGGCGAGGACCGCCTCGGGCACGGTGGCGGGACCGTACTCCATCTCCGTCTCAAAGTTCTGAAGAATCATTTTGTCGCGAAGCCAGTTCGTGAGAATGGTGCGCGATTGCGTGGTGGAGAGATGAACCAGATGCGGGGGCGTCAGCACATCGCTGAAATGCGCCGTCACCACGGGGAACAAACGCTTGCGATCCTTGTTCGGCGAGAACGGCAGGCGATGCGCGCCCCGCAGGAAGCACGTGACGACCTTCGCGTTCGTCTTGTGCAGGAGGAAGCCGGTTCCATCGAACAGCTTCATCAGGCAGCCCGTGCGCGAGAGCCGGCCTTCCGCGAAGAGCACCAGCCGGCCGTTCTTCTGCAAATACTCCGCCATGCGCTTGGCGGCGTAGGGCGATGAAGTGTCCACCGGAAAGCTCCGGTCATTGATCATGATTTTCCGGTGCACCCAGCTCGTCTCCGCCGACGTGCTGGAAACCACGAACCGCCAGTCGTCGTCCAGCGTGACAACGAGGAAGAGCCAGTCGAGCCACGAGGTGTGATTGGGGACGAGAAGCACCGGCCCCGGCGTCTTCAGCACCTCGACGTTGTAGGCGCGAAAGTCGAAGAGCACCTCCAGAAGCCAGCGAAAGAAGCGTTTAATCATGGTGCCAGGTCGATGTCCGCCACTACCCGGGCTGACGTCGAACGCGCCTCTTTGTGCTTTAGAACCGACGACTCTGGCAAGCCCTGACCTAAGGTCGGTCAACTCACCATGCGACGGATAACCTCCGGCTCCACCACGCCGGTGAGCTTTTGATTCAGCCCACCGTAGAAGTAAGTGAGCTTCTCGTAGTCGAGGCCCATAAGGTGAAGAATCGTCGCGTGCAGGTCGCGGATGTGATGCTTGTCCACCGCGGCTTCGTGACCGAGCTCGTCGGTCTCCCCGTAGCTGCCGGGCTTCACGCCGCCGCCCGCCATCCAATAGGTGAAGCCCTTCGGATTGTGATCGCGTCCGTCGCCTCCGCCTTGCACCAACGCTTGGCGACCGAACTCGCCGCCCCAGACCACGAGCGTTTCGTCGAGCAGGCCGCGTTGTTCCAAGTCGCGGAGCAGTGCGGTGATCGGTTTGTCGATTTCGGGACAATGAATCTTCAGGTTCTCCTCGACGCCATTGTGCGCGTCCCAGTTCTGCTGCTGATGCCCGCCGCCGTGGTAAATCTGCACGAAGCGCACGCCGCGCTCGACGAGTCGCCGCGCGACGAGGCATTGGCGTCCGAACGGCGCGGGCCCGAGCGCGATGGGATGATCGGTCTTCGGATCGTTCAGGCCGTACATCTCCTTCGTCGCCTCAGTTTCGCTGGTCAGATCGAGCGCTTCGGGCGCGGTGGTCTGAAGCTGGAAGGCGAGTTCGTAGTTCGCGATGCGCGCCTGCAACTCCGAGTAGCCCGGGCGCTTCGCCAAATGCTCGGCGTTCAGCGCGTTCGCCGTGGAAATCAAATCGCGCTGCATCGGCGCGGTCAGGCCCGAGGCGGAATCGAGATTCAAAATCGGCTGGCCGCTCGCGCGGAAGACCGTGCCTTGATGCGACGCCGGCATGAAGCCGCTCGACCAGTTCGCCGCGCCGCTGATCGGACCGCCGCGCGGATCGAGCATCACCACGTAGCCGGGCAGATTCTGGTTCATCGACCCGAGCCCGTAGCTCAGCCACGAACCCATCGAGGGATAGCCCTGGATGATGCGGCCGCTGTTCATCTGCAACATCGCCGAGCCATGCGCAAAGCTGTCCGAGTACAGCGACTTGATGACCGCGAGCTTGTCCATCTGCGTCGCGAGATGCGGCAGCGCGTCGGAGCACCATTGCCCGGTCTGGCCGTATTGTTTGAAGGTGCGCTTCGAGCCGAGCAGCTTGCCAGCAGAGACATTGCGGCGGCGCGATTCGAGATTCGCCGTCTGGCCGTGGCGCTTTTGCAGCTCGGGCTTGTAGTCGAACAAGTCCATCTGCGACGGACCGCCATACATGAAGAGAAAGATGCAGGACTTGGCGCGCTTGGGCAGATGCGCGATTTGCGGTCCAGCCGAACCAATGCCCGGCGTCGCCGCCATCGCTTTCGAGCCGAAGAAGCCTTCCTGATCCAGCAGCGCCGTGAGCGCCAACCCTGTGAAGCCCGCGCCCATCTGCCAGAGGAATTCCCGGCGCGTGCCGGTGCAGAGGTTTTGGTTTGGGCGGCGGAGATTCACAGATTAATCGACGTACACGACCTCGTTCAAATTCAGCAGCAATAGGCAGAGAGCCTCGCGGGCCCGGCGTTCCGGCGGCGGCAATTGCTCATCGCGAACCGCGATGACTGCGGCGCCGTCCGGCTTCAATATCAGATCATCCACGCTCAGTGCCGCGCCCCAGGAACGGACACCGACCTGACCGGCGGTGAGCAACGGCCTTGCATCGTTCACATCGATGACGGGTTTGGAATCATCGCCGATCCAGACGCGGAGGCGCGCGTCCGTCGCGTGAATTCTCAGAGGAACGCTGCGACCGGTCGGAACATCGGCCGGGACACGGGCGAGTTCCGTGAGCTCTCCCACGTGACGCCGAAGCACGACTCGCTGTTCGCGCGGTTCGAAGACGACTTCGTAGCCGCGAAGTTCGTGGTCCTTGGCTGAAGCGCGGAAGGCGACGCCCGCCGTTTCGCACGCGGTGTGAAGCGTGACCCGGGCTTCGATCGTTCCGTTGGAAAGGGACGCGGCATCCGCGAGAGCGAACGGGCCGCGATCGCGTTCGACGGTGCGAATGCCTTCGTAGGCGCCCAACCAACGACCGCGCTGGTAGCTCCAGCCGGACTGAGGTCCTATGAGAAAATCCGCGGCCTTCAGCTTGCCCATGTAGCCGTCGGAAAGAGACGTCGGCGCATCCGGACGGAAGGTCATCCGCGTGCGCAGTCCGGCGAACTCGCGTTCCTGTCGCTCGACGAATTCGCGGGCGAGCTGGCGTTCGCGCTTCGTCGGCTCGCGTCCGACGGCGAGTTGAAAGCCACGGGTGATGAACGAGTCCTTCCCAAGCGCCCCCTCTCCCGCCCTTCGGGCACCCTCTCCTCCGTTGGAAATGGAGGAGAGGGACGGGGAGAGGAGGTTCGTGGAATCCTTCTCCAGCCTATCCGCAAAGGCCGCGGCCTGCTCGCGCATGAAAGCGTCGTTCAGCAGCAGCAGCGCCTGAGGCGCAACCGTCGTGACCGGGCGTTCGCTCAAGGGCGAGGTCGTGTTGCTGTAATCAAATGTGTCGAGCATCGGCACCGACATGGTGCGGCGGACGTAGGCGTAGAGACTGCGACGCGATTTCTCCTCGGCGCTGGAGAGTTCCCAATCGAGTCCGGGGCGCGACTGGCCGGCGAGCACTTCGCCGCTGAGATGCGGGAAGAATCCGCGTCCGCCCATCTTCGGATTCAGCCGGCCGCTGATGGCCAGCATGGTGTCGCGGAGCGCCTCGGCTTCGAGCCGGCGCAGGTTCTGGCGCCAGAGCAAATCGTTGCCGGGATCCACCGCGTTGGCCTTCGCATTCTCCGCGCGCGACGACATCTGGTAGGTCTGCGAGAGCATGATCGTGCGGTGCAGCTTCTTGATCGACCAGCCGTTCGCGATGAACTCCGCCGCGAGCCAGTCGAGCAACTGCGGATGCGTGGGCGGCGTGCCGGCGCGACCGAAGTCGGACGTGGTCTTCACGATTCCGTTCCCGAAGTGATGGCGCCAGATGCGATTTACCATCACGCGTGCGGTCAGCGGATTCTCCGGGCTGGCGACCCAATCGGCGAACGCGCGGCGACGACCGGAGCTTTCACTCGTAGCAGCTGGCGTGAGCCGGCTCGGATCTCCCGCGGCAGCAGTTTGAGCCGACTCACGTCGGCTGCTAATTAGGACAGAGAGAAAAGCGGGTTGCACTTCGGCGCCGGGATTGCCGGCGTTGCCGCGGATGAGGACGTGCGTCGGCGGTGGCTTTGCGCCGCGTTCGCGCACGGCCAGCGCGAACTCGAACGGCGGCTTCTCGCCTTTCACGGCTTCAATCTGCTGGTTCAACTTCTTCTTCTCCGCCTCGTCCTTCGCAGCGGCGACTTTCTCCTCGATTGCCTTCACGCGCGCGTCACGGGCAGCACGCCATTCGGCAAGCTTCGCGGGCTCGGCGAGCGGACGGTAGTTCGCCGAATCGAGCGTGTACTTCGGCGATTCGTAGAGGCGGATGTTTCGGAAGAAACTGAGCAGGGAGTAGTAATCCGCCTGCGGAATGGGATCGAACTTGTGTTCGTGACAACGCGCGCAGCCGATGGTCAGACCGAGAAACGCCGAGCCGGTGGTGGAAAGCATGTCGTCGAGCTCGTCGAACTCGGCCATGCGTTTGTCGTCCGGCTCGTCGTCGCGCACGCCGAGGTGATGAAAGCCGGTGGCGATGATCGAGTCGAACGTCACGCGCTCCAATTCGTCGCCGGCAATCTGTTCGCGGATGAACTGGTCGTAAGGCTTGTCCGCGTTGAACGCGCGCACCACGTAGTCGCGATAACGCCACGACTCCGGCTTCTCGCCGTCGCGCTCGTAACCGTTGCTCTGGGCAAAGCGCGCGACATCCAGCCAGTGACGTCCCCAGCGCTCGCCGTATTGCGGGAGCGAGAGCAGATGATCGATGAGCCGCGCCCAGGCATCGGGCGACTTGTCCTTCTCGAAGGCGGTGATTTGCTCGGGTGACGGAGGCAGGCCGATGAGGTCGAAGTAAGCGCGACGGATGAGTTCGCGTTTTGTCGCGGGTGGATTGGGTTTGAGCTTCTTCTCGTTGAGGTGAACGCGAACCAGTTCGTCGATCGAGTAATCAGTAATCAGTGAGTCAGTATTCAGTGAACCAGTGGACCGTTTGCCGCCCTTACTGATTACTGACCTACTGTTCACTGATTCACTCTTTTGCGGTCGTCGAATCGGCTGGAACGCCCACCAACTCCGGTCCTTCTCTGTGATTTCATGCGAAGCCTTCGTGGGGCGCGCGGCGGCTTTGTCGGTCTCGGGCCAGGGCGCGCCGGCCTTCACCCATTGCGTGAGATCGGCGATCTGACGCTCGGAAAGCTTCTTGCCCTTGGGCGGCATCTGGGCATCCGGATCGCGAGAGCGAACGGCTTTGATGAGCAGACTTTTCTCGACGTCGCCGGGAACAAGCGCCGGTCCGCTGTCGCCGCCCGTGAGCAATCCTTCGAGTGAATCCACATGCAGCCCGCCCTTGAGCTTCTCGGCTTTGACGCTGTGGCAGGAGTAGCACTGGTCGGCGAGCAGCGGGCGGATTTTGTTCTCGAAGAAGGTGAGATCGGCGGCGAGTGAGTCGTGAATCGTGCAGAGGAATGCCGCGACAACGAAGGGGAAAAAGAATGAGTGATTGGAGATCTTGGTGGCGCTGATGATCCACGAGGACTTTCCGCCCTCACCCCGGCCCTCTCCCCCAGGAGAGGGGGAAACGACGTCCGCGTTGGTTTCATTGCTACGCCGCGGACGAACGAAGCGTTTCGCCGAAACACCCAGGCGCAACGGACGCGGAAACAGAGACCTAAGTCTACGGGAACTCTGTCGTCGCGCTCCCTCTCCTTGGGGGAGAGGGTCGGGGTGAGGGCGAGCAATCATCATCAATCACTTTTTCGCTTCGAGCACGGCTTGCACGGGCATGGAGTTGCCGAAGTTTTTGAAGTCCTTGAAGGTCCACACGACTTTCTTGTCCTTCGTCACTTCGATGAACTGCGGGTTCTCCGAGCCGGCGTGGCAGTTGCCGAAGCGCGTGTTCCCGTTCGGCAGACGCTCGACGCGTGTGACCCAGGCCAGCGTGATGCCGGGCAGATCGTTCTGCTCCAGCTTCCAGACGATTTCCTTCTTCGGCGTGACTTCGAGCACGCAATGCCCGTTGCCGCCGCCGATGAGCGTGTTGCCGTTCTCGAGACGGATGGCGCTGAAGAGCGAGTTGCCGAACGCTTCAGGTCCGTGACCGCCTTTGCGCGATTTGCCGAAGAGCGGGACCTCGTAGTCCCAGACAATCTTCCCCGTCGCGTCGTATTCGCGGACGAATCCGTCGGCCTCGTGCGCGACGAGGTAGTTGCCGTTCGCAATTTTCCGCACGAGCCGGGTGTCACTGTGCGCATTCGGGTTGTTCACCTTGAGCTTCACCTCGCGCTGAATCTTCCCTCCCTTGTCCACCTCGATGATGCGCGCCGGGCCGGACTCCGCGATCATCGTCGAGCCGTCCGCGAGTCGCTGGAACGCGTGGACCTCGACGCGCTTGCCTTCGTTGCCGTTCATCTTGGCCGAGTCGTATTCCCAAACGGTCTGCTTGTCCGGCGTGACTTCGAGGATCTTCGTCCAGCCTTGCTGGTAGAGAATGTTCCCGTTCGGCAGCACCCACGCGTCGTGAATCGCGCCGACCTTGGTTTCCCATTCCACCGAGCCATCCGGCGCGATGATGGCGAGCTTGCGTGTGGAATCATCGGCCGCAAGGACGCGGCGCGCGGGACCGGTCTGTTCGGCGAGCGATGGAAGCAGGACGGAGAAAGACAGGCCGAGGGCGAGCAGGAGTTGTTTGGTCATGCGAGGAGTAATGACGAATTCCCGCGCGCAGGGAATTCAGAAAATGTCCCGGTGCGCGGGGAAATTCCCGTTGACCCTGCGCGAACGTTGTTCCTAATCTGCGGCTCGCAATTCGTTCAATAAAACCAAAAAATCAAATCTATGGCTGACACCTACGTCCCCCTGATTAGCTCCGGCACAGCCGGTCCTCTCGGCGTTCTCCACCTGCCCCGTCTCTGGCAGAAAGTTTCCCTCGAAGCCCGCGGCAAGCTCGCGGCTGGCTATCCTGGCATCGGCAAGGGCTACGACATGATGGTCATCGGCGCGCTCGGTCTCAACGCCGACGCCGTGAAGAAATACATCACCGACAGCAAGCCGACCTATCCTCAGTTCGAGGCCTGGGTGAAGAGCCAGCCGGGCGTGAAGCTCGACAAGGCCACGATCGACAAGAGCAATCGCGCGATTCAGGGCTACAATCACGACGACGGCACGCGCAAGAGCATCCTGAGCGCGAGCGGCATCACCGACGAAGGCTCGGTCTGCCACGACGCCATCAACCTGAACAACCTCGACGACTGGTACGAGTTCCATCAGGCCGCGCTCAAGTAAGCGCGCGTTCGTCCCAGACGAATCTTCCAACCGGTGCCGGCTCACGCTGGCGCCGGTTTTTTGTTTTCAGCGATTCTGCGCGCGGAGGTTTTTTTCAATCTGGACTCGCGCCGGAACGTCTCCTTAATGAACAGCAACTGATTCACCGAACATCTCATGCACACCAACGAGTATCTTTTCCCCGTCCGCAAGACGCGGCGCGACTTCCTCAAGCTCGCCGGCACCGCCACCGCCGGCCTTGCCGCGAGCCTTTCGCTGCCAGGCTGCAAAACCGCGGAGCCCGCGAAGCCCGGCATCCGCATCGGCAGCGGTTATCACACCTACGAACTGGTCGAAGGCTGGGGAGCGCTGCCCGCGGGCATGAGCTATGGCTTCGGCTGCGGCATCGTGGTGGACGGCCAGGATCGCGTGTATGTGACGTCGCGTTCCACGAACCCCGCCGTGGCGGTCTTCGATAAGAAGGGCAATCTGCTCGAAACGTGGGGGAACGATTTCGCGGAAAAGGTCAGCCTCTCGCCCACGCAGGTGAAGGACACGGCGCACTGCCTTTACTGGAGCAAGGAACCGGGCGGCGAGTTCTTCTACTGGACGGAGAACGTCGCCAACAGCAAAGACGGCGCGAAGATCGGCAAGCGCGTCTACAAGACGGATCTCAAGGGCAAGATTCTCTACGAGATCGGCAATGTCGCTCGCGAAGGTTCCACCGCGCAGAAGTTCGACTGGACGAATCCGACCGACGTCGCGGTCGCACCAAATGGAGACATTTACGTCGTGGACGGCTACGGCAGCCAGCGCGTGAGCCGGTTCGACAAGAACTTCAAGCACCTCAAAACCATCGGCGGTCGCGGCAAGGAACACGGCCAGTTCAACACCTGCCACGGCATCTGGATCAAGACGCTCAAAGGCCGCGAGCCGGAAGTTTACATCGCGGACCGCCACAACGATCGCGTCGAGGTCTTCTCGCTGGAGCTGGAATACAAACGCACGCTCAAGGGCGACGTGCGTAATCCCTGCTGCTTCTACCAGCACAAGGGCTACATCTACGTTCCCGACCTCGCGAGCCGCGTTACCATTTTCGACGCGGAGGATCGCCTCGTGGCACACCTCGGCGACGGCAAAGACATCCCGAATGGCAGCATGGGTGCAAAGAAAGAGCTGACCGACCAGCATCCGGACAAGTTCTTCGCGCCGCACGCCATGTGCGTGGATTCGCGCGGCGACATGTACGTGGTCGAGTGGGTGAGCTTCGGTCGACCTCGCAAGTTCAAGCACACACCACAGAAGCTGTAACGCATCGGCTTCACAACAGTCTTAACGTCGGCGAAGGGACGGCCACGCGGCCGTCTCTTCTTTTTTGGCGTGAGTGCAGGGCGGCAGAAAACCTGCGGTCATTTGCAACAAAGTTGATGCGAATGAGCGCCAGATGTGTCTTAATGTCCGGCAATCACCCGTTCTGTCGTGCGATGTATTGTGCTCGAACCAGCCGGTCAAAAGACGTGTCTCCGAGGAGACGCGCCCCCATTTCCTAAGTAGTCCGTCCGAACGCCATGAAATCACTTCCCATGCTCCAACGTCTCGTCGCTGCGCTGCCCGTCCTCGTCAGCCTCACCGCCAGCGCCGCCACCATCCCCGGCCTCTACAATACCGGCGTGTCCGACGCGGGCACCACGTTGGCCAATGGCGCCGTCGATCCGCACTGGAAACTCGTGCAAAGCCCCGATGTCACCGCGCCGGGACCAAACACATTCGTCGTCACGGATACGTTGTTTCCCATCGTCGGCACCGGCCCGTGGCTCGCAAGCAGCACAACCTCGAAATGGATCGGGCCCATGGCGAACCAAAGCACCGGTAATCAGGCGGGAGACTACAAATACCGCATCACCTTCAGTCTTGCCGGCCTCGAACCTTCCACCGCTGTCATCACAGGACGATGGACCTCGGACAACGCTGGACCGGAAGTGCTGATCAACGGCCAGGTGACGGGCGCGACGAGCGACGGCAACTTCGGCACTTTTGGCAACACCTTCACCATCAACTCCGGCTTCATCGACGGCACGAACACGCTCGATTTCGTCGTGAACAACGCCGGTTCCGGCGCGAATCCCACGGCGTTCCGCCTCGAATTCACCAGCGCCACGGCCGACCCGCAACCGCCGCCCGGCACGCCGCCATCCATCACCACGCAACCAGCGCCGGTGACAGTCGGCCTGCTGGATTCAGCGACGTTCAATGTGGTCGCCGCCGGCAGCCGGCCGTTCAGCTACCAATGGCGGTTCAACGGCGCCCCGATCAGCGGCGCGACGACAGCGAGCTATTCCCTCGCGAACGCCGGTACCGCCAACGAAGGCGGCTACGACGTCATCGTGTCGAACGCTTCCGGCTCGGTGACCAGCCAGGTCGCGTCGTTGACCCTGACATTTCTCAGCCCCGCGCAGCGAACCTATGAACCGCTCGGGCCGTCCACCCGTCGCACCGGTCTGACCTTCTCCGAGATCATGTATCACCCGACCGCGGACGGCGATGGCCAGCGCACCGAGTTCATTGAGCTCTACAACTCCAATCCGTTCTTCGAGGACATCAGCGGCTGGCGCCTCACCGGTGATGTCGATTTCACCTTCCCCGAGAACACGATCATTCAAGGCAATAGTTTCCTCGTCGTCGCGCCCGTCCCGGCGGACGTCGAATCCGCCTACAGTATCAGCGGAGTCGTCGGTGGCTTCACGAACAACCTCCCCAACGAAGGCGGCACCCTGCGCCTGCGCAAACGCTCCGGTGGCATCGTGCTCGAAGTGAACTACACCGACCAGCCGCCGTGGCCAATCGCCGCCGATGGCGCCGGGCATTCCATGATTCTGGCGCGCCCCAGCTATGGTGAGAACAACCCGCAAGCGTGGGCCGCGAGCGCGCTCAAAGGCGGTTCACCCGGCACCGCTGATCCGTTGCCCGCCGGTTTGATCGAGAACGTCGTCATCAACGAAATCCTCGCGCACACCGACCTGCCGCTCTTGGACTATATCGAGCTCTTCAACAACAGTTCGCTCCCGGTAAACCTCTCGGGCTGCTGGCTGACCGACGATCCGGCGACGAACAAGTTCCGCATTCCGGACGGCACGACGCTCGCCGCGCGTGGCTTCGCGATGTTCGATCAAACCCAGCTGAGCTTCTCGCTCGCGTCGGATGGCGAAACCGTCTACCTCGTCAGCTCAAACCAAAACCGTGTGCTTGCCGCCTTGCGCTACGACGGGCAGGCCAACGGCGTGGCGTATGGACGCTTCCCAGACGGCGCGCCGGATTTCCAGGAACTCCAGTCCCGCACCCCCGGCACCACCAACGCGCCCGCGCTCACTCGCGATATCGTGATCACCGAGGTCATGTACAATCCGCTCTCGGGCGACAGCGATGATGAGTTCATTGAGATCCACAACGACGGCGAGCAGCCCGTGGACATCAGCGGCTGGCGGTTCACCAGCGGTATCAATTTCACCTTCCCGGCGGGCACCACCCTCAACGCCGGCGCTTATCTGGCCGTGGCGAAGAATGCTTCTCGGCTGGCAACGAATTATCAGGGCCTGAGCTCGGCAAACTTGATTGGCAACTACGGCGGCACGCTGGCGAACGGCGGCGAACGTGTCGCGCTGGCGATGCCGGACTACGGATTCACGACGAACACGAGCGGAGTGATCACCACGAATGTCTTCTACATCGTGATGGATGAAGTCACCTACGTGGACGGCGGTCGCTGGGGACGCTGGTCGGACGGCGGCGGCAGCAGCCTCGAACTGCGCGACACCCATGCCGACAACCGCGCGGGAGCGAATTGGACCGACAGTGACGACACCGCGAAGTCCGCATGGACAACGGTGGAGTTCACCGGCGTGCTCGATCTGGGTTCCGGCGCGGCGGACCGCGTGCAAGTGATGTTGCTCGGGCCGGGTGAAGCGTTGGTGGATGACGTCGAAGTGATCGTCTCCGGCGCGAATCGCGTCCCGAACTCCACGTTCGAAAGCGGCACGAACGGCTGGATCTTCGGCGGCACGCACAGCAAGACCAGCCTGGAGAACACCGGCTTTAACAGCTCGCGCTCGCTGCACCTGCGCGCCAGCGATCGTGGCGACCTCACTGCAAATCGTCTTTCCGCCCAACTCTCCTCCGCTGTCGCTGCGAATGCCACGGCCACGTTGCGCGCGAAAGTGAAATGGCTGCGCGGCCATCCCGAAATCCTGATTCGCCTGAAGGGAAATTACATTGAAGCGTTCGGACGCCTCCCGGTTCCCACCAATCTCGGCACGCCGGGCGCCGCGAACAGCACAGCGACTCAAAACCTCGGTCCCGTCATCACCGAAACCACGCATCGCCCCATCCTTCCCCAAGCCGGACAATCCATTCGTATCACCACACGCGTCGCGGACCCGGACGGCGTTCAATCGGTGACGCTCAACTACCGCATCGATCCGTCCACTTCGCCCACCAGCGTGACGATGACCGACGACGGCACGGGCGGTGACGCGCTGGCTGGCGACGGCCTTTACACGGCGCAAATTCCCGGGCAGGCGACCGGCAAGCTGGTGGCCTTTCACATCGTGGCAGTGGATCAACACGCAATTCCCGCAGTCATCGCGACCTCGCAGTTTCCCAGCGATGCTCCGGTGCGCGAATGCCTTGTTCGCATCGGCGAGACTCATCCGCCCGGAGCGTTCGGGACCTATCGCCTGTGGCTGACGGATGCCACGGTCGCCACTTGGGCGAATCGCGAGAAGACCAGCAACGAGAACCTCGACGGCACGTTCGTCTACGGCACCAACCGCGTCATCTACAACGTCGGCGCGCACTACAGCGGCAGTCCATATACCTCGCCCGGTTACACTTCGCCGGTCGGCGCCCTGTGCGGATATGACATCGTGTTCGGCGAAGACGATCCATTCCTCAGCACCACCCACATCGTGCTCGACTGGCCGGTGCGCGATGACACGAACCAGCGCGAGCAGTTGATGTATTGGTTCCTCGAACAATACGGTCTGCCGAACAATTACCGCCGCTACGTGATCATGTTTGTGAATGGCGTTCGTCGCGGGACGATCATGGACGACGTGCAGCAGCCGACCGGGGAAACGGTCGAGCAATGGTTCAGCGACGATCCGGACGGCGCGCTGTTCAAACCCGATTGCTGGGATGAATTTTCCGACCGCGGCGATCGCGAAACGGGCTGTCTGGATCTGAATTCGATGGAGCTCTTCACCACCACGGGCGGCGTGAAGAAAACGGCGCGTTATCGCTGGGTGTGGAAGCCGCGCGCCATCGACGGCACGGCGAACGATTACTCGCCGATCTTCAATCTCGTCGACGCCGCCAACGCCGCGACCAACGGCTACCAGACCGCGATGGAAAGCGTCGCGGACATGGACAACTGGATGCGCACCTTTGCCATGAACGATCTCGCGTCGTTCTGGGATGCCTTCGGCAATCCCAACGCGAAAAACACCTTCCTCTACAAGCCCACGCAATCCGGCTGGAAGTTGATGAGCTGGGATTTCGATGTCGGCCTCGGCGTCTTCAACGACCCGGTGAACGATCCGCTCTTCCCGGATCTCAACGACGACATGATGGACCGCGTATACGCGAACCCGGCCTGGAAACGCCTCTACTGGGGCGCGCTCACGGAAGGTTTGAACACTTTCTTCCAATCCGGTCCTGGCACGAAGATCGACGCCATCCTCGATGCGAAGTATGCGGCGTTCCAGGCGAACGGCATTTCGCTGGCCAGCCCCGCGGCGATCAAGACCTGGATCAACCAGCGCCGGGCGTTCCTCCTTACGCAGCTGAACACCGTCTCGAATGTGTTCAACGTCTCCGGACCGGCCACGTTCAGCACGAACCGCAATCTCATTTCCCTCACCGGCACCGCGCCCGTCACCGTTCGCACCATTACGGTGAACGGCGTCGAGTTCACGCCCGTCTGGACCACGGCAAACAACTGGCGCCTCCTGATCCCGCTTGGTGCGGGAACGAACGAACTCGTCATCGCCGGCTTCGATCGTTTCGGCAATCCCGTCCCGGGCGCCAGTCGCACGAACCTCGTCGAGTTCACCGGCACAGAGGAGCTCGCGGCCGACAACATCGTCATCAACGAAGTGATGTACAACCCGCTCGTGTCCGACGCGACCTACATCGAACTTTTCAATCGCTCGGAGACGTATTCCTTCAACCTCACCGGATGGCGGATGAGCGGCGTCGACTTCACGTTCCCGGAAGGAACCACGCTGTTGCCCCGCGGCCTGCTCGTGATCTGCAAGGATCGCGCGGCGTTCGGCAATGCCTACGGCTGGGGCATCCCGGCCATCGAAGGCTTCAACGGCCAGCTCGATAACGGTGGCGAGACGATCACGTTGATTCGGCCCGGCGCGACGGCGGCGGAAGACGCCATCGTGGATCGCGTGACCTACGATGACGATTTGCCGTGGCCCGCCGTCGCGGATGGATCGGGCGCATCGCTGCAGTTGATCGACGCGAATCAGGACAACAATCGCGTGAGCAACTGGACAGCTGGCAATGGCTGGAAGTTCTTCAGCCTGACGCGCAGCGTCGGCACGGCGGTGGCGACGAACCTCGCGTTCTTCTTCCAGCCGGCGGCGAATCCCGGGAACATCTACCTCGACGACGTTTCACTCGTTCAGGGCAGCGATCCTGCCGGTGGCCCGAACCTGCTCGCCAATGGCGGATTCGAAGAACCGTTCGCCCCGGCATGGCGCGTGGCGGGTCCGGCGACCAACAGCGTCATCACCACGAGCGTCGCGCATTCAGGCAACTCCAGCGCGCAGGTGATCTTCACCTCGGGCACTCTCGGCTTGAACAATTTCTCGCAGAGCTTCCCGGCGTTGACCACCAACACGGTCTACACGTTCAGCTTCTGGTATCTGTCCGGAACGGCGGGCACGAACTTCTCCTTCCGCATCAACACCAGCTTCAACGGCGCAATCGATCCGCGTTCGACGCCTTACACACCAGGCGCGCAGAATTCCGGTATTGCGAATTTGCCGGCGTATCCTGAGCTCTGGCTCAGCGAAGTGCAGCCGGAGAACGTCACAGGGCTGAAGGACAACGCCGGCGACAACGATCCGTGGATCGAGCTCTACAACGGCGGCGACAGCGCGCTGAGCCTCGATGGCTTCCATCTCGCGAATAACTACTCGAGCCTCTCGCAATGGGCGTTCCCGGCCGGCACAAGCATCGGCGCAGGCGAGTTTCTCCTCGTGTGGGCCGACAACGAGCTGGCGGAAACCACCGCCACCGCGTTGCACGCGAACTTCCGCCTCGCGCCGACCAACGGCTCAGTCGTGCTCTCGCGTTTGGTGAACGGCGCGCCGCAGATCGTGGATTACTTCAACTACGCCGGCGTGGAAGCGGACCGTTCCTACGGCGCGTCGCCAGACGGCCAGTCGTCGTATCGCCAGAACTTCTTCTACGTGACGCCGGGCACGACGAACAATCCGGCGGCGAAACCGGTGACGCTCTTCATCAACGAATGGATGGCGGCGAACGCCTCGTTCCTGCGCGATCCAGCGGATCAGGACTTCGATGACTGGTTCGAGATCTACAATCCGACCACGAACACGGTTGACCTGACGGGCTTCACGCTGACGGACGACTTCACCCGACCCGGCAAATCGGTCATTCCCGCCGGCATGACTATCGGGCCGCTGGGTTACCTGCTGGTCTGGGCGGATGAAGAGCCGGCTCAAACGCAGCCCGGCGGTGATCTGCATGTAAACTTCCGGCTCGGCCAGGGCGGAGAACAGATTGCCCTCTACGATTCTGCAGGCCGCCTGCTGGATGCGATCACGTTCGGCGCGCAGACCAATAATCTCAGCCAGGGCCGTTGGCCGAGCGGAGGCCCGGCTCCGTTCTACTTCATGCCCACACCCACGCCGCGCGCGGCGAATGTCATCCCGACTTCGAATCCGCCCGTGCTTGCGGTGAACCTGGGAAACAACGCGGTGTCGCTCGTCTGGTCCGCGCAAGCCGGCCGGAGCTATCGCGTGCAATACAAAGACGACTTGAACGCGACGGATTGGCTCGACCTCGGCGGCCCGGTGACGGCCGCGGGTGCGACCGCGTCTGCGACTGATGCGGGCAGCGGTAACCAGCGGTTCTACCGCGTGGTCCTGATCCCGTAACAACTGCTTTCACCTCGGACAATTGCCTTGCCGCAGCGTATGCGGCTGTGGTCTGCTCTTGGGACAATCCCTGAAAGAGCCGCCGCGGTGATCCGTGGCAACAGCCCGTGAAAAAACGGAGATGGCAGGCACCGTCTTCGCGCGGGCTTGAGTGCAAAACAGAACGATGATGATTATGAAAACTCGGAAACCAAACCTGATCCAAGGTGCCCTGGCCGCTCTCGGCCTGCTGGGCGCCCTCACTGCGGGTGCGCAACCCGTCATCCCCAACCCCAGCTTCGAGGCCGACACCTTCACGGTGTTCCCCGGCTACGTGTCCGGCAACGCGCCGATCACCGGCTGGGCCTCCGGCGATCCGGCCCGCTCCGGCATCAATCCCGGCGGCGGCAGTCCCTTCGCGGACAATGGCGTCATTCCGAACGGCAGCCAGGTGGCGTTCATCCAGAACAGCGCGAGCTCTTCCCTGAGCGCGACGATCTCAGGATTGACCGTCGGCACGACCTACACCGTCAATTTCCGCGTCAACGCCCGCGGCGGCAACACCGCGAACCTGCGCGTGGCGGTCGACGGCACGGACATCGTCAACACCGGCGTCACCTCTGTGGGCGGCGCGAACGCCTACAAATACTTCGCGTTTGATTTCACCGCGTCCGCGGAATCGCAGACGCTGGCGCTTCATAACAACGCGGGCGGCGACAATACCGTGGTGGTGGACGACTTCAGCATCGCCCCGAAAAACAGCGGCTGGTCCTACGCCGCGTGGACGGATGAGGCCAATTCTGGAATCGACAACACCAAGACCTACACGCACGCCTACAATTTCGGCAGCGCGGCAGGCGCGACTATCAACGGCGTGAACTTCACGGGTGTCACCGGCGGCAATCCGTCCGTGGTGAACAAGTTCTCCGCGACCGGTCTGGCCAACGTCTTCAACAACGATGGTAACAACCTGAACGACGGCACGCGCGCGATGGCGAACGACTTCCTCTACGGCGGTCCTTCCCAGAGCCTCACCATCACCGGCCTGGAGCTCGGCGCCGAATATGTCGCCACGATTTACTCCGTCGGCTGGGAAAACGGCACCCGCGCCGCGACCTTCAGCGTCGGCAGTGACCGTCTCACGATCAATCAAGACCACTTCGGCGACAACAACGGCATCGCGTTCTCCTATCGCTACATCGCGACGGATGTCTCGGTGACATTGAACTTCAACCAGCTCGAAGGAAACTCGATCCACGTCTACGGTTTCTCCAACTACGAGCTGAACCCGCCGACGGTTCCGCAGATCGTGAACCCGAGCTTTGAGGCCGACACCTTCGCCACCTTCCCCGGTTACGTCAGTGGCAACGGCCCCATCACCGGCTGGAGTGCGCTCGGCGGTCACGGCGTGAATCCCGGCACCTTCGGTGGACCGTTCACCGACAACGGCACGATTCCCGATGGCACCAAGGCCGCGTTCCTCCAGGAAGACGGCGCCATGAGCCAGGTCGTCAGCGGCTTCATCGTTGGCGTCACCTACCAGCTCACCTTCTTTGAGAACGCCCGAAACGGCGGAGTCCCCGCCTGCGAAGTCAAAGTCGCCGGCAACACCGTCGTTCCCACGCACAACGTGTCACCCGTCGGCGGCGCCAATCCCTATCGCCAGGTCGTCAGCGAGCCGTTCACGGCCACCGCGTCCTCCATGGAAATCGCCTTCATCAAGAGCAATCCCCAAGGCGGCGACACCACGCTCCTGATCGACAACGTCGGCTTCCTCGCCTCGGGCACCGTGCCCACCATCACCGTCCAGCCGCAGGGCCAGACCATCGGCGCGGGCTCGACCCTCACACTGACCGTCGCGGCCATCGGCAGCGCACCGCTCAGTTATCAGTGGACGAAGAACGGCACCGACATCGACGGCGCCTGGGAACCGAACCTCACCTTCTCGCCCATCACCAAGGACGACGCCGGCACCTACGCCGTGCGCATCAGCAACCCCGCCGGCAATTCCATCAGTTCCAACGCCGTGATCATCGTTCGCGATCGCGTGACGGTGGCCTACAACACCGGCGTGGATGATTCCGGCAACGCGCTGCCGGACGGCACCGTGGACGCCCACTACAAGTTGATCCTCAATCCAGACTCCGCGTCAGCCGACACCTTCGTCGAAGACTCCACCGTGTTTCCGATCGTCGCCGGCCCGTGGGTCGCGAACAACGCCGGTTCCAAGTGGATCGGACCCCGCACGGAAACTTCCGGAGCCGCCGGAGCCGCCGGAGCTGGTGGTGACTACGTCTACCGCACCGTGGTGGACCTGACGGGCTTTAATCCCGCCTCCGTGACCATCAGCGGCACCTGGTCCACGGACAATGAAGGTCTCGACATCCTCATCAACGGCGTTTCCACCGGCCAGAAGAACACGGCGCAGTTCCCGTCGTTCACTCCGTTCTCGATCACCAGCGGCTTCGTCGCAGGTCCGAACACCATCGACTTCAAGCTGAACAACGCCGCGGTCGGTTACACCGGTCTGCGCGTGGACAACCTCCGCGCCCTCGGTGACGCCCTGCCGGACGGCACCGCGCCCTTCATCGTCGAACAGCCCCAGAGCAAGGCGCTCCTGATCGGCGAACGCGCCACGTTCAGCGTCCGCGCCAACGGCAGCCCGACGCTCGAGTATCAGTGGTACTACGGCGCGGATCCGTTGCTCCTCGAAAACGGTCCGGAACTCTCCTTCACCTTCGACTTCCCGGATCAAGTCGGCGAATACAGCGTCGAAATCATCAGCCCGTTCGGCACCGTGCGCAGCGCCCCGGCCGTCCTCAGCCTGCGCGATGCGCCGCTGATCCTCTCCCAGCCGCAGAGTGTCGCAGTGGCCGTGGGCGAACCCGCCACCTTCACCGTGGTGGCCAACGGCGCCGAGCCGCTCACTTATCAGTGGACGAAGAACGGCGTCGACATCCCGGGTGCGAACAATCCTGAACTCAGCATCGCCAGCGCCGCCTCCAGCGACGTCGGCACCTACGCCGTGCGCGTGTCCAACTTCGCCGGCGAAAAAGTCAGCGCCAACGTCACACTCGCTGTGCTTGAAGTCATCTCCGGCGTCTACAACACCGGCGTGGACAGCAGCGGCTCCGGGGTCACCGACGGCACCGCCGACGCCCACTATCGTCTCACGACGAATCCCGACTCCGCGTCCGCAGACGCCATGGTGCAGGACTCCACGTTGTTCCCGATCGTCAGCGGCCCCTGGGTGGCAAACGAGGCGGGCTCCAAGTGGATCGGACCGCGCACGGAAACTTCCGCGGCGTCCACCGGCGACTACATCTACACCCACAGCTTCGACCTGACCGGCTTCGACCCGTCCACCGTCCACCTCTCCGGCGAGTGGTCCACCGACAACGAAGGCCAGGATGTGCTTCTCAACGGCGTGTCGACCGGCTTCAAGAACCTCGGTGGTTTCGTCGCCTACTCCACGTTCACGATCACCAGCGGCTTCCGCGAAGGCGTGAACGAACTCCAGTTCAAGGTGAACAACGCCGGCGCCGGCTACACCGGTCTGAAGGTCCGCAACATCCGCGCGCTCGGAACCCGCAAGGCCAGCCAGCCGCCGGTCGTCGTGATCAACAGCCCAGTCGACGGCAGCACCCTCCCCGCGTGCGCCACGGCGACCATCTGCGCCACGGCCACGGCTGACAACGGCGCGACCATCGTCCAAGTCGCGTTCTTCGCGAACGGCGTTGCGCCGCTCGGCGTCGCCACGGCGGAACCGTATTGCGTCTCCGTTCCGGAGGCACCCGCCGGCTCCTACGCGCTGACGGCCATCGCCACGGACAGCAACGGCAACTCCTCAACCTCGGCCCCGGTCAACGTGACCGTCGCTGACACCGCGGCTCCGGTCGTCACCTGCCCGGGCGACATCAACGCCACTGCGACCAGCGCGAACGGCGCCGTCGTCACCTTCGAAGCCACCGCTTCGGATACCTGCGGTGAAGTCACCCTGGCCTGCGTGCCTGCCTCCGGCAGCACCTTCGCGGTCGGTGTCACCACGGTCGTCTGCACCGCCACCGACGCGGCCGGCAACAGCGCCAGCTGCTCGTTCGGCGTGACAGTCCGGGGAGACAACCAGCCGCCGACAGCGGTCATCACCGCGGATCAACTCGTGGACTTCTCGCCGGACTTCGAGAATCCTGTGCTCATCTCCTGCAACTGGTGGAACTCCTGCCTGAAGCTCGACGGCTCCCTCTCGTCCGACCCGGAAAGCGGTTCCCTGAGCTACCTCTGGTTCCTAGAGCAGGAAGTCGTTCCGTTCTCGTCGAGCGCAGTCACCACCAACTGCCTCGAAGTCGGCACTCACACAGTGGTGCTCGTGGTCACGGACGCAACGGGTCTGACGGATACCAAGTCGAAGACCTTGGAAGTTGTCACCGCGCCGCTCGCCATCGAGCTGCTGATCGAGAAGGTCAATCACTCCGCGGCCTATCGCATGGCCAAGCGCGAGCTCACTGCCACACTGCGCGTCGCCCTCCGCCACGCTGGCGGCGGCAAGCTGCGCCCGACCCAGAACACGCTCGACGCCTTCGAGAAAAAGGTCCGTGCGCAGGTCGTGCCGCATCAGCCCGAGCTCGCGACCTCGTTGATCCGCTGGTCGCAGGCGATCAGCAAAGGCATGGAGAACTGCATCAAGCCGCCGCGCAAACCCAAGTATGACGACAAGGGCGGCAAGGACGACGACGAGCAACAAGAGCCCAACAACTGATCGCGGTTCGGGCGGTTGATTCCGCCTCCTTGAAACTCACGAAGCCGGGAAGCAATTCCCGGCTTCTTTTTTGCCCGAACGCCGTCGCAGAATTTTTGCTCGAATGACCAGACCGCGTGCGCTAATTAAACCGGCCATGCGATGGGAAAGTCTATGGCTCGCCGCTGCGCTTGCGACAGCCGGTTGCGCCACAAAGAAGAATATCTACGACGCGTCCGAACAACCGCCCGCGGTGCCGGGCGTCACCGCCGCCCCTCCCAAGCCACCGACCGTGATCGTGACCCCGGCCACCGGCACGCGTGGGCGCATCACCTCAGTCAACCTCACCGCACGCCACGTCGTGGTGAGTTATCCGATTGGGATTCCGCTGCCCGTCGTCGATCAGAAGCTCTTCGTCTACCGGGCGGGATTGAAGGTCGCCGAACTGAAGGTCAGCAAGGAACGCATCGATGTGAATCTCGTGGCGGACATCACCTCGGGAGAATGCCGGGCGGGTGACGAAGTGCGCCCGGATTGATCGCGCCTTCGGTCGAAAAGGAACACTGCCAGCCTACGTCGCCGACTTCACCGTCTTGCTCGTCGTCTTCTTTTGATACGGCGAGTGGAGGTTGAAATAGATCCCGCACAACGGCCGATCGCCTTCCGTCTGGCTGAGGATGATGGTGAGCTGGCGATCCAAGGCGATGCCGTGACGCAGGTTCGGCCCGCGGTTTTCGTATGCTTTGATCGCCTTCTCCATCAGCGAACGGAGCGAGGTCTCCGCGTCCTCCGGCACCTTGTCGATGCACACGACAAACTTGTCGTAGGCCTTGAGAGCCTCGGTCATCTCATGCTTGAAGGTGTCTGCGGTCACAGGCGGAAGATAGAAGGACCAGGCCGGAACTTCAAAGTTCAAAGTTGCGCGAACCGGCGTCCCGCACACCGGAACAGCCTATTCCATCTCCTCGGCCCGCGCCTGCTTCACCACCTTCGGGCGTGCGCCAAACAGCGAAGTGCCGACCCGCACAATCGTCGCGCCTTCCTCGATGGCCACCTCGAAATCCCCGCTCATCCCCATGCTCAAGTGCGGGAGCGGCGCGCCAAGCTTCTCCTCACACCGGGTCTTCAGCTCGCGCAATTGACGGAACACAGGCCGGACCTTCTCCGGCTCCGGCGTCCACGGCGCGATCATCATCAGCCCATGAATCTCGATCTTCGGCAGCGCGTTGATCGACTCCAGCTCCGCGAGCAGCTGGTCCGCCTTGAAACCGAACTTGGTCGATTCACCGGCGAGATTCACCTCCAGCAGAACCGGCATTGTCTTCGCCTGCTTGTCCGCCTGCTTGTTGATTTCCTGCGCGAGCGCGAGCGAGTCCACGCTCTGAATCATCTCGAAGCAATGCACCGCGTCGCGGCACTTGTTCGATTGCAGGTGCCCGATCATCTGCCAGCGCAACCGGCCGGGGCACATGGAAATCTTGAGCTTCGCCTCCTGCACCTTGCTCTCGCCGAACACCGATAGCCCGCAATCCGCCGACTCGCGAATCAACTCCGGCGGCATGCCCTTGCTCACCGCCAGCAGCAGCACCGAGGAACGATCGCGTCCCGCCCGGGCGCAGGCTGCGCTGATGCGTTGTTCGATCGAAGCCAGATTGTCCGCAAGACTCATGACGAAAGTATTTCGACAACCAGTGCCACAGTAAAACAGTAATCGGTGAATCAGTTTACGGAAGCCTCCCTGTTTTCACTGACCGACTGATTACTGACTCACTGACTCACTTCTCTCCCACCACATTCTGCGGCTGGCCGGCGAGGAAGGCGCGGACGTTCTCCACCGAGGTCTTCATCAATCGCGCCCGCGCCGCGCGCATCGCCCAGGCGTTGTGCGGCGTGATGAGGCAGTTCTTTGCGGTAAGCAACGGGTTGTCCGCCGGCGGCGGTTCAGCGGAGAGAACGTCCAGCGCTGCTGCGGCGATGCGACCGGAGTTCAACGCCTCAGCGAGCGCGGCTTCGTCGATCAGCGGACCGCGGCTGGTGTTCAGCAGGAACGCTGTCGGCTTCATGAGCGAGAGACGGGGCGCGTTCACGAGATGCTTCGTCTCCGGCGTCAACGGACAGTGCAGGCTCACCACGTCGCTCTCGCGGAAGAGTTGATCGAGCGACACCGCTTTCACCTGCGGCTCGCGCGGTTTGCCGGAGCTGGATGGCGTGGTGATCACTTTCATTCCGAACGCCTCCGCCAGGCGCGCGGTTGCCTGACCAATTCGCCCGTAGCCGACGATACCCATTGTCAGGCCGTCGAGTTCGATCAGCGGCTTGTCCCAGTAACACCAGTCCACTGACCTCACCCAGCGTCCATCGCGCACGGTCTGCGCGTGATGGCCGACATGCTGCGTGAGTTCGAGCAACAGCGCGAAGGTGTGTTGTGCGACGGAACGCGTGCCGTAGAGCGGGACGTTGCTCACGACAATGCCGCGTTCCTTCGCCGCTTCGATGTCCACGACGTTGTATCCGGTCGCGGTCACTCCGATGTATTTCAGCATCGGCATCGCCTTGATCTGTGCGCGATGCAGGATGGACTTGTTAGTGATGACGATCTCCGCGTTGGCGGCACGCGCAGCGACTTCGCCCGGCGGCGTACGATCGAAGATTTCGCACGGGCCCAGCGCCTTGAGTTCATCCCAGCTCAGGTCGCCGGGGTTCAACGTGTAGCCATCAAGGACAACGATGTTCATGGTCAATACTTCACCGCGGCCTGGCCGGAGCCGAGGCCGAGCGTCCTCACGACTTCCGCCGCCTTGCCGAGCATCAGGCCCGCTTCGCTGCTCACAGCGATGAACTGCCAGCCGTCCGCGATGCGACGCTTCGCCTGTTCGGCATTGGCCACGTGAATGCCGGCGGCGATGCCGCGCGCCTTCGCGTGGGCGAGCACCTTTTTCAACGCTTCGTTGAACTGCAGTGAGTCGCTCTCGAACGCTGGCGCGAGGCCCATCGACGCGTGAAGATCGTTCGGGCCCACGAAGACGGCGTCGATGCCGGGCACGCTGAGGATCTGTTCAAGATTCGCAATCGCATCGATGTGCTCGGCCATCACGATGACGAGGATTTCCTCGTTCGCCTTCGCGTAGTAGGTCGCCGAGTCGGTCGCGAAGTTGGACGAATGAAGCTGTCCGCCGATGCTGCGCTCACCAATCGGACGGTAGCGCGCGGCCTTCACGACGGTCTCGGCTTCGGCGCGGCTGTTCACCATCGGCACGACGATGCCCCACGCGCCGCAATCGAGCACGCGCTTGATGTTCTCCACGCTGCCGACGGGCACGCGCACCAGCGGCACGCAGCCGCAGGCGGCGATGATGGCGAACATCTGCGACGCGGTTTCGAGGCTGGTGGGCGCGTGTTCGAGCTCGACGTTGAGCCAGTCGAAGCCGGTGCGCGCCATCAACTGGGCGCTCATCGGGCACGGAAGATTCAGCCAGGTGCCGACGCTCGATTCACCACGTTTGAGCTTGGCGCGAACAGGATTGGTTTTCATAGGAAGAGTTGCCCGCTAAAGACGCGAAAGAACGCGAAACAAGCATGGAGCGCCGAGCATCGCTCGGCTCGAGGTTGGCAAGCGAAACCTAATGCCGAGCGATGCTCGGATTTCCGCTCGGAAACTTCGTTATCGTTTCGTGTCATTTCGCGTGTTTCGCGGATCATCATTTCAGTTTCACCCGCAGATTGGGCGAATGGAACACTTCGGGATTCACGATCCACTGCGGCTTACGACCGGCCTGCATATCGACGATGGCGCGGGCGGCGGCTTCGCTGACGCGGGCGCCGGTATCTGTACCGAAGGAGGCTTGATGGGGCGTGAGCAGCAGATTCGGCGCGGAACGCAGCGGGTGATCGGTAGGTAACGGCTCGACCACGAATGCATCAATGGCCGCACCGGCGATCCAGTTCTCGTTCAACGCACGCAGCAACGCCGCTTCGTCCACCACCGGACCGCGAGCGGTGTTGATGAGGTAAGCAGTGGGTTTCATCTTCCGCAATTGAGCCTCGCCGATCAGCCCGCGTGTCTCAGGCGTCAACGCGCAGTGGAGGGAGACGTAGTCCGATTCCGCGAGCAACTGCTCGAGCGGCACGAACTCGATGCCGAGGTTCTTTGCGTCGTCGTTCGGCTGCGTGTCCGCGCCGAGCAGGCGCATGTTGAATCCGCTCGCACGTTTCGCCACAGCCTGGCCGATGCGTCCGCAGCCGATGATGCCGAGCGTCTTGCCGCTGACGTCCTGGCCCCAGAGCGAGGTCCATTTGCCTTCCCGCATCGACGTGTGGCCTTCATGCACGCGACGCGCGACGGCAAACAACAGCGCCATCGCGTAATCGGCGACGGCGTCGTTCAACAACCCAGGCGTGTAGGCGATAACGATGCCTTGCTTTGTGGCAGCGGGAACGTCGATGGCGTCAAATCCGACGCCCCAGCGGGAGATGAGCTTGAGATTCGCGGCTTCCGTCGAGCCGAGCACGGCGGCGGTGAATTTGTCCATGCTGGCGAACACGGCGTCCATACCGGGCAACAGCGGCAGGAGTTCGGCTTCGCTCAGCGGGCCAGCTTTCGGCGGATGAACGAGCTTCAAGCCAGCGGCACCGAGCAGATCCAGTGCGCGCTTTCCGACTGCCTCGATATTGAGCGTGCGCGCGGTGATCAGGACGTTCCAGGACATGGATGCGGAGTGTGCGCAGGAGGTCAGGAAACGTAAAACCGAAAACTGGCCTGGCTCTCCGTTTCACAGGGCGCATCCTCTCACTGCCCCCGGAGCGCCGATCTCCGAATCGGCGCGTTCCACCCACTCGTTCAACGCGCAGAATCGGAGTTCTGCGCTCCTACACGCCACCCGTGTCGGGATCAGTGCCCGGATGCGCCCCTTCACTCCCCACAGTTGCCTTTCAAACATTGCTGCCCAATACTCCTGCCGTGAATGCGACGGTTACCGAACTCGCCAACCAGCTGATTGTTTCGTACGCCAAGGTGGGCGGCATCAATCATCTCGATGGCAAAAACCTGCCGTCCAAAAGTGTCATTGCCGGCATCACGCTGGATCTTCTACGTCTGCTCTTCCCCGGTTTCTTCGACGAACGGATGATCCATTCGTCCGAGCTCAAGGTGGAGATGGTGTCGCTCGTCGATTCCGTGGCGGAACGTCTGGAGGACGAGATTTACAAGAGCCTAGAATACGCCACGCCGGAGGGAATGGCAAAAAAGGATCTGCGTCCGGTCGCCCACGAAACAACGATCTGCCTCCTGCGTTGCCTGCCCAACATTCGTGAAGTCCTGAAGACCGACGTCGACGCGGCGTTCAACGGCGATCCGGCGGCGCTGAGCCATGAGGAGATCATTGTGGCGTATCCGTTCGTGGAGACCATCGCCGTGCAACGGGTCGCACACGAACTCTACAAGCGCGACATCGCGCTCATCCCGCGCATCATGTCCGAGTGGGCGCATGCGCGCACGGGCATGGATTTGCATCCGGGCGCGCAGATCGGTTCGCACTTCTTTGTCGACCACTGCACTGGGACGGTGATTGGCGAGACGTGCATCATCGGCAATCACGTGAAAATTTATCACGGCGTGACGCTCGGCGCGAAATCGACGAGTGACGTGGAGAATCTGCGCGGCAAGAAGCGGCATCCGACGATCGAGGATCGCGTCACGATTTATCCCGGCGCAACGATTCTCGGCGGCGAGACGGTGATCGGCGAAGGCAGCACCATCGGCGGCAACGTCTTCCTCACCACCAGCGTGCCGGCCAATTCACTGGTCGTGTTCGAAGGCGTGACGATGAAGGTGATGAACAAGCGCGAACGCGAGGCCGTGGTGGTGGATTTTCAGATCTGAAGATCGACAAAAATTCCACAAGTTTTTACGAACAAGGACTTCTGCGTTGGTGCAAATCGCTGAAATTCGTGTCTCATTCCCAATCCGTGTTTATCTGCGTCCGTCCGTGGTCTACCCTCTTCTGCATTGTCACCTCGGGCGGCCTCGTGTTTGATGCGCGGCCATGACGAACGAAGAAGCTCTCAATCTGTTCCGCCAGACCGGTGCCTTGCTCGAAGGCCATTTCATCCTCCGCAGCGGACTGCACAGCCGGCAGTTCTTCCAATGCGCGCTGGCGCTTCAGCAGATGCCGATCGTCGAGAAGTTCGGCGCGGCGCTGGCGGAGAAGGTTCGCCCGCTCGGCGCTGTCACCGTGGTGTCGCCCGCGATGGGTGGACTCGTCATCGGCCAAGAGGTGGCGCGCCAGCTCGGATTGCGCTTCATCTTCGTGGAAAAAGAAGAGGGCAAGCTCGTGCTGCGTCGCGGATTCAAGATCGCGCCTGGCGAGAAGTGCCTGATCGTGGAGGATGTCGTGACCAAGGGCGGGCGCGTGCAGGAGACCATCGACATCGTCAAGGCCAACGGCGGCGCCGTGACTGGCATCGCAATGCTCGTGGATCGCTCCGATGGTTCACTGAAACTCGACGCGCTCACGGTGAGCTTGATCAAACTCCACGTCGAAGCGTTCCCGCCGGACAATCTCCCGCCCGATCTCGCCAAGACGCCCGCCACCAAACCCGGCAGCAAGTAACCGCGCTGACGCGGCTTTAGTTTGGCCGCCCGAAGTTTTACGGGTGACTTCTATTCATCCGCGGACTTGTCCAGCGCCGCGAAACGATCCATACAGAAGCCACAATCTTTCGCCGGACAAGGTTGTCATTGCCTGCCTGGAGTGGTCCGGACGCAACTTGGGTGAATGAAAACGACAGCTGAACGCTGGACAGCCTTTGGATTTGTCCTGGCCACGACCCTTATCGTCGGCCTCAGCATTTTCAATCATCTCAGCACCCAGGAGTATATGAAGCTCACCACCCAGCGCATGCAGGCGCGCCGGCTGGCGATGGCGCTCAAGGATCTCTTCGCCACTGTGCAGGACGCGGAATCAAGCCAGCGCGGCTATCTGCTGACCGGCACAGAGCAATATCTCGCCCCTTACATCAACGCCCGCTCCCAGCTGCCGCAACGGATTAAAGCGGTCGAAGCACTGTTGCCCGGGCATGACATGGTGGCCCGCGAAATCGGGCAGGTGCTGCCGCTGATTCACGATAAGTTCGCCGAGTTGGAAAAGACGGTGGAAGCCCGGCGAACGGGAGGATTGGAAAGCTCGCTTCAGATCGTGCGATCGAACGACGGAGATCGCGTGATGAATCGCATCCGCAGTGTCATCGAGAAGGTGGAGGGCGATGTGGTGAAGCTGCTGGAAAATCGCGCGGCCCGCGCCGGGGACCGCGAGCGCCAGGCGATTGCGGTGTTGATCGCAGGTGATGTTTGCAGCATTGGCATCATGTTCGGCATCTACTTCGTCATGCGACGGCTGATTCAAGGCCGCCGCCGCGCGATCGAAGAGCTGCGGCTCGTCAACGAAACGCTCGAACAGCGTGTCGTCGATCGCACGGCAGACCTGCTGGCGAGCGAGGAACGATTTCGCGTGTTCCTCGACCACACGCCGGCGGCCGCGTTCCTCAAGGACCGCGAGGGACGTTACGTGCTCGGTAACCAGGCATGGGCTGCCCAGTTCGGCAAACCGCCCGAAGAATTGATTGGCAGGACGGACGCCGATCTCTGGCCGGCGGAGGTCGCGCGCGGGTTCAAGGAAAGCGACGAGGCGGCCTGGAATTCGCAGGAACCTTCGCAGACGATCGAATCCGCCCAAATGCCGGATGGAAAAGTTCATTGGTGGAACGTTTTCAAGTTCACCGTGGTGATCTCGGAGAAACGCCGGCTGCTGGGAGGCGTCGCAGTGGACATCACGCCCATCAAGGAGGCGGACGAGGAGATTCGCGCACTGAACAGCGAGCTGGAACAACGCGTCGCGGACCGCACCGCCGAATTGAAGGCGAAGAACAAGGAGCTCGAGACGTTCAGCTATTCGGTGTCGCACGACTTGAAGG
This sequence comes from uncultured Bifidobacterium sp., assembly GCA_964491875.1. Taxonomy (GTDB): domain Bacteria; phylum Verrucomicrobiota; class Verrucomicrobiia; order Limisphaerales; family JADJPG01; genus JADJPG01. The sequence goes on from CAZBIC010000001.1 coordinate 210,597, forward strand.
CGCCGCTGCGCGGCATCGACGGTTACAGCCGGCTCTTGCTGGAGGATTACCACGACAGGCTGGACGAGGACGGCCGTTCCTTCCTGAAGAACATTCGCCACGGGGCGGAACAAATGCAGCAGCTGATCGAGGATTTGCTCACTTACTCCAAGCTGGAGCGACGGGCGCTCTACCAGAGCCGAGTGCCGCTGCGATCGCTGGTCGAGAGTGTCATCGACGAACGGAAACACGACTTGGAAAAGGTGCAGCTTGAGACGCACCTTGGTGACGAAGCCGTGGACGCGGACCGCGACGGACTGGCGCTGGCGTTGCGAAACTTGATTGATAATGCCGCGAAGTTTTCCCGGCATCAGGCAGCGCCGCACATTGAGATCTCCTCTCGGATAGATCAGGGGCGATGCATCCTCTCCGTGCGCGACAACGGCACGGGCTTCGACATGAAGTATCACGACCTGATCTTCCAGATCTTCCACCGGCTGCACCGGGCGGAAGATTACGGTGGCACCGGCATCGGACTGGCGATTGTGCGCAAGGCGATGGAACGGATGGGTGGCCGGGTGTGGGCCGAGAGCCAGCCAGGCCGCGGCGCGGTTTTTTATCTCGACTTGCCGTTGAACAACGGCAACAACGGCATCGAACAAAGAAGTTTTCAGCCGTAACCGCCATGAACGATTTCTCCCGTCCCATCCTCCTCGTGGAAGACAATCCGATGGACGTGGATCTCACGAAGCGCGCCTTTGCCAAACGCAAGCTCGTGAACCCGCTCGTTGTCGCGCGGGACGGCGAGGAGGCGCTCGGCCACCTCGCGCAGTGGGAGAAGGGCGCTCCCCAGCCGGTGGTCATTCTGCTGGATCTGAAACTGCCCAAGGTCTCGGGACTCGAGGTGCTGCGGCAGCTGAAAACTCATCCCACCTTTCGATCCGTTCCCGTGGTCGTGCTCACGACTTCCAATGAGGACAACGATGTCCGCACGGCCTACGAACTGGGCGCGAACTCCTACATCATCAAACCCGTGAACTTTGAGAACTTCCTCGAAGTCGCAACACAACTGGAAATTTACTGGAGTGTCCTGAACCGGCCGCACGTCCCTTCTTCAGCCCCCGCTCCGCCGCCCGCGCCATGAAAATCCTCTATCTGGAAGACAATCCTGGCGACGCCGATCTGGCGCGGCGGGAACTGCGTCGTGTGGCGCCGGATTTCCAGGTGACGATCGTCCCTCGCGTCGCCGATGCCGTGGAGCAGCTGAAGGCGTTTGAGGCGTCGTTCCAACGCGGCGAACCACCTTTGTTTGACGCCGTGCTCTGCGACGTGAACCTGCCCGATGGCAGCGGCCTCTCGGTGCTCGCCCACGCGCGCAGCCGCGCCTTGCCAATGCCCGTGGTGGTGCTCACGGGATCCGGCGATGAGGAGACCGTCCTCGCTGCGCTGCGCGCCGGTGCGGACGATTACATCGCGAAGACGAACGCCTTCTGGGCTCACCTGCCCGGCGTTCTGCGCCAGGCTCAGTTGCGTTTCCAGAATGAAGTCGCCCGTCACCAGCGACCGCTGCGCCTGCTCTACGTCGAGCACAACGAGCACGACATCATGCTCACACGCCGGCATTTCGCGCATCACGCCCCGCACATCCTCTTCGAAGTGGTGCATACCGCGCAGGAGGCGCTGGATCGGATCCCGCAAGCCGGCGCAGTGCCGGATATCGATGTCCTGCTTCTGGATTTCCGTCTGCCCGGCATGAGTGCCATCGAGGCGTTGAAGGAGATTCGCCAGGAGCGCACGCTCGATCTCACAGTCATTCTCATCACAGGCCAGGGCACGGAGGAAATCGCCCTCCAGGCCGTAAAGCTCGGTGCGGCCGATTACATCGTCAAATCAGAGAACTACCTCTTCCGCCTTCCGTTCGCGGTCGAGAACGCCTTCTACCGCGCGCAGTCCATTCGCGAACAAAACGCCCTGCGCGAGAGCGAAGAACGCGTTCGCCAGCTCAATGCCTCGCTTGAACGCCGCGTCGCCGAGCGCACCGCGCAACTGCAGGAGGCGAACAAGCAGCTTGAATCGTTCTCCTACTCCATTTCGCACGATCTCCGCGCCCCGCTCCGGCACATCCACGGCTTCATCGATCTGCTGCGCCAGGATTTGCCCGACCCTATGGCCGACTCCGTGCGCCGTTACCTGGATACCATTCAGCATTCCGCCGTGCGCATGGGTGAATTGATCGATGACATCCTCGACTTTTCCCGCACCGCGCGCACAGAACTCCGGCTCGCTCCGGTCGCTCTCGCGGATTTGGTCGACGAGGTCCGCCGCAGTCTCGAACCCGACACCACAGGACGCTCCGTCCACTGGATCATTAACCCCCTTCCCACCGTGCAGGCGGATTTTCCGACGCTGCGTCAGGCCGTTTTGAACCTCCTTTCCAACGCGCTCAAGTATACGCGCACGCGCAACCCGGCGACCATCGAGGTCTCGTGCAAAACCGGCCCGGCCGCAGACGAATGGATCTTCTGCGTGAGCGACAACGGCGTCGGCTTCGACATGCGCTATGCGGAGAAGTTGTTCGGCGTCTTCCAACGCTTGCATCCAGACCATCTGTTCGAAGGCACTGGCATCGGTCTCGCCAACGTCCGGCGCATCATTGAACGCCACGGCGGTCGCGTCTGGGCTGAGGGCCAGGTGGACAAGGGAGCGGCCTTTTACTGCGCGCTGCCCAAGCACGTTCAACTCCTCTCCGCCGGGCGCAGCCTTGACGAGTCTCCTGCCGAAGTGACAATCGGCAAATGACCCGCGCCCGCGTTTCGATCACGAACCTCGTCGTTCGCGACATCCGCTTTCCCACCTCGCGCCAGCTCGACGGCTCGGACGCGATGAATCCCGATCCGGATTACTCCGCCGCCTACGTTATCCTCGAAACCGACGGACCGCACCAAGGCCACGGACTCACCTTCACCATCGGTCGCGGGAACGAGATCGTCGTCGCCGCCGTCCGCGCACTCGCGCCGCTGATCGTCGGGCGCTCGCTTGATTCCATCACCGCGAACCTCGGCGAATTCTGGCACCACGTCACCGGCGACAGCCAACTGCGTTGGATTGGTCCCGAGAAAGGCGCGATTCATCTCGCCACCGCCGCCGTGGTGAACGCCGTCTGGGATCTCTACGCAAAGACCGAAGGCAAGCCGCTTTGGAAACTCCTCGTCGACTTGACGCCCGAACAGCTCGTCCGCTGCATCGACTTCCGCTACCTCACCGACGCCATCACGCCGGACGAAGCACGCGAACTTCTCCAACGCCTCGCCCCCACCAAAGCCGCCCGCGAAGCCGAGATGCGGGAACGCGGTTATCCCGCCTACACCACGAGCGCGGGCTGGCTCGGCTATTCCGATGACAAACTCCGTCGTCTCTGCCGCGAAGCCATCGCGCAGGGTTGGAATCATCTGAAGATCAAGGTCGGTCGGGATCTCGCGGACGACATTCGCCGCTGCACGATCATCCGCGAGGAGATTGGCTGGGATCGCAAGCTGATGACCGACGCGAACCAGGTCTGGGACGTGCCGCAAGCCATCGAGTGGATGAAGCACCTCGCGCGTTTCAAACCCTGGTGGATCGAGGAGCCGACCAGTCCCGACGACGTCCTCGGCCATGCCGCCATTGCCCGCGCGATGGAACCGCTCGGCATCGGCGTCGCCACCGGCGAGCACTGCCAGAATCGCGTCGTCTTCAAGCAGCTTATGCAGGCGAACGCGATTCGCTTCTGTCAGCTCGATGCCGCGCGCCTCGGCGGCGTGAACGAAGTTCTCGCCGTCATCCTGCTCGCCGCGAAGTTCGGCGTGCCCGTCTGCCCGCACGCTGGCGGCGTCGGCCTGTGCGAATACGTCCAGCACCTGTCGATCTTCGACTACATCGCTGTCAGCGGCTCAACGGAGAATCGCGTCATCGAATACGTCGATCATCTCCACGAGCACTTCCTCGATCCGGTCACGATGCGCAACGGTTGTTACCTCCCGCCGAATCGCCCCGGCTACAGCATCGAGATGAAGCCTGAGTCGCTCGCCCAGCACGAGTTCCCGACCGGCCCGGCGTGGAAGCGCTGACGAAGTGCCGCTGCTGAACGGCACTCTCCGCGATTTGAAATCCACTGACTTCCTCTGCGTCGGGCTCGGACTCACCCCTCACCCCGGCCCTCTCCCCATTGAGGGGAGAGGGAGCGCGACATACGATTCAGTTTCAGGTGACATGCTGGTCCGCGCTCGTTTCTCTCCAGTTGTTCGACCCCCGTTAACCGAAAGGAAACAAACGTGGCCAGATGCTCCAGGTTTCGATACGCGTCCACGCGCCCCCCTCTCCCCTCAACGGGGAGAGGGCCGGGGTGAGGGGTGAGGCGGTTCATACGTCTTGCCATCAGGAGCGTGGTCACTCGTAGATCTCGTACACCGTTCCCTCCATCACGAACTGCAGATTGTTCCCGAGCGCCAGCCACGCCTGCGCCTTCGGATGCTTCTTTTGAAGGTCGAAGTATTCGGCCGATGCGAACTGCACGCGCACCTTCTTCGCCTTCTCGAACTTCTGCGCGTCCGTATCCACCCACTGCGCCTGATTCTGGAAGAACGTCTTGCCCGCCACAAACCGGCTCTGCTGCGCGTATTGTTGAGCAGCCGTTTCCAGCGTCACCGGCTTGCCTGCTGCAGCCGGTGCAGCTGGAACACCACCGGCGTAGCGTCGCAACGGCATCGTCTGCGTCGGCTCGGCCACCCGCAATGCATCCACGTTGCCTTCCTGAATCGCCAGCGACGGTGCGTCGGCTTGCTTCAGTCGGTTGTAGGATTGCGAACTGGCCACCGCGCGACCACCGGACTTGTCCTTCATGAAGAAGCTGTAGTTTTGTTTAGCCTCGGCCAGTTGCGTCGGATCGCCGAACTGCAACGTGCGCAAGTTCGTCGTCACGCCCCGACGCGTTTCATCTTCGGTGATTAGGTAAGCCGTGTAAGGCGTCACGATGCTATATTTGCGCGCGAGCTCCACGACTTCCTCCTTCACTTCCTTGCTCTCGCCGCGCAGACGAATCTCATCCAGCAAATAGCCGACGCGTCGCGTCGCCCACAGGCGCGGGATGAACTCGTGGTCGTTCGCCTCGTCGAGGAACTTCACGTCCTGCGCGAACTTCTTCACCTCACCATTCACCGTGCCCTCGATCTGAATCGCGCCATCACCCTTGCCGGAGTAACGCCCGACGAGCACTAGCTGCTCGCCCTTGAACAAGTCCGGTACCGGCGACGGATACAGCTTCGTCACGCGCACCGATTCCGGGAATGTGATCTTCGGACTCGCCAGCACCGGCTCCTTGATCTTGCTGAAGAAGCCCGAAACCTTCACCTCGATGTCCTCGTCCGGCAGCACATACTGGCTCACCGCGCGCGTGTTCTCCGCGATCTTGTCGAGCATGTGCGTGTTCACGTCGTGACCGATGCCGAAGCAGAACACGCGCACATTCCCGCCGCTCGTGCGCGTCGCATTCGCCACGATGTCGTCCTCCTTCGTGTTGCCGACCGTCGGCAAGCCATCCGTCAGAAAGATCACGAGGTAAGGCCGGTCACCCTTCGCAGGACGCGCGGCCAGCGCCTTGTCGAGCGCATCGTAAATTGCAGTGCCACCAATCGGCTTCAACCCCGTGATGAACTCCTGCGCCTTAGTCCGGCTTTCCTTCGACGCCACCGTCAACGCGCTGAACAACGGCTCCACTTCCGTCGCGAAGCGCAACACTTCGAAACGATCGTCGTCGTTCAAATTCTCCACGCAGAACGCCAGCGCCTTCTTCGCCTGCTCCAGTTTCGCGCCGGCCATCGAGCCGGACGTATCGAGCACGAACATCACATCCTTCGGAATCACCTTCGTGTTCTTCACCTCCGCGCCCGGTGACGCGAGCAAGACGAAGTAACCGTCCTCGCCCGCCGTCTTGTAAGTCAGCAAGTTAAGCCCGATGTCGTCCTGTTCCTGCGCGAAGAAGAGCTGGAAGTCCGAGTCCGGCTGCACCTCGCGCGCATCGTAGCCGACCACCGCCTTGTTCCCGCCGCTGCGCTTGATCTCCACCTTGTGGCTCGGCGAATAGATCGACTTCAGCGGACGCTTCGTTTCGAGATCGACCTTCAGGCTCACGTTCTTCACCGGCTTCGCGGAGAACTTGTCCGTGTTCATCGGCAGAACGAAGTTCACCAGCCCGCTGTCCGCCTTGAGCAACTGCGAATAGGAAAGCGTGATGCGCTTCCGCCCGTTCGCTTCGATGGGAAAGATGCGGACCTTGAACAAATCGCGTCCGGCATATTCGAGCAGCGCGGGGTCCTTGAGCCGGCGCACGATGTCCTCGTAAATGCCGCGCGCCTTGTCCGCCGCCAGCAGCTCGGCCTCCACCGGCTTGCCGTTGATCTCCATGGTGAACTTGTTGATCTGCGCTCCCTTCGGCACCGGGAAGAGGAACGTGCCTTCGAGCTGACGCGGGTTCGGATTGTAAAACTCCTGCTCGATGACCGTGGTCGCGAGCTGGTCCTTGATGCGCACATCGGCCTTGGTGAAAGACGTTTCAAGCGCGGCCCAGACCGGTCGCACGGGTGGCCGGGGTGGAATTGGTTCCGGTGGCACAATGCGTGGCGGTGGTTGGCGCCAAAAATCCTCCTCGTGAATGATGATGAGGCCGGACGCCGACGCGGAAGTGGAGACAACCAGCCAACCCAGCAGAAGCCAAAGCATGCGTTTCATGGTGGGTTGGACGGGAGGCGCGGAGAAATGCTCCCGAATGGGTGCGGATTGACCATCCAACGAACTTTGAGTCGTTCTGCCATCGGTGAGGTCCAACCTCCAAATGAGAATGGGTTCCACCAGATGAAACAACCTTGGAAGGGAATTGCCGTCTTGCTCGCAAGCGCGCTGGCCGGGGCCTGTGTTGTCGGATTGGTATTGGTGTACGGGCTGGGCCGCGTGTTTCGAACCGTGACTGAGCCTCCTCAACCAAAGCTTGGATACACCGGCGATTGGCGACAGTTCGATGCGTTCGGCTTTGAGGAGCGACCACTACCTCCCGCAAAAGATGTCTGGAAGGATTATCAGGTGTGGAAGTCATCTTCGACCAATGAGCTGATCAGACGCCGTTACTTGGCAAAACTCGGCGGCGCGGAACGTCAATCAGGATTCAGGACATGGATTAGCGAGGGCGACACGCCGATGGGTGCCCAGCGGTACACGAGAGTGGAGTTTCTTTACAGCGACCTGACGAACGGTGTTTACCGCCTGACTTGGATGCTTCGTGGCAAGCACGATGTCGACTTTCTGCGTTTCAACACCAATTACCGTCTATATCAGCTACAACCGAACGGAAACCCGGACGATGACCCGCCGTCGCTGTCCATCATTTCCATCGAAGGGGTAGAATCCACCGGCCCTTAATCACGAGGGTTTTGAATGAATCTATTCCTTGATGTAGACATCGTTATCCCATGAAACCACACCCGCTGCCCTGTCATGGCTACGCCCCCTGAAAAACGTTCACATCGACTGGCAATAGTCGCGGCTTTTGCCGCAGCGGCTCTATGCGTCTACATCGCCACGTTTTCGTATTGGTGGATTCGGAGCCCGAGCAAAACACTGATCCACAACGGAAAACGAGTTCACGTCGTCGAATTTCAATACAACACAATCTTTTGGAACACCGAGCCGGCTTGGTCACCAGCGTTTTGGTTCATGGAGAGGTTTTGCGGCTATAGGCCCGGTGGACTCGCTGCTATGGGGGATCAATCGATCTTGGAGTTCATGAAAGCAGTCGATTGACCCACAACCTTTCCAATTGCCGCCCACGCTTCGCCCGATAGATTTCGCCGCATGGCAAAGAATTACTGGCTCGTGAAGTCCGAGCCCGAAGCTTACTCGTGGGACACCTTCGTGAAGGACGGCAGGACGGCGTGGACCGGCGTCCGCAATTTCCAGGCAAGAAACAATCTGCGCGCGATGAAGAAGGGCGACCTCGTCGCGTTCTACCACAGCGTGACAGACAAGCAGGTCGTCGGTCTCGCGAAGGTGGACAAGGAGGCGTATCCCGACGCCACCGCCAAGGAAGGTGACTGGTCCTGCGTGGATCTCGTCCCCGCGAAGCCGCTCAAGCAGCCCGTAACGCTCGCCGCCATCAAGGCCGACAAGACGCTCTCCGAAATGGCGCTGCTGAAACAGTCCCGCCTCTCCGTCACCCCGCTCACCGAAGCCCAATTCGATCGTCTGCTGGAACTCGCTGGTAAGTGACCCGGCAGCCGCCAAGACGACGCGGCGGCTACAGCGTGCCAGGGATATGACGCGCCTGCCGTTTCAATCCGGCTGCGCGTCGACGCGGCTCACGATCCTCCCGTTCCGCCGGCAGGTGCGCGCGCAGGAACTCGGGTCTTTCCGGACGCCCGCCGCGTTGCCAGTCGCGCCAGAGCGTTTCGGCGACGACCTTGGGCTCGAGGCCCAGCTCAGTAGTGAGGTACTGGAAGAGCAATTCCGCCAGCCGCGCGAGGGCGATGGTGTCGGTGCGCCGAATCTGCGCGAAGAGCCAGTCGCTCCAGCGAAGGAACGCGTTGAACGGTGACGCGTCCTTCCAAATCAGCCGCGTCGCTTCCACAAAGTTCCCGCTGTTGCCCACGAGATCCCAATACTTCGCGAACCGCCGCATCCGCTGCATCGTGGCGAAGTCGATGAACTTGTTCTGGAGAATCTCGTAGGGCGGATACGCGTTGTAGCGCATCTGCCATTCGGCATCGTGGCGGATGATGGGCGTGCCGCGCAGCCGCTTGAGAATGCCGACCTGGATCTCCTGCGGCCCGAGTGCGATGAGCCGGTCAAAGCCCGCACCGAAGCTCTCGATGGTTTCGCCAGGCAGGCCGACGATGAGGTCCGCGTGAATGTGGACGCCCGTCGAGCTGCGCAGGAAATGGAAGTTATCCTCGAGCCGGCCGAGATCCTGCCGCCGGCTGATCAATTCGCACACCTCGTCGTTGAACGACTGGATGCCAACCTCGAACTGGAGCGCGCCGGGCGGGAATTTCGCGATGAGTTCGCGCAACGCCTCGGGCAGGCGATCGGGAATCATCTCGAAATGGAAGAAGAGCCCGGGCTGATAACGTTCAAGGAAGAACTGGAGGAACGCGCGGCTGACGTTGAGGTTCAGGTTGAAGGTGCGATCGACGAACTTGAAATTCTTCACGCCGCGATCGAGCAGGCGCTGGAGCGCGGCGAGCATCTTGTCGAGCGGCACCTGGCGCACCGGAATGTCGAGCGAGCTGAGACAGAACTCGCAGGTGAACGGACAGCCGCGCGACGCCTCGACGTAGATGACGCGATGCGCGATGTCCTGCTCGGTGTAGAGATCGTAGGGCAGCTCCAGCTTGCTGAACTCGGGCACCATCGCGGTCATGACCTTGGTCGCGGGCTTTTCGCCAGTGAGAAGCTGGCGGCAGACTTCCGCGAACATCAGGTCCGCCTCGCCCGTGATCACGTAATCCGCCAGCGCGACGATGGCTTGCCCCTCGGTTTCGTAGCTGACCTCGGGTCCGCCGAGAATGATCGTAAGGTCCGGGCGCACGCGTTTGATCGCGGCGATGACTTCGGTGGTCTCGGTGACGTTCCAGATGTAAACGCCGAACCCCAGAATCTTCGGCTCGCGCGCGAGGAGGGCCTCAGCGATGTCGAGCGGGCGCTGGTTGATGTCGAACTCCGCGATGGCGGCGGACGGCTTCAGTTCGCCGAGATTGGCCATGAGGTAGCGCAGGCCAAAGGCGGCGTGAATGTACTTCGCGTTGAGCGTCGTTAAGACGATGTCCGGCATCGGCGCAGAGCGTAATCCGTAATCCGTGAGGCGTGAATGGGAAAACCTGCCCCACCGTTGACGAACAATTTCGTGACCTGTGCGGCGGCGCTTTGTAGTTTCGGCGCATGTCACCGCAACTGTCGCCGTCGCTGATCGATTGATGTCTGCCGCCACGCCTTATCTCGAAGTCCGTTCCGTCTCGAAGCGCTTTACCGGCGTGCGCGCGCTGCATCAGGTCAGCCTCACGCTCGGGCGCGGCGAGGTGCTGGCGGTCATCGGCGAGAACGGCGCGGGCAAGAGCACGCTGATGAAGATCCTCGCCGGCGTGCAGGAGCCGGACAGCGGGGAGATCCTGGTCGAGGGTCGGCCCGTGCGCATCGATGGCGTCCGCGCCGCCGAACATCTCGGCATCGCGCTGATTCATCAGGAGCTGAACCTCGCGGACAATCTCGACGTCGCGTCGAACATCTTTCTCGGTCGTGAACCGCGCCGGGGTTGCTTCGTGGATCGTGGTCGGGTGCGCGAGGAGTCGCGGAAGTTTCTCGATCAAGTCGGCCTCGATTGCGCTCCGCGCACACTGGTCAGCACGCTGTCGTTGGGACGCCAGCAGCTTGTCGAGATCGCGAAAGCGCTCAGCACGAATGCGCGCGTCCTGATCATGGACGAACCGACCTCCAGCCTCAGCCAGCACGAGACCGAGCAGCTCTATCGCGTGGTGAAGGAGCTGCGTTCGCGCGGCGTGAGCATCGTCTACATCTCGCATCGGCTCGGCGAAGTGAAGGAGCTCGCGGACCGTGTCGTTGTCCTGCGCGATGGCGAGAACGCCGGCGAGTTGCAGCGCGATCAGATCAACCACGACGCGATGGTGAAGCTGATGGTGGGACGGGATCTCACGCGACATGCGCGGGCTTCGTTCGGCACCGGCGAAGCGTTGCTGGAAGTCCGCGACCTGCGCACGCCCACCTATCCCACACATCCATTGAACTTCTCGCTGAAGCCCGGCGAAATCGTCGGCGTCGCGGGACTTGTTGGTGCAGGACGCACGGAGCTCTTGCGCGTGCTGTTCGGAATCGACCGCGCCGTGGGCGGTGAAATTCGCGTGGCAGGTGCGCCGGTGACGATGCGTTCGCCGATGGATGCCATCCGCGCCGGGCTGGCGCTCGTGCCGGAGGATCGCAAGCAGCAGGGCGTGATTCTTGAAATGGCCGTCGGCCAGAACACCACGCTCACCAGCCTGCGACGCGATGCGAACCGCGGCTTCCTCAATCGCTCGCGCGAAGCCGAGATCGCCACGCAGATGACGAAGCAGATGAACGTGAAGACGCCGAGCCTCGCGCAGTTCGTCCAATATCTCTCGGGCGGCAACCAGCAGAAAGTCGCACTCGGCAAATGGCTGGCGATGGAGCCGAAGGTGTTGCTGCTCGACGAGCCCACGCGCGGCATCGACGTCGGCGCGAAGCAGGAGATTTATCGGCTGATGGAAGAGCTGGCCGGTCGCGGCGTGGCGATTCTCTTCGTCAGCAGCGAAATGGAGGAAGTCCTCCGCATGAGCGACCGCACGCTCGTGATGTGCCAGGGCCGCATCACCGGCCAGCTCCCGCGCGATGAGCTGAGCGAAGAGTCGGTGATGCGATTGGCGACCGGGGCGGAATGACCAATGTCCAATGACGGATGACCAGTGAATTTTTCATGCTCAAGACGCGACGCAACGATGTGCGGTTGGGTGCGGTTGCGGCGCTGGATGCCGTTCTGTCGTCCTCACCCCTCACCCCGGCCCTCTCCCCGTTAAGGGGAGAGGGAGTCGCGTTGGAAGCGCATTGTTGTGCGGGTGAGCGTTGCCGCGTAGTTAAGACAACGAAGCGAATCCGCTCGAACAATCCAAACGTTTCAAACGCGGCGACATGCTTCCATTCGATCAAGGGCATCACTTGCGCTCCCTCTCCCCTCAACGGGGAGAGGGCCGGGGTGAGGGGTGAGCCCAAGGCCAAGCGGATACCGCGCACCATACCGACCGTCGCCCCTCACCAATTCCCACCGCCCTCCGCCCCCGACCATCTCAAACGATTCGCATGAAAAAGCTTCTCGGCATCTTCGGTCTGCTCGTTGTCGTCTTCGTGGCGACGGCGGTGGCGAATCCGCAATTCGTCAGCGCCTACAACCTCCAGAACCTCATCACGTGGACGTCGCTCTTCGGCATCATCAGCATCGGCGTGGCGTTCGTCATCATCACGGGCGGCATCGATCTCTCCATCGGCTCGGTCATTGGACTGGTCGGTTCCCTCATGGCCTGGTTGCTCACGCAGAAGGGCTGGCCCGTGCCACTCACTCTGGTGACCGTACTCGCATTGTCGCTGCTCATCGGGCTCGCGCATGGGCTGCTCATTACGAAGATGCGGCTACAGCCCTTCGTGGTGACGCTGTGCGGACTGCTGATCTATCGCGGCATGGGACGCTACATCACGGATGACCAGAGCCAAGGCTTTGGGAAGAGCTTCGACGGTCTGCGCCAGATCTCCGTCGGGAAACTACAGGTTACAGAGGCATTCGCGCTGCCGGTGTCCGTGTTCATTCTCGCCGTCGTGGCAGTCATCGCATGGATAATTCTCGACCGCACCATCTGGGGTCGTTACCTGCTCGCGTTGGGCAGGAATGAAACAGCAACCCGTTTCAGCGGCATCAACACCGACGCAACGAAGATTCTCGCCTACGTCATCTGTTCCCTGCTGGCGGGCGTGGGTGGCATTCTGTTTTCGCTGAACCTGAACTCCATCCAGCCGTCCGGGCTCGGCGAATTCTACGAGCTCTACGCCATCGCGGCGGCGGTGCTCGGCGGATGCAGTTTGCGCGGCGGCGAAGGCACGATCATCGGCGTCATCATCGGCACGGCGGTGATGCGCGTGCTCTACAACTCCATCATCATGCTCGATATCCCAACCCAACTGGAGTTTGTGATCATCGGATCCGTGATTCTCGCCGGCGTGATCGCGGATGAACTGGTGAAACGCATCGCCGCCAAACGCGCGGCGTTGCGGCAGCTGGAGGCGAAGTAGGCTTCGTTCGAATTTTCATCTGGCGCTCCGGTTCCTGCCATTGTCGGCTCAAAAAACGCCCGCTTCTGCAGGTTGACGCCACAGCACCCGGGCGTTTTAATCTGATCTGATTATCAATCCCGTCTGAGGTGCGTTATGAAAACGAATCGTCGCCTAGTGTTGAATCTTCCTGCTCTCGTTCTGTTGTGCCTCACCGTGCTCTGGCCACACCGCGCTTCCGCGCAACTCGCCAACCCGAGCATTACCTCGGTCGCGCTTGAGCCCACGAATGTCGTCGTCACCGTTCAAGTGCCGGCGGGCGCAAAACGCGTGACGCTGGAGAGCCGCGAACGTCTCGGCAGTGGCGCATGGGAACCGCGGGCCGTGAGCCCGGTGCCCGAAGCGGGCGGCGCGATGACCTTCCGGCTCACGCGAAGCGCGGCCATCGAAATGTTGCGCGTGCGAGTGGACGCCACCGAGAGTTTGCCCGCCGCGTTCTTCACCGGCATCGATGAGTTTGACGGCGCGCCTTCAAGCGGCCCAGGCGGCGGCTTTTACACCGATGTGCTGACTGTTCCCGGCACGAATCCTCGCGACAGCGAAAACGCGGGGCGCGAAGTGGTGGAATCCGACATCTGGAAGATTCGCGGCCAGACGCTTTACTTCTTCAATCAACTCCGCGGGCTGCAGGTCATCGACCTCGCCAACGTCGATGCGCCGCGCGTTCGCGGCACGTTGAGTCTGCCCGGCGTGGGTGAAGACATGTATCTGCTAGGGGATCATCATGTCGTGCTGCTCGCGCGGGCGAATTGTTACTCCGGTTCGAGCGAAGTCATCGTCGTTCACGACGCGCCGGGCGGGCCCAGCATCGTCAGCACGCTGCCGGTGACGGGAACCATTGTGGAAAGCCGTCTGGTCGGCACCGCGTTGTATGTCGCCTCGCAAACCTACCGGCATGTCGTCGGCAACACTAACGGCGCCTGGGAATGGGGCACCCAGTTGTCGTCATTCGATCTCGCGGACCCCGCTCAACCCATCGCACGCGAAACGCTCTGGTTCGCGGGCTACGGCAATGTCGTCACGGCCACGGACCGGCTGCTCTTCATCGCCACGCAGGATCCGGCGAACTGGTGGCAATCGATCGTTCACAGCGTCGACATCACGAATCCCGACGGCTCGATGCGCCGGCACGAGACGTTGAAGACGGCTGGGCGTTTGCCGGACAAGTTCAAGCTGCGCTGGCAGGACGGGGTGCTCACGACCATTTCCGAGGACTGGCGATCCACAACCACCCGCCGGTTGGTGACGAAGCTCGAGACCTTCCGCCTGCCCGATCCGCGTTCCGCCTCGCCGCTCGGCGTTGTGAAGCTCGCTGAACTCGAGCTCGGCCACGGCGAGCAACTCCACGCCACGCGCTTCGACGGCGACAAGGCTTACATCGTCACCTTCTTCCGCATCGATCCGTTGTGGGTCGTCGATCTCTCGAACCCGGAACGCCCGCGCATCGCCGGCAGCGTCGATGTGCCCGGCTGGTCGACTTACATTCAACCGCTCGGGGATCGACTCGTCACGATCGGCATCGAGACCAATCGCGTCGCCGTGTCGCTCTTCAATGTGGCGAATCCCGCTGCGCCCACGCTCGCAAGCCGGGTCGCGCTCGGCGACAGCTATTCGTGGAGCGAAGCGAACTGGGACGAGAAAGCCTTCGCCGTGCTGCCGGACGCCGGGCTGATTCTCGTTCCCTACTCGGGCAACACCACCAACGGTTACGCGTCGCGCGTGCAACTCATCGATCTCGGCCGCGACAAACTCGCCGCTCGCGGCGTCATCGAACATCAATTCCAGCCACGTCGCTCGACGCTGCACGCGGATCGCATCCTCTCGATCTCTGGATGGGAATTGCTCTCCGTCGATGCGACGGATCGTGATCATCCTGTGGTCCGCCACACCACATCGCTCGCCTGGCAGGTCGACCGCGTGTTCTTGAGCGGCGAGTTTCTTGTCGAGCTCGCTTCGTCCACGGGCTGGGGTTGGAACGCCGCGCAGCCGGTGTTGCGCGTGGTGCGAGCGAATGCGCCGGATGAGATCCTCGCCGAACGCGCGCTGGGCGACCTGCCAATCCTCGGCGCGACGAAGCGCGGCTCAAAACTCTACGTCGCTCAAGGCGTTCAGAACGGCTGGTATTATTACCCTGTCATCGCGCTCGCAGCCGATGGCACCGGCGATCCGCAACCTGCTTCGAAGCTCACGCTCACCGTGTTCGATCTCGCGGCGCTGCCGGAGATTCATGTCCTCGGCCAGACCGAAGCCGCGCCGTCCGGCGTGAACTTCGGCAGTGAACTTCAGGCCGTGTGGCCGCGCGAAGAGGTGCTCGTGTGGGTTGGTGGCGGGTTCAATTACTGGTGGGATTGCTTCAATTGCGCCGTCCCACTCGTGGCCGATGCGCGCATCGGGCGACCCTGGCCCATCTGGGGCGGCAGCAGCGGCGGGAACTTGATCGCATTCGATGTCAGCGATGGCGCGTCGCCGAAGTTCGCCTCAGCAGTCAGCCTCGGCACCAACTCATGGTGGAACTTCAGCCAAGCCTACGCGCACGACGGCAAGGTGTATCTCAGCCACCAATCGTCTCGCTACATCCCAATCAAGCAGGACGAAGCCGCGCCGGCGCCCGCGCTTGGTGACACTCTGGCCGCTGCGGCCGCCATCGATCCGATCGTCATCGATCCGCCCGTCGGCAAATGGATCACGCGTTGGTATCTCGACGTCGTGGATTACGCCAGCGCCACCGAGCCGCTCGTGCGCCGACCCGTGAACATTCCCGGCTCGCTCGTCGGGCTCTCCCACGGCGGCGAAGTCCTCTACACGCGCGGCGTTCACTGGACATCGACCGGCACCTCGGACTGGCAGGAGTATCTCGATGCCAGCGCCTACGACGGCGTGAAGGCGCATCGCATTGACTCGCTGGCGATTCCTTCGACCGCCACCCGCGCACTGCTCGTCTCCGGCACCAACGTGTTCATCTCGCGCTTCGGAACGCTGCCGGGCGGCACTGGTGGAGCGTCCGACGCCGCGCTGGACACGTGGTTCCTCTCGCGCGATGGCAAGTTCACGCGCGCCGCATCAACGAAGGTGAGAACTTCCCTCAACGCGCTGGCGGAATTCGACGGGCTGATCGCCGCGCAGTATTCCGACAACGCGCTCACGCTCTTCGACGCGACGAACGGCGCGGATCTGCGTCAGGTCGGCGAACACACCGCCGGCGGATGCCTGTGGTATGACCTGACCAAAGCCGACGGCGCGCTCGGTCGCGGCCTGTGGCTGCCGCTCGGGGGCTACGGCGTCGCGAATGTTCCTGCTGTGCCGTGAGGAAGTGACCCTTGGTGAACGCCAACGGCGTTCCGGCATTCAGCCCAAGGTTGGCGCGCAGCGGCTACATTGGGAGAAGGAAGGCGAGAATCCATCAACCTCAGCGAGGTTGTGGCGAATGTTGCCGATGATGGCCGCAACCACGTTGTGGTTGAGGTGCGGATGGAACGTTTCAACCCAGGGTAGCCTCGCGGACTCAGCAACCGCTGGGCTGGAGGGCGCAATCCCGTTGGGATTGAGTTGTGTCCCGCGAATGCGGGCGTGTTTAAGCGATACTTTTAGTCACGGCGGCGAATCGGTGGTTATTCGCGCTTTCGGCCAAAGTTTTAGTGCTGCATCGGCGCGGGATTGTATGTCGATCAAACGAACAGAACGAAGATTTACCCCATTCTCTTTCAAAAATGTCAGCACCGCCTTGTCATAGGAGTTGAATGCAAAACCAAAGACGATGAGCTTCGTCGATCGTTTAAGAATTCCAGCAGCAAGTTCCCAAGTAGGTCTCATGCTTTCCATAGGTTCTTTCTCGGGAACTGGTGGAACAATCAGTGCCGTTCCATTCATCCCACAGCGTCCATCTGTATAGCGTTTCTGATGATCCCACGAGATGCTGCCGTGTAACTTTGCTAAAGGAATGTTGCCTCGTAGGATCGGGTTCGGAAAATGCCATGGGAAACACGGGTTCTTTCCTCGACCACTTAATTGCTCGCCACAAACACCATAGTTGAAACCGCTTGTTCCTAAGGCATACTCGACGATCAGATCATAGTTGCATGTCACGATGCCCGACAGGTTATCAACTTCTAGCGAGTGTAGGAACTTGCGCGCTTTTGCGACCCCTTCGTTCTCGGTGGCGCGACGATCATCGATCATCAAAGTCTGATTGCCGCCACTAATCCATGCGATGAATGGATCTGAAAGCCTGCGAGTAATGTACCATAACAGAAGTCTTTGCCTTCCCTTTGGTCCACACAATACGTGACGAATAAATTCCTCTGGGTGGACACTGGGGTGCTCTGCGTCCCATTTTGCTTTGAAGGATGAGAATGCTCGCAGTCGGTTCTCGTCCCGTTGGTTGGTGGTTCCTATATCTAAGTCGAAGAGTTGATTGACGACGGGTAAATTGGCAGCCCATTTCGAAAAACCCGCTCCAAGAAATACCGCGGTCATTTGATCTGATCACGCCGCGCTGCTTCTTCTCACCACGTTCCGCTGCACTTTCTTGGCGCGTTGCATGCGGGAACGGAGGAAGTCGAAGAGGGCGAGTTCGAGCGGGGCGTCGGTGGCGAGCGAGTGATACCCGACGCCAAGATGATCGCAGCAGAGGCGCGCGGCGGCGGTGTGGGCTTCGAGCTTGCTGAGGTAATCCTTCCGCGCGGCGGCGGGATCGATGTAGAGGTCGCGGCCGGATTCCGCGTCGAGGAAGAGCGAGGCTTTGTCGAACTTGAAGTCGCGCTCGGCCGGGTCCTGCAGGTGGAACAGCAGGACCTCGTGCCCGCAGGCGACGAGGTTGCCGAGGTTGCGTTCCAGAGTCTCGATGGGCGCGAGGAGGTCGCTGATGAAAATCATGAGGCCGCGTTTGCGCACGAGCTCGACGATGCGCTTGAGCGGAGCGGTGAGGTCGGTGCCCTGGCCGCCAGCGGGCTTCTCCAGCGTGAGCATGAGCTGGCGGAGATGGCTGCGGCGATGGCGGGCGGGCAGGTATTCGCGGATGGATTCGTCGAAGGTGAGCAGGCCAATGGCGTCGCCCTGCTGATGGAGGAAGTAGGCGATGGTGGCGGCGAGGGTGTGCGCGTATTGAGCCTTGGTCCAGTCGAGCGAACCGTAGGTCATGGAGCGGCTGCCATCGACGAGGAGATGGCAGCGGAGGTTGGTTTCGTCCTCGAACTTCTTGATGTAGTAACGGTCGCTGCGCGCGAAGAGTCGCCAGTCGAGGTAACGCGGATCGTCGCCGGGCGTGTATTGGCGGTACTCGGTGAACTCGACGGAGAAGCCGTGATAGGGGCTGCGATGAAGGCCGTTCCAGAATCCCTCGACGACGACGCGGGCGCGCATCTCCAGGTTCTTGATCGCCATGAGGGCGGCGGGGGAGATGAGTGTGTCGGAGCGCGGGTCGGTTTGTGAGGAGGGGGGCATGTCAGGAATCGGAATGACCAATGGCCAATGACCAATGACCAGTGAATGGCCAATGACGAATGAACATGGCGTGATGACGCGCAACTTCCGCGGTCATTGGGCCTTCGTCATTCATTGGACATTGCGGCATTGAACATTGGTCATTTACCAGCGGGCTTCACCGTCTCCAGCAGTTTATCAATGACCTTCTCCACGGTGACGCCTTCGGCCTCGGCGCGGTAGTTGATGAGCACGCGGTGGCGCAACGTGCAATGGGCGAGGCCACGGATGTCTTCCTGCGTGACGTGCGCGCGGCCTTGCAGAAGCGCGCGGACCTTCGCGCCGAGCACGAGGAACTGTCCGGCGCGCAGACCGGCGCCCCAGCTCACCCAATTGTTCACGAAGTCGGGCGTGTTCGTCTGGTGCGGACGGGACGCGGCGGCGATGCGCACGGCGTAGCGCACGAGGTCTTCGGCAATCGGCACCTTGCGCACGACATCGTGGAAGCGCAGCACATCGGCTCCGGTGAAGAGCGCTTCGATGGGCGCGGCGTTGCGGGCGGTGGTTTGCGCGACGACGGCGACTTCGTCGTCCTCGGGCAGGTAATCCATCACGACGTTGAACATGAAACGATCCAGCTGGGCTTCGGGCAGCGGGTAGGTGCCTTCCATTTCGATCGGGTTCTGCGTGGCGAGCACGAAGAAGGGTTCTTCGAGCTTGTGGCGCACGCCGGCGGCGGTGACCTGGTGTTCCTGCATCGCTTCGAGCAGCGCGGCCTGCGTCTTGGGCGGGGTGCGGTTGATTTCGTCCGCGAGAATCATGTTCGCGAAGATCGGACCTTTGACGAAGACCATCTTGCGTCCGCCGGTCGGGTCTTGCTCGAGAATTTCCGTGCCGGTGATGTCAGCGGGCATGAGGTCCGGCGTGAACTGGATGCGCTGGAACTTGAGGTGGAAGATCTGCGCGAGCGATTTGATGAGGAGCGTCTTGGCGAGACCGGGCGCGCCGGTGATGAGGCAGTGGCCGCCGGCGAAGAGCGCGATGAGGAGCTGCTCGACGACTTCGTTCTGGCCGATGATGACCTTGCCGAGCTCGGAGCGGATTCGCGTGCGGCTGGCGATGAGTTGCTCGACGGTTTGCTTGTCAGCGGCGGCGGAGTTGATTGGTGCTTCCACAGTGTTCCCAGTAGTTGAGTTCGAGATGGTTCTTGGACGGCAGGTGCAAAGGGTGATTCAGGCGCGTGTGTAAATTGAAGGCGGGAGGTTGCGCATGGAGAAAGTTCAATGGGTCATCGCGTAAAAGACAATGTTAATCCCGAGCGGATAGGCGCGCTTTTCGGAAAACTCGCGGAAGTAGTATTCATTCTCGCCCTCGCGTTCCCAGCCATCGCCGAGGTCGGTGTTGTGGCAGATCATCACCATCATACGGCCCTTGCTGTCGAAGATGGCGCGGTAGTGGACTTCCCGGGCGTCCTCGCGTTCCCATGTGATACCGCTCCACTGGCTGCGCGTGCCGGTATCGACATTCGGAATCTGCAACGTCTCGTTGATGTCAAAAACGATGTGGAAAATCGGATGGTCGAGTGACAGGTCCACAATCTCGAACTCCGGCAGCGCGCGTTTGATCTCGCTCGCGAAGTTCTCCCACTCACGTTCGCCCCAGAAGTCGTCCACCATGAGAAAGCCGCCGTTCAGCAGGTAACGGCGGAGAATCGGCACCTCTTCGTCGAGCAGCCCCAGCCCGCCCGGCTCCACCATGTAAACCCACGGGTAGTCGAAGAGCTTCGGATCGGTGATGTCGAGCACGACGCCGTTGGGGTCCACCTTCAGCGACGTCATCTGCGACAGGCGCCACGAGAGATTCAGGTCGGCGTCGGGAAAATCGATGAACCACGCGCCCGCGCCGCTGTTGCGACCCCAGCGCCGGCGGCCATTGTCGCTGTAACGAATGCGCGCGAAGGTGAACGTGTCTTTCTTGAAAGCCGGGTTGTTCGTCCAAACCGGCGGCGCTTCGGCCTCGGTCGGAATGTCGCGTGCGGTGCGAATGTCCAGACCCGAGCGGCGTTGCGCGACGCCGTAGGCCACCGCCAGCAATGTGACGAGGCCCGCAGCCAGAGCAAAACGCGAACGACTCATGGGTTGCCGGAGGGCGCTGGCGGTGGCGATGCCGCCGCGGTCTTCGAGGTCATCTCCAGCAGCAGCTTGTGCGCTTCCCGGAAACGCGGAGCCTCCTCCAACGCCTGGAGCAGGTGCCGCTTGGCCGCAGGATGACCGGTGGCGTGGAGCAACCGCGCCAGCCGGAAATGCGTGCCGGCAAGATCCGGCGGGTCGAGCTTCAGCAGTGTCCGGCTCGCCGCGATGGCAGTGTCGGTATCGTTCAACTTCTCGGATGCTTCGGCCAGATAGGTATAAGGCAGCGCGACGAGCGGATTCACGGCGAGATAGCGCAAGGCGTTCGTGGCCACGGCGCCCCAGTCCTTCCTCTCGGCGCCCAGATCCATCAAACGTGCGTAGGTGTCGATGTCGTCCGCCTCCAAGCTCGCGAGCGTGGTCAGCACGATGCGTTCATCGTTCGTTTCGTTCAATCCGCGATGCGCGGCGGCGAGCAAGGCGTAGCAATTATCCGGGCCGGTGTTGCCGGGGAAGAACTGCATCAACTTCTCCAGCGGCACCTTCGCCTCCTGATACTTCTTTTGCGTGAGAAGCTTCTTCGCCACCCGCGTGAGCACGTAGAAGTTTTTGGAAGCGACGCCATCCTCGTCTTCGTCGCGCTCCGGCTTGTCGAAGACGAGCTCCGGCGCGAGCTGCTCGGCGCGAGTCTTGGCGAAGGTCTCGAACTCCTTTTCCACTTCGTCGAGTGGCGCGGTGTGCTTCGCGATGGCGGTGTTGATTTCCGTGCCCTCGCCGAGGTCGTGAAGAATTTTCCGGAGCGACTCGATGCCGAACTTCTTCACGAGGAACTCCACCGCCAGATACGATTCAAAGTAGGCGAACTGGAGGTGCATCTCCGTCTTTGGCGCGAGGAACGCGGCGCTGAGCTGGCCGAGCGGCGTGAAGTCCTTGCCGAGAATCATCTCGCGATACCGCGGCGTCATTGCCTGGCCCCAGACGGGATTCTCCTGCAGCTCTTCGTAAACGGAAATGCCTTCGCTCAACCAGCGCGGCATCTTGTTCTTCGTGAACTGCAGCGTCACGACGTGACAAAACTCGTGCCAGAGCACGGCTTCCCAGTTCGCTGGATGTCCACCGGCGGACGCCGGGCTATTCGCCGTGATCACCGCGCCGAAGCAGACGCCGAGGTAACCAGGATTCCCCGGCATGCCGAACGTGCGCACGCCGAAATCTTTCTGGTTCGGGAAAATCTCCACGATGGTCGGCTGCTTCAACTCCATGCCGTACTTTGCACAGAGGTTCGTCTTGGCGCGGGTCAACAGCGCGAGCGCGCGTTCGCCGTAGATGGAAGCTTCATGCGCCGACATGCGCAGGATGAAATCCGCGTTCGTCAGCGTGACGAACTTGGCCATGTTCTCCTGCAACGTGGTGAGGTTAAACGCGGTGACATCGTAGGCATCGGTCTGATGCACCTCGTCGGCCAGCCGCCAGCCTTCCTCTTCCTCGCCGAGGCGGAGTAGATCCTGCGCGAGCTGCTGCTTGGCCGGGAGAAACTTCGCGTCGAACTTCAGCGCGCGTCGCTGATACGCCGCGCCCTCGGCGAAGCGATACTTCTGCGAGAGCTTCTTGCCGATGAGATGGTCCACTTCGGGATTCGTCGCCCACGTGCTGAGCGCCGCTTCGCGGGCCTTCGCTTCGCCGGCGAGATCGTTTTTCAAGTGCGCCATCACCGCTCGGTAAGCCCATGCCTCGGGATGATGCGGATTCACTTCGAGGACCTTCGCGACAGCGTCCGCGGCTTCCTTGTATTCCTCGCCGTCGATCATGTGATCCGCCAGCAACAGATGACTGCCGACATGATTCGGATTCAGCGACATCGCGGCTTCGAGCGAGAGAATCATCAACCGCCGATCACTCCCTGCGTAGGCTTGGGCCAGACCGAAATGGAACTCCGGATCCTTCGGGAACTTCTTCAGCCCCTCATTGAACGCCTTCGCTGCGAGATCGAAATCATTCTTGTCGAGCGCGAGCTGGCCACTGGCGAGATACGGTTCGCGATGATCCGGGCTGCGGCGCTTCGCGAGATCAAAGAAGCGTTCCAGCACCGCGCGTGGATCGAGACCCAGAATCAACGCAGCCTTGCCCATGGTGACGAGATTCGCGGCGTCCTGATACGCCCACATGCGGTAGCCGCCGAGACGATTGATCTCCTCCAGCAACGCGGCCGCTTCCTCACCCTTGCCATTGCGACGGTAGACCTCGTGGCCGACCAGCCGGAGCTTCACGCTCCAAGGGAATTTCTCCAAGTTCGTGCTGACGACGGAGAAGGCGTTTGAGTAGCTGCCGATCGACATCAAGGATTGCGCAAGCAGCACGCGCCAGTCGTCCTCGATCTCGCCGTCCTTGATCGCCGTCTCGCATTGTTGAATGCACTTCTTGAAATCGCCCTTGATGAATAACGGCCACGCTTCGGTGAGATCAGCAGCGGAGAGTCGAGTCGGGGAGACCGTGATTCCAACGAGGGCGGCGGCGACGGCAAATACCCGCAGCAGCCAAAGTCCGTTGCGCGCGTATGATGCCGGAGCGTTCATGCACTGCTTATAGTGCAGACCCGTGGCCGAAACAAGGACTCAACCGCGAGAAACACCGGGAGGCGACGCTGGAAGTCAGAATTTACAAATCAACCTCCCAGCAAGACGGAACGCGGGGGAGGAACTGCCACGAGGTTCAAGGTGCGGAGATGCGCGGACGTCCGAGACGCTCCACCACACTACGGCAAATCACAGGCGTGCGACTTTGGAGGGAATGTGAGATGAGTTTTCTTGTTCCAAGAACCAATTAATCAAAGGGAGAAACACGCCATGTGGAGAATCAACTTCAACCATCGGATCGGATCATCCATTTCGTTGCTCGCCGTCTGCGGGGCCATGCTGATCTCGGCAACAGCCATGCAGGCCCAGATGCAGGTGAACATTGTCGAGCCGGCCTCGAACGCCACCGCTTCGGGCAGTCTGCAGGTTCGCGCCACCGTTTCATTCGTCATCGAGGTATCGACGGTGACCGCCGAAGTCGAGGGGCAACAAGTCACCCTGAAGTATTCGCAACCCCTCAACGCCTGGACCAATTCCGTTCCGCTGGCCGGGATCGCTTTCGGCTCCCACACGCTGGTGGTCAACGCGCGGGATCCTTTCGGCGGCACCTCGCAGGCGATGCGAACCTTCATCGTGGACAATCCGCCAACCTTGGCCGTGCGCGAGCTATTCTGCCGCGCGGTCACCGCGCCGACTCCATGGGCGAAACCATGGTTGCGTCGGAAATCGTTGCCAATTACGGGCTTGACCGCGTTTAGGCAGAGGCATATACCGTCCGATGTTGGTTAAGAAGTTCGGCGGGATAAACGATTGCCACTCTCTTTATGACCAAGCGCGACCTCGTAATCCGGATCAGCAATGAAACCGGCCTCGTCCAGCAACAAGTGCTGGATGTCATCCAAAAAACCCTCGACTACATCTCCGCCGCCCTCGCCACAGGCAAGAAGGTGGAGCTGCGCAACTTCGGCGTGTTCGAAGTGAAGGTGCGCAAGGCCCGCGTGGGCCGCAACCCCAACGCGCCGGAGACGGACGTGCCCATCCCACAGCGCGCCGTGGTGAAGTTCAAGCCCGGCAAGGAAATGCGCGAGACGGTGATCAAGCTCACGCCCGAGCAGGTGGAAGCCGCGCTCAAAGCTCAGGCCGCCGAGGAAAAAGCCAAAGGCCCCGAAGCGGATCACTGAGCCGCCTCCGCCCGCCGAATCGATTTCAGGGCGCTCCCTGCTGGCAGGGAGCGCCCTTTTTGTTTTCTAGGAATGAAGAATCTGCCCGAACGTCGATCAATTTGAGAAGCACGTCCAAATTCTGATATGGAAATACTCCTATTCTCGCCATTTCTCTCATTCTTCGTTTGGCTTTACGCGGAACGAAAGCTGGGACTAAACCTTCGCGTCCTGTCTGGCCTTGCATGCATCGCATTGACGGGGTTCGCCTGCTACTTCCTTGCCAAATACATTCCCCGATATGAAAGCCAGTTTCATCGAAGTTCCATTCGTCTAGCCGGTGAGATGATTGAAAAGGGCCAGACTCAGCGGGTGCAAGACGCCGTGCGTGCCTACAATACCCTTGCTACAAATGGAACAACCTACGGAGCAGCAATGGAAATGTGGCGTGTCCTCAATCAGGAACCTGGAATGAAATAGCCAGCGATAATGATTCTTAGCTTCCCCGCGATAAAGCTTTTGAACTTTGCCCGCTAGAGTTTCTCCTTCACTCTCCCGTCGTTTATGGACCGACTACCTGGCTTTCGTGACTTTTATCCCGAGCCGCTCCCGAACACTGATGTCTGGAGCGCCGATGCCCGCAATTACATCTTCAACGCCTGGCGCGGCACCGCGCGGCGCTACGGCTTCCGCGAATACGACGGACCGCCGCTCGAACCGCTCGAACTCTTCACCACCAAGAGCGGCGACGAGATCGTGGGCCAGCTCTACAACTTCGTGGACAAGGGCGAGCGCAGCATTTCGCTCCGTCCCGAGATGACGCCCACGCTGGCGCGCATGGTCGCGGCGCACGAGCGCGCCTACAAGAAGCCCATCAAGTGGTTCGCCATCCCGCAGCTCTTCCGCTACGAACGCCAGCAGAAGGGCCGCCTGCGTGAACACTTCCAGTTCAACGCGGACATCATCGGCGAGAACGATCCGGCGGCGGACGCGGAGATCATCGCGCTGCTCATCGATTCGCTGCGCGCGCTCAAGCTAACCGAGGACGATTTCGTCATCCGCCTGAGCAGCCGCCAGGCGTGGCAGCAGTTTTTCTCGCAGCGTTGCTCTGACCCGGCGAAGTCCTACGACTTCTACCAAATCATCGACAAGCTGGAGCGGGAAGACCCGGCCGTCAGCCGCACGAAGCTGGAGAAGCTCGGCTTCAATTACGACGACGTGACGGGCTTCATTACCGCCAGCCAGCCGACGCCGGAACTTCAGCGCGTCTTGGACAACCTCGGGGCGCGCGGCCTCGGCGGCTTCGTGAAGATCGATTACAACGTGATTCGTGGGCTGGCCTATTACACGGGCGTCGTCTTCGAGGCGTTCGACAAGAAGGGCGAGTTCCGCGCCATCGCGGGCGGTGGTCGCTACGACAATCTCGTGAAGCTGATGAGCGGCGGCAAAGTCGATTTGCCCGCGCTCGGCTTCGGCATGGGCGACGTGGTGTTGCTGGAGCTGCTGAAAGCGCGCGGGCTGTTGCCGAAGTTCGACGCCGGCGTGGACGTGTTCTGCCTGATCGAAGACGAAGCATTGCGCGCCGACTCGCTCAAGCTCATCACCGAGCTGCGCTCGGCGGGCAAGGTGGTGGAGTATTCTTTCACCCCGCTCAAGCCGGACAAGCAGTTCAAACGGGCGATGGAGCTGAACGCGGCCAACACCGCACGTCTCGAACGCACGACGGACGGCGCGTTGCAGGTGAAGGTGAAGAACCTGAAGACGCGTGAGGAACGGGTGGTTGCCTTGGCGGAGGCGGCGGGCGCCATTTGATACTTCAGTACGAACCGAAAGTCGTCATTTAGCCGCTGCCGTGAAGAAGCGGATGAGTCGGCAACGGTGAGGCTCCGCTGCCTCACGTCGGCGGCTACGAGTATTGGTTGAACAAAGCGCTTCACCCCTCAAAACCAGCATTTCACCCCAGTTGACAGCCTCTGTGCCCCGGTGAGCTCGGATTTCGGGCGGCTTCAAGAGTAGGGTTATCGTTTAACCAGACTATCCGATAAAGCCTCGGGCCTCCTTGCGCCGACGTATGAGCACAGAATCCGATTCGCCAGAACAACCGCAGCGTAAAAAGTATGTCCGCGCCGTCGGACCGAAACTGCGCTGGGTGCTGTATTTCATCTTCGGCCTGTTCGCCATCCTGAGCGCGAACTCGGTTTATCTCGGCGCGATCACCTTCCTCGAATGGCTCCAGGGCGATCCGAACACGACCTACCAGAATTACTTCTACATGGTGATGTTCGGCGGGCATCTGGTGCTCGGCCTGTTGCTCGTGTTACCGGTCGTCATCTTCGGCATCATCCACGCGAAGAACTCCAGCAGTCGTCCGAACCGCCGCGCCGTGCGGGTGGGTTACCTGCTGTTCTTTGTCGCGCTGGTGTTGCTCTTCACCGGCGTGGCGCTGATGCGTTTCGACTTCTTCAGCATCAAGAATCCAGTGCTGCGCAAGCCGCTTTATTGGGCGCATGTCATCACGCCGGTTCTCGCCGTGTGGCTCTACATCATTCACCGACTGGCCGGGCCGCGCATCAAGTGGGCGATCGGCCTGCGCTGGGGCGGCGCAGTCGCGGCGCTGACGCTCGCTACTGTGGTCCTGCATTCGACCCATCCGCAGAAGAACCAGGTCGGCTCGA
The DNA here is from genome assembly GCA_964491875.1 of uncultured Bifidobacterium sp. Classification (GTDB taxonomy): domain Bacteria; phylum Verrucomicrobiota; class Verrucomicrobiia; order Limisphaerales; family JADJPG01; genus JADJPG01. The sequence continues at coordinate 237,455 of CAZBIC010000001.1, forward strand.
AGGAAGGCGCGCAGTACTTCCATCCGTCCAAGGCGCGCACGGCGAGCGGCAACTTCATCCCGGCGGAAACGCTGATGATGGATGATTACTGCATGAAGTGTCACGAGGACGCCTATAAAGGCTGGTTCCACAGCTCGCATCACTTCAGCTCGTTCAACAATCCGTTCTACCTCTTCAGCGTGAATGAAACGCGTCAGGTCGGCCTCAAGCGGGACGGCCACGTGAAATCTTCACGTTGGTGCGCTGGGTGCCATGATGTGGTGCCGTTCTTCAGCGGCGCGTTCGACGATCCGAATTACGACATTCACAATCATCCCACGGCCAAGGCCGGTATCACCTGCACTGCCTGCCACGCCATCACGCACGTCAATGACACCACCGGCAACGCTGCCTACACCATTGACGAACCGATTCATTATCCGTTCGCCTACAGTACGAACAAGGCGCTCCAGTGGATCAACAACCAGCTCGTGAAGGCCAAGCCTGACTTCCACAAGAAGACTTTCCTCAAGCCGTTCATGAAGACGGAGGAGTTCTGCTCGACGTGCCACAAGGTCGGTCTGCCCTACGAGGTTACGAAGTACAAGGAATTCCTCCGCGGCCAGAATCATTACGATACGTTCCTGCTCAGCGGCGCCGGCCATGGCGCGCGGTCGTTCTACTACCCGCCGAAGGCCGAGCAGAATTGCAACGACTGCCACATGCCGTTGAAGCCGTCGGAAGACTTCGCCGCGCAATACTTCAATCCCACGAACAAATCGCAGCGCTTCATCCATGATCACTTGTTTCCGTCGGCGAATACCGCGCTACCGCATGTGCGAGGCGACCACGACATCGTGGCCGAGCACGCGAAGTTCAGCACCAACTCGCTCCGCGTCGACATCTTCGGCGTGAAGGAAGGCGGCGTAATCGACAGCGCGCTGATTGCCCCGTTGCGCCCGAGCGTGCCCACGCTGAAACGCGGCAAGACGTATCTGCTCGAAGTCGTCCTTCGCACGCTGCGTGTGGCCCATCCGTTCTCCCAAGGCACCGTGGACTCGAACGAGATCTGGGTCGACGTCGAAGGCAAGAGTGGCGGACGCGTCGTGGCGCGCAGCGGCGGGCTCGGCCAGTTCAAGGAAGTCGATCCCTGGTCGCACTTCATCAACGTCTACATGATCGACAGGGACGGCAACCGCATCGACCGTCGCAATCCGCAGGACATCTTCACGCCGCTCTACAACAACCAGATTCCGCCAGGCGCCGGCTTCGTCGTGCACTACTCGTTCACCGTACCGGAGGACATCGACGCGCCGCTGACGTTCGACGTGAAGCTGAACTACCGGAAGTTCGACACGATTTACTACAACTACGTCATGGCGCCGGGCTACACCAACGGCCAGCCGTTCCGCGTGACGAACGACCTGCCCATCCGCCTCATCGCGCAGGACAAACTCACCTTCCCCATCGATGGCGTGACCGCCACCGTCAGCAACGCGCCGTCGCCCATCGTGCCGTGGCAACGCTGGAACGATTACGGCATCGGCCTGCTGAACAAGGGTGACAAGGGCAGCGAGAAGGGCGAACTCATCCAGGCGAGCCACGCGTTCGCGCAAGTTGAGAAGCTCGGCCGCTTTGATGGGCCGGTGAATCTCGCCCGCGTTTACTTCAAGGAAGGCCGGCTCGATGACGCCGTCGAAGCGTTGCAACGCGCCGCGAAGTTCGATCCGCCGCCGCCACGCTGGACGGTTGCGTGGTTCAACGGCCTCGTGAACAAGCAGAATGGTTACCTGGACAAGGCCATCACGGAGTTCCGCAGCATCCTCGAGGATCGCTATCCGGAACTCGACCAGCGCGGATTCGACTTCAGTCGCGACTACGAAGTCATCAACGAACTCGGCCAGACGCTGTTTGAACGCGCGAAGATGGAACGCGGCGAGGCGAACAAGGCGGCCCGCGAAGGTTTCCTGCGCCAGGCCGTTGAGCGCTTCAAGAACACGCTCGCCATCGACTCCGAGAACGTGCCAGCGCACTACAATCTCGCGCTGATCTACGAGCAGCTTGGCGATTCGAAACTCGCCGCCGAACACCGCGCCTTGCACGAGCGTTATCGTGTAGACGACAACGCCCGCGATCGCGCCGTGACCATCGCGCGTCGCGCGAATCCCGCCGCCGACCATGCCGCGCAGGCGATTGTGATCTATTCGCTGCAACGCACCGGCGCGCCCGGGCTCGCTGACACCAAGCCCGCCGCCAACGGCGAACTCGTTCGCGCCAATGCCCGATAGCCCAAGCGCGATTTATTCAACCGTTTAGCTGTTCACCCACTTATGGCTTCTGACAAAAACACGCCGGGCCAGCGTCCGGACGACCAGGAGGAATTGGTCCACGCTGATGACGCCGTCGTCGGCCGCGCCTTTCAACGCTCGTTCCTCGCGCTCATCGTCATCCTCGTGCTCGGTGTCGGCGGCTTCTTCGCGCTGCGCAAGAAACCCGCGCCCAAACCGACCCAGATGACCAGCATCACCGCGCCGACCGCACCAACGCGCACGACGCCCGAAGTGCCGGACGCCAAGTTCACCGACATCACCGCCGCGGCCGGGATCAACTTTGTCCACTTCAGCGGCGCCGCCGGTGAAAAGCTTCTGCCCGAAACCATGGGCGGTGGCGTGGCGTTCTACGATTTCGACAATGACGGCGATGCTGACCTGCTCTTCATGAACGGCGCCGATTGGCCGTGGTCCACGAAGAAAACCGCGAAGCCGCCGACCATGGCGCTCTATCGCAATGACGGGAAAGGCAAGTTTGAGGACGTCACCGCGGGCTCGGGTCTTGACGTGAGCTTCTTCGGCATGGCCCCGGCGCTCGGCGATTTCGACAACGACGGACTCGTCGATCTCTTTGTCACCGGCGTGGGCGGCAATCGTCTCTTCCGTAATCTCGGCTCCAGCAAGTTCTCGGATGTCACCGCCGCCTCCGGCGTGGGCGGATTGCCGAGCGACTGGAGTTCGTGCGCGGCGTGGTTCGATTACGACAACGACGGCAAGCTCGACCTATTCGTCGGCCACTACGTGAAGTGGTCGCGCGAGATCGACTTCGAAGTCGGCTTCAAGATCGACGGCACCACGCGCGCCTACGGCCAGCCGATGAGTTTCCAGGGCGCGTTCCCCGCGCTCTATCGCAATGACGGCGGCGGCAAGTTCACCGATGTTTCCGCCAAGAGCGGCATCCAGGTGAAGAACACCTCCACCGGCGTTCCGGTGGCCAAAACGCTCGGCGTCTCGCCGGTCGATTTGAACAGCGACGGTTGGATGGACTTCATTGTTGCGAACGACACGGTGCAGAACTTCGTCTTCACCAATGCGCACGACGGCACGTTCAAGGAAATCGGCGCGCTCTCCGGCGTGGCGTTCGATGCGAACGGCCAGACGCGCGGCGCGATGGGTATCGACACCGCCCGCTACCGCAACGACGGCACGCTCGGCATCGGCATCGGAAACTTCGCGAACGAAATGACCGCGATGTACGTCTCGCAGCGCGACGCGTGCAGCTTCGTCGATGAGGCGATTCAGGAAGGCGTCGGACCCGCGAGCCGTCTGCTGCTGAAGTTCGGCCTCTTCTTCTTCGACTACGACCTCGACGGCCGTCTCGACCTGCTGACATCGAACGGTCATCTCGAAGAAGAAATCGCGAAGATTCAGGCGAGCCAGAAGTATCACCAGCCTGCGCAGCTGTTCTGGAATCACGGCGCCGGCTTTTCCGTCGTGCCGCCCACGAAGGCAGGTGCCGATCTCTTCAAACCCATCGCGGGGCGCGGCTCGGCTTACGCGGACATCGACGACGACGGCGATCTCGACGTCGTGCTCGCGCAGGTCAACGGCGCGCCGCTCTTGCTGCGCAATGACCAGAACCTCGGCCACCATTTCCTGCGCCTGAAACTCGTCGGCACGAAAGCGAACCGCGACGCCATCGGTGCGTGGGTGAAGGTCCGCCGCGGCAATGAAACCCTCGCGGCCCAGGTCATGTCGACACGGAGCTACTTCTCGCAATCCGAGTTCCCCGTCACCATCGGCCTCGGCAAGACAACGGCCTTCGACGACATCGAAATCACTTGGCCCGGCGGCGAGAAGCAGAAGGTCACCAACGCGAAGCTGGACGGCCTGACGGTCGTGGAGCAGAAGCGGTGAGTGCCTGGGTCGGAGTCCCAGCGCTGGTTGTATGTTTTCAGCACGGCGGCAGGACCCACCCTCACCCCGGCCCTCTCCCCCAGGAGAGGGGGCGCGGCCAGCGTTTCTGAAGGCAGAACGTCTGTTTCCGCGTAAGTGGCGCAGTCGATCGCGGCGAGCGATCCCATGGCAGGCGAGAACTGTATCGCGCTCCCTCTCCTGGGGGAGAGGGCCGGGGTGAGGGCGGACCTCCTCAACCACGACGTTGAGATGCGCCCGGGCGCTCCGCCTCCGAATCCCTGCTTGCCGCAAATCCCCGCCTCCGCCTAGCTTCGGGTCAAACCATTTGACCCATGACCACGACCAATCGTTTCCTCACCTGCCTTCTCTCCGTGCTGCTGCTCAGCTTCAGCGCGTGCAACAGACCCGCTGACAACGCCGCGCCCGCCGCTGGCTCCGACGCCAAGCCCGCGACCGGCAAGAAGAAGAAAATCGCCTACGTCACTAACGGCGTGGATCCGTTCTGGAATCCCGCTGCGCTCGGTGCGCAGGCTGCGGCGAAGGAATTCGGCGTCGAATGCGAAGTGCTCATGCCGCCGAAAGGCGCCCTGGACCAGAAGCGAATGATCGAGGGCCTGCTCGCGCGCGGCGTGGACGGCATCGCCATCAGCCCCATCGACGCGAAGAACCAGGTGGACCTCATCAACGAAGCCGCCGCGCGTTGCCCCGTCATCACGCACGATTCCGACGCGCCGGACAGCAAGCGCCTTTGCTTCGTCGGCATGGACAACTACAAGGCCGGCCGCGCCGCCGGTCGCCTCGTGAAGGAAGCGCTGCCCGATGGCGGCAAGGTGATGATCTTCGTCGGCCGCCTCGAACAACTCAACGCGCAGCAACGTCGCCAGGGCGTCATCGATGAACTGCTCGATCGCCCGGTGCAATCCCTCGACAAGCTGACCATTGATCCGCCGGGCAAGGTGCTCACCGGCAGCAAATACACCGTGGCCGACACGCGCACCGACAACTTCGACTACGCCCGCGCCAAGGCCAACGCGCAGGACGCCATGGCCAGCACGCCCGACCTCGCCTGCATGGTCGGCCTCTTCGCCTACAACGCGCCGCTCTGCCTCGAAGCCGCGAAGGAAGCGGGCAAGGCCGGCAAGATTAAGATCGTCAGCTTCGACGAGGCGAACGCCGTGCTCCAGGGCATCATTGATGGACAAGTCCACGGCACCGTGAGCCAGCAGCCCTATTACTACGGCTACGAATCCGTGCGCATCCTCGCGAAGCTGTCCAGCGGTGATAAGTCTGCGATCCCGGCGGGTGGCTTCCACGAAGTTTCGAGCGTCGAAGTCCGCAAAGCCAACGTGGAAAAGTTCTGGGCCGACCTGAAGAAGATGCAGGAGCCGGGGAAGTAGGGGGTAATCTTCGAACAAACGTCCACGGAACAAGATCCTTTCCATTTCGCGAACCTGCCTGCCTTGGCAGATCGTTTTTCTGCATCGAAATTGGGCTCGCCGACATCGAATAGAACGGGTAGGAATTCATCAACCATGAAACTTCCCCTCGTCACGATCTCTTTGCCCCTATTATTCGCCCTGTTGTCGAACCCCGCTACGTCCGCCGCTGCGAGATTCTACGAACTCGGTTCAATCGAAGGAGGAAGTTACGCCGAACCGACAGCCGTTTCAGCAAATGGTCGAGTGGTGGTCGGATACGTGGATGACAGCAACCTAATGGGTCACCCATTTCGCCAAGTGCGTTTTGGAGAATTGGAAGTCTTTCCTGTCACAACTGGATCCTTTGGCATCGGTGTATCCGCCAACGGGTCAGCAGTGGTCGCCAACTCTGACACCCCTGATGCCTATAGCCGCGCATTCCTTTGGAGCAAGAAAACCGGGATTGCCTACATCAAAACGGAACCTGGATTCACGGTAGAAGCAGTAGGTATTTCTGGAAACGGCAAGGTGGTGTTCGGTTACCTGAATGATCTGGATTCGTCCACGGCTCAAGCAATTCGCTGGTCAGCCAAAACTGGCATTCAAATACTCGCCGGTTCAATCGCCCTGGGTGGAGACCCATCTGCAGCCAACTACAACGGAGACGTAATTGTTGGTGGAATCTGGACTCGGCGAAGCGGACCTCAGGCATGCCGCTGGATTCGCGACGAAACATTTGAGGTTCTGCCTGATCACGGCACGTTCAGCTTTGCGAGCGCGGTTAACTTTCGCGGAAATATAACTGCCGGTTATTCGCTTGGGGCGGATAGCATTTACCACGCTGTACGTTGGGCCGGCGACTCGGGAATGCGGATGCTGGACACCACAACGCCCTCCTATGCAGTTGGAATTTCTGCGGATGGGAACCATATCGTCGGTAACCTCATCAAACCCACAGAAGCCGGCTGGCTACATGACCAAGGTTCGTTCATTTGGATGCCGAGACTAGGACTGCGGAACATGGATGAATATTTCAGCAAAACATTGCCACACGGCTGGCGGATTTTGACAACCGCCGGCATCAGCAGTGACGGCCGGTGGATCATCGGTACCGCGTCAAATTCTCGCAAAGAACGTCGAGGTTTCATCCTCGATACTGGATTCGATCATCTTCGACGGGACAAATGACTGTCCGGGTAAATCCAATCCTTGCTGATTAGCCAAGTTCTATCGCGACGCTTGTAAAGCCGTGCAAGTCGGGAGTGCTTTTCATTCCACCCCGCTGGCTGACCTCCTATAGTCCTTTCGTATGAGCGAGAACGGGATGACTCCGGCGGTCATGGACCACTTCCTGAACCCCCGCAACGTCGGCGACATCGCGGAAGCCGATGGCGTGGGCGAGGTCGGGGCGGTGTCCTGCGGCGACGTGATGCGGATCAGCATCAAGGTGCGCGACGGCAAGATCGCCGAGGCGCGCTTCCGTACGTTCGGCTGCGGCACGGCCATCGCCGCATCGAGCGTCGCCACGGAATTGCTCCAGGGCCGCACCATCGAGGACGCGCTCAAGCTCACCAACGAACAAGTCTCCGCCGCGCTCGGTGGATTGCCCGCCGCCAAGAGCCATTGCCCCGTCCTGGCCGAGGAAGCCGTGAAGGCCGCAGTGGAGGATTTTTTGAAGAAGAAAACCTGACGAGTGATTCGTGATGCGTGAATCCGGTTCGGTCACGCGTCACGCATCACGCATCACTCCCATGCCCAACGTCTATCTCGATCACCAAGCGGCCACGCCGGTCCTCCCGGAGGTGTTCGAGGCGATGCGTCCGTTCTTCACCGAGCATTTCGGTAACGCTTCGTCCCTGCACTCGCACGGGCTGCGCGCGCGCGATGCGCTGGCGAAGGCGCGCGAGCAGATGGCGGCGTTCATTGGCGCGGAATCGCCGGAGGATATCCTCTTCACTTCGGACGGCACGGAGTCAGCGAACCTCGCCATCAAGGGCGTGGCCTACGCGAACCAGAAGCGCGGGAATCACATCGTCGTCAGCGCCATCGAACATCCGGCGGTGCTGCGCTCGGTCGAGTTTCTGGAAACGCAGGGCTTCACCTCGACGAAGGTGAAGGTGGACTCGAACGGCTTCGTGAATCCCGATGCCGTGCGCAAGGCGATCACCGACCAGACGATTCTCGTCGCTGTGCATCACGTGAATCACGACATCGGCACCATCGAGCCGGTGCGCGAGATTGGCGAAAGCGCGGCAGAACGCGGCATCGCCTTCTACGTCGATGCCGAGGCGAGCGCGGGCTGGTTGCCGTTAAACGTGCGCGAGCTCGGCGCGACGCTGCTCTCGTTCTCGCCGCATCGGTTCTACGGACCGCAAGGCGTCGGCGTATTGTATCGCAGCCGGCGCGCGCGGCTCACGGGCATCTTGCACGGCGGCGCGCAGGAAGGCGGACGGCGCGCAGGCGTGGAGAACATCCCGGCCATCGTCGGTGCCGGTGTGGCAGCGGAAATTGCCGGGCGCGAATTGTCGCAACGCGCCGCGCATGTCGCGCGCTTGCAGCGAAAGTTGTGGGACGGTTTGCGCGCGAAGATTCCGCACTTGAAGCTCAATGGTCCGCCCTCCGGTCCGCAGCGCATCGGCACGAACCTGAATCTCAGCGCGGAGTTCGTGGAAGGCGAAGGCTTGCTCCTGATGCTCGACGCGCGCGGCATCGCGGTGGCCAGCGGCACGAGTTGCGTGAGCAAGTCGCTGAAAGTGTCGCATGTGCTCAGCGCCATCGGACTGGGCCAAGGGCTTGGCCAGGCCGCAATCATGCTGAGCCTCGGCAAGGACAACACGGACGCGGAGATCGATTATGTGCTGGAGACGTTGCCGCAGGTGGTGTCGCGACTGCGCGGGATGTCGCCGCTGTGGGATGAGTTTCAGCGCGGCACGGTGAAGTCAGCGATTTCGTAGAGCGGAGCGCCGGTCTCCGACCCGGCGCGTTTCGGTTTGGTTCACGCCGGGTCGTAGACCGGCGCTCCATTCAGACACGCGCATTTCACCTCTTTATCTCTTCGAACGTTCAACTATCCTCTGCCTCGACATGTTGAATCAGGACACCATTCTTAATGCGCTCAAAGCGGTGAAGTATCCCGGATACTCGCGGGACATCGTTTCGTTCGGGCTGGTCAAAAACATCGCGGCCAACAACGGCGCCGTCAGCGTCAGCATCGAGCTGACCTCGGCGAACAAGGAAGCGGCGGCGCAGCTCAAACAAAGTTGCGAGCAGGCCATCCGCGCATTGCCCGATGTGAAGATGGTCCACGTGGACGTCAAGCTTCCCTCCGGTCAACAGGCCGCGCCTGTGGCCGGGCAGAATGCTTTCGCGAATCAGAACCGCGTGCCGGGGCTCGCCCGCATCATCGCCGTGGCCAGCGGCAAGGGCGGCGTCGGCAAGTCCACCTGCTCCGTGAATCTCGCGTGCGCGTTGCGGCATCTCGGCGCGAAGGTCGGCCTGCTCGACTGCGACATCTACGGCCCGAGCATTCCGCTGATGATGGGTATCAAGCAGCGCCCCACGATTTCGCCCGAGGAGAAAATGGTGCCGCCCGCGAACCACGGCGTGAAGCTGATGAGCATGGGCTTCCTGCTCGATGGCGATCAGCCGGTCATCTGGCGCGGCCCGATGATCACGAAGACGATCCAGCAATTTTTCCACGCCGTCGAATGGGGCGAGCTCGATTATCTGCTCGTTGATCTCCCGCCGGGCACGGGCGACGCGCAGCTTTCGCTCTGCCAGACGGTGCCGCTCGATGGCGGCATTATCGTGACGACGCCGCAGGAAGCGTCGCTCGGCGTGGTGCGCAAGGGCATTGCGATGTTCGAGAAGGTGAACGTGCCGATCCTCGGCATCATCGAGAACATGAGTTACTTCACGACGCCGAACGGGGAGCGCGTGGAGATCTTCGGCCACGGCGGCGGCCGCGCGGAAGCGGAGCGGCAGAACACGGAGTTCCTCGGCGAAGTTCCGATCTACACGGAGATTCGCATCGGTGGTGATCAAGGCCAGCCAGTGGTTGTGACCGGGCCAAACACCGCGCCCGGACAGGCGTTCATCAAAGTCGCGGAAGCGCTGCGGAAGAAGATGGGGTGAGAAGGTCTGGCGGCTCGTGAACAATACAGGTTGGCAACGTGCTGAATCGGCACGCCAGTCGACATTTTCATCGCGCCGAATCGGAGTTCGGCGCTCCAACTGACACACGTCCTCATCCACTTCAATGCGGTTATTTACGCCGCCGATCATTCGCTCTACGCTCGCCGCCTTATGAGTTTGCCCGGCGATTTCTTTTCGGTGTCCCGTAGCGAGATTTTTCAAATTCGCACGAAAGCTCCCGGACCCGCTGGCAGCCTGCCGCTCACGGCGGAGATGCTGCGCGACCGGCCGAGCGGCGACATCTTCGGTCTGACGCAAAACGCCGGCATGGGCTGGGATCCGAGTGAGGCTGGGCGCAAGCCGTATCTCATCCTCAGCACGCAGGGCGGCGTGCGCGCACCGGATGGCAAACCGATTGCGCTCGGGTATCACACCGGCCACTGGGAGATCGGGCTGCTCGTCGAGGCGGCGGCGCGGGAATTGAAGCGGCTCGGCGTGGTGCCGTTCGCGGCGTATTGCTCGGACCCATGCGACGGGCGAACCCAGGGCACGGACGGCATGTTCGACAGTCTGCCGTATCGCAATGACGCCGCCGTGGTCTTCCGTCGGCTCATTCGTTCGTTGCCAGTCCGCGCGGGCGTGCTTGGCGTGGCGACGTGCGACAAGGGTCTTCCCGCGATGATGATGGCGCTCGCCGGGATGAAGAATCTCCCAAGCGTGCTCGTGCCGGGCGGCGTGACCTTGCCGCCGAGCGATGGCGAAGATGCGGGGAAGATCCAAACGATCGGCGCGCGGTTTTCCCACGGGATGATTTCGTTGCAGGAAGCCTCGGACCTCGGCTGTCGTGCGTGCGCGTCGCCCGGCGGTGGATGCCAGTTCCTCGGCACGGCCGCTACATCGCAGGTCGTGGGTGAGGCGCTCGGCATGTCGTTGCCGCACTCGGCGCTCGCGCCGTCGGGACAACCAGTGTGGACGGATCTCGCGGTGCAATCAGCGAAGGCGCTCGTGGAGTTGGAGCAGCGCGGATTGAAGCTGAAGGACATCGTCACGGACGGCAGCATTCGCAACGCGATGGCGATTCACGCGGCGTTCGGCGGCTCGACGAATTTGTTGCTGCACGTTCCTGCCATCGCGCACGCGGCGGGGCTGCGTCGGCCGACGGTGGATGATTGGATTCACATCAACAGCCGCGTGCCGCGCATCGTGGATGTGTTGCCGAATGGGCCGCAGTATCATCCGACGGTACGCGTGTTCCTCGCGGGCGGCGTGCCGGAAGTGATGTTGCATCTGCGCAAGCTCGGCGTGCTCGATACCTCGGTGCTCACGGCGACGGGCGTGACGCTCGACGCGGTGTTGAACGAATGGGAGAAGAGCGAACGGCGTCGCCGCTTCCGCGAGATCTTGCGCGAGCAGGATGGCGTGGAGGCGGATGACGTCATCATGTCGCCCGAACGGGCGAAGGAACGCGGGCTGACGAGCACGATCACGTTCCCGCGCGGCAATCTCGCGCCGGAAGGTTCCGTGATCAAAAGCACGGCGATTGATCCGTCAGTCGTGGATTCCGACGGAGTGTATCGCAAGGAAGGTCCGGCGAAGGTTTTCGTCAGCGAGAAGGCGGCGATTGTGGCGATCAAGAACGGACGCATTGAGTCGGGCGACGTGCTGGTGCTCGCGGGTTGCGGTCCGATGGGCACGGGGATGGAGGAGACGTATCAACTGACGAGCGCGCTCAAGCATCTGCCGTTCGGCAAGCATGTCGCGCTGGTCACGGACGCGCGCTTCAGCGGCGTGAGCACGGGCGCGTGCATCGGGCATGTCGGGCCGGAGGCGCTCGCGGGCGGTCCGATTGGCAAGCTGCGCGATGGCGATGTGATTCGCATCGTGGTCAACCGCACCACGCTGGAGGGCACGCTGGATTTGGTGGGCGTAGCCGGACGGAAGTTCAGCGCGACGGAAGGCGCGAAAGTTCTCGCGACGAGGGAGTCGCGGACCGATCTGGCGCCGGCGGCGAATTTGCCGGATGACACTCGGTTGTGGGCGGCGCTGCAACAAGCGGGCGGGGGGACGTGGGGGGGATGTGTTTACGACGTGGAATCGGTGTTGGCATTGCTCGCGGCGGGGAGTAAATCTGTAACGACATGAAGCCAGCGTTTGTTTTGATCCTAGTTGGAGTCGTGGCGTTGACCGGCTGTGGCGAGAAGCCCGCGGCGAAGGCTCCCGAGAGCGAGATTCGCGGCGCGCCGATTGCGCCCGTGGCAGCGAAGGTTTCAGATCCGGCGTCCGCCTCGACGACGACGAATGTGGTGGCCGCAGCAATCGCTCCCGCCAACCCGCCCACGCCTACGGTTCCTACGGCGGGTGAACCGGGATATGCAGCGGCGGGCTTCGATATTCTTTCCGGCTACAACATCGAAATCTCCGACGAGTTGCTTGGACCGGTGACGAACAATCTTGCGGAGGTGACGGCGAAGACGGAGGCGTTGATTCCGGAGAAGGTCCGCGCGTTGAACCAGAAGAAGGTTGCGCTGAAGGGCTTCATGCTGCCGTTGAAAGTCGAAGGCGGGCTAGTGACGGAGATGCTGGTGATGAAGGACCAGTCGATGTGCTGCTACGGCACGGTGCCGAAAATTCACGAGTGGGTGAGCGTGAAGATGTCCGAGAAGGGCGTGAAGCCGCTGATGGATCAGGCGGTGACGTTGATGGGCAAACTGCACGTCGGCGAGATGCGCGAGAACGGTTACCTGACGGGCATCTACCGCATGGACGGGGAGAAGATGGCGGCGGAGGGGAATTGACGCGTGCACTTCGAGCCACACGCAACGCTCGGTTGGGTGATCGGCAATCTGGGTGGTGGTGATCGTCGGTTGAGAAACTACTGCGTCCTAGGCGCGATTCTTCCGGACATTGATGTGGCGGCGTATCTATTCGGACCGGAGGCTTACCGCGACTGGCATCACACGTTTGGGCACAATGTATTTCTCTGGGCGGCGTTCGTTGCCTGGGTGACGTGGAAATGTCGTTCATCCCGCGCGCTGGTGCTCAGCACGTTCGCTTTCGGCAGCCATCTCCTGACTGATGCTCTTCTAAGCGGGTGGCGGCTCTACCTCTTCTGGCCATTCTCGTGGCAAGGCTACATTTTGCCCGGCGCAGTCGGACTGGAGGCCCCGATTAACTACTGGCTGGTTTATCTGTCGCCCGCCGTACTTTTGCTGGGAGCGTGGATTTGGAAGCGAACTCCCACCGATGTGTTCTCGCCGAAGCTCGATCGAATCCTTGTTTCATTTATCACTCGCGGCACGGCCAGGTGCGGCACGTGCCAGAAGTCCAGTTCCCTTCAGTGCGACGAGTGCGGTCAGCCGGTCTGTCTCCGACACGGCACGGTGCGGTCCGGGTTTCGCGTCGAGTGCACCGCCTGCACTCGCCGAAACGCAACTACCTCGCCCTGACGCGCAGCCCAAACTTCTCCGGCGTGTTCTTGAACGAGATGATTCCATTCTCGGACGTGCAGCCGAGGTAAGGGTCGTTGTTGATGAGAATGTTCCCGTCGATGTCGAGATGATTGGTCAACTCGGCGAGGTGCGCGGCGGCCGTGATCAGAATACTCGTCTCGATCATGCAGCCGATCATCGTTTGCAGACCGCGCTTGCGTGCGGCCTGGAGTGCATCGTAGGCGCCGCTGATGCCGCCGGTCTTCACCAGCTTCACGTTTACGCCGTGGAAACATTCCTCGGCCACATCGATGTCGCTGGCGTGATGATACGATTCATCGGCGAAGATCGGCATCGGAGAGCGGGCCTTCAACCACGCCATGTCCGCGCGGCTGCTCGTGGCGGGCATGGGCTGTTCGATGAACTGGATGTTCCCGTGCGCGTGCAGCCACTCAATGTTGCGCAAGGCTTCCTCCTTGGTCTTCCAGCCCTCATTCGCGTCCACGCGCACCGGTTTGTCCGGCGCGGCCTCGCGCAGGGCATCGAAGTTCTCGCGATCCTTCGGGTCGCCGACCTTGAGCTTGAGCACCGGGTAAATGGCGGCTTCACGCACCTTCTCACGGATGACCTCGGGCGAATCAATGCCGATGCTGAAGCTGGTGACGTGTTTGCCTTCGGTGAAGCCGAGCTTGAGATGATCGTAGATGGGTAGTTTGGCGGCCTTCGTTGCTCCATCGAGAAGCGCGATGTTGAGGCCGCATTTCGCGGCGTGGTTCCCGGCTGCCACGGTATCGAGATACTTCATGCTCCCGGCGATGTCGTCGAACGACAGCCGGCTCGCATCCACCTTGCGAAGGAAAGCTTCGATAACGTCGACCGGCTGGGCATAGCGCGACGTGGACGCGGCCTCGCCGATTCCGCTGCGACCCTGGGCATCCGACAGCTCGACGAGAACGACACCGTAGGTGCTGGTACCCGATCCGCCTGAGATGCGCCAGGGGCGGGTGAAGGTGAGTTCAAAGCGGCGAAACTGAAGTTTCATTGCACTACAATTATCGAAGCAGCGACTGGATTGCAAAACTGATCCACCGCTCACGCATCCTACTTTGGTTCTATTGCCAGCCGAACCCGGCGCGCTTGCGCTGTTCCGTCGCAATCCAGTAGCCTGCGGCGAAATGCGTCTGCTCGACCGCTATTTACTGCGCGAGTTGCTCATCCCGTTCAGTTACTGCCTGATCGGGTTTCTCATTTTTTGGATCTCGTCGGACGTGTTCACCCAGCTGTCCGAGTTTCAAAAGCTCCGTCTGAAGCTCCCGGAAGTGCTGGAGTATTACGCGGTGAAGATGCCGGAGATGATGGTGACGGTGCTGCCGATTGCCTTTCTGCTGGCGCTGCTCTACGCGCTGACAAATCATGCCCGCCATCATGAGCTCACCGCCATTCGCGCCGCCGGAGTGAGCCTGGCGCGCATCGCCGTGCCTTACCTGGGAATCGGCGTGCTGCTCAGCCTCGGGGTGTTCGCCGTCAGCGAACTGTGGGCGCCACAAAGCACGGAGGCCGCCGAAGAGATTCTCTACCAGCATCAGGCGACCCAGAAGGACGCCACCCTCCGCGATTGGGAGATGAAGCTCGGCTTCCAAAATCACAAGGATCGACGTTCCTGGTTCATTGAGGCCTACAACACGGAAACGGCAGAGATGATCCGGCCTCACATTGTGTGGGCGCGACCGGACCACACGCGCATGGAGATCATGGCGGAACGAGGTTACTACGTGAACCAGGCGTGGACCTTCACCAACGTGAACGTGCTCGAATACTCCACCGAGCCAGGCGCCATCCCAATGTCGCGCCAGACTCCGACCATCTCGATGCCGGTGTTCACCGAGACGCCCGAGCAGATCCGCAG
Source organism: uncultured Bifidobacterium sp. (assembly GCA_964491875.1). Classification (GTDB taxonomy): domain Bacteria; phylum Verrucomicrobiota; class Verrucomicrobiia; order Limisphaerales; family JADJPG01; genus JADJPG01. The sequence continues at coordinate 252,507 of CAZBIC010000001.1, forward strand.
CGAGATCAAGATCAACAAGCTCAGCAGCTTCAAAAGCGTTCGCAAAGTCCAGCTCTCCATTCGGGAGATTCTCGAATACGAACGGTTGCATCCCGGCGATGATTCCAAGTCCGCGATTCTCGATACCAAACTACACGGGCGCCTGGCCGCGCCATGGACGTGTCTCGTCGTCGTGCTGATCGCGCTGCCATTCGGCGCGCAGACGGGACGCCGCAATGTCGCGGTCGGCGTCGCGAGCAGCATCGTGATCTGCTTTGTCTATTTCATCCTGCAACAGTTCGCGCTCGCCCTCGGCACCGGCGGTTACGTGCTGCCGTGGATTGCCGCGTGGACTCCGAACGCCTTCTTCGCCGTCATCGGCCTCGTGCTGACGTGGCGCGCGCGCTGAGCCGGCCGGCCGGGGCGTTTCGACCTTGGAGTTTTACCGTCTCCTCCTAAACTCCCGCCGTGAGCAATGAACTGGACGAGCTGAAGGAGCGGAACGCCCGCCTGAGCTTGCTGATCGAGATCAGCAACGTCATCCACTCCACGCTCGATCCCGAGGAAGCGCTCAACCTCATCCTGCGCGAAGCCGTCCGCGTGATGCGCGCCTCCAGCGGTTCAGCCGTGCTGATCAACCCGACGAACGGACTCCTCGAAATTCAGGCATCACAAGGTCTGCCGTCGAATGCCAGACAGCTCAAGCTGCGCGTCGGCGAAGGCATCACCGGCTGGGTGGCGCGGACGGGACAGGCCGCGCGCGTGAGCGATGTGCGCACCGATCCGCGCTACATCATCGCGAACACGAAGGTTCGTTCCGAACTGGCCGTCCCACTGGAAGTCGAAAGCGAAGTGCGCGGCGTCTTGAACGTCGATTCCGATCGGCTCGACGCCTTCAGCGCCGCCGATCAGGAGTTGCTGCAAGCCCTCGCCGTGCAGGCCGCGAAGGTCATCCACACCACCTGGCTTTACGAACAGCTCCGGCTCAAGGCGCGCTTGTTCGAATCGCTCGTCAGCGTCGGGCAGACCATCAATTCCACGCTGAACGTCGACGACGCATTGCAGGTCATCACTCGCGAAGGCGCGCAACTGATGGGAGCAACGATGTGTTCGCTGCTCTTGCTCGATGACAGTCACGAGTGGCTCGACTTGAAGGCCAGCTTCGGTGCAGGCGAAGCGTATTTGCAGAAGCCGCGCTTGAGCGTGGAGGAAAGCCTGCTCGGCATCGTCGTGCGCCGGAAGAAACCCGTGCAGGTCGAGAACGTCCAGACCTCGGGTCGTTACCAGAACGTCGACATCGCACGGAAGGAAGGACTCGTTTCCCTGCTCAGCGTGCCGCTTCTGTTCAGCGGCGAAGCGATCGGTACGCTCAGCGTTTACACGGACGAAGCACACAGTTTCTCGAACGAGGAGATCCGAATCCTTTCCGCGCTCGCCGAGCTCTCCGCCATCGCCATTGAGAAGGCGCGGCTCTACGAGCGCATCGTCGACGTCGAGGAACAGCTGCGTCAGAACGAGAAGCTGTCCGCGCTCGGCTTGCTGGCGGCGGAAGTCGCGCACGAGATCCGCAATCCGCTGACGGTGATGAAGATGTTGTATCACTCGCTGGACCTGAAGTTCCCGCCCGGCGATCCGCGCACAAAGGACGCGGAGATCATGGGTGAGAAGATGGATCACCTGAACAAGATCGTGGAACAGATCCTCGACTTCGCCCGCAGCACGGAACCGAAGCTCAGCCTGCTCAATGTGAACGAGCTGCTCGACGACCTTGGCCTGCTCACGCGGCACAAGCTGAAGAATCAAAACATCACCCTCGTGCGCAAGCTCGCGCCGGATCTGCCGCCGGTGATGGGTGACGCCATGCAACTCGAACAGGCGTTTCTCAATCTAATGCTCAACGCCGTGCAAGCGATGCCACAGGGCGGCAAGTTGACGCTGATCACCCGGGCTGTTCAGCCGAGCGACGCCGAGCGACCGACGCACGTGGTGATCGAGTTCAAAGACACCGGCGAAGGCATGAGCGAGGATCAGTGCAATCGCGTGTTCACCTCGCTGCTCAGCACCACGAAGGCAAAGGGCACCGGGCTCGGGCTCGCGATTGTCAGCCGCGTGGTGGAGACGCATCGCGGGAAGATCCGGGTGAAATCCCGGCTCGCACATGGCACGACGATGAGCGTGACGTTGCCGGTGTGAACGGCAGTTCAAAGGACGCGTCAATCGGCGGTCTTCGCAGTGGGAGGCACGGCGAACCGCCTCACCCCTCACCCCGGCCCTCTCCCCGTTGAGGGGAGAGGGAGTCGTGTTCAAGGCTCATCGAGGCTTTATGGCAGATCCCCGCGTTTGTTTCCTTTCTGCCAGATCCACTCGAACAACCGAAACGTAACGAACGCGGTGATGGAACTCGCCACGTTCGAAACCAATCGTCGCGCCCCTCTCCCCTCAACGGGGAGAGGGCCGGGGTGAGGGGTGAGAGCCTGTCTGAAAATGAGGTTGCGGAGTGCGCCCGTCCTCGGGCGCAGAAGGGAGGGAGAGGCCATCCCAACCGCGACGCTCATCGTGAGACGTTGATCTTTGTTGATTGAGTTTTGAGCAATGTTCCTGCCCAGCGTTTTCCTTCCCTTGCCTCGTTGAGTTGTTACGCTGCATCCACGATCGTTATGCAACTCTCCAAAGAACAACTCTGGCACCGCTTCCAAAAACATTTCTCCGAGTTTCCATCGCTCGGGCTCGCCATCGACCTGAGCCGCGTGAACTTTCCGGACGATTTCTTCGCGCAGATGGAACCGCGCATGCAGAAATCCTTCGCCGCGATGGCGGAGCTGGAGAAGGGTGCGATCGCGAATCCCGACGAGAAGCGCATGGTCGGACATTACTGGCTGCGCAATGCCGCGCTCGCACCGCAGCCCGAGCTGCGCACGGCCATTGAAGAAACGCTCGCGGCCATCAAGGCCTTCGCAACGGAGGTCCACAGCGGCAAAGTCGCGGGCGCGAAGGATGCGTTCAAGAACGTGCTGGTGATCGGCATCGGCGGTTCCGCGCTCGGGCCGCAGTTCGTCGCCAACGCGCTTGGTCAGCCGGCCGCGGACAAGATGGCCGTATACTTCTTCGACAACACTGACCCGGACGGGATGGACAAGGTGCTCGCGCAGCTCAGCGGCGACCTGGGCCAGACGCTCGCCGTGGTGATCAGCAAGAGCGGCGGCACGAAGGAAACGCGCAATGGCATGCTCGAAGCCGAAGCGGCGTGGACGAAGGCCGGCCTCGACTTCGCGAAGCACGCTGTGGCCGTCACTGGTGCGGGCAGTGAGCTCGACAAGTTCTCGACGGGGAAAGGCTGGCTACGGCGTTTCCCGATGTGGGATTGGGTCGGTGGGCGCACGAGCGAGCTTTGCGCCGTGGGTTTGCTGCCAGCCGCGCTGCAAGGACTCGACATCGACGCGATGCTCGCGGGCGCGAAGGCTTGCGACGAAATCACGCGCCAGCCGAACACCGCGCAGAATCCGGCGGCGCAGCTGGCGCTCATGTGGCACTTCCTCGGCGATGGCCGCGGCAGCAAGGACATGGTGGTGTTGCCCTACAAGGATCGACTGGAGCTGTTCTCGAAATATCTTCAGCAGCTCGTCATGGAATCACTCGGCAAGGAGCTCGACCTTGACGGCAAGGAGGTGAACCAGGGCATCAGCGTTTACGGGAACAAAGGTTCGACCGATCAACACGCCTACGTGCAGCAGCTCCGCGAGGGCGTGCTGAACTTCTTCGTGGTGTTCATCGAAGTGCTCCGCGATCGCGCGAACGAGAGCTTGCTGGTGGAGCCTGGCGTGACGAGCGGCGATTATCTCAGCGGCTTTTTCCTCGGCACGCGCGAGGCGCTCTACGAAAAGGGTCGGCAGAGCATCACACTCACGGTGCGCGAGGTCAGCCCGTTCACGGTCGGCGTGCTCATCGCGTTGTTCGAGCGCGCGGTAGGCTTCTACGCGACGTTGGTGAACATCAACGCGTATCATCAGCCCGGAGTCGAGGCCGGCAAGAAGGCGGCGGGCACGGTGATTTCACTTCAAGGCAAGGTGCTCAGCTATCTGGCTGAGAAGAAGGGGCACGCTTTGACCTCGGCGCAGATCGCGAGCGGCATCGGCGCGCATGACGGGTTCGAAACGGTCTTCAAGATCTGCGAACATCTCGCCGCGAACGGGCGTTTGAAGAAATCGGCAGGCGCTGGCGCGACCGGCGGCACGTACGCTGTGGTTTAGTGGCCACGGATTGAAACCAGATGAAACACGGAATGTGCGGTTACAGGATCATCTGTTCTCGGTGTTCGATCCGTGTTTCATCCGTGGCTGAGAATCCGGCGTTCCTCAGCTTATGATGCTTGTCCAAACACGCGTGGCGCCGAGTGCGATTCACGGGATGGGATTGTTCGCGGTGGACGCGATTCCGGCGGGAACTCCCGTGTGGCGTTTCGAGCCGGGTTTTGATCAGCAGATTTCGCCGGAACGATTCGTCGCTTTGCCGGAACAAGCCCAGGCTCACATCCGCTGGTTCGCCTACCAGGAAGCCGCGACCGGCGCGTGGGTTCTGAGCGGGGACCACACATGTTTCATGAATCACGCGGACCGTCCGAACACGGGCGCCTCAGCCGAGGCGAAGCCACCGGTCATCACAACCGTGGCTTTGCGGGATATCGCGGCGGGCGAGGAACTGACGTGCGACTACCGGGCGTTTGATGCGGAGGCACGGGTGAAGCTGGGAGCAATCAGCTAGGCGCTGCAGGACAGGATGCAGCGTGGCTCTCATGGTCATAAGGGAATCCCAAAGACAATCAACAGAACAAGCGGTATTGCCAGCGCGCCGATGGCAAATCCCAACAGCACACCGAATCAAACAGGCGAAGCCAAAGGCTCGCGCTCTAGCTCCCTTTGACGTGCTCGCCTAAACCAGTAGAAGCCAGCTGCGGCTAGAACACCGCAGGCTGCCCACGCGAAAAGTGGTCCCATGGCGGAGTCTTACACGATGATGGTCCGAGTTCGCAGAACCCAAGAAGCGATTGCGACAGCGAGGAAAACTCCGAGACAGGTTTTGGCCTTGTGGCTCAATGCGCATCAGCGATGAAAGTCGCGTGACGATCAAACGCTTTGGATAGACGGCAATCTTGTGGTCATTCTGAGGCTGCCTTTCGCCTTCGTGCTTGCGCTTGCTTATCCAATCTTCGCAACGCCCAAAAGTAGGCTCTCAAACACAAATATCCGCTCGCTATTGCCATACTCACGACAATCACGTATCTGACAAAGGGCGAGAAGTCTCGCGATAGCCAAGCGGAAGCAGTCCCTCCCAAAAATCCGCCAAACACCACCACCAAAATCGTAACTGCGCCGAAGATGTTCATACGTTTGCTCCCGTTCAATAGGTGATTTGCCATGAGTCCGCGCTGCGACCACGTCGAAGCCACATTCCTCAGGAAAGCCGATCACACTCACCTCGGCGCTTTCGGCTGCACGTATTTGAACGGCTTCGTCTCGGGGATGACGCGGAGGCGCGGGCGAAGCTGGGTGGCATAAAGTAGAGTGCGCCATGAAAGTCTACTGTTAACCACGTCGGAACCTTCCGCGGTAAAAGCCGACCACTGCGACAGCTGGAAGCAATCCGACTGCACTCCCGATGAAGAAGGAATTACGAACCGGAGAACCTTTTCCGTTATCCCGCCAAGAGGATAGAGAGAAGGTCTCTGCCCGAAACAGCCAGATGGTACCGACCAGCGCTCCAGCGAGTCCGCCCAAAGGAACCAGAATCCAACGAGGTCTTTGCTTCCGGCGCTCAACAACGATGCACGCCAGAGCAGCAAGGAGCCCGGGCAGACCGATGATTATCATCGTATAGATGGCAATCATGTGGTGAGGAGAGGTTCACCTCGGCGCTTTCGGCTGCACATATTTGAACGGCTTCGTCTCGGGGATGACGCGGACTTGCGTGGTGTATTTGTAGGGCGCAGCGCTGCCGCTGTCGTAGGTCATCTCAACGAAAAACGCGGTCCAACCTTTCTCCGGCTTCTCGACTTTCCCGACGTAGACGCTGCCTTTGCCGGTGAGATCGGTGCTGGTCCAGGCCTTGCCGATCGCGTCGACGCGGAAGTCGCGCGCGTTCGGGTTCGTTGCCTGCCAGAGCTTCACAGCTTTCGGCTCGTCGCTGCACTCCACGCGGATGGAGCCGTCCTTTTCCATCGACCAGTCGAACTTCGGAAGCTTGGAGCCTTTCACAATGGCCGAGTACGACGCGAGGAGCGTCATCCACGCATCGGAGTCCTTGAGGGAATGGTCGGCGTTCGGAACGTAGCGGATGTATTTGGTCCCCTTGAGATCCTTCCAGTAGAACTGCGCGGAGTCCGGCACGAAGAACTGGTCGCCGCTGGCGTTGATGATGAACTTCGGCAGCGTGAGACGTTCGCGGTATTCGTAGGGCTCTTCGATCTTCATCAGCGCGGCGTATTCCGGCGTGCCGTCCCAATCCATGATCTTGGCGCGGGTGTAATCCCCGACGGCGGGTGCGTAGAAGCCGTAGACTTCCCAGTGATGATGGAAGGACGGACGGATGTTCAGCATGTCGATGACGATGGGCGCGATGGCGATGACGCGGTTGTCGACAGCAGCAGTGGTCCAGGTAGTCCAGCCGCGCTTGGAACCGCCAGCCACGAAGAACTTGTCCACGGTGATTTTACCGCCTTCCTCGCTGGCGCAGAAGGCGGTGATGGTATCGAGCGCGCGGACGGCAGCTTTGGTCATGGGCAGACGCGCGGGCCATTTCTCGTCGCCGGTGCGGAGGAATTTGTCCCACGTGTAGGCGATCAAGGAGTCCTCCACGCGGCCTTTGGTTTCACCGGCGAAGACGGTCGGTTGGTTCGGCACGTTGCTCAGGCTGGCCACGACGGTGTCCGTCTCGGTGGCGATCTGGATCATGTTCGCCTCTGCTTTGGCGGGCGGATTCGTTTTGTGGCTGCCGCCGCCGATGAAGAGCATCGCAGTGGAGCTGCTGACCGTGTCGGGCTTCACAATGGTGAGCCAGTGTTGCCAAAGCGTGCGTTCGACTTCGTTGGTGGTGAGCCACGCCTGCGAGATCATGTCGATCATGTAGGTCGTGTAGCCGTTGCCCTTCACAGTGCTCGCGAGGCGGAAGGAGTAGCTCGGATCCGGCGCCTTCACGTAGCGATCGAGCGCTGTGCGTTCGCCGACGGCGGTGCGGTCCGCAGCGGCAAGGGAACTCAGTGTCGCCAGGAAGAGCGCGATGGCAGGGACGAAGAGACGAATCGGGGGCGTTGGCATAGTGATGGAATTTGAATCACCATTCCGACTTCGGCGCGACGAAAAAATTCAGCGGGCGCGACGCTTAAAGGGGCAGTTTCCGGTAGACTCCTACCAGACCCAGCTCGAACGCCCAGGCAACCAGCCAGACGAGCGCTCCCATCACGATGGGCGCGAAGTCCACCCGACCAAGTCGAAGCGGGATTCCTCTCAGGAGGGACAGGAGATGACGCGCGGTTTCGCTGATGAAATCGAGCAACTGGAAGCGGCCAATGTAGATGTAGCTGTTCACCAGATGAACCACGAGGACGCCGAGGAGGAGATACTTCCACGCCAGAAGGGACGCGAACCCGAGCACAACCGCTTGTTCCATGACGAGCACGAACGACGGCGCCGCCGGCAGCAGTCCCACGGCGGTGAGCAACGGGTGAATCGGGAGCCAGAGCAGGCCACTGAACAAGGGCAGCAGGAGCTTTACTGAAATAGGCCAGCGCTCGATCCGGCCGAGGTGCAATCGAACCAGATGCTGAATGGGCTGGGCGTCGGGCACGGCGCGATTGATGACGCTGAGGAGGAGCAGGCAAATCTGAAAGCTGATCCAAAGCACGCCGAAGCTCAGCACGGAATACAGCGTCATGCGCCAGGGCAAATCGCTGCGGAAGGGAACGGTCACGACTCCGAGATCAATCAGCGGCACCCATTTCAGCGCCGGACCGACGAGTTGATACAACAACCCGCGCACAAACAACAGACCGGCCAGCGCGGCCAGATAACGCCAGCGTCGTGCCGGTTGCGGTTCCGCCGTTCGCAGGGTGTGGACAAGCGTAGACCGATAAGGGACGTATTCCTTGAAACCCATCCCGCGCCAGTTCACCCAGAGGAGCAGGGCAACCAGATTCAGGATGGAATGAAGGAGCAGCATGTCTTCGTGATGCGTAATGCGTGATTCGTGATGGAATGCGTGGAAGTGCCACCGCGCTCCGCACCGCAATCACGTGTCACGCATCACTCGTCACGAACACTACATCATCTTCAAGAGCGTGTCCGCCATGTCGCTCGGCGTGGTGGCGACACCGATGCCGGCGGCCTTGAACGCCGCGATCTTCGCTTCGGCGGTACCTTTGCCGCCGCTGACAATCGCGCCGGCGTGGCCCATGCGGCGTCCCGGAGGTGCGGTCGCGCCCGCGATGAATCCGGCGACAGGCTTCTTGCAGTTCTTCGCGATCCACTCGGCGGCTTCCTCTTCCGCGCTGCCGCCGATCTCGCCGATCATGATGATGCCGGTGGTTTCCGGGTCGTCGTTGAAGAGCTTGATGACGTCGAGGTGCGAAGTGCCGTTGACCGGGTCGCCGCCGATGCCGACGCACGTGCTCTGGCCGACACCGCGGCAGGTGAGCTGCCAGACGGCTTCGTAAGTGAGCGTGCCGGAGCGCGAGACGACGCCGATGTTGCCCTTCTTGTGAATGTAGCCGGGCGCGATGCCGATGCGGCAGCCGCCGTGGGAATCCTTGCCTTCGCCGGGCGTCACGATGCCGGGGCAGTTCGGGCCGATGAGCCGCGTGGCACTGCCCTGCATGGCGCGCTTCACCTGCACCATGTCGCGCACGGGAATGCCTTCGGTGATGGCGACGACGAGATCGAGCGCGGCGTTCACGCCTTCGAGAATCGCGTCCGCTGCGAACGGCGGCGGGACGAAGACAGCGCTGGCGGTGGCACCGGTTTGCTTCACGGCGTCCGCGACGGTGTCGAAGATCGGCACCTTCTTGCCGCCGTGCTCGAAGAACTGGCCGCCCTTGCCGGGCGTGACGCCGGCGACGATTTGCGAGCCGTAATCAATGGAGAGCTGGGCATGACGCGCGCCGAAGCTGCCGGTGATGCCTTGGACGAGAACCTTGGTGTCGGGTTTGATGAGAATGGCCATGATGAAATTTGTCGTGTCAGTGTGACGTTTTGCGGCTGTGACTCAAAATAAATCTCGCTGCTGCCCTTGCTTCTCCTTGATTGCGGTCAGTTGCGTTACTGCAATCAAATCGTGCGGACGTCCGACGGTGGCCTTGGCTTTGATCAATGCGTCGATGCCAAGGATGTAGCACTGCCCGAAGGGAAACTGCTTCAGTTCACTTTGTTTCAGGACTGCTTCAAAATCGCCCACGCCGGCAACCTCGCTTAAACAATCGAGAATCCCCAGGTCAGTGGTCAGGTAGAGATTTTTCAAACGACCACAGAGTTCATCCGTGAGTTCAAGCGGTAGCTTGTTGGCCGTGAGCCGGTGTCTGGGATGAAAATCTTTGAAGGCGCCCTCGATCCGACGGAGATTCTCTGGAGTGAAACGTGCGCAGACATCTACATCTTCTGTAACCAACGAAACTCCGTAGTGGCGCGAGGCCAAACCTCCAATGAGGCTAAACTCTACCTTGGCCGCAATCAGGCGTTTGATTATCTCAGTGAGCTGTTCCATCGGTAACAGACGTGGCCTGTTGCAAAGCGCGCACCAACGACAATGCACGATCATTGGCCAGTAAACGTTCCCACGGAGTGAGCCTCAGGTTTTCCTCGATAAGCGACATGTCGATACCCTGTGCGAATGCCGCACGCCACGCCGGCCCAGCTTCGGGAGGCATAATATATTCCCCGTTCATCTGCGCCAATGTCACTTCATCAATCATGAATTTACTCGGGGAACGGTCACACTCTAAAAATTCAATGATGCCCGGCTTTGCGTTTGTGGATGCAAATCAAGTTGCCATCCGGGTCGTAGATGAACGCCATCTGGCAGACGGGCGTCGGGAACGGCTCCATCTGAAACTTCACGCCGTTCGCCTTCAGGTGCGCGATGGCTGCGTCGAAATCCTCGACTTCGAGTCCGACGGAGCAGCCATCCGAAGTGGGCTTCCAACCGGGCGCACCGGCGCCGAGTGAAAGCGTGCCGCTGGCAATGTCGTATTCGGTCCATTGCATCCCGCCGGCTTCGCCATGAGCCATGGTCGCCTTCAAGCCGAGCACGCCTTCATAAAACTTCCGCGCCCGCGCCATGTCGGTGACGGGGTAGCAGCTGAATGCGATTTCGGTGACTTTCAACACGGTCAAAAAATTTCCAACCTACGGGCGCTTGTTCTCCGGCGGCGCATCCGGACGACGCAGCAGGCGACCTAGGACTCCGGCGGCCACTTCGCGAAGCTTCTCGTGCACCGGCCTGCGCGGGCCGATCAACGCGTCGAACTCGCGTTCCATTTGCTGACGCAGCCGCTCACAGCGCTGTTGTGTTGCAGCGTTCTGCTCGGCCACGGCAACGATTTGCTTTTGCAGTTCAATCAACTGTTGGTACTGCCCCAAATCCTCGGCTTCGATTTGTGAAGCCTGCACTTGTCTCGCGCCCACAAACATCATCCCTGATCTTGCGTCCCTGCAGATTGAGTCCTACTGCCGAGGCTGCGGCTACTTCACCGCAGCGACGACCTTCTTCGCAGCGTCCGCCATCGAATCGCCACTGATGATCGTCAACCCGCTCTCGGCCAAAGTCTTCTTGCCGGCGACCACGTTGTTGCCTTCGAGTCGCACGACGAGCGGCAGCTTCAAGCCTGTTTCCTTCACCGCCGCCACGATACCCGTGGCGATGACGTTGCAGTCCATGATGCCGCCGAAAATGTTCACGAAGATCCCCTTCACGTTGGGATCCTGCAGGATGATCTTGAACGCCGCCGTCACCTGCTCCTTGCTCGCGCCGCCGCCCACGTCGAGGAAGTTCGCCGGGCTGGCGCCGAAATGCTGGATGATGTCCATCGTCGCCATCGCCAGGCCGGCGCCGTTGACGAGGCAGGCGATGGAGCCGTCGAGCTTGATGTAGTTCAGCGAAAACTTGCTCGCTTCGATTTCGAGCGGCGCTTCCTCGTTGAGGTCGCGCATCTCCTGAATTTCCTTGTGGCGATAGAGCGCGTTGTCATCGAGACCGATCTTCGCGTCCACGGCGCAGATGCTTTCCTTGCCGTCCGCCGCCTCAACGATGCAGAGCGGGTTAATCTCGACCATGCTCGCGTCGCATTCCCACCACGTCTTGTAAACGCCCATCACCAGCTTGGCGCAGGCGTTGAAGAGATCGCCCTTCAAGCCGAGACCAGCGGCAATTTTGCGCGCCTGGAACGGCTGAATGCCCACGGCGGGATCGATCCATTCCTTGAGAATCCTCTCGGGAGTCTTCTCGGCAACTTCCTCGATGTCCACGCCACCTTCAGTGCTGGCCATGATCAGCGGACGCGAGTTCGCACGGTCGAGCAAGATGGCGAGGTAAAATTCCTTCTTAATCGTCTCCGCGCTGGCCACGAGAATGGTGCTGACGAGACGGCCGTCCGGACCGGTCTGCTTCGTGACGAGAACCTGACCGAGCATGGCCTTGGCCAGGGTCACGACATCATCGACGGACTTGGCGAGCTTCACGCCGCCCTGGAATCCGCTCTTGAACGTTCCCTTGCCGCGACCGCCGGCGTGAATCTGGGACTTCACCACGGCGAGCTTGTGGCCGGAGCCGAAGATTTTCTCGGCTATGGCCTTGGCCTGTTCCGGCGTGGTGGCGGGTTCGCCCGCGGGCACAGTGACACCGTATTGTTTGAGCAGTTGCTTCGCTTGATATTCGTGAATGTTCATTCGTCAGTTCAAAGTCATCAGTCCATGACGAGCGGAAGCGCTCGTAGCAAAACAGGTCCGCCTCCTCGCGTTGGCGGCGGTGGTGCCTATCGCTGATCCACCGGCACGACCTTCAATCCCACCGGGCCGGTATAAACCGACTGCGGGCGGATGAGCCGGTTGTCAGCGAGCTGTTCCAGCACATGCGCCGTCCAACCGCTGGTGCGGGAGATGGCAAAGATGGGCGTGAACAAATCCGTAGGGATGCCGAGCGAGTAATAAACGGTGGCCGAGTAGAAATCCACGTTCGCGTGAAGGTTCTTCTTGGTGAGCATCGTCTCGGCGATGCGTTCGCTCATCTGGATCCACTTCTTGTCACCCAGCTTCTCGCAGAGAACCTGCGCCATGCGCTTGAGATGCGGCGCGCGCGGGTCGAGCACCTTGTAGATGCGATGGCCGATACCCATGATCTTCCGCTTGTTCGCCAGTGAATCCTCCAGCCACGCGTCCACCTTGTCGAGTGAACCAATCTCCTGAAGCATCTTGATCACGCCTTCGTTCGCGCCGCCGTGAAGCGGACCCTTCAAGGTGCCGATGGCTGTCGTGATCGCGGAATACATGTCACTCAACGTCGCGATGGTCACGCGCGCACTGAACGTCGAGGCGTTCATGCCGTGGTCGGCATGGAGGACGTAGCACATGTCGAGGGTGCTTTCGGCTTCCTTCGACGGCTTCTCGCCATTGATCATGTAGAGGAAGTTCGCCGCTTCACCAAGCGACTTGTCGGGATGAACGAGGCCCTTGCCCTGGCGATGGCGATGGAAATAAGCCGTAACGACGGGAATCTGCGCGATGAGCCGGAGCGCCTTGCGCCGTTGTGCGTGCTGCGAATCGTCGTCACACGTCGTGTCGAAACAGCCGAGCGCGGAAACGCCCGTGCGGATGGCGTGCATCGGTGGCGTGTCCTTCGGCATCTCACGGATCATGTTCACGACGCCCTCGGGCAGTTCGCGGAACTCCTTCAAGATGCCCTGGTAGTCAGCAAGCTCCTTCTTGTTCGGGAGATGATTGTGGTGGAGCAGATGGACAACTTCCTCGTAGGAAACCTTGCCGGCGAGTTCGTTGATGTCGTAGCCGCAGTAAACGAGCTGACCAATGTCACCGCGCACGTCGCTCAGACGTGTATTGGCGGCGACCACGCCTTCAAGGCCCTTGGGAGTTGATACCGGTGTAGTCATACGAAATTCTCGGGCAAATCTAGGAACCGTGCATGGGCAGGTCAACGGTTTTCGCCCCGTCGAGCGCCGCAATACCTGAAACCTAATCCACGAACCCAGTCGCAAGCGTGAATTGTACTCACGGCCAAATCCGGACTCACTCCCGATACATGTCCGGCTTGAGAACGCCGACGAATGGCAAGTTGCGGTAACGCTCCGCGTAGTCGAGGCCGTAGCCGATGACGAACAGGTCCGGAATGCTAAAGCCCACGTAGTCCGCGCGAACCTTCTCCACGCGCCTCGCCGGCTTGTCGAGCAGCACACAGGTTTTGATGCGACGCGGCTTCAGCGGACGCAACTTCGCGAGCACGCGCTTCATGGTTCGACCAGTATCCAGAATGTCGTCCACCAGGAGGACATCGCGCCCACGCACGTCGATGCGGAGTTCCTTCGTGAAGACCAGCTCGCCCGAAGTGGTGCCGCTGCCGTAGCTGGAAACGCCGATGAAATCCAGGCGCATGGGAATCGAAAGGTGCCTGATAAGATCCGCGAGGAACATCACCGTGCCGCTGAGGAGGGAGACCACGACCATTTCCCGTCCGCGGAAGTCGCGCTCGATCTCCGCCGATAACTTCTTCACACGCCGCGCCAGCTGGGCATCCGTGATCAGGACACGCTCGACTTCCTTATGCCACGCGTGCGGAACGACTCGCCCTTTCCCCTTTTCCCCTCGGCTCCCCCGCGGTGACGTCTGCGCTTTCATGCTTCGAGTGCGAGGCAAACGCAGCTAAATATGCTTCGAGTCGGCGTGATCCTTCTCCGTGTAGCCGGATTCCTGGCGCTTGAAGTTCACTTCGTTCTTCTTCACGTAGGCATTGAAGACGTCGTCCGCGCTCATGCCGAGCACCTGCGCCATGCTGATGAGGAAATGAAAGAGGTCGACGACTTCCACGCGTGCGTTCTGCTCGTCGAACTTCTGGTACTTCGCCCACCATTTCCACGGCACGCTATCGGTCAGCTCGGCCAGCTCCTGCGTCATCGCGCGCGTGTAGTTGAGAATCCACTTGGTCTTCTCCTCCTCGCTCATGCCTTCGGTGTTCACACCGATGCGATGGTTGAGGGCGGCTTGCATGCGGAAAAGTTCGCGGAGCTGGTCGGCATTTTGCATGCGACGAGGATTTCAGGGCACGTTCCGGAAGCAAGCGGGAAGTGCGGAGGATGAATGCCAAAGGACGCTGAAAGGGCCGCGATTATGATTGCGGGCATCGCGCGACGAAAGGCATCGTTCGCAGTGCCGTCCACGGTCCCGCCGTGCGCCGGAGTGTAATTGAACAGACACAACTGACAGAATCGAACCAGCTCGAGACGTGAAAGAAATTGTCCCGCCGCCCGCGCCGATCGTGCGCAACGAACAGGCCAGCATCCAGGCGTTGTTCCAGAAGAACGTCATGCCCACTTACGCGCGCTTCGACATCGCGCTGAGCCACGGGGCGGGCAACTACGTCTACGACGTCAACGGCAAGCGCTATCTCGATCTCGGCGGCGGCATCGCCGTCTGCTGTCTCGGCCACGCGAACCCGGAAATCACCGACGCGCTCGTGAAGCAGTCGCAGAAGTTGATTCACATCTCGAATCTCTATTACAACGAACCGCAAGGCCGGCTTGCCGCTGCGCTCGTGAAGCTGCTTGCGCCTGGCAAAGTGTTCTTCTGCAATTCCGGCGCGGAAGCAAATGAAGGTCTCTACAAACTCGCGCGCAAGTTCGGTCACGACGAAGGTCGCTTCGAGATCCTCACTGCGGTGAACTCGTTCCACGGCCGAACACTCGCCGGCATCGCCGCGACTGGTCAGGACAAGGTGAAGAAGGGCTTCGAGCCGATGGTCACTGGGTTCCGTCACGTGCCTTACAACGATCTGCAAGCGATGCGCGATGCGATCTCGCCGGCCACGATCGCGATTCTCATCGAAGGCATTCAGGGCGAAGGCGGCATCACGCCGGCTTCCGCGGAATACCTGCTCGGGCTGCGCCAGTTGTGCGACGAGAAGAAGCTGTTGCTCATGATGGACAGCGTGCAGTGCGGCCATTTCCGCACCGGCCGGTTCCAAAGTTTTCAACGCACGCTCGAGGGCGTTCCCGGCGGGGAGAAGTTCATGCCGGATGCGATCTCGATGGCGAAATCGCTCGGCGGCGGCATGCCGATGGGCGCTTTTTGGGTCGCCGAAAAACACGCCGAATTGCTCGGCCCAGGCACCCACGGCACCACCTACGGCGGCACTCCTCTCGCATGCGCCGTTGCGTTGCGCATCCTGGAAGTGATCGAGCGCGAGAACCTCGGCGAGAATGCCCGCCTGCTCGGCGATTGGTTGAAGAACGAGATCGCCCGGCTCGCAGCGAAGTTTCCCGGCGTGATCAAAAGCGCGCGCGGTCTGGGCTTCATGCTCGGCATCGAGCTCGTCGAGAAGGAGAGGATCCCAGGGTTCGCCGCGAGCGACAAAACATCTTCGATCCAGTTCGTGAACCGGCTGCATGACGCCGGCGTGCTGACGATTCCGTCCGGCGCGCAGGTGGTGCGGTTGCTTCCGGCGCTGAATTTGACGCGACTGCAGGCCGAAGAGGGCATCCAGGCCATCGAGTCCATCGCCGCCAGCGTGTCCTAGAATCAACGAATCTTTTCGTGACGTTCGCGGTTACTTCTGCTTAATTCACCGGCTTTCCCAGGCGTTGACCTGGGTTTTTCCGTTGTCCTTCGGATGGGCGCGGACTTTGTTATGAAGCATCTGCTCAGTCTTGAGAAAATGTCGCGGAGCGACATGGAACTGGTTTTGCACAACGCGACGGAATTCAAGCGCGACCGCAAAACCCACCGCAAGCCGCTGGCCGGCCAGACCTGGGCGCTGATGTTCAGCAAGTCTTCCACGCGCACCCGCGTTTCCTTCGAGGTCGGCATTCGCGAACTGGGCGGGCAGGTGATGTTTCTTAACGCGAACGACATTCAGCTCGGCCGCGGCGAACCAATCAAGGACACGGCCCGCGTGCTCGGGCGCATGATTCACGGCGCAGTCATCCGCACCTTCGCCCAGAGCGATGTGGAAGAGTTCGCGCAATACTCCGGCATTCCCACCATCAACGCTCTCACCGATGACGAGCATCCGTGTCAGGTGCTGACGGACATCTTCACGTTTCAAGAGAAGCTCGGCGCCATCGCTGGCAAAGTCGTCACGTTCATCGGCGACGGCGCGTGCAACATGCCCGCTTCCTGGATCTGGGCGGCAGCCAAGCTCGGCTTCGAACTGCGCATCGCTGCGCCAAAGAATTACCAGCCCAGCCCCGAGCTGCTGAAGCGCGCGGGTGGAAAGATCATCGTCACCGAAGACCTGAAGGCCGCGGCGTCCGGCGCGGACATGCTCTACACCGACGTCTGGATCTCGATGGGCAAGGAGGCGGAATCCGCGTTGCGCATCCAGGAGATGACCGGCTACCAAATAAACGCCGACCTGCTCAATCTAGCCAAGCCCGGCGCGCTGGTGATGCACTGCCTGCCGGCGTATCGCGGCAAGGAGATCGACGAGGCGACGTTTGAAGCCCACGCAAAGACGATCTTCGACGAAGCCGAGAACCGTCTCCACGTGCAGAAGGCGATCGTCGACTGGATCGTCTCCTGAACACGACGGTCACTCCGCCGCTTTGATCCGCGTAATCTTCACGCGGTAATCCACCGGACCTTTTTCGAGGTGCTCCCAGCGGAATGCGCCGGGAAACTCCGCCTCGAACTGATACCGCAAGGGCACAGGATCGTGATCGTTCAGCAGCACGAAGTATTCGCCCACCGTGAGCTCCGCCCAGCGTTTGAGAATCATGCCGTGCTTGATGGAGCACGGAATGGGACGAACATCCATGATGCGATCCGTGTCGATGGGAGAAGCGAGGTTTGTAGTCATAGTTTTGATTTCGAGGAACAAATTAAAGCGGGGTTAAAGCAGGACGCCGGTGCGTTCGCGACCGGCCGGGGTCATCATCGCGGGATTCCACGGCGGATCCCAAACGATGTCCACGTCGACCTCCTCCACACCTTCGAGACTGAGCAGCACATTGTGCACACCCCAGCGGATGCTTTCGTGCATCGGACAGCCCGGCGTGGTGAGGGTCATCACAACGCGCACTTTGGTTCCCTCGATCTGGATATCGTAGATCAACCCAAGGTCCACGATGTTGCAGTCGAGTTCTGGATCATTCACCTGACGCAACGTGCACAGGACGAGATTGTGATCAACATGTGGAGTGTTCATGGCGAGACAACGGGTTTCGGACTGAGAAGCGGTGCCAATCGCGGACGGAAAAGGTGCGAGAGAATCTTCGCGACGTTCAGCGCGAACGCGCCAAGACCCAACAGCAACACGACGCAACTCGCCTGGACCGCACGTTCATGACTGAGGGCGGCGCTTAGCGTGACGCCCGCGAGACCAAGCATCAGAAGAACGAAGCTGATGACTTGCAGGCGCTCGGAGTAAAGCTCGGGGAGTGAAGGCACCTTGGCGCGACCGATCTGTTTGCTGTAGCTGGAATACCAGACGAGGAACGGGATGATCTTGTGCAGCATGCCGACGATCGCGAATGAGAGAACACCGAGCAACGCGAGCACGCCGTAAACCGTTTCAAGTTGTGCGGTCAGCGCCGTCAGCGGAAGGCCCGGCCAGCACAGCACGATCGCCAGCGCTGACAGCGGCGCGAGCGACGCGAGCGCGACGAGAAATTGTTTGAGGCCCCAGTCGAGCACGGCGCGTTTCCGAGCGCGCATGATGGCGATCACTTCAAGGCTGAAGCATACCAGCCCGGCAACCGTGACGAGGGCGAAGGCGAGCTTCCAGACGCTGCCAAAAAGGATGGTGATCGCGAGACCGAGCAGACCGACGTTCAGAAGGACTATCGAAATCAACGCACGGCGCGAGCTCTGCACTTCGCTGAGCGTGAACATCGGGATGAGTTTGTAGGAGACCGCGACCAGCATCATGACGAAGAAGCCGAGCACGCCGAGATGCGCATGGGCGTGCATGGAAACGATCGGATCGAGCGGATTGATCTTCGGCCAGCACTTCGCCGAGGCGAGGAACAGTCCGGCCAGCATCGTCATCACCAGCCAGAACAACGCCGAAGCGATCCCATACGCGACGATGTTCCAGCGCGGGATGCCTGCAAGAGTGCGCGTGAGATTGTAGGAGAAGAGGATGACGCCGAATCCAAACACGGAGCCGAAGTGTCCCACTTGTTTCATGTTCCAGAGCCAAAACATGGCGACCATTCCGACAAAGCCGACGGTGTGCAGAACGAAATGCCAGAGCGCGAGCTTTTCGCTGTGGAGTTTTGTTTCCAGTGCGACCGGCACAAGCTGATACATCGCGCCCATGATTACCGAGCAGAGCCAGCCCAGGACGAACAGATGCGTCACGGCGATGATGTATTGGTTGTAATGATACGTCGCGAGCAGGTCGGGTCGAAAGGCGATCCAGATCATCGCGGTGACGAGCGACGCGATTCCCGTCATCACGAAAGGCAGCGGGATGGCGACGGATGGCGCGTGGACATCGGCTATCGATGCCTTCTTGATTGGCAGATGGCAGTTACGCTCCTTCGGATCTACAAGGGTCGCGGCAGGGCGTCCTGAATCACGCGCGTCGAATGTGAGTGATGAAGCTTCCATCGGTTTGTTCCTCGCTTTCTCCGACGAATCCACGATCGGTGAGCTGGGCATACAGATGCATTGGCCGTCGGTCGGTCAACGCCCGCATCTGTGCGCCGGCAGGCAACTGCGTCAGCGCTTCGAGAATCGTCACGAGCGGTTGCGGTGGCTCGAGACCGCGCGCGTCCACGGTGATAGGTTTGGTCTCGGGACCGGAGCAGTGCGTTTCCGCTCGTGGCGGCACGGAAGACTCTCCGGGTTCGAGCATCGACGCCTGAGTAAAAATGACTTCCCACTCTCCTTGATTCAGGAGTTGTTCGGAGTGCGTGAATCCTCGGCGAGCAAGTAGGCTGAACAAAGGAAGCGGCTTGAACGGAGCGAGGAGCCGGAGATTCTGGCCGGGCTCCAGCGCTTCTACCGCTGTCATGATTTTCGTGAACGGTTCGATTCCGGCGCGAATCTCGTCGCGCACATCAAGTGTCACCGTATTGGCATTCATGGCGGGAGAACGTTAACCGGCGACCGGAGTGAGGGCCTTGATGTCGGTCAACTTCGGAGAAGACGAAGTCGACTTGATCAAAGTCAGCAACATGGAGAACGGCTCTGTAGCCTTCACGGCATGCGGGAGGTTCGGCGGCATATAGATCAAATCTCCCGCCGCAAGCGTCCGTGGAACGCCGGCAAGACTGAACTCGCATCGTCCCGATAGAATTTGGATCAGCGCCTGCGAGGTCGAGGTGTGCTCGCTGAGTTCCTGGCCTTCAGCGAAGCCAAAGAGAACTACTCGCACGGTGGCAGAATTGAGCAGCACACGGCTGACGATGCCGTTGGGTGCGAACTGGGTTTCCTGAACCAGCGAGAGGATTGTTTCCTGTTTCGGATCGATGAGCGGTCGTTCAATCATGAGAAGAGCATCGGTGGATCGAACGATTGGCGCCTTGATGCTGGTCAAAGTCCTCGAGGATTGGCCGAAGGTGAAATCCTTGATGCGCGTCAAAGCCATGTGAGCGGGGGCGGTTATGCTTTCGCAAGATTCGGGTGGCTCGAGACACGTGCTGCCCGGCAGAATTCGAAACTCAATCCGGCTTATGAAAGCAGAGACTCAACTCAATCACTGGATGCGAGGAACTGGAATAGCGCCCTTGTTGGTGGGCGGCGCGTTGACGTTGAGCGCGTTGGTCGCCGTCGCGGACGATTTCCAGGGCGCGACTCATCTGATGCCGTTCGACGAGGAAACGATCAATTACAGCAAGCAGAAGGACAGCGGTCCCATCGCGCAATTGCAGGCGAAGATCGATCGCGGTGAGTTGAAGATGAACTACGGCGAGAAGTTCGGATATCTGTCGTCTCTGCTGGAAGCACTGGAGGTCTCAACCAATTCACAGATGCTGGTGTTTTCGAAGACGTCGTTTCAGCGCGAACGAATTGCGCCGCGAACGCCGCGCGCCGTGTTCTTCAACGACGATGTTTACATTGGTTTCGTGCAAGGGTCGCCCTTGTTGGAGATTTCGTCCGTGGATCCGAAGTTGGGAGGAGTTTTCTACACGTTGGAACAAACGAAGACGGACAAGCCGCGTTTCGTCCGCACGGATCAATGTCTCGAATGCCACGCTTCCGCCAAGACGATGGGTGTGCCCGGGCATTTGGTTCGATCGTTCGCGACGGACGAGAACGGCGTGGTGGACATGACGACGGGCACCTCATTGGTGAATCATCGCACGCCGATCGAGGAGCGCTGGGGTGGGTGGTTTGTGACCGGCGATGCAGGCAAACAACCGCACCGCGGAAATCTCTTCGGCAAGTCCGCTTTCGCACGGCATGAAAAGGAGCCCGGATTCCTCGGCAACCAAACCGACCTGAAGAAGTTCTTCGATGTGTCGGAATACCTGAGCGGGAACAGCGATATCGTCGCGCTGATGGTGATGGAACATCAGTCGCACATGCACAATTTCCTGACGCGGCTGAACTACGAATCGACCATCGCCCTTCAACAGTATGGGCACACGCGTTACTTGAAGAACATCGTCGAAGCGTTCGTGCGTTACCTGTTGTTCGTCGAAGAAGCGCCCTTCGCGTCACCGATCCGGGGGAACTCCGGATTCACCGCAGAGTTCGCAAAGCTGGGTCCGCGCGATGAGAAGGGGCGTTCGCTCCGGGATTTCGATTTGCAGACGCGGTTGTTCAAGTATCCGTGCAGCTACCTCATCTACACCGACGCGTTCGATCAGCTACCTGCGAAGTTGAAGGAACGCATCTACGATCGGTTGTTGGAGGTCCTCAGTGGCGAAGACACGAGCGCCGCCTATGCGAAGCTCTCGCCGGAATCTCGCACCGCCATTCGCGAGATTCTGGGCGCGACAAAGAAGGACCTGCCCTCCAACTGGCGCGACTGAGCCAACGGGTCCTTGAAATAGAGAGCACCCTCCAAGATGCAGGGTTTCGGTTACTTCATCGGCCAGTTTTAGACCCTTCCGACTCTCTACCAAGGCGTTAGGAGTCCTACATTTTCCAAGTACGATCTCATCTGAAGCAGGGGTTTCGTGTGTACTTCTACGTAGGTTTCTGTAGCTGAATAGGTAATTGAGGTTCGCCTCCCGTGATTCCCCGGTCGGGCTGTCGGTAACGGTTCCTATTGGTCGCGATGTATTTGCTCCAATTGTTGTGAACCCAAAGCGGAGGTAAATATCACCATCAGGTTGAACATCGCAGGGTGCTCACCGAGAAACAAAAATTTTATGACCAATCTGCCGCCAACCCAAACACAACGCCAAACGCTCTGGGAGGGGGCTTCACTGCCCCCTCTCAGAATGCGGGACGAGAAGCCCAGCGTGCAGGAGCAACCTGTCGCGGCTCCAGCACCCGTGGCGCCGAAGCCCTCAGAAGCTTCGGTCGCCACCGGGCCGTCCAACTGGTTCCGCCGGAACTCGACAACGCTCCTGATTGTGGCGCTGCTCTCCATCCCGGCCTATTTCCTCGCGAGCCGCTACGTCGTCACCGCGGTGGTCATTCAAGGCCGCAGCATGATGCCCACGTTGAAGGACGGAGAGCATTACTACCTGAACCGCTGGCAGTATCTCCTGATGACGCCTAAACGCGGCGACATCGTGGTCATCAAAGATCCCGGCCACGATGACTTCGCCGTGAAGCGCATCGTCGCGCAGCCGTTTGACTGGATTAACATCAAGAACGGCATTCTCTACGTGAACGGTCGCCGCCTGGATGAACCCTATCTGGCGAAGGAAACGCGCACTGATACGCCGGACTTGAAAGAGAAGTGGATCCAGCTCGGGAAGGACCAGTATTACATGCTGGGCGATAATCGCGAGAACAGCGAAGACAGTCGCTTCTACGGTCGGGTGATGCGCGAAAACATCATCGGCAAGCTGATCAAGTAACTGAGTTTCGGCCCGACGTGGCCAAGCTGCACATCGTCAACAAGCCCGCGGCTGAGTGGTCGCGGGCTTGTTCTTTTGTGACAAGACTCCGAAGGATTCAGACAAACTGCGGATGCCGGAGCAATCGCTCCAACGTCGCCGGCTGAAGCGGAGCCTGACGATAAACTGGTTCCCACATCGGCTCTGCGCTGCCCGAACGCCGGGCGCGCTCCAACCAGTCACGACCCAGCAATGACGGCACAAGGTCACGAGCATTCGCGGCAATCGTAGTTTCTTCCTTCCTGCCGGTGGCCGGTCCGGAACCGACGAAGAATCCTGCCAGGAGCAACGACACCCTGAGCATGGTGCTCCGGGAATACGTCGGCATCGCGCAAGGACGGGAGGGAGCCAACAGCCGAAAAACATTCGCCAGCAATGGCGCCGTCCACATCGCCGGGTTCTTCGCCGGTGACCAAGGATCGAACACAACCGCGTGGGGCTTCGCGAAGAGCGGCGCGGAATCACTCTGCATAAGCAAGGGAAAATCGCCGACGTGCAGTTCCCAGCGCACGGATTGAGTTCCGTTCCGAAACTCGACTCGCCGCTCAGTGATCAGTTTCTCCACTTCGTGTTCGTAACCGGCGAAGTAGCCGAGAGCCGAGCTGGCTTGGAGGGCAAATCGAAGCGGTTCCAAAGTGTGCTCGAAGCTGATCAAGTGAAGGTGATTGGAAACTTCACGACTGGCGCGAAGGATAGTCAGCGCGTTCGCCGCAGCTCCGAGGCCGACGTCCCAGATCACAAACTCGCCGTCCAATTCGCGCTCTCGATCCACCAGACGTAATTGTCGAACGTAGAGTTCCTCCGCCTCAACGGCGGGACCCAAGCCTGGATGCATCGTTTCGCCATGCTCGGTGGAATGGACGCTGTGAGCTCCATTGCGGAGCTGGACGAGCTTGTAAGATTCCGGAGCGGACACGGGTGGAGTTTGCGCCTGAAGAAAGGTTGCAACGCAACGAATTCTTTCGCTGGCTGGCCTGACTTCGATCGTCAGCAAACTAGTTGCTTGGCGCGTCAGCGTCCTCCTGTTTACTCTCCTGGGCATGGATCCTTTGCTGAAGCTCCTTCACGACAACGCCGCTCTCAAGCCAGCGCAACTGGCTGCCATGCTGAACATCCCCGAGGCCGAAGTGGTGTCGAAGATTAAAGCCTACGAAGCCGGAGAAATCATCCTCGGTTATCGCACGGTGCTGAACGAAGAGAAGTTGAACCGGGAGATCGTCCGCGCCGTGATCGAAGTGAAAATCACGCCGGAGCGGGGTGGAGGGTTTGATCGACTGGCAGAACGCATCGCCAAGTACGGTGAGGTGGAAAGCTGCTACCTGATGTCCGGCGGATACGATTTGATGGTAGTGGTCCAAGGGACAAACCTTCGCGAGGTCGCGACGTTTGTCTCCGAGAAGCTCGCCACGATCCAGGGAGTCATCTCGACCGCCACGCATTTCATGCTCAAGCCCTACAAGCAACAGGGCGTGCTGATGAAGCGCGAGGCCAATGACGAGCGCCTTGCCGTCTCGCCGTAATCATTCTCACGCGAGGCGTTGGTGATTCACCAGAAGTGCCATTCATTGCGAGCTACGATGTAAATGCCGAGGAGGCAGTTCGTAATCGCATGGGCGGTCATCGCTTCACCGAGATTTTTCTTCCAGCAGACCAAACCCTGATAGGCCACAGCGCAGAGAATTCCGGCCAGCCATTCATTGTGGGCAAAACCGAAGATGAGGGCGGTCAATGCGAATGGCTTCCAAGAGAAGTGGCCGAGACTGACGGATTGGAAATCAGGCTTGGCAATCCAGCGATACATGAACGAGCGATAGAAAGCTTCTTCGAGGGGCGGAACGACAAGCGTCGACCCGAGGATTCGGGCTCCCACGAAGAACCAGCCCAGTGCCGAGCCTTCCCCGAGTTGGAAGAATGGATTCCACGGTAACGGAGGTTTCTCCGGCGGCTTGCTGAGGCCAAGCTTCATCCACAACTCCTGTTGCTTCGGCACGAGTGAGTCCAATCCGACCCAGATCGCAAGCACTCCGACGCCAACCAACACGGCAGCTATACTGAACTTCCATCGCATCTCAGCGACAAAGGGCCATGCCCACCAAAGGAGAACCACGCCAATCAGGCTCTTAATGGTATAGCCCCAATAGCGTCCTGATTCCCCGAACTGGCCTTGGAGAAAAGTTAGGATCAGGAAGATCCCAAAAGGGAGAACGCGAGCGAGCGCAGGAGACGACGCGAATTTGGCAGCAAATGGATTCATCACCGCGCCAGTGGGAAGAAAGGTTGTGAAGTATCAGCCCGGGCGCGGAGGGGATTTACGCGGAGATTAGCGCAGCGTCAACACTTGGGTCTGCGTCCCGAGATCCAGAACGACGCTTCGTTGGTCGATCGACTTCACTTTGGCGTCCGCCACCGTATCGCCGACAAATACCGTCTTCGAGTTAATCACCGCGGAAGGACTCGATGGCCGATAAAAGATCCCCTGCAACCTGAAGCGATTCGCAGCCGGAATCTCCCGGGCCGAAACGGGCAACGCACCGCCCGTTGACGGAACCATTGACTGGGCAACCTGAACTGGTGACGAAGGTTCGCCCGCTGACTTTGGGGTCGGTCCATCGTTTAATGCGAATTGCCGGTTCGACGGAATGGGCAATTCGGCACCTGCCGTAGGCGGCAAATCTGCGGGTTCTTCTGTGGCCAACTCCCGCGCTTGAGCAACGATCGCCTTGGGTTGAAGAACCTGAGCAACGCCACCTTGGCGGGCACCATCCCAACCTTTGAACATGAACCAGAATGCTCCGCAAATGACGAACAGTAGGACGGGCGTGAAATAGTTCGGAATCCCAACGGCACGGTGCGGCGGCGCAGGCTCCATGGGCTGTTCGGTGGCCGGCGTTGGATTGGTCGCGGGCTGTGCTTGCGTGGCTCGCTTCAGTGCGTCGTTGATCAGGCTCATATATCGATCGTTCCTTCTAACTCGCGAATCGCCCGGCCGACCAAGCGGTAGTCAATTTGACCCCGTTGCTCGACGAAGCCCGCAAGCAGACATTTGTCACACACGGCATTGACCAGCCGCGGTATGCCCTTCGAATAGCAGAAAACCCGCCAGAGGGCGCCGAAGGTAAACTCCGGCGCGCTTCTTGCCCCGGAGACGCTCAGGCGATGCTGGACGTACTGACCGATTTCCGCCCGTTTTAGCGGGCTCAAATGGTAGCGGACGGTGATGCGCTGCCGGAGCTGGCGCAGGGCAGGATCGTTTAGGCGATCGCGCAATTCCGGCTGACCCATCAGCACGATCTGCAATAACTTACGATCGTCTGTCTCCAAATTGGACAGGAGCCGAACTTGCTCAAGAAGGTCATTCGTAAGGTTTTGAGCCTCGTCAACGATCAGCACGGCCTCGCGGCCTTCGTCGACTTGGCGAAGGAGAAAGAGATTGATCTGCTCGAGCGTCTCCAAGCGATCCAGATCCCGAACATCCAGTCCGAACTCCATGGCGATGGCGCGCATCAACTGATCGGCGTCGAGGATGGGATTCAAGATTAGCGCGGTGGAGTAATTGTTGCCCAGCTGGCTGAGCAAGGCCCGGCAAAGTGTGCTTTTGCCAGCGCCCACTTCCCCGGTGATCTGGACAAAGCCTTTTCGTTCACGGATGCCGTAAAGCATGTGATTCAAGGCCTCACGATGCTTTCCGCCATAGTAGAGGAACCGCGGATTCGGCGTGATGCTGAAAGGCGGTTCGGTCAATCCGTAGTAGTCCAAATACACGCAAAGCTCCTAAGCAGGGACTTTGCCGAACGGTCATTCCATCCTCCGTTGTGCCTCGGTAACGCCGCTCACACAAAGACGCGTTTCACCTCTCCACGAATTTTCCTCCAGTCACCGCCCGCCTTTGCTACAAAGCATCGCATGCCGAAATGGCTCAAGACCATCATCGCGATTCTGCTCCTTCCCATTTGCGCAGGAGCCATTGGCGCATTGGTTCGCGTGCTGCGGCTGACTGGCGGATCGGAGGCGTTTTGGATCTCCTTTCTCGGCGGCGCTGCATGCTGGCTCGTCGTTTTCCTGCTCCTGCCCAAGCCAATGCTGATCTATGTCTTCGGACACGAGCTCACGCACGCGCTCTGGACCTGGTTGTTTGGAGGACGAGTGAAAAAGTTCAAGGCCTCTGCAAAGGGAGGACACGTCGTGATTTCAAAAAGCAACTTCCTCATCGTACTTGCTCCATACTTTTTTCCACTCTACGTCGTTCTTTTGGTCGGAGTGTTCGCCCTCGGCCACCTTGTCTTCGGGTGGAACCGCTTCATGCCTTTGTTTCACCTCCTCGTTGGTGCCGCGTACTCGTTTCACGTCACATTGACCTGGCACATCCTGCAAACGCGCCAATCCGACATCACCAGCCAAGGCTACCTCTTCTCCGGCGTAATCATCTTCCTCGGGAACATCACCGCGCTCCTGATTGGACTGCCGTTGCTAACGGCCAAGACTACGGTCACCACAACCTTGGGGTGGTGGCTGCAAGAGTCTGGAGCCGTTTTCCTCCGCTTGTCGCACCTGCTTTGAACGCACCAAAGTGAGAGCGTTGACTTGGTTTGCGTCGGAAAATATAGTCATTTCATGCCATCGCCCGGCAAAGTCGCAGCCAAAGAAAAGTTCCTCGCGTTTCTCGAGGGAAAAAGCCTGCGCATGACCGCGCAGCGCATGGCGATCATCGATACCGTCTTCAATACCGAGGAACATTTCACAGCTGAGCAACTGTTGGAGTGGGCGCGCCAAAAGGACAGATCTGTCTCCCGAGCCACCGTCTACCGCACACTGCCGCTGCTGACCGAAAGCGGGCTGGTCCACGAGATGGATTTCGGTAAGGACTACAAGTTTTACGACCCGAACTACGCAGAGCATCCCCACCACAACCACATCATCTGTAACGACTGCGAAAAGATCGTGGAGTTCGAGAGCGAAAAGATTGAGCGGCTCGAAAGTGAGATCAGCCAGAAGCTAGGGTTCTCAGTGAAGACCCAGCGTCTGCAAATCACCGGCGCGTGCGAGCAGATGAAGAAATCGGGAACCTGCAAGAATCGGGCGTGCCGATAGCAGGCGCTAAGCCCACAGGGCAATACTATGCACTGTCCCCATGCCTTATGCGGGATATCCAAAGAATCTTCAAATGTACATTTACCCGAAACATTACGACGTCATCGTAGTCGGAGCAGGTCACGCGGGTGTGGAGGCAGCGCTGGCGGCGGCACGCATGGGTTGCCAGACGCTTTTGCTGACCACCAACCTTGATACCATCGGGCAGATGTCTTGCAACCCGGCCATTGGCGGCCTAGCCAAGGGTCATTTGACTCGCGAGATCGATGCATTGGGCGGTGAGATGGGGCGGAACACGGACATGACGGGTCTTCAGTTCCGGATGTTGAACACGAAGAAGGGCCCTTCCGTTTGGGCCCCGCGCGCACAATGCGACAAGAAGGCATACCAGTTCCGTCTAAAGTGGATCTGCGAACGCCAACCAAACCTCGATTGTAAGCAGGGGCAAACGCACCGGCTGTTGGTGAGAGATGGCCAAGTGTATGGCGTGGAGACGGCGTTGGAGGTTCAGTATCACGCAACGACCGTGGTAGTGACGACGGGCACCTTCTTGCGTGGATTGATGCACATCGGAGCGAATCAGCAGTCCGGAGGTCGCGCGGGCGAAGCGGCAGCGATGGGATTGTCCGGCTCGCTCAATGAGATCGGGATCGAGCTGGGGCGCCTGAAGACTGGAACTCCGCCACGCTTAGTTCACGGTTCAATTGATTTTACGAAGACCGCCGAACAACCGGGCGAAGAACCGCCACCGTGGTTCACATATTGGAAGGATGACTTGTGGAACGACGAATTGTTCCATGTGGAACATTCTAGAACGCGGAGCTCCGGACGGGAAACGGTGAATGGAATATATCCTCCCAGCTCCATCCTCGAACAGAACGGTAGTCAGCTTCCATGTTACATCACTTACACGACGGACAAGACGGCGGAGTTGATTCGCGCAAACTTGCACAAGTCGCCGATGTATTCAGGCGTCATCGAAGGAGTGGGGCCGAGGTATTGCCCAAGCATCGAAGACAAGATTGTGAAGTTTGCGGAAAAGGAGCGGCACCAGATTTTCCTAGAGCCTGAAGGCATTGCCACAGATGAGATCTATGTCAACGGATTCTCGACGTGCCTCCCGTACGAGGTTCAAGTGGAGATGGTTCGGACCATCATTGGTTGCGAGCACGCGGAGATCATGCGCCCGGCCTACGCGGTCGAATATGACTTCGCATTTCCCACACAACTCCAACCGAGCCTGGAGGCGAAGGCTTGCTCTGGACTTTTTCTCGG
Source organism: uncultured Bifidobacterium sp. (assembly GCA_964491875.1). Taxonomy (GTDB): domain Bacteria; phylum Verrucomicrobiota; class Verrucomicrobiia; order Limisphaerales; family JADJPG01; genus JADJPG01. The sequence goes on from CAZBIC010000001.1 coordinate 281,077, forward strand.
TGGCCAGATCAATGGTACCTCGGGATACGAAGAAGCCGCAGCTCAGGGCTTGATGGCCGGAATCAATGCCGCGCGCAAAATTCAGGGAAAGGAACCGGTCATCCTCCGGCGAGATCAAGCATACATCGGCGTGCTCATAGATGATCTCGTTACCAAAGGTACGATCGAGCCTTACCGCATGTTCACCTCCCGGGCTGAGTATCGACTTCTCCTCCGCCAGGACAATTGCGATCTACGGCTGTCGGATCTCGGCCGGGAGATCGGTCTATTGCCTGAGCGCAACTATCGACAATTCCTTGCGAAGCGGGATGCGATTGATGCCGAGTTGGCTCGACTTCAGAATACCCGGGCCGGAAAGGAAACACTCGCTCAACTCTTGCGCCGCCCAGAGGTCACTTACCAGAAGCTTCCTCAAGCCCGCACCGACCTCGCGCCGGAAGTAGTCCAGCAAGTCGAGGTCGCGTTGAAATACGAGGGCTACATTCAACGCCAGGAAGTCGAAGTCGAAAAGTTCAAGACACTCGAAGACAAGCAGATTCCGGCCTGGGTCGACTACGAAACTGTCCATAGTCTGCGCAAGGAAGCGCGGCAAAAGCTTGGGAAGATTCGCCCAGCGACCATCGGTCAAGCCTCCCGCATCTCCGGCGTCTCTCCGTCAGATGTCAGTATCCTCCTCGTGTGGCTGAAGCGTGGTCCAAGTCCGAAAGTGGGTTCCGAGCCGGATCAGTCATGTGCTGCTTCTGAGCATTTGGATGAGCCCAACGCTCACAACTCCTGTTGCGGAGATCTCTGAACTGTTCCACGTGGAACGGCACGGATGATACCTTCAGGTATTTGGCGACCAATCACTTATACCATTGACACACCGAAGTGTGCCGTGGTTGAGCCAAGTGCGTCATCAAGTGCGCCATTACGGCCCATATCGGAGCTATTCCACCACCTTTCGATCGCATAGAAAAATACTCAAGTTGCTTTCCATCTGAATCTTATACACATTTAGTGCTCATGGCACTACCGCTGCTAGATAGGAATCAAATAGATTTCTTATATGGCAAAAGTACTCGGCATCGATTTGGGAACCACGAACTCGTGCATGGCCGTTATGGAAGGCGGCGAGCCGTTGGTTCTGGAAAACTCTGAAGGCAAACGCACCACGCCCTCCGTCGTCGCCTTCACCAAGGGCGGCGAACGCGTGGTCGGCGATGCCGCCAAGCGCCAGGCCGTGACCAATCCGCGCAACACGGTTTATTCCGTGAAGCGTTTCATGGGTCGCAAGTTCGACGAAGTGCAGGAGGAAATTAAGCGCGTGCCCTACAAGGTCGTTCGCGCCGCCAACGGTGATGCCCATGTCGAAGTGGAAGAAGAGGGCAAGGCGAAGACCTACAGCCCGCCAGAAATTTCCGCGATGATTCTCGCGAAGCTCAAGGCTGATGCCGAAGTGCGCCTCGGCGAGAAGATCACCCAGGCCGTCATCACGGTTCCCGCTTACTTCAACGACTCGCAGCGTCAGGCCACGAAGGATGCAGGTCGTATCGCTGGTCTCGAAGTGCTCCGCATCATCAACGAGCCAACCGCCGCTTCGCTCGCCTATGGTCTCGACAAGAAGAAGGACGAGAAGATCGCGGTGTACGATCTCGGTGGCGGCACGTTCGATATCTCCGTGCTCGAAATCGGCGACGGCGTGTTCGAGGTGAAAGCAACGAACGGTGACACACATCTCGGCGGTGACGACTGGGACAACACGCTCATGGATTGGATTCTCGACGAATTCAAACGCGAGCAAGGCATGGATCTGCGCAAGCAGCCCGACGCTCTCCAGCGCATCAAGGAAGAAGCTGAGAAGGCCAAGATCGCTCTCTCCAGTTCCCAGCAGTACGACATCAATTTGCCCTTCATCACGGCGGACGCGAGCGGTCCGAAGCACATCAGCTCGAAGCTGACCCGCGCGAAGATGGAGCAGCTCTGCGACAAACTTTTCGAACGCACCATCACACCGACGAAGAACTGCCTCAAGGACGCGGACCTCACCTCAGACAAGATCGATGAGCTCGTGCTCGTCGGTGGCATGACCCGCATGCCGCGCGTCGTTGAGACCGCACGTTCGTTGGTGAACAAGGATCCGCATCAGGGCGTGAACCCGGACGAAGTCGTCGCCATCGGCGCGGCCATTCAGGGCGGCGTGCTCAAGGGCGAAGTGAAGGACGTGCTCCTGCTCGACGTTTCGCCGCTCTCGCTCGGCATCGAGACGCTCGGCGGCGTGTTCACGCGCCTCATCGAACGCAACACGACCATCCCGACGCGCAAATCGGAAATCTTCTCCACCGCGAGCGACAACCAGCCCGGCGTGGAAATCCACGTCCTCCAGGGCGAACGCCAGTTCTCGAAGGACAACAAGACGATTGGCCGTTTCAAGCTGGACGATATTCCGCCCGCGCCCCGTGGCATGCCGCAGATCGAAGTCACGTTCGACATCGACGCGAACGGCATTCTGAACGTCAGCGCGAAGGATCTCGGCACCGGCAAGACACAGAAGATCACCATCACCGCCAGCAGCGGTCTTTCAAAGGACGAGATCGAGCGCATGCGCAAGGACGCCGAAGCGCACGCCGACGAGGACCGCAAACAACGCGAAACCGTCGAGGCGCGCAACGAAGCCGACAACATGGTTTATCGCTGCGAGAAGATGCTGCGCGAAGCAGGCGATGGATTCCCGGCCGCGGAGAAGTCCAAAATCGAAGGCGCGATCGAAGAAGTGAAGACCGCGCTCAAGGGTGAGGACACCGCCGCGATCAAGGCTTCCGTCGAGAAGCTCCAAGCCGCCAGCGCGGAACTCTATCAAGCGGCCGCGGCTAAAGCTCAAGGCGGCGCAGGCGCAGCCGGAGCGGCGGGCGGTTCAACCAGCTCGGCTTCGAGCGGTGGCGCTGGAGATTCCACGAAGAAGGACGAAGGTCCGATCATCGACGCCGAAGTGGTGGACGAGAAGAAGAGTTAAGCAGCTTCAGAAACGCGAAGTTCCAGAAGTAAACATCAGGGCTTCGCCTTCTGCGTTAACTACGACAACCAATTTTCCCATCGCGAGTGCGGCGGGACTTAATTCGACCGAAATCGAAAACAACAAACAAAACAACACGCAACTATGGCAAGCACCAACCTCAGACCCCTCGGCGACCGCGTTCTCGTCGAAGCGGCAGAAGAAAAAGAAACCAAGAAGGGCGGCATCATCATCCCTGATTCCGCCAAGGAAAAGCCGATGGAATCCGTCGTCGTCGCTCTCGGCACCGGCAAGACCGATGACAACGGCAAGAAGGTTCCATTCGAAGTCAAGAAGGGTGACCGTGTGCTCGTCAGCAAATACGGCGGCACCGAGATCAAGCTCGACGGCAAGGAATACAAGATCCTGAACAGCGACGACATCCTCGCTGTGATCGAGTAATTCGTTTTAACCAACTCAAACCAATAACTACTCACTAGAATTATGGCAGCAAAACAACTGATTTTTGACGAAGCAGCTCGTCAGGCCCTGCTTAAGGGCGTGCAGAAACTCGCGAAGGCCGTCGTCGCGACGCTCGGTCCCAAAGGCCGCAACGTCGTTCTCGACAAAAAGTTCGGCTCCCCGACCGTGACCAAGGACGGCGTCACCGTCGCGAAGGAAATCGAGCTCGAAGATCCTTATGAAAACATGGGCGCGCAGATGGTCCGCGAAGTCGCGAGCAAGACCAGCGACGCGGCCGGCGACGGCACCACCACGGCCACAGTGCTCGCCGAAGCGATCTATCGCGAAGGTCTGAAGTACGTCACCTCCGGCGCGAACCCGATTGGCATCCAGCGCGGCATCCAGAAGGCTGTTGACGCGGCCACCGAGCAGCTCGCCAAGATCGCCAAGAAGGTCAAGGACAAGGAAGAGATCAAGCAGGTCGCGACCGTCTCCGCCAACTGGGACACCACCATCGGCGAGATCATTGCGGACGCGATGGACAAGGTCGGCAAGGACGGCACCATCACGGTCGAAGAAGCGAAGTCCATCGAGACGACGCTCGACGTCGTGGAAGGCATGCAGTTCGACAAGGGCTATCTCTCTCCTTACTTCGTCACCAATGCGGAGACGATGATTGCGAAGCTCGACGACGCCTACGTGCTGAACTACGAGAAGAAGATCAGCTCGCTCAAGGATCTTCTGCCCGTTCTCGAGAAGGTCGCCAAGGTCGGCAAGCCGCTCCTCATCATCTCCGAAGAAGTCGAAGGCGAAGCCCTCGCGACCCTCGTCGTGAACAAGCTCCGCGGCACGATCAACGTCTGCGCCGTCAAGGCTCCTGGCTTTGGCGACCGCCGCAAAGCCATGATGGAAGACATCGCCATCCTCACCGGTGGCAAGTGCATCACCGAAGACCTCGGCCTCAAGCTCGAGTCCATCGGTCTTGAAGACCTCGGCCGCGCAAAGAGCATCGAAGTCGACAAGGAAAACACCACCATCATCGAAGGCTACGGAAAGTCCTCCGAGATCCAGGGCCGCGTGAACCAGATCCGCCGCCAGATCGAAGAGACCACCTCCGACTACGACCGCGAAAAACTCCAGGAACGCCTGGCGAAGCTCGCCGGTGGTGTCGCCGTCATCAACGTCGGCGCTGCGACCGAAACCGAGATGAAGGAAAAGAAAGCCCGTGTCGAAGACGCGCTGCACGCGACCCGCGCTGCCGTCGAAGAAGGCATCGTTCCTGGCGGCGGCGTGGCGCTCATCCGCTGCATCCCGGCCATCGACGCCCTCAAGCTCGCTGATCACGACGAACAGATCGGCGTGGACATCATCAAGCGCGCTGTCGAAGGCCCGCTTCGCTCGCTCGCGGCGAACGCCGGCGTCGAAGGCTCCCTCATCGTGCAGGAAGTCAAGAAGCGCAAGGGCAACGACGGTTACAACGTCGCCACCGGCGCCTACGAAGACCTCGTCAAGGCCGGCGTGGTTGACCCGAAGAAGGTCACCCGTTCCGCGCTGCAGAACGCATCGTCGATCGCTGGCCTGCTCCTCACCACCGAGTGCTTGATCACCGAAGTGAAGGAGAAGGAAGCCCCGGCCGCTCCTGCCGGCCACGGCCCTGGCGGCATGGACTACTAAGTCCGTTCCCCGAGGAACCGAGTTAATTCACAGCGAGGCCGGTCTGCGCAAGCGGGCCGGCCTCGTTCGTTTTGGAGTGCTCTTTGGATTTTACGTTTCGAACAACCGTCGATACTTTCGCGTCGGACACTCAATCGTTAATCGAATGAAAACACTCCTCGCACTCGCCACACTCCTTGTCGTCATGACCCTCACCACCTTCGCCGCGGATAAACCCGCCGGCTCAAAGAAGCTCTACCACGTCGTCTCGTTCAAATTCAAAGCGGACGCCAAGAAGGAACAGATCGACGAAGTCGTGAACGCCTTCCGTGATCTGAAAAAGAAGATCAAAGTCATCAAGGATTTCTCCTGGGGCACGAATGTCAGCCCTGAGAAGCACGACAAAGGGTTCACCCACGCGTTCATTCTGAGCTTCACCTCGGAGAAAGCCCGTGACGAATACCTCGTCCACCCGGACCACAAGGCCTTTGGCAAGATTGTCGGCCCCGTGCTCGCGGACGTCTTCGTCGTCGACTACTGGGCGCAGAAGTAATCGGTCGTTTCCGGCTTCAAACGCAAAGGGCGCGAAGAGGTTCTCCTCTCCGCGCCCTTTCTGTTTCTTGATGGAAACAATGATCTCAATATCCGCCCGTGCCCGGCTGCTTGCCGATCTGGATTAACTCGACCTCGTAGCCCTCCGGCGCGTCGATGAAGGCAAAGCCGCCTCCATTTTCCTTCATGGTCGGACCGTCGGAGTACTTCAATCCATGCGCGGCCAGATGCTTGCCAAACTCCTCGAGGCTCTCGACTTCAAACGCCAAATGCGTGAGGTCCGCCTGCACGACGACCGGCCCGCTGTTCGGAAAATGGCAGAGCTCAATCGTCTCGTCGCTGCCCGCGGCCTTCAGGAAAACCAGTTCAGATCCGCGCGGTGATTTGTGACGGCGAATCTCTTCAAGTCCGAGGATGTCTTTGTAGAACTTGACGGACTTTTCGAGGTCGTTCAGGCGGTAACGAGTGTGGAGGAGTTTGCGAACTTTCATGAGGCCGAGCATAGGCGAACGCTGCCGCAAATTCCACGAATTCCCTCGACACTTCGCGAGCTCCGCCGATGTACCGGTGTGCAAACCAGATCCGGCACAACCCATTCAATGCAACAAATGCCTGTTGCGCCGGAATGGCCGCCTCGCAAACACTAGCCCGTTATGACGCAACGGATGTGCAACCTTCTCACCGCGTTCTTTAGCGCGGTATTCGCCTTCAACGCATCGGCGCAGATTGACTCCACCCGTCGCGAACTCATCCAGCTCGGCTACAACCAGCCGCTCATCGGCAAGAGCCCGCTCGCCGCCTACGGATTCTATTATCTCAATCAGCCAAATTATTTTCAGCGCACCAATCTCACCCTTCGTCTCGCGCTGGCGCCCGTGTATCTCGATTCCGAGCTCGGCATCTCCGAAGCACTCGGTCCGAACACCGACCTCGGTATCGGCATCGCCGGCGGTGGATTCGCAGACAGCTATTCGGAAATCCATCGCGGCAAATACGAGCAACGCGAATCCTTCCGCGGCCACGGCGGCGAAGTAAGTGCCAGCCTTTACCACCTGTTCAATCCCGGCGCGCGCATTCCGCTCTATGCGGTAGTTCGCGGCGCCGCGCATTACTCGGCGTTTTCAGAGGATAGCAACACGGACAACAACTTCACCGTGCCCGACGATCAATTCATCTACCGCATCCGCGCAGGCCTCCGCTGGGGCGGTCGCGAGCCCCTGATGCTGCCGGATCTCGCGATGGAACTTTCCATCTGGTACGAAGGTGAGTTCCGCGGTGAACCGGGCCGCTACGGTTACGCAGGCGATCGCGAGTTCCGAGGGAACTCTCATCTCTTTTGGGCGCGCGGCCTGTTGACCTACACCTTTCCAGATTCCAAACACAGCTTCGGCGTTAATCTCACCACCGGCAGCGGCACGGAGATGGATCGCCTAAACTCCTACCGCCTTGGCGGCAATCTCCCGCTCTATTCTGAGTTTCCACTCTCGCTTCCCGGCTACTATTTTCAGGAACTCACCGCGCAAACCTTTGTGTTGCTCGGCGCGAACTACAACTTCCCGCTCGATGCCAGACAGCACTGGTGGATCAGCACCCTCGCCGCCACGGCCTACGTCGATTACCTCGAAGACCTCGGACAATCCGGCGACTGGAATTCCGGCGTGGGCGGCGGAGTCGTCTATCGATCCGCTTCGGACTCCTGGCAGATCGCGCTCGCTTACGGCTACGGCGTCGATGCCATTCGCAATGGCGACCGCGGCGCGCACAGCCTTTCGCTTCTCGTCCAATTCGATCTCGACAGCACCCGGCGCCGCTTCTTTGATCCGTCAGACAACATTGGTCGATCGCGCGGTCTGCAATCGATCATTCGGAACATTTTCCGTTAACCGTCTGACTCATCATGCGCACGCTGCTCCTCGCCGCCGCCGCGGCCCTTCAATCCATCCTCGTGGTCACCGCACAAGTTCCAGACAATCTCGTCGTCGAAGGTGTCCCGCCCATTACGCCCGAACTTCGTAAAGACGTCGGTCGCTATTTGGAATTCCGTGCCGCCAGTTTCAACGCGTGGCATCCGCAGCGGAGCGAGATGATTATCTCCACGCGCTTCGCAGACTCCACCCAGCTGCACCTCGTCAAAACCCCCGGCGGCGCGCGACGCCAGCTCACCTTCTTTTCCGATCCCGTCGCTGGAGGATCGTTCGAACCGAAGTCCGGCGATTACCTCGTCTTCGCGCAGGACACCGGTGGTGGCGAGTTCTACCAGCTCTACCGTTACGATCTCGCCGACGGCAAAGTCACACTGCTCACCGATGGCAAGTCGCGGAACTCCGGTCCCACGTGGGCGAATCGCGGAGGACGCTTCGCCTACACCTCCACACGTCGCACCGGCAAGGACACCGATCTCTACGTAGTCAGTCCGTCGACACCGGCGAGCGATAAACTCGTTCTGCAACTCAGCGGCGGCGGCTGGCGTGTCAGCGATTGGTCGCCGGACGATTCACGCATTCTTCTCACGGAGTACGTCTCCATCAACGAGAGCCATCTGTGGAACTACGATCTCGCCACGAGCGCGTTCGAGCGTGTCACGCCGAAGACCAACGAGAAGATTTCGTGGACTGGCGCCGCGTTCGCGAAAGATGGTCGATCCCTTTTTGTCACCAGCGATCAAGGTTCCGAGTTCCAACGACTCTGCCGCTACGACCTCGCCTCGCACCAACTCACGCCGCTCACGCCGAACTTGAAGTGGGACGTGGAGAGCTTCGATCTCTCACCCGACGGCAAGACCATCGCGTTCATCAGCAACGAAGACGGCGTGAGCGTTCTCCATCTCCTCGATGCGAAATCCGGCCGCGAACTGCGCACTCCGAAGTTGCCGCTCGGGGTCATCACCGGCCTCGAATGGCACGAGAACAATCGCGATCTCGGCTTCACCCTCAGCTCGGCGCGATCGCCAGCGGATGTTTACTCACTCGATGTCCGAAAGGGCACCGTCACGCGCTGGACCGAAAGTGAAACCGGCGGGCTGAACGCGGAGACGTTCATCCAACCAGAGTTGATCAAGTTGAAGAGCTTCGACGGTCTCGGCATCTCGGCGTTTGTTTACCGGCCGGACGCGAAGAAGTTTCCGGGCAAACGCCCATCGATCATCTCCATTCATGGCGGACCGGAATCTCAGTCACGCCCGATCTTCCAGGCGCGAAACAATTACTACCTGAACGAACTCGGCGTGGCGCTCGTCGTGCCGAACGTTCGCGGTTCAGATGGTTATGGGAAAACGTTCCTCACCCTGGACAACGGATTCAAACGCGAGGACTCGGTGAAGGACATTGGTGCCGTCATCGACTGGATCAATCAAGACGCTGCGCTCGACGGGTCACGCATCGCCGTGATGGGCGGCAGCTACGGCGGCTACATGACGCTGGCGTCGATGGTTCACTTCAACGACCGACTCCGCTGCGGGGTCGACATCGTCGGCATCTCCAGCTTCATCACCTTCCTGAAGAACACGCAGGACTACCGTCGCGATCTGCGCCGCGTGGAGTATGGCGACGAACGCGATCCCGCGATGGCAGCGCATCTCGAAAAGATCTCACCGCTGACCAGCGTGAAACAAATCCGCAAGCCGCTCTTCGTCGTGCAGGGGAAGAACGATCCGCGTGTCCCGGTGACCGAAGCAGAGCAGATGGTTAAGGCGATTCGCGAGAACGGCGGCCAGGCTTGGTATCTCATGGCGAAGGACGAAGGCCACGGGTTCGCAAAGAAGAAGAACGCGGACTTCCAGTTTTACAGCACGATTCTGTATTTCCGGGAACACCTCCTCAAATAACCCGGCACGACGCCGACGGCGTTGGGCTCACACTCACCTCAGAAAACAAAAGCGCCACGGTGAACAGAGCACACCGTGGCGCCGGAACCTGTTTTTGAAACTGCGACTGCTTAGAACTTGTAGTTCAAGCCTGCCGTGAGCTTGAAGTCATTCTTCAAGCGACCAGGCGCAGGCTGATGGTCATAGGTATCATCAGCTACCACCTGCATGCTAAGCGCCTTGGTAATTGGCGCACTGGCACCCACCGTGAAGTTGACCACGTAGTTCTCCCAGTTTTCGACTTCAGGTGTGATGTCGAACGTTTGCCAGATGCGTGCGCCACCCTCGAATTTGTGCTCGAAGCGTTCACCGGCACGGAGACCGAGGTAGCCTCTCGCGCCGCTGTCGCCATCCGGATCGCCCGACACCGGTTGAAGGCGCTCCACGATCCAAGTCGGACCGATATCGGCCGAAAGTGTTGTAGAAGCCGTCTTGATAAAGTAGTAACCGCCCAAAGGTGCAATCGAGAGGCGATAGGCAATGTCGGCGATATCATCGTTGATCGCATCAACACGCAACGCTCCGTAGAGTCTCTCGGTGAAGAGGTGGTTGAATTGACCAAATCCCTTGATGTATCCCTCGGTCCGTGTCGTGTCCTCATCTGGTTCACCCGGGGACGGCTTGGATGTGGCACCATAGCCAGCCTTCGCTCCGAGCAATGCCTCATCCTTAGCCCACTTGCGCTTCGAATCGACATTGATGGTCGCCAAAAAATTCTTGGTGTTACCGCGGGACAGGCTCACGCCTGCACCAGCAGTGCTTTCCCACCCCTTGTCTTCAGGCTTGGCTGCGTCCTGGGCGTTGACCGGGGCCAGTCCGGCGAGCAATGCAGCACCTGCGACAATGCCTGCCGCAGGACGAATCGAATATACGTTTTGTTTCTTCATGGTTGTTGAGTGTTTCATTTGATTCCGCTTTGAACCATTTCAACCGTTGTCAGTCCCCCGGGAAACAACGGTCTTCACTGGTTAAATCGCTGCGGACACGAACCCTCCCAGCGGTTCCGGGCGGATTACGGGCGACATGACTACCAGCAACTTGGCCGTAGGGAAGTCTTTTCTATTCACCATCCTTGCTGCCAAAAAGGCAGTTCAAGGGAACAGCCCGCGCATCTTCTTGGCCTGATGGACGCGCTGGATCCCCAAAATGAGCGCCGCCGTCCGCATGGACACCTTGTTCTTCCGGCTCAGCGTCAGCGTTTGCGTGAAGGCGTTCTCCAGAATGCGGAACAGCTTGTCCACCACTTCACTCTCGTTCCAGAAGAAGCTCTGCAAATCCTGCACCCATTCGAAATAGCTCACCACCACGCCGCCGGAATTGCACAGGATGTCCGGGATCACAAAAATCTCCTCGCGCTGATCGATGATTTTGTCCGCCGCGGGCGTAGTCGGGCCATTCGCGCCTTCCGCGAGGATCCGACACTTAATCTTCGCCGCGTTTGCCTCCGTGATCTGACGCTCCATCGCCGCCGGCACCAGGATGTCGCACTGCAGCTCCAGCAACTGCTCGTTCGAGATCGGATCGCCGCCGGGGAATCCCGCGATCGAACGATTCGCCACCGCATACTTGTCGAGCGCCATCAGGTCGAGGCCGGCCTGGTTGTAGACACCACCGAACGCATCGCTCACGGCGATAATCTTCACCCCGAACCGCGCCAGCGAGAACGCCGCCACCGAGCCAACATTGCCGAAACCCTGCACGACCGCGGTGGCTTTGCTGGATTCCAGACCGAGGACATCCATCGCGCGATTCGCGAGATAACCCACTCCGCGCCCAGTCGCTTCGCGGCGTCCCACCGAACCGCCCAGCAGCACCGGCTTGCCCGTCACCACGCCCGGCACTGAATAGCCCATGTGGACCGAATACGTGTCCATCATCCACGCCATCGTCTGCTCGTTCGTGCCCATGTCTGGCGCCGGGATGTCCACCTGCGGTCCGATGAACGAAATAATTTCCTGGGTAAAACGTCGCGTGACCCGTTCGAGCTCGGTGATGGAAAGCTTCCGCGGATCGCAATTCACACCGCCCTTGGCGCCACCGTAGGGCAGGTTCGTGAGCGCGCACTTCCAGCTCATCCACATCGCCAGCGCTGCAACTTCGCCCAGCTCCACGTCCGGATGAAACCGCATCCCGCCCTTGGTCGGCCCCAACGACAAGTGATGCTGCACGCGATAACCTTGGAAGACCTGCGTGCTGCCATCGTCTCGGTGAATCGGGACGGCGACGGTGAGCGAACGCTTCGGGACTTTGAGCCTCTCGCGATCGTCGGTGGGCATTTGGAGGTAATCGGCCACCAAATCGAACTGCTGGCAGGCCATGCGAAACGTGGGATGATCGTAAACGTTCACCGGCGCAGGCTAGTCTCAGGCCGCGCCTGCGGGAAGCGCGAATCACTCTTCACTCCACAGGAGTCTCCCACTACGCTGCTCGCATGTCTGCCACGCTGGTCGTGAACGAAGTGTATCTGAGCCTCCAAGGTGAAAGCACCTTTGCCGGGCTCCCCTGCGTTTTCATCCGGCTGACCGCGTGCAATCTCCGCTGCTCCTACTGCGACACGGCGTATGCCTTCACCGAAGGAAAGAAGTGGACAGTGGACGATGTGTTGGGCCGTGTGCGCGAGCTGGCGAAGCCTTACGCAGGATCCCCGCGGTTGCCGCTGGTCGAACTTACCGGCGGTGAACCCTTGCTCCAACCGAACACGCTGCCTCTGATGAAGCAACTCTGCGACGAGGGGTTCACTGTGCTCATCGAAACCAGCGGCGCGCACGACATCAGCGGCATCGATCCCCGCGTCCATCGCATCATGGATTTAAAGTGCCCCAGCTCAGGGGAAGTCGCGCGCAATCGCTACGAGAACATCCCGCACCTGAAGGCGACCGACGAAGTGAAGTTCGTGATCGGCACCGCGGAAGATTATCAGTGGTCAAAACAGCAATTGCTCGAACATCAGCTCGTCGGACGCTGCGCCCTGCTGTTTTCCTGGGTGGCGCCCTTGTTACCGGAACAGCGCGATAAATCCCTGAAGCCGGTTCCCCCCGGACAAACACCGATCACACGGAAAGAACTCGTGGAACGCATCATCGCCGATGCCTTGCCGGTTCGATTCCAGGTGCAGATGCACAAGGTCATCTGGCCGCCCGAACAACGCGGCGTTTAGCGCCTCGCACCGATGGATACCCTCGAACTTCTGCGTCGCTACGAATCGCGCAACGTCACCTTCATGGAGCGTGACGGCTCGTGGCCGATCGTCTGGAAACGCGCGAAAGGAGTTCACGTTTGGGGTGATCGGGACCAAAGGTATTTGGACCTGACCGCCGCGTTCGGCGTCGCCTCCGCCGGTCACGCAAACCCGAGAGTCGTCCGCGCCGGCCAACGCCAGATGGAAACGCTGCTCCACGCCATGGGCGACGTCCATCCCCACGCCCGCAAGGCCGAATTAGCCCGGGAGCTCAGCAGAGTAACCTTCGAACGTTGGGGTCAGTCCCAGGTATCGCGTTATCAAGCCTCCAGTCGCAACGCCTCGGCTGCAAAGACAATCTTTTGCAACTCCGGTTTCGAGGCAGTCGAAGCGGCGTTGAAGACAGCGATTCTCGCGACCAAACGCCGCGGAGTCATTGCGTTCACTGGCGCTTATCACGGTTTGGGCTACGGCGCTTTGAACGCCACGCATCGCCATCATTTTCGTTCGCCATTTCAGTCCCAGCTCGGCGACTTCGGTAGCTTTGTTCCTTTTCCGAACTCAAAGCGGGATCTCGCCGGCGTCGAATCCTCCCTTCGCTCCCTGCTCAAAACCAAACGCGCTGGAGGGATTCTCGTCGAACCAATGCAAGCGCGTGGCGGCATCAACATTCCACCACCGCAGTTTCTCCAATTGCTGCGAAAGCTCTGCGACGAATCGGGCGCGCTGCTGATCCTCGACGAGATTTACACCGGTTTCGGTCGCACCGGGAAATGGTTCGCCTGTGAACACAGCGACGTGGTCCCGGACCTCATTTGTCTCGGCAAAGCGCTTACCGGCGGCTTCGCGCTCTCGGCCTGCGTGGGTCGCGCCGAACTCATGGACGCCGCGTGGCCCGAGTCAACTGGCGAAGCAATTCACACCAGCACTTACCTTGGACACCCAGTCGGTTGTGCGATGGCGCTCGCTCAGCTTGCGGAAATTCGCCGCCTTAAACTCGTCGAACGCAGTCGCGACCTCGGCGAATTCCTCGTGGACAAACTTCGTGAACTGAAAGCCCCATCCTTGAAACTCGCGGTGCGCGGTGCCGGATTGATGGTGGGACTGGAGATGACGCGACGCGATGGTTCGCCCGCCACTAGCGAATCGCTCTCCATCATTAAGCGCCTGCTTCACCGCGGATACATCTTCCTCCCGGAAGGCGAGCACGCGAACATCATCAGCTTCACGCCACCGCTCACGATCAGCCGTGCGCAACTACTGTCCGCCGTGCGCGCGCTCGAAACCGAACTCGGGAGGTTACCATGACGCTCTCCGAAATGCGCCGCATCCTCGACGAAGGCGGCATTCAACTGACCAAATCGCTCGGGCAAAACTTCCTCCACGATGGCAATCAACTTCGCCGAATCGTTGCAGCGGCGGAGTTGAAACCTACGGATCGCGTGCTGGAGATCGGGCCAGGACTCGGCCCGCTCACCGAACAATTGCTGGAGCAGGCAGGCGAAGTTTTCGCGGTGGAAAAGGACGCACGACTCGTCGCCATCCTGCAACAACGCTTTGCGGATCAACCGAAGCTTCGACTGCTTCACGGTGACGGATTGGAGATCGTGCGCGCGGACGCCAGCGAATGGGCGGGCTGGAAACTCGTCGCGAATCTTCCTTACTCCGTGGCGTCGCCCATTCTCGTCGAACTGGCGTCTAACCCACATCCACCCGAGCGCATGACGGCCACGCTACAACTGGAGGTTGCGCGGCGACTGATGGCGAAGGCGAACGACGAGGACTACGGCATCCTGTCGCTGCTGGTGCAGATTCGCTTCGAGCCTCGCGGCATTTTCAAGATTCCCTCGGGCTGCTTCTTCCCGCCACCGGATGTGGATTCTGCGTGCATCACCTTGGTCCGACGCGAGGTGCCTCTGCTGCCGGAAGAACTCCGCGCCACCTTCGTGCGCGTCGTGAAGTTGGCGTTCTCGCAACGACGCAAAATGATGCTCAAACTGCTCAAGCAAGAGTGGCCTGCCGAACAATTGAATGAAGCAATCTCCGCCTTGAAGCTTTCTCCGCTGGTGCGAGCCGAAGCAGTCACGCTGGAACAATTCGTCGCGTTGACCCGGCTCTTGCACGGATGAATCCGGTGACCCGGAAGGTTCTCTTCGTCTGCAGTCGCAATCGGCGACGCAGCCTGACCGCCGAAAAAATCTTTGCAGATGTCCCCGGCTGGCAAGTGCGATCTGCTGGCACTGCCGAGGGCGCGCGGATCAAGGTTACAACGGGATTGATCGGCTGGGCGGACGACATTGTCGCGATGGAGAAGCGGCACACAGAAATACTGCGGGAACGATTCCCCGAAGCTCTGGCTGGCAAGTCGTGCTGCTGTCTTTTCATTCCCGATGACTTCGAGTTCATGGACGCCGGGCTGGTCTCTTTGCTCCGCGAAAAGATGCGCGACCATTTTCCAGAGCTGGAGTAATCTCCCGGGAGTTTTATGAGCGAAGAGATCTTTGATGTCGTCAACGAACGCGATGAAGTAATCGGGCAGGCGCCCCGGAGCGAAGTTCACCGGCGCGGACTCCACCATCGCGCCGTGCATGTGCTGGTGTTCAACACGCGCGGCGACCTGTTCCTCCAGAAGCGTTCAATGAAGAAGGATTGTTATCCGGGCGCGTGGGATTCCTCGGCTTCCGGACATCTCGATCGCGGCGAAGACTACGACGTCTGCGCCGTGCGCGAGGTGCGCGAGGAACTGGGAGTTCAACTGCCAACCGTGCCGAGGCGACTGTTCAAGATCGATTCCTGCGCGGAGACCGGCCAGGAGTTTGTCTGGATTTACCAATGCCAGCATGAAGGTCCGTTCGACCTGCACCCGGAGGAGATTGAGCGTGGGGATTGGTTCAAGCCGGCTGAGATCTCGCGTTGGATGGAAGAGAAGCCCGAGGAGTTTGCCAGTGCGCTGCTCCTCATCTGGAGGCGTTGGCTGAAGGATTTTGGCCAGGTGTAGCGCCCACAGAGGTGCGCGCCGCATTTGGCTTTGGCATGGTGCCGGATCCGGCTTACAGTAGCGGCCATCAAGGGCGTGCGATGCGACCCGATCATTCATGACAACGGCTGGTTCAGCTCGGCAGCGACAGGAGGATTCAAGTTTGGATTCTCCCCTTCAGGCGCGTTCCTCACACGCCGACCGCTCGTCATCCTTCCACTGATGAAGCCGACTCGCTGGCCATCCCTTCAACAACTGCGCGACCTCCTCACGGAGACGGCGCCGCCCTCGGAGCAAATGGCGCTTCGGCTGAAGTTGATGGAGCGCGATGTCATCCTCCCGGTAAAGGCGGTCTTTGTCCTCATCATCACCTACTCGCTCTACTTCTCGAGCTGGTTCGAAGATGTCACCCTCCCTCAAACTCTCGCGCAGCAGACGATCGAGCGCTTCTTCGTCATCTATCTGATCATCAATGTCGGTGTGGCGGCGGCGTTGATCTTCGGCAAATCGATCAGCGCTACCGTCATGCAGCGGGTGATCTTCTCAGCCAGCTTTTTGGACGGGCTCTTCCTCTCGGCTTTGACATTTTCAACCGGAGGGTTCGACAGCATTCTCTACTGGCTCTTTCTGGGACTGATCGTTCGCAATGCGGTGAGCTGTCCGCTGGCGTTTCCGCAGTTGATTCTGAATTTCTCCGCGAGCCTGTGTTACCTCGCGGCCGGTTTGCTGGATGTCGGCATGGCCGTGAACATCGAAGAACTACAGGACGTCACCGGAGGCGAATCCGCCAACGCCACCGAGCCGTTCCTCCTCCGCCTCTTCCTGCTCTGGCTGCTGTCCACGTGCTGCTATGGGTTGCAGGTCTTGTTCGAGAAACAACGTCGCGCGGCCGAGGAATCTCAGGAGTACGCCGTCCGCCAGGAGCAACTGCGCGCGGCCGGCCGGCTTGCGGCGAAGATTGCGCATCAGATCAAGAACCCGCTCGGCATCATCAACAATGCCGCCTACTCGCTCCAGCGCGCCATTCAGGAAGGCAAGCCGCCGAACCCCCAGCAGGTGGACATTATCCGCGAAGAAGTCGAACGCGCGGATCAAACCATCACGAAGTTGATGGGTTACGCCCAGCTGGCGGAAGGCAAAGTCGAACGCCTGAATGTCGCCGACGAAATCGACCGCGCCATCGAGCGCGCCCTGCCGGCGGCGGCGAAGTATCCGGTCATCGTGAGAAAGGATTACGCGAGCAATCTCCCGGTGCTGATGATGCAGCGCGGCCACTTTAGCGAAGTCTTGGAGAACCTCATTCAGAACGCCCGCGAAGCCATTGTTGGCAAGGGCAAGATTCAGATCACCGCCAAGGTCGACGACCAACAGGCGGTGATTGTCACGGTCGAGGACGACGGCCCCGGCATCGCCAAGATCAAGCTGGACAAGATCTTCCAGCCTTACTTCACCACCAAGGAGAAAGGCACGGGCCTCGGCCTCTCCATCGTGAAGCACAATGTGGAGCTCTACGGCGGCTCGGTGCGCGTGGAATCTGAGCTTGGAAAGGGCACCCGCTTTACCCTACTGTTTCCTACCAGAACGATAACCAAATAAGCCGAATGAGTGCCCCGTTACCGCCCGTTCTCGTCGTCGATGACGAGAAGAACATGCGCCTGTCGCTACAGGCGATGCTGGGTGACGAGGGTTATCAAGCGCGCACCGTGGAGAGCGCAGAAGAAGCACTCGCATTGCTCGCCCGCGAGAAGTTCTTCATGGTGCTGACCGACGCGCACCTCACCGGCATGACCGGTTATGAACTCCTCAGCCGGATGCGCACCGGCCACCCTGAAATCCCGGTGTTGATGATCACCGCCTACGCGACACCCAAGCTCGCGGTGGAGGCGATCAAGGCTGGCGCCATCGATTATCTCTCCAAGCCTTTCGAACCCGAAGAGCTGCTTCACGCCGTCTCGCGCTGCGCTGAACGCTACAAGCTGCTTAAAGAAAACGCCCGCCTCCGCAGCCAGAGCTCACAGACGATTGAGGTCAACCAGATCATTGGTGAATCCCCGCGCATGGTCGAACTGCGCAATCTGATCAAGACCGTCGCCCAGTCGAACGCCACCGTCTTGATTCTCGGCGAGAGCGGTTCGGGCAAGGAGCTCGTCGCCGGCGCCGTTCACAACCTCAGTCAGCGCCGCGAAGCGCCTTACATCCGGATCAATTGCGCGGCGATCCCGGAACAGCTGCTCGAGAGCGAACTGTTCGGTCACGAGAAAGGTTCCTTCACCGGAGCGCTTAAACAAAAGCTCGGGCGCGTGGAAGAAGCTGACGGCGGCACCATCTTCCTCGATGAAATTGGCGACATGAGCCGCCCGCTCCAAGCGAAGCTGCTGCGTTTCCTCGAGGACGGCAGCTTCTCGCGCGTGGGCGGTAACGAAGAACTGCGGGTCGACGTCCGATTGATGGCCGCGACCAACCGTGACATCATCGACGCCATTCGGCTGAATCAATTCCGCGAAGATTTGTTCCACCGGTTGAATGTCGTCCAGCTCCGGCCCCCGCCGCTGCGTGAACGAGGACGAGACGTCTTGCTGCTCGCGGATCATTTCCTCCGACAGTTCAACGCGACGATGAACAAGCAGATCACGCAGATCTCCGTGGCTGCCAAACAGAAACTTCTTTCGCATCACTGGCCGGGCAACGTCCGGGAACTGCGGAACGTCCTGGAACGCGCGGTGATCCTCGAAACCACGAACGAGATCACGCCGCCGAGCCTGCCGGAGTTCCACATGGAGACGCGCCTTCGCAAGAGCGAGCTACCGGTGGTGCCTTCCGGCCAGTCCATCGACGAGGTGATGGCAAATTTCGAGAAAGAATTCATTCTGAACACGCTCGCTCAGAACCGATACAATCTGAACCGCACGGCGGAGCAATTGAAGATCAGCCGACACGCCCTGCGGTATCGCATGACGCGACTGAACATCCATACGGACAATGAAGAAGATGTCGGCTCACCCTCCGGCAAGGAGACGACACAGCAATGCTAAGCCTCATTCCCATCCTCGCAGCCCTCGAGCCGCCCGATCTCGAGACACTCAAGAACGCCCACAAGAGCTCCACTCCACAGATTTGGGGCACTGACATCACGATCATCCTGGCGGTGATTCTCGGCATTACCGCCCTCCTCTTCTTCTGGGCCTTCTTCCTGCGCAAGAAGCCGACCCACGCCCGCGGATCTCTCGTCGTCGAACGCTCCGACAAGAAAGGCCGCGAATCACACGCATCCGCGGGCGGCAAGCGGCGCCGGCGGCGTTCCCAATCGGAGACGTGGGGTCGCAATCCGACCTTGAGCGAAACCGGCGGGCTCCCACCGCCACGTCCCGAAGAGCCGGAGAGTCCCGCTCCGAAAGAGTAAGAGCCCGACTCATGGAGGAGAGTGCTTCCATCACCCGAAAGAGCGCGTCCAATCTCGCGCTCGCGTTCGTTCTGCTCCCCAAAGCCAAGCGGGACGGAATGACCGCGCTATACGCCTTCTGCCGCGAAGTCGATGATGTTGCCGACGAAGAATCAGTCCCCGTCGAAAAGCGCCGCACCCAGCTTGCGGCTTGGCGCGATGACATCCGCCGCGCCTGCGCGGGTGAAACACCATCCTTCCCCGTCAATCGAGAGCTCCAGTCGGTCATCGCCGAACATAAACTTCCGTTCGCGCTCTTCGACGAACTGATCAAGGGCGTGGAGATGGACCTCGACATCAAGCGTTACGAAACCTTCGAGGAACTCGAGCAATACTGCTATCGCGTAGCGTCCGTGGTCGGACTCCTGAGCATCGAGATTTTCGGCTACTGCAATCCCGCCTGCCGTGCTTACGCAGATTCCCTCGGTAAGGCGCTTCAGCTGACCAATATCCTTCGTGACGTGCGGACTGATGCGGAGCGTGGACGGATCTATCTGCCTCTCGCTGAGCTCCGGAAATTCGGCGTCACGCAGGAGGAGATTCTTCGTTTCGAATACTCGGATCGTTTTGAAAAGCTCGCCGTAAGCATCGCTGCCCGCGCCCGTCACTTTTACCACCTCGCTCGCCAGACGCTCCCGCAGGAGGATCGCCGCTCCATGGTCGCTGCGGAACTGATGGGCGCCGTTTACTGGAAGCTGTTTCGCAAGCTGGAATCCAAACGCTTCCACGTCCTCGGCCCGAAGCCCACGCGCCTCAGCAAGGGGCACAAGCTCCTGCTCGTCGCCCGCTCCTGGGTTCGCACGGTGTCGGGCACACTCTCGCCGAACTACGGCACCCCTTGATTCTCGCACGCCGCTACATCACCAGCGGCTGGGCAAACAACTCGTTCAACACCCGCCCCAGCTCCTTCGCCGCGGTCATCGTCTGCCGCTGAAACGCGATCAGCTGCGAGATTTTTCGCGGGGACGATAGAATCGCCAGAGCCAGTTTCCCGAAGTGAATGCGATCGTCGGAAGTCATCAACGCATTGAAGTCCAGCGGCAGGTCATCGTGCGCAGTATCGGAGATCACCCGGATGGTGGCGCTGGGGATTTTCCACTCGTGACACAGGTTTCGAATCACGGATGACTCCATCTCCACCACATCCGCGCCCGTTGTCTCCCACAGCTCACGCTTCTCCCGCACGGTGATCGCCACGCGTTTCGAGCAGTGGAACTTCGCTGGAATCGCACCGATTTCGAGCAACGGCTTCTCTACACCCGCATCGAAATCGTGATCAAACACGACGGCACCGAGGCTCAATTCCGGATTCAATCCTCCCGCAAATCCACAGGTCAACACACACTCGGGTTCCACCGCCGCCACCGCTTCCCGGATGCTCTCCGCGGCGTTACGCCGGCCCATCCCAGTCACCCAGCCCTGGACAGAACCCGCCCGTGAGAGATGCGGCATGAAGAACTTCGCCTCCTCTTTCACCGCGAAGCACACCAGAAACGTCACCGGTTCCCTGGAGACGCGTCCAATTGGTCCACGCGCTCTCTGACGATTGCCCATGCGCTACTTTATACCCGCCAGACGCTCTTTCCAAACGCGATAAAGCTCCACCGTCGCCCGCACATCGCGCAGGCAATACTCCGCAATCTCCCGATACCGCCCCTCCTCCAGCAACCGCGTCACATCCATGCCCGTCACTCCATGCGCCTTCGGCGAATCAATGCCGAAGACCTTGCAGTAGAAATCCAAATTGAATTTTCGCGCCGCACCATCGCGACCGCTCACGCCGTAGAAGGTCAGTTGCTCCGCCAAATCGCAATGCGGTTCCACAGAGTAACGGTAACCCAGCCACTCTTTCCGCGTGATCGGCACGTTCAAGACCGCCGAGCGCAGGTAGATGAACGGCACATCGAAGCCGCGACCATTGAAAGTCACGATCCCGTCGTAATGCTTCGCAACGTCCCAAAACGCCGTGAGCAACTCTGTCTCGTCCACACACGGCACGAACTCCACCGGGCCAACTTCCGCCGCGTCCTCCTCGAAGTCATCCGCCGTGAACAACACCTGACCGCGCTGCGTTTCCGCATTGAGCATCGCAATGCACACCACGCGGGAGGTCAGGGGCCACAAGCTGAAGAGACGTTGAATCTCCGTGCGCTTCGACTCGCGCGCATCCTCATCCGGGAGCTTGTCCGCCTCGCGAAAGAGATACTCCTGCTGCACTTCATCGAAGCAATCAACGGGAAGAGCGGAAGTTTCGATGTCGAAGACTAACTTGGCCATGGACGAGGGGACGGTGGAAGATGAACGGAATGGACGAAATAAATGCGCCAGGGTGGAGACCCGTCCGCACAGCACGAACCTTCCACCCTGTCGGTTTTGAAGAACTATTTCTTCTTCTTCGCTGCCGGCTTCTTAGCGGCCACTGCTTTCTTTGCGGGTTTCTTTTTCGCTGCCACGGTACTCACCTCCCATCAGGGGTTGAAGGTCCGTGTGATGATCAGTATCTCATCACTGCTGGAACCTATGAATGGTTGCTTCATCGCTGAAACACAAACTGCCGGTTGCTTGATCGCTTTTTCAATCGCCGGTTTCCCAGCGGGTCGTTGGGCATATCGCGCCGCGGCAGAGTGCATTGACAGCTCTCTTCTGTCTGACGCACCGCGACAATTCAAGAAAAGATTTTGGAATCACCTCGCGCAGATCTACTTCTGATCTGCGCTCTCCGACCGTGATCCGATATGGATCACGCGCCGAATTTGTCGAACATCTTTGCGTTAGCCTGCATCAGGCGCATGAGGAACTTCGCCTCGAACACGCCTAGCGATCCTAGGTTCGCGCCCGTCTCCGTGAAGCGCTCCAGCTTGTCAGATCCAGAGCACGCCGACGTGAGCAACACCGGCTGCGGATGCCATGAATGACCCTTCATCGCCACCGGCGTTGAATGATCCCCGGTGATCGCGAGAACGTCCGGTTTCTTCGCTAGCAGGATCGGCAGCGCTGCATCGAGATCCTCGATCGCCTTTTTCTTCGCCTCGAAGTTTCCATCCTCCCCCGCCTTGTCCGTGTACTTGTAGTGGATGAAGAAGTAATCGTAGTTGTCGTACTCCTTCACGTAACGCTCGAACTGCTCTGCGATCGTTTGCGGACCTTCAATCTTCGTCATGCCCACCAGTTGCGCGAGACCCTTGTACATCGGATACACCGCGATCGCCGCCGCGCGCAGACCGTAACGCTGATCGAAGGTCGGAATCTCTGGCTGATGCGCAATGCCGCGCATCAGAAAACCATTCGCTGGCTTCTTCTTCGCGATCAGCGGTAGCGCCGCTGCGTAGAAATCCGCGATCAACTTCGCCGCCTTCTTCTGCTTCGCGGACTTCGCATCCGTGGGCTTCACCGTCGCGATCGACAGACCTTCACGATTCGGATCGCTGTCCGTGAGCGGACCTTCCAGACCCTTGCCGCGGAAGATCACCACGAACCGATGCTCCTTGCCTGCCCGGATGATCACCTGCGTGTCGCCGATCTTTTTGATCTTCTTCGAGAGGATGTCGCACAGTTCCTCGCACACCTCGGTGGCGATGCGGCCCGCTCGGCGATCTGTCACGATGCCCTTGGCGTCCAGCGTGCAGAAGTTCGCGCGCGCACAAACATCCCCCGGCTTCAGGTCGATGCCCAGCCCGAGCGCCTCGATGACGCCGCGGCCCACCTCGAACTCCAGCGGATCATAGCCGAACAAGCCGAGATGCCCCGGCCCGCTGCCCGGCGTGATGCCCGGCGCCACCGGAATCATCCGGCCCTGCGCGGCATTCTGCGTCAGCGCGTCCAGGTTCGGCGTGTGTGCGGCTTCCAGCGGCGTGCTGGAGTCCGGACCGCCCGTGGCGATATCCCCGAGACCATCCAGCACGATGAGCGCGAGCTTGGCGTTCGTTTTGACGAGCAATTTCGAGTAAAGAGCATCCAGGTTCATGGCAATAATAGATTCGGTACGGCTGGTTTAGATCATTCGTGATGATGCCTCGCGCATCCGGGTATGGGAGCGGGCGACCGGTGGTCCCGGCAAAAGCGGCGCGATAATGCGGACCCCACGCCGACGCGTCAATCGGGGAAAATGAATGTCACTAAAGGAAACCTTTCTCAACCGATTTCGTTTCTTCCATTAGGAGATGGTGCATTTAAAACCGAGGGCGGGGCTCCCTTCACAAGAAAACTTCCATCCCTTCCTTTTCGCGAGGTATTTAACCAAATCGAATCCTTGGCCCAGTCTCCATGTTTCTTTAACCCCCGGCGACCTCCCTACCATGTGCATCATCATTTCGTTGTTCTTGAGTTCTGAGAATGTGAATGAAGCGACTTCCTCGGCGAGCTCTTTAATATCCATTTCCCCGTAGTATTTCTCCAAATCTTTCCTGTCAGGGTTCGAAGTCGCTTTAATAGTGTTTTCGAGTGCCCAAGACCTTAATTCGGACTCGAGGGCCGATGTGCTTTTTAGAAAGGAAAGCATTCGCGTATCTCCTCAACTGTTTATGGAAGCAAACCAAACAAACGAAACTGTCGCGAGAAGAAATGATAAGACACCCAAATGGAAACACATTGAATAATAGATACTCTGGGACACCGCACCAACCGACTCCCCTGCTCCTATCTTCTGAGCAATTTCCCAGTGAATCTTTGCTTTGGAAAATCTATAGAATGTACATCCGACTAATGAAATAACCCAAAGAATCCAACTAGTCTGCAGCAACCATATCTGTGCCGGGGAATCCCCAACCACGTCCTTTCGGAAAGTAATCGACAGTGCAAGAGCGCCCGTAGACAACGTACAAATCCTGTCGCAGAAATCATAAAATGTTTCAGCGTGGATATCCAAATGGTGTTTCAAAGCTGCAAAATCAATTGTTTTCATGAGGTCCGTTATCCGACGTGGAACGTCGCAGCGCCTTGCGGTTTGGCCCGTCTTTAGGTATTGGGGATAATGCTCCCGACCATTCAGTCCTGTTCACAAATTCCTTATACAATTCGGTAACTCCGATTTCTAGCCGAATTAGGTGAATCCGTTGTGTATTTTTTGAGACGCGCTCTTTACGCCCTTTCCCTTACTTAAAGCGGCAAAGCATCTCGCCAGATTCCCTTTTTGTTTCCCGACGGACATCTCCTTTCCACTCTTCCAAACCGCGTTGCCGCGCTCGGAGCGCCTCGTGCAGCACATGCAGAGCAGAGTTCGGCTGATGCACGGGCGACTTGGAGACATGCAGAGACGACTTCCCGTGCTGCACGAGCGACTTGGAGGGATGCACAGAGGACTTTCCCTGATACACGACCGAGTTGGAGGCATACAGAGACGGGTTTCCCTGCTGCACGGGCGAGTTGGAGCGATGCAGAGACGACTTCTCGTGATGCAGAGCGCTCTTTCGTCACGGACCGGGACACGTTTTGGCAGTCGTGTGTCTGTTTCGGGGACAGTGTGCGTATCGTGAATGACAAAAGCGCCAGAGGGCTGGCGCAGACCAAAACCTGGCGGTTCATGTGGACTCCCGCTTCTTTTCTGAACTCTCCTTTGTTGGCACTGGCGTTGCTATGCAAGGTGAGCGGTTTGGTTGAGTGGGTGCGCCGGAGGATGGGTGAGTGCCTGTCTTTCGTTAGTCGCGCGTCTGCCGCGGAGCCGATGGTTTAAGAAACGAGTCATTATGCCTCTTCCTACGGAACGTTACACGTTTGTGCTCACGCGACTTCGCTATCTGGATGCCGCGGTGGCGAACATTTCCACTTACCGGCCGGATGGCAAGACGCCGGAGCAAATCACGGCGTTGATTCCCGCAGCGGATACAGAGTTTGCCGATCTGGTGGGCAAGTATAACGCGCGCAATACGGCGGATGGCACGTTGAGCACGGCGTACGAGGCGGGGCATGACAAGGCGGTGTCGGTCTACGCCTGCATGAAGTCGTGCTATCGGTCGGATACGAATTGCACGCGCTCCATCGTGTCGCTGCCGAAAGAGGATCGTACACCGGAGCAGACGCTGGTGCGGATGAAGGCTGTGGCGAATCTGTGGGTGAACTTACCGAGCGTGCCGGGTACGACGGGGCCATTGACGGTAGGTGGGACAACGGCCGCGGCGTTTGCGAACATGGCGGCGGATCTGGAGGTAAAGATTGCGGCGGCGACGCTAGCGGATGCGCAGTATTCCGGGCAGCTCGCTGAGTTTCACTCGAAGTTTGATGATTGGGATTCGTTCGTCAGCGCGGCGGCGGTGCAGGGTCGCGCGGTGTATCCTCCGGGTTCGCCGGAGCGGGCTTACATTGATCGCATCCCGACGGAGCCGAGCACGCAATTGCCGGTGCAGGCAGTGATCACGTCAGCGACGAATCCGAGTCCGGGCGCGGTGTTCCTCGAATTCACGGCGGAGCACGCGACGAGTTTCCAAGTGTGGCACAAGGGTCCGGGTGAGCCGGTGTTTGTGAAGGTGGCAGATGTGTTGTTGCCGGGGGAATACCTGGCGGCGGGCCTGGAGCCCGGCGCGCACGAGTATCAAATCGTAGGCGAGAATTCGCGCGGGGATGGTCCCGCGAGCTCGCCGACTACGGTGAACGTGGCGGAGTCCGCCGTGGCGTAGCAGTCGCGCCGATGAAGGGTTTTCTGTCTGGTGTCATGGTTGGCGGAGTGGACATCGCCGGAATACGGGGTCCAGACAGAACGGAATTCATCCCGTATTCCCTTCTTTTACGGTCGCCCGGTGGGGACTGAAATGCCCACATCACCTCGAAGGGGCCGGAGCTTCACCGCTCCGGCTCTTTTTGTTTTCGGATGGGAGATGCCGAACCGGTTGGAACCGGTCCATACCATGTTACCTCAGCTGAGGCGCATGGGCATGACGACGTAGAGGAAGGGGCCGTTGATCTTCAGGACGCCGGGGCTGAGCTCGTCGATGAGCTCGAAGTAAATCTCGTCGGTGTTGAGCGCGTTGAGCGGCTCAATAACGTAGCCGGGATTGAACGCGACGGAGATGTCCTTGCCCTTGTAGTTGATGGCCATCGATTCGCGGGCTTCGCCGACGTCCGGGCTGTTCGCCGTGATGGAGAGGTTGTTCTTCGCAAAGGTGAGCTTCACGGAGTTTTGCTTCTCACTGGTCATGAGCTCGGCGCGACGGAGAGCGTGGAGGAATTCATCGCGCACGAGGGTGACGCGTTCCTTCGTCTCGGCCGGGATGACCTGACGGTAGTTCGGATAGTTGCCTTCGATGAGCTTGGTGATGACGAGCGTGGCGTTGCCTTTGTCGTCCTTCAACGTGAAGGCGGCCTGGTTGTCGGAGAACTTGATTTCAACTTCGCCCTTGTCTTGCAGGAGGCGGTTGAGTTCGTTGACAGCTTTCGCCGGAACAATGAATTCGCCCTGGCTGGTGGCGGGCACATCGACTTCCTCGTCCACGAGCGCGAGACGGCGCCCGTCGGTGGCGACCATGGTGAGCTTGTGTTCCTTGAGGCTGAAGAAAATGCCGTTGAGCACGTAGCGGCTCTCGTCGGTGGAGATGGCGAAGGAGGTCTTCTTGAGCATCCCCTTGATCTTGTCCTGCGGGAGGGAGACTTTCTTGTCTTCCTTGAACTTGGGCAGCGGAGGAAACTCTTCAGGGCCCAGGCCGCGAATCTTGAAGAAGCTGGATCCGGAACGAAGCGCGGTGACGTTCTTATCGTCGACTTCGAGTTCGATCTCGGCGCTGGCGAGTTCGCGGGCGATGCCGAAGAGTTTCTTTACCGGGATGGTGGTGGCCCCGGGTGTTTTGACACTGGCTTCGACGGAGCAGGTGATGGTGACGTCGAGATCCGTGGCGGTAAACTCCAGGCGATTGCCTTCGGCGCGCAGCAGGACGTTGGAGAGAATCGGCAGCGTGGTGCGCGAGCTGACGACGTTCTGGACGGATTGAAGGCCGGCCAGAAGTTGGTCCTTGGCAATGGCGAGATTCATTGGGTCTTTAATAATGTATCTATCTTAGAGATCACCTGAACTATTATTAAGGGCTGTGAATAGTGGAAACAACTCGCAGTGTCAAGGGCACGACAGGAACTTACGGCGATTACGGATCACGAAAAACTTCGTGAGCAAAAAAGAGGAAGAAACGGAACCCGAGGTTATTCAGGAACGGCACAATCTGTTCACATCCCACCGGGTAGTTACTCGGATGGTTGTTGGTAGCGAAGGTGGATAATCTGGAACCAGCGACTTAGAAGCCGTTCAAGACATCGATCATGCCGCGAAGTTTGCCGTAATCACGTTTGTTGAACTCGAAGCAAATGCGCGGGAGGTTCACGAACTGATTGTCTTCGCGTTCTTCAGGCGTCGCTTCGCAGACTTTAACCTTCTCGCCAACGATAAGATCCGCGAAGTCTTCGTTCAGAGCGTCGATGGACGCTTGCGAGGGCGTGTGCTGGAGGCGAATGACCAGCCGATCGCGAACAAACCGCATGGAATGATAGTTCCGGTAGAAGCGGGTGATGAACTTCACAGCGTGCTCGGGATCATCCGTGATATGGTAGAGGTTCAGATCCTCGGGAGAAATGAGCCCGTTGCGCAGGAGATGTTCGCGGACGTGCTTGTCCCACGTCTTCCAATACGCGCCACCGGGACGATCCATCAACACAAGCGGCATAATGCGACTCTTGCCCGTCTGCATGAGGGTCAGTGCTTCGTATCCTTCATCCATAGTTCCGAAGCCGCCGGGGAAGAGCACGATGGCGTCGGAGTTTCGCACAAAGGTGAGCTTGCGCGTGAAGAAGTATTTGAAGGTGATCAGCTTCTTGTCGTGCTGAATGACAGGGTTCGCGCTTTGTTCCCACGGCAGGCGGATGTTCGCGCCGAAGCTGCGCTCGGGTCCGGCGCCTTCGTGACCGGCTTGCATGATGCCCGGTCCGGCTCCGGTGATGACCATCCATCCGGCGCCCGCGATCTTGCGCGCGAAGTCGACGGCTTGTTGGTATTCCTGCTTGGAGGGAGCGGTACGAGCCGAGCCGAAAATGGTGACCTTGCGAGTGCCGGCGTGAGGTTCAAACAGCTTGAAGGCGTAACGCAGCTCGCGAACGGCGGTCTGGATGACGCGCGCATCACCCCGGACGGAAACGTCGGTCAGCAGCTTGAGCGCGTTATCGATGATGTCCGAAACCAGGTCGGGGTTATTACCTCCGCCTTTGTAGGCGATGAGTTCCTGAATGCGCCGCTTTAACTCTGGATCCATCTGCGGCTTGTCCGATCTATCCATGCAGTGAGACTATCGGCTGAAGACCGAAATGCAACAGCCCCAGATGTAATGAAGGTTTACGTTTGTCCGTCACCAGATTAGGAACAGTCCGTCTTGAGATCCGTCACCCTAACGATCCTCAGTTGCAGCCACGCGCTGGCTGGTGTGCTTGTGCTCGTGCTGACGTTCTTCCCGCGCGAGGCGGCGGCGCACACACCGAGCGAGACGTATCTCTCAGTGGAAGTGGATGGGACCAACCTCACCGCGCGATGGGACGTCGCACTGCGCGACCTACATCAGGGCATGGGCCTCGATCCCACCAAAGTGCCGGCGAAACGCTCGGAAGAATTG
Organism: uncultured Bifidobacterium sp.; assembly: GCA_964491875.1. Taxonomy (GTDB): domain Bacteria; phylum Verrucomicrobiota; class Verrucomicrobiia; order Limisphaerales; family JADJPG01; genus JADJPG01. The sequence goes on from CAZBIC010000001.1 coordinate 309,743, forward strand.
CAGGCGCGCGAGGAGGCGCTGGCGTTGGATGTCGCGGCGGGATTGGAGATTCGCGCGAACAGCAATCTCGTCCAGCTGACGGTGACGGACTACACGACGCTGCCGTTGAACGACGTGGAGTATGCACGACTCATCTTCGCCGGAGCCGGAGTCAACGGGCGAATTCGGGTCGTTGAGATCAACGCCGGCTCCGTGTTTCGAGTGGACACCAACATGCACGGCTTGCTGCGCGTGGAGAATGCTGGGCGCGTCGATGCGGTTGCGTTCAACCAATACGCGCCATCCCACGCCTTTCAACTCGCGAGCAATGAAGGTCGACTGGGACGCTGGATGACCTTCATCTGGGAAGGTGTGTGGCATATCTGGATTGGTTTCGACCACATTCTGTTCCTGATGGCCTTGCTGCTGCCGGCGGTGTTGAAGCGGGAGAAGCGCGAATGGCGGGGCGTGGACAGCTTGAAACCCGCCTTCATGAACGTGCTGAAGATTGTCACTGCCTTCACAGTGGCGCATTCCGTGACGCTCGCGCTGGCGGCCTTCGACCTGATCAATCTTCCGACGCGCCTCGTCGAGTCCGTGATTGCAGCGTCCGTTGCCGTTGCGGCGGCAAACAACCTCTGGCCGATGACGCAGGGGAAGAGCTGGATGATGGCAGGCGGCTTCGGGTTAATCCACGGCTTTGGCTTCGCGTCGGTGCTGGGAGATCTGGGACTGGAGAGCGCGAACCTCGCTGCGGCTCTGGTGGGCTTCAACCTCGGTGTTGAATTTGGCCAGCTGGTGATCGTTGGGTTGTTCCTGCCGTGGGCCTTTGCGCTGCGGGGAACGGCCTTTTACCGCAAACTTGTTTTTACAGCCGGCTCAATACTGATAACCGTGCTGGCGCTGTTTTGGATGATCGAGAGGTTAACGGGAAACTAAAACGGCACCGCTATTTTGAAGAGCGCGAACCGCTCGATTTCTCACTTTCATATCCCACTTCCCCCGCAAGTCCCTCGACAACGGAAAGCCGCTTGGTAAATGCAGCGAAAAAGACACCGATGGGAATGCTCGAATACATCAAGCATTGAGAAACGGTGTAGCGCCAAGAATCTGGAGGCTCGCCAACCCAAAAAGTGAAAATCCCAGCGAGCAAAGCCGCTGGCAACAGACCGTTGAAGATCCGATGCAGCCAAAGAGGCAGATTTTATCTGTCTCCCTTTGTGCTCATACGAGCTCAGCTCTCGATCACGTTGATCTCGACCGGCTCGACATTGATACCACTCTTCGTCAGCCAGGTGATGGCGGAGGCGATCTCGGAAGCCTTGCCATCGAGTTCGAGGCAGACGATGCCGATCTCGTCGTTCACGCTGGCCTGACGGATGTTCGTGACGATGTCGAACTTCTTGCCGAGCTCCCAGAGAATCGGCCGCGTGATCTTCTGCGGTGGATACATCAACCACAGCCGCTTCTTTTCCTGCGCGTTCGTGGACTTTTTCTTCGCGGGAGCCGGTTTCTTTTTGGCGTTGGTGGCCATGTGTGTGATGCGTGACGCGTGAAGTGGTTTAGCCGCCGGCGATCGCCGGGATGATGCTGATCTCGTCCCCGTCCTTCACCGGAGTGTCCTGGTTCTGGAGGAAACGAATGTCTTCCTCGTTCACATACACGTTCACGAAGCGGCGCACGCCACCCTGCTCATCGAGCAAACGCTCCTTGATGCCGGGATAGCGCGTCTGAAGCTCGTTGATGGTGTCGGCGACGGTGCCGGGATTCACCTCGACGAGTTCCTCATCGTTGGTGAGCTTCCTCAAGGGAGTCGGGATACGTACTTTGGCTGCCATAAATGTTGTTCGTGTGCGGTTCGCTGTCAGCGGTGGCCTCAGGCGTTGACCAGTTGTTTCTCGGCGGCCAGCAACGTCTCGAATTCGCGCAGGCTCGGCTTGATTTCACGCGGCTGACCGCAATGGCCCGTGACGGCATCGAGCGTTTTGAGGCCGTTGCCAGTGATGCAGAGAACGGCAGAATCTTTCGCGGGAATCTTCCCACTGGCAATGAGTTTCTTGGCCACGCCCACGGTGACGCCGCCAGCGGTCTCGGCGAAGATGCCTTCGTTCTCGGCCAGCAGCTTGATGCCCTCGCGAATTTCGTCGTCGGTCACGTCCTCCGCGTAGCCGTGTGATTCCTTCATCACCTTCAGCGAATAAAATCCGTCCGCCGGCGTGCCGATCGCGAGCGACTTGGCGATGGTGTTCGGCTTGACGGGCTTGAAGAAATCGAGCCCTGCCTTTTGCGCGTGCGAGATCGGATTGCAACCCGTCGCCTGCGCGCCGTGCATGTGCCACTGGCTTTCAGCGACGAGGCCGAGCTTCGACATTTCCTGATACGCCTTGTGAATTTTGGTCAGCAACGAGCCGGACGCCATCGGCACCACGGTGTGCTGCGGCACGCGCCAGCCGAGCTGTTCCATGATCTCGAAGCCCATGCTCTTGGAACCTTCCGCGTAATACGGGCGCATGTTCACGTTCACGAACGCCCAGCCATACTTGCCGGCGATCTCGGCGCAGAGACGGTTCACTTCGTCGTAGTGACCCTTGATGCCGATGACCTGCGCGCCGTAGATCAGAGAGTTGAGAATCTTGCCCTGCTCCAAATCCGCCGGGATGAACACGTAGGCCTTGAGACCGGCGGAAGCGGCATTCGCGGCGACAGAATTCGCGAGATTGCCGGTGGAAGCGCAGGCAACGGTGGTGAAACCGAGCTCCCGCGCGCGGCTCAAAGCGACGCTGACGACGCGGTCCTTAAAGGACAGGGTCGGATAATTCACCGCGTCGTTCTTGATCCAAAGTTCGCGGATGCCCAGCGCCTTGGCCAGACGGTCGGCTTTTACGAGCGGCGTGAAGCCGACTTGCCTGCCCACCGTCGGCTCGTCAGCGACCGGCAGCAATTCGCGGTAGCGCCACATCGTCTGCGGACGCGACTCAATGGTGGCGCGCGTCAGCGACTTCTTGATGAGTGCGTAGTCGTAAGCCACCTCGAGCGGACCGAAATCGAATTCGCAAACGTGCGTGGCGGCGAGAGGATATTCCCGGCCGCACTCGCGGCACTTGAGGGCCTTCATGAAACCAGCGTTGCTCTGCATACGTTTTTCCATTTAACAGTTGTTTTTGGGCCTGCCGCCCGATCCGGGCAACAAAAAAACCCCTTCCCATCGGATGAGAAGAGGTCAGATAACGGCGCGCTCTCTTCCCATCTTTTCTCGAACCGTCGCCGGTCCGAGCTGGAATTGGCACCTGGTCGTTGCAGTCGCACTGCAACCGGTTGCCGTGGTTTCACAGGGCCAGTCCCTCAACCACTCGCGATGAGATCGTTGATCACTTATCAACGAATGCGGATATATTGATTGCTACACTTCCAAGTGTCAAATGGAATTTCCGTCGCCGCGGTTGCCCACCGCCCCAAAATCCTTCAGTGCTCTGCGATTGTCACGACCACGCGTTGATAACGCGTCAACGCAGGAACGCCGCTGTCGGTGACCATCAACGCCACGTGAATCGTCTCGCCCGTGCGCGCTGACGGCGGCACCACGAACGACGCTTCGGAGGTCGAACTTCCTGCGATCTCGATGGCCGCGTTCAGCGTTCCTGCTTCCGCGTAGTGAACCCACTCAAACTTCAGCGCATGCTTGTCCGGGTCGCTGGATTCGGCGGCATTCAGGATGACTCGCTCACCGGGCTTCGCGGTGCGATGCAACGCTCCGGCGATACGCGGGTGCGGCGGATGATTCGCGCCTGTGAAGTCGTTCACGCACCAGTCGAGCCGCGCGGCGAAATCGTTCTGCAAATGGACCGCCCAACGCCGCAGCGTGTTGTCGCGATTCGTCGATCCGTTCCAGGCATCAACCTGATTCGCCCAGAAGTAAGGCTTGCCGGGAAACGTCTCGTTCGCGCCGTAGCGTCCAGCCCATGAGCCCCACTCCGGATGGGCCGGATCGCCGAGGCCATTCGGCACCAGATAGAGAAAGCTCGCGGTGTCGCCCTCCTTGCACCAATGCGTCGTATTCGTCGGATACAACGCGCCGAGCGGACCATGTTCGGAGCGCACGTCGCGTTCGATGTCGAAGCCTCCGGCTTGCGATGTGAGGGCCGAGAACCGGTGATACCAGCGCAGGCGATTCAGCTCCGGTCGCCATGTATCGATCCAGAATGAGAACGGCGGTTGGCTGTCCGTCGTGTGAGCGCCGAACGCATTCGCCGAACTGAGCCGGAGCTTGCTCTTAAACGTCGCGTAACCCTCCGGCCCGCGCTCACGCAGCACTTTGTCCAATGCCCGTCGCAAGTTATTCGTCGCTCCGCCGTGATCGGTGCCCCAGTCGGAATACCAAACTGGCCGTGGATCAGGCGCATCGATCGCGGCGATGATCAGGTTCACGGCCTCGTCTGTGGAATTGTACCCGGCGACGGTTCGCTGGCGAAGAAGCTCGGGCTTCGGGTAACGCGCGTCGTGCTGAATCAGTTTTGGATAACACGCGCCGTAGGCATCGATCATCCGCTGCACGATGCCGAGGCCGGTGCGTTCCGGATTCTTGTTCTCGCCGCGGCGCGCTTCCGGTCGGTTCGCGATGATGCCTTCGACATCCCACTCGTTTGCGTAGAGCAGAAAACGCACAAGCGATTGTTCATCGTCGGGATCGCCGCCCGCGTCCGTTTCGATGATGATGCGAAGGCGCCCGGAGGCAGCATGACTGTCTGTGGACCTCCTCTCCCGCCTTGCGGGCACCAATTCCTCCGCACGGAGCGGAGGAGAGGAGGCTCCAAGAAACTGACTGAAGAACGCGTAAAGCTGATCGTTCGATTCCGCGTTCGGCGAATGCTCCTTCCGGTTCGTCATCGCCACGCGGTTCGTGACACCGAGCACTCGATTCACCTCGACGAGATGGTTCAGCGTCTCCCAACGCGACGGCGGATCTTCCGCCCCGCCAGAGACAGAGAACGGCCGTGGTGCAATGAGCGCGTGGAGTTCGTGGAGATCACGGCCTCGTTCGGTCATGCGTCTGTAAGCCCCAGTGCGCGGATTCGTGGCCGAGGGGATGCCCGCCTTCGGTCGCTTCTCGTTCTCGTCGAAGCCGAGATACCAAGGCTCCCAGTAGTTAACGTTCGAGCGTGTCTCGTCGAACACGATGCCCGGATCACTCACCGCCACGGCCGCGAACTTCTCCCACAACGCCCCCGCGAACATCGCCCACTTGCCGCCATACGAATGCCCGACGACTCCGATGCGCGCCGCGTCCACCTCGGGCCGGTTGGCCAGAGCGTGCCAGGCGTTGGCGGCGACGTAGGCGTGAAACGACAGCGGCTGACATTGCGTAGCGCCGACCTCCGGCTTCCACGCGTTTCCACCGGGTGTGCCGATGTTCAGCGTCACGAAGCCGCGACGCGCGAGTTGATAACCGAAGTCGCGAAACTGATTCGTGTTCAGCCCAACGCTGGTCTCGGGCTCGTAGAACACGACGAGAACCGCGGGAAACGGCCCCTTGCCATCAGGTACCAGCAGCCAGCCTTCGCCGGTCTGTTGCGGAGCGATCTCCAGTCGCACGCGATGTTGGCTGAAGTTCTCGCGCCGGCTCGTTTGGAGTATCTCGACCTTCGGCTTCTCGATGACCGGCGGCCACGGCCCCATCAGCTCCATCCACTCGCGACGAATCTCGGCACGACGGCGTGACCAATCCTCCGCCGAACGCACGCGTGATCCGTCCGTGAAAAGGAGAGGCGATCGGTAAGTGCCGAATTGATTCGAGAACGCCGCGGGCGGTTGGAAGAACGGCGCGATGAGCGGCCACGCGCCCAAGTTTGTAGGCTGCGCGGACGCAACGCTCCTGGCAGCGACCAGAATGCAGAATGCAAACAGTGCCCGGCTACAGCACCACTTCTGTGCCCACGCCTTCATCAGTAAAGATTTCCAGCAGCACGGAATGATTAACGCGCCCATCAACGAACGACACCTTGTCCACGCCGGACTTAATCGCCGCCACCGCGCTGTCCACCTTCGGGATCATGCCCTTGTCCACGATGCCCGCCTGCTTTAGGCCCGGCACTTCGCTGATCTGCAGATGTGTGATGAGCGTGGAAGGATCCTTCGGGTTCCGCATCAAGCCCGGCACGTCGCTCATGAACACCAGCCGCTTCGCGTTCAACGCAATGGCAGCGTGCGCGGCGGAGACATCCGCGTTGCAATTGTAGATCTTTCCATCCTCGCCGCGCGCCGTCGGGCTGATCACGGGAGTGATGCCCTGCTCGATGCACTCGATGAGCGGCGCGGTGTTAACGCGAATCACCTCGCCGAGAAAGCCCGCGTCGAGCTTGCCGCCCTCCGGCGTGTCGAGCAGCAGCTTGCGGCAGGTGAAAATCTCCGTGCCGGCGAAGCCTTTCGCGCGACCACCGAGCTCATTGATGAGCTTCACGATCTCGGGATTGATCTCGCGCGACAACACGCGGTCCACGATCTCGACCGTGGCCTCATCCGTCACGCGCTGGCCCTGGACGAAGTTCGCCTTCAAGCCCGCCGCCTCCATCGCACGCGTAATCGCCTTGCCGCCGCCGTGGACGACCACGGGGTTGATCTCGACGGCTTCGAGAAACACGATGTCGCGCGCCACGCCGTTGCGCACCGCCGGGTCCGGCGAATCCATGAACGAACCGCCGTACTTCACCACGAACGTCTCGCCGCTGAACTTCTGGATGTAGGGCAGCGCTTCGAGCAGCGTCGCCGCTTTGGAGATCAAGTCTTGCATCGTAAGAAGCCACAAGAGAACGAAGGAAGCGCACGGGCGGCAAGTGAATTTCGGCAGGAAGAGCAGCCCGGGGACTGGCGCACTCAGCATCCGACGAAACATTATCCACCTTTGCGCTCGCGGGGCAGCCGCCCGTGTGGTTCAGTGTCGGGCAATCACTGTAACCGGGCGGGAACGACCGTGCTCATGAGTTTAAGCGCGGCTGATCTCGCAAGCAGTTTGGAAATGACAGCGACATAACAGGAGGAAACAAACATGAACTTGAAAAAGTGGATGGTGTGGCGTGGGGATGCGGTGCCAATTTTCGCGCCGCTGGTTGTTCTGGTTGCGGGCTTCTTGGTTACTACACCGACTGGCGCGGCAGTCCGCGAGGCTTGGGTGCAGCGCTACAACTCTGTGACGCCGGGTGGCAATGACTTTCCGGTCGAGGTGGTGCGCGATGCCGTCGGCGATTACATCGTGACGGGGGGAACCGACAATCACACCACGGGACACGACATCCTGACGATCAAGTACTCAGGGAGTAATGGCGCTATCATCTGGCAGCGGCGTTATGATGGTCCTGCGCACTTGTCCGACAGCGCTCAAGCTCTTGCGCTCGATCAACAGGGCAATGCAATCATCGCGGGTTTCTCGTCGAATGGAACCAACAACGATTGTTACACAGCCAAGCTTTCGGGCTCGGACGGGGCATTGATTTGGGAAAGGCGCTATGCCGGACCAGCGAATGGAAACGACACCGCGACCGCAGTGGCGGTGGACGCTTCTGGAAACGTCATAATGACAGGAAGCTCTTCCACCTTTGCGAGGACGAATCAGTTTTATATTCCTGAAACCAACGATTTCTACACCGCAAAGTATGCCGCAGCGGACGGCGCGGTGATGTGGGAGCAGCGTTACAACGGCCCAGCCAATGACAATGATGTGCCACAGGCGATCGCCGTCGATGGTCAAGGAAACGTCGTGGTGGCCGGTTTCTCCGTCGGGGTGGGCACCGATGCGGATTTCTATACTGCGAAGTATGCTGCGACAGATGGAGCCTTGATCTGGGAACGACGTTACGAAGGTTCGGCAAACGCCAGGGATGCTGTCGAAGCTGCCACGATTGATGGGAATGGCGATGTTTTGGTCACGGGCTATACCGCGAGGAAGATTGGGGAGAATCGATTCGAGAGGTCGGACTTTTACACTGCCAAGTACTCGGCGACGGACGGGGCAACTCTGTGGGAGCGACGCTATAACGGCGCGGGCAATGCCACCGACGGAGGCACAGCAATCATTACTGATGGCCTGGGGGATGTTTTCGTGACCGGGAACTCGAGGGACACCAACGACTCCACGGGATTCTACACCGCCAAGTATGCCACCAGCGACGGTTCAATAGTGTGGGATAGGTGGTCCACCAACGGCGGGACCATGCTCGGGCTGGACAATCAAGGCAATGTCGCGGTGGCCGGCTCGGAATACACCGGGGGTGCCTATGCCGCGACGTACTCGGGCCAGGACGGTTCGCTGCTGTGGGAGCGCACGCTGAGAAATGGCCAGTGGGACACTCCGATGGGGATCGTAGTGAGCGGCGAAGGGGAAGTTGTGGTGACCCGAGTGGTCCGAGGCGATTCGCACAAAGACCACCACTGGTTTACCACAAAGATGGCCAACGACGGCCGGGTGCTCTGGCAGGAGAAATTTGACGGGCCAGCCAACGGCCACGACCGGGCGTTGGGGCTCGCCATCGACCGGGACGGCAACGTCGCGGTGACTGGCACCTCCGTGACAGCCAAATACTCCGCCGGTGATGGCACCTTGCTTTGGAAGAAACGGCAGGGTGAATTGATCGGCGTCGACGGCGACGACAACGTCTTCCTTGTGGGGGCCGACTGGCGGGAGAGTCTGTACGACCTGTGGATGCACAAGTATTCGCCTGGTGGCGACCTTCTCTGGGAGCAACATTTCGAGATGCCACGGGCGCTTTACGACCAGCCGGTGACGTTGATCGTCGATCGCGACGGCAACCTGATTCTGACCGGGGCGTCCTACCGGCGACAAACCGGCGTCAGGTACGTTTCCGATTACTTTACGGCCAAGTATTCCGGACAGGACGGAACGCTGATATGGGAGAAATTCTACAACGGACCCGGAGATGGAGAGGATCGGGCATCTGCGGCGGTCGTCGATCACGAGGGCAACGTGATCGTCACCGGCAGTGCCAGCGCCAACCCGACCAACGGCACGGCGATCTATTTCACGGCCAAGTACGCGGCAGCCGACGGCACGCTCTTGTGGGGAAAGGAATACCACGGCCAGACGAATACCAGCGACTCGGCGAAAGCTATTGCGGTGGATGGGAGCGGCAACGTGATCGTCACGGGCTCCTCGCACAACGGACGAAACACAGACTACGCCACCGTGAAGTATGCGGGAGCGGATGGTGCGCTGGTATGGGAACGCCGTTTCAATGGACCTGGAAGCAACAGCGACGACGAGCCGAGCGCCGTAGCTGTGGACGCCAATGGCGATGTCTTTGTGACCGGCCTATCCACGGGCATTGATCAAATCTCGGTGCGGTACACCGCGAAGTACCGAGCGGCCAACGGCGCATTGGTGTGGGAGAATCGGTATGTCGCACCTGAAGGCGGCATGAGTAATCGACCGTTGATTGCGTTGGAAGGAGACGGCAATCCTATCGTCTCAGGTGAGGCCAGCGGCTCCTATTACACCGCGAAGTATTCGTCAGCGGATGGGGCCGTCCTTTGGGAGAAGCGACTCGATGTTCCTCCCAATCGACACGCGTATGTTTTCGGTCTTGGCGTCGGCCCGAATGGAATGGTCGCGGTGACCGGGCAATACTTCGTCAGCTTTGTTCAAGGCGTCCTTCCTGATTTCGACTACGTCACCGTCGTCTACCGCGAGAACCAGCCGCCAGCCGTCGTGTGCCCGTCGAATGCTGTCGTCATTGCGTCGAACACGACGGGAGCTTCAGTGGACTTCACGATCAACGCCACCGACGACACGGGAACAGCGCAAGCCGTCGTCTGTGTTCCGGCGAGCGGGGCCGTGTTCCCCATCGGCCAGTCCACCGTGACCTGCACAGCGACGGATGCTGATGGATCGTCTGCCACGTGCTCGTTCACCGTGACGGTCCAAGGAGCGCAAGCCGCTCGCCGAAGCGTGTTGGAAGAGTTGAAGGCCCTTCGCGCCACAATTTCTGATCGCGAAACGCGCTGGAGGCTCGACGCGGCAATCGCACACCTGACGTCCTCCCTTTCAAGCGAGTTCTGGATCGACGAAATCCGCCTCCAACGCAAACACGGCGACCGCGTGTTCCAGCATGGCCTGTCTGCGGTCAGGAATCTTTGCCAGCTCACACGTGATCGAAAAAGCGGCCTGTCTGACGCCGTTGTTGAAGGACTCGTCGATCGGCTGGTTCGCGCGGATCGCCTCCTTGCGATTGTTGCAATCGAGGATGCCGTCGCTGCCGGGGTGAGAGACCAGAAGATCGAGCAGGCGCAGAAATGGGTGGCACGGGGCGATGCTGATGCCGCTCACGAACTTTGCCGCGGCGGTTTGCAGGAATACCGCCAGGCGTGGAAGCGCGTGGCGCGTCCTTCCGTCGCGCCAAAACGTCATTCGGATGGCCGTGTGCGATTGGAGATCGCCGCCGAGCCGGGCGATCGACTGGTCATTCTAGCCTCATCGAATCTCCGCGACTGGGCTACACTGGGCCGCTGCACCATCGGCTCGGATGGTTTGGCAGATCACGACGATCACGAAGCTCGCGGACAAGGCGCGCGTTTCTATCGCGTCGTTGAGGAATAGCCGGTGCACAGCAGAAGATTCTCCCAGCACAAACGTTGAGAGTCATTGCGCTTCTACTGTCGACAGGCACGCGTCGCCTGAAACGCTCCAGGCGAACTCCATCTCGAATCATTACTGCGCAGACTGGCTCGGGCACCTTCCCCGGCTCCGTGTCAATTCGTCGGTCTTTGCGCTCGCGTAAAGGCGGCCCGAGTGGTCCAGTATCGGGCAATCACTGTAACCGGGCGGGAGCGGCTGCGCTCATCAGTTAAAGCGAAGTGGCTCTTGCAAGCAGTACGGAAGCGACAGCGAACACAAAACAGGAGGAAACAAACATGAACTTGATTCAGTGTGCAGCGCGTTTTTTGGAAGCGTCATCCAAGCTCGCGGCGGTGGTTGCTCTCGGCGTGGGAAGTTTAGCTGGTAATTCAGCTGCAGCCGAAGTCCGCGAAGCATGGGTGCAACGCTACAATTCTGTTCACGGCCTGGCGAATGACATCGCTTCTTCTGCGGTCAGAGATGCGGCGGGGAACATCATCGTCGCGATGAGAACAGACAATAACACCACCGGTTATGACATCCTTGTTGTCAAATTCTCCGGGACGAACGGAGCCGTGCTCTGGCAGCACAGATACGACGGCCAGGCTCATAGGCCTGATGGCCCTGTGGCCCTGACTTTAGATTCAGATGGCAATGCTGTAGTCGCGGGGCATACCTCGAATGGAACAAACAGTGATATTTACACTGGCAAGTATTCGGGTTCGGACGGTGCATTGATCTGGGAGCAGCGCCACGCCAGTCCGGCCAATGGTGATGACGGAGCGAGAGCCGTGGTGGTGGACAAGAATGGCAACGTCATTGTCACGGGATTCGTTTCCACCGTGGGGGCGACAAATTACCACCACTATGCAATTCCTGGCCCGCGCACGGATATCTATACCGCGAAATACGCCGCCGCCGATGGCGCACTGCTGTGGGAACGACGCTACGATGGACCGGCGAAGGGAGCTGACTTCCCCGGTGGAGTGGTGGTTGATCATGAAGGAAACATCATGGTCGTAGGCTCTTCGGTCAGCGGAGACGGATCCTCGGACGTTTGCTCTCTCAAATACGCCGGCCGAGACGGGTCGGTGTTGTGGGAGCGACGCTACGAAGGTTCGCCAGGTACCAACACATCGATTCGCACCATGACCTTGGATAAAAACGACGATATCCTGGTGACTGGTGGAACGTACCGAAAGATCAGTGAGACTCGATACGGCGAGCCAGATATCTTTACCGCCAAGTATTCAGGAGTGGATGGCGCATTAATTTGGGAGCGCTCCTTCAACGGGCCGGGGAATGACGGCGACCAAGGCACAGCTATCGTGGCGGATTCCGACGGGAATGTCATCGCCACAGGACTATCGGTTGGTAGCGATTACATTTCTGGCTTTTACAGGGCGAAATACTCGGGGAGCGACGGCGCAGTGATCTGGAGTCGTTGGTCGACGAACGGAGGCACTTTGCTTGCCTTGGACCGTCGGGGAAACATCGTCATGGCGGGCCGAGATTACATAGGAAGCACGACGGTTGGCGTCTTCTCGGCCGCTGACGGTGCGCTGGTCTGGGAACGAATCCTCCGACAAGCTCAGAATGACGCACCAGTGGCAATTACCACTGGAGACAACGGCGAAGTCGCAGTGGTGAGAGGTCTTGCCCCGACATACGACGACTACGACCTCAGCATTACCATGTTGGGGAATGACGGGCGATCCATCTGGCAGCAGCGGTTTGATGGTCCAGCGAACGCTTCTGACCGGCCCTCGGGCCTCGTCATGGATTCAAACGGTGATGTCACTGTCACCGGGAACTCGACCACGGTGAAGTATAGTGCTGATAGCGGGGCCGAGCTTTGGAGCCAGCCGCCAGGGGATCTGATCGCCATGGATGCCGGAGGAAATGTATTCATATCCCGCTTCTCGTGGCGGGGGACAGAGTATGAGCTTTCCGTGACCAAATACTCTCCGGACGGAGGCGTCCTCTGGGAGCAGCGCCGCCGCGGCTTTGCGCAGGCCCGCGTGACACCGTCGGCGATGGCGGTGGATCAAGGCGGCAATCTGATCGTCACTGGCGAGGCCCAAGTTTTACACGGCACCATTTACGGTGCCGATTATTTCACTGCCAAATATGCGGCGGCCGATGGAGTGCTGCTCTGGGAGAATGTTTACAACGGACTTGGGAACAAAGACGACCTCGCCAAGGCAGTTGCTGTGGACCGTGAGGGTAACGTCTTCGTCACTGGTGTGGCCGGGTCCTCCACCAACGACGGATTTGGCAACTATTACACGGCCAAGTATGCGGCGGCAGACGGGCGTCTGCTGTGGGATAGAACCTACTTTGGCTTGGGGAATGGCACCGACGACGCCAGCGCAATCGCCATCGACGGTCTCGGAAACGTGATCGTCACGGGCGCGTCCTCCAACGGCGCGAACACTGACTACGCCACGCTGAAATATGCTGGAGCTGACGGCGCGACGCTCTGGGAGCGCCGCTTCAATGGGCCGGCCAACCAAGGTGATAGGCCCACGGGGTTGGCCATGGACCGGGAAGGGAATGTTGTCGTAACTGGCGATTCCAGTCGCTCTGATGGAGTGACCGATTTTTATACGGCGAAGTACGAGGGAGCCAGCGGTGCGGTTCTCTGGGAGAAGCGTTACGCTGATCCGGCAGGAGAATACAGCTATGACCCTAAGATAGCCTTGGACGCAGACGGAAACTCCATTGTCTCCGGCTATTCCGGCGGCGGTTATCATACCGCGAAATACGCGAAGGACGACGGCGCAGTGCTCTGGGCAAAACAACTTCTCCTGCCCACACTTGCGCGTCGTGCCGCCCACGTGGCCGGAGTCGCAGTGAGCCCTGACGGAATGGTGGCGGTAACCGGGCTATATTATGTCAGTTTTCACGACAACGGGTCGTTTCCTGACTTCGATTATGTCACCGTCGTCTACCGCGAAAACCAGCCGCCGGCCATCGTGTGCCCCTCGAATGCGGTCGTGATCGCAGCCGCCACCACCGGAGCTTCAGTCGATTTCACGATCAACGCCACCGATGACACGGGAGCAGCGCCAGCCGTCGTCTGTGTTCCGGCGAGCGGGGCCGTGTTCCCCATCGGCCAGTCCACCGTGACCTGCACAGCGACGGATGCTGATGGATCGTCTGCCACGTGCTCGTTCACCGTGACGGTCCAAGGAGCGCAAGCCGCTCGCCGAAGCGTGTTGGAAGAGTTGAAGGCGCTTCGCGCGACGGTTTCAGATCGAGAAACGCGGTGGAGACTCGACGCGGCGATCGCCCACCTGACGTCCTCGCTTTCCAGCGAGTTCTGGATCGACGAAATCCGCCTCCAACGCAAACACGGCGACCGCGTATTCCAGCATGGCCTGTCCGCAGTCAGGAATCTCTGTCAGCTCGCGCGGGATCGGAAGAGCGGTCTTTCCGAAACCACCATCGAAGGATTTGTCGATCGGCTGGTTCGTGCCGACCGTCTCCTTGCCGTGGTCGCGATGGAGGACGCGATCGCCGCTGGCGTGAAGGAACAGAAGATCGAGCAAGCGAGGAAGTGGCTGGCGCGCGGTGACGCCGATGCGACCCATGAACTGTGCCGCGGCGGTTTGTACGAATACCGTCAGGCTTGGAAGCGGGTGGCGCGTCCCTCCGTCATGCCGGTTCGCCAACCGGACGGCCGCGTGCGCTTGGAGATCGCCGCCGAACCAGGCGATCGACTCGTCGTTCAAGTTTCATCGAATCTCCGCGACTGGGCGGCCTTAGGTCGTTGCACAATCGGTTCCGATGGTTTGGCGAATCATGAAGACCGCGAGGCTGGCGGACAGGGAGCGCGATTCTATCGTATCGTCGAGGAGTAGCCGGAGCGGTTCCGGGAAGTTGGCCTCCAATAAATGCCCGCCGCCGTCGCGCTCATGGCGTGACAGGAGTTCGTCGCTCAGTATGCTCCTGACGAACTCCATCTCGAATCATGACTGCGACACACTGGCTCCTGCGTCTTCTTCTTCTCAGCGTCATATCGTCCACTGCCGTCCTCGCCGCGCCGGTGCCGTTGTGGGATGGCAAGTCCTTCGATGGCTGGGAGGGCGAGACGAACAAGGTCTGGCGCATTCGCGACGGCGCGATTGTCGGCGGTTCGTTGGAGGGCAATCCACGCAACGAATTCCTCGCGACCCGGAAGTCGTACAAGAACTTTCACCTGCGTTTCGAATACAAGCTCGTCGGCACCGAGGGCTTCGTAAATGGCGGCGTGCAGTTCCGCAGCAAGCGCATCGCGAACCCGCCCAACGAAATGTCCGGCTACCAGGCGGACATCGGCGCGGGTTTCTCCGGCTGTCTCTACGACGAATCGCGTCGCAACAAGATGCTCGCGATGGCGGACACGAACCTTGTCGCGCGCGTCGAGAAGCCCGGCGATTGGAACCGCTACGAAGTCATCGCGCGCGGCCCGGAGGTGCAGCTCATCCTCAACGGCCAGCGCACGGCCACGTGGGTCGAGCGCGGCGAAGGCATCGATGCCGACGGTCTCATCGCGTTGCAGATCCATGGGGCGTGCAAAGCTGAGATCGCGTTCCGAAACATCACCATCGAGGAACTCCCGGCTCCAAGCGGCCGCACGCAGGCCGAAGTCTTGCGGCGTTTCGGTGATGGCCAGCCGGCGCTGCCGATCGCGCCGTTCCCGGACGCGAAGTTCCAGCTCGGTGCGAATGAAACCGTCGTGCTCGTCGGCCAGGAGAACTTCGTGCGCGAACAGAAGGCCGGCGAACTCGAAGCGCAGCTTGCGTCCGCGCTCGCCGACAAGGCGCCGCGCTTTCGCTCGATGGCGTGGGAGGCGGACACGGTTTACGAGCAGTGGCGCGACTTGAACTTCGGTCCGTGGGCCGGGCAGATCGAATCCGCCGGCGCGACAGTCGTTATGGCGCAGTTCGGCCAGATGGAAGCGCTGGATGGCGTCGGACGGCTCGCGGAGTTCACCGCCGCGTATCACCGGCTGCTCGATCAATTCGCCACGCGCACGCGCCGGCTCGTGTTGATTGCACCGATGCCGTTCGAGAAGCCGCTCGCCTCGCACGCGCCCGATCTCACGCAACGCAACGGTGACGTCGCGGCCTACGCCAACGCCGTGCGCGAGATCGCCAGGCAACGCGGCGCGGTATTCGTCGATTTGCCCGCGGCACTCGCGAAGCGCACGTCCGGCCGCAGACTTACCGAGAACGGCATTCATCTCACGCCGGAAGGACTGCGCGAAGTCGCCGCCGCCATCACGCGCAGTCTCGGCGCGGAAGTAAACGCGTCCGCGTCGCTCGAGCCCGTGCGCGCTGCCATCGTGGAGAAGAACCGCCTGTGGTTCGATTGCTGGCGTCCGGCCAACTGGTCGTTCGTGTACGGCGATCGCATGACGCAGAAGTTCGCGCAGGGCGACGGCAAGGAACCGTCGTTGCGTGAAGCCTTCGAGCGTCAGAAGCCTCTCGTGGAACAAGCCGACTCGCGCGTTCACGCGTTGGTGCGAGGTCAGCAGCCGAAGCCGCTAGCGTTGCCGAAGCTTCCCGTGTCGCCCGAGGAAGCGAAGGCTCTTTCGCCGGAGGAACAGGCGAAGACGTTCACGCCCGCTGAGGGCTACGAGATCAATTTGTTCGCGTCCGAGCGCGAGGGCGTGGTGAAGCCGACGCAGTTTTCGTGGGACGAGAAGGGCCGGCTCTACGTCGCGTGTTCACCGACGTATCCGCAGACCATCGCGAGCATTCCCCCGGCGGACTACATCCTCGTGCTCGAAGACACCGATGGCGACGGGCGCGCGGACAAGTCGTGGAAGTTCGCCGAGGGTCTCACGATGGTGCAGGGCGTCGAGCCGGGTGCGGGCGGCGTGTATGTGTGCGACTTCGATCAGCTGCTGCACTTCCGCGACACCGACGGCGATGGCAAGGCCGACGAACGGCGCGTGATCTTTTCGGGGTTTGGCATTGGCGACACGCATCAGCTCGTGAACAGCGTTTGTCACGGACCGGACGGCAGCCTGTGGTTCTCGCAAGGGCTGCACGCGATGTCGCGCGTCGAAACTCCGTTCGGTGTGGCGCGACTCGATCGCGCCGCCGTATGGCGCATGCGTCCGCGCGAGCTGCGGCTGGAAGGATTCTTTGGCGGCGGCATGGCGGGCGCGAATTGCTGGGGCGTGGCCTTTGATGATTACGGCCAGGTCTTTCACAAGTCCGGCGATCGGCCGCACGGTTACTGGACGGTGCCCGGCATGGTGCGCGGCGCGAGCGCGACCGGCAGCAGTTCGACGACGGATGCGAACGTCTCCTACGCGAATTCGCCCGAGCAGTACCACTCGGTCGGGCCGCTCTTCGACACGTCGCCGAAGACGACCGCGATCGACATCATCGGCACGCGCGCGTTGCCGGACGACATTCAGGGCTGCGCGCTGATCGGCGGTTACTTCGGCGGAGTGCTGGAGGTGCATCGCTTCGAGGACGCGGGCTCGGGCTTCAAGACGAAGCAATTGCCGAGGATCGTGAAATCCACGAACAGCGCGTTTCGTCCGGTCGACGTGAGCGTGGGACCGGACGGCGCGATCTACGCGGCCGATTGGTTCAATCCCGTCATCGGCCATTATCAAGCCAGCTACGCGGACCCAATGCGCGACCGCACGCACGGCCGCATCTGGCGCGTGACCGCGAAAGGCCGCGCGCCGATCAAGCAGCCGAATCTCGCCGCGATGAGACCGCCGGAGTTGCTCGAACAACTGCGTTCGCCTGAGCGCTGGACGCGGCAGCAGGCGAAGCGGTTGTTGTTCGATGCGCCGCCAGCGGATGTCTTACCCGCAGCGGATGCGTTTCTATCGAAGGTAACAGGGGAGACGAAGACCGCCGCCCGAGAACAGTTGCTGGTTGAAGCAGCCGGAGTTTTCGAGGCGCACGAGTCACCTCGCCTTGGCCTGCTCATCTCGTTGGTCAAAGCGAAGGACGCTCGTGTGCGGGCTTACGGTGCGCGGGTCGCCGGGATGTGGTCTCAGCGTATTCCCGAAGCTCTGGCTTTTCTCCGCGAACGCGTGCAGGACGAGAACCCTCGCGTGCGGCTCGAAGCCGTGGTTGCCGCGAGCTACGTCCCGAAGGCGGAGGCGGTGGAAGTGGTCGCTGCCGCCGTGGATCGTCCGCGGGATCCGTTCCTCGATTACGCGATGCGCCAGAGCGCGCGGGCGTTGCAGCCGCGTTGGGCGAAGGCCTTCTCGGCGAACGAGCTCAAACTCGGCAGCCCGGCGCAGACGGCTTACTTGAAAGACTTACTTGGCAAGCCGCCGAAACAGGCGTCGCCCGGCGAAGCACTCTACGAGATGGCCTGTCTGCCATGTCATCAACCTGAAGGCAAAGGGTTGCCCGGCGTCTATCCGCCGCTCGCGGGCAGCGAGTGGGTGCGCGGCGACGCGGCGCGTTTGATCAAGATCGTGCTGCACGGATTGCAGGGACCGATCACCGTCGCTGGCCAAACATTCGGCAGCCCGGGCGCGGTGCCGATGCCGGCGTTGGGCGGCTTGACGGATGATCAGATTGCCGACGTGCTGACGTTTGTGCGCGGGACCTTTGGCGCCGGAGCCGTTGCGGTGAAAGCCTCCGAGGTGCAGGCCGTTCGTGCCGCGACGTCAAACCGCGAAACGGCGTGGACGGCGGAAGAACTGCAGAGATAATTGATTTATGAAGCTACGAACTTTGTTCCTGATTTTCGCCGTGGTGATCGCGACGGTGTTCTCGCTGCCCGCGCAGAACCGCTTCGATCCGGTGAAGCGCGACGTCGAGGGCTGGACGGTTCATGTGGAGCCGGCGTTGCTGGATGGCGAGCACAAGGAGGAAGGCGCGAAGGCGTTGACGATGCTGGCGAACCATCTGCAGCGGATCAAAATTCTCGTGCCGGCCGAGCCGTTGAAGAAGATGCAGGCATTGGAGATTTGGCTCGAGCACGACCATCCGAAGCTGAATTCGATGCAGTATCATCCGAGTCGCGAGTGGCTGGTGAACAACGGCCACGACCCGCGTCTGGCGAAGAAGGTTCACATCACGCAGGCCCGCGAGCTATTGTCACGCGGGCAGATGCTGAAACATCCGGCGGTGGTGCTGCACGAGCTGGCTCACGCGTATCACGATCAGGTGCTGAGCTTTGATCACCCGGAGATCATCGACGTCTTCAGGAAGGCCAAGGCTTCCGGCAGCTACGAGAAGGTGCTGCTCTATTCCGGCGAGAAGGTGAAGCACTACGCGCTGACCGATCACAAGGAGTACTTCGCCGAAGGTACGGAGGCATACTTCTACCGGAACGATTTCTATCCGTTCGTGCGCGCGGAGTTGAAGGAACACGACCCGACGTTTCACGAACTGTTGGTGAAGATCTGGGGCCCGGCGCGCTGAGGTGCGCGGCCGGTTGGTTCCCCGCTGTCATCGAACGCAGCATTGCCGGCGCGCCTTCTTTTCCGTATTCAGATTCAAGTTCCCCGGCTTGAACAACGTCTGTTCATAACATGAAACCAGCGAAGCTCACGTCCGTGCTGCTCATCAGCGCCTTTTTCGCACTGATAGTATTCGCGACGTTCGGCGCAACGGCGGCGGAATCGAGCGAAGCGGCGTCCTCGTTGGACCACTGGTCGTTCAAACCGGTCACGCGTCCTGCTCCGCCCCAGACCTCAAATCGCAAGTGGGCACGGAACGACATCGATCGCTTCATCGTCGCGCGCTTGGAGCAAGAGAACCTCAAGCCGTCGCCTGAGACGGATCGTGTGAGCTGGTTGCGCCGGGTTTACTTCGATCTCATCGGGCTGCCGCCGTCGCCGGAACAGGTCGATGCCTTCGTGAAGGACCGTCGTCGCGATGCCTACGAGCGCGTCGTGGACGAACTCCTGGCTTCGCCACGCTACGGCGAACGTTGGGCGCAGCACTGGCTGGACGTGGTGCGCTACGCGGACACGCACGGCTTCGAGGTGAACACCGAGCGCCCGCACGCGTGGCCGTATCGCGACTACGTCATCCGCGCCTTCAACAAGGACACGCCCTACGACCAGTTCATCCGCGAACAGATCGTAGGCGATGCGCTCGGCGAGGACGCGGCGACCGGTTTTCTCATCACGGCCTCGGTGCTGTTGCCGGGACAGATCGGCGCGGACGATGTTTCGAAGCGGCTCGCTCGACAGGATGCGATTGATGAGATGGTGGTGAACATCGGGCAGACGTTTCTCGGGCTGAGCGTTGGCTGTGCGCGCTGTCACGACCACAAGTTTGATCCCATCAGCGCCCGTGATTATTTCGCGATGCAGGCGTTCGTCGCGGGTGTGGAATACGAGGACCGCGAAATGCGAACGTCCGAGACGGAATCACAGCGCCGCGCGGACGAGAAGCTGAAGGCGCGTGTCTTGGAGATCGATCAATCGCTGGCGAAGTTCGTTCCGCTCGCGCGACCCGGCTCGGGAACGGTTCGCGTCCCCAGTGCGAAGGAAAACGTCGAGACCTTCGTTCCCGTGACGGCGAAGTTCGTTCGCTTCACGATTCACGATGCGAACCTGCATCCCACGCTCGGGCTGATCGAACCGTGCATCGACGAGTTCGAGATTTTCACGGATGAGACGCAGCCGCGGAACGTCGCGCTCGCCAGCGCCGGGACGAAGGTGACCGCGTCCGGGAGCCGCACTTCGGGTAGCCACAAGCTCGAGCACATCAACGACGGCAAGTATGGCAACAGTCGCAGCTGGATGGCGGACGCCGCCGGGCGCGGCTGGGTTAAGTTCGAACTGCCGGAGCCGGCGCGCATCGCGAAGATTGTCTGGAGCCGCGATCGCGAAGGCACGTTCACCGACCGGCTCGCAACCGCCTATACGTTGGAGGCCGGCGCATCACCGGAGTCCTTGCAGACGCTGGTGTCCACGCCGCCACCGCGTCCGGCGGTGAACGCACGGGTGAACACGGATCGGTTTGCACCTGTAAAGACGAAGCGCGTGCGGTTCACGATTCGCGGCACGAACAATCTGGAGCCGTGTGTGGACGAACTCGAAGTGTTCGACACGAACGGCGTGAACATCGCGCTCGCGAGCAAGGGCACGACGGCGACGTCGTCCGGCAACACGGTGGTCGCGGACCGGCACGAGCTGCGCTTCGTGAACGATGGTGAGTACGGCAACTCGCGGAGCTGGATGTCGAGCGAGCACGGCGGTGGTTGGGTGGCGCTGGAGTTCGCCGAGGAACGCGTCATCGATCGCGTGGTCTGGGGCCGCGACCGGAAGGGCGAGTTCACCGATCGACTCGCCACGAATTACGTTATCGAAGTGGCGGACGCGTTCGGCGCTTGGCGCGTGGTGGCAGATGCTTCGGATCGCGCCATCAAGTCGTCGGGCGACAAGACCGGGCAGATCACGTTGGCTGGATTGAATGCCAGCGAGACGCGCGAGGCGACGCGGTTGATGGACGAGAAGAAGTCGCTCGAAGGAAAGATTCGCGCGTCTGAGGAGAACCGGCTCGCGTTCGCTGGAAAGTTTCGCACGCCGGACAAGATTCATCTGCTGCACCGCGGTGATCCGGAACAGCCCAAGGACGAAGTGGTGCCAGCGGTGTTGAGTGCGCTTGGCTCGAAGAAACTTCCGCGTGAAACTGCCGAGCAGGAGCGACGTCGCGCACTCGCGGATTGGATTGCGAGCCCGGAGAATCCCATGACGGCGCGCGTGATGGTGAATCGCATCTGGCAGGGTCACTTCGGCG
This sequence comes from uncultured Bifidobacterium sp., assembly GCA_964491875.1. Lineage (GTDB taxonomy): Bacteria > Verrucomicrobiota > Verrucomicrobiia > Limisphaerales > JADJPG01 > JADJPG01. The sequence goes on from CAZBIC010000001.1 coordinate 331,073, forward strand.
CCGGCTTGGTCGATACGCCGAGTGACTTCGGTCGCAACGGCGGCAAGCCATCGCATCCCGAACTGCTGGACTGGCTGGCGTCGGAATTCGTGCGCGGCGGCTGGTCGGTGAAACAGATGCACCGGCTGATCGTGCTGTCGGCGACTTATAGACAGAAGGCAGTAATCAGTGAATCGGTAATCAGTAGGTCAGTGAGAAGAGCCGGTGGGGTCGCGACCGAGAAAACTGATTCACTGAACACTGACCTACTGATTACTGATTCACCCACGGCGCAGCAGCGCGACTCCGACGTTCGCCTGCTTTGGCGCTTTCCGTCGCGACGATTGGAGTCCGAGCCGATTCGCGATTCGATGCTCGCGGTCAGCGGTCAGCTTAATCTGAAGATGTACGGCCGGGGCTTTGATCTATTCAATCAGCGCGGTGGACTGAGCGGTTTCAAGCCGGTCGAATCGTTCAGCGGCGATGGACTGCGCCGGATGATTTACGCGCACAAGGTCCGACGCGAACGCGAGGCGGTTTTTGGTGCATTCGACTGTCCCGACGCCGGTCAAAGCACGGCGCGTCGTCGCGAGAGCACCACGCCGATTCAGGCACTCAATCTCTTCAACAGCCGCTTCACCATCGACCAGGCGGAAACCTTTGCCGCGCGCGTGAAGAAGGAGGCCGGAGACGACGTGACGCGCCAGATTCACCGCGCCTACCAACTCGCCTTGAGCCGCAAAGCCACTGCGGCGGAGCTCGCCGAAGCCAGACCTTTCGTGGCGGAGCACGGTCTCGCGGTGCTGTGCCGGGCGCTCTTTAATTCCAATGAATTCCTCTTCGTCCCGTGAGCTCGTCTGGTAACATCTCTGTGCTCAGCATGAAGATTCTCTTTCCATGCTCGGTCGTCTTCACGGCGCTGCTGCTTGCCGACGCGGTGGGCGCATCCGCCGCTGCACCAAAGCCGGTCGTGGCCGAAATGGTTCGCGCGCATTGCCTCGATTGCCACGACGGCGAATCGAAGAAAGGTGAGCTAAATCTCGTTCCGCTGCTGGAAGCGGATATCTCCCAGCGCAACGCAGAGTGGGAGAAAGTCGTTCGTCGCATGGCCACCCGGCAGATGCCGCCGGCCAACCGGAAGGATCGTCCCACCGAAGCCGAGTACGAGACGATGCTGCGATCGCTCACCGGCGTGCTGGATGCCTCGGCGAAGAAGCATCCGAATCCCGGTCGCACGGAAACCTTTCGCCGGCTCAACCGCACCGAGTATCAGAACGCGATTCGCGATCTGCTCGCGCTCGACATCGATGCCGCTGCCTTGCTGCCCAAGGACGAGGCGAGCCATGGCTTCGACAACGTAACCGTGGGCGATCTTTCTCCGACGCTGCTGAACCGCTACGTCTCAGCGGCGGAGAAGATTAGTCGTATGGCGATTGGTGCGCCGCGGCGAACTCCGGGCGGCGACACGTTCCGCATGCCGCCGGACCTGACGCAGGAGGACCACGTCGAAGGTCTCCCGCCCGGCACGCGCGGCGGTACGTTGCTGAGCTACACCTTCCCGCGCGATGCCGAGTACGAATTCCAAATTCGCCTGACGCGCGACCGAAACGAGGAGGTGGAAGGCTTGCGCGAGTCGCACGAACTCGTCGTGCTGATCGACAAGGTGAAGGTGAAGGCTTTCACCGTCGCGCCGCCCACGGACCGGAACTTCGACAAGGTGGATGCGCACTTGAAAGTGCGTGTGCCGGTAGCCGCTGGCCCGCGTCAGGTCGGTGTGACGTTTGTGAAGAATCCGTCGTCGCTGCAGGAGACGAAACGCGAGCCGTATCGCGCGCGGTTCAACATGCACCGGCATCCGCGCCTCGGGCCGGCGGTCTATCAGATCTCGATCAATGGTCCCTACAACTCGACCGGCGCTGGCGACACGCCGAGTCGGCGGAGGATTTTCGGCAGCGGCTTGAGCGAAAGGAATGCCGAGAAGATCCTCTCCTCCCTGATGCGCCGGGCTTACCGGCGTCCAGTGACCACGAACGATCTCGCGAAGCCGATGGAGTTTTATCGAAACACCAGCGCCACGGAGGGGTTCGAGGCCGGCATCGAAGCAGCGCTCAGCGCAGTGCTGGTCAGTCCCGAGTTCCTCTTCCGCGTGGAGCGCGATCCGGAAGGGCTCGCCGCGAACACTGCTTATCCAGTCAGCGATCTGACGCTGGCCTCGCGACTGTCGTTCTTTCTCTGGAGCAGTATTCCGGATGACGAACTGCTGGCGGCCGCCGAGCGCGGCGAGTTGCACAAACCGCGCATATTGGAGAAGCAGGTTCGCCGGATGCTGGCTGACGAACGTACGCTGAATCTGGTGCGCAATTTCGGCGAGCAATGGCTGCACCTGCGCAATCTTGAGTCGGTGACGCCCGACCTCCGCCTGTTCCCGGACTTCGACGACAATTTGCGCCAGGCGTTCCGGCGCGAGACGGAGATGCACTTCGAGACCGTGCTGCGCGAGGACCGCAGCGTGCTCGATTTGCTCAAGGCCGATTACACGTTCCTGAACGAGCGGCTCGCGCGCCACTACGGCATTCCGAATGTCCACGGCAGCCAGTTCCGGCGCGTCGCGCTTGGGCGGGACAGCGTACGCGGCGGTCTGCTCCGGCAGGGCAGCGTGCTCACGGTCACGTCGTATGCCACGCGCACGTCGCCGGTGCTTCGTGGGAAATGGATTCTCGACAACCTCCTCGGCACACCGCCGTCGCCACCACCTCCAAACGTGCCGAACCTGAAGGAAAACACCATCGCGGCGAATCTCTCCGTGCGCGAACGTCTCGCGGAGCATCGCGCCAACGCCCAGTGCGCGAGCTGTCACAACCTGATCGATCCGCCGGGCTTTGCGCTGGAGAACTTCGACGCGGTCGGGCGCTGGCGCACGCTGGAGGAAGGCAAGCCGGTGGACGCCGCGGGCGGATTGCCGGATGGCAGCGCGTTCGATGGGGTCGCCGGACTGGAGGCCGGATTGTTGAAGCGCCCGGAATTGTTCGCCTCCGCACTGACCGAAAAATTGCTGACGTTCGCACTCGGTCGCGGCGTCGAACATTACGATGCCCCGGGTGTCCGAAAAATTGTCCGCGATGCGGCGAAGGAAGACTACCGTCTGTCGTCGATCATTGTTGGCCTCGCGAAGAGTACACCGTTCACCATGAGGAAATCGCTATGAACTTCATCACCAAGAAAGCTCTGCCACGTCGCACGTTCCTGCGCGGCGTCGGCGCCACACTCGCGCTGCCGTTGCTCGACGCGATGATCCCCGCCTCCACCGCTTGGGCGAAGACGCCGCTCAAGCCGGTGCGCCGTCTCGGGTTCGTCTTCATGCCGATGGGTTGCGACCAGAGCCGTTGGTTCCCGCCCGGCGAGACGTTGAATGAACTCTCGCCGATCCTCGCCTCGCTCGCGCCGGTGAAAGAGCAAGTCTTGGTGGTGTCGAACATGGAGTTGCTCAGCGCCTATCCCGGCAGCCACGCGACGTCGAACTCGTCGTTCCTCAGCGCCGCCAAGGCCAAGCTCACCGAGAGCGTCGATTACTATCTCGGCACCACGATTGATCAGGTCGCCGCGAAGCACATCGGTCAGGCGACGCAGCTGCCGTCGCTTGAGCTCGCGATGGATCTCCTGCAAGTCGTCGGCCAGTGCGACAACGGCTACGCGTGCGTGTATCAGAACAATCTCTCGTGGTCGTCGCCCACCACGCCGCTGCCGGCGGAGGCGCATCCACGCATCGTGTTCGAGAGCCTGTTCGGCGAAGGCGGCACCATCGCCGAGCGCCGCGCCGCGCTGCGCAAGAAGGCCAGCCTGCTCGATGCGTTCACTGAGGACCTGAGTCGACTCCAGCGCAACCTCGGTCCCGGCGACCGCGCCAAGGTTGGCCAGTATCTCGACACCGTGCGCGAAGTGGAGCGGCGGATTCAGAAGGCGGAAGCCGATGCGGCGGACCATCCCGTGCGCGATCTCGAACGCCCCGTCGGCGTGCCTGCGGCCTACGCCGACCACGCGCGGCTGATGTTCGATCTCCAAGTGCTGGCGTTCCAGGGCGACGTCACGCGCGTCATCACCTTCCAACTCGCGCGCGAGACGAGCAATCGCACCTATCCGGAGATTGGCGTGCCCGATCCGCATCATCCACTCTCCCATCACGGCAACGACCCGGCAAAAATCGAGCGCATGTCGAAGATCAACGCGTTCCACGTCTCGCTCTTCGCCGAGTATCTCGCGAAGCTGAAGGCCACGCCGGAGGGCGGAGGCACGTTGCTCGACCACTCGCTCATCCTCTACGGCAGCGGCATTGGGAACCCGAACATCCACGACCACTCGAACCTGCCGATCCTCGTCGCCGGCGGAAAATCAACCGGCCTGAAGGGCAATCGGCATATCAAGTATGCGAAGCCAACGCCGCTCGCCAACCTGCACCTGACCTTGCTCGACAAGGTGGGGGTGAATCTCGAAAAGTTCGCGGATAGCAATGGCAAGGCGGACGAGGTGTTTGAGCCGATTTCGATCTGATGAAGCTACTTTCGAAGATCGCCATTGGAATGTTGCTCACGACTTCGTCGCGGGCATTTGCTGATTCGTCCTTTGCTGAAGCCGCAGAGAGAGCAGACCGCGCCGCCATCCGCACCCTGCTCAAACAACGTGTCAATGTGAACGCGGCCCAGGCGGACGGCATGGCGGCGTTGCATTGGGCGGCGTATCGGGATGATTTCGAGACGGCCAAGGCACTGGTTGAGGCGAAGGCGGATGTGGGGTTGACCAATCATTACGGCGTCACGCCGTTGTCGCTGGCTTGCCAGAATGGCAGCGCGGCCATTGTCGAGTTGCTGCTCGCGAACGGGGCCGATCCGAGCACGAAGTTGCGCGGGGGCGAGACGGTGTTGATGACGGCGGCACGCACAGGGAAACCCGGTGCGGTGGCGGCGTTGCTGAAGCGCAATGCTGATGTGAACGCGAAGGAGCGTCGCGGGCAGACGGCGCTGATGTGGGCCGCCGCGGAGGGAAACACCGAAGTGGTCGAAATGCTGATCAAAGCGGGCGCGGATGTTCGTACGACGTTGCCGGACTCGGGCTTCACGCCGCTGTTGTTCGCGGCGCGCGCGGGACATTTGGACGTGGTCCGAGCGTTGTTGAAGGCGGGCGTGGATGTGAACGATGTCACCGAGCCGCGGCGTCCGGGTGGAAAGACTCCGGCGAAGGGAACGAGCGCGCTGATTCTGGCGGTCGAGAATGGTCACTACGAACTCGCGCTGGCTTTGCTCGACGCGGGCGCTGACGTGAATGACCAGCGGTCCGGGTTTGCGCCGTTGCACATGATGACTTGGGTGCGCAAGCCGCCGCGCGGCGAAGATCGTGGCATGCCGCCGCCGCCGGAGTTGCAGGGGATGAACAGTCTTCAGTTCGTCCGCGCACTGGTGAAGCGCGGCGCGGACGTCAACCTGCGCCTCGCACGCGGCAGCGGTGGCATCGGCAAGTTCACGACGAAGGGCGCGACGCCGTTCCTGATGGCATCGGCCACGGCGGATCTTCCCTACATGAAGCTTCTGCTGGAACTGGGCGCGGACGCGTCGATCGCGAACGCGGAGCAGACGACGCCGTTGATCGCGGCGTGCGGGATCCATGTGGGTTCAGATCAGGCCACGGAACTCGCTGGCGAAGAACCCGAGGTGCTCGAAGCGGCGCAACTGCTCCTGAAGCTCGGCGCGGACATCAACGCGGTGGACGCCAATGATGAGACGGCGATGCACGGAGCGGCGTTGAAGAATCTGCCGAAGGTGGTGCAATTCCTCGCGGATCGCGGCGCGAAGATAGAGATTTGGAATCGCGAGAACAAATACGGCTGGACGCCGTTGTTGCTCGCGGAAGGTTATCGCCCGGGGAACTTCAAGCCGTCGTTCGAGACGACGGCGGCGATTCAGAAGGTGATGCGCGCGGCGGGTGTGGACCCGGACAAGGAACCGCGGCCCGCGGAGTTGAACAACTCGGACTGGGCGCCATTATCCAAGAAGAAGCAGGCACCGCCGGCAGCGTCGTCTGCGAAACCAAAATGATCCCGGCTGAACATCTCACGCCGCACGGACGGCATTTGCTAAATCGCCGCGGGTTTCTGAACGGCACGGCGACCGCGCTCGGCTCCATCGCGCTGACGAATCTGCTCGGCGTCGACGGATTGCTGGCGGCGAACGGACCGCTGATCGATCCTGCGCGACCCTACGCGCCGCGCGCGCCGCATTTCCCGGCGAAGGCTAGGAACGTCATCGTCATCTTTTGCGCGGGCGCGGTGAGCCAGTTGGAGACGTGGGATTACAAGCCGGAGTTGATCAAGTGGGACGACAAGCCTCTACCGGGCGGGCCATCGGTGACATTCCAAGGGCCGGCGGGGAATCTCGCGAAGCCGCAGTATGCATTTCGGCCGCGCGGGCAGACGGGCAAGATGGTGTCCGATCTCGTCCCGCATCTCGCCGAGCTCACGGACGACATCGCGTTCATCCACTCGCTCACCAGCAAGAGCAACACGCACGGGCCGGCGGAGAATTTCCTTTCGACCGGCTTTGTGCTCGATGGCTTCCCGAGTCTCGGCTCGTGGATTAGCTACGCGCTCGGCAGCGAGAATCAGGATCTGCCGGCGTTTGTTTCCATTCTCGATCCGCGCGGCGTGCCGCAGAACGGCTCGAACAACTGGGGCCCTGGATTTCTGCCGGCGGCGTTTCAGGGAACGACCTTCAGCGCGAAGGATCCGATTCGGCATCTCGCACCACCCGGCGTATCCGCGGAAGCGGATCGCGCGGCGCGGTCGCTCTTGCAGAGGATGAACGCGCGGCATTTGGAACAGAATCCCGCTGACAACAAGCTCGCGGCGCGCATCGCCAGCTACGAACTCGCCGCGCGCATGCAGCTCAGCGTGCCGGAGATTAGCGATCTCTCCACGGAGCCCGCGCACATTCTGAAAAGCTACGGCGCCGACGACACGGCGAATCCAATTAAGGCCGGCTTCGCCAAGAACTGCATTCTGGCGCGGCGACTGGTCGAGCGTGGGGTGCGGTTTGTGCAGCTCTTCAACGGCGCGTATGCCAGCGGCGGCGAGTTGAACTGGGACGGCCACAACAAGCTGAAGGAACAATACGACAAGCACGCGGCGATTCTCGATCAGCCGGCAGCGGCGTTGATTCGCGATTTGCGCCAGCGCGGGTTGCTGGAGGACACATTGGTCGTCTGGTGCACGGAGTTCGGTCGCATGCCGTTCTTCCAAAAGGGAGCGCAGGGGCGTGATCACAATCCCGATGGCTTCACCTGCTGGCTGACAGGTGCGGGCGTGAAACGCGGCGTGAGCCACGGCGTGACCGACGAACTCGGTCAGCGTGCGGTGCGCGACATTCATCCGCTCTACGATTTCAACGCCACCATCCTGCACCTGCTGGGGCTCGATCACGAGAAGCTCACATTCGAGCACAACGGCGTGCAGCGTCGCCTGACGAACGTGGAGGGCGAAGTGATCAAGGAAGTGCTGGTGTAGTCAGGCGCAAAGAGTTTGGTTGGTGGTAGTCGAACGTCATCGTGTAAAGTCGCTCCATCATGCACCCGCGATTCCATCCTCTGCTGGCTCTGGTGTTCATCTGGTTGAATTCGTTTGCAACCATGATCGCCGCGACTGCTCCGCCGCTTCGTCCAAACATCCTCTACATCCTAGCGGACGACATGGGCATCGGTGACGTCTCGTGTCTGAACTCGAACAGCGTCTGGAAGACGCCGAACCTGGATAGGCTCGCCCGCGAGGGGCGCATTTTCACGGACGCGCATTCCGCCTCGGGCGTTTGCACGCCAAGTCGCTACACGTTGATGACGGGGCGTTACTCGTGGCGCGGACGGTTGAAGACGGGCGTGCTCTACGGATACGATCCGGCGTTGATCGAGAAGGGTCGCGTCACCGTGGCGTCGTTTCTTCGCCAGCAGGGTTACGCGACCGCGATGGTCGGCAAGTGGCATCTCGGGCTCGACTGGCAGAAGACGGCGCCGAAGCTGGAGGAGGTGGACTACACGAAACCGTTCGGGGGCGGTCCGCTCGCGCACGGGTTCGACAGCTTCTTCGGCATCAGCGCGTCACTCGACATGCCGCCGTATGTTTATCTCGATAACGACCGGGCCACGACGGTGCCGGTGGATAAAGTCGCCGAAAGTCCGAAGCCGAAGATGTGGCGAGCCGGACCGATCGGCGGTGATTTCCGGCATGACGAGGTGCATCCGCGTTTCATCGAACGCTCGTTGAGTTTCATCAACGCCCGGGCCAAGGCCAGCGACGGCAAACCGTTCTTTCTCTACCTGGCGCTGGCGTCGCCGCACACGCCGATCGTGCCGACCGCGAAGTTCGAAGGCAAAACGCGGACGAATCCCTACGGCGATTTCGTCGCGCAGGTGGATGCCGACATCGGGGCGTTGCTGGATGCACTGGCCCGCAACGGGCAGGCAACGAACACGCTCGTGATTTTTACGGCGGACAACGGCTTCGCACCCGCGGCGAATCTCCCCGAGTTGCAGCAGCTCGGTCACGAACCCAGCGCGGGCTTTCGCGGGCACAAGGCGGACCTGTTTGAAGGCGGTCATCGCGTGCCGTTCATCGCCCGATGGCCGGGACAGGTTCCGGCGGGGACGCGGTGCACTCTGACAGTCGGGCAATTGGATCTGCTAGCGACGTGTGCTGACCTGCTGGGTGCGAAACTGCCGGAGCAGGCAGGTGAAGACAGCGTGAGCATCCTGCCGCTGTTGCGCGGCGGAAACATGCCGCCCGCGGGCCGCGAAGCCGTGGTGCATCATTCGGTCAACGGGTCGTTCGCGATCCGGCAGGGGAAGTGGAAGCTGCTGCTGGTGCCCGATTCCGGAGGCTGGAGTGCGCCCACGCCTCGCAGCGCGGAGGCGAAAGGCCTTCCGAAGTATCAGCTTTACGATCTCGAATCGGATCCGGCGGAGAAGGTGAATTTGCAGGCGGAACATCCGGAGATCGTTCAGCGCCTCGGTCGGTTGCTGCGGAGCATGCTTGAGCGCGGACGCAGCACGCCCGGGGCGCAGCAGCCATACGATTCTGAGACGCCCTGGCCACAGAAGGCGTGGACGAAGGAGTTTGGTAACTAGCGCGCGGTCATTGCCAGCCGCGATTCTCTGACCGCCTTCAATTCGCCAATCTACCGGAGTCAGACGCTGCGCACGCTTCTCTTTGGCAGTCGAATCTCATCCCTCGCGAAACTGGGTGGGCGTCACGCCGGTCATGGCGCGGAAGGTGCGCGTGAAGGCGCTGTGATCGTAGAAGCCGCAGGACAGCGCGATGTCGGCGACGGATTGATCGGTCTCGCGCAGCAGTCGCGACGCGGACGCGATGCGGGTCTTGGTGATGAACTGGCTGGGGGTGAGTCCGAAGAATCGCTTCATCAAACGCGCAAAACGGGCCGGGGCGAGTTTCGCGCGGCGGGCGAGCGCCGAGGGCGTGACGGCGTCGGCGAGGTGGTTTTCAAAATGATCGAGCGCGGCGGCGAATTCCACCGGGATGTCGCGGGTTTCGATCGGCGCACGCACGTCGCGTGAGATGCCGATGAGACCGATGATGCGGCCGCTGGCGTCGCGCATCGGCAGCTTGGTGGTGAGGCACCAGCCCGGCTTGTGCGGGGCGTACCAGTGTAGTTCCAGATGATCGAGAAGTGGACGGCCGGTGCGCAACACGGTGGCATCCTGCGCGGAAGGGATGCGTCCAAAATCACCGGGGCAGATGTCGCACGGGCGCTGGCCGAGCACCTGGGATTTGTGGCGCAGCCCGTGACGCTCCACGAGCGAGTCGTTCACGGCAAGGTAACGGCCGGCGGCGTCCTTGATGAAGAAGGCGACGTCCGGCGCCTGATCGAAAAGCTTCTCCAGCAACGCCGCCTCCACCGGAGCCACGTCTCGTGGCAACACCGCGATGGCATGCTTAGTTGTGCGAGTTTTCACGTCGGAGCGAAGTTCTAATGCAAGACGCGGGTGGAGGCGACAGGATAGATTTGCGATATGAAAACCACTGCCGGACGTTTCGCCCGTCTCGTTGTTCTTGGTCACTGCCTGCTCCTCGCGACCCAACTCCACGCCAAGCCGCTCAAGGTCTTCATCCTCGCCGGCCAATCCAACATGCAGGGCCACGCGAAGGTGGAGACGTTTGATTACATCGGCGACGATCCGGCGACGGCGCCGTTGCTCAGGGAAATGCGCGGGGCGGATGGCAAGCCGCGCGTGCTCGAGAACGTGTGGATCTCTTCGATCGGTTGTCTAGGCGATGCGTATTCGGATCTGACGGAGAAGACGGGTAAGCTGACGGCTGGCTTCGGCGCGCCCGAGAACAAGATCGGCCCGGAGTTCACGTTCGGCATCACGATGGAGAAACTGCTGGGCGAGCCGGTCCTACTCATCAAGACGGCGTGGGGCGGGCGCAGCTTGCACACGGATTTTCGTCCGCCGAGCGCGGGGCCGTACGTGCCGACGCCGGAGGAAGCGAAGCGGTGGGCGGAGAAGCCGGAGCGAAAAACCAAGACCGACGCGGCCACGGGCGTGTTCTACCGGGAGATGGTGGCGCACGTGAAGAAGGTGCTCGCGGACCCGAAACGCGTCCATCCGGAATACGACGCCACGCAGGGCTACGAGATTGCCGGCTTCATTTGGTTGCAAGGATTCAACGACCTCGTGTCGAGCGATACCTACCCGCCGAAGCCCGGCGAAAAGGTGCGCGACTACTCGAAGTACGGAGTGTGGCTCGCCGACTTGATTCGCGATGTGCGGAAGGATCTCGCTGCGCCGAAGCTGCCCGTCGTCATCGGCGTGCTGGGCGTGGACGGCTTGAAGGCGAACGATCACACCAAGGCGTTTCGCACGGCCATGGCGGCACCGGCGGCGTTGCCGGAGTTCAAGGGCAACGTCGTCGCGATCGAGACCGCGCCGTTCTGGTCGGAGGAACTTGCGGCCATCGCGGAGAAGAAGGAGAAAGTCAGCCAGATGGCGCATCTGTTGAAATCCAAGAACAAGAAGGAAGCGAACGCCGACGGCACGATGACCGAGCAACAGCAGCGCGATTATGTGAAGGCTTACGAGGCGAAGATTATTACTCCTGCGGAAGCTGCCGCTTGGAAACGCGGCGCGTCAAACGGCGGTTACCATTACCTCGGCTGCGCGAAGACGTTCGCGCTGATGGGCAAGGCATTCGCCGAGGCCAACCTGCAACTGATGAAAGCGCAGGCGGCTCGCTGAATTGAACCAGTTCTGAAACCATGAATCTCATCGCCACTCTCACCAGCCCAAGGTTCGCGGCGCTGGCTCTCCTCTGGGCCGGGTGGTTCGGCATCGCTCTCTCTGCGCCAGCCGCGTCCGGCGGCAAGGCTCTGACCATTCCAGATTTCACCAAGGGCGACGCCATTCCCGCGAGTGCCAAGCACGACTGGACCCTCGGCCCGACCGGGGCGCGCGGCTGGATATTTTGCGACAAGATGGTGACCTCCGACGCGCGGCAGGTGAAGGTCACCTCCGTGGACAAAGGTTCGTCGGCGGAGGGCGTGCTGGCCGTGGGCGATGTGTTGCTCGGCGCGGGCGGGAAAGCTTTCTCGTTTGACCCGCGAACCGAGTTGGGACGCGCCATCACGGTGGCGGAAACGGAAGCGGGCGGCGGCAAACTGGCGCTCACCCGCTGGCGCTCCGGGCGGACGAATGAGGTCGTGGTGACGCTGCCGGTGTTGGGCTCGTTCAGCGCGACGGCGCCGTTTGATTGCCCGAAGTCGAAGCGCATTTTCGAGCAGGGCATCAAGGCGCTGGCATCGCGCGTGGCTGCGCCGGATTACGCGAAGAAGAGGGACGGCATTCCGCGCTCGCTCAATGCGCTCGCTCTGCTCGCGAGCGGCGACGCGGAGCATCTGCCGCTTCTGAAACGCGAGGCGCAGTGGGCGGCGGAGTTCAAGGCGAAGTCCATGCAAACTTGGTATTACGGCTACGTGATGATCTTCCTTGCCGAATACATCACGGCGACCGGCGACCAGTCGGTGCTGCCCGGTCTGCGCCGTCTCGCGCTGGAGGCGGCGAAGGGGCAGAGCGCCGTCGGTTCGTGGGGACACGGTTTTGCGAAACCGGACGGACGACTCGGCGGCTACGGCATGATGAACTCGCCCGGACTGCCGCTCACCATCGGCCTCATCCTGTCGCGCGACGCGGGCTTGAAAGATCCGGAGATTCCCCGTGCCATCGAACTCAGCGCGCGGCTGATGCGTTTCTACATCGGCAAAGGCTCGGTGCCCTATGGCGATCACGCCCCGTGGATGGAAGGTCACGAGGACAACGGCAAGTGCGGCATGGCCGCCGTGCTTTTCAACCGGCTCGGTGAAGCGAACGGCGCGGAGTTCTTCACCCGCATGGCCACCGCCGCGCATGGCAATGAACGCGATCAAGGCCACACCGGAAACTTCTTCAACCTGCTCTGGTCGTTACCCGCCATCGCCCAGGCCGGGCCGCAGGCGACGGGTGCCTGGATGAAGGAGTTCGGCACTGCGTATCACGATCTCGCCCGGCGCTGGGACGGTACGTTCCCGCATCAAGGTCCGCCCGAACCGGGCTTCGACAGCTACGAGGGCTGGGACGCAACCGGCGCGTATCTGCTCGGCTACGCGGTGCCGTTGAAGAAGATCACGCTCACCGGGAAAAGGCCCGGAATCGTTCAGCCGTTCACCGCCGAGACCGCACAGAGCATCATCGCCGACGGTCGTGGCTGGACGAACAAAGACCGCACGGGCTTCTACCTCGCGCTCGGCGAGGCCGAGTTACTCAAGCGCCTCGGCTCCTGGTCCCCCATCGTGCGCGAACGCGCGGCGGCGGCACTCGCGAAACTCAAGGAGCGCCCGGTCCAGGCCGTCATCGCGCTGCTCGACTCGCCGCAACTGGAAACTCGCCTCGGCGCATGCAGCGCGCTGGAAGCGTTCGGAGGACAGGCTGCGCCGGCCGTGCCGAAACTTCGCGAGACGCTTCAGCATCGAGACCTTTGGCTGCGCGTGAAAGCAGGCGAAGCCCTTGCCGGCATCGGCAAGCCGGCCCTGCCCGCACTGCCGGAGATGCTGGACCGCGTGAATGCTGGCCCCAGCGAAGGAGACCCGCGGGGCATGGAGCAGCGTTACTTCTCGTTCGCCGTCTTCGGAAAGCTGCTCAAGCGCAACCGCACGCTCGAAGGCGTGGACCGCGAGAAGCTACGCACTGCCATGATCCGCGGCCTGCAAAACCAGGATGGCCGCGCCCGATCACAGATCAGCGAGATCTATCCGCTCCTCAGTTTTGAAGAGATCCGCCCGCTGCTGCCGGCCATTCAGGAAGCCATCGTCAAACCCGCGCCGAGCGGCGAAATGTTTGCTGATGGTGTCCGGGTCAATGGATTGAAACTATTCGCTGAACATCGCGTGGAGGAAGGTATTCAAGGCTGCGTCGACTATCTGGTCGGGCAAAATCCTTGGGCGAGCGAAATTCGCACGCCCGAGATTTTGGAAGTCCTGACGAAATACGGCGGACAAGCCCGGCGCGTCATCCCGCGCCTCCAGGAAATCGCCGCGAATATTGACAAGGGCGAGCCCGACTTCCCACGGTCACTCAGCCAGAGAAAAGCCGCCGCCGTCCGCGATGCGATCGCCAAGATCGAAGCCTCGCAAGAGCTGCCCGAACTGAAACGAGTGACACCTTGAAGCCTCGTCGCGACCGTAAGCCGAATTCCATGAAACTCTTTCTCCTGCTCGCGTGCTTCGCATGGTCCGCGATTCCTGCGCGATCGGCGGAGCGCCCGAAACTGCAATTCATCAACGGCAGCGCGCAGACGATGGACGTTTTCTGGATCAAGTCCGCCACGGAGCGCGTGTCGAATGGCTCCGTCGCGCCGGGCGAGAACACCATCATCACCACCACGCTCGGTCATCGCTTCGCGGTCGTGGGTCGCGATGATAAAGCCGAGCGCATTGTCACCAGCGAAGTGCCGGTCCAGGCGATGCGGTTTGACCCGCCGGACGCGGAGGGCATCCCGGCGTTCTACACGCAGCGGGTGAAGGCAGGTGGATTTCCGATTGTGGCTTCGGCCAAGGTGAATCCCTACGCGCTCAAGGAAGCGGCTTACCTCGTGGACCTGATGCTCGCGCGGCGGCCAGATGTCCGCGCGGCGATGGTTAAGAGCGGCGCACGACTCTGCATTCTCGCGTGGAACGAATTCACCTGCGATCAGCCGGAGTGGCTATGGCTCGCGAAGGATCCGATTCCCGGCTTTCCCGGCATCTCCGCCCGCGACTTTCGCAACGCCCGCGCGCGCGGCATGGGTGGGAGCGAGACTGATCCATTCTGTTCGTGCGGCGAGGAGAACTTGCTGGGCTACCCCGGCGATCCGTATTCGACCGAGAACATTCTCATCCACGAGCTGGCGCATAACATTCACCTGCGCGGCATGGCGAACGTGGACCCCGGCTTTGACGCGCGCGTGAAGGCCGCTTACGACGCGGCGATGAAGGCCGGTCTATGGAAGGGCAAATATGCCTCTGTGAATCACCATGAGTATTTCGCCGAGGGCGTGCAGAGCTGGTTCGACGACAATCGCGAGAACGACCATGACCATAACCACGTCAACACGCGCGCCGAACTGCTCGAATACGATTCCGGCCTCGCCGCGCTGTGTCGCGAAGTCTTCGGCGAGACGGTGTTGAAGTATACCAAGCCCGTGACGCGCCTTCGTGATCATCTTGAAGGCTACGATCCGGCGACCGCGCCCAAGTTTACTTGGCCCGAGCGTCTCGCCAAAGCGCGCGCTGAGATCCGAAAGAAGGCCCAGGCTCGCAGTGACGCGGCGGAAGCCAGCGCGCCGCGAACAACACAGCAGCCGTCGAAGTAACTTTCCCATTCTTGAATCATGAAAATCGTCCGCATCTTTGCCCATCGCGTTGAACTCCCGCTGCACGAGACCACCTACAAATGGTCCGGCGGCAAATCCGTCACCGTCTTCGACAGCACCATCGTCGGCGTTGAAACCGACACCGGCCTCATTGGCTACGGCGAGGTTTGCCCGCTCGGGCCGTTCTACTTGCCGGCCTATGCGGAGGGCGTGCGCGCTGGTCTGCGCGAGCTCGGGCCACACTTGCTCGGCGAAGACCCGCGCCAGCTCGTGAAGCTCAATCGCAAGATGGACGCTGCGCTGAAGGGCCATCCCTACGTGAAGAGCGGCATCGACATCGCCTGCTGGGACATCCTTGGCCAGGCAAGCGGTCTGCCCGTGTGCGAATTGCTCGGCGGACGTTACGGCGAGGACATCCATCTCTACCGCGCCATCTCGCAGGAATCGCCAGAGCAAATGGCGGCGAAAGTTGCAGGCTATCGCGCCGAAGGTTATCGCCGTTTCCAGCTTAAGGTCGGCGGCGATCCGGATGTGGATATCGCGCGCATCTTCGCCGTCGCCGCGAAGCTTCAGCCGGGCGACCGCCTCGTGGCCGACGCGAACACGGGATGGGTGCAGTACGAAGCCGTGCGCATCGCGAAGGCCGTGCGCGACGTGGACGTTTACATCGAGCAACCGTGCCTGACCTATGAGGAATGCCTCGCCGTGCGCCGCCAGATTCCGCATCCCTTCGTGCTCGATGAAAACATCGACGACCTCGGCATCCTGCTGCGCGCGAAGTCGGATCTCGCGATGGACGTGGTGAACCTGAAAATCAGCAAGCTCGGCGGTCTCACGAAGATCAAACAGGCCAGAGATCTCTGCGTGAGCATGGGCATCGGGCTGACGCTGGAAGATTCCTGGGGCGGCGACATCGCGACTGCCGCCATCGCGCATCTCGCGCACAGCACGCCCACGGAGTTTCTGTTCAGCACGACTGACTTCAACAGCTACGTCACCGTCAGCACCGCCGATGGCGCGCCGCAGCGAGTGACCGGCCGCATGGCCGCATCGAAGGCACCGGGGCTTGGGATTCGGCCGAAACTCGACGTGATGGGAAAGCGCGTGGTTGTCGTCGAATGACGCGCCGCCACCGCTATGAAAATTGCCTTTGCCATTCTCACCTTTGTCGCGTTGTCCGTGTTCGGTGCGGCATCGCAAAACCGGCTGCCACCCTATCAGAGCATGGATTACGGGTCGGTGCTGTTTTGGACGCTGCAAGTGGCGCCCGGCAACATCGCGCAGAAGGGCATTGCGATTCGTCTCGATGATGGTCCGGGAGGCGTGAGCAAAGGTCGCGCGTGGATGGTTTACGATCATGACACGATGCGCGTGGCAGCGGCGACCACGGGTGGGTTTGTGGATTGGAAAGGCATTGCGTTCGACGGCAGTCACGGCACGCACACGAGCCTCAGTGGGGATCGGCACTTCGTGAATCCCGTCGGTCCCGGCTGGGCCTCGCCCGACGGCCAGTGGGACGACGCCCGCGTGGTCGGCAAGGACAAGAAGCACTATGGCCCGCTCCCGCGTGAGTGGGCGCATTACGAAGGAACCTATCTCCACAGTAACAAAGTGGTCATCGCCGCGAGCATCGGCGGCACGCGCGTGCTCGAATCGCCGGGCATGGCCGCCGCTGGCGACAACACGATCTTCACTCGCACGCTGAACGTCGGCCCAGCGAAGAAGCCATTGCTACTCCGAGTCGCGCCGGAGTCCGTCAACGTCGCGATCGCTGGCGATGGTTCGTTGCGCAAGGACGGCGGGTTCTGGATCGCCGAACTTCCAGGTGGAGCGAAGACGCGCCTGTTCATCTCGCGCTCCGCTCTTGCCAAGATGGTTGTCGGTTCGCTTGAGTTGGAGCCGTCTACGCGCGGCGGACCGGCTCGTTGCACGCAGGAAGTCACCACGACATCGACGGCAGGCAAGGCCGACGGCGCGTTCATCACCGACACGTTTCCGCTGCCCGTCGAGAATCCGTGGCAGAGCTGGATGCGTCCCGGCGGATTTGATTTCACGCCGGATGGCAACGCCGCAGTGGTTGCGACCTGGAATGGCGACGTGTGGCGTGTGGACGGGTTGATGGCTCCGGCTCCAGCGACGTTGCGCTGGCGACGCATCGCGAGCGGACTTTTTCAGCCGCTCGGCGTGAATTTTCGCGGCGAAGAGTTATTTATCACCTGTCGCGATCAGCTCGTTCGACTGCGCGATTTGAATGGCGACGGCGAGACCGACTTCATCGAGAACTTCAACAACGACCACCAGGTCACCGAGCACTTCCACGAGTTCGCGATGGGCTTGCAGACGGATGCCGCGGGGAACTTCTACTACGCGAAGTCCGGCCGGCACGCGCTCGACTCGGTAGTGCCGCATCACGGGACGTTGCTGCGCGTGAGCGCGGACGGCGCGCGCACGGACATTCTCGCCACGGGCTTCCGCGCGGCGAACGGCGTTTGCCTGAACGACGACGGAACCTTCTTCGTCACTGACCAGGAAGGTTTCTGGACGCCGAAGAACCGCATCAACCGCGTGAAGACCGGCGGCTTCTACGGGAACATGTATGGCTACGGCAGCGTGACGAACACCGCGGACTCCGCGATGGAACAGCCGATGGTCTGGATTACGAACGCGAAAGACCGCAGCCCGGCAGAGTTGCTCTGGGTGCCGAAGAACGCCTGGGGATCGCTCGGCGGTGCGTTGCTGAATCTCAGCTACGGCATGGGTCGCGCCTTCGTGGTGCCGCACGAGGAAGTGGGCGGTCAATGGCAGGGCGCGGTGTGCGAGCTGCCGATGCCGACGTTCGCCACAGGCATCATGCGCGGACGTTTCGGCAAGGACGGTCAGCTCTACACCTGCGGCATGTTCGGCTGGGCCGGTAACGCCGCGGCGCCCGGCGGATTCCATCGCATTCGCCGCAACGAGAAGCCGGCGCACGTTCCAATTGGCATTCACGCCGCGAAGGGATCGTTATCGGTGACGTTCAGTGAAGCATTGGCGGCCGACAGCGTGAAGGCCGACGCGTTTGCGATCAAAGTTTGGTCGCTCAAGCGCAGCGCGAACTACGGCTCGAAGCATTACGATGAACATCCGCTGGAGATCACGGGCGCGAGCCTGAGCGCCGACGGTCGCACAGTGACGCTGGCGATTCCTGCGCTCGCCCCGACGCAATGCTACGAACTGAAAGTGAATCTTGCGGCGTCGGATGGTTCGAAGATCGAGCGTTCCCTGCACGGAACCATTCATCAACTCGGCGAAAAATGAACACTCCGAATTCTCGAAGACTCGTTCCTCCATTGGCCTGCTGGCTGGGCTTGGCGTTGGTACTCACGACGGCGCAGCTCGGGGCAGCCGACAAGACGAACTCCCCGCTGCTCACGGTTAAGCGCATCTTCGACTCGGGCGAGTTCAGCGGCGACGGATTCTCGGCGCGCTGGCTGGAGGACGGCTCGGGCTACACGACGTTCGAAAGTTCGAAGGACCCGTCCGGCGGGAGGGATTTGGTGCGTCACGATCCGAAGACGGGCGCGAAGGAGATTCTAGTGCCGGCGTCGGACTTTGTTCCGCCCGGCGCGTCGTCGCCGCTGGGACTCGACGATCACATTTGGTCGAAGGACAAGTCGCGCCTGCTGCTCTTCACCAACACGAAGCGCGTCTGGCGCACGCACAGCCGGGGCGATTACTGGGTGCTGGACCGATCGAGCCACGAACTCTTCAAGCTCGGCGGTGATGCGCTGCCATCGAAGCTCATGTTCGCGAAGTTCTCGCCGGACGGCCAGCACGTGGCCTATGTGCGCGAGCAGAACATTTACGTGCAGAACTTGCGGAGCCGCCGCATCACGGCACTGACCACGAACACATCGCCGGACATCATCAACGGCACCTTCGATTGGGTCTACGAGGAGGAGTTTTTCCTGCGCGATGGCTTTCGGTGGAGCCCGGACGGGCGATTCATCGCCTACTGGCAGCTCGACACCGAGGGCGTTCGCGAAGTGCCGCTGGTGAACAACACGGATGGCCTCTATCCCACGACGCAGCTCATCAAGTATCCCAAGACCGGCGAGATGAATTCGTCGTGCCGCGTTGGCGCGGTGGAACTCGCGACCGGCCAGACCCGCTGGATGGAGGTGCCGGGCGACCCGCGCAATCACTACATCTTCGACCTCGAATGGCCGGAAGGTTCGAATGAGATCTTCCTTCAGCAATTGAACCGGTTGCAGAACACCAACACGGTCATGCTCGCTGATCCCGTGACGGGCAAAGTGAAGACTATCCTTACCGACAGCGACGCGGCGTGGGTGGACGCGCACCAGAATCTGAAATGGATCGAAGGCGGCAAGCGGTTTGTGTTTTGGAGCGAACGCGATGGCTGGCAGCACCTATACCTCGCCAAACGCGAGGGCGGAAAACCGGAACTGGTCACGAAGGGTGACTACGATGTGACCGACCTCGTCCATGTGGATGAGAAAGAAGAGTGGCTTTACTTCATCGCGTCGCCGGATAACCCGACGCAGCGCTATCTCTACCGGACGCGCTTCAGCGGACGCCAGCTTGAGCGTGTCACCCCGAAGAGCCAGTCGGGCACGCACTCGTATCAGATTTCTCCGGACGGACGCTGGGCGTTCCACACGTGGTCCACGTTCGATCAGCCGCCGGTGAAGGAATTCATCTCGCTGCCGGATCACAAGCAGGTCCGCGTGCTGGCGGAGAACAAGAAATTGAAGGAGCGCCTCGCCGAGTTGAAGCAACCGGCCACGGAGTTCCTCCGCGTGCCAGTCGCGGAAGGCGTGGAGCTGGACGCGTGGCTCATTAAGCCGCCGGAGTTCGATGCGACGAAGAAGTATCCGCTGTTGATTTATGTCTACGGCGAGCCGGCTGGTTCCACGGTGAGAGACTCGTGGGGCGGGAGTTCGCATCTCTGGCATCTCATGCTCGCGCAGCAGGGCTACCTCGTGATGAGCATCGACAATCGCGGCACCTATACGCCGCGCGGTCGCGCCTGGCGCAAGTCCATCTACCGGCAGATCGGCATTCTCGCGTCGCAAGATCAGGCGGCCGCGCTGGAGAAGCTGA
Source organism: uncultured Bifidobacterium sp. (assembly GCA_964491875.1). Classification (GTDB taxonomy): domain Bacteria; phylum Verrucomicrobiota; class Verrucomicrobiia; order Limisphaerales; family JADJPG01; genus JADJPG01. The sequence continues at coordinate 351,087 of CAZBIC010000001.1, forward strand.
TCGAGACGCGACCCTACGTGGACGCCAAGCGCATCGGCATCTGGGGTTGGAGCGGCGGCGGGTCCATGACGTTGAACTTGCTCCTGCGGCACCCTGATCTGTATCACACCGGCATCTCCATTGCGTCCGTTCCGAACATGCGGTTCTACGACACGATTTATCAGGAGCGATACATGGGCCTGCCGTCGGACAACGTGGATGGTTACCGGAACGGTTCACCGTTGACCTTCGCCAGCCAGTTGAAGGGAAACCTCCTGTTGATTCACGGCACCGGCGACGACAACTGCCACTACCAGGGCGTCGAAACGCTGGTCAACGAGTTCATCAAACACAACCGCCAGTTCCGCATGATGTCGTATCCCAACCGCGCGCACGGCATCAGCGAAGGCGTGAACACGACGTTGCACTTGCGCGAGTTGATGACGTCGTTCCTCCACGAGAAACTTCCCGCCGGCCCACGATAGTCCGGATGACCTCCCGATCACCCAACGAACCAAGTCCCATGCGATACCGACTCTTCAGAAGGATCTTTGTGTTGAGCTCCATCGTGCTTTCGCTGCTGGTGTCCGCGGATGCCCTGCCGGCGGCCACCCCGCGTTCCGTGCGCGTGTTGGTTTGGGATGAGCAACAGCCGGAACAAAAGCGCGCCTACGGAGAGAAGTTCCTCGGCGAAACCATCGCGGCGCATCTGGCGACGAGGCCGGGACTCGTAGTGAAGACTGTTTCGCTCGCGTCGCCGTCGCAGGGACTCGACGAAGCGACGCTCAATGACTCCGACGTGGTGATCTGGTGGAGTCATGTGAAGAACCCGTTCGTGACGGAGGAGAATGTGGAGCGTCTGGTGACCCGTGTGCGCGAGGGAAAGCTCGGCTTCATCGCACTGCACTCGGCGCACTGGGCGCGGCCGTTCGTGCGGCTGATGCAAGAGCGGGCGAAGACGGATGCGCTCGCGCAGATTCCGGCCGCCGAACGTGCCACAGCGAAGTTCGAATACTTCAATCAGAACCCGCTCGGTAAAGTGCCGCGCCGTGACGGGCCGCTGACGCCGGCGCTGCGCAAGGAGGACGGTGTCTGGAAGCTCACGTTGCCGGGCTGCATCTTTCCGGCGTATCGCGGCGATGGTGCGCCGAGTCATGTGACGACACTCCTGCCGGAGCATCCAATTGCCGCCGGGCTGCCGCTGAAGTGGGACGTGGCGCAGACGGAAATGTATGACGAGCCGTTCCATGTGCCGAAGCCCGACGCGGTGGTCTTCGAGGAACGCTGGGACAAGGGCGAGTATTTCCGCAGCGGCTGCGTCTGGCAGGTGGGCCAGGGGAGAGTGTTCTACTTCCGTCCCGGCCACGAGACCTATCCTGTCTTCAAGCAAGCCGAGCCGCTGCGCGTTCTGGAGAACGCGGCGCGCTGGCTGGCGTCGGGAGAATAGCTTTATGCACCACATCACTGGCGGCCTGATTGCGCTCGTTACCTTGCTGCTTCAAGCGTCAGCGATGGCGCAGGAGAAGGCAGCAACCGCCTACGAAGGCTGGAAGCACTGGGGATCAGTTTTCACTCTCACCACACCGGAAGGTGCGAATCTGCCGGCTTCGGCGTCGGTTGAAGGTTTCCCCCTGCTGGTGAGGCTGCACAAGGACTGGTTCGACTTCGCGCAGGCAAAACCAAACGGGGAGGACATTCGATTCTCCACCAGCACGGGCGTGCCGCTGGCGTATCAGATCGAAGAATGGGACGCGGCGAGGGGCGAGGCGAGCGTTTGGGTGCGCGTGCCGGTGATCAAAGGCAACGAGCGCCAGGAGCTGCGCGTGCAATGGGGCAGATCCGACGCTGCAAGCGAATCGAGTGGCAAGGCTGTGTTCAACGAAGCAAATGGTTACCTCAGCGTGTGGCACATGGGCGGGAGCGTCGCCGATGAGGTCGGCACGCTGAAGTCGAAGGATGTCGGCACGACGGCCACGACGGGAATGATTGGCCAGGCGCGGCGTTTTGCGGGGAAGCAGGGCGTGTTCGGGGGCGAGAAGATTCAGGGTTATCCGCAAGGCTCGGCGGCTCACAGTTCCGAGGCGTGGTTCAGGGCGGAGCAGCCGAACGGCAGTATCCTCGCGTGGGGTAACGAACAGGCTCAGGGCAAAGTCGTGATGCAGTTCCGCAGTCCGCCGCATGTGAGCGTGGATTGTTATTTCTCCGACGGGAACGTGCAGAGCCGGAGCCGGCTGGCGCTCGGGGAGTGGATTCACGTGATGCACACCTACGAGAAAGGCAACGCCCGCGTCTATGTGAACGGGGTTCTCGATGGGGCAACCACTTCGCGCGCTGCGCCCTTGGCCATCCGCAACCCGGCCCGGCTGTGGATTGGCGGCTGGTATCACAACTATGATTTCGTCGGCGACATCGACGAGGTGCGCGTCTCGAAGGTGGTGCGTTCCGCCGATTGGGTGAAATTGCAGCATGAGAACCAGAAGGCCCACCAGACGCTGGTCGGGCCAATCGTGCGCGCAGGCAACGCGTTCGCGGTTTCTCATGAACAACTGACGGTCAAGGAGGGCGCGAGCGCGGTGATTTCCGCACAAGCGAGCGGGGCGCAGAAGGTCTATTGGACTTTGAAACGCGACGGCCGCGAATCCGTCGTGGCTGTAGATCGGTTTCAATACACGTTCAACGCCGGGCGTGTGACTGGCGCGGCGACGGCGACGCTGCAGTTCAAAGCGGTGTTCGCGAACCAGGTAAAGACACGGGACATTCCCATCGCGATTGAAGAATCGATTCCCGAGCCGGTGTTCACTTTGAAGGCACCTGCGAAATGGGACGGCCGTCGAACGATCGAGGTCGTGCCGCAGATTAGCAACCTGAAGGCGATGCAGGCGCAGGGCGCTGGCGAATTGAAGACGGAGTGGAGCGCGGGGCTGTTCGCGGTCGTCAAGGAAGTTGCGCCGGGTAAACTTGTTCTCACCCGCGCGCAGAACAGCGGGAAGCTCACGATCACGGCGACGATTAGCAACGGCGGTCAGCCGGTCACGCAGGCGACGACCATCGACGTGACGGAGCCGAAGCGCGACGCCTGGGTTTCGCGCACACCGGCGAAGGATGAGAAGCCAGAGGACGGACAGTTTTACGCGCGCGATGAACGGAACGAAGGAACGCTCCATTACAACGGGACGCTGGACGAGCCCGCTGAAGCAGTGTTCCTCCGGCTCTATGCGGACGACAAGTTGATCAAGGCCGAGCGGGCCAAGCCCGCCAAAGATCTGTCTTACACCTTCGCGATGAACCTCAAGCCGGGGTTGATCAAATACCGCGTCGAGTTCGGCACCAAGACGGGTGGTCGCGAGACGGTGCGGCACGCCGTGACGAATCTTGTGTGCGGCGACGCCTACATCATCGACGGCCAGTCCAACGCGCTGGCGACGGATACCGGCGAGAAATCTCCGGCGGAAACCAGCGAGTGGATTCGCAGCTATGGTCGCCCGCCGGGCAGCATGAAATCAGCGCCGGGAAACCTTTGGTGCTATCCCGTTTGGAAGGCACAGAACGGCGAGAAGGCCGAACTCGGTTGGTGGGGCATGGAGCTGGCAAAGCGGTTGGTCGCGAGCCAGAAGATGCCCATCTTCATCATCAACGCCGCGGTTGGCGGTACGCGCATCGACCAGCATCAGCGCAATGCAGCGCAGCCGACTGATCTCTCGACAATTTACGGTCGGATGCTTTGGCGTGTGCAGCAGGCGAAGCTGACGCACGGCATCCGCGGCATCCTCTGGCACCAGGGCGAGAACGATCAGGGCGCGGACGGTCCGACTGGGGGCTTCGGCTGGGAAACGTATCAATCGCTGTTCATCGAGATGTCCGCCGGCTGGAAGCGGGACTTCCCGAACGTGCAGCACTATTACGTTTTCCAGATCTGGCCGAACTCATGCGCGATGGGCGGTCGGGAAGGCTCCGGCGACATGCTGCGCGAGAAGCAACGGACCCTGCCGGAGCTGTTCTCGAACATGAGCATCCTGTCCACGCTTGGCGTTCGACCGCCCGGTGGCTGCCACTTCCCTTTGGAGGGCTGGGCGGAGTTCGCGCGCCTGATTCAACCGGTCATCGAGCGCGACCACTACGACAAGGTGCCCGCAGCTCCGGTCACAGCGCCCAATCTCCGTCACGCGTCGTTTGTCGGCAGCGCACGCGACACAATTGCTTTCGAGTTCGATCAGCCGGTGGTCTGGGCCGACGCGCTGGCCGGGCAGTTCTATCTCGATGGCGAAAAGGACAAGGTGGCCTCCGGCAGCGTCGCCGGGAATGTGCTCACGCTGAAACTGAAGGCGCCTTCCGCCGCGACGAAGGCCACCTACCTGAAGGAAATTGCCTGGAGCCAGGACAAGCTGCTCAACGGCGCGAATGGAATCGCCGCGCTGACGTTCTGCAACGTGCCGATTGCTTCGACAAAATCTCGGTGAAGGCTAGTTACTCGTGACACAGAAAAGCATTTGCAACATGAAGAATTATCACCTCAGGGCGTGGTTGGTTGGTTTGATTTTGTTGACGCTGACCTGCATTGGCCACGCTGCGGCTCCGTCAAAGCCGAACATTGTCTTCATCTTCACCGATGATCACTCGCTTCAGACGATTGGCGCTTACAACGCCCGCCTGTCCGCATTCTGTCGGAAGCAAGGAGTCACGCCGAACATCGACCGCCTCGCGGCTCGCGGCGGTTTGTTCGTGAACAGTTTTTGCGGCAACTCACTCTGCTCGCCGAGCCGCGCGGCGATTCTCAGTGGCTTGCACAGTCACGCCAACGGTGTCCGGACATTGAGCCAGCCGATTCGCGAGGGCGTCTGGACGTTTCCCAGTGCGCTCCGCGAGGCGGGTTATCAAACGGCGGTGATCGGCAAGTGGCACCTCGCGAAGACACCGACCGGCACCGACTACTCGCGCCTGCTCGACGGGCAGGGAACTTACTGGCACCCGGAGTTCAGCGGGCCGGATGGGAAGGAGAAGCGCAACGGTTACGCGACGGACATCATCACGGACATGAGCCTCGACTGGTTGCGGCAGCGCGACACGACGAAGCCGTTCATGGTGATGATTCAGCACAAGGCGCCGCATCGGAACTGGATGCCACCGCCGCGTTACTATTCGTGGCTGGGGAAGGTGAAGGTGCCGGAGCCCGACACGCTGTTCGACGACTACTCCGGCCGGATGTCGCCCGCGCACACTCAGAAGATGGAGATCGACCGCACGATGGTCATGAAAGACGATCTCAAGGTGCTGGAGCCCGGGAAGTGGGTGCTGGAGTTCAACCGCATGAGCGAGTCGGAACGCGCGGAATGGAACGCCGTTTTCGGTCCGCGCAACGAGGCCTTCTTCAAGGCCCAGCTCACGGGCCGCGAGCTCACGCGCTGGAAGTACCAGGAGTACATGAAGGACTACCTGCGCTGCATCAAGGCGGTGGACGACGGCGTGGGCCGGGTGGTGGAGTATCTGAAGGAGGCAGGGCTCGAACAGGACGCGGTGGTCATCTACGCGTCCGATCAGGGTTTCTTCAACGGCGAGCACGGCTGGTTCGACAAGCGCTGGATCTACGAGGAATCGATCCACATGCCGTTCATCATCCGTTGGCCCGGCGTGGTGAAGCCCGGCACGCGCTTCACGCCGTTCATCCAGAACATTGATTACGCGCCCACGTTCGTGGAGATGGCGGGCGGCCGGATTCCGGACGGACTGCACGGCAGGTCGTTTGTCCCGATCCTCCGCGGCGAGAGGCCGGCCGACTGGCGCAAGAGCGTTTACTACCATTACTACGACTTCAAAGGCGCGCACAACGTGGCGAATCACTACGGCGTGCGCACCGAGCGCTACACGCTGGCGCACTATTACGAGACGGACGAATGGGAACTGTTCGACAACAAGAAAGATCCCAAACAGCTCCGCAGCGTGTACGACGAACCCGGTTACGCGAAGACCTTGCAGACAGTGAAGGGAGAGCTGAACGGGTTGCGCGCACGTTTTCAAGACACCGACGGAGCCGTCGATCCGAGCCCGCAGCCGAACCGCAACTGATCCCGCGCATTGCTGGATGGCGGGACGGGCGATCTGCGTTCGCTGGTGAATTATCGGCGGGCGTCGCCAGTCGAATTCCGCTTTCCAGATGAAACGAATCAATGCCTGTATCGGGATCCTCGCGCTTGTTGCCTCCGTTCAGATTCTCGCCGCGGCTCCGGCTCTCGACTGGCTGATTGATTCCGCGCCATTCAAAGCGCGCGTCACCAAGAGCAAGGATGGACGCGAGCTGGAATTGAACAACGGCCTGTTGCGCCGGGTGATTCGAATCGAGCCGAACGCGGCGACGGTGGCGCTCGATGATCTCTCCAGCGGCGAATCGCTCCTGCGCGGCGTGAAGCCGGAAGCGGTCGTGGAGATTGACGGCAAGCGCTACGACATCGGTGGATTGAAAGGCCAGCGCAACTACGCGTTCCTCCGGCCCGAATGGATTGCCGAACTGCGCGCCGACCCGACGGCGTTTCGTTTCGTCGGCTACGAAATCGGCGAGCCGAAGGAACGCATGACCTGGAAGCGCACGCGGCATCACGCGCCCGATGCGAAGTGGCCGCCACCCGGCGTTACGCTGCGGTTGGATTTCGCCGCGCCCATTCCGACCAACGGAACGCCTGCTGCAGACATTCGCGTCTCTGTTCACTACGAGCTCTACGATGGGCTGCCGGTCTACTCGAAGTGGATCACGATCTCGAACGGCACAGACAAGGTCGTGCGTTTGGACAAGTTCTCCAGCGAGGTGCTCGCGGTCGTGGAACGCAGTTCCGAAGTGGACGAACTGGTCGAAGGTCGCACGCCGCCGAATATTCACGTCGAGACCGATATGGCGTTCGGCGGGATGATGGCGGCGGGTGCGAATCGGCGTTCCTATCGCTGGCTGCCGGACCCGCAGTTTCACTCGCAGGTGAATTACGAGAAGAAGACGCCGTGTCTGCTCGACATCGGTCCGGATCTGGGGCCGGCGCAGGATGTCGCCCCGGGTGGGACATTCGAATCGTTCCGCGCGTGGGTGTTGCCGCACGACACCACCGATCGCGAGCGTTGCGGCCTGGCAATCCGCCGGATGTATCGCGTCATCGCGCCGTGGACGACGGAGAATCCGCTGATGATGCATCTCGTGTCGTCCCGCGGTGAAGCGGTGACCAATGCAATCAACCAATGCGCGGCAGTAGGCTTCGAGATGTTGATTCTGAGCTTCGGCAGCGGCTTCGACATGGAGAACGAGAAACCGGCGACGCTCGAACGCGCGAGGAGCTGGGTCGCACATGCGCGGAGCAAAGGCATCGAGATCGGCAGCTACTCATTGCTCGCGTCGCGTGCGGTCGGTGGCGGGAACGATGTGGTGATGCCGCCGGGCGAGAAGCCGGCCTTCGGCAACTCTCCGTGTCTAGAGAGCCGGTGGGGCACGAACTATTTTCGCCGGCTTTACGAGTTTCATCGCGAGAGCGGCTTCACGCTGCTGGAGCACGACGGCTCGTATCCGGGCGATGTCTGCGCGAGCACGAATCATCCGGGGCATCACGGCCTGGCGGACTCGCGCTGGAATCAGTGGCGCGAGATCTCGGACTTTTACAAGTGGTGCCGCGCGCAGGGCTTCTACCTGAACGTGCCGGACCACTACTTCCTCGCCGGCTCGACGAAGACCGGCATGGGCTATCGTGAGGTGAATTGGTCTTTGCCGCGCGAGCAGCAGGTGATTCACACGCGACAGAACATCTGGGACGGCACCTGGCAGAAGCTTCCGAGCATGGGCTGGATGTTTGTGCCGCTCACCGAATATCAAGGTGGTGGTGCGGCGGCGACCATCGAGCCGCTCGACAAACACCTCGATCACTACGAGCGCATGATGGAGAGCAATCTCGCGCTCGGCGTCCAGGCCTGTTACCGCGGCCCGCGTCTCTTCGACACCGAGCGCACGAAGGCGATGGTGAAGGCGAAGGTCGAATGGTTCAAAGCCCACCGCGACATTCTGGAGAGCGATCTCATCCACGGTCGCCGCGCCGACGCCCGTGACCTCGACTGGATGCTGCACGTGAATCCGAAGCTGAAGGAGAAGGGAATGCTCGTGGTGTTCAATCCGCTGAACGAACCGGTGACGAAGAAGCTGCGCGTGAATCTCTATTACACCGGCCTGACCGACTCCGCGCGCATCCGCGAACAAGGCGGTGCGGCGAAGCGTTTCAAGCTGGCCCGCGACTACACAGCAGAAATCCCCGTCACCGTGAAGGCGCAGGGGATGAACTGGTTTGTGATCGAGTAGAGCTGGCGAGCGGGCCGGTCGGAGAGCCGTTCCGGCAAACACGCTCAGGGCGGATAAGCCCGGGCGATTGAGCTTACTCGTAAACCGATGTGGTGGGCCGGGCCATGCGACCCCATTTCTCCCAGCCAGGAATCGGATGTTCGGACATGAGCTCTTCCACCATGTAGAAGTCGATGCGGTCCTTGGTCGCCGCACGGACAGCGGCCACTTGCGCGGGCGTTACGAGCGGCAGGTTGTTGCCAAAGGACTGGCGCACGTAATTGATGGTCCCCGCGACTTCGTCGTCGGAGAGGAAGCCGCCGAAGCCGGGCATTGGCGGAACGCCCTTGGCCGGATCGAACTTCGTCCCGTTGATCTCCAGCGGTCCCCACAGGCCTTTGAGCACGATCTTGATCAACCGTTGGTCGTCTGTGAGCCACTCGCTTTTGACCAGCGGCGGATAGGTGCCCGGCAGGCCCTGGCCGTTGGGCTGGTGGCAGGTCGCGCAGTGCGCGTCGCGCAGGAAGATGGAGCGGCCGAGTTGATACGATTTCAGTTCGTCACCCGCCAGCGGCCGGGTCGGGCCGAAGGATTGTTCCTCATCCGCTTTCGGCGCAGGTGCGAACTTGAACGTGCCCGCGAGGTAAGCCTCTGCATTGGGATTGTCGCGGATTGAGAATCCTGGCGCCGCCTTCAACGCCGCGATGTCGTCATTCAACGTGTGCTTGAGGATCTGCTCGGTCACGGGCCCCATCCATTTGTCGAAGGGCATCTTCATCGCCTCGAGCACGATGCGGGCACCGTCGGCGTTGTCCAGCCACGACGCGGCGACGATGGCTTCGAGGCGCACGCGTCCGTGTCCATCGCGCGCCGCTTGCAGGAAGAGTTCGGTTGAATTCGGAATCTGGTGGGCGGCGAAACGCAGTACACGGGCGGCGGCGGCGCGGGCTTGCGGCGCGTTCGCGTAAAGGCACCGCTTGAGCAGATCCGCGTCCGGCTTGTTCTGCGCCCATGTGGCCCAGAGTGCTTCGCAGAGATGGTGCTCGTACTTCGGATCGGACTTGTCGAGCCTGGCCACCCACTTCTTTACGGCCGGAATCACTTCGCTGGCCGGATGGCTGCGCAATTCGCGGCGCGTGCGGTAACGCGTGCGGTATTCAGGCAGCTTCAGGTTGTCGAGCAACTCCGGAATGCTCGCGCCCGCCACCTTTGCCGGCGTCACCAGCGGACGGCCCGGATACGTGATGCGATAGACGCGGCCGTGATCGCGGTCGCGGTTCGGGTCGCGCGCGTTGTGCTGCATGTGGCCGATGAGGGCGTTGTGCCAGTCGATGAAGTAGAGCGAACCGTCCGGGGCGAACTCCAGATCGACGGGACGGAAGTTCGGATCGCTCGACGACAGCAGATCGCCCGCGACCTTGCCGGAGAAGCCAGAGCCATCCTCCCACACGTCGTGCATGCTGATGCCGAGGAAGCCGATGCTGTTGCAGATCATGAAATCGCCCTGCGCTTCGTCGGGGAAGTGCCGCGAGGAAACGAACTCCGCTCCGGACGTAGGCCGCGAACGCTTGGGCGCGAACTGGCCGACCTTCTTGATCTCCACGCCGTAGGGCATCTTGGCCGAGATGGGCAGTGACCAGTAGTTCTCCCCGCTCGAGGCGTCGCTGAGATAATCCTGTTCCCAGTAATCGAACGAGTAGCCCCACGGATTGTTGATGTCCGTCTGGTTGTGGCGTTCGAGACGGAAGTTCTTCGGGTCAAAGCGCCACGCGCCGCCGTCATTGCAGCGACGCGGGCCGTACGGCGTCTCCACTTGGCTGTGCAGGAAGCGGCCTTCGAGAAGATAGAACGCGCCGCTCGCGTCCGCGCAGTAGGCCGAGATGGCGTGATGCGTGTCGTGCGTGTCGAAGCCGTGCATGAGAATCTCCATGCGGTCGGCCTTGTCGTCCTTGTTGTCATCGACGAGCAGACAGAGATTCGGCTCCTGCGAAACATAAACGCCCTCCGGCGCCAGTTCGAAGCCGATGGGCAAATGCAGTCCGCGCGCGAAGATGGTCTGCTTGTCCGCGCGTCCGTCGTTATCCGTGTCTTCGAGAATTAGCAGCTTGTCGTCCGGGCGGGCATCGCCGGGCTTGTAGTGCGGATAGCTCGGCATCACCGCCACCCAGAGCCGGCCTTTGTTGTCGAAGGACATCTGCACCGGGTTCTTCATGTCGGGAAATTCCTTCTCCGAGGCGAACAGCTCGACCTTGTAGCCGTCCATCATCGTGATCTTCTCGATGGCCTTCTTGCCGTCGAGATACTCGATGGGGCGTTTGAAATTCGTCGGCACAGCGGGCAACGGATGCGACTTTGACTCGTCGATCGAGAGCTCCCGGGACTTTCCTTGCACCACTTCGTAAATGCGCGCCTCGCGCAGCGCCATCAGCTCGCGCGTCTTTTTCACTTCGTCGGGATAGTTCTGCGGGCCGTAGGGATCATAACGCTGGCCGTGCGTGTGGACGCCGTTCACCAGGTTGTAGTCATTGTTCCAAAAGAAGTCCTTCTCCTTCACTGCCGCGTGAACCAACGACGCATCCGCCTTCGACGAGTGCGCCTGCTTGCCGAAAACCCCGTCCCAGACCAGCGCCCCGATTTCGGTATAACCCGCTTCCGTGGGCGCAAAGCCGTTGATCGTCAGTGGCTGCTTGCGCTGGCCGTAGGTGGCGAGCGTGGGCTTGAACAAATCCACAAAGGTCAGGCCGTTCCTCTTCGCCACCTTTTCCATCGCGGCGGTGTAGAGCGCGAGATTCGCGTTCTCCGTCTTGCCGTTTGGCAAATCCCGCTTCGCCGACAAATCTTCAAACGCGATCGGCGACACCAGCACCAGCCGCGGCGCGGCCGTACCATTGTAAGCCTTGCCCAGCGTGTGTTTCACAAACGCCTCCAGCTCCGCCTCGTAATTGTCCACGCGCCCCGGCCCGTCGAATGATTCGTTATATCCGAAGAACGCCACGATGGTGTCCGCCTGCAGATGAGTCAGCCACTGGTCGGGCGTGGGGAAGAAACCAATGCCGTTGTGCTGCTTGAATTCGGGACGGAACTTCTCCGCGCCCGGGAAGGCCCATTGCGACTTGCGCGCTGGATGCGGACGGAACGCCGGCGTGTCGCCGGGCCGCCCCATGTTTCGCATCACGACTTGCTGCTGCGGATAGCGCAAGTGCAGTTCCGTCTCCATCCGGCTGTAGTAGACGTCACGCTCGGCCAGTCCGTTCCCGAGCAGAACAATGCGCTCGCCAGGCTGGGGCGGAGCTACTTTCTGCGGCCGCGCCGAGGTGGCGTCGGGCGGAAGCGCCTTGGGCGCATGCGGGGACTTGTCCGGACGGTCACCCGCCGGCTGGGCTAAGGCCGGGACGGCAGCGACAACACTCAGTGCGGCGACACAACCAAGAAGTTTGGCGAACATGCCCGAAGAATGCACAAGCGGCTCGCCGGTGAAAAGCGGACAATCGCCGCACGCGCCCGGTGACGAGTCGCCACGGAACCATCGTGGCGGAGGAAGGCAATCCCGCTCGGAACGAAAGGGTTGCCGCTACTTCGTCGCGGCCGCAGATGCTAATGGCAGTTCGATTTTCGCGGTGAACGCCAGTTCAGGATCGCCGCGGCGCAGGAGCGTTTCGGCGAGCACGCGCAAGCTCGGCTGGAGTTTGTGCGTCGCCTTCGCGCCGTTCACTTCGGTGATTACGGGTTGATCGAAATCGACGAGGCGCGAATCGAGCAGCACGGTTGCGGAGGTGACGTTGGTGCTGGTGGTGACGGTGATGCGGTTGTCGCGGCAGACGGCTTCGATCTCGCGCTTCTTGCCGGGGGTATCGGAGCGCAGCCAGAAGAAGTCGCGGATGACCTTGTCGGTTTGCAGCCAGCTCAGTTCGGTCGGCACGGGATTTCGCACCGCGGGATACATCTGCTTGATGATGTCGCGATCGGGCAGGCCGGTGTGGCCGTTGCCGGCGATGATGTCGACGCGCACCGGATAGATGTCCTTGCGATCGCCACGCAGTTTCTCGACGGCGGCCGCGAACTTCTGGTTTCGCTCATGACGTCCGTAAGCTGTGTCCTTCTCGCCGACCATCGCCGTGAAGATCGTATTGCGCAGAGTCTTCGGCGTCGTCTCACCGTCACTGGCAGCGGCGGCGCTGGCGTGAATCGCGGCGAAGTTGTCCGGCATCTTCGGTCCAATCGCATACGCGCCGTAGCCGCCATGCGAGTAGCCCATGATGAAGACCTTGTTCGGGTCGATGTCGCCGTAGAGCCGGAACTGGCGCGTGAGATTCGCGATCAGCGGATAGACGTAGGTGTCGTAGAAACCGTTCCAGGTGTTGTTCGGCGCACGCAAGGCGACGTAAAGATATCCGCCGGCCTCCGGATGATCCTTGTAATAGATCTGCATGTGCCGCCACTGGCTGTCGTTGAGCGCTTGCGGTGCGTTGCCGCCGCCGTGCATCGCGATGAAGAGTGCCCAGCCGTTGGTCGGACGCGTGCCGACGGTCTTCACCGTGTAGGGACTGAGATGTTTTTCGAAGCGGACCTGCTTGGCTTCGAAGTCGGCCTTCAACGCGTCGTGAATCGGCGCGGAGCGATACGCTTCCCATGCTGCGTGGCGCACAGCCGTTTCGTTTTCACGCAGAAGTTTCTCGAGCCCGCGCGGGAACTTCCACTTCGCCTGCTGATTGGTGGAGGCTGCGAAGTAGTCCGCGAGAGCCTTCCCCAGCTTGGCGGCGTCTGCGGGCTTCAAGTCCCGGCTGACGCGGGGAGGCATGTAGCAGGCCTGCGATGGCAGCGTGTAGGCGGGCGTGTCGCTGATGTGCAGGACGACGAGTTCCTGCGCATTTGTGCCGGCGACGAATTCCCGGCGAATGCGTTTGCCGTTCAGTTCGGTGGAGATCTCGTAAGTACGATCGCGGGCAACTTCGAATGCGGCGATGTCATTCAGGTCCACGGATTCGTCACGCGACCTGCCTTCGAGCTTCGCGGTGGCGTTGGTGGCTTCAACCACGGTCAGCGGCGCAGCGACGCGCTGGCCGGCGGGGCGATCCAGCACCTTCACAAGCAGACGCACTTTGCCCGAATCCGCGGGCTTGGTTTTGGGCGTGTAATTCTCCGTGACGTTCACGGCGTTCACCCAGTCCACGTCGTCCGCCCAAACGAGCGGGAAGGCGAGTCCTGTCGCAGCGAAGCTGCTCGCGTAGATCGCGTGACGCGGTTCGTCCTTCTTTGCCTGCGAGGCGTCGTGGCGGAACCAACCGCGATTGAGCCCTTTCGGATCCGGCTCCGCCGCGCCGGTGAAATGCCAGCCGTCGTCCCAGACCTCGACCCAGGTGTGGTTGCCGCGGAGATTGGACCACATCGGTGTGCCGACGACGCGCGCAGGAATTCCGACGGAGCGGCACGCATCGACGAGCAGAATGGAAAGGCCGGTGCACGTGGCGAGGCCGCTCTCCATCGATTCGAGCGGGCTTTGGTCGGCGCGCTTGCGTTTCGTGGAATATTTCACGTTCACGAGCTTGAAGAGCTTTTGGTTCAAGCGCTGCGCCGCTTCGCCCGGCGTCTGGCAATCCGCGACGAGCGGCGCACACTTCTCGCGCAGGACACGACGCCAGTTGTCACGGCGCTCGTTAACGCTGGCGTAGGGCAGAATGTCGTTGAGGTAAACGTCGCGCGGAACCTTCGTGCGCCACGGCGCGGCGGCCATGGCTTCCTCGGCGAGCAGGAGGTTCTCGGTGAACAACGCCGGCGACAATTCGCGCAAGTCATGCTCCGGCATGTGCGTGAGCAGGAAATCCGCGGCGTCGCGATGCTTCGCGTCGAGAGATTGCACCGCGCGAACGATGGCCGCGCCGTTGGTGCCGCCTTTTGCGATTGCACGTTGCTGGGCGGGGGAGGTCGTTGTCAGCGTCGAAGGTTCGCTCTTTGAAGTGCGACACGCCGGCAGCGCGACCATAAGTCCGAGCAACAGGGTGATGCAGGCCAGTGACCTGAAATGGCGCGAGCTGAGAGGCAACATGACTCTTTGGTATGAGATTGGCGAAGCGGTGGCAAGAAAGTGAGATCACGATCTGTCGAAAGTGGATTCTGGTCGGCCGAATCTAGGCTGGATAGAACGAGGCAATTTGATAGACACGTCCGTCACCATCGTCGGTGTTTGGAACATCACGCTATCAATCATGAACGCATTACTGAAACACGGGTCCATCCTCGGACTGACCTTTCTCGCCGCCGTCGCTGGACTGGCCGCTGAAAATCCGCCTGCGCTGAAGAACCCTAAATCCATGTTCGACGGCAAGACGCTCGCTGGCTGGGAAGGCGACGCGAAGATTTGGCGGGTGGAGGACGGATGCCTGACGGGAGGTTCTTACGTCGAGACGGTGAAGCAGAACGAGTTTCTCGCCACCACGCGCGATTACACGAACTTCGTCATCCGTTTCAGAATCAAGCTCACGGGCACGAATGGCTTCATCAATTCCGGCTTCCAGATTCGCTCGCAGCGCGTGCCGAACAATTCGGAGATGGCCGGATACCAGTGCGACTTCGGCGATCCGTCGTGGTACGGAGCCATCTACGACGAATCGCGTCGCAACAAGCTGATGGCGTCCTCGGACATGAAGGCGCTGCGGCCGGTCATCAAGAAAGATGGCTGGAACGATTACGTCATCCGCGCCGAGGGCTCGCGTGTGACGACGTGGATCAATGGCGTGATGGGCGTTGATTACTACGAGCCGGACCTGAGCATCCCGAACTTCAACTGGGGCAAGCTCGGCATTCAGGTTCACGGCGGCGGCAAGGCCGTCGTGCAGGTGAAGGACATCTTCATCGAGGAACTGCCAGCTTCGAAAGAATTCATCGGCGCACCGAAACCGAAGACGGGCGCGAAGGCATCGCCCCTCACGCCGGAGGAAGAACGCGCCGAGTTCACGCTGCCGCCGGGCTTCGAGATTGAACTCGTGGTGAGCGAGGACACTCAGCGCGGCTTCGGCAAGTTCGTGGCGGTGGATTGGGATTTGCAGGGGCGGCTCTGGACGATGACCGCGCTCGAGTATCCCGTGGATGCGAATGAAAGCCCGGAAGTCGCCAAGGCGCTTTACGCCAGCCGCGCGAAGGACAAGGTGCTGGTCTACGATCGCGATCCGAAATCGCCGACCGGTTACGCCCGCGAGCCGCGGGTGTTCGCCGATGGGCTCGCGATTCCGCTCGGCATTCTGCCGTACAAGAACGGCGTCTATGTGCAGCACGGGCCGGAGATTGTTTTCCTCAGCGACACCGATGGCGACGGCAAGGCCGACAAGCGCGAAGTGATGTTGAGCGGCTTCGGAGTGCAGGATTCGCATCTGTTCCCGCATCAGTTCACACGCGCGCCCGGCAACTGGATATGGTTCGCCCAGGGCGCGTTCAACTACGGCAAGGTGAAGACCACGAAGGGCGCGGAGGTGCAGTTCGATCAGACGCGCATGGCGAAGTTCCGCTACGACGGCAGCGATTTCGACATCACCTCGCAAGGCCCGTGCAACATCTGGGGCCTCGTGCTCGACGGCAACGGACAGGCGTGGATTCAGGAGGCGAACGACTTCGGCTACCCGATGATGCCGTTCCACGAGTATGCGAATTACCCCGGCTGCTCTGGCAGCACGTGGAAGAGTTATGCGCCGGAATTTCCCGGCACGGCGACGGAGTTTGCGATGGGCGGGACGGGACTGAGCGGGCTGGCGTTGTCTGATGGCAAACTAGTAATCAGTGAATCAGTAATCAGTAATCAGTCAGCGAAACGGCGCGCCACTGACTCACTGAATACTGATTCACTGATTACTTCTCCGTTCCCCGCTCCTTACGCCGGGCAGTTCTACATCGCGAATCCGATCACGCGGAAGATTCAGGCCATCCAGGTCACGCCGGACGGACCGCGTTTCCGTTACCAGAAGCTGCCGGACTTCGTGCTCTCTGGCGACGAATGGTTCCGCCCCGTCGCGCTGCGGACCGGCCCGGACGGCTGCCTCTACATCGTAGACTGGTACAACAAAATCATCTCGCACAACGAAGTGCCGAGGAACCATCCCGAGCGCGACAAGAAACGCGGCCGCATCTGGCGTGTGAAGCACAAGGACGTGAAACCGTTCGACGTTCCAGACTTCAACAAGCTCTCAGGTGACGAACTCATCGCGAAGCTCGGCGGCCCCTCGATTCCGCAAAGCCACATGGCGTGGCAGGCGATCACGGATCGGCAGATGAAGGATCTCACGCCGAAGCTGAAGAAGATTGTGGGAGACAAGAAGGCGACGACGGCGAGGCGACTGGGGGCGCTCTTCGCACTGGAAGGTTTGAGGGCCACTGATGTTGCGACGCTGCGGCCGTTGCTTGCCGACGCCAACCGGGACATTCGGCGAGAGGCTTTGCGCTCACTGGGCGAATTTTCGCTGCTCGCGCCCTGGGAGGAACCGAGCATTGAGCGCCTCGCCAATGACCCGGACCCAGAAGTTCGAGCTCAGGTAGTTCGAACCGCCGGTCGTCTGGCGGAGAGCCGAATCAGATATTCAGGCGTTCCTGTCAGCATGATGAAGGACTTTGAAACGATGGTAATGCTTGGCAACCCTTCGCTCGCCCAACCCGCGATGAAGAGCACTCAGAGTGGTCGCACCATCAAGACCGGCGAGGCTTACGAGCGGGAGTTCGAGAGGTACTTAGCGCGTCTGCATCTCGAAAGATTCCCAGGCGAGCTTTCCCAATTCCTCGAATCGAGCGCGGCTCAATCGCTACCCACGGAGAACTTGCTGCTTGCTTGCTTGGCGTTGGAACCTAAAGCCAGTGCGGTGCGAGTCGCTGAGCTTCTGCCCAAGCTTCAACGCCCGCCCGGCGACGAAGAGCTACTGCGCCTCGCGCAGTTCCCGGATGAGCCCGGCGTCGGTGAAGCGTTGAAGGCAGTTCTGCAAAGGCCGGAGACGCGGACGGGCGCGCTCGAATCGCTGCTGCGCGTGCGCACGAAGCTGGATGCGGCGAAGCTCGCGCCGTTGCTCACCGATGCCGCGCGGCAGCTGCTGTCGCAGAACAGTCAGGCGACGATGGATCTCGGCACCAAGCTGGCCAGCGCGTTTCAACTGGCAGGAGTGGAACCGGAATTGGTGAAGATGCTCGAAGCGGGCTGGGGTTGGTCACCACGGGAAGGCGCGAACCAGATCGCGATTCTCCAGCCGCAATCGCTCGCGGCGCTCCGGGCTTTGCGGGACTTGAAATCCGATCGCGTCAGCACGTTCGCGAAGCTCGCCGAGAAAGGGGAGCCAGCGGTGCAGGACGCAGCGGTCGCTGCGCTTGCGGCTTCACGCGATGCGAAGGGGCCGGAGCAACTCGCAAGCTTGTATCCCATGCTGCCGGCGACGGCCAAGAAGTCGGCGCTGGCGGGATTATCCGGCACGCGCGCGGGGGCTTCAGCGCTGGTGAAGTCCGTTCGCGGCGGTGCGATTGCGAAGGACGAGATCGACGGCGTGACGTTCGACAAGTTGCAGGCGGTGCTCGGGGACGACGCGGATCTGGCGGCGTTGATGCAGGAGATGGCGTCGCTGTTCCGGCCGGTGCTGCGCTTGAACGGCGAGGACAACGCGTGGACCGAAACCGGTCTGACACTCGACGGACCGTTCACGGTGGAGACGTGGGTGAAGCTCGACGCGGGCATCGACAACAACGACGGCCTTCTCGGCGCGCCCAATGCGGTGGACATGAATTTCTTCGGCGGCCAGTTCCGCGTGTGGGTGGGCGGCGGCGTGCACGACGCGATCGTGGCGAAGAAGAGAACCATCGCGGACGTCTGGACGCATGTGGCGGTGACGCGTGACGTGAAGGGCATGTTCCGCATCTATCAGAATGGCGAACTGGACTCGGCAGACTCGAAGCCGGTGACGCAGAAGTTCGAGAACGTGCGCATCGGCTGGAACGCGCCGGGCAAGGGCACGGCGGGATGGTTGAGCGAGTTTCGCATCTGGAATCGCGAGCGCAGCGCGGCGGAGATTCGTGCGGATTTTGATCGGAGTTATGGAGAGCCGATTTCCAAATCGGCGTCGGCCGACCAATCGAAACGCGCCGAATCGGAGTTCGGCGCTCCACCCGCTGGGCTCGTCGGACTTTTCACCGGCACGGGCTGGGGCAAGCTGCACAGTGGCGCGAAGGTGATGAAGTCGCAGGATTTTCCTCCGTTGCTGACGGCGGCCGAAGCAGCGGCCCTTGCTGAGAAGTTCTCGAAGTTCCACGCGCTGGCTGAGAAGCCCGGCGATGTGGCGAAGGGGAAGGTGTTGTTCGCGAACGTCTGTCAGCAATGTCACTCCGTCGGTGGCCAAGGCGGGCAGGTCGGGCCGGTGCTGAACGGCGCGGGCGCGATGGGCGTCGAGTCGTTGTTGCGCAATTTGCTCACGCCGAATGCGGCGATGGAGCCGGGTTACCGCGTCTTCCGCGTGGAGCTGAGGGATGGCGATGTGCTGGACGGCATCCGCGTGAGCGAGGACAAGGACGCGATTGTGTTGCGCCGTCCGAACATGGCCGACACGCGCATCGCGCAGAAGGATGTGCGCAAGGCGGCGTTCACCAAGTCGAGCGTGATGCCGGAAGGTTTGCTGGACTCGTTGCCGCCCGAGCAGGTGAGCGATCTCTTCGCGTATCTGAAGACGCTGAAGTGACGACTGATTGATTTCGAAGCTACCGGGCTGCGTTACTCGGTGCGCGGAGTGATGAGTCGATAGAAGCGCGCAGTACTGGCATTCGGATCGGCGACGGAAGTTGCGCCACTGGTTGCTGATGCGGCGAGATCGGTCAGACGCTTCCAATCCGGTGCATCGAGCCGGTCGGTGTACTGAATCGTGTAGGTCTTGCCCGCGGCGGCATTGAAGTGAATGTGCGCGCCAGCTTCGGTGGAGATCCGGTCGATTCGCAGGAAGCTGTTGGCGTCGCGGGGATCAGTTCCGGCGAGATACTCGTCGGCGTTAGGGAGGCCGTCGCCGTCGGAATCGAGTAGAGCGTCCGCGGTATTTTTCGGATCCAACCGGTTCGCGGATTCAAAGTCGTCGGGGAGGCCGTCGTGATCGGTGTCGTCGAGGACGGTGACTGGAGCGGCGGCGCTGAGTTCGCCGGGATGAGTAACGAGGTTGCTGACGACGACTGAGTAGACGGCATTACTGAGGACGTTGGGGACGGTGAGGAAGGAGGCGTTGCCGCCGTCACCCACGTAGGAAACGGTCTGGCCGTTCCTGCGCCAGCGGTAGGAGATGGGCGGTGCGCCGGTGGCGGTGACGCTGAGAGTGATGCTGCCACCTTGGGCGACGGATTGCGGTTGGGGCTGGAGGCGAATCCCGGAGGGATCGAGCACGCGAATGTTGGCGACGGAACTGGTCGTTGACCCGCCGGCGCTGGAGATGACTACATCGTGCAGTCCGGTGAGATCGTGGGTGGCGTGCGGAATTGTGATCGTGGAGTTCGTCGCGCTGGGAAGGTTCACGCCGTTGACGCGCCATTGGTAGGTCAGGGGCGCGACGGGTTCGCTTTCAGCGATAACGCTATTCGCATACGGGCGGCCTGTTCCCACGAGTTTCTCGCGGGGTTGCAGCCGGACGAAGTAGAGCGGGCTGCTGGGTCGAATGGGGTCGGATTGGTAGATGCCACCGCCGCCGACGACAAAACGGTCGCGACCGGCGCTTACGGAAAGCGACGTGCCGTGCAGTGGAAATGGCTTGCGGGCCCAGTTGGTGCCATCGGGTGAAATGAGGAAAGCACCGGAACTTCCCACGGCGATGAACTGCCCTTCCACATAACTTATAGTATGGAGTTCGACCGGCGAGTCCGCGCCCAAAAGGCGTAGACGCGTGGTGGATTGTTTCCACGGGAGAACGTCGTTGGTAAGCGAGCGGGATTCGAGAACCTCGATGCCATCTCCAAGGGCGACGAACTTGCCTTCGCCGTAGGTGATCCGGTAAGCGCGGATGGGCGGTGGATTCGTGGTGATTCTCCAGTGGATGCCGTTGGTGGAGACGGCCGTGAGCGCTTCAGGGCCGTCCAGCCGATGCCCCGAGGCTACGAAGTAACCGTCACCATAGGCAACCCCTCGGAACAGCGCACGTGGCAAAAGGGTGTGCTGTTCCCAATGAATGCCATTGCTGGAGGTGAGCGCGATGCCGTCACTCTCATTGAGATATACGGACGAAGTTCCGACGGCGACGAACCTGCCTTCGGCGAAGACGATGTCCCAGAGCCAGGAGTTGTTGGCGGTATCGAGATAAGTCCACTGCCGCCCGTTGGTCGAGGTGGCAAAACCCCGGTAACCGGGAAATACGTACAAGCCGTTGCCGTAGGCAGCGCCCATCGCTGAAAAGTCATTCGAGAACGACGAGTGTTGTGTCCACGTGCCACCATCCGGTGACGTTTGAAAGATCCCGCCGTAGCCGCCGGTGACGAACTGTCCGTTGGCGTAGGTGAGTCCGCGGGTGCCTCCGGTGGTTCGCAGGTGCCATACTTCTAGCGGATCGTTTGCTGCACGAGCGCTGGGTTGAGTCGTGAGGAAGAACAATCCGAGAACTGCGCATGCCCAACATCCCTTGCTCCCGACCCACGCGCAGATCTCCCGCCCCAGGGAAATGCATGGCTTCATGACGATATGGAATCTCTCAGGATCCCGCGGGTCAATATCGTATCCAAGGAAAATGAGGGCCCGACGCTCGGGGGAATTCGGAGATTCCGGGGATTCGATTTGCCGGATGGGAGAATCTTTTCCTACAGTCTCGGAGCATTACCCGACTCCGAATGAAAAAGGACTCCCATCAGTTGCGGCTCGGCATTCTCGGCTGCGGACCGATCTCGCAGATTGCGCATTTCGACGCTGCGAAGAAAGCTCGCAACATCGAGCTGACTGCAATCTGTGATCTCGCCGACGATCTCCGCGAACGGATGGCGGCCGTGCATCAGCCGCGTTTCGTTTTCCGCGACTTCGATGCGATGCTGGCCGAGTCTCAGGTCGATGCGGTTCTGATCGGTGTGGCGGATCAGTTTCACGTGCCGCTCGCGCTCAAGGCGATCGCCGCCGGCAAGCATGTGCTGGTCGAGAAGCCGCTGGGCGTGTCCGTCGAGGAATGTGAAGAGCTGTGCCGAACGGTGCGCAGTTCCAAGATGACCTTCCAGATCGGTAACAACCGTCGATTCGATCCGGGCATCGGGTTCGCGCGCGATTTCGTGCAGCAGGAACTCGGGCAACTCCTCTCGCTCAAGGCGTGGTATTGGGATTCGGTCTACCGCTACACGATGACGGACAACCTGCAGCCGATTCCGATGACCAGCGCATCCGCGCGCCGACCGGAGGGAAATCCAAAGGCAGACAAGCGCCGCTATTTCGTTCTCACACACGCTAGCCATTTGGTGGACACCGCCCGTTGGCTGGGCGGCGACGTCACCTCGGTTCGCGCGCGGTTGCTCGAACGGTTCGGCACCTTTTGTTGGTATGTGGACGTGGAATTCGCGAATGGCGCGCTGGGACACATCGACCTGACCATTCCTGTCCGCGGCGATTTCGAGGAAGGCTTCCAGATCCAGGGCGAGAACGGCAGCGTGAAGGGCCACGTCTTTCTCCCGTGGTATCACAAGACCAGCGTCGTGGAGTGCTTCTCCACCAAGGACCGCCAGTATCGCCGGCCGATCGGCGAGGACGCGTTTACTTACAAGCTCCAGCTGGAAGCTTTCGCGGATACGATCCTCCACGGCACGCCGCAACGGGGCGCCACGGCGGAGGATGGCACGGCTGCGTTTCGCGCGCTTGTCGCCATCGCACGATCTGTGGAAACTGGAGAACGCGTCTGCCTCGCCGATGTAAGCGGGGGCGTGTGAAGCCGCCGCTGGGTTTGGTCTGCGGTCGGACGCCAGATTTGCAATGAACAACTATCAGGAATCCAAGCTGCTCGATATTTCGCGGCAGTTTCAAATTTACGGCGATCTGTTGCACGCCGAGCCGTGCAAGATTGGTCATATCAATGAAACCTACATCGCCACTTACAATCAGGGCGGCGTGCAGGTGCGCTATGTCCACCAGCGGATCAACACGCACGTCTTCAAGGATCCGGACGCGTTGATGGACAACTTCGTCCGCGTGACGTCACATCAGCGTCGGAAATTGAACGACACTGGCGCACGCGATGCGTCGCGTCGGACGCTCACCGTGATTCCGACGCGGGACAACCGTCCTTTTTACCGGAACGGCGACGGCGAGTGCTGGCGCACGCTCGTGTTTGTGGATGGCGTGCGAACGTATGAAGCGGTCGAATCGCCCAGCCAGGCGTTCGAGGCGGGCAAGGCGTTCGGCGAGTTTCAGCAGCTCCTGGTTGATCTTCCGGGAAAACGCCTGGTCGAAACGATTCCGCAGTTTCACAACACACGTCGCCGCTTCGAATCGTTGCAGCAGGCCATCAAGGCCGATCACGCGAACCGCGCAACCGAGGCGAAAAAGGAGATCGAGTTCGCGCTGAAGCAGGAGAAGATCGTGGATGTGATCCTGAACGCGCTGGCGAAGAAGAAGATCCCGGAGCGCATCACGCATAATGACACGAAGTTCAACAACGTGATGCTGGATGTCGTCACCGGGAAGGCGATGTGCGTCGTGGATCTCGATACCGTGATGCCCGGCAGCGCGCTCTACGACTTCGGCGACATGGTGCGCACCACGACCAGCCCGACACTGGAAGACGAACTCGACCTCGCGAAAGTCCAGATGCGCATGCCGATGTTCAAGGGGCTCGCTCGCGGTTATCTCGAAAGCGCGGGGCCGTTCCTCACCAAGGGCGAGCGGGCGCTCATCGCGTTCTCGGGCAAGCTGATCACGTTCACGATCGGCATCCGCTTTCTCACCGACTTCCTCTGCGGCGACACCTACTTCCGCGTCCATCGCCCGCACCACAACCTCGATCGCGCCCGCACGCAGTTCAAACTCGTCGAGAGCATCGAGAAGCAGGAGGAAGCGATGCAGAAGTTCGCAGACACCGTGTAAGGAGCGAATGACGCCAGGCATTTTTGCGAAGACCTTTGCGCGGCCGTCGGTCGGCGAGGTTTTTCGCGCCGTGGCGAAACATCACCTCCGCGCCGCGCACTTCAACTACGCCTGCGCGGGACTGCCCAGCCTGCCGGATGCAATTGATCCCTCGCTCGCCGATCGCGTCCGCAAAAGCGCAGCCGAACATCGTGTCGCCATCGTGGGAGTGTCGGGCACCTTCAACATGATCCACCCCGACGCGAAGCAGCGCAGGGACGGCCTGCACAAGCTGGAGGTCATCGCGGGAGCCTGCGAGCATCTCGGGACGGGAATGGTCACGCTCTGCACGGGCACGCGCGACGCAGAGAACATGTGGCAGCATCACCCGGAGAACGATTCACCGGCGGCCTGGAAGGATTTGCGGGTCTCGATGACCAAGGCACTGACCATCGCCGACAAACACGGCGTGGATCTCGGCATTGAGCCGGAGGTCGGCAACGTGGTCAGCTCGGCGCGTCACGCTCGACGGCTGCTGGACGAAATGAAGTCCCCGCGACTGAAGATCGTGCTGGATCCGGCAAATCTGTTTCGACCTGGCGACCTCTGTCGCAGCGAAGAGATTTTTGACGAAGCCTTTGATCTGCTCGGCGCGGACATCGCCGTCGCCCACGCAAAGGAACTGGGCACAGATGGTCACGCCGCCAATCTGGCGCTGGGGAAAGGCGTTCTTGATTGGGAACGTTATGTCTCCGGCTTGCGGGCGGTGAAGTTCAGCGGGCCAATCGTCATGCATGGATTTGAGGAGCGGGACGCAGCCGAGAGCGTGAAGTTTCTGCGGTCAATTTTGGAGAGTGAATAGATCTTGAGGAGTTGATCTCTCGTGAACAGAGGTTGCGCTCTCGCAACGTGACGCTTCACACTCCCGTCCATGGCTGAGTTCCTGCACGACGGCATTCGTTTTCACTATCGCGATGAAGGCGATGGCATTCCATTCTTCTTCCAGCACGGACTGGGCGCGGACCTGACACAACCGTTCAGCCTATGTCGACCGCCGGCCGGCATCCGGTTGATTGCCTTCGATGCGCGAGCCCACGGGAAGACCACGCCGGTCGGGCCCGAGGAGAAGATTTCGCTCACGACCTTCGCCGATGATCTGCGCGCCTTGATGGACCATCTCGCGATCCGGGAAGCCGTGGTCGGCGGCATCTCGATGGGCGCGGCCATTACGCTGAACTTTACGCTGCGCCATCCCGATCGAGTTCTTGGCCTGGTGCAATCGCGTCCCGCGTGGCTCGATGCGCCGAATCCGTGGAACGTCACCATGTTCTCTCTGGTGACCGATCTCGTCCGCCGCTACGGACGTGAGGAAGGCAAACAACGATTCCTAGAAACGCCCGAATACGCGGAAGCGCTGGCGAAGTGGCCGGACATTGCGAACTCTCTCGCCGGACAGTTCGACAACCCGGTCGTGGACGAGACGGCGTTCAAGTTCGAGCGGATCATCCGTGATGTGCCGTGCCGGGATCGGCTTGATTGGATGAGAATCCAAGTCCCGACCCTGATTCTCGCCAATCGTTTCGATCCGATTCATCCTTACGAATACGCGGTGGAGATGCAGCGGCTCATTCCGTCAGCGGAGTTTCAGGAAATCACCGCCAAATCCGTGAGCGTGGAACAGCACAACGCGGATGTTCAGCAGGCGCTGGACAGCTTTCTGCGTCGGCGGTTTCTGGAGCGATGAGTCGCTGGGTGCGATGGAGGTGCCCAATCCCGAAAAGCAGAAAGGGCGGGCTTGCGCCCGCCCTGATGAACTTCGTCGGCGTGAACGACGCTTACTGATTGAGACGCACGCGATAGAAGCGTTCGCCGTCGGTCGCCGCATCTTCAATCGTCAACGCGCCATTGAGGTTTGGCACGATGGCGATGGTCTGCCAGGTCTTCAGATCGGAGGACGCTTCAACTTCGTAGTTGGCCCCTTCGACGCCACCGGCGACCCGGAGCATGACGTGCGTTGCCGAGAGGCGACCCGCCCATTCCAGAGATACCGGCGATGCGCCCGTGCCGGCAGCGGCGATGGCCTGGCTCACGGGCGTGATGTCGACGAAGCAGACCTTGTTATTGCGGGCGCTGGTGCCGTTGCTGATGGTGATGCGACCATCCGTCACCGTTACTGTCCGCGTCCCGGAGATCCACCGGGTTGACGTTGTTGGGGTTCCTGAAACCGTCAGCGCGCCCTCGACGTTGATGCGGAACACGCTGTCATACGCAGTGGCATCACCAGCGACCACAAACACCGAGTAGGTGCCATTCGGCACGGCGATTTCCCAGGTGCGACTGCCGCCAAGCTGCATATGGTTCAGCGTGTCGTAGCGCTGGTCGGCAGAGCGCGACGAGTTGCGATCCCTCGTGTTGCTCGTATTGCTGGAACTCCAGCCGTAACTGTAGCCATTGCCGCGGCTTCCAAAACTCGAACCGGCGTCGGCGAGATAGCCGGACGGCACGGCTGCCGTCGACGGCTGGAAGTTAATGCGAATCGTCGGCAACGACGGCGTGGCGGCGGAGGAAACCGTCGAATAGGCCGAGATGCCGTAGCTGTTCGTCGCGTTGACGCGTTAGTAATATGTCCTTGCCGCACTGAGGCCGGTGTTCGAGTAGTTGGTGGTCCCGGCCCCGACGGTCGCGATCTGGCTGAAGGCCGAACCATTCGTCGAGCGTTCGATCCGGAAGCCGGTGTGGTTCGCGGAACCCGCGCGCCATGTCAGGTTGATCTGGCTGCTGGACGCCGCGGTTGCCGTCAAGTTGAGCGGCGCGGACGGCACGGCCCCAACGGTGATGCTGGCCGATGTTGATGTCACGGAACCGGCCGCATGCACGGCCCGCGCTGAGAGCGAATAGGTGCCCGCGCCGACGTTTGACCAGGTGAATGTGTAAGGAGACGTGGCATCCGAGCCAATGACCGTTCCGCCGTTCAGGAACTCAACCGAGGTGATGGTATTGCCATTTGCCGTCACCGACGCGGCGAGCGAGATCGCCGCCGGTGCCGTGTAGACGCTGCCACTGACCGGCGCGGTGAGCGCAACGGTCGGCGGAATGATGGGCGCCGTCAGTTGCAGGTTGCTGAACGTGGAAGTGCTGATCAGCGAATTGTTGTGCGCGGTGACGGCGAGTCCGACGTAGGCCGTGTCCGACATCGCGTTCGTCTCCACTCCGATCAAAGTCCACGTCGCGCCGTCGGCGGAAGCGTAGCCTTCGAAACGACTGCCCAGCCGGACCAATCGTACCCAGTAGGGCGCGACCGCAGCAGGCCCGGCGGTGTGCGTGCTGACGCCGTCCGTCGCCACGCGGCGCTGGAACGCCGTGCCGTTGCCCGGTGTGACAACGGTCATTACGTGACGTGATCCGGCCGTGAGCGATTCGCGGAACATGACGCCCGCCTTAGCCCACGGATCGGTGTTCCCCATGCTCGCGACGCGAACGATGATTTCACCGTTGCCGGTCCACGGCTGATAAACGAAGTGCAATCCATCGGTGTTGTTCCAGATGTCCGCGCCGGAGCCTGCGATCGTGAAGGTGCCGCCCGAGTAGGTGCCGTCGCCTACGATTCCAACGCTGCCAATGTCCTGATGCAACCACGGTGCCGGAAGCGAAACATCCGGCGTGACGGTCAGCGTGCCGTTGACGTGCGTGATGTTGTAATTCACGTCCGCTGCGCTACTGGCGGTGATGGGATACATGCCTTCCGGGCTGCTGAGGTCCGCGCTCGTCGCGAGCGCGACCGGACTGTCGAGAACCGCCGGCGAATCCCCGTTCACAAAACCGGTGTAAACGGCGGTGAACGCCGGATTGGCGGTGCCCAGCGGGCGCGACTTGTCTTCTGCACGAATCGTCAGGCTCGCCGGCGTGATCGACAACGATCCTGGGACGAACGCAATCGTGTAGTTCGCGTCACTTGCTCCACTGGCGGTGATCGGATAATTGCCCGCTCCACTCGTCGCGGTGGCCGCGGTGGTGAGGCTTACCGGAGTGTCGAGGCTCGCGGGCGTATCGTTATTCACGAGGCCGCTGTAACTGGCCGTGAGCAGCGGGTTCGCCGATCCATAAACCTTGCTCGCGCTGCCGGCGGTGATGGTCAACGCCGCAGGCGTGATGGAGAGCGACGCGTTCACGTGAGCAATCGTGTAGTTCGCATCCGCAGCGCCGCTGACCACGATCGCATAATTACCAACACTGCTCGCTGCCGTGGCCGTGGTGGTGACCGTGGCCGGCGTGTCGAGGGACGCCGGAGAATCGCCGTTCAAAAACCCGTCGTAGTTCACCATGAGCGCGGGCATCGCCGCGCCGTAGACCTTCGTTTGATTCTGAGCGGTGATGCTCAACGTCGCACGCTGGACATTGATCGTCACTGTCGCCGTGGACGGTCCATAAACGAACACGTCATCCGGCGTGAAGGTGACGGAGAGCGTTTGGCCGTTGCCGGCATTGAGCACCGAGCCGATTGGCGGATTGTAAGAAAAGGTTCCCGGCACATTCGCGGTGGCGTTCAACTGAGCGCTGCTCAGCGCGGTGCCGTAGGTGATCGCGGCCGGGGCGGTCCACGCGATGGTCGCAGGCACGGGCGCGGTGCCGGCGTCGTCGAGCTGGCGGAGGAAGGCGACGAGGTTCGCCAGGTCGGTCGTGTTCAGCGTCACGCCGTTGTGCGCCGCGATCGCTTCCTCGATGGTCGCCGCCGAACCGTCATGGAGATACGGCGCCGTGGACCACAAACCGAGCAACGTCGGGGTGTCGAGTCCGCTGAGCGGAGCGCCGAGTCGTTGGCCGGTGGTGGACTTGATCGTCCCGATGTCGCGGAAGACGCCGAGTGCGCTGTCCGTGAATTGCGATCCGGAGTGGCACTGCGCGCAGTTCTGCTGCTGGAACACCGCTTTGCCCGCGAGCGCAGCGGGGGTTAGACTGCCGTCCGCATTGCGATCCGGACTGTCGCCCTGCTTCGTCAATGACGCGACATACGCGGCGAGCGCATCGAGGTCGGCGCTCAATCCCGCCTTCGCATCGCCGAGCGATTGGGAACGGGTGCCGGCGTGGAAGTCGGCATCACTCATCAAGCCGGTGCCGCGGGCGAAATTGCGGATCTGCCCTTCGAAATCCTGCACTTCGTCGAAGTTACCCGTCCAGTGCAGCGGACCTTGCGCGGTGCCGCCGTGACCACGCAGCGTGATCGTATTGCGCAAGCCTTCGCCGAATTGCGTGAAGTCCCAGGTGCGACCGTCCTGCTCGCCGTCGTTATGGCACGAGGCGCAGCTGATGTATTGCTGGAAGGCGACGCGATTGTCACGCGTGTCGTAGAAGAACTGCTTTCCGGTCAACACCACGGAGCTGAGCTTCTCGGTCGTGACGCAGTTCAACGTCACCGGAGCCGGAGGCGCCACCGTGGCACCATTGGCGAGCGCGGAGACATCATGAATCGTCACCGTGCGGTCCATGAAATTCTGCACGTAGAGCGTGCGACCATCCGGCGAGAGCGCGAGACCCTGCGGCGCGCGGCCGGCGTCGAAGCGGAGAATCTCCTGCTTCGCCCACGCATCAGACACGGCGATCTCGCGACTGCCCTCAAGCGCGGTGAAGAGGAAGTTGCCGTTCGGATCGAACACCGACGCGCTGGCGATTCCGGCGTTGTCGAAGTCGATGCGGCCCGCGGTGTCCTCAATATTGCTGGTGAGATCGATGCGAGACGCAATGCTGCGCACGGCCATGTCATGCGTGAGTTCGCCGCCGTTGCGGAGCGTGCCACGCTTGATGTTGTCCTGCTTCGAAGGCACCCACGCGCTGAGGCCGTCCGGCGAAATCGCCGCAGCGCCGAGGTAGTTCGGGATGCCCTTCGAGGAGTTCGAGGTATCCGACTGCTCGCTGTGTTCGAGGATGATGGTGTCCGCCGCAGCGAAGGTGGCGGTGTTGATCGAGAGCACTTCCGCGCCGTACTTCGTGGCACCAATGGTCGTCTGCACGTTCGCCGTGTCTTCACCCGGGAGACGCGGTGTGACGAAACGTGTTGCGAGAACGCGCGCGCCATCCGCGGTGACCGAGAGATGGCGGACGTGCATGCCGACGTCAATCGAGGCCACGGTGGCGCCGGTCGACGGATTGAGTTTCAAAACCTTGCCGCCGTGTTCGAGCGCGACGTAGGCGTTCTGGCCGGCGGGATCGAACACGATGCCGAAGGGACGCGAACCGCGGCCCACGGAAATCGTCTGGGCCGTCGTGTAATCCGAGCGAAGGATGGTGATCGTGCCGGCTTCGGCGTTGGCGACCCACACACGGCCATCGGGCGCGACCGCCAGCGTGCGCGGAGCGGCACCGACGTTCACTTCGGCGAGCTTCGCGCGCGTGACGGCGTCGAAAACGGTGACGCTGTCGTTGTCGTGGTTCACGACCCAGAGGCGGGCGTTGGCACCGGACCGGGATTCATACGCGATGCTCGATGAAGCGGTCGGGCGCGTCGCCGTGAGCGGAGCATACACGGCCTGACGATAACTCGCGGTGACTTCGCGTGCGGTGTCGTCGCGAACGGTGACCGTCACCAGATAGCGACCCGGCGCGGTGAACGTGTGCGTGGTCGATGGCGACGTGCTAAACGCCGTGTCTGGCGAACCATCGCCGAAGCTCCAGCGGTATTGCGGATTCAAGCCGCCCGTGGCCTGTGCCGTGAGCGTCACCGTCGAGCCGGCGCCGATGGCCGTTCCAGAGAGCGGCTGCACGGTGAGGAGATTGTCGATCGTCCAAGTGAAGCTCGTGCTGGCAGGCGCGGTGTTGCCATCAGTCACGGTCACCGTTGCATTCAACGAATCGGCAACGGTCGGGGTGCCGGAGATGAGACCGGACGCTGGATTGATCGAGAGCCCGTTGGGCAAGCCAGTGGCGGACCACGCCAGCAAGTCACCGTTCGGATCGTTCGCCTGCATTTGGAGATTCACTGAGGCACCGAGCACGGTCGTTTGGTTTCCGGGCGCGACGACCAGAGGCGACGCGGGCAGCGCAAACGCATTTACGCTGAGACTCCATGCTTCGATATCATGATTGTTGAACGCGCCACCGGTGCCGGCGGTGAAACCGAACCAAGCCTGCGAATCGACGAGCGCCGGGAGATCTACCGTCGCCGCCATCACAGGCGAAGCCGGACGCTGCGTGACGATTCCTTGTGCGGCGTAGACGCGGAGTTGATTGGCCGGGCCGTCGTATTCGACCCACACCGTATGACTCGCGGCGTTTTCCAGATCCCAACCGGGCGTGAAGGTGGCGAGGTGAGTCGCGACACTGCCGCTGCTGAGAATGCCGAGGTGATTCGCATTCGGATCCGTGGCGCCGGCGTAATTGTCGACTTCAATGGCGAGACTCTGGCCGAGCCCGTCATAGCCGATGCCGCCGCCCGCCGCACCGATGGCGTTCGCGCCGACGCCCTGAATGGTGAACGTCATGCCGTCCGCGCCGTCAGCGGTGCCGTGCACGCGGAACACCCAGCGCGTGGTGAAGGACGTGTCGGGGCCGATGGTGAGCGGGTTCGAGAGGAACGCGGAGCCCACTTGATTCGCAATGTTGGTCGTGAGGCGCAGGGCCGCGCCGCTGAGGGACGCGTTGCCGTTGATGGTCAGTCCGGTCGCGCCCGCGAAAGTGGCGAACTCGCGGCTGAACGTCGGCGGTTGAACGGTCCACGTGAAGTCGGCGGTGTCCGACGTGGTGCCGTCGGTGACGGTGACGCGGACGTTGTACGTGCCGATCGTGGTCGGAGTGCCGGAGATCAAACCGGTGCTCGCGCCGATCGTCATGCCGTTTGGCAGGCCGGTGGCGGACCAGTTCATCGCAGCGCCGGCAGGGCCGCTGGCGATCATCTGTAGCGAGACGCTGTTGTTGACGTAGGAAGACTGGCTGCCGGGAACAGCGACGTTCACGGCGTTGATCGCGTCGACCAGTATTGTTTTCGCGACCGAGTGCGCGCCGGCGGCGTTTAAGCCGAAGAGCATCCAGTAACCGGGTGTCATCACATTCAAGCTGGAGTGCGCGGTGATCTCGTAGGTGCCCGGGGAGAGTTCAGTGAACGGTAGCGAGAGATAACGCAGGTCGGTGTTCACGGAGTGGGTGATGGCGGACATCTTGATGAAGCTGAACTTCGTGATGCCAGGCGTGCCGGTGACGATGAACTTCGTCGCCACACCGATCGCGGTGGGGGCGATGTTCAAGAGCGGACGTGGAGCGAGTGTACCGTCAGCGTTGAAGAGCGTGGGCGGAGTGAAGAGCTCGGCGTCGCGATGATCACCGCCGCCGAGACCGCCACCGCCGGACATCACGCGGCCATCGGGAAGCAACAGCGCGAGCGAGTGATAATTGCGCGGCGTCACGGCCGGAGCCATCTGGCGCCATTGGCCAGTGGTGGGATTCCAGATTTCGGGAGTGAGAATGGAACCGGTGTCGTTGAACTTAAGGCCGGACGTGTTGCCGCCCATAACCATCACTTCACCGTTCGGCAGCACGACCGCGTTCGCGAACTGACGTGCGAAGGTCATCGGGTTTTGCGGCGTAACGATCGGCGTGCCGCTGCGGACATCGACGGTGTAAGCGAGCGTGGAGCTGGTGCCCGTCGTCGTGTCGCTCGCGTTGTTGGTCGTGTTGGCGCCGCCGCCGGCCACGAGAATGCGCCCTTCGTCATACATCACCCAGCAGCCTTCCTTCGGGTAATGCGTGCCGGGAACCACCGTGCCCGTGTTGCTCATCGCGCCGGCACCGTCGGGAGAAACCCAGTGCATCGTGTCGGTGGGACCGAAGTGAATCAGCCGGCCATCGGGCGCGAGCGACACGAACGGATGCCAGATGTTGATGTAGCCGGGCTCAGCGAGAACCGTGTTCCAGTTGATGCCAGTGAGCCGGCTCCAGCCGATGGCTTCGTCCCAACGCTCAGCCGTTCCCGAACCGCCACTGCCGCTCACGGTCCAGACGCGACCGCTCGGCAGCGCGACGCTGGTGTTATACCAGCGCGGGTCGTTCATGTCGGGCGTGCGCGTCCAGGTGTTCACACGCCAGTCAAAGATGCTGGAGCGAACTGTCGTATTGCGACCGCCGTTCACTAGGACACGACCATCGGGCAGCATCACCAGCGCGCCGCAGAACATGTCGTGGGTGGGGTGATTGTATTCCACGAAGACACCCGTGGCCGGATCCCACGTCGCAGCGTAGGTGAACTCCGGTCCGGATGGGAAGGTGGTCCGCTGGTTCGACGCGAAAGTGAGGATGCGACCGTCAGGCAGCGTTGCGGCGGAGACCGGAATGTGCGGCGTCCACGGAATCACCGTGCCCCATTCGCCGAGCGTGCTGCGCTGAAGCGGCGGCGTGGCGGCGGCGGTGAAGATGGGTTCTGGCTGCGGCAACAGCGCGGCGACTTCGGCATCGAACGCATCTTGCGCGGCGTGGGGATCGATGTCGGCGCGGACGGAGCTGGTGACTCCGGAGGCAAGCAGTGCTCCGCACAGCGCGGCGATGCGGGCGCGGTTCGGTTTAGTGGGGCGGGTAGGCATACGGTTACTTGGTTTTCGTGAACTGATTGGTGGTGGTAGGAGCGAAAACAAATTGTTCGTCGGTGAGCGTCTTCAGGAAGGCGACCAGCGCCGACTTGTCTTCGGCGCTCAGGCCGAGGCCCGCTTCGGGATGCTTGGCAAGATTCGGATCGAGAGTGGCGGAGCGATGCAGGCTGCCGTTGTAGTGATCGATGACTTCTTCGAGCGTGGCGAACCGGCCGTCGTGCATGTAGGGCGCGGTGAGTGTCACGTTGCGCAGCGAAGGAACCTTGAACTTGTTCCGGTCAAATTCGGCCTTGGTGGATTCCATGCGGCCCGAATCTTTCGCGTCGGGCTTGAGGCCGTTGTTGATGAACTGATGATTGCTGAAGAGGTTCCCGCCATGGCAATGGAAGCAATCCGCGCCGCGCAGGCCGCGCTTCGGATCGTGTTCAGTGACGAAAAGCTGCAGGCCGCGTTTTTCCTGCTCGGTCAGCTGGGTGAGATTTCGTGCGGCGCGATCGAACTTTGATTCCTGTGAGATGAGCGTGAGGAGGAATTGCTCCAAGGCGAGCGCGATGCGATTGGCGGAAACTTCCGGTGAACCAAAGGCTGCCTTGAACGCGGCGGCGTAGGAGGAATCTTCGCGGAGTTTGGCGGTCACGTGCTCCAGCGTCTCGTTCATCTCGTGCGAGTCCTGGATCGGAAGCAGCACCTGTTCGCGCAGCGATTTCGCGCGGCCGTCCCAGAAAAACTCCTTCGCCCACGCGAGATTCACCAATGGCATCGAGTTGCGACGACCGCGCTGGCCGCTTTCGCCCAAGCTGAACGCACGACCGTCAGTGAACGCCTTCGATTGGTCGTGGCAGCTGGCGCATGACTGCGAGTTGTTCCGCGACAGGCGTGGTTCGTGGAAGAGACGACGACCCAGCGCGACGCCTTCGACAGTGAGCGGATTGTCCGCCGGCAAGTTCACTTTGGGCAGGCGCTCAGAGATGTGGAGGCGGTAGGGAGTGGCGCTGGTCGGAACCGTGCGGACGACGTTTGGCGCAGGATCGACCGGTTGATAGAGATCGGTCTGAACACCAAG
This sequence comes from uncultured Bifidobacterium sp., assembly GCA_964491875.1. GTDB lineage: Bacteria > Verrucomicrobiota > Verrucomicrobiia > Limisphaerales > JADJPG01 > JADJPG01. The sequence goes on from CAZBIC010000001.1 coordinate 384,995, forward strand.
CACGCGAAACGATTTGGTCGTGCGATCCATCAGCGTTGCGGCCAGAGGATCGCCGTCGCGGGAGTGCGTGGAGGTGGATTCTTTGAGGACATTTCCGCGATCGAGAATGGCCGCGACATCGAGTCCGACGCGAACGGTTGCCGGGCGTGCGCCGGAGAACTTCACGGGCAGTTCGACCATCATCGCCTCATTGGTTCCTGCGAGGTGATACGAATAGCCGCCGGTAGTACCGGAGGTGGGCGACCAGTGGCCTTCCAGCGCGAGGAAGACGTAGCCGGAGCGCCAGCCCCAGTGGAGTCCGCACACGTCGGGATGGAGCGGATGTTCAGCGGGCCATTCCTGCGGATCGCTGGAGTTCAACTTCGAGTTAAGCCCGACGCGGAAGCGAATGGCTTTGAACTCCTGGGCGGGGAGTCCGTCTGCGCTGGCAGAGAGTCGACGTTTTTCCACGCTGAGGAACACGAACCAGTCACGGGATTCCAGCCACGTGCCGTCGGTGCGTTGGAGGGCGAGCTCCGAGAGCAATCCGTCGAGCCGGCTGACGGTGAGGTCGTTTGCCTGCGCGAGTGCGAGTGGGCTGGCCAGCTTGAGCGGCGCGTCGCCCCAGCGCGGTTCAATTTCAATCCGCAGCTTCTGCGCTGGCGCCGACAGCGCGAGGAGCATCAGGGCAAGGCAGAACGTGTACGGTAACCATGTTTGCGTAACAAATGTACGCAAACCTGAGCATGGACGTACTAGCTGGTGACAATCCTTGTGAGCCGGAACCATTGAACGACAGGCAGAGCCGAATCCTAAATCGCCGATGGTGATACCTCAGTTATTGCCTTAGAGCAATCCAATCTTGGCTACAAATGAGTGACCGGGGATTCCCCTAAACCGCAAGAAAAGGCGCGGACGGGTGTCCGCGCCTTTCGCGAGAAACTGTGATGAATGCGCTGGCTTATTTGGCCGGGGCGTTAGTGTCCGTCACGGAGGCAGCCGCCGCTTTTGTGTCGGCTTCGAGTTTCTTTTTCTCTTCCTCGCGTTTCTTGACGACCCACGCGGCTTCCGATCCGAATTTGCCGTCCGTAAGGCTGTTGATGACTCCGAAGTGATTCAGCAGGCTCACAAGGAAGCAGACCGCGATAATCGTGAAGATGAACTTCGGCATCGCCGTCGGGGGCTCGGGATAGCGGACAGCGAAGGACGGTTGCGCTCCCGGCGGCAGCGTGGCGACATCGGTGAGCGCGCCGCCGAAGGGCACGTTCATCTTCACGCGACCGTTCACGGCCCAGCCGTTGGCGTCGAGGATGGGACCAAGGTTGCGCTGACGCAGCTTCAGCCAGGCGATGATCATCGACGGGCCGGAGACGAGTAAGAGCAGGCCGGCGAAGGCGAGGCACACTTGCCAGAAGGGAAGCTGGAGGATGCCGGAGAGGTAACCCACGATCGCGGTCAACATGGTGCCGACGGCACCGAACGCGACGCCCAACGCGGCGACCGTTCCGACATCGACCTTCTTGGCTTCCGCAGGTTTTGCTTTGTCGGCGTTCGCCGCGGCGGTGGCGGCGGCCCCGACTTTCGCATCGGATGCGGCTTCAGCGGCGGCGGCGCGCTTGGCCACCTGCTCTTCGATGAGGCGAACGAGTTTCTTGTACGGTGCCCAGAACGCCTGGCGGATGCTGATCGGGTTTTCGATCACCTTCGTGATGGTCGCGTCCCAGTCGCGTCCTTTGCGATCGTAGAAAATGCCGTTGCGTCCCACCATGAGGAAGTCCGCATCGCCACCGGTGAACGCGACGGCGACGGTCATCTTCTCACCGCTGGGACGGCTGCAATCGCAATAGGCGAGATACGTTTTGGCGAGACCGGCGAGCGCGGCGTGTTTGCCGGCATCGGCCACGGGCACGCAAAGTTCGCAACTGCGACCGTCCAGATAGAGCGTTCCTGCGGTAAAGATCGCCTTGCGCTGGCGGGAATAGAAATCCTCGAACGAAACGAAGTTCACCAGGAGCTGCTTCAGGTCGCGACGGAACCGGATGAGCTTTTCGACGGAGACAATGGAGTTGGATTCGGCTTCGAGAGCCTTGTCCTTGGCGATGAGACTCGTGATGGTTTCCTTGGCCTTGCTGGCAAGGATTTCGCGCACGCGCTTCAATCCGAGCTTCTCGATAGCCACGCCGGCTTTCCCTGTCGCCCAGCACTCGTAGGCGCCGAGCTTGCCGGAAACAGTGGTCCACTCAGCTTCGGTGAGCGTGGATTTGTCGCCCAGCAGCGGCTGGATGGCGGTGGCATTGAGCGTGGCGATGGCGCCAGCCCACGCGGGATTCAACGAATCCTTCAGCGGCAAGGCGCGTCCTGCCTCGATGCGGGCGAGCGGGAAACCGGCGACTTCCGCGGCGGTGATGGACATGTCTTTCGCGGCGACGGCGAGGTATTCGGATTCCTGACGGTTCAACGCGGCAAGAGCGCGCTGGTCAAACGCCGCGAGGCGGCAGCGGGTGAAGTAATCGTCCACCTTGGCCTTTACGGCCTTGAACGCCCCGGCCGCGGCCGCGGTTTTGTCGCCCAGCGGAAGGATGGTCGCCGCGTCCGTCTCGGCCTTCTTCCACCAATCGGAGAATGCCCCGGCTTCGGCGAAGAATTGATCGACCTTCGCTTGCGAGATACCGGGCTTGCCGCTGCGATCCACATCGCTGCCGACGCAGGCGATGATATCGGTGATGACGGCCTTGGTGGCGTCGTCCGGACCAGATTCCGCCGGGATGATGCCGTCGCCGTTGAACTGGGTTTGCGCGAAAATCTTGGCGGTATCAGAGGCGTCGTCGAGCGTGATGGCCGTCGCGTCCTTCTTGCCGAGGTTGGCGAGGATCTGTTTCGCGGAAGCCAGGAGCTGTTTGCCTTCGGGATTGCCGTCATTGATGCCGCTGAGGTCGACTGACGCCGCGCTGCGCAACAGATCGTCGGGGTTCTTGACCATTGAGCACGCCCATTTGACGGCGGCAATGATCTCCGGGGCGCGGATGCGGCCGTCCTTGTCGGTGTCGATCAGGTCGAGCGTCTTGGTGTCGAACTCGATGCCGCGTGTCGG
>CAZBIC010000002.1:0-4342 GCA_964491875.1 uncultured Bifidobacterium sp.
AGCAAATCCCTGGCGCGCCTCAGCTCGGGGTCCAAAATCGTCAATCCCGCCGATGACGCCGCCGGCCTCGCCGTGTCCATGCGACTGGACGCCCAGATCGCACGCCTCACCGCGGCCAAAAGCAACGTCGGCAACGCCATCTCCTTCACCCAAACCCAGGACGGTTACCTGAAGAAGATGGCCAAGTCGCTCGACCGCATGAGCGAACTCTCCATCCTCGCCCAGGACGTGACGAAGTCCGACGCGGATCGCGCGTTGTATGACGCCGAGTTCCAGCAGCTCTACGATTACTTCACCAGCGCGGCGAGCAAGGACTTCAACGGCGTGAGCCTCTTCTCCACCACCGCATTGAACGTCACCATCGATTCCGAAGGCGGTGCGTTCACGATGAATGGCATCGACCTTTCAGCCGGCGCCTATTCGGGATTGGCCACCATTGATGTCACCAGCACGACGAACGCCTCCGCCGCCCTTTCCGCAGTGAAGACGGCCATCACGCAGCTGGCGACGGATCGCGCCACCATCGGTGCCTACCAGTCGCGCATGAACTTCACCTCCGAGCAGTTGATCGTCAGCAAGGAAAACCTCAGTGCGGCGAGCTCGCGAATTCAGGACGTCGATGTCGCCGAGGAATCCACGCAGTACGCGCGATACAACATCCTCGTCCAGTCCGGCACCGCGATGCTGGCCCAAGCGAACCAGGTTCCGCAAAGCGCTCTGCGACTGCTGCAATAAGCAACTTAAGCCTCCCGGTCGTTCGAGGCTCGAAACTTCAACGCCATGTTTCTCGAGCTTCGCCAATGGACGACGAGCGGGTTCCCCGTGCCAACCGGAGTCGCCACCCGTCCGTTCCGCGTGCCCGGCGCGGGAACACGGAGCCGCGAAGATTCCTCCCAACGTCAGGACATGTCGCCCGAGGACAAGGCAGGTTCTCCGCCCTCGAAATCATCTCGTCACGATCTTCAGGAAAAAACTCCTAACCGCTGACTGAACTGGCCGGCCATCGACGGCCGCCTCACCCTTCACATGAACCTCGTCATGGATGACGCCCACGCCTCCGCTCGCGGAACCTCCCCGCGTTGGGAAAAAACATCCAAGGCACCGCGACAGCCGGATAGTCCGATGACCGGTCTTCATGACACGACTCCAACCCTCGACGTGTCCGGCCCGGCAGCCTTCACGCGAGATTCTTCATTAAGCGATCCCGTTTTATTCCGATCTAAGCTGCGCGAGATGCTGTGCTTCCGGCCTGGAAACGGGCCCTGCTCCTTCAGCATATGGCTCCTGAAGGGAAGTACGACCATCCGCAAAGAGCGGGGAATGAACTCTCCGCCCGGCAGCGATAACACCGTTTGATTATGCAACTCGGCTCGAAGAAAAACCGACCAACGGGCGGCGTGGCGACACGCTGCCTCGCTTCATTTGGCAATCTCACCCGCCAGGTGATCGCGTGGCTTCCGGCGTTGAGTGTCGCGATCTGTCTTGGCCTCGCCACCGAAGCAGGCGCGCAAGGTCTGGGTCGCCCCGACCTGTTGGACACCGCCAATATTCCCGCCGGCGACGATGCGCCGCCCGAGCCGGGCGCGAGCCGCGCGCGCTACATTCGCGTCAACTCACAGATTCTGGCCGCACCGGATTCACCGCTGCGCCAACCCGCGCCCGCCGAGCTGCAACTGGATTCGTCCCGTCTGCAATTGTCGCTGTTTACTGACACCACTTTGACCGCCGCTTTGGAGAAGACCCTGTATCGCAATGACAATAACTATGTCGCTTCCGGCGTGATCGATGACTGGCCGGGCAGCCATGTGATCGTCGTGGTGGAAGGCGAAATCATCGCCGCGAGCCTCACAGTCCCTGGAATGGGCGTGTATCAAATTCGCTATGACACGAACGGTTTTCACAAAGTTCTCGAAATCGATCCTCAGCAGCTGCCGGGTTGCAATTTGGTGAAGAAGGCTCCGAAGAAACCACGGCCGATCAAGCTCTCAAAGAAGAAGAATATTCCACCGATCAAGAACGGCTCCGAACCCGGAAGCTTCAGCGAACCGCCGATGATGTTCTCGGCGGCTGGGGTGTTTTCACGGGACGTCTTCGGGGCACAGTTCCCGGAACCAGACGCCAGCTCGAACACCAATGTCGACGTCATGGTCGTCTACACGGCGGCCGCGAAGAACGGCGCCGGCGGCTTGACCGCGATGAACACCCTGATCGATCTGGCCATCGCCGAGGCCAACGAGGCCTACGCGGACAGCTTGATTCCCGTCACCTTGAATCTCGTCTACCGCGGAGAAGTGACCTACACCGAATCCGGCAATGCCGCCACGGACCTGACCCGTCTGCAGAATCCCAGCGACGGTCACATGGACGCCGTCCACGCCACCCGCAATCAGTTCGGCGCCGACATTGTCTGTCTCCTTACGGAAACCATGCAGTCCACCTACGCGGGTCTCGGTTACCTGATGACCACGGCGTCGACCAACTTCTCCAGCTACGCGTTCAACGTCGTCCGCCGCACCTATGCCGTCGGCAACTACACCTTCGCCCACGAGCTCGGCCACAACATGGGTTGCGCGCATGATCGCCAGAACTCCTCCACGCCCGGCGTTTTCGACTATTCCTACGGTCATCGCTTCGTCGGCACCGACAACCAAACCTATCGCACCGTGATGGCCTATTCACCCGGCACGCGCATCGGACACTTCTCCAATCCTAACGTCACCTACCAGGGCACTGCGACCGGCGTCGCCGCTGGAGCGACGAACTCCGCGGACAACGCAGCGAGTATCAGCAACGCCGTTCCCTACGTCTCGGCGTTCCGCGCACCAGTTGTCGTATTCTCCTTCACTGCCACCAGCAACACCGTGGCGGAAAGCACCAACACGGTGACGATCGATGTGCGCCGCTCCGGGCCCACCAACGCTTCAGTGAACATCGACTACACAATGGTGGAAGGCACCGCATCCGACGGCGTCGACTTCAACTCCCTGAACGGAACACTTACCTTCAGCGCCGGGCAGACCAACAAAACCATTTCTCTCGAACTGCTCGATGACGACGCTCGCGAAAGTGTCGAGACCCTCACCGTGCGACTCAGCAATCCCGGCAGTGGAACGATGCTCACCAGCAATCTGACGGTCTACATCACGGACAACGATGCAAGCTACGTTCAGTTTGCTTCCACGGGATTCTCCGTCGCTGAAGGCACCAACAGCGTGAACCTCGAAGTGCAACGGACTGGCGTAACCAACACTGCGGTTACCGTCGGCTACTACACCGTAAACAGCACAGCCACGGCTGGCACAGACTACTTGAGTACCAACGGCCTCCTTTCTTTCTCTGCCGGCGAAACCAGCAAGACCTTCGCGGTCACTGTCTTCAACGATGCCGCCGCAGAAGCCTCTGAAGCCCTGTTCGTTCGCCTGCGTTATCCCACGAACACCGTTCTCGGGACGCCGACCAACTTCACGCTGACCATTCTCACCAACGATCGCTCTGTCATCGCCTTCAGTGCGGCAACCACCAGCACCTCGGAGAGCAACAGTACCGTGGACGTAACTGTGTCGCGCACCGGCACCACGTTTAACAACGCCTCCATAGACTTCCACACCACGAATGTCACCGCCACCGCCGGCAGCGACTACACCGCCACCAACGGCACCGTGACGTTCACCAATGGCCAGACCACCGCCACCATCACGCTCGTGGTCGCCAATGACGCCACGCTCGAATCCAGCGAGACCTTCCGGGTGCGACTCTACAATCCGATCGACGCCACGCTCGGCACCATTGGAACGAATACCGTCACCATCACGGACGACGACGCCAGCTTCGTCTCCTTCGATGCCTCCACTAATCTCGTTTACGAAACCAATGATACCGTCACTTTCACCGTCCTTCGCACGGGCGTGACGAATACAGCCGTCAGCGTCAACTACACGACCACCAACGTGACCGCCACCGCCGGCACCGACTATTTCGCCGCTAGTGGTATCCTCACTTTTGCGGCTGGTGTCGTGTCGAACGGATTCACCGTGAGCCTCACCAACGACCTAACCCAGGAATCGCTGGAAACATTCCAAGTTCGGTTGCTGAATCCAACGAACACAACGGTTTCGCTGGGCACCAACACCGTCACCATCACCGACAATGACGCGGCCACGGTCGCCTTCCTGCACGGTTCCACCAACGTGGCCGAGGGTGTCGGCACCGTCACCATCACCGCGCTGCGCAGCGGCGCCACCAACACCGCCGTGAGCGTGCGCTTCTACTCCACCAACGGCACCGCCAGCGCCACCGATTACTTCACCACCAACGGCCTCCTCTCCTTCGCCGCCAACGAGGT
>CAZBIC010000002.1:4442-299680 GCA_964491875.1 uncultured Bifidobacterium sp.
TCCACCCTGGCCCTGGGCACCAACACCGTCACCATCACCGACAATGACGCGGCGACGGTCGCCTTCCTGCACGGCTCCACCAACGTGGCCGAGGGCGTCGGCACCGTCACCATCACCGCCGTGCGCAGCGGCGCCACCAACACCGCCGTGAGCGTGCGCTTCTACAGCACCAACGGCACCGCCGGCGCCACCGATTACTTCACCACCAACGGCCTCCTCTCCTTCGCCGCCAACGAGGTCAGCAAGACCTTCGACCTGCGCATCATCGATGACGCCCTGGCCGAGAACGCCGAGACGGTCATCCTCCGCCTGGTCAGTCCCACCAACGCCACCATCTCCGGCTTCGGCACCAACGTCGTCACCATCGGCACCAACGACAGCGCGTATGTGAGCTGGAGCGTCGCCAGTGTGAGCACCAACGAGAGCACCAACGCGATTACGCTGACGGTCAACCGCACCGGCACCACCTTCAACGATGTGAGCGTGAACTTCGCGACGACCAACGTCACCGCGCTGGCCGCCGCCGATTATTACTCCACCAACGGCACCCTCACCCTCACCAACGGCCAGACCACCGCCACCATCGCCCTGCGCCTCATCAACGATGATCTCCAGGAAAGCACCGAGACCTTGCAGGTGCGGTTGTCCGGCGTCAGCGACGGCATCATCACCAACGGGACGAATACCATCACCATCACCGATGATGATGTGAGCACCCTCGCCTTTGCCACCAACGCCATCACGACGGGTGAAAGCAACGTCACCCTCACCGTCGTCGTCGAGCGTTCCGGCGCCACCAACACCGCCGTCGCCGTCAACTACACCACCACCAACGTCACCGCCACCGCGGCCAGCGACTTCACCGCCACCAGCGGCACGCTCAGCTTTGTCCCCGGCGTCGTCTCCAACAGCTTCACCGTCGACGTCCTCCACGACCTTTCCCTGGAGACCAACGAGACCTTCCAGCTCCGCCTGAGCTCCGCCACCAACTCCACCCTGGCCCTGGGCACCAACACCGTCACCATCACCGACAATGACGCGGCGAGCATCGCGTTCACCACCAATGCCATCCTCGTAGATGAAGACGTGGGAACGGTCACTCTGACCGCCGTGCGCAGTGGCGCGACGAATACGACCGTGAGCGTGAACTTCACCAACTTTGCGACAACCGCTACGGCTGGTTCGGACTTCACTTTGACGAACGGACTAATGGTCTTTGCCCCGGGTGTCGCCACAAATACGTTCACCGTGACCATTGCCAATGACCTCACGGCTGAGAACGCCGAGACCATCTCTTACAAGCTGCAGAATCCGACCAACTGCACGCTCAGCGGCTACGCGACCAATGTCATCACGATCAACACCAACGATTCCGCGGTGCTGACCTGGTCGATTACGGCCACGAACGTCATCGAAAGCAGCAACAGCCTGACCCTGACGGTCACGCGCGCTGGAACCTTGTTCAACACGGCCACCGTCGACTTCACTACGACGAACGTCACCGCGACCGCGGGCACTGATTACACGGGCACCAACGGCACGCTGACGTTTACCAATGGCGTCACGAGCCTCGACATCACGCTGCTGGTGACCAGCGACAACTTGCAGGAGAACAACGAAACGCTGCGCGTGGTGCTCAGCAATCCGGACGATGCCACCATCACCTCCCGCACGAATACGGTAACCATCACCGACGACGATGGCAGCACGCTTTCCCTCACCACGAACGCCGTGGCCGTGGCCGAAACAAACACGACGCTGCTCGTTGTCGTGGAGCGCAGCGGTGCCACGAACACCTCGGTGGCCATTGACTTCACCACCACCAACGTCACCGCCACGGCGGGCAGCGACTACGCCTCAACGAACGGAACTCTCTCCTTCGCACCCGGCGTCGTCTCCAACAGCTTCACCGTCACGCTGTCGCCGGACCTGACTTACGAAGCGAATGAAACATTCCGCGTTCTCCTAAGCGGCATCACCAATTCAACCCTCAGCATCGGGACCAACACCGTCACCATCACGGACGATGATCTCGCGTATCTCGGATTCACCGTCGACAGCGACACCGCGAATGAACTCGACGGCACGATTAGCGTGATCGTGGCCCGCACCGGCGTGACCAACACGACCGTGAGCGCGTCGTTCACCACCACGAACGGAACCGCCTTATCCGGATCGGATTACACGGCGACCAATGGCGTGGTCTCCTTCGCCCCAGGCGAAACGAACAAGACCATCACCATCGCGATCACGTTCGACAACGACCTCGAATCGTCAGAAATCTTCCGCCTCCGACTGGTCAGCATCACGAACGCAGCCTCCTCCACCTACACCAACATCCCGATCACTATCGCGGATTCCTTCGGTGGTGTCGCCGGCGCACCGCTGCTCGACGAGCCCGTTGAGATCCGATCGATTCAACGTCTCGGTGAAGACTTCGTAAGAATCCACATCGCTGGTCCGAAAGGCACGCCGTTCGTGATCGAATCATCGCCCGACCTGAAGACCTGGACTCCGGCCACCTCCAACGTTCTCCCGCTGGGTGGCTTCGACTGGATCACCCCGCTGGATCGCTCCGTGCCGGCCCGCTACTTCCGAGTCGTGCCGCCACAGTAGGCTTTGCCTCACTAAACCACCCTCGGACTCCGGATGGGAACCAACCCGTCCGGAGTTCGTTTCTTTGCACATCCATTCCGGGGGACAATCTTGCCGGACCGTCTTCCCCGGCGGCAATTCCGGCCGGCTCTCGCCCACGGAATCATCCCAAATGCCCTCTTTTGGCCGAAATTCAGTCCAGATCCGACCATGGCACCCCCATTGCTAAACACAAACTGCCGGGGTGTGCACTGACCCGGCGCGCACATGGATGAGCGACGAATTTGAAACATTCCTCCGTCGACACGGCATTAAGCCCGGACCTCCGGGGACCTGGCCGCAGCGCATTCACGTCCATCACTTTTCCCCGCCACTGATGGTGCCCTGACTCTCTCTCATGAAAATGTCACTCCAGAACGCGATGCGACTGAGCCAGTCGAATATCCGAGTTGGCCAGCCGATCAACGACGTGCTCCTCGCAGAACAACAGATCGCCAGGTCGGCACCGGATGCATTCGCGCTCAACTGCACAGGAGCCCCTGCAGGCTACGTCGCTCTGTGGAAGGGATTGCGGCTCGCCACGACCGGCTCTCACACCGAGGCTTGCCGGGAGTTCCTCCGGGCCGCCGAGCTCGGATGCAGTCACTGGCGCGTCGGGTGGTATCTCGCGCAGTCCGCCAAAGTCGTTGGAGATCTCCAGCTGGTCGACGCAGCCTGCGCCGCGGTTCTCCGAGCCAATCCGGAATTCTGGTTCGCCCGGGAACTGCCGAAGCACGCGCGCGGTTACTACGCGCAGGGCGAACAGGACAAGCACATCGAAGACTATTTCCGCGAGCACCCGCCTCGCACAAAATTCTTCGTCGAAGTTGGCGCCTTCGACGGTGTTCACTACAGCAACGTTCGTCGACTCGTGGAAACGCACGGATGGAGCGGGATCAGTATCGAACCCGTCTCCAAGAACTACGCCAAGCTGGCAGCATCCTATCGCGGACAGAACGTCCGGTGCGTCCAGGCCTGCACGTCAGACCACGAAGGTGAAGTGGAGTTGAACGTCTCCACTTATCCACACCTTCCCGATTGGGGCAGCGACGTGGCCTCCGTCTCCGGCGAGGACACCGAGCGGTGGCGCAAACAATACGGCGCTGCCTGGACGAAGGAAAAAGTTCCCGCCCGCACATTGACCAGCATTCTGGATGAGGCACGCGTCAGCGAGATCGGCTTCCTCTCCGTCGATGCCGAAGGCCACGATCTGGAAGTCCTTCGCGGACTCGATTTTGAACGCTTCCAACCCGACCTGATCGTCGTTGAGTACGGAAAACAGCGTGAAGCCATCCTCAGCTTCCTGGCGAGCCATGGCTACACGATGACGCGAGACAACAAGCAGGACCTCTTCATGACTCGGGCTCGGGCAGCGGGAAACTCACGCCCGCCTTCGGCCGCGTTCCCGACCTCACTAGAGCAGTTCACCCCGAATGAACGGGAACGCATTCTCGCCGCCGCCAGCTGCCGGGACTGCGACGACGTGCCGAAGGTGGCGCAAGCCGGCGCAGTGCTGCCAGGCCATCCGCCCGTCCAGATCATGCACAATGGCGTGAAGATCATTCAGGGCTCATACCACGGCGAATGGATGACCGAGATCATTCGCCGCCTGCATGGCCACCACGAACCGCAGGAAGAGCGGGTGTTTCACGAGGTGGTGAAGACATTGCCACCCGGTGCGGTAATGATCGAAGCGGGAAGCTTCTGGGCCTACTATTCCATGTGGTTTCATCAGGCAATCCCCGGTGCCCGGAACTACTTGATTGAGCCGAATCAGGAGAAGTTTCAACTCAGCCAACGTCACTTCGCTTTGAACAACATGGCGGGCGTTTTCACCAACGGCTTCATCGGCAGGGAATCACGACCCAACGCCGCTTTCAACGACTGGGATAATCGCACCTGCCACCTTCCACAAATCGCCATCGACGACTATGCACGCGAACACGGCATTGATTTCATCCATCTTCTCCACGCCGACATTCAGGGGGCGGAGCTCGATCTCCTGCAAGGCAGCCGCGATCTCATCGCCAACAACAAGATTGGTTACCTCTTTGTTTCCACTCACGGCGACCGCCATCCCGCCTGCCTCGAGTTCCTCTCGAAGCATGGTTATCGAATCATCGCCCAGCACACGATTGCGGAAAGCGCGGCGGCGGACGGCCTGATCGTCGCGTGCTCACCAGCAATCTCCTCATTCCCCGAGGTCCGCATCTCCAAGCGCGCGCAGTCGTTCATTCAAGGCGCGGACACCCAGAGTGAGTTGTCCGGTGACGAGTTGCAAAGCGCCCTGCGGAAGCTCAATCCACACCTGCTCCGCCTGAACGCGCTGCCGATCCACGAACGCGTTCGCCAAGGAAGGATCGACCCCCTCCAACTCGTCACACCGGCACGCTTTGACATCGTTGCCAAGCACATCTACGCCCGCCATCGCGCGGCTGGAGTCCAAAGCGATTGGGCGCGCGAACTGTATCGAGCCCACATCAGCGCCTTCTCGGACGGAACTTTTCGCGAAGGCGACGGCCAGAAGAGCGCGATCGAAGACTACTATCGAGCCTTCGACGCCACCCTCGATTCCATCAGCGCCCATGGATTTGATCCCCGACAGACACTGGTTCCGGTGGGGCGAAACAACGTCATCATCGACGGAGCCCACCGGGTCGCCGCCTGCTTGTTGCACCTCGAGCCAGTGGACTGCCTGTACTTCGAACGTGATGCCAACCGATTCGACGCCGGATACTTCCTCGCCAAGGGCCTCCCGCAGTCTCATGCCGATGCGATCGCCATCGAATACTGCCGGCTGCGACAGGATACATTCATCGTCCATTTGTTCCCCAAGGCGGAAGGCCGCGATGCCGAGGCGAAGGATATCCTCCGCGAGTTTGGCGCGATCGTTTACGAGAAGGAACTTCGCCTCCAGAACAACGGTCCTTGGTGGCTGGTGCGACAGCTCTATCGCGGCGAGAAATGGATCGGCTCGTGGAACGACAACTTCGCCGGAGCCCGCCGAGATGCGCAAACGCGCTTCGACGGAAAGAGTCCGCTGCGCGTCGTTGTCTTCCAATGTGATGATCTGGCCAAAGTTCGCGAGGCCAAGACACGCATTCGCGCACTCTACGGACACGGGAACTACTCCTCACACGTCAATGACAGTCACGAGGAAACCCTCCAACTCGCCCGGCTTTACTTCAACGCGAACAGCCTTCACTTCCTGAACCACGCAAAGCCGAAACTCCTCGAACGTTTCGAAAAGCACCTCGAACGCTACCGTCAGTGGCTGCTTTCCACCGGCGTCGATGCAGAACTCTTCTGCGTCGACGGTAGCTCGGTAATGGCCGCCTACGGTCTGCGCGATGCCCAGGATCTCGACGTCCTCCACTTCGGCGATGCGGACTTCTCCGCCGTGGAGCCCGAGGTGAACAGCCATAACGCGCATGTGCATCATCACGTCAACGGACGCGATGAGCTCATCTTCAATCCCGAACATCACTTCCACTATGATGGGTTGAAATTCGTCTCGCTCGACGCCATTCGCGCGATGAAGGCCAAACGTGGCGAGGGCAAGGACCTGAAGGATGTGGCCTTGATCGACCAGTTGCTGCAGAAACGAAAGGCGGCCCCCGCGGCCATCTCCCCCTTCGTCCTTCAACCCCCGGCTACGACCACTCCGGCTCCAACGGCGCCGACGCACCGGAAGACCAGCGCCCGTCTCTACTACATTCCCAACGGAAACGATTACCACATCGCGGCATTGCTGAACGAGATGTTCACCGAGGTGAAGCCATTTGGTTGTCGCAACGTGCAGGACTACATCGACCGTCGCATTCTCGCCTACAAGACACCCGAGGCTTCGCGTCAGCTATGGGACGAAGTCCAGGCAATGCGCCCGGATGTCGTCTACGTCGAATCGGGCAAGAACATCGAGCCCGCGACGCTCCAGCGCATTCGCACTGAGCTGGGGATTCCGGTGACGATGTGGTTTGGGGACGCGTGTGTGAACGATCAGTTCATCGAACGCCTCATGGCCTACGCACCGTGTGTGGATCGACAGATCGTCGTGGATCGCGGTGTGGCCGAAGCCGCCGCTCAACGCGGGCTTCAGAACGTCGAGTTCATTCCCTTCTTTGGCTACGATCACTATTTCCACCCGCTCAACGCTCCCAAGACGCTGGAGATTCTGTTCTCCGGAAAAAGCTACGACGGCACCTTTGCCCAGTATCCATTCGCTCGCGAGCGACTCGCCTTCGTCAGGCTTGTCAACGCGGAGTTCGGTCGACGCCTCGCTGTGGTGGGAGAAAACTGGGAACAATTCGGTCTCGCCAACTACGTTCCCGACCGCGTCCCCGAGTGGGAAGTCAACGAGCTGAACAACCACGCCAAGATCGTCCTGGCGTTTGATGCCGCGCATGTCCGCGAGTTTACTTCCTGCCGGACGTATCACGCGCTACTGGGACGTTCCTTCATCCTCATCCGCAAGTTCCCCGGCATCGAAAATCTCTTCGTGAACGGCGAACACCTCGTCTGGTTCGAATCCGCCGAGGAAGGAATCGCCCTGCTGCATCATTATCTCGAACAGCCTGAGGAACGCGAGCGCATCGCAGAAGCCGGTTACCAGCACGTCCATCGCAACGGCTGGAAATTCAGCAACGTGGTTCGATACCTGATCGATCGCGGTCTGAAACGCGAGATGCGAAACTTCGAGGAAGTCCACGCGCCATTCTCAACACCGCTCCCGCAACGAGTGCGGAACGGACGCGAACTCATGGAGTCGAGCACGACCACCAAACCCCTCATCGCGTCATCATCTTCTCCCACAGAAGCGGGCCATCGGCGTCTTTCTCCCGGAGCACAGGCATGCCTCGAACAAGCCGAGTCATTCTTCAACCAAGACCGGTTTGAAGACGCTCGCGCCTGGCTGGAACGGGCCATCGATCTCGATCCCGATCAACTCGATCTCCTACTCGCCTTTGCGAATCTGTCCCTTCAACTTGACGCCGCCCCGGCCGCGGAGACCGCCCTCAGCCACGCCATCACACTTCGTCCGAACGACAACACCATCCGGGTACTACTCGCCTCCGCGCAATACAAGCAAGGCAAGGTCGAGGCCTTTGAGGAAACACTCAGCCTAGTCCTGCGCAGCAATCCGGCCGATCCTTCGGCCATCCGATTCCTCGCCGACCTCAACCTCCAGCACAACCGGTTCAAGGATGCTGCCAACGGCTACTTTAAGCTGCTCCAACAGAACGAAAACGACATCGAATCGCTCCTAAGCCTCGGCGTTTGCTTCTTCAAAACCGGTGACCGCGCGGCAGCGACGATGATGTTTGAACGAATCCTTAAGTTGCAGCCCGATCACGCGCTCGCCCGCGAGAATCTCGCCGCGTGCCGCGGAGCAAAGCCAACTCAAACCATCCGGGCTTCCGCGCCGGAGTCGGCAGCCGTTCGTCCGGCGACTCCTCCCACTCCGAAAGCATCCGCACCACCGGAACAACGCGCCGCGCAGAGACACATTTCGTTGGAGCGATACTTCCAACCTCCGGCTGGTTCGACAGAACGCGTGATCAATGTGAAGCCGACCCAGGTCATCGGCTCAACGCAGTCCGCTTACCAGGCGCTGAAGAATTACGAAATCCGGGACTTCGGCACCGGACTCGAGGCCGCGAGCGCCATTCTCGCGCACATCCTCAAGTCGAAGCTGAACACGTCATGGACCGCGAAGAACGATTTCTGGCCGCAGACGCTGGTCCTTCCGGTTCTTTGTGAACTGCGCACCGCGTCCGGGGCTGCGTTCGATGAAACGCAGCCCAAGAGCCTCGATGACGTCGGACTGAAGTTCGCGACCGGCGAAGAAACGCGCCGCGCTGACATTGAACAGTATGCCCGGCAACTCCGCGCCGGCGCCGATCTAGGACGCACCCTCTACGTCACCGGAGCGTTGCTTGGAAAACTCGCACCGAGCGCCAAAGTGGATCCGAAAGCCATCTACATGATGGACGGCGCGAGGCGCATCACCGCCAGCGCGCTCGCTCATCGCCGTTCCATCGACGCGCTGTTGCTGATGCACGAAGAAGAGTACGCTGCTTTGCTCCAGCCCGAAACTCTCGCGGCCTTGCGCGCCCGTCTCGCCTCGCTGAAGTGGTTTGAGAGTTATCAATCGATTCCGATGCTCGGCCTGCGCGGCGAGCGAACCTTGCGGCGTTTCGATCTCATGTCGCTCCCGCCACTGCGTGACGCCGTTGTGATGGATTTCGGCTGCAACACCGGGCAGGCGTGCCTCAAGGCGGTGCAAGCGGGAGCGCGCGAGGTGATCGGCATCGAAGGAATGCCGGATACGTTCGCCGGAGCGCAGGAGATTGCGCGGCTCGCCGGTTTCAAAAACGTCCGCTACGCGAACATCAACTTCAACGACGCGGACTTCGCCCGGCAAATCGACGCTGTGTGGGCGGAGCCCGTGGACTACGCGTTCTTCTTCTCGGTTTATCGCACCAAGGAGCTCACGCAGCGCGAGCAGTTGTTCCGTTACATCTTGTCGAAGGCACGCAAGGGCATCTTCTTCGAAGGTCACGCCTCCGCGAAGATCGATACGCTCGAATACTACGAATGGCTGTTCGAGAGTTTCGGCGTAAAGGGAAAATTCCTCGGCTACTCGGAAGGCGAACTGCGGCCGTTGTTCTACATCGACCTTGCCGGTCGCCAATCACAACCAGACGTCCGTGAAGAACCCGGAGCGCCGAGCATTGCTCGGCATGAATCCGCGGCCACCGCGAGCCGAGCAATGCTCAGCGCTCCTCTCGTCTCGGCCATTGTCTCCACCTATAACAACGAGCGATTCATGGAAGGCCGGCTGCGCGATCTCGTCGCGCAGACGCTCAGTGAACGGCTCGAGATCATCGTGGTCGACAGCGGTTCTCAGGAGAACGAAGGCGCGATCGTGAAACGCTTCATGGAGAAGCATCCGAACATCCGCTACATCCGCACCGAGGAACGCGAGCGCATCTATCAGGCATGGAATCGTGGCATTCACGCCGCGCGCGGCAAGTACATCACGAACGCGAACACGGACGATCGATTGCGTCCGGACGCGCTGGAAATTCTCGCAGGCGAACTGGAGTCGAATCCGACAGCAGCGATCGTTTACGCGGACTTCTTCATCACCAACACCGAGAACGAAGATTTCCACGCGCATACCCGCACGGGCTACAGCATCAAGCCGGACTTTGGGCCGGACATCATGCTCGACGGCTGTCACATGGGCCCGCAACCGATGTGGCGGCGTTCGCTGCACGAAGAGCTGGGCTGGTTCGATGAATCACTTTTCGCCGCCGGCGACTACGATTTCTGGTGTCGCGTGGCAACGAAGCATCCGATGCTGCACGTGCAGGAGTTCCTCGGGCTTTATCTCCACAACGCCGCCGGCATCTGCAACAGCAACGCCAGCCGCACCGAGCAGGAAACCGCACAGGTGCGCGCGAAGTATCGCAGCCAGTTCCCGGCGCCGCGGGCGAATCTCCCGCGCGGCTTCTATTATCGGGACGCCGTGAAGCCCGGCCGGTTCGTGAACATCGGCATGGTGACGTTCAACCGCCTCGAATTTACGAAGCGTGCGATTCCCGCGCTGCTGGAACACACGGATTTCCCCTACGTACTCACGGTGGTGGACAACGCGAGCACGGACGGAACGCGTGAGTACCTCACCGCGCTCAAGCAACTCGGCGTGATCAAGAACCTCGTGTTGCTCGACGAGAACGTCGGCGTCGCGAAGGCATCCAACCTGGCCTGGTCACAGGAAACGTCCGCAGAATTCTACCTCAAGCTCGACAACGACATCGTCATTCAAAAGCCCGGCTGGCTGCGTCGCATGGCGGAGACGCTGGAGGCCGTGCCCAAGCTTGGCGCGGTGGCCTACAGCTTCGAGGCGCGAAGCTATCCGACTGCGAAAATTGACGGACAGATCATCCGTCCTAAACCAGGTGGAACCCTCGGCGGCGCGTGCGTCATGATTCCCAAGCGAACCGAACGCGCGCTCGGCTGTTGGTGCGAGGACTACGGGCTCTACGGCGAGGAGGATTTCGACTACGGGATCCGGATTCTCAGCAAAGGCTGGTTCAACGCCTACATGGAGGATGAGGAGATCGGCTTCCACTTGCCCAACGGCCGCGCTGCAGTGATCAACGATGACACAATGGACGCGAAGGATGGCCTGGAGGAGGTCGTGGATCACGACTACCGCCAGTTCAAGGATGAGCAACGTCGCCAGCAGGTGCTCAGCGGGAAGCGGGACCGTTACGAGAAGGAATATCGCAACGGAAAGCGACCGCTCTTCGTCACTTCAAAGTTCGTGGCCGAACGGAATGGCCGACCAGCTTCACCGCCTGTCGCTCCCGCCGCAGCAGCGAGCGTTGATGCATCGCAGCAACCGTTGCGCGTCGCAGTGTTCTCGCTCGATCACCCGGCCACCGCCTGTGCGGTTCTGCGAATCATCGCCCCGTTGAGCCGAACCTCGCGGCCGTGCCAGATGGTCTGGTGCGCCAAGCTCACCAAGGAAGGCGCGGTCGTGGACGATTCGGTGGTGAAGCACGCCGATGTTGTGGTCATCCAGCGGATGTTCCCCGGACCGGAGCATCAGGACGTGCTGAACCGCGTGTTCGCCTCCGGCAAGCCCATCATCTACGAACTCGACGACTGGTTCTTCGACATGCCCGCGGACAACATTCACGCCGGCTACGCGAAGACTCGCATTCCCTTCATCCAGCAGGTGATCAAGCAGGCGCGGCTCGTGACCGTGTCCACGGAGGAACTGCGACAGCGCATGCTGGAGCTGCACTCGAACGTCGTCGTCCTGCCGAACCTCGCGAACGAACAGCAGTGGACACCGCGTCCGCCTCGCGCCGACGGCAAGGTCATTATCGGCTACGCCGGCACGACCACCCACGGTCGCGATCTGGAAATGGTGGAAACCGCACTAAAACGAATCGCCAACAAGCACGCGGGTCGCGTTGGCTTTGTCTTCCTCGGCTGCGCGACGGAGAAACTTCTGAAACTGCCCGACAGCAGGCTGGTCGAGTTCCAACACGGCTACGGCAAGTATGTCGAAACCCTCCAAGCGGAGGCGATCGACATTGCGCTAGCGCCGCTGGCTGACAATCCATTCAACCGCTGCAAGAGCAACATCAAGTGGATCGAATACTCCGCTGCGGGAATCGCCGGCGTTTACTCCGACATCCCTGCCTATCGCGGAACCGTCCGGCACGGCGAAACCGGAATGCTGGCCGGCAGCTCGGCGGACGAATGGTTCAACGCCATCGATGAATTGGTGACCAACGATTCCAAGCGACGTGACATCGCCGCCCGCGCTCGTGAGTCAGTGATGCAGGATCATTCCCTCGCGGCAAAGGCGCGACTATGGAAAGCCGCTTACACGGCAGCCGCCGGACAGTCTCAAACTCCGGCCACGACTGATTCGTTCGCTCCATCGCGGAACGGAAGAACCTCCCGCGTCTCGATTGTCATCCCGACGTTCAACAACCTCGCCCTGACCAGGCAATGTCTGGCCGCGCTTTATCAAACCACGCCCACCGCACTTGCTGAGATCATCATCGTGGACAACGGATCGACCGACGGTTCGGTGCCGTTCTTCGAAGCCGAACAAAACGCAGGCCGCCTGCGCGCCGTGCTCAATCCGCAGAATCTTGGATTCGCCAGCGGCTGCAACCAGGGTGCGCTCGAAGCGCGCGGTGCGTTCGTGCTGTTCTTGAACAATGACACGCAAACCCAGCCCGGCTGGCTGGAGGCGATGCTGAACGCCGCACGCGAAACGGAAGCGGGCGTCGTTGGATGCAAGCTCCTCTACCCGGACGGATCGATTCAACACGCCGGCATTGAGTTCATCAACGGCGTCCCGGATCACCGCTTCCGCCACGCGCCAGCGAATGCACCCGAAGTGAATCAGCGTCGCGAGTTCGACATGGTCACCGGCGCCTGTTTCCTGATGCAGAAGAAGCTGTTCGTGGACCTCGGAGGTTTTGACGAGGTCTTCCGCAACGGCGTCGAGGACGTGGACCTCTGCCTGCGTGTGCGAGGAGCTGGTCACAAGGTCGTCTATGAACCGCATGCCGTCGTCATTCATCACGAAGGCAAAACCCAGGGACGCTTCAATCACGTCTCGGAGAACCTGAAGATCTTCTTTGCACGGTGGAAGGGACAGTTCGATGAACAGCATCGCCTCCGCGTCCCGAAGAAGCCGCGACTTCAGAAGTCCGAGAAGAGCCTGTTGCTCACGACCGTGGGCGTGAGCTGGGACGGATCGTTCCTCGATCTCGGTAGCCTGTCGCACGTCAATCGCGAGCTGACGGCGGCGTTGAATGAACATTCTCAAATCCAACTCACACGCCTCGGCAAAAACGCGGTCCCGAAGCCGCTCGCCGGTATGAAGTCGATTATCGACTGCGCGCGGACCCTGCGGGCTCAACCGCCGAAGCCGGCACAAGTCACCGTTCGTCACGCGTGGCCACCGAATTGGGAACGTCCGGCCCACAGCGCGTGGGTGCTCATTCAACCGTGGGAGTTCGGTTCGCTTCCGAAAGAATGGGTTCAGAACCTCTCCCGCGTCGACGAGGTTTGGGTCCCGAGCGACTACGTTCGCCGTGTGTATGTCGATTCTGGCGTCGAAGCCCGCAAGGTTCACGTGGTGCCGAACGGGATCGATCCCAACACCTTCCGTCCCGACGCGAAACCGATGGCGCTCGCCACGAAGAAGTCGTTCAAGTTCCTCTTCGTCGGCGGAACGATCCTCCGCAAAGGCCCGGATGTCTTGCTCAAGGCGTATCTCGAAAGCTTCACGGCCCAGAACGACGTCTGTCTCGTGATCAAGGATTTCGGCGGACAGAGCGTTTACGCGGGCCAGACCTTCGAGGCGCAGGTGAAGGCGGCGCAAGCCCGGCCGAACGCACCGGAGATCCTTTATCTCAACGAGGAGCTTCCGCCCGAGGCGTTACCGGGACTTTACACCGCCTGCGATTGCCTCGTGCATCCGTATCGCGGCGAAGGCTTCGGTCTGCCCGTTCTGGAAGCGATGGCGTGTGGATTGCCAGTCGTCGTCACCGCGGGCGGTTCCACCGATGATTTCGCGACAGACGAATTCGCGTATCGCGTTCCGTCGATCCGGAAGATCTTCGGAAGCAAGGTCAGCGACATGGAGCTGGTGAAGCCCGGCTGGATGCTGGAGCCGAATCACACCGCGCTGGTGGAACGATTTAAGTGGATCGCAGCTCATCGTGACGAGGCCCGGAAGCTCGGCGCCAGCGCCAGCGAGCACGTACGCCGCGAATGGACTTGGGATCGCGCAGCGCGGATCGCTGCAGCGCGACTGCAACTGCTGAACGAGCGTCCACGTGGACCCATTACACCCGTCGGACCGCGCAAGGCGAAGGCGATTGCACTGCCGGCCTGTGGAAAACTCGGGCATCTCGGCGAAGCCCGGGAACTGTTTCGCGCAGGCAAACTGTTGCCTGCTTGGAACGCCACCGTCACTGCGTTGAAGGCGCGTCCGTATCATCCCGAGGGGTTTCTGCTGCTCGCGGAGATTGCCCTCGCGGCCGGCGACTCGCAACAGGCGAAGGCGCTCGGTGACCGCGCCTGCCGTCTCGCGCCGAAGTGGAAGCCCGCCCGTCAGTTCGCGAAGGCCAAGCATCCGAAGTCTGCGATGACCCGGCTCGAACTCCCCGCGTTGCCCCGCGCGATTACGGACGGCTTCTCAAAACCGCGTCTGTCGGTGTTCCTCATCACGAAGAACGAGGAACGTTTCATCGGCCAGTGCCTGGAATCCGTGCGCGACATCGCGACGCAGATCGTGGTGATGGACACCGGATCGACCGACTGGACCAAGACTATTGCCGAGCGATTCGGAGCCGAGATTGGGTCCTTCGACTGGTGCGATGATTTCAGCGCGGCGCGTAATGCCGCGCTGGAGAAAGTCACCGGCGACTGGGTGCTGATGCTCGACGCGGATGAAGAATTGATGCCTGACCAGAAGGAAAAGCTCCGCCAGATGATGAGTGATCCTTCAGCCATCGCGTGGCGAATGCCTTTGATCGACAAGGGTCGCGAGGACGAAGGCGTGAGTCAGGTGCCGCGGCTCTTCCGCAACGCGCCGGGACTCTTCTACGTCGGTCGCATTCACGAGCAGATTTTTTCCAGCGTGGAAGTGCGTCGGCAGGAGTGGGGCCTGGAAAACAAGTTTGGTGACGCGACGTTGCTGCATCACGGCTACACTCAGGAAATGGTGCAGAGCCGCGACAAGGTCGCCCGCAATCTGCGCCTGTTGCAGCTCGCCGTGGAGGAACTTCCCGACGAACCGAACCTGCTGATGAATCTCGGCCTCGAACTGGTGCGCGATGGACGGCTCGCCGAGGGCCTTGAGCAATACGCCGCAGCTTTCGCCGCAATGTCAGCGCTGCCCAAGGAACAAGTGACCCCGGAGCTTCGCGAAAGCGTGCTCACGCAGTACGCCAGCCATTTGGTTTCCGGCAAGCGCTCGGCGGAGGTCGTGCGCGTGCTTCAGTCACCACTCGCGAAACTCGGCGGGCTGACGGCGTCGATGCACTGGCTGCTGGGGCTGGCGTTCATCGAACAGAAGCAGTTCGCCGAAGGTGCGGCACAGATGCGCGAATGCCTCGCCAAGCGTGGCAAGCCATCCTATGCCCCGGTCAATCGGAACATTCTCAAAGGCGGACCGAACCATTGTCTCGCCTTGTGTCTCTCGGCGATGAAGCAGCGGGAGCCCGCCAACCGCGCCTTCGAGGCAGCATTGAAGGAAGATTCAGGCGCGCGCATGGTTCGATTCGACTACGCGCGATTCCTCGTCGAAGGCGGACATGAGGTCGATGCGCTCAAATGGCTGCATCAACTGGCGATGGAAGAACCCGGAGATCTGCGCGTCTGGCAGTTCGGCGGCCAGGTGGCCCTGAGTCGGCCTGACTATCTGGAATTCGCCGGAGACTGGACGACCGAAGCGCTCAAACAGCATCCCGATCAGGTAACCATCATCAGCCAGCGTGCGACCGCGTTGATGTTCAGCGGCGATGCGGAAGGTGCGTCTGCCCTCTGGCAACGAGTGGAGCTGACTCCATCAGTCCAGGCGGCGCTGGTTCTCTGCGCGGTGCTGGCCGGCCGTTCCGGTGCTCCGATCAATCAGGCTCAAGCCGCGTCCGTAAATCAGGAATTCATCAACTGGTATCGAAGGCTCCTCGAGTTCAATGCCGAATCTCTCGTCGCCACACTGCATCAGCGAATGGAAGCGTTGCGGCGTATGGTTCCCGCAGCGGCGCAGTTGATCGAATCCGCGATGAACGAGGTGAATGCGGTGCCTTCGAAATAACGGATCAATTCTGCGGGTCGCGACCCAGCATCCAGGCACTGCACCCCAGCCACGCGCCGAGCAAGACGGCGGCGACGCAAAGCGCGATATCTTCCGGCCTCAATTTCGGCGATCGAAGCAGAAGGATCGTCGCCATCCCGCAAAGTGCGACATCCGCGGCGACCAACATCCAACGCAAGCGCGTCGTCCGAGCCACGATGCGGACATCGAGTTTAGCTGCTTGCCGAACGGACGCATCCTCTATCGGCGAGACGCCGGCGGTACGTTGGTTGCCGGAGATCAGCGTGGCGACACCAGGCGTGACGCGGGTGGTCGATGGCGCAGGAGCTGTTGAATCGACGTGTAGCGACGACAGGAGAGAGCCGAGTCCGCGGCCGAGCGCTGGTTTGGACATGGGTGCGACGTGATGCGTGACGCGTGAGTGAGACGCCGTTCGGGATCAGTCTTCGGAGAAGAGATACTCGAGATCGTTCTGCGAAAGACTCTTCGCGAAACCTTCTTCGCCCAACACGTCAGCGATGGCCTGCGCCTTGCGCTGTTGCAGTTCCCAGATCTTTTCCTCGACCGTTCCCGGCGCGATGAGCCGGTAGGCGTTGACCGTGCGGGTCTGGCCAATGCGATGCGAGCGGTCGATGGCCTGCGCTTCGACGGCCGGATTCCACCACGGATCGTAGAGCACCACGTAGCTGGCGTTGGTGAGGTTCAAGCCGGTGCCGGCGGCACGGAGGCTGAGCAGGAACACCGCGGCGTTGCCATCGTCCTGGAAGTTCTGCACCACCGTCTGGCGTTCCTTCGTTTCGCCCGTGAGGACGTGGGTGGAAATATTCCGCACCTTGCACTCGGTTTCGAGAATGCGAAGCATCTGCACGAACTGCGAGAAGATGAGAACCTTCTGGCCGTCCTGCAGCAGCGGCTCGAGCAGTTCGAACAGCGTGTCGGTCTTGCCGGAGATGGAGTCACTGCCGACCAGCTGCGGATGGCAGCAGATCTGGCGGAGTCGCGTGAGCGCGGCGAGGACGTGAATCTTTGACTTCGCAAGACCCTTCTCGACGACGGCCTGCATGACTTGATCGCGGCTGCGACGAAGTTCGGCGAGATACAGCTTGCGCTGGGCTTCGCCGAGGTCGCAATCGCGGCGGACCTCGATGCGATCCGGCAGATCCTTCGCGACCTGATGCTTGACGCGGCGGAGCATAAGCGGACGGAGCTTCGCGGAGAGCCGGCGACGCGCGATGCGCTGGGCATCGACACCGTCGGCACCTTCGGCCTTGGGTTCGTAGGTCAGCGTGAAGTGCTCCTGCGTGCCGAGGTAGCCGGGCTGGATGAAGTCGGTGATGCTCCAGAGATCCATAAGCCGGTTCTCGAGCGGCGTGCCGGTGAGCGCGAGACGCTGATCGGACTTGAGCTGTTTCACGGACTGCGTGACTTGCGCCGTCGGGTTCTTGATGAACTGGGCTTCGTCCAAAATCACGGCGCTGAACGGGAACTTCTGCAGATCCTCCAAATCGCGACGGAGCAGCGCGTAGTTGGTGACGATGATGTCGTGCTGCGGAATCTGTTTGCGGAGGTTGTGCCGCGCGGCACCGCTCTGGAGCACGAGAACCTTCAAGTGAGGGGTGAAGCGCTCGGCTTCACGCCGCCAGTTGTGAAGCACGGACGCGGGGCAGATGACAAGCACCGGCTTGGCGTTCTTGCTGTTGCGTTGCTGGAGCCACGCGATCCAGGAAAGGGTCTGCAGCGTTTTGCCGAGACCCATGTCGTCGGCGAGAATGCCGCCGAGCTTCATGTTGGTGAGGTGACAGAGGAAATCGAAGCCTTCCTTCTGATACGGACGCAGCTCGGCTTGAATCGAATTCGGCAGCGTGACATCGGGAATGCCTTCGAAGTTCGACAGCTTCTGCTTGAGCACCTTCGCCTCCGGGCTGTCCGCGAAGCGCTTGATGCCCGCATCATCGAGATGCGCGGCCTGTTCGAGACCGATCTTCAGCGGCGTGGCCGAAAGTTCGTCCACTCCGAGATCCGCCATCGTTTCGTGCGCGTGCTGGACGGCGTCGGTATTGAGCTCCACCCATCCGGCGTCCGGCAGCTTGACGAAGCGGCTGGTCGCGGCGGCAAGGCGCTGGAGATCGGCCGGCGTCAGCTTCATGCCTTCCTGTTCCCACTCGGTGGAGACGCTGAACCAGTCGATGCCGCTGCCTTTGACGACAAGCATCGGCTTGAGCTGACGCGGCGAGAGGAAGAGACGATGGAACGCGGGGTTGCCGAGATACTCAGCCTTCTCCGGCTTGTCGGGCCAGGCGCGGGCGAGCGTGGTGAGGAAGCTCTCATTCGCATCGCCGACCCAGACTCCGGGTTCGGGAGTGAACCAGTCGAGGCGACGCAGCCAGGAGACAGCGGCATCGAGACGCGGATCTTCGAGCACTTCCGGCTTGTCAGATTTTGGACCCGCCGCCTGGTCCAACATCCATTCCTGCCCCGTCCAGTGCCAGACGCTCTGATCGCGTTCGCTGGTGGCGAGCAGTCGGAGGCGGACGGTGTCTTCGTTCAGCTCGAAGACAAACTGCGGCACCGCCTGGTGCGTGGTGCAAAGCGCGCTCCAGTCCACGCCGTTGTTCGCGTAGACGCGGCGCAATTGCGTGCGCAGACGGCGGCTGAGCTTGTTGACGGGAACGCTCGGCGTTTCCGCCCAGTACTCGAGCAGCGACGGTGGAGGGACGTTGCGGAGGAGATAGAACGTCTGATCGATCAGCGCCAGCGCGGGGCGCCCGGCGAAGAACTTCGTTTCCGTCAGCGGCCGCGTCGCGCCATCCGGCAGCGTGACGTGATGAGTGAAGGAGAGTTCCTTGTCACCGTTTTCAAGATGTGGCGTGAGCGAAATGATCTGGCCGTGGAACTGGAGATGTTTGCCTTCGAACTCCAGCTTGCTGGTCAGTCCCCAGCGGGAAAGCCACTGCAGCAGGTCGAGGCCGGACAACACCAGCGAATCGCTCTCGTCAGGATCTTCGCCATAGGTGTCCGAGAGCCATTGCACGATTTCCCAGTCCGGCGCGGAGAACAGTTCCTGTTCGTGCGTGGCGCGCGTGGTCAGCTCCACGATTTCGGAAACCGGCCGGATCTTTTCTCCCGTGCGCGGACGGAAGAGGTTGAGCCGGACTTTCAGCGCGTGAAGCGCGGGATGATCCGTCGCGGGCTGAACGGAGCAAAGGATGCGCAGCGAAGCACGGGGGCCATCGAGATGCGCGGGCGCAGGCGGGAACAGCCAGTTCTCCAGCTCATCGAGCTTTTTCTGTTCCTGTTCAGCCAGCTCCAGTTCGGCGAAGCGGGCGATGTTTGCGTGAGGAACGAGCTCGGTGGGAAGCGGTCGAGCGGCGCGAAGAAACAGAATGGCGACTTCTTCCAAGCGGGCCTTGCCGGAGACCGCCATCAAGCGCGGCCACCAGTCCTGGCCGCCGAAATCCTTGCGGGAGAGAGCCAGCTTCTCGAAGTAATCCTCCAGCAGCAACCAGGCGCGCTGGGAATCGGCGCAGGTGGCGAAGATGCGCAAAATCTCCTCGCGCTCAGCGACCTTGGATTTGGAGTCTGAAAGCTCGCGGCGGAGATCCGCGAGCGCGCCATACGTCTTCGACAAGACGGTGTGGTGCGCATCGTATTTCGTGGTCCCGCTGGCCAGTCGCGCCGAACGTCCATTTTTGCTCGCGAGTTTAGGCATGATCTAATTGCATTTAAAGATAGTGGTTTACTATCTCGTCACAGAACGAGACAGGCGGTCAATGAGAAAGGAATTTTCTTCAGCTTGTCGCATGTCGATCTGTTCGAAGATTTCAAGAGGGAATTGCCGGAAGTTGTGAACAACACAGCCGGAGACCACGCGAGAATAGCTCAAGGAGTAGCATGCTCCGTCGATGAGGAGGAGGATAGCGATTGCGCAATCTGGCGCAAAAGCCCCCGGTAGATGCCACGCCCAGCGGCGGATGGCGGAAGGATCGGAACATTCGACCACATCATCGAACGATGATGGCGTCATGACTTACGCATGAACGACGAGTTCCGATTCGGCAGATCGAGTAGAAGAGAAAGACCGCGAGGCGCCTGTTGGCGGCGAATGCTCCGACGGACTCTCGTGCACCTGTTCACGTTTCTCATTCTGGCCAGCCTGACAGCCATCAGCAGTGACGCCCCCAAGCCGGAGAAGATCCTTCTCGGAATGTCCACGGCCCTCACCGGTCCCGCCCAGGATTTGGGCCGCGACATGCGTTCGGGTGTCGAGGCCGCGCTTTCCGAGGTCAATCGCCAGGGCGGCATCCAGGGTAAGACGCTGGAGTTGATCGCGCTGGACGACGGCTATGAACCGGCACGCGCGGTGCCCAACATGCGCAAGTTGATCGACCTGCACGAAGTCGTGGCCATCATTGGCAACGTAGGCACGCCCACGGCGGTCGCCTCCATGCCGATCGCCATCGAGAGTGAGACTCCGTTCTACGGCGCATTCACCGGAGCCGGTGTCCTGCGCAAGAATCCGCCCGACCGGTATGTGATCAACTTCCGCGCCAGCTACGCCGAGGAGACCGCGGCGATGGTGGACGGATTGATTCAGCACCTGGGATTGAAGCCGGATGAGATCGCGTTCTTCACTCAACGCGATGCTTACGGTGACGCCGGTTTCAGCGGCGGCGTTCAGGCGCTGCATCGTCACGGCTTGACCAACGATCTCGAAATCGCCCACGTCCGCTACGAGCGCAACACCGTCGCCGTGGAGAAGGCACTCGCCAATCTGATCGAGCATGAACCTCCACCCAAAGCCGTGATCATGGTGGGAGCGTATGCGCCATGCGCGGCGTTCATCCGCCTGGCCCGCGAATACAAACTGGACGCACTCTTCCTGAATGTCTCGTTCGTCGGACCAACCTCTCTTGCGCGATCGCTTGGTGCCGCCGGTGAAGGAGTGATCGTGACCCAGGTTGTCCCACACTTCGAATCGGACCTTCCGATTGTCCGCGAATACCAGGTGGCCATCCGCGCGCATGACTCGAATGCCGCGCCTTCGTTTGGATCCCTGGAAGGTTACGTGGCCACGCGCATCTTTTGCCGCGCTCTTGCAACTATTCCCGGAACGCCAACCCGGCGCTCCGTCCTCGAATCCCTCGAAAGCCTCGGCACGTTCAACATCGGACTGGGCGTGCCTTTGAGACTGACGAGGGAGGAACATCAGGCGTGCCATCGCGTGTGGCCGACCGTCCTCCGCGCGGGGAACTTCGTTCCATTCAAATGGGAGGAGTTCTCAAACCAGCTGACCCGGAGTGAGTGAGTTCCTGCAACGCGTGACCTCGCGGCCTCCTGCCGTCCGGCAGGTGTGGACGCTCGCGTTCCTCGCGGTCGGGGCCACGGGGCTGGTGCTGCTGTTGATGACGCTCGCGGGAAATCGCGTGCGGCGAACGAGCGAGGAGCTGGCCGTCAAGCAGGACACCATGCACAAGCTGGCCGTGAGCCTGGAGCTGCACCTTTCACAGGTCCAGTACCAGCAACTGGAATGGCTGGCCGGACGGACGCCAGCACGAAACGACTCGATGGCAGAGTCGGGAGAATCCTTGATTCAACGTTTGCAGCTCGCGCAAAAGGCACCCGAGTTCTCAGCCATCAGCAACAACATAGCCTCCCTCGAAGCATCCCTCCTCTCGTTGACCAGTTTCACCGAGGAATGCGGCACGTGGAACGAGACATATGCCCAGACCGTGGCGGCGCTGGCGGGTGTGAAGACTCAAAGTGACACGCTGATCCGCGGCGCCGGGGCGGTGGTGACTTCCTCGGAAGGCCGAATGCGTCTGCCCAAAGCCCGACGTTTGCGCGAACTGCGGACCATCACGACGGGTGCCGAGACAACCCGGCTGGCCAAGGAGATCGCAACGGATCAGGCGTTCCGCGAAGTCATCGATGAAGTGCAGCACGAGCTGGCCACGCTGGAGCTGTTGACGGAACGATTGCTGGGG
This sequence comes from uncultured Bifidobacterium sp., assembly GCA_964491875.1. Lineage (GTDB taxonomy): Bacteria > Verrucomicrobiota > Verrucomicrobiia > Limisphaerales > JADJPG01 > JADJPG01. Next base: position 26,433 of record CAZBIC010000002.1, read on the forward strand.
ACTCAACAGAGCGATCAGCTTCCGACATTTCGCGACGATCTTTTGCCCGGCTCGCTGCATCGCCTGACGCGCGGCATCAATTGGCTCGCGACCCAAGATGCCATTCTGGCGACCAACATTGGCGATCTCCAGCGCTCGCTGGAGAAAAGGATTATGGGCTCGTCTCCCGCCACGGACAGTCGCGTCACCGCAAACAATGGCGGCGAAGGCTCCCTCTACGCCCTCTGCTGGGCCCGCGTGGAACTGGAGAAACAGCGAGGATTGCTCCGTGAATCTTCGACCCGTCGCATTGATGAAATCCGCGGCATCGCCACGGAGTCACAAATCACCTTCAGCCAGTATCAACACTCCATCTCGGAACAAGCCAGCACCACCATGAAGGAAACAAGCCGTCGCCTCCTCCTGGCGGGCGTGGTGTGTGGCTCGCTCCTCCTCCTTCTCGCCCGGGGTATTGCCACCACGTTGAAACACCAGATCGTCACCATCGAGCACAACAGCGCAGCACTCGACCTGGCCGCGCGGCAAGCCCAGGCGGCGGCTGACGCCGTCCGGAAGAGCGAGGAACGCACGCGGCTGATCGTCGACACGGCACTGGACGCGGTGATCGCAATGGACGATCACGGCTACATCACTGGATGGAACCGCCAGGCTGAGGCCACGTTTGGTTGGAACCTGGAAGAGGTGCGCGGTCGGAAGTTGGGCGAGGTCATCGTCCCCGAGAGACTTCGCGAGTCTCACGAGAAAGGTTTAAGTCGTTTCCTCACGACGCGTTCCTCCACCATGCTCAACCGGCGCATTGAGGTCCCCGCCCTGCGCAAGGACGGCCAGGAGATCTCGATCGAACTGAGCGTGACACCGATCGATTGCGGCGGTTCGCTGACGTTCAGCGCGTTCTTGCGGGACATCTCGGCGCGCAAACAAACCGAGGCTGACCTCGTCAAGGCCAAGGATCAGGCGGAGGAAGCCAGTCGCGCCAAGAGCGACTTTCTCGCCACCATGAGCCACGAGATCCGGACGCCGATGAACGGCATTCTCGGATTCAGCAGCCTGCTGCTAGACTCCGGATTAACCGAGGAACAACGGGACTACGCCAACACCATCAAGGGCTCAACGGACGCGCTGCTGGCGATCATCAACGACATTCTCGACTTCTCGAAGGTGGAAGCCGGACGGCTCGAACTCGAGAACAGCTGGTTCGATCTCGCGGATGTTACCCGTGAAGTTTCTCGTCTGCTCTCCGCGCAGGCCCGGGTCAAGAACCTCCAGCTCAAACTTCAGCTCCCTTTACAGCCGTTGCCGTTTGTTTTCGGTGATCCGGCTCGCGCCCGCCAAATCCTGATCAACCTCGCCGGTAACAGTCTCAAGTTCACCCAGGCCGGAGGCATCTGGATCGGGATCGAGCATGAACCCGCTCACGCGTCCTCCAACCCTCCTGCCACCGCAAACCAGCGGTCGATCGCCGGTCGATTGCGAGTCACGCTGACCGACACGGGAATCGGCATCCCTAGAAACAAGCAGGACCAGCTCTTTCAAAAATTTGTTCAGGCCGATTCCTCGCACTCACGGCGGTTCGGCGGGACTGGTCTCGGCCTCGCAATCAGCAAGCGACTCGTGGAACTGATGGGCGGCGAGATCGGATTCGAAAGCGAGGAAGGCAAGGGCTCCAAGTTCTGGTTCACCCTGCCCTGCGAGGAAGTGAACTCGCATCCCTCCCGCTCCCACGGAGCGCCGGTGGAATTGCATCCCGCGGAACAGGGAGATTCACCCGCGGACAGTCTTCGAGGCCTCCGAGTCCTCGTGGCGGAAGACAACCGGACCAACCAGGTGCTCGTGACCAAACTGCTCAACAAGGCGGGCTGCGTGGTCGACCTCGCCCGCGACGGACGCGAAGCCGTGACTCTCGCCTGTGAGCGCGACTACGCCGTGGTCTTGATGGATTGCCAGATGCCCGAGCTGGATGGGCACGAGGCCACCGTGGAAATCCGTGGATGGGAAGCCGCGTTGCGTGGAGTGAAACCCGATGCCGCACCCGCGCGCCTCCCGATCATCGCCCTGACCGCCAGCATGCTGGAAGAAGACCGGCGGCATTGCCTTGCCAACGGAATGGACGATCTGATCAGCAAACCCGTCACGCCAGCGGAACTCTACGACACGTTGCGAAAATGGACCTCCCGCCGTCCGCAAGCCGTGAAGGCGCCTTGAGGCCGGGCGGCTGAAACGCCCCGTAGTTCGAACAGACACCCTCCGTCCAACAACTTCAGCTCACCGCAATCAACGAGACCTTCTCGTTCTTCTCATTCCGCGCGATGCCCTGAGCGCGCGGGTCCAGCATCGGTTTACAGTCCACGACAAACAGGTAGTGATGATGACCGTGGTTGAGCTGGACCTCACCCCGCCAAGCGCCGTCCGGCATTTTCTTCAGCGGATGAGAGACAGGATCCCAGTCATTGAAATCTCCCGTGACGAAGACCTCCTGGGCCTCGGGCGCCTGGCAGATGAAGACGACCGGTTTGATGATGTTCTTGGCGGAGTAACCCTTGGGCTTTAGCGGGGAATAGTTGAACGGGGATTGCATCGGCGAAACACAGGTTGGAGTACAACGGCCATTTTACTGGCGCGGAAGGTAGCACCGTGTTTCGCAACGAACAAGTGGCACCAGACGTTCAGGCTTTCTCCAGCACGAAATACTTCTGGGAAACCCACGGCATTCCCGTGGCAACAATCTCCTTCACCCGGAACCCACATTCGGTCACCTCGACACTGAACTCTTCCTGAGTCGGTTGATTCGCGTAGGGCGGCACGCGGCCCTTGAGGCGTTTCAGCAAACCCCGAATCCGCGCCAGCCCCTTGTAATTAAAGAACGAAACCACGGCGTAACGGCGTGACACACGGTGAAACTCCCGCAGCAACGCCCGGCGCTCTGTTGACGCATGGATGTGATGCAGCAAACGATTGCTGAACACGCAGTCCACCGCGCCATCCACCAACGGCAGGCGTGCGGCGTCGCCCTGCATGGTTTGCGCGTCAATCTTCAGACGATCTGCGCGGTCCTGGGCGTATTCGAGAATCTCGAAAGCGACGTCCGCTTCCAAGACACGTCGTCCACCCTGACTGAGCGTCTGGACGAACCGGCCGGCGCCAGACGGCACATCGAGCACGCTGTGACAATCCTTCAGCTCCGCGAAAATCTTTCGCACCGCGCGCTGCTCGCGTTTATCGATGCGCTTGCGGGAACCGCTCTCGAATCGCTTCGCGTAGAGCTCGGCGCGCTGGCTGTTTTGCAAACGCCGGCTGTAGCTCTTGATGTCATGTGAACCGCTGCTCATGAGGGAACGGAGCATAAGTCAGCCGTCACGCCGAACACAACGGAATTGAAATCCGGTGGACAGTGCGTGGCGCAAAACCCTAGCTTCCGGCCGATGTTCCGCCGGCAAACCAACGTCATCGCTCCTGCCTTTGAAGCCTTGCTGAAGGCTCATCAACTGGCCGACGTCGATGGCATCTATCGCTACGCCGCCGGCGACATCATCACCCGCAGCGGCAGCACCGAAGTCCGCCGGGTGGTGCTCGGCTCCGGAACCACCGCCCCCATCGTCTTCATCAAGAAATACTGGATCAGCCGGCCCAAGCAGCTCTGGAGCGGCATGTTTCGCGGCACGTTTTTCGGTTGCCCAAAGGCCCGGCGCGAATACGAAAACCTCGCCCTGCTGCGGACCATGGGCCTCGATGCCCCGGAACCAATCGCCTACGGGGAGGAACGCAAAGCCGGCTGGCTCGTTCGCTCCTATTTGATCAGCGATGGCGTTCCTGCGCCAAAGCCGTTGCACGAGTACATCCGAGGGGAGCTGATGGCGCTGACCGGGGACACCCGACGCCAAACTCGCCGGATGTTGATCGAAAACCTCGCCGCCTACACGCGTCGGCTGCACGAGCAGCATTTTGTTCATCACGATTATTTCTGGCGAAACATTCTCCTCTCCCACGGCGCCCTCGATCACTTCTACCTGATCGATGCCCACAAGGGTCGACTGGAAATGCTTGGTAAAGACGCTCCTGCTCGCGCCTACGATCTCGCGGCATTGGACTCGGCCGCGCCCCACTTTTTCAGCCGCACCGAGCGGTTGCGATTCTTCCTCCTCTACCGTGGCCATCGCCGCCTCGACGCGCCAGACAAGGCTCTCCTGCGGCGCACCCTCGCGCTCGCCGACCCGATGCGCGACCGCCAGCTCAGCCGAGTCATCGGCCGGTCCAAGGCTCCGGCGCCGTAATTCAAACCGTCCGACTGCGAAGTTTGCTTTCCGCCCCGCCCGGAGTCCGCTACATCCTCCGCAGATGCTGCTCATCGCCGGGCCATACGAATTCACGTTGACCGCGCTGGGGTTGAAATCCTTCAACTCCATCGCCGCGGCTTTTGGACCCGATCAGCCGCCCCGGAAATCCGGTGTCTTCGTTCAACCCCGCACGCTCACCCGGCCCGGCGGACCGCCCGTCTCGATCTTCTACAAGCAATACTTCCATCAGCCGCCGTCGCTCAGATTTCTCGGTCGTCCCTCCAAGGCGCGGCGCGAGTACGACAACTACGAAACGTTCACCAGCCTGGGCGTTCGCTGCGCTGAACGCATCGCCTGCGGGGAACAACGCGACAAGATGGGCCGCCTCCGCAGCGCGTTCATCATCACCCGCGCCATCCCGGACGCCGTCGGTTTGATCGAGTTCATGAGCGAGCGTTGCCCGGCCAGTTCCGGTGCAGCGAACTCCCGGTCCCGCCGCGCCGTGCTCCGGCAGCTCGCAGAAATGACCCGAGCCATTCATCAGGCGGGATTTTTCCACAACGATCTCTACTGGCGGAACATTCTCGTCAGCCTCGAGAAGAACCGTCCGCCATTGGTTTGGTGGATCGATTGCCCGCGCGGCCAGTTCGATCGCTGGTCGCCATGGCGACGACGTCGCCTGCTGAAAGATTTGGCTGGCCTCGACAAATGCGGCTCGCAACACTGCACTCGCTCCGAGCGACTCGACTTCGCCAAAACCTACCTCGGCAAGAAATCGATTGACGCGGAAACACTCACCCTCGCCCGCGACGTCACCCGCTACCGCCGCGAACGTTGGCCGGAGGATTGGAATGGCCGCTGAGCTTTTCGATCACGGGCGGATTCAGGTCGCACAAGACTTCGTTCCCTTGCTGCGCGCGAACGGGCTCGATTCGTTCGAAGCCATCATGTCCCTCACCGGCGGCCGTGTGGCGCGTGATTTCCCCGGACGCCGCACCGTGCGATTGGAACTCCAGTCTCCCAACGGCGGCACTCAGGCCGTTTTCCTCAAACGCTACGAAGCAAACTACCTTTCCGGCTTCGCGAAACTCCTGCGCTGGCTGCGTTGGCCCGGCACCGGCGACGAAGCAGACCAAGAATGGCAGGCCCTACATCGCGTGAGCGCGATCGGCATCCGCACCGCCGCTCCGATCGCCATCGGTCAGGAACACGTCGGCGGGCTCGTGCGCCGCAGCTTCCTGATGACCGCCGAGATCCCGGGCGCAGTGGAAGGTCACACGTGGATGGCGCAATTGCCCACGAAGGAGCGTCGCGAATTTCTCCGGCGCGTGGCCACCCTGGCCCGTCAGTTCCACGAAGCCGGACTGGTGCACAAGGATTTCTACATCGGCCACATCCTCGTCGCGCCCCTCGCGGGCAAACCGGAATTGTTCCTCATCGACTTGCAGCGTGCGATGAGCCCCGCCCTGCTCCACCGCCGCTGGCTGCTGAAGGATCTTGGCGCGATGGCTTACTCCACGCTGAACGCCCGCGCCACGCGCGGCATGTTGATGCGCGCCTACCTCGATTACTCGCAAGTCACGACGCTCGGCCCGAAAGAGAAAGCAATCGCCCGCGCGGCGCTCCGGCGCGTGGCCTGGCTTCGCACCCGCACGCCCAAGCACGGCTGACGCCCGCAATCGTTTGGCTTGCCGCCGTCGCGAAGAATGTGCGACGAGACACAGCCATGAACCTCACGCTGCGGTTGTTGATCCTGCTGGCACTTCTGATCCGCGCCGCCGAATCGGCACCGAACCCACTGCCGAACGTCGTCCTGATCTTCTGCGACGACATGGCGTATGCCGACATCGGTGCGTTCGGCGCGAAAGGCTACGCAACGCCGAATCTCGATCGCCTCGCGCGCCAGGGTGTGATATTCACGGATTTCTACGTCGCCCAGCCGGTGTGCTCCGCTTCACGCGCAGCGTTGATGACCGGTTGCTATCCGAATCGCGTCGGCATCAAGGGCGCGCTAGGACCGCAGTCGAAGATCGGACTCAACTCCAACGAGGTCACCATTGCCGAGCTCTTGAAGGAACGCGGCTACGCCACGGCGATATACGGCAAGTGGCATCTCGGCCATCGCCCGGAATTCCTCCCGCTGCGCCACGGATTCGACGATTACTTCGGCCTGCCGTACTCGAACGACATGTGGCCGAAGCATCCGACCGCCGGGACCAATTACCCGCCGCTCCCCCTGATTCGCGGCGAGCAAACCATCGAGTTCATGCCGGACCAAACGCAGCTCACCACATGGTACACCCAGCACGCGGTCGATTTCATTGAGCGAAACAAGCAGCAGCCGTTCTTCCTCTACCTTCCTCACAACATGCCGCACGTGCCGCTCTTCGTGTCGGACAAGTTCGCCGGCAAGACGAAGCGCGGATTGTTCGGCGACGTCATCGCGGAGATCGATTGGTCGGTGGGCCAGATTCTCGACGCGCTGAAGAAGAATCATCTCGAAGAGAACACACTCGTCCTCTTCACGTCGGACAACGGTCCGTGGCTCGTCTACGGCGATCACGCTGGTTCCGCCAAACCGCTGCGCGAAGGCAAGGCCACCGTGTTCGATGGCGGCGTGCGTGTCCCGTTCATCGCGCGCTGGCCGGGGAAGATTCCGGCCGGCAGCACCTGTCGCGAGCCGACCATGACCATCGACGTTCTGCCCACCATCGCCCGGCTGACTGGCGCGCGCCTGCCGATACATCCCATCGATGGACTCGACATCTGGCCGCTCCTCTCCGGCGCGAAGGAAGCAAAGTCACCGCACGACGCGCTGTATTTCTATTGGGACGAACATCTGCAGGCCGTCCGCAGCGGCGCGTGGAAACTTCATTTCCCGCACGAGTATTTCAAACCTGAGCCCGTTGGTGGCGGCGGTAAACCTGGCAAGCTCGCGCGACCCAAGATCGGACTCGCGCTCTTCAATCTCGAGAAGGATCCCTACGAAACCAAAGATCTCTCCGCTCAACATCCCGACATCGTCGCTCGTCTCGAAACCCTCGCCAACAAAGCCCGCGCTGACTTCGGCGACTCAGCGACGAAGCAGAAAGGCTCCGGCGTGCGCGAGCCGGGACGCGTGCTCTGAATTCGACGCGGCGAGTTACGCCAGCGCCTTCTTCCACCGCGCGAGCTGCTTCTTCACTTCGAGCGTCCCCGGAGAACCGGTGAGCTTGCGGCGCGACATGGCTTTCTTCAGATCAAACACACTGGTGACGTCCGCGGTGAATGTCCGGTCGATGCCCTGAAAATCCGCGAGCGTCAGGCGGTCCAGCGGCTTCCCGGACTTCTCCGCCAGCGCGACGACGGCGCCGACCACGTGGTGCGCCTTGCGGAACGGCATCCCCTTCTTCACGAGATAATCCGCAAGATCGGTAGCGAGCAGCAACGGATCGCTTGCCGCCTCGGCACAAACTGTCGCGTTGACCGAAGTGTTCGCCAGCATCGCCGCCATCAGTCGCACGCAGGCGCGGACAGTGTCCGCTGTGTCGAAGAGGCGTTCCTTGTCTTCCTGCAAGTCACGATTGTAAGTCATCGGCAACCCCTTCAGGAGCGTCAGCAACGACATGAGATTGCCGATCACGCGGCCCGACTTGCCGCGCGTAAGTTCGGCGACGTCCGGGTTCTTCTTCTGCGGCATCAACGAGGAACCAGTGGTGTAGGCATCGGCGATCTTGATGAAGTTGAACTCGCTGCTGAACCAGAGAATCACATCCTCTGCCAGGCGGCTGAGGTGGACAGCGATGAGCGCCGACGTCGCGCAAAACTCGACCATGAAATCGCGATCGCTCACGCCGTCCATGCTGTTCTGCGTAATCTGCGGATAACCGCTGGCGTCGACGAACCCAAGCTGCTTCGCCACGAACTCGCGGTCCAGCGGCATGGTGCTGCCCGCCAGCGCCCCGCTGCCGAGCGGACAAACGTTCACGCGCTGGTAACAATCTTCGAGGCGGTCGCCATCGCGTTCCAGCATCTCGACGTAGGCCAGCAGGTGATGCGCGAAGTAAACCGGCTGCGCCCGCTGGAGATGCGTGTAGCCGGGGATGATCACTTCGGAATTCCGCGCGCCAAGTTCGACGAGCGAGCGCTGCAATTCATGCACCTCGCTGACCAGGGCCGCGATTTCGTCGCGCAACCAGAGCCGGACATCGAGCGCGACTTGATCATTGCGCGAGCGCGCGGTGTGCAGCTTAGCGCCGGCGGGAACGCGTTTCGTCAGCTCGGCCTCGATGTTCATGTGGACGTCTTCGAGCTCGCGCTTCCATTCGAAAAGCCCATTCGCGATCTCCTCGCCAATCTGTTCGAGGCCGCGGCGAATGGCGTTCAGCTCCGCCTTGTTCAGCACACCGATCTTCTGGAGCATCGCGGCGTGGGCGAGCGAGCCGAGGATGTCGTGCCGCCACAGGCGCCAGTCGAAGGAGATGGATTCGGAGAAGTCGGCGACTTCGGCGGCAGGACCGCTGGCGAAGCGGCCGGAGCGGGAGACAACAGCAGATTTTTTCATGTGCGTTCGGGCGCAGAATCTGCGACGCACCTTCCGGAATGTCACGCGCGAAGCAGCTTAACCGAACTTTGCAGCCCGAGTTGCACGTGCTTTCTTTATGAAGTAGAGCGCAATGACCCCGATAATTAAAAAGATGAAGGTGAACAACGGCCACTGGTCCCGACGCGCCCGGCGGATATGTTCTTGAATCGAATCGATCCGTTCTTGAAGAAGGTCGTTCTGAAGTGAGCCTAGTTTTTGAGCTCGTTCAAATGACTTCCGCGCAAGATTGAGATCACCGTTTCGGAGTGACTTGACGCCCAACATCACGAAGCAAGCTGGCTGCTCCGGGTTGAGAGACGCCATGTAGATGAGGCCTTCCTCAAGGTTCGGCTCTTTTGCCAGGTTCCAACGCGACCGGTAAGCCGGCACGGAGTCAAAGACTGCGAGTGCCCTGAGAATCTCCCCATGGTATACCCTGTCTTCACGCGTGACATTTGTGGTGCGGCGAAGCTCGACTTCCAATTCGGCTTTCGCGTTCTGATTGGTTTCGGTGTCATCGACAGGAGGTAACTCAGTTGGCGTTATACCTTTCAAGCCACCTCGCAGGAAACCGTCCGTAAACTCGTCAACATAGACGTGGCGATACTGGTAGTTCGTGTCGCGAGAAAGGTATTGCAGCAACGCGAGATGGTACTTTTCCAAACCAAAGTGAGCCTCGGGATTGATCTCCAGATCGCGGGCTATTTCCCGCTCCGCATCTGCATAACGCCCCAGCAAATGATATGCAGTTCCTAGATTCGCATGGACGCCGTAGTTTCCATCAAATCTCTTGCGTACTGATTCAAGGAGCGTAACTGCCTTCTCAGCCTCTCCGAGGCGCAAGTGAGCCCCAGCGAGTTCATTCCACCACTCCGGGTCATCATCACGTCGGCTTTGAAGTAGCTCCTGAATCTTTGTCCGATACCGGGTCGGATCTGGCTTAGGTGATGGTGAGCCCAAGATGGCCTCAGCGATCTTGGGGTGGACCCGGCGCTCTTGCCAAAGAGTATCTGAGTCCCAGATGCAGGCGAACAGCTGCAGCGGGCATAGAACCAAATACGACAAAGCCATCCAAAAGGGAAATACGCCTCTCAAGTTGTGCTTCTTCATAGGCGTTCAATTGGACCACTTCGCAAGCCTACTGTCACGCAAGGTGACATTTTGAACCCGGAGGTTGCGTGGGCGCGACAGGATTGGGCAAGCTCCGCGCCGTTGAACACGATCAGAAAAGTTCCCGTTACCAAACTCCGCTGGCTGCTGGCCGTCGGAGCCGGACTGCTGCTCGCTGCGGCATTCCCGAAAATCGGCATTGCCGGATTCGCTTGGGTGGCGCCGGGTGCCATGCTCGCGGTCGCCATCGGCACGGATGGACGCACGGCGTTCCGTCTCGGCTTCGTCGCCGGGCTTGCACATCACCTCGCGTCGCTCTACTGGCTGCTGAACATCCCCGTGATGAAGCTGGCGCCGATCTCCGCATGGCTGGCGCTGAGCGGTTATCTCGCCCTGTATCAAGGCGCGTGGGTCTGGCTGTGCTGGAAGATGTTTCCGGCCACGAACTCTAGCGAGAGCGAACCGCGCGGGATCCTCGGCTCATTCGAATCCATGCTTTCGGCCGGCTGGACGCAGCGCGTGACGTGGTCACTCTCGTGCGCCGCGCTGTGGGTCACCGCGGAAATGATTCAAGGCCGTTTCCTCTCCGGCTTCCCATGGAATTTCCTCGGCACGTCCCAGTACGAGATGCTGCCGATCATTCAAATGGCGGCGTTCACTGGCGTCTACGGCGTTTCATTTCTGAACGCGTGGTTCGCCGTTTCACTCGTCTGCGCAGCCGCGGTTGTCATTCGTCGTTCGCAACGGCCGCGACAATGGATGAGCGAGATCCTGCTGCCGATGCTGACCTCCGCCGCGGTGGTTGCTGTGGGGTTCCAAAGGCTTTTCGCGCCCGAACCTTCCACCGCTCATTTGAAGGTCGCGCTCGTGCAACCGAGCATTCCCCAGCAGATGATCTGGGCGCCGGACGACAACGCGAAGCGCTTCGAGCAACTACTCGCGTTGTCGGAACGCGCGTTGACCAATGGAGTCGCGGGAACGAACAAGCCGGCGCTGCTCATCTGGCCGGAGGCGGCGGTGCCAGGTTACCTGCGGTTCGACACGAACATATATTCCGCGGTCACGAATCTCGTGCGCCGACATCAGGTATGGCTCATCCTCGGCGCGGATGACGCCGCGCCGCGTCGCGACGATCCCTTCGCCCACGACGCGTTCAACTCCAGCTTTCTCGTGAGCCCGGATGGGGAGATTCGCGCGACTTATCGCAAACGCAGGCTCGTCATCTTCGGTGAGTACATTCCGCTCGCACGCTGGTTCCCAATCATCGAGCGCTGGACGGGCATGGGCAGCTTTGCGTCGGGAACGAGCACCGTTCCGTTCGCGGCACCCGAGCTGGGTTTCAAAACGTCGGTGCTAATTTGTTTCGAGGACGTGTTCGCCTCGCTCGCGCGGAAGGACGTGGAAGACGACACGGACTTCCTGATGAACCTGACGAACAACGGCTGGTTCGGCGAAAGCGCGGCACAGTGGCAGCATGCCGCGAGCTCAATCTTTCGCGCCGTGGAAAACGGCCTGCCGATGGTCCGCTGCGCGAACAACGGGCTGAGCTGCTGGGTATCTTCACGTGGTCATCTGCGGCAACAATTCTTCCCCGGAACCTCCGATGCGTATGGACCGGGCTACAAGCGGTTCGACGTGCCGCTCCTCAACGGCGCCCGGCGCGAGCCGACAGTTTATCGCCAGTACGGTGACCTGTTCGGATGGAGCTGCGTGGCGTGGTCTGCGTTGGTGGTGGGCCTGTCCTTTGCACGCGCGCGCCGCGAGTGAATGGAAAGGCCGGGCACCGACACAACGCGGCGCCCGGCTTGTCAACCAAACCAGATCGCAGTCCCTTAGCCGACCTTCACTTCGATCGCCTTCGGACGAGCTTTCTCGCTTTTCACGAGGCGGACGGTCAGCACTCCATCCTTGAACTCCGCGGAGACTTTTGAGTCATCAGCGTCGTCCGGCACACTGAAGCTGCGCGTGAAGCTGCCATACGCGCGCTCGATGCGGTGGTAGCGCTTGTCCTTCTCTTCCTTCTCGAACTTGCGCTCGCCACTGAGGGTCAACACGCCATTCTCGACGGTGACCTTCACGTCTTCTTTGCGGACCTCGGGCAGCTCGGCTTTGATCAGGTATTCCCGATCATCCTCGGTGATGTCCACCAGCGGCAGCCACTGCGCGACGGTCATGTGCTCTTCCTTGCCGTTTCCGTTCACGGCACGCGCGGGCGCCAGGCCAAAGATGGAGGTGAGGCGCTTCTGCAGATCTTCCATTTCCCGGAACGGGTCCCAACGAGTTACTGAGTTCATAGTTACCTTTCTTCCGGCGGTGAGTTTCGTTTCGTGCGCGCCGCACACCGCCTTGGTGCGAGCTGCACGCGTTAAATCAACCAGCCCGATTCGCCGGGCTGTTTAACCGACACGCTTCCATCAACAGGAAAAATGCCAGCCTGATCTTTGCACGAAACGCCCGAAAAACTGGGGGTTCTCGAGGAAAACGAATCGAAGAAACAAACAACTGAGCCATGCTCTGTGCCAAGGGGGATCAATGGCTGTGCCGAAGTGACACGCGAGTCCCGCCGTGGCTTCGCTAAGGCAGAAGAATGTGGTTGTTGAAGGCGCCCTGGTCATCGCCAGAGCCAAGCAATGAGTCCCGCAACTCTGGCGCTCCGACTTGATGCGCACTGCCGTCACCCAGCGCGATGTTGCCCCGTCGACGGTGCATGGTCTTCGACCAGCCCGCGTTGGGGATCTCCACTTTCGAAAATTCAGTGGCGACATTGTAGACTTCAGCGACCGGGCAATTCCGTCTCGGCCGACCACCTTCAATGTTGCGGTCGCCCGCGATCAGGATATTCGGCTGTTCCTTCTGCGCCTCGATGCCGACGAAGTAGGAAACGTTGGTGTTCTTCACCAACACAATGCTGTCGATCCGCTGCCGTTGGTCACTCGGACACACCAGCAGCGCTGGTGTGGTCAGGTAGTTCGACATCACCTGAAACGACTTCGAGGCCTGGGTCATCGACTGCGAACCACCTTCAGTGGGCGGCAACTGCCAAGGATACACTTCGAAATCGAACGAAAACTCCTGCATGGCGAGAGTCACCTGCTTGAGATTCGAAATGCACTGGGCGCGGCGGGCTTTCTCCTTGGCGTAACTCAGCGCCGGCAACAACAAACCGGCGAGCACCGCAATGATCGCGATGGAGATCAACAACTCCAGCAGCGTGAAGGCGCGACCACCGCGATGCAGTCGCGACAAAACCCCGGCACTTCCGCCGTTTCTCAAACGCAGAAGTTGCTGGCGATCTGGAATTGATCGGAAGGATGCTTGCATCCCAAGAACCGGTTTTAGACTAACCTAACTCCGGTGTTCTTCAAAGAACGTCTTGTCCCCGATTTAGTGGACACCCTTCCAATGAAGTGCCAAAAACGGCCATGCACCTCCGCACTGTCGCCGTCCTTCTGGCGTGGACCTCGATCTGCGTTTCCGCGCTTGCCCAACCCACGACCCCCGTCAAGCAGGGCGCCGCGCTGTTGAAGACGGACATCATGGGCGTCTTCGCGCACCCGGACGATGAAACCGGCATGGCCGCTACACTGGCGCGTTATGCGCTCGGGCAGACATCCATCGTCGCCAACGTCTACTGCACGCGCGGCGAAGGCGGCGGCAACATGGTCGGCACCCAAAGCGGGGCCGCGCTCGGCACATTGCGCGAAGCGGAGCTGCGCGATTGCCTGGCGACGCTGGGAGTTCGCTATTGCTACTTCCTCGATCAATTCGACTGGGCCTACACCGAAAGCGTCGCGGCCACGTTGGAGAAGTGGGGCAAGGAACAAACTCTCGAACGCCTCGTCCGGCTCGTCCGCGCGCTTCGGCCGGAGATCCTCGTCACCATGAATCCCGCGCCGACTCCGGGACAACACGGTCATCATCAAGCAGCCGGTGTGCTCGCCACTGAAGCGTTTGCCGCGGCAGCCGACCCCAAACGCTTCCCGCTGCAGCTCAGCAAAGAAGGACTGTCCGTTTGGCAACCGCGCCGACTTTTCTTCAGCGGCGGCAGCGGCGAGGTCATCGCCACCATACCCGTCAACGAACCGCTTGCGGATGGACGCATCCCTGGCCAGATCGCCGCGACGGCGCTGGCCAACCATCGCTCACAGGCTTTCGGAAACTTCGGCAACTCCCCTTGGCTCCAGCGCCCGCAGCGATTCACGCTCGTGAAAAGCTTTGCCCCCGTCAACGGCGTTGAATCCGACTTGCTCGCCGGCCTGCCGCTTCAGTCACCAGCAATTGCGGCTGTCGAGTTCGCGAAGCGTGTGCCGACGGCGGATGTCGTCCTCGAGTTTGCGCCGCGCCCGGCCTTCGCCAATTACCGTCGCTGGGTCCGCGAGCATCGCCTCGAACATGTCGCCGCGCAGATTCAGGGCGACATTCCAGTGGTTGCAGGTGAAGCCAATGTAGTCCGTCTCCACGTCGCAAACCCCAGTGATCGACCGCTGAAAGGCGACCTCGCAATGACCTTGCCGCCCGGCTGGATCGCTCAGCCTGCGTCGCGTTCAGTGACTGTCGCCGCGCGAGCCGACACGACCATCGAAGTGAAAGTGACGCCGCCGGCAGGTCGTCCGGCTGACACCGATCTCCTCGCGACATGGAGCGCGGAGGGAGAACGCTTTGAAGCGAAGGCGAAGCTTCACCCGTTGCCGAAAGCAGCCGTGTCGCGCGTAAGGTTATTCTCAACCGTGGACGATTCTGGTTCTGGTTGGGGAAAGGCCACATCGATCAGCATCGCCGCGACGAACCTCGTTCAAGGCAATGTCGCTGACGCCGCGGATAGCAGCGCGATCGTCCGCGTCGCGCATGACGGTAAGACGATCTTCGTCGATGTGGATGTAAAGGATGACGTCGTGGTGACCAACATCGCGCCCAACGACATCAAGGGCCACTGGCGGAGCGATTCGGTCGAGCTTTGCTTCGATCCTTCCGCTGATGCCGAACACACGATGAGTTGTTACAAGCTGGGAATCTTTCCGTTCGACATCACCGGAGTCGTCCGCGCCGCGCGGGATGCCGACGCGAACCAGGGTCCGGTGGAAGAAACGGCGCCGAAGACGCGGCTGACCTCCATTCGCACGGCGGATGGATACCGGATTCGCGCCGCGATTCCGTTCGATGAAATCGGCCTCAAACGCGGCCAACGCCGGCTCGGCTTCAATGTGATTGTTTACGACGGCGACAAACGTAATGCGGCACTCGGCGAGAACATCAACAAGTCGCGCATCGCGTGGTCGACGCGGTCGGGTGTGCAGGGCCGGCCGGAGGATTGGGGACGAATTGATCTGGAGTAACGAACATTCCCGCCCTCGCTTAAAGCAGGATGGTGATCGTCCTCTAGTGTTGTTGAATCCTCTCACGCTCGATACAGTCGAACTCAGTCACCATGAACCGCTGCCGACACGTCTACCGCGAGACAACCCGCCCGGGTGTTCGGCGGGTGGGACTGATTCTCGGCGTCGCGGTCACCGTGATGTCCGGCGTGGCGGCTTTGGCTTCGGACGAAGCGAAGTCGAAAACCCCTGCCGCTCCGGCAGCCGGGAACCATTGGTCTTTTCAGCCGCTGCGTCCGGTAGCAGCCCTCGGCTCGGAGGCGTCCATTGACTACTTTGTGCGACGCAAACTACGCGAAGCGAAGCTGGCTCCCAGTCGTGAGGCAGATCGAGCGACACTCGTCCGCCGCGTCGCGTTTGTGCTGACGGGGCTTCCGCCGTCACCGGAGGAGATCGATGCGTTCGTCGCCGACAAAAAACCCGGCGCGTATGAACGGATGGTGGAGCGCTACCTGAACTCACCGCGTCATGGCGAGCGCTGGGGGAAGCACTGGTTGGACGCCGCCGGTTATGCCGACTCGAACGGCTACTTCAACGCGGACACCGACCGACCACTCGCCTACCGCTATCGCGATTACGTGATTCGCTCAGTCAATCGCGACAAGCCGTTTGATCGGTTCGTGCGCGAACAGATCGCGGGCGACGAATTGTCCGGTTGGAAGCGCGGTGAACCGGCGACGCCGGAGATCATCGAACTGCTCGAAGCTACGCACTACTTGCGCAATGGCCAGGATGGCTCGGGCGAAAGCGACGGCAATCCCGACGAGGTGCGCACGGACCGCTATTACGCACTGGAGTCCGCGATGCAAATCATCGGTTCCAGTCTGCTCGGCGTGACGATGCAGTGCGCGAAATGTCACGATCACAAGTTCGAGCCGCTGACGATCAAGGACTACTACGCGCTGCAAGCGGTGCTATATCCGGCCTTCAACATCGACAAGTGGGTGAAGCCGAACGACCGCGTTGTGCATGCGAATCTGCCCGGCGAACTCGAAACCTGGCAGGCAACCGAGAAGAAACTCGATGCGGAGCTGGCGGAGTTGAAAAGCCAGTTCAAGACGTGGCAGGCGACGAATCAACCCGCCGGCTGGCGGCTATTCTCAGATGGTTTCAACGACGGCGAGCCTCTGACGAAGCGTTGGTCGAACACGGCGCCGACGGACGATGCGCCCGCGGGTTCACCCGCAGTCACGCTCGATTCCGACAAGGCTCCGGAGGCGCGCGTGAAGAATGGCGCATTGGAGATTATCGAAGGCGGCGGCTCCGGTGATCGCTGGCTGAGCACGAAGGACGCGTTCGAGTGGCGTCCGGGCGCAGTGGGCCAATGGATTCAAGTCACGTTCGATCTCGTCGCGATGAAGATCGACGGCAAAGGCGGTTCTGCGGAACGCATCGGTTACGTCATCGCGGCACGTGATTTCAACGACAACGGCGACACCGACGGCGGCAACATTCTCATCGATGGCAATCCCGGCGGCGCGACGAGCGTGCATGTCGATTATCCAGGCGCCGACTCGAAGAGCCGGGGCAGCATTGGCGAGACGGGTTACAAGTCCGGCCACAACTACGGCGTCCGCATCACGCGCACCGCGACGAACGAGTTCACGCTCGAGCATCTCGCCGATGGCGTAGTAGACGGCGCGTCGCTCAAGCTGAAGGAGAAGGATCTGCCGGAAGGCGGCTTTGCGTTCGAGTATTGTTGCGGCCGGAGCTTCGTCGTGGACAACGTCGTCATCGAAGGCTCGAACGATTCCGAGCCGGGCTGGGTGGCGAAGAATGAGCGCTACCAGAAGGAGCTCGCGGAGCGAAAGAAAGCGTTGGAGAAGGCGAGCAAAGCCGTCGCCGCGAAACGTTCGCCGAAGCCAGGTCGCATCGCGTGGATGAGCGACGGCAGCGCCGAGGCTCCCGAGGTGCGGTTGCTCAAGCGCGGCAATCACAAGACCCCAGGCGACGTGGTGACGCCGTCGTTCCCGGCCTTTCTCAAGACACGCGATGGGCACGTCGCAAATTTTCAACCCGCGAAGACCACCGCCACCACGGGTCGTCGGCTGGCGTGGGCAAATTGGCTGACCGAAGCGAACTCGCCGCAAGCGTCGCTGCTCGCGCGCGTGACGGTGAATCGCGTCTGGCAGCATTACTTCGGCGTCGGCATCGTCGCCACGCCGGACAACCTCGGCTTGAGCGGCGCGAAGCCATCGCATCCCGAGCTGATCGACTGGCTGGCCGCGAAGTTCATCGAGTCCGGCTGGAGCATGAAGGCGTTGCACCGGCTGATTCTCGAATCGGCGACGTTCCGCCAGACGAGCGCGCCGCGAAGCCGGGCGGTGGAACGCGACCCGGACAATCACCTGCTCTGGCGTTATCCCGTGCGTCGGCTGGATGCAGAGGCGATTCGCGATGCGATGCTGGCCGTGAGCGGACGGCTCAGCTCGAAGACGAATGGTCCGTATGTGCCGACGCCGCGCAACGGCATCGGCGAAGTGCTCGTCGATGAAGCGAAGCCCGACGCCTTCGCGCGCTCCATCTTTCTCCAGCATCGCCGCACGCAGGTGCCGACGTTCCTCGGCACGTTCGACGCGCCTTCCGTTGTCTTCAACTGCACGAGGCGCGCGGAGACGACCATGCCGCTGCAGTCGCTGAGCTTGTTAAACTCCGAGTTCTCCGTGAAGCGCGGCGAGGATCTGGCGCAGCGTCTCGCGCGCGATCATGGCGCGGATGAAGTCGCGAGAATCCAGCGCGGTTTCCTACTGACCACTGGACGCGAACCCGATTCCGCCGAGCGCAAGATGGCGAGCCGTTTCCTCGCCGAGCAACGTCGCGTTTATGCCGACAAGAAGGACGCGGACGCGCGTGCATGGGCGGATTTTTGTCAGTCGCTCTTCGGCCTGAACTCATTTCTCTACCTCGAATGAACCGCGCCTTTGATTCCATTTCGCGTCGTGCGTTCCTCGGTCGTTCCGCCGGCGGCCTCGGCGCGCTCGCGCTGGCGCAGTTGCTCGGGCCGCAGCTCGCGTTCGGATCGAATCCGCCGAAGCCCGGTCATCATCGCCCGCGCGCAAAGGCGATCATCAGCCTCTTCCAGCACGGCGGACCGAGCCAGATGGATTTGTTCGACTGCAAGCCGGCGCTGAACAAGTGGAGCGGCAAGCCGTATCCGGGTGGCGACCTCGAAGTGCATTTCGACAAGCAGGCTGGCAACGTCCTCGGCGCACCGTACGCCTTTCATCCGCGAGGCCAGTGCGGGATGGAACTTTCTGAACTGTTGCCGCACACGGGATCGATCGCGGACGAAATCACGCTCGTGCGTTCGATGACGACCGGCTCGGTCGATCACGAGTCCGCGCTGCGTATCATTCACACCGGACGTTTTCTGGCCGGGCTGCCGACGCTCGGGTCGTGGGTGCTCTACGGGCTCGGTTCTGAGAACGAGAATCTGCCGGCGTATGTCGTGCTCGGCGATCCGGGTGGATTGCCGGTTGATGGCGAGCGCAACTGGTCGTCGGGCTTTCTGCCGGCAATTTATCAAGGCACGCCGTTCCGCAGCGGAGACTCACCTGTCTTCAATCTGCAAACGCCCGCGCACATTCCGCCGCAAGCGCGCGCGAACCAGCTCGGTTTGTTGAAGGCGCTGAATCAGCGTCACGCCGCGCGTTTTCCTGAGAACACGGAGCTGACCGCGCGCATCGCAAACTTCGAGACGGCCGCGCGCATGCAGACGGCGGTGCCCGAGGCGCTCGATTTGTCAGGCGAATCCGAGGCGACGAAGAAGCTCTACGGGCTCGACAAGCCGGAGACGGAGGAATACGGCCGGCGCTGTCTGCTGGCGCGGCGGCTCGTCGAGCGCGGTGTGCGTTACGTGCAGTTGTTCCTCAGCGGCCAGCCGTGGGACACGCACGATAAAAACGCCGAGCGCTTGAAGGGATTGTGCGCGAAGACGGATCAACCGAGCGCCGCACTGGTGCGGGATCTCAAGGCGCGCGGATTACTCGATTCCACCGTCGTCCTCTGGACCGGTGAGTTTGGTCGACTTCCCATTTCGCAAGGCAAGGACGGACGCGATCACAATCGCCATGCGTTCTCGCTGTGGGCGGCTGGCGGCGGATTCAAGAAGGGCTACGTCCACGGCGCGACGGACGAGTTCGGCTACAAGTCCGTGCAGGACGTGGTGAGTGTGCATGACTTCCATGCAACGTTGCTGCACACGATGGGCGTGGATCATCGCGCGCTGCATTTTCCGCATGAAGGCCGCGAGGCGAGCCTGACGGATTCCGAAGTTACCGGCGCGAACATCGTGCCCGCGCTGCTGGTGTAGCGACAGCCGTCGTGCGCATCGCCGCCGAGGTGACCAAGTGAAATCGAAATACCGAAGCTCACAAGGTCCGCCTCCTCACGTCGGCGGCTACGATGGGTGGGAGTTGTTAACGGCGGCGTTCAGCCGTCCCGTTTTGATCTGAGTCAAGGAATCAATCGTCCCACAAACTGCGGAGCCATCCGCGAGAGACCTGACTTGGGTCAAGGCCGACCGAGGGTATTCTGGCGATTCTCATGTCAGAAATGGGGCTGCCAGATCGGCGGACCCGAAACCAAAACGAAACATGAAGCCAAACCAAATCCTCCGCCGGTTCCTCCTCGTGGGAATGCTCTGCGCGTTCCCTGCGCTCGTCCGCGCAGCCGAAGCCCCAGTGACCGCCACCAAGCCGAAGCCCGTGGACACCACGGTTCAGGGCGAGGAGAAGGCGGTTCTCACGCAGGCGCCGTTCGTGCCGCCGCCTATCAAGCGCACGCATGCGACGAAGGTGGTGGTGAACCTGGAGGTCGTCGAAGCAACCAAGCGTCTCGCAGACGGCGTCGAGTATGTGTTCTGGACGTTCGGCGGCGAAGTGCCAGGGAGTTTCATCCGTATCCGCGAGGGCGACCTCGTGGAGTTTCACTTGTTGAATCATCCGTCGAGCAAGATGCCGCACAACATCGATCTCCACGCGGTGACCGGGCCGGGTGGCGGCGCGGCGTCATCTTTCACGGCACCGGGACACAAGTCGGTGTTCTCGTTCAAGGCGATCAATCCGGGGCTCTACGTTTATCACTGCGCGACGGCACCGGTCGGAATGCACGTGGCGAATGGCATGTATGGCTTGATCCTGGTTGAGCCGAAGGCAGGGCTGCCGCCGGTGGACCGCGAGTATTACGTGATGCAAGGCGAGTTCTACACCGCGGGTCGCTTCGGCGAGGAAGGATTGCAACCGTTCGATCAGCGCAAGGCGGAGGACGAACGTCCCGGTTACGTGGTGTTCAACGGCGCGGTGGGATCGCTGGTCGGCGACCGGGCCGTGAAGGCGAAGGTTGGCGAGAAAGTCCGGCTCTTCGTCGGTAACGGCGGACCGAACCTCGTTTCATCGTTCCATGTGATCGGCGAGATCTTTGACAAGGTCTATGCGGAGGGCGGAATCAAGGTCTCGCAGGAACAGGTGCAGACCACGATCATTCCGGCCGGCGGATCGGCCATCGTGGAGTTTGGAGTGGAAGTGCCGGGCACGTATATCCTCGTCGATCACTCGCTCTTCCGAGCGTTCAACAAAGGCGCCATCGGCATGCTCAAGGTGGAAGGCCCCGAGAATCTGCTCGTTTATTCCGGCAAGGAAGTGGACGCGGTCTACCTCGGCAGCGCGGCGGAGGGCGGCAGCGAGATTGGACGTCGGATCGTGGAACTCGAAGCGGCTCGCGCAGCGGCAATCAAGGCGGACGAGAAGATCTCCGGGTTGTCGAAGGACATTCAGGTTGCGCGCGGCAAGCAGGTCTTCATGCAAACCTGCTTCGTGTGTCACCAAACCGAAGGCCAAGGCATCCCGGGCCAAATTCCGCCGCTGGCGAAGTCGGATTATCTGATGAGCGACAAGGATCGATCCATTCGCGCCGTGTTGCAGGGTCTGAGCGGAGAGATCGAAGTGAACGGCAAGAAGTACAACGGAATCATGACGCCGCTGAACAACTTGTCCGACTTTGAAGTGGCCAACGTGCTCACCTACGTCCGCAACAGCTTCGGCAACAGCGGCGACGCGGTAAGCCCGGACGAAGTGAAGCGTGTCCGCGCCGAACTGCCTCCGCCGACTGCGAACAAGTTCGAGTAACACAAAAGGATACCGACCATGAAACTGTGGGTGTGCATCCTGATGTTGGCGGTGGTGACCGGCCGGATTGTTTCCGGTGCGGAAGCGACCACGACATCGGAGACACCCGCGGGCATGGTGGTGGTTCCAGCTGGAGAGCATCGCCCGCTCTTCGCGCTGCCGAACGAACCAAAGACGATTCCGGTCGCCCGCTTCGCCCTCGATAGACTTCCGGTAACGAACGGGGATTTACTCGAGTTCGTGCGCGCGAACCCGCGCTGGCGTCGCTCGGCAGTGAAACGGCTCTTTGCCGACGCGAATTATCTCAAGCATTGGGCCGGCGATCTGGAGCTGAGCGAGGCCGCGCGCACGAATCAGCCGGTGGTGTGGGTGTCGTGGTTCGCGGCGAAAGCCTTCGCGCAGTGGAAAGGCAAGCGGCTACCGACCGTGGCGGAGTGGGAATACGCAGCGGCAGCAAGCCCGCGTCGGCCCGACGGCGAGAACGACGTGGAGTTCCAACGTGCGTTGCGGCACTGGTACTCTACGCCCGCGCCCGCAGAGCTTCCGCGTGTCGGTGCCGGGCTGCCGAATTGTCACGGTCTGTTCGATCTGCACGGCCTCGTCTGGGAGTGGACCTCAGACTTTAACAGCGCGATCGTCACCGGCGACGCCCGTGGTGACACGGGGCTTGACCGGCAACTCTTCTGCGGCGCCGGTTCGGCGGGCGCGAAGGATACCGGCAACTTTCCCGCCTTCATGCGTTACGGATTTCGCAGCAGCCTGAAGGCGCCCTACACCGTCCACAATCTCGGCTTTCGCTGCGCCAAGGATTTATGACTGCGCTCTTTTCCACAACACGTTCGCGGCTGGCCGCGACGTCCATCGTAGTGGCTTTCGGCCTGACCTCGTGTGCGACGACTTCTCCAGATTCTCGAGAGAAGCCGCCGTGCTGCCGCGAGATCAAGCACAGCGCGCCCGTTCCGGATCAATCCCTCTACCAGCTCGATTCGCAGTGGACCTCGGACCAGGGCCGCGTCATCCGTCTCGGGAACCTGCAAGGTCAGCCGCAGGTGATTGCGATGGTTTTCACGTCGTGCGAGTTCGCGTGTCCGATCATCGTGAACGACATGAAACGCATCGCGGAGGCGTTACCGTCGGAGATTAAGGGCAAGGTGAACTTCACGCTCATCTCGTTCGATCACGAGCGCGACACTCCGGAGAAGCTGCTCGCGTTCCGGAAGCGCATGGGATTGCCGATGTCCAACTGGACGTTGCTACGGGGCGAGGCGGACGATGTCCGTGAACTAGCCGCGTTGCTTGGGGTGAACTACCGCAAAGACGCGCGCGGGCAATATGCGCACTCGAACATCATCACGGTGCTCAATACCCAGGGCGAGATCGTGGCGCAGGAATCGGGATTGAACATCCGGACGGAGGGAATCGTGGAGAAGATTACCGCCGTGGCGAAGTGAACGACTCGCGCGCGGAACAGTTCACAACACCCGGATCGGATCGCCAACGCGCAGCACGCCTTCCGTGAGGATTTGCGCTCGCAAGCCGCCGCGGTGGACCAGTCCCTTCAGCGCTTCCGGGAACGATATCTTCGCAAGGTAATTGCACGGCTCACACAGACGGATGCCGAGGATGCGCACATCGCCGAGGAGGAACTCGCGTCCGACGAGGTCGTTCAGAGCAATTCCTTCCGTAACGATGTTGCGACGCGCGGAAGCGGTGTTGAACGGCAGGCCAGATTCCTTCGCGAAATGTTCGATCTGTTCCCGCTCGATCAGCGTCAGCTCGAAGTCCGGCTTCTGCGAGGTGGGCGAGAACGTGCCGGTGCCTATGAAGTAGCGATCGCCCTCGAGTCCAGAACCGGGCACCGCGCGGACGGCTTCGACGGACTTCATTGGTTCAGTCGGTAAGGTGGCGATCTGGATTTGGTGGATGTGCGGCATGGGACTTTATTTGGCGTGAGGCGTTGTTTGAACGAGCATTTGCTTCAATCGCCGACCCTAGGAGCTTACCTAGGGATTCTGAGGAGCGAAGTTTCTTCTTGAGGCTGCATCCATCGAGTTGCAACACAGGCGACAGCCGAAGGTTCCTCGTGTGGGCTAATGTTTCAGAACGTTGCCTGTAACCTTTCTACCCGAAAGGACAAGTAACCAGTAGCCGACAAGTTCGGCCACAGGCAGTTCACAACCAAAAAACCAAACCATGAACCTCACCAAAACCATCATCCCGGCAGTGCTCTGTGGAGGAGCGATGCTCATCGGTCACACCACGATCACGTCAGGCGCACCGTTCGACATCGAGTTGACGCCCATCGGGACGCATACCAATGGGCCACCCTACAACACCAGCGCCGCCGAGATTGTGGCGCACGAACCAGCCACGCAGCGGCTTTTTGTGGTGAACGCCCAAGGCATACGGATTGACGTCCTCGATATTCAGGATCCGACCGATCCGACAAAGCTCGGTGAGCTCGACATGTCGCCTTACGGAGCTGTGGTGAACAGCGTCGCCGCCCGCAACGGCGTGCTCGCGGTAGCGGTGGAAGCCAGTGTGAAAACGAACCCGGGCAAGGTCGTCTTCTTCGACGTGGATTTAAACCTCACGGGCGTGGTGACGGTGGGAGCGCTGCCCGACATGCTGGTCTTCACGCCCAATGGCCGTTACGTCCTGGTTGCCAATGAAGGTGAGCCGAACACCTATGGCGACTTCGGCAGTGAGACCAACGGGCCTAGCGTCGATCCCGAAGGCAGCGTGAGCATCATCGACCTCGATTGGGGACCGGACCACGCCACCGTCCGCACTGCGAACTTCAGGGCCTTCAACGGCATGGCGCTGGATCCCAGCATCCGCATCTACGGCCCCAACGCCAGCGTCGCGCAAGACCTCGAGCCCGAATACATCACCATCTCTGCGGATTCCAAGACCGCCTGGGTGACATGCCAGGAGAACAACGCCATCGCGACCGTCGACATCAAGAGCGCGCGTGTGACGAAGCTGACCGGGCTCGGCTTCAAGAACCATTCGCTCCCGAGCAACGGTCTTGATGCGAGCGATCAAGATGGCGGCATCAATATCGCGAATTGGCCGCTCTCCGGCGTCTACATGCCGGACACCATCGCCTCCTACAAGGCTGGCGGCCAGACCTTCCTCGTCATGGCCAACGAAGGCGATACGCGTGTCTGGCCTGGCTACAACGAAGAAGTTCGCATCAGCTCGCTAACCCTGGACCCGACCATGTTTCCGAACGCCGCCGAGCTTCAGTTGAGCAACAATCTCGGGCGCCTGACCATCACCAAGGCGAACCTCGACTCCGATGGTGACGGTGACGTGGACGTGCTCTATTCGTTGGGTGGACGTTCCTTCTCCATTCGTACGACGACTGGCGCGCTGGTCTTCGACAGCGGCGATCACTTCGAGCAGCTCACCGCCTTCGTCAATCCGACAAACTTCAACGCCAGCCACACGGCCAATACGCGTGATTCGCGCAGCACGTCCAAAGGACCGGAGCCGGAAGGGCTGGTCATCGGCAAGGCCTATGGACGCGCGCTGGCCTTCATCGGCTTCGAGCGCGTCGGCGGCATTGCGGTCTATGATATTACCAATCCCTACGCTCCGGAATTCGTCGACTACCTCAACTTCCGGAACTTCGCCAACCCGTTCAACTTCGCGACGGCGGGCGACCTTGGGCCGGAAGGTCTGACGTTCATCCACGCCGACGACAGCCCGAACTACAAGCCTCTGCTCGTCGTGGCCAACGAGATCAGCGGCAGCACGACGGTCTTTGAGCTCAACCGCGTCGGCAGCAAGTATCCCAAGGGCAAAGGCCAGCCCAAGAAGTGAACGGAGTCATTCACCGAGCGGCGTAATCATTCAGAGGGCCCACGACGTCTGGACGAGACTATCGAGGGTCCTCTTTCTTGTGTTCGTTCGCTGCTTGCCGCTCCATTTACATCGCTTTGCGGGCCCCATCCGGCCCGCCAAGTGTGTGTCGGAGGAGCGCAAAGAAGAAGCTGCAGTTTGCGGGACGACGGGATCGCTCTGGAGTTGCTCAGTAGAAGGAGCACGGTGAATCGGTGTTTCGCGAATCTGCGGCGCGCCGGTCTTTCAACACCCCTGGCATTTATCTTACTTCAATTCGAACGCCAAAGGGTAATGCATGCGGGGAGGTCACAAATCATTAGGAGGCGACCACGTGTTTGAAAGTGGCGGAGAGAGAGGGATTCGAACCCTCGGTGGGTTTTAGCCACGCACGCTTTCCAGGCGTGTGCCTTAAACCACTCAGCCATCTCTCCAACCGTTACAAGTTAGATACTTGCAGATTGAACGTCGCAGCCGATTTGACAATTTGATACCACGATATGATACTGATTGTATGCAAGAGGGCAAATCAGAATCAATGCCGCTTTGGCAAAAGACACCAGTATCAAATTTGGTGCGTTACGTACCATCGGGGATGTTATTTGCACGAGTCCGAGTCAAGGGCAAGCTCATTCGCCGTTCGCTCAAAACTAAAGGACTTTCCGTTGCCAAATTGCGCCTTGCTGATTTGGAAAAGGCTGAACGTCAATTGGCGGAACATGCAACCGCCTATTCAGACGGCAAGATGATTTTTAAGGATGCTTTGGTCATCTATCGCCAAAGACTGCATGGCGATGCTTCATTGAAGCTGCGAACAAAAGCCCATCGAGAGGAGCGCATCAGCGCCCTTCTGAAAACCTGGACGAGCTTGGAGAAAACGGACGTGCGGAAGATTACCAAGCAGGACTGTCTCGCTTGGGCCGCCGGCTACACAACCAGCGCGGTGAACTTCAACAAGACCGTCCAGACGCTGCGGTCGATTTTGGAAATCGCCATTGAAGCGGGCGTTCGCTATGATAATCCCGCGCGCTTCATCAAAACGATGAAGGTACGCCAGAAGCCGCTTCAATTGCCCAGCCGTGCCAAATTCCATGAACTGGTGCAAAGCGTGCGCAAGGTTAACAGACGGTTCAGCAATGACGCAGCCGATCTGATCGAATTCCTGGCCTTCGGCGGCTACCGCAAGAGCGAAGCTGAAAACATTCGGTGGTCGGACTGCGATTTTGAACGCGGTGAGATTCTTGTGCGCGGTGATGACGAAACGGGAACAAAGAATTGGACAGTTCGCATGGTTCCAATGATCCCCGAAATGCGTCGGCTGCTGGAACGGCTCCGGGCGGAACGAACGAATGAATCACCTGGCACCATAATGTGCGTAGCTGAATGCAATGGCTCTCTAGCGAACGCTTGCCTCAGGCTTGGCATTCCGCGAATCACTCATCACGACTTGCGACATCTGTTTGCTACAACCTGCATCGAGTCGGGCGTTGACATTCCGACGGTTAGTCGGTGGCTGGGCCATAAAGATGGTGGCGCGCTGGCGATGAAGGTTTACGGCCATCTTCGGGATCAGCACAGCGCAAACATGGCGCAACGCGTCTCGTTTGAGACGGCGCCACAGACCAACAGCGCTGCGAGCTTGCATGGAACGGAAGTCGCCTGACACGGGACACGGGCCGCAGCCAGCGATGCGTCAGCATCGAACGCCGCGTGGTGCGGTGGCCGGAGCGCCTACGAAGCCAGACCACGCCGCTCAATCGCGCTACGCTGCGGGAAGAGATCTGACGGACATCTGCTCCGAAAACTCTCTCATCATCGCTCGGCGAACTTCATCCTCGAGTTGTGTCGGTCGGCGATTGTTGAATTCTTTTTTCACGCATGGCGATTCTCACTCGGTTTTCAGGAGCTTGAGCAGTTCGGTGCGTGGCACAAGCAGCTTCCCACGAAGCACTCGGCAAACCTTGAGCTTCCCGCGCTGAATCAATCGGTAAACGCTGAAATAATTTACCCCCAGCAAATCAGCTGCTTCCTGCACGGAGTAAGCAAGACGTTCAGTTGTCGGCTGCGGCTCGGCGACTTTGGGTGCGTCGTCCATTCACTTCTCTGCGTTGTCAGCAACAGTCGTTATAGATCTGCCGGTTCCGAAGGTTCACGGCTCGCCGCCGCGGCCTCCAATGCTCTAATGGTGAGTTTTGAGACGAACGGCCGTTCGTGATTCTGCGGGCGAAACTTCTCCCCGCGGGCACAGAGCCAGGCCAAGTCGCGGTTCACGATGGCGTTTTCGATTCGGCGCAAAAGGAAGCCTTCCAGAACAACTTCGTGAGTGACGAAGGTGATTTTCAACGAATCGCGCTGCTCGCCCGCTTTGAATTCTGAAAGGACAAAATGCTCGTGCGGCAGAACGAACGAATCTTGTGGCGAGACTTCGATTCTCACACCGCGCGCCCGTCCATCGCAGGCGAAACATTCAAGCGACTTGTTGTCCATAGCCTTGCTCCTGAGTTGAACCTTCTGCTTTTGACCGCCAGACGCGCTGGAACATTATCTGCGCCCGGCCGCTCCACGCCTTTAGCCAACGACGCCATTGTTTACTACCTGTGCGAAGACTCAGAGTTTCTCGCACTCGGCCTGAAACCAAATCCAGCGCCAACGGCTGATTGCCCGAACGGACGACGTTCTCGCGGAGTTGATGTTTGTCCGGCGTGAAAATGCGGATGCCGCGCCGTCCGCGTGAGATGGTCACATACCACTGTCGATTGTCGGTCGCGGCGCGGACTGCCGAATCGGAGAACAGAACGTGATCAACTGTTTTGCCCTGCGAGCCGTAAGAAGTCACCGCGTAGCCAGGAAGAAACTCACGGAATCCTGCGTCCAACGTCCGCCCGTCAGCCAAGTCAATGCGCCCGTCTTCACGTGCACGCTTCACCGTCACCAGTTCACCGTTCGTCACCGCTTTGCCGGTGGACATACGCCGGTTGGCCTTGAGTTGTAGGCGGTCGCCGTGAGCCAGCGCGAGCTTGAGCGGCCGACAAACGGTGATGCGGTCGAGTTGCTGGCGCGGCACGAGCAACATCTTCCCGCCGACTTCAACCAGGACGCCGCGTTTGATGATGCCGGAAAGTCTGCCGTGTGTACCAGAGGCGAAACCACGCAGTGGTTGATTGAGGACAACAATGTGGTCAGGCAGGTGAAACCGTGCGTCCCGCTTTTGCGCGGTCGTCAGGTCCACTGTCTCCAGCGCCTCGACGATTCGCTCATCAGATGCCACCAGCCCTTTCCGTTTCAACGCCGCACGAACCCGCTCGTTGACGCGATGTACCTCCGCCCAGGTCTGCGCGACCACCACGAGAGATTGCCCTTCCTCCGCCAGCCGCAGGTATTCGTCCGCCAACCGTTCCTGCTGCTCATCCAATCGACACGCTTGCACGGCACCCATGCTGTTGAGGCGGTCAAAGGATTCGGCGAGTTGCCCGGCGGCAGCTTCCTTCACCGCGCGACGATACTGGCGAATGAACTTTTTCTCGGCCACGTCGCGACCGAGATGCGGATTTTGACGGCGAATAGTTTCAAGCTCGGCGGGACGCAGGTTCGCGTAACGCTCTAAGGCCAGCAGAGCGTCCGAAGCCTCGACTGGCCCGTGCTGACGGGTGTCCCCGGAGAAAATGATGCGCCCCTTGCGTGCGTTCACCAAGCGGATGAGTTCGAGCATCTGCCGCGCGCCGACCTGTCCGGCTTCGTCCACGACCACCACACCGCGCTCCGACATGACCTTCCGACTGAGAAACTGCGTCAGCGTCGTTGGTTGGGAGAATCCATCGCGAGCCAGGTCAACCACCTGCTGACGTTGCGGCGCGAGCACGGTGACGTTGTATGAATCGGCCTTCAAAGCATCCACCAATCGACGGAGAACGAAACTTTTCCCGGTGCCAGCGCCGCCGCGAAACAACGTGATGAAGTCGCGCGAGATGAGCAACCGCGTCAGCGCAGTGCGTTGCTCATCGGACAGGGACTTCGGGAATTCCGGCAGCCTGCTTACGTAAGGCATGTACGCGCTCACTCCGTCGCGTGCTGCTTTCACAACTTCCCATTCTCTCACGAGGACTTCACGGCGGGTGACGAACGCAGGTTCGTCGGGCTTGCGAACATAGTCGCGCAAGGCGGTGAGTTGGCGAAGCTCGTTGACCGACACATTCTGACCGCGCGCATGTTGAATAGCCTCCTGCCAGATGATGTGTTCGAGCACAGCAGAACGCCGGTCGAACAAGTGTTCCTCCGCCCAGGCAACAGCCTCCTCAGCCACGGTGCCAGGATTCCCGTCCGCGATGGATTCGGAATTCGCACGGACCAATCCACGCAAACGACTCAACTCTTCGTGCGTCAATTGCGCCTCCCACCAACGGCGAAGCTCGTTCGTGTCCTGGCCGCGCATCTTGCGGGAACGCTCCGCCGTGGCGAGATGCTCCCGCAGGTCTTTAAGATTCGCGTCGGCCAGTTCTGGTTTCTCACGCAGTAAGGCATCGAGAGCTTCGTTGATTTGCTCGTTACGCTTGGAGAAGCGGCGGCAAAGCGTTTCCGGCACGCCTTCAATCTCGAAATCGCCGCGCGACTTGTTCCGCAAGCCGTAGCCAAACCGCCGCAAGTCGCGTGCGAGTTCGTGGTAGTAGACCGCCTCGACGTATTTGCGCGCCCGAAGCATTTCGTAATTCTGGAGCGCCTTCCATCGCAGCTCGGTCTGGTCGAACGTCGCGTTGAAGACGATGCAGTGCGTGTGCAGATGTGGATCGAGCGCGCGTGACGTGTCGTGCGTGAACAGACCAGCGAGAATGTTCCCGGTCAGTCGCGAGCCATCCGCCTTGCCCTTGCGAATCCGTGTAGCGGCAAAAGTCTCGAACTCACCCAACGCAACGCGAATCGCGCGGCTGTGAGCCTCAAGAATGCGCTTGTCCTCGGCGACCAACGCCACCAGCGAAACGGACTTGGGCGGCGAAAAGGTGAAGTCGTAGAAGATGCGGCGGTTGGCCGCGACCGTTCCCTCGTCGTCGCGAACCGAATTCGTCCGTTGCGTGAGACAATCGCCAGTCTTCGGATTCTGGTTCTCACAAAGCGCCTGAAAGTCGGCCTCACGCATTGTCCCGCTCAGGCCAAGCGATGCCGCGCCGGTGCCGAACCACTCGCCGACCACCTTCTGCCCCTCCTGATAATAGTCACCAACCGCCAGATGTTCCGCAAAATAACTCTGCGCGTTGCTCAGACTGTACTGCGTCTTGGCCGTGACCACGCCGCGTACCGTATCGCCAGAGGATACAGTGCAGTGTGCCCGACGGGCACAATCAGGTTGAACCAGGAAGGGAGATTCTGCGGTCGCAAAGCCGCCTATGAGAGGGCAGCGGAAGAGTCTTCACTCGTCAGATTTCCATTTCCAGAATACGAACATCCGGGTCAAATTGCGCGTCCTTAGCCGTAGATGAGCCTATTGGCCCGGATTCAAATGAGTTTTTTGAGGTAGGACCGTTTTTGTCCGAATCAGCGACTAAGATTCCAGCAAGATGATTTCACTGGCCGCTCAACTGTTTCGCGAAGTGCGTCCCGGTTTTTTCCGGGTGCTCGCGGGCGGGAACGCGGCGGTTTATCTGGAAGTGCTTGATGCCTTGGAACGCG
Organism: uncultured Bifidobacterium sp.; assembly: GCA_964491875.1. Lineage (GTDB taxonomy): Bacteria > Verrucomicrobiota > Verrucomicrobiia > Limisphaerales > JADJPG01 > JADJPG01. The sequence goes on from CAZBIC010000002.1 coordinate 57,382, forward strand.
AGTCGTCAGAGCGGCACGAAGGCATGAGCCGGGAGGAAGCGCTTGCCATCGTGAGCGAGGTTTTGTCGGCGCATCCCGGCTTTGCGCCCGATGAACCGGAAGCGACCGCGACCGCCATGGAACATCTCGCCGCCCTGCCGTTACGCGAGAAGTCGCGTCGAGTGCTCGATTACCTCGCGAAAGCGGAAATCGGTTGGGTCGCTGATGAGCAGCTTCCAAATTGGGAGCGCATCATCCGTTTCGATGCCCACGGGGTCACGCTGCTCGAGGCGCTGCGGAAGATTGCGCGGTCAGACGCGGCGGTGTTCACGGACAAATTGCAAGGCGTCTGCGCCGCGCTGGCCAACAGGGCTGGGTTTACCGAGGCTCCGTTCGCCCATCTGAACAACTGTCTGGCGTTGGCACACGGCGGTGTCGCGGAATTGCGGGGTATTGAGAAAAGTCTCAAGCGTCTCACCGAACGTCAGCGCGAGGCTGCCACGCTCGGTGCGATTTACGGTCTGGTGTTCGACCAGTATGCCGAGCAAGTCGGCCGCACCTGTTACGCAGAACTGGTCCGCGCCCAACTGCCTGTCCGCCTCGACGACGCCCGCACCCGTATTCGCGAACTGCTCCACGACCCAGACACGCTTGACACCATGCAGCATGAAGCGATGCGTCAAACCGGTCTTGATCCTTCCGCCGCGATGTCGCGTGTTCGCAACGAACTCGACAGCCTTGCCCGTGTGCTCGAATTGGTCCCGTCGTTGGCGGATGAAATCGACCGTCGTACCGCCGAGTTCGCCCGCCGGTCGCTGGCGCGCTCGCGTTACTTGCAGGAAGTGGTCGGTGAACGACGCGGGCAGGTGAAAGCTTTCTTTGATCGCATCAATGCCAGCTTCCCTAGCCGTCGTCTGGCCGATCTCGACGAACTGGCAGATTTGCCGCCATTTTTCCTGCCTGACGCGCGAGTTTTGGCAGGCCGCGACTCGCTCTATGAACCGCCGCGCCGCCGCACGCTGGAAGAGAACGCTCCGGTGGACGACGAGCTGAACGAGCGACAACGCGATCTGGCCTGCGCGCAAGTCAGCGCGGCTTTACGCGATTCGCTGACTGTGACCCGTGCAAATCGCTTCATTCAGAGACTGCCCGGCGGCAAGGGGGCGCGGGTTGCCAGTCCCGACTTTCCGGTTCGCACCGAAGACGATCTTGCCGACGTGATTGCCCTCCTGCTGCACGCTGAATCAGTGGAGGCCCGCTACCGGGTCGAAGTCCCGCGTGAACGCGATGAAACGGCGCGAGCCGAGTTTGACCGCAAACTGGACTGTCGAATCGAACGGTTTTTCATCATCAAGAAGTGAACGCGGACCCGAATTTAACGAATGCCTTGTTGCGTCTGCCTGACGCTGACCGCGCGCGTCTTGGCGAGGCGGTGCAGGAACTTCTCTCCCACGGCTCCATCCTCGGTTTGGAACCGGGCAGTGCGGAGCTATATGCGTGGTGCCGGCAGAATCCCGACTGGCTACGCGAGGCGGCGGCGCTCGTCGGCCTGTCGGTTCACGCCGAGCATGAGAGCCGTCTCATTCAGGCGCTGCCCGAACGCCCCGCGCTGACGCTGCGTCTCCGGCAGGACGCCACGCTGGTGCTGCTCGCGCTTTGGTATGAGTTCGACACGCAGATCCGCGACCACGGAGCCACGCAGGTAATTCTCACCGTCGAGCAGTTGAATCAGTTATTGAAAGAGAAGCTGCTGCCCGATCTTAAGAGCCAGCCGCCGCCGGGACGGATGCGCGAGATTCTTCGTCAGGCCCAACGGTTTAATCTGGTGCGGCTCACCTACGCGGAATCGTTCGAGCAGTCGCACATCGAAGTTCTCTCCACGCTGAAGAAGGTGATTCCGTTCAACGGCATCGAGGAGTGGACAAAGGCTGCGGAACTGCACCGGCAGCCGGCGACCACCGGAGAAGATGACGCCACGGACGGAGAAGGAGAAGCGACGGCATGAGCCGCGCCATTCGTCTCACGCGGATGCACGCCATCAACTGGTATGGCTACAACGACACTCTGGCCGTCGAGGGCAACCTGCTCCTCGCAGGCGTCACGGGCTCCGGCAAGTCGGTGCTCATGGATCTCGTAATGACCGTGCTCGTCGGCACGGACGTGGCGCACCAGCACTTCAATCGCTCGGCCACGGGCAGCAAGTCCGACCGAACCTTGAAGAGCTATTGCCTGCTCGACACCAAGCGCGAAGAGAACGGTCTGCCGCAATACCAGCGCGACAAAGGGGCCATCACGTACATCGCGCTGGAATTCACCTGGCCGGCGAAAACCGGCGAGGAGCCGCGCGTGGAAACGTGGGGTCTGCGCGTCGAATTCCGTAACGCGGCGGAAAACCACGGGCACATACGCGCATTCTTCTGCGACGGCGCGTTGTCGCGCGACGATTTCCTCTCCATACGGACGGAGGACGGAAAGAAAGTGGTGAAGGAGTTTTCGGAGTTTCGCCAACTCATCGAAAAGGAGCGCGAGGGACGGCTGTTCGAGACGCAGGAGCAATACCTGCGCGACATGGCCAACGAGCAGCACTTGAACTTCAATCGCGGCGTGCTGGCGGCGCTCCTGCCACAGGCCATGTCGTTCACCAACCGCAAGTCGTTCGATGGTTTCATCCGCGACTTCGTGTTGCCCGGTGATCAACTCAATGTTGCTGACGTGGTGGCCTGCTACAAAAGTTTCCTCGCGTTCGAGCGCGACTTGCGGGAACTGCGCGACCAGGAAATCAGGCTCAAATCCATCCGCGACCTGTTTGCCGCCCATGTGACCGGCCGGCGCGACCAGGTCGTGGCCCTCTGGCTTGCCGCCGAGTTGGCCCACGCTCACTCCGCCGCTGAGGTGCGAGACCGTGAGGACAAACTCGCCGCAGAGAAATCCGTATTCGCCACTGAACAGGCGCGGCTGACTGAACTAAGCCAGATCATCGAGAGACAAAAGGGGGTGATTGAGCAACTGAAGAACCTCATCCGCACCACGCCCGGAGGGGAAACCTATCTGTTCATCAAGGAGCGCAATCGCGCGTTGGTTCGTGACATTGCTGAACTGAAATCCGTCGGCACTCGCGTCGATGAAGCCTTGAGGAACCGCGTCCGCAGAGCGCGACAATGGCTGACCACCGTGAAGGCCGCGCCACTCGACAAGCCGGTGGACACGTCCGCGCTGGAGACCGCGATTCAGAAACTGGAATCGTGTGCAGCGGAAGAAAGCGATGCGGCGCTGCAATTACTGGCGACTGAAGCGGATGTGGTGAAGGCTGCCATCAACCGTGCGGTCAGTCCTTTGCGTCAGACGCTTGCCGAACTGCGCGGTAAACTTGGAAAGCTCGGAGATGAAATCAACGCGCTAAAGGTTGGCCAGCTTCCATTTCCCACCTTGCTGTTGCAGGCGCTGAACGACGAACTGCCACAGGAGGGCCGCCAGCCGCCGGCTCAACCGCTCTGTAAGCTCTGCGAGGTGAAGGATGAGAAATGGCGTGCCGCCATCGAAGTGGCCTTCACTCGCAAGTTTGCCATCGTAGTCAACGAAGCCAACTACGAGAAGGCGCGGAAAATCTACCAAAGCTTGAAGGCCGATTCGCCGCAGGAGTCCTTGGTGAATCCGGTAAAGGCACTGCGCTTGAAAAGCCGGATAGTAAAAAACTCGCTCGCTGAGAGATTGGAAACTTCACACCCTGTCGCGCAAGCCATCGTGAATCAATTGTTCGGTGACCTGATTTGTGTTGAGCGCGCGGAGCAACTGGCAAAAGAGGATTACGCCATCCTGCCCGATGGATTCATGACGCGCGGCGCATTTGTCGAACGTCGGCGGCATTATGACAACATGCCGTTTGTCGGCTTGCGTGGCTTGGAGCAGCAACTCGCGCTTAAAAGATCGCAGTGGCAAGACATCGACGCCCAGATCCGCCGCGATGGTCCCAAATTGGATGCGGTGGATGCGGTCATCCAGAGCACCGGACAGTTTATCCCTGAGCACACGTCGCTGACAGCGGACCTGATTAAGGCGCAGGGTTTGTCCAAGCTAGAGGACGAGTTGCAGACTAACATTACCAATCTGAGCAAGATTGATCGGGCGAGCTTTGAAGAGAAAGAGCGGGACGTGGAAGTGTTTGCCGGAGCGTTGGGCAAATTGGAGACAGAGCAGCGGGATTTGTTTGGTAGCCAAAAGAAGGGGGAAATTGACCGGCTGGAGATCGCACTGACCCAAGCGCGGAACACCACCGAGTCCACCTTACGCGCCTTTGAGCGCGTTCAGAAAGACGCTGGCGACATTTCGGTCCATGCAGCGCGGCTCAACGAGTGGCGTACGGAGGTTACGACTCGTCTGCCTGCGCTGGATGCAGCGGCGCGCGAGTTCGAGCGATTGGCAAGCAAGGCCGAGACAGCCACGGTTGAAGCCTGGGCCAACCTCGTCGCCGCCCGTCGCGAGCTGGCGCTCGTTTACCGCAAGTTTGACGACGACAAGTTTAGTCCCGACAGCCAGTCCAACGAACCGTGGGAGAATCTGCTCAAGCAGGTCGAAGAGGCGAACATTCCCGATTACGAGAACAAGGCGAAAGCCGAGCGAGCGCGCTGGGAGAACCTCTTTCGCACGCAGGTCTTGCAGAAGCTCGACCAGGCGTTGCGTCGTCTCCGAGATGTCGTGGTCGTGCTCAACGGCCACTTGAAGCAGCCCATCGGCAACGACCGTTACGAAATCGAGGCGAAGCCCAACCCGGAGTTCAAGCAGCATCGCGAACTCGTGAGCCTTAACGCCCAGGCGATGGACGATGGGTTGTTTTACCAACAGGTGCAGGGCGAACTGCGCGCCACGCTGGACAATTTCCTCAAAGTTCTCGTGGAGCAGCCTGACAGCCTGGAGGCCACGCGGCTGCTCGACTACCGGCATTACTACGACTACGACTTGCTCGTCTGGAACGCAAATGACCCGCAGGCACCGTCGCAAAGCGTGGACAAGCAGAGCGGCAAGATGAGCGGCGGCGAAAACCAGTCACCCTATTTCGTGGTCATCCTCGCCAGCTACCTGCGCGCCTACAAGCGTCACGAGTTGCGCTGGCGTGATCCGTCACTGGCGTTGGTGCCGATTGACGAGGCGTTCTCGAAGATGGACACGGGCCGCATCCGGGACTGCATTGACGCGATCAAGGAACTTGATCTGCAAGGCGTGTTCTCAATGAGCACGGGCAACGTCCCCGCGGCGTTCGGCCTATGCGATCAACTCATCATCGTCGCGCGGCAGGAGGAACGCCGAGGTCAGCGTATCCATATCCGCAATGTGCCCGTGAGCATCATGCGCGACAGCGAAGATGGCCGGGAGTGGGTGCGGGAAAACGAGTGAGCCGTCCGTCGCTGCCATGTCAAAACAGCGCAATCCAGGAGAGCCGCCTGCCAGTCCCGACGAACGAGTGGTCGAGGCGTTGGGCCGGCTCTACTCGGCTTCCACGGCGGGCACTTCCGCGACGGCGGAACGCGACTTTCTGGTGGATTTGAAGAGGCTGTTGCAAACAGCGGAGTGCGAAGATGGCGACGAGAGAGAGGAGGCGTTGAGCCGGCTGCGTCAACTCCACGGGGATGTCCTCCAACTGGAAGGGCCGCGTCGTGATGCAGACATCATCCACCAGGTCCGTGTGCGACGCGATCAGGAGGACGCCCTGTTTTCGCTGATTGGTGAAGTGTCGCCAACGCAACGTCGCACCGCGCTCGCTCACCAGTTCGCCGACGCAATGGCGCTGACTGTGCCGGAACGCTGGCGTGATGAGTGGTCGTCGTGGTGCCGTCGCATGAGCGAAGCCGCGAGAGCCGGGAACACAGTCGCTCCGTTCGATCGGGAAGCGACACCAGAAAACGCGGCGTTGCTCAAGCTGCTGCCCAGACTGCTGGCTTGGGAAGGCGAATCGTTGGTGCGCTTCGCCAGTTGCGTGTTGTGTGGGACATCCAAAGAACTGGAGTTGCAGGCGGCCAAGGAGAAGGACGGCGAGTTCCGCGACAAGCTGCGTGGCAAGCTGGGCCGCCTGCTGGAAGAAATCACCAGCGGCCAGATTCGCGCGCTTGATGATTTGGGGATTCTGCCCAACCCACGCTTCGCACTCATCCACGGCCCACTGCGTCTGCGACTCGATGGGGCATGGCTTGACCTTGGTTTGCTCCACGGTCCATTCCGTCTTTCCCAGCAAGACCTGGAACGCGCCGAAGTCGTCGAGACTTCCGCCCGCCACTGCCTCACGGTGGAAAACGAAACCAGCTTCCACGAACTCGCCAAACTCCGCAGCGGTGAACTGTTCGTGCAGACCAGTTATCCCGGCTCCGGGACTCTGGCACTGTTGCGCCGGCTGCCGGCGGCGCTGGAGTTCTGGCACTTCGGCGACAGTGACGAAGCGGGCTTCGATATTCTTCGCGTCCTTCGCCAGGAATCAGGCCACGACTTTCAGCCACTTCACATGCAGCGCGGGCGAATGCCCTTCGAGCAGGAATCGCTTGGTCGTCCTAACCAGGAGACGTGGCCGTTCTACACGTAGGAAATTGCATTCCGTTTGCGAAGCAGCGGTGGATGCCACTTTCCTATCTGCTAAAAATCCGCGGCCCGTTCACGGCGAACATCACATGCCACTCGAAGTGCTCGTCTTGGATGAAGACACGCGAAAACCAGCCTGGCTTCCAACACGATGCAAGCCGTTGGGAAACAGCCCCCACTCTAGCCGACAACTCCCATTCAGGAGTGCCCATTCGATCCCAGAGCACCAGCCAATACTCGTCGGCATCGGCAAACTTGCCTGCCATGAGCTTTCCGCTCTTATCTTCAATTTCGGAACAGACTCTCTGGACCCAAATCTGACGCTCCTCCTCCAGTGTGGGACCGCCGATGCCCAGCGCAGGAAGGACGAAAGCCGTATTCATCACTTCGTCGCGTGACATTCCGGTGTCATCCTGCCGGATGAACGGACTGACCATCAGCGTCGGGTTGCGAGGGACAGCCAATGATTCCCAGAAGGCATCCTCAAGCCACGATTTTCGATCTCGGTTGGTTTCGTCGCATGGAAATTCTTCCACCTTGATCACGACTGGCCGTGGAAAAGCGCGAGTCAATGCTGGGTCTTCGGCGATAGGCGGGCCGTCGATGATGTTGTTCAGCACGAGGACGAAATGCGCTCTCACATCATCTGGCACTTTGTTATTTCCGTTCCATGCTGTGAGCCACTCGCGGCAACTTTGCGGCAATCGTGAAGCTACAAATTGCGACCAGGCATCGCGACCGTCTTTGAGTTTTCTGGCGAAGGATTCGGGATGGCAAAGGCTGCTTGAGGCAAAGTGCGAAGGAGGCACAGGCAGCTTGGCCTGCAAACTACGGGCATGTTCGAGGTTCCTTGAAGTAACCTTGGCCATCTCCACACCAATCCTGCATGTGCCTGATTCCAATCGAAAGTCCGGCACACATTGCTCCCCCGTGTGGCACGCCTTGAATGGGAATCTGAAAACCTCAGTCCTCGCGAGTGCTACGATCAACTGCGTCATCTGCACCAGCTCGCCTGCTACCGTCGGTTTCGCCGTTTCAGGCAAAGACTGGCGAACATTGGACAAATCGTCGGGGCTGTTGGCTGTGAACTCCCAAGACATGACGCATCGAGTTTCTCGATCAACTATCTGATCCGGCGGCTTACCGAGTCGCTCTGCACAGAAGGGCGAAGGTTCATGTGCTCAAGTTTGAACGCAGGGCCAGGAATTTGCCCAGCCCAATCAAAGAATTGCGGGCAGCAATTCCAGTCGCACTCAACGCAGCAGATTGTGCCCGACGGGCACAACGCACGGGCTGATTTGGTGTTTACTGCGAGGCATGAAGACGACCGAGTTTCCCGCGCCGAAAGCGGGCAATCAGCTTTGGGGCATTTACCACTCTGACCGGGAGTATGCGCGTGTGCAGGGCGATCCACTTCGCACGGTGGTTGAAGCCCCGACAAAGACCGCTGCTGAGGAACTGGCTACGCGTCTCGGCTTCGGCGATTCGTGGGCGCATCCGGTGACGCAGGAGGAGGTCAATCAAGCGCAGTGGCTCCCGATACGTCGGCACGATCAACGCCAGAACTCGCCCCACAAATCTTCACGCGGCATCCGCATTTGATCACCATGCAAAACCCAACCACGGCTCAACTACTCACGGCTATCGATGTGCTCAAGAAACTCAGCGAGCGCATCAACACACATGCCAATCATTCTGTTCAGCAGTTGCCGGATTCTCAACTCGGTAACGACTACGCGACAAAAATCCGCGGGCAGGGCATCGAACAGAACGCGCAAATCACCATCCTCGTCACGGAGCTGGAGTGTTGGCGTCAGGAGGTGCAGGAGCAAAGGAGGCAATCTGTTTCTCATCGGGTTTAACTTTGGGCACGCCCTACCCCTTCGATTCCGAAGGTTTTCGTGCGGCTCACGAAATTGCGCGATGGCTGCGCCCATCGCGTCGGACGGGAAGCGCATTCGCGCTGCTATGTCCACAACAGGCGGATGCCAACTGAAATGCTGCGCGAACCGCTGCGCCATGACTGCGCCAGCGCGACGTTGCGCTGCTCAGTCTGCTGCCGTAGCCGCCAACCGCTTCGCTCTACCCGCGCTGCTCGCACCATGAACAGAGTCACTATCTCCGCTGATGCGCTCGACCGATTCCGGGCCGCTGCGTCGCAGTTTGCGCGCGGCACGGCGTCGCGGGCCTCGCGGCTGCTGTCGGTGAAAGACGACATTGCTGCGCTTCGCAAGAAGGGCGCTTCGTATCGCACCATCAGCGAACTGCTCACGCAGAGCGGCATTGCTGCGTCGGATACCTGCGTCATGCGCTTCTGTCAGCGTGTCCTGGGAGAAAAGCGTGCGCGTGGCACGGAGCGCAAGCCCGCCGCTGCGCCGCGTGCTGCGTCTGCCACCAACATTCACGTTGCGCCAAAGCCTGCGCTCAATGAGACGGCACAAGCTGCGTTTCTTGATGACCTGTTGAGCGCGGCCACGTCGCTGTCGCCGCCACCAGCCAAGACAGAGGGCGGACCACGCATCGCCCGCATCGAGTTCGCGAACCCCGAAGACCTATGAAACGACAACTTAATCTCATCCTCAACGGCAAGGGCGGTGTCGGGAAAAGCTTCTTCGCTGTCAATCTCGTCCAGTTCTTCAAAGATAAAGGCACTCCATTCGTCGCGTGCGACTCGGACAACGAGAATTCCACGCTCAAGCGGTTTCATCCTGATGCCGAGTTCGTGAATCTCGCGCAGCCGCGTTCGCTTGATGAAATGTTCCGTGCGCTGGAACGCGCCGAGTTGGTCATCGTGGACTGCCGCGCTGCTTCAACGGATGTGTTCCTAAAATACTTCGCCGCGATTGATGTCGCCTCAGTGCTTCGCCTGCTCGACGCCCGGCTCACGTTGCTCATGCCGGTGAACCACGAGGCCGACAGTCTCGACCAGATTCAGCGGGTCGTGGATGAACTCAGCGAGAAGGCGCGCTTCGTCGTCATCCGCAACCAGGTTCATGGTGAAGCCTTCGCACTCTACGACCAGTCGGCGGTGCGCGTGAAGTTGCTGAAGAAGTTTGGTGGGAAGGAAATCACCATGTCGCGCATGGAGGAATGGCTGGTCGAAGGATTGAATCGGACGAACCTCACCATCACCGCTGCCGCGAAGCACGAGAGCTTTTACCTGCTCGACCGGCAACGACTCGTGACGTGGCAGAAGCGGCTCTACACCGAGATCGAATCCGCCGCCGACCTCCTGTTGCCGGAGAAACTCATGCCCGTTCATGGAAACACCGCCTCCAAAACCGCCTGACCGCTTTCAACAAGCCATTGAGCAGTGGCGGCAACAGCACAGGCTGCGGGAAGACGAACCGTTGCTGCTCTGCCTCGAACTGTTCCGCATCCATCAGCAACAGTGGGACGGGATTCGACGCGAGGAACTGCCGTCGTTCTCGGATTTCCGCGACTCGCTGGTTCAGTTGCATCAGCACACCACCGCCTTCCAGCGCCAGGCGGCGGCGCTCACGGAAGAACTCCGCCGCTACAAGAGCGCGACACGGCTGGTTGCGCCCAGCGTGACGGGATTGTTGCTCACCGCGCTGCTCGCCATTGTGGCCGGCATCTTCATCGGCAAGTTTCTGCTATGAATCTCTTTGGCATTCTCCTGTTCGGCCTCAGCGCGGCCCTCGCGATTGGTTGCTACCGCTACTTACCGCAGCCTTACGGCTCGCTGCTCGCGATCTTGTCGGCCGGCTTCGGCATTCTTGTCCTCGTCATGCCGGGGCATCGCGAAGGTTTCGTCGCGCGGCTCAAGGGGCTGACTTGGAAACGCAGTCAGTTCTGTCGCGGCTGGCTCATCACCGGCGACACCGGCTCCGGCAAGACGAGTTCCGGCGTGAATCAACTCGCTCACCAGGTCTTCCGCAACGAACCGCGCTGGGGCGGGCTGTTGATTGACGAGAAGGGCGTCTATTGGGAAATCCTCAAGGCGATGGCGGAGCACTACGGGCGCACGCCCGACTTGATTCACGTCCAGATCAGGCCGGACGACAGCGGCCCGGATTGGGTGCCCGCGCACCGTTTGAATCTCACCGGCAATCGCACTATTCCGTTCAACACCTACGCCAAGTTCGTCGTGGACACCGCGACGAGTCTTGGCCAGGGCGGCGACAAGGGCTTCTTCAAGAGCCAGGCACAAACGCATATCGCCCACGCACTGGAACTGCTCTACGAAACCCGCCGTCCCGTCACCCTTGCTGGTGCTTACGAACTTCTCTCCGACAACGAATCGGTCGCGGACGCCGTGCAGACCCTCAGCGAATTACTCCCTATGCCGCGCCGCACCGCGCTCATTGAACATTTCGGTAGCCGTTTCCTGGCGCAACCGCCCGAGCAGCTCGGCGGCGTGCGCGAGACCATCGGCAATTACCTCCAATACTTCCTCACGCCAGAAGTCGCCGAAGTCTTTTGCTCCCCCGCCAGCAGCTTCGACATCAGCGACGTGGATGCCGGCAAAATCGTTTGCGTCACCATGCCGCAGAAGTTCCAGACCGAGCGCCGTTACGTGAACACGTTCCTGAAACTCCTGTTCTACAACCATGCTCTCCGCCGTTTCGACAAGGCTCGTGACGAACGCGCGAACGACAATCTCCTCATCCTCTGGGCCGACGAAGCGCAACGCTTCATGACCGCCAGCGAAGACGGCACTAGCGATTACAACGTGGTCGATGTCATCCGCGAGGCCGGCGCGACCATCATCGCCGCCGCGCAGTCCACGACGTCACTGGTGCCGCCGCTTGGCCACGACAAAGCCAAAGTGCTCACGTTGAACCTCCGAAACCGAATGATCTTCCGTGCCGCCGATGAACAGGACGCCGTGCAAAGCGCCGATTTCCTCGGCAAGAAGCGCCTCATCAAACGCTCCTGGGGCTACAGCGCCGGCAAGCGCAACGTCAACTACTCCGAGACCGAGGAACACAAAATCAAACCGCACCTGCTCCGCAACCTCCGCGACCACGAATGCGTCCTCGTCCACTGCGAAGGCGGCTTCCGCCGCGTGACGCTGCCGCCAGTCGAACCGGACGGCAGCGTCGCGAAGTGGTTTCCGTGGTGGCGCAAGTTCGTTTAGCTATCAGAAGTAGGAACGAACTGCGGCGGATTCCAGGAATTGACCCTATAACCCGTTTCATTCATCATCGCCTTGGTTTTCAACGTTCCTTAGTGCCGGGGAACTTGCGCAGCGTCGATGTCGAGCCCTATCTGTCGATCCGCTGCTACGAGCAATGACTTGATTATGGAAAAGAAATACAAGGAGCTGCACTACAAACGGGCCGTCCTGCACGACGCGAAGGGAACCTTGCAGCACATGCTGGAAGCCGTGTTGAAACAATTGCCCCTTCCCAAGGACCGGCTCGAAAACCTCGGACTCAACGGCGACGAAGGCCGCGTCATGGTTCACGAGCATCATCACCAGGCCATTCTCTGCGCGACCATGACGACATACGAGAAGGGAGCTCTACAGCCGATCATGGGAATTGCGCCAGAGTCCAAAGATTGGCCGATCAAGCAAGTGGAACCACCAAAGTTGCCGGGAGCGAAGGAAACGGAGTTCCTCGACGGCTATCTGTTTCTCGGAGTCTGGAAGAATAGCGTGATCTTCCTTCCAAGCCGAAGTTGTTCCTCCGAACATCTTGAAGATTACTTGAATTCCTTGCTTAGAAAGAAGGAGCATTGGCCGTCTGGTGCCTACGTGAGTTTAGATGACCGCCCTCCACAGTCGGTTCGTGAAAAGAAGTTCCAGCACATTCAAGCGTTCAACCTGCAAACAACGCTGGGAGCCAAGACTGGCGACATGCAGGCGGAGCAAACTGGTGCAGTACAGAAGGCATCGGCGACGGTCACAACGCAGCACTTCAAGCCTGACGGTGCGGCGTGGGGAGCCATCACATCTTTGATCGAGATGCTCGGCGGCAAACTGCCCGAAGACGTGCTGCTTGAAAGCGATTTTGATCCCAACGATGTCCGCATCAAACTGGAGGTGACGTGCGCAAAAAGGAAACTGGAGAAAGCCGGTCCAATCATGGACGTGATGGCCAATTCGCTCCGCCATGTCACCACGGACGTGGTTCGTTTCACGTTTGAGGATGGCACTGAACTGAAAGGCTCAGACTTGAAGACTCACAAGAAATTCTACCTTGAGTGTTCGGGTGCGATGCCAGTGCCCCAACAGGTGGACAAGGCCATTCATGCCTACTTGCAGGAACTGGTGGAGAAGGGAACCGTTGATGGCGAAGAATGAGTGCCTCGATCATACGGCAGACGCTACGCATCGCGGTGTTGGCGGCGATGCTGGCGACGGTATTGTGGGTCGCGGATCACTTTTGCGGGCGCTACCATCCTAAAACCCAGGGCTGGCTTCTTGGAGCGGCGGCGGCGGTGTTTCTGCTTGGAGAAGCATTCTTCTGGAAAGCGATTGAGAGAGTGTCTGACCTGCCGCATTCGGAGGCACTCACCGCAGCACAAGCCAGACATTTACTGGAGCGCGTTCAGGCACTGAAGAAACGCCTGATGGAGAGATGGCTCATGCTCCTCGTGCTCAAAGCAGTCGCTGGCGCAAGCGCCGCATGGCTTTTGAACCGAACCGACCATGGTGGAATGCAACGGTTACTCTGGCTGTTGGGCGTTGGAGCACTCACGATAAGCCTTCCGATGGCGCTCACTTTTCTGCGAAACTGGCAGCAAGCCGATTCCATCAAAAGTCAGCAACTCATCGACGCGAAGACGAAGAAGGAGCAGAAGAACACGCTTGGTGAACTGAACCAGCCGGCGAAGGACGCCATGGAAATTGCTCCCGAAATTCTTGAGGGCTATACAACAACCGTTGGAAAAGCCGCAAAGGCGAAACACAAACGATGAGTAAATTCGTCGGTCTTCTATTGGCCAGAAAAGTTTCTGAAATACGATCACCTGCCTTTTCAGCCGACTGAAATAGCAAAGGCGGCTGTTTCATTCCTTGCGCGGATTATGAAACAGTGAAATTCTGTCTCCGGCATGGCGAAAACGTCGGGCAAATCAAATCCGGTGAAGACCTCTGGGCGTTGGATCACTACGCTGGAGGGGTATCGCGCCTTTCATCCAAACCCGTTGCCGCCGCAGCTGGAGTGGACTCCAGCGCTGGCGAACGCGCTGGCGGATGCTTCCATGCTCGTCGGGCGGCTGGCGGGCGAGGGACGGCGGCTACCCAATCCGCATGTGCTGATTCGGCCGTTCATCCGGCGGGAGGCGGTGCTTTCGAGCCGCATTGAGGGTACGCAGGCGACGCTCGGCGAGTTGCTGGCCGCGGAAGCGGGCGCCTCGGTGGAACGCAGCCCGGACGATTTGCGCGAAGTGGGCAATTACGTGACGGCGTTGGAGCATGGCATCGAGCGGCTGGAGTCGCTGCCGATGTCGCTGCGGCTCGTGCGGGAGTTGCATGAGCACTTGATGACGGGTGTGCGCGGTGGGCACGCCACGCCCGGTGAGTTCCGCCGCTCGCAAAACTGGATTGGCCGTCCCGGCGAAACGCTCGCGCAGGCGAAGTATGTCCCGCCACCGCCGGATGTGTTGGGCGAGCATTTGTCGGCGTGGGAGAAATTTCTTCACGAGCGGATGCTGCCGCCGCTGGTGCATGTGGCGCTGGCGCACTATCAGTTCGAGGCGATCCATCCGTTCCTCGATGGCAACGGGCGCGTGGGCCGGTTGCTCATCACGCTGCAATTGTGCGAGCGCAACATCCTGCCCGCGCCGCTGCTGTATCTCTCGGCGTTCTTCGAGGCGACGCGCGCGGATTACTACGCGGGACTGCGCGGCGTGTCGGAGCGCGGCGATTGGGAAGGCTGGGTGCAATACTTCCTGAACGGCGTGGCGCGGCAATCAGAAGATGCCTTGAGCCGTGCCGAACGGATCAATCAATTGCTCACGAACTGGCGGGAGAATCTTTCCGGCCAGGCCGGCACGAAAGTCGCGCTGCAAATGCTCGACATGATCGGGGCCAACCCATTCCTGACGCCACGCGGTGCCGAGCAGGAGTTGAACCTCGCCTACAACACGGTGATGCGCGCCATCGGGCAGTTGGAGAAGCTGAAGGTCTTGAAAGAAGTCAGCGAAGCGAAGCGCGACCGCGTTTACTGCGCGAAGCCCATCCTGGACATTCTCGAAGAGCCGGCCCGCCTCACCCCGGCCTAAAACCAATCGGCGTCTTTTCTAGGAGGCGATTTACCCGTTCTCTTCCTGTGTGAGATGGAGTTGGCCGGGACGAGTGTGCCAAAGAAATCCGCAATGGCGTTGCGGATTTCCTGGCGGAGAAAAACGTAAGGTAGAATTTCCCCGTTTGCGGTTTCCGAGAGCACCACGCTGTAACTCCCCGTCTGTGCCAATGTCTCCTATGTCGTGGTCTTGGAAATGCGTTTCTTCATATTCTTCCGAAAGTCTCCTCCCGCGAGAGCACGCATCCCAGAATCATCTGACGAGTCGCCGTTCATTCCGTCCGGCCTTTGGACTTGGCGATGTGCCGCCAGAAGGTATGTTCTCGCCGTTGGTCAATCTGTCTATGTAACAAGACAAACATATTTTGCGTCGTATCGGCTCGGTTCCACTAGGAAACCGCGAATTTTCAACAACGGAAAGAGCCGCCGGAGCGCGCGCCCCATCGGGCGCGGCTCGGCGTGCTTCTTTCCAAAGGCGCTTCGCGGTGCCTCTAGTGGAGGTGCGTTGGGTTCGCGCCCCTTCTATTTGCGGGCAACCTGCAGCCTCCGCCGACCGAATGACCTGCGGTTGACAAAACCGGTGGAAAACAGTTCGGCTATGCAATCCCGATTCACCAGACAGGTGCCGTGAAACCAATGTCGTCCAAGACGAGAATTGAGCGCCGCTTCTATCGCAACGGACAGTTGCGGGAGGAAACCATTTACCTTGGTGGTCAGCATCACGGGCCGCATCGCACCTGGCACCGCAACGGCAAGATGGCTTCGGAGGAGTTTTACGAGCGCGGCATGTTGCACGGACTTTGCCGACAGTGGAACGAGCGAGGCAAACTGCTGGGTTCGTTCCGCATGAAGCACGGCACCGGCATCCAACGCGAATGGTTCGATGACGGGCAGCTCCGGCTCGAAACCTCGACGGTGGACGGCAAGTTCACTGGCCGCACTCGGACTTGGATGCGCGATGGCACGCTCGTTTTCGAACGGTATGTGGTTGAGAACCACGACGTATCGCCGAAAGAATACCGCGCCGCCGCGAAAAACCACTCTGACTATCCGCGCTATCCGAAAGACACGAAAGCGGTGCGCCTGCCCAACGCGAAAGAAGTGGAGAGGCGCGAGTTTCGGTTGCACGTCGCGTGGCTGCTCTCGCGGCGCAATCATCGCGAAGCACGAGAATGGCTCAAGGCTGGCGCGCGTCAGCGGTCGCTCGGACTTCTGAACTTCACGCAAGCACGACACTTGATGGAATGCCTCTACAACGCGGGTGCGAAACAGGTCGTGGCCGTGGGAATCTACGAAGCAAAAGTCGGCAAGCAATTCTCCGATGCGCTCGTCGTGAAAATGCCAGTCGAACAACGCGCGCGCCGTCTCATTCACCAGCTCCTGACAAAGCTACCGAAGAAACTTCGAGCGGGCGTCGTGCTGGAACCGGACGCCGACGAAGAATACTTGTTCGCCGCTTTCGAGTGAACTTCCGGAGACGTCAGAGCAACGCTTTTTTGCCATCAGACTTTTTCGCCGCATGATACTGCGCCGGGAACAGATCATCGAATGAGCAGCCGTAGAGTTTCACAAGATCAGGGAGCCTGTAGTCTTTCACTCCGCGGCGGCTGGTCTCCATGTTAGCGAGCATCTGGCGTGAGAAATTCAGACCAGCGCACTGCGCTTTGGCGGCGGCTTGATCCTGCGTCCAGCCCTTCTGGAGTCGCAGTTTAACCAGCGTCGGGCCGATGATGTTCTGGTTCTTGCGGGCAGGTTCTTTGCGCCGCTTTGCACGCCGCCGCATTAGAAGTCTCCTTTACCCTGGAAGCACGTCGTCACCGGGACGACGGCCTGAATCGCATTGTCTAGGCGGATGCGGTTCATCGCGGAGATGTCCCGGTTTCGGGCCGCGCATGAAATCGAAGATGCCCGTTTGGGGCATATCGACTTTGCCTGAACCGGGACCATGCGGCGTCCGGTGACGAATCATCCACCAGATGAGCAACGCCAGCGCGGCGAAGACCAGCAGGAAGAATACGTAATCGAGGTGCTCCTTGAGGAAAATATCGAGCCGGTTCAGGGATTCCAAGAACCGGTACTCGAAACGGTCGTGCGCAGCTTCACCCGCCATAGCAAACGCTTTCTATGACATCCTTATTGAACTTAAGCACGCTGGTAGCGGATGACACCACCAGTCGCGCTTTGAGCCGAATTGGGAATTCCTCCCCGAGCATTGTATAAACAAACAGCCCAGCTCGGCTGAGCAGGTGCGGGACTGCTCTTTGCCGATTGATAATCTCTATACACTCGGTTTACCGGTTCCGTCAAGTTGACCGCCGATTTCCCGGTTTCCATCAGACCGCGACGCCATCCGACACGCGCGGCCCGCGAGCCACGGCTCGCCGCGCTTGCTGCGCCATGCGAACCATCACGCCGTCGCGGAGGTCTTCGGGCACATTCTTCAGCAACAAGTCGTAAGCCTGCTTCAATTCCGGCTTCTTCTCGATTTCCTTCATCAAACTTTCCTTGATGCGTTGCTGGCGGTCGAGAACCTGGACTTCCTTCAAGACCAGCATCCGCTGAAGCCGATCTTTCGGAGTGCTTTGCAGGTATTCCCAATACTTGGGATTCTCTTTGATGTAGGCGTCAATCTTCGCGTCCACCTCGGGATTGGTACGATGTTCAGTGGGGGCGGCATTCGCGCCGGTGGATCCGACAGGTGTCGGGTTCTTTACTTTGGTGCTCATAATGAGGTTTATGTTTTGTCGTATGGTGAGGCGCGGTGACGGCGCAGAATCATTGTGCCGTTCACCGCCATGCCGGCCGAAGCAGTGATGAACTCAGTTCAGACGAAACCGCTTCGAGATGTACCAGCAAAGTGTTTTGGTTGGTTTTCATGGACGCGATGGGCTCGCTTCTCACGGCTCCGATGAAGGAGTAGTCACGGGCTGGGGCTTCTGCCGCAATTCCGCTTCGAGGACGGTGAGGCGCTTTTCCGTGTTCATGATTTGGTCGCGCAGAAGCCGGTTCTCTTGCGCCAGCGCGCGTGTGGTCGTGATCGTTGCGCTGAACTGCTTCAACGATTGATTCAACGACTCCGCCTGTCGCATGACGGCCTGGGTGATTTCGCGTTGCCGATTCAACTCGGCAATCACGCCATCGTTCAATGGGGGCGTGACAAATGCGCTGTTGGTTAGGGACGCAACGCTGACGGACTGAACGACGCCCGGCGGCGGCGAATGCAGGTTCCAAGCGGCAAAAGACTCCACGCGGTAGAATTCATGCCCTTCGTGCATCAATAGCCGATTCTGCGAGTCAACGTAGCGACCGATGTGGTAGCCCTTGATGACTTCGGGATAGCGCACGGTCGTGGACAATTCCTCGGGCGCGACAGTTGTGGATCGCGGCGTCACGGTGACTCTCCCTGTTTTGGGAGCGGCACAACCAGCAAGGACGACGAGTGGGAGCAAGATTTGGAATTTCATGGTGTTGTTTGCGATTGGATTTCGTGCAGTGCTCTGGCGGCCAAGCTGTCGGGACGCGGAAACTCCGCGCCTGCGACGTCGTTGGTCAGCGCGAAAGGCGTTCCTGCACCACCGATCCGTGCCTCGGCGCGGTCAATCGTTTGGAGGATGTAGAGGTAGAATTGTTTGCCTGACGGCACGCGGACGTAGAAGCCGTCCCGCTGGATGCTCTCCAAAATTCGTTGGGCATAAATGCTGAGAACTTTGTCCGCGCCTTGGAACGGTGCGTTGTTCAATGAACGGCTGTCGATGGAGCCGAAGATGGTCTGCTCCTTTTCGGTGAGCGCGCTGGCCGCGCCGCTGAGGAACGTTGCGGCGAACAGCTTTACCTCCGCGAGATTATCCGACTTGATGAGCCGCCCACGCAGACCGGCGCTGCCGTCGGTGATGCCCCAGCCGGCTTCGTTCGTGCTCGATGCGAACTCTCGGTCGAGTGCTAGGCCGCGCAGCGGCAGCTCTTCGCCAGTCTGCCAGACGAACGTCCACGACGTGCCACTGCCGAGCCGTTCGCGCATTCGGTCCGCCTGAGCGGTGCCATGAACTTCCGTGCCGGCGGGAATGATGAGTCGCCCCGCATGATAGATGTCCTCCGTGACCAGGCCGATGATGGGCGTGCGAATGGCAGCGGAGTCCACCGTGATGACAGTCTCGCAGGGAATCAACCGGCCGAACGGTGCGTAGTCTGAACTTAACTTCTTTGTCTCCACTTCCGGTCGTGGGCTGTCAGCGAATAGGCTGATGGGGGCCGGAATCGGCGGCGGTTCCGGCGCGGGCTTTGGTGGAACGACAGCCGGAACGCTGTTCGTGACAATGAGCAAGGGCTTTGGTTCCGGCTTCGGCGGCGGCGGGCGAAACACTTCCATCGCCCGCTGGACTGTCTGCACAAGTTGAGGCTGATTCGTCCCCTTGTCGAGCGAGAGCGGCTTTACGGGCGGCCCATCTTCTTTGGTGGATTTGTTGCGCGTGTGACTGAACAGCAGCATCGCGGCGGCGAAAATCAGCCCGAACGCCAGCAACTTGCCGCTGCGGGTTTGGAGGAAATTGAGAAGCGAACGCGGATTCATGGTGCGACGGATTGGTTGGTCGTGCTTTGGCTTGTCGATGTCGGAGGAGTGGGCAGGCGCTCAACCAAGACGCTGAACACATTTTTCAACGACAGTTCATTGCGTGCACCGTCCGGCGCGCCGGTGACGGCGAAGAAGGCGGTAACTTCCTCCTTCGGCGGAATCAATCCGGCAGCGTCGCTGATGGATTGTTGATAGAGCTGATTGCCGACGCGCAGAGCAAAACTATCAGGGCGATACTGAATGACGGTCTCGGTTTTATTCCTGAGACGCAGGTGAAAGACGAGCGTGTCCTCCGGGTTGAAGCGGAACGCTTCCTCGATCCGAAGCTCGTAGTCGTTGAAATCGGTGACGGATGCCGAGTCCTTGAACGTCACAAAGTCCACCTGAGAGACCGCTTCGGGATGCTGTTGCTTGAGCAGCGGAAACGCCTTTGCCTTGTCGAGCAAGGCGAGCAAGCGGGTTGGGCTGATGATGGGCGCAGGCTGCACGCCGGGGCCGGACGGTTTGGTTTCGAGGATGAACGACAGCACTGGCAACGAACTTTCCGCGAGTTCCAAGACGTAGGTGTGTTTGCCCCAGCGCACGTTGACGTTCGCAGTCGCGTTGCGACCTAGCGCGCGAACCGAGAAGAACGAGGAACCGCGGGTATGAGCGAGTTGGAATTGCCCTGAAACCTTCGGGCCAGTCGTCACACCGGCGGCATCAATCCCAGCAATCGGGCTAGGGAAGCTGATGGTCGTGACGCGATTCGTTGCGACGGGCACGGAATAGACCACGCGCTCGTCGAGCAGTGCGGATTGAATGGCCGTCGTCTCGGCTCCGAGCGCGGACGCAAGCGACAGCAGGTAGAACCAGAATCTATTGAGGGATTTCATATTTGAAGTCAGCCACGGCGGTGGGAAAACGGCCATTGGCGGCCATGTTTGGGTTGCGGAGCAGTTTCAGCTTGAGCACAAAGGGCAACGCTTCGGTGAACGCCTTGTCCTGAAAGATGCCGGTGCGGATAATCTGGCCTGTCACATTGACGAGCACTTCGTTCTCTCGCGTCGCCAGAATATCGAGCTTGGCAATCTCCGGTTTCTGGTGGAGTTGCTTGGCACGAAACTCGGCGCCCTCTCGTGCGCGATGGTCCTGTGCCTTGCCGAGTGCCGCCTTCAGGAAGACTTGCTTCAACAGGTCGGCGTGATCGAAGTCCTTCGGGTTGCGCTCCAGAAAGGCCAGCGTCGCGAGCGTCGCCTGTTGCGCATGGAGTTCCTTCGCTTCATCGAACGCCAGCAACGGACTGAGGTAATACGTGCCCGCCGGGTCGATGATGACGACGCGTTCGCGCTGTTTGAACGTGTTGACCAGATGATAGCGATCCACTGCGGCGAGCAGGATCACGGCGACGGCGAGGCCGAACCAAATCCAAGGCAAACGGTCGCGCTGCGCGAACAGTCGCGTCGGGTCGAAGGACTTTCGCGGAGCCAGCGGCGGCGCGACGCCTTTGGGCGTGGGCGTGGAACGAGGTTGTTCAGGTGTGGCAGTCATAATTTAGCGAACTTGATTGCGAGAAGTGGCAATGAGATCGCGGACAGCTTTGTCGCCGGTGATGTCGTCACCGGGACGCCCGCGCGCGGAGCGGGGCGGCAGTCCGCTGCCAGCAATGATAATGGCCCCAGCGCTCCCCATGCCGCTGGCGAGCGAGGCCGTGCTAAGAACGGCCGCCACGCCCGCCGTGGCGGCGGTGACAAGCGGGCGGCCAATCGGCGCGGCGACCGCAGCGGCTCCCGCCGTAGTCGCGGCCGTTTGGATGAAGGTTCCGATGCCGCCTCCCAGGAGCAGACTGCCCGCGTCCGCTCCATGCGTGAGAACCTTCGTGATGATGATGGGCGCGGCGCAGGTGCTGAACAGGGTCCAGAAACTCAGGACGGCGAGGCCGATCAAATTTTGCAGTGAGTAGAGCGTTGAGGTCGGATCAATCGCGAGAAACGATTGGTCGGTCATGAAGTCTAGGATGCCCTGCGAGATGAGCGCGGCGGCACCCCAGCCCAGCGGCCAGAGCAGCACGCCGATGAGATTGAGCAGATACCGATTTCCAACGCCGCTCAAGGCGGGCACGGCGATGAAGCCGATGAGAATGGGCGAGAGAGCATAGCCGATGTTGAGGATGATTTTCTGAAAGACGTAGGCCCAGAAGATGAGCAGTGAAGCCCCGAACGCGACCAGCCACAGAACCCCGCCGATGATGGCGTTGACCACGCCGGACGTGCCGTTGGCGATGATGTCCCACAGCCCCGTCGTCTCGGTTTCCGAGTGTTTGATTTTCAGCGTCTCCTGGTAGGCCGCGTAGATCTGATCGGGATTGGCCTTGAGAGTGTCCGTGACGGTGGTCGCCACGATACCTTGAACTTGATCGCCCCACTGCGGCAGGAAAACCAGCAGGGACATTACCACAGTGATGCGGATGAAGTGTCGCATCCACGCGCGCGGCGACGGCCTCCTCATCGCCATCATGATGATGCCGACAATGACGAGCATGTAGGCCGCGACCAGCAGCACGACGCGCAAGTCGGCGCAGCGTTGCAGGAAGGTCGGAAACAGTGCGTTGAAGGAAGCCATATGCCGGGGCGTGTTGAGATGACGTCGTTACTTTGGAAACGTCGTGGGTGCGTCGAGCAAACGAAAGGTCTTGCCGTAATTGCCCAACGCCTCGCTGAACGCGGCGGACTGCTGCTCCTTGATTGCCTGCGCCTGCTTGCGTTCGTCGTTGCGGTTCTCGATGTCTTGCACGAGCGAATTGGCCAACGCCTCGCCTGTCTCGTGCTCCGTGCCGGCAAGCGCGGCAGAGAGTCCGGTCAATGTGGCGCTGAGTTTCTGGACTTCGGCGTCAGTCGTCGCGCCGCGCAGTTGCTCCAGTGTGGCGGCAATCTCCTTCTTCAACTGTGCCCGCCGGGCGGCGGTATTCGTGGAGACGGTCTGGTAGTTCGCGGTCGCGGCATTGACGGCGGCGAAAGGCCGGAAGGCATCAGCGTCGCGGGGGACAGTTTTGCCCTTGGGCGTCACGAACGATTCGCCGATCGTATTGTAGAGTTCCTGAGCGTTGTACGTCAGAGCGGCGGCGCCGTCCGCCGCTTGGATGATTTCACCCAGCGATTCGCCGAGTTCGGTGCGCCGCAAATCAGTCACGAGTGGCGCGATGGTGGAGACGACAATTCTCTTCGGGTCGCCAAACAGATCCTCGTAGTGCTTGAATTCGTTGAGCTGATCGGTGAGTGCCTGAATCTGCTGCACCTGGTTGTTGATGACCTCGACGAACTTGGCGATCTCCTGCGCCGTGTTGAGAATCCCCTGAATGTTGCTGGCCGGGTCATAAACAATCCACTGCGCGCGAGCCGAACTCGTGACGGCCACAGTGATCAATGTGAGTGCGATGAGTTTTTTCATGTTGTGTCCTTTCGTTGGTTGGCTGGTATGCCTGTTATTCTTCGATGCGGAGGTATTTGGTTGAGGATTTGAAAATCACGCCGTCGATGCGTTGTTCGGGAAGCTGGACCTCGTAGAGCCGCACGTTGTCCACGCGGTTACGCGGCTTCTGCATGTCCACGTAGAGCCAATACTGCTGCTTCACCGCGTCACTGCGACCCTTCTCGTAGCCGGTGACGTATGCCTTTTCGGACTGCTTTCTAGCGGCGTAGTGAAGTCCTTCACTCAGTATCACACCGCCGGCGGCACCCGCCGCGGTCGCGACAGGATTTCCGTCCGAAAGCTCGTGGGCGAGAACTGCGCCGCCAGCGCCGAGACCAACATCGCTGATGGTTCTCGTGGCGGCGCAGCCGGTGAGGAGGGCTATGGAAGCTATGGGAAGGATGAGGCTGTGAAGATTCATACGGGTGAGTTGTTCTTGGTTTGTTCAGTCGAGCTGTCGCGATTCGCGTGAGCAATGATGCCCTCCACGATATTCTGGCTGGCACGGAGTTCGCGGGCGCGTTTGTCGAAATGTTCGCCGCTGGACGAACTGCAATAGAGCATCTCCGGCGACGCAATGTTGTGGGCCGTGCCGCAGATGTTCCGCACGGAGTCGGTGTGGAAGTAGGTGAACGGCGCGTATTTCTGGCCGGGCTGATGGTCGGGCAGCGCGTAGTTCATGATCGCGTGCTGCGTGACCTCCGGGAGCGCGATGTCTTTCGACATGTCCTCCAGGTCCGTCCGGTCGTTCTGCCGCATGATGTAGAACTGGCGCGAATTCCCGAACACGGCCGAGCGGATGCGCGACTGCTTGAATCGTGCGTATTGCTGAACGATGGAGATGTTCCAGCAGTTGAACTTCCGAAGCTGCGCGTAACTCTCCTGGACGATTTCCTGCCCGCCGGGGATATCGAGGAACCGGGCGACTTCCTCGTACACGTTCCGCTTCCTGAGAGCGCGCGGTAGCGTGATGATGTGCTTGCGCGCGTGATTCGTGATGAGGAAGCCGGCGGCGGATTTGAGTTCCTTCGCCGACTCCGGGATGTAGCCCAACTCGAAGTGGGCGATCTTGCCCGTGAGCGAGATGTTCGTCACCCCGTCGAACAGGCAGCCGTAATTGCCGTCGCGACACCACGGCAGAAGCAGCGTGGCGATCTCCATGATTTGATCGCGCTCCGCGCCCATCGGATCGAGCATCATCAACTCTTGGAGCATCCGGTGCGTCGGAAAATCCTCCGGCGCGAAGTAAGCGAAAGAGAGATTGCGGACTTCCTTGCTGGTCTTGGGGTCTTTCAGGAATCTCAGGACTGTCCCTTCGTCGAAGCGGGCCAGGTATTCGCGGCCCCATTCGTTGAAGGTGAATCCCGCCTGGGACGGTATGAGTCCAGACCTCGCCTGGTCGCGGAAGTCCGCAAAAGTTTCGAGAGTGGTCGCGCCGGGCGGCATCTTCTCGGCGCGGAACTGCTGAAGCGCCAGCGCGTGGCGGGCGATGTTCTGCAACTCTGCGTGCCGCTTCTTGCACCAGTCCTGGAACGAGTCCTCGTAGAGCAGGCTGATGTATTTGGCGATCTGCGCCTGCCGGAGCATCTGCTTGTCCTCCTGCGCGCTGGTGCCAATCATGCGCGCGACCAGCGCGGTCGCGGCGGAGAGATGGTCGGGCGTGAGCGGAAGCCCTTTCGTGTCGAGGTAATTGATGGTCAGGTCGCCATCGGGATGAATGATGATGGGCCGCGCGCCCTCCTCGACCGTCGCGGTGTAAATGCCGTAGCTAAGTCCCTCCTCGATGATCACGGTGTAAGCGAAGTAACCCTCCGTCTGCGAAAGTAGGTCGCACATCGTCACCGACTTCCCTGCGCCGGACATGCCGAGCAACACCGCGTGCTGCGGAGACTTGTTGTCGTCCGAGCCGGAGAACGTCTCGATGCCAATGAGATTGTGCGCCGGCCCATCGTAAATGGCTTCCGCCGTTGCCAGGTGTCCGGCGAACGTGCTGGTCAGCGGCAGCATGTCGGCGAGATAGCGATGCTCCGCGTAGAGTTTGCGATGGTCGTAACGGCCCCACGTCCAGCCTGGCCACGTCTGGAAGAACAGATTCTTGGAGGTCGTCGGCAAGTTCGCCTCGAAATACTGCGCCGCATTCATGGACTGAATGGCGTTCTTGAGCGCCGCGGCCTTGGCGTTCAGACCTTCCTTCGATTTGTCCCAGACACGGACGATGAAGCTGGCGTTGAACGGAATGCTCTGCCCCTGCATCAGTGCATGAATCTTCCGCTGCTTTTTCTCCATCACGGTGAGCAACGAAATCTTCTTTTCGCTTGCGTAATCGCCAGCCACGCGGTCGTGCGCCTTCTCCTCCTTGGAAATTTCCTTTGTGACTGGAAGCGGATCGATGTTGACCGTGACGGTGTAATCGAGCAGGCGAAGGTTCGTGAGGCGCTGAATGATTCCGGGATAGGTCGTACGCGGCCAGCGCGTCAGAACGATGACGGAGTGATAGTGGCCATCAAGGAAGAATCCGAAGTCGGACTGACCGTTACCTTCCGAATGCCAGCAGTTCTCCTGAATCGAAAGTTCCGGCTCGAATGACTCGAACGGATCGAAGTCGAAGCGGTCGTTAAAGGATGGATTAAGAAAGCGTGCGTAGTGCCGGAGATGGTCGGCATCGACCATTGGCATGATGCGTGTGCCGGTGTTCGAGAAGATCTCCAGGAGTAACCGATGGGCGTGTTCGTACTCCGTCACGAGCTGGTCGAGCAACGTCGCGTAGTAGTCGCGTCGGCCCTTGCCGGTTTGCACCAGCTTGGGTGTGTTCTCAAGGGAGCGTGTGACGTAGAGAACGACTCGCTGACGACGAAGCTTCCGTTCCGTCATCGCCTGCCAGAAACGGGCGAACCGTTCGTTGCGTGTTCGCTTCGTCCATAGGTTCGACATCTTTTCCGTCTCCAACTGGTAGCGGAGCAGTTCCGTCTTGTAGTCCGAATCGCAGAAGTATTGCACTTGGAGCCGCTGGTTTTCATGCAGCGACGCGAGCAGGAGACAAATCTGCTCCTGAAAATCGTTGAGGTCAGCGATGGGACTGTTCGTGAGGTCAGGGGCTTCAAGCACGAAACCCTTCGCCACGTAACCACCGCGTCGGAGATGATTGAAGACAATCAAGTCGCGGACGAAGAAACCGTTGGGTGGACGCTCGAACATGATTCAGAGAGAGGGTTTGATGGTGACGACACCCGGCCTGTGGCCACGGTTGATTTTGATCATGAGGCGCTCGACGCCTTCGCAGTCACTCACGAGTTGATGCACGGTGCGGGCCTTGCCGACTTCGTTCGTCGCGATGTATGACTCGCGGACATGATTCAACGCCCGTTCCATGTGGGCGCGAGCGTTCGGGTCGAGGTCGTGGCGATGAAGGTTTTCGCGCAGCGCGCTTTCGGCATTATTCAACACTTCGAGGATGGTATGGCCGGCCATAGGTCAGTTCGTGGTGAGTGGATGCTTGAGAAGTGAGCAGCGGCCCGGCTCTGGGGCGAAGCCGCTGCCCGTGAACAGGCGTTCGACCACATCGCGGTCGTAACCAGGCGGCTTGCCTTGTCGCAGTCCGTAGATATAGGCGAGCGCGAGTAAGACCGGTACTGCCGCCCCGACGGATGAGATGAGTAGGCTGGCCTTCACCGCGACGATGAGAAGAAAGAACACCGTGATGCCGGCCCCCAAACCTCCAACGAGATACCAGAACAAATTGCCTTCAAGCCCCCACGTCTTGCCTTGGGAATCCGAAGCCGCGTTGGTGTCGGTGAGTCTGAGTTCGGTCTTCATGGCGTACTGAGTATTCGGGCGAGCATGGGTGCGAGTGGAAAACCAAGTTTGCAGAGCAGCCAAACGAGGAGCGAGGCGGTGACGGCGATGATGACGAGCCAGGTCACAATTCGCTTCTCCGCGTTTGGGCTGCTCTGCGTTGGCTTCATCAGAACGCGCCCACGCCAACCGTCGAGTTGGTGTCGAGGCCGAAGATTTTGAAGAACGCGAAGGCGACGGCGGGCGCGGCAGCAATCACCGCGCCGCCGATGATGGAGAGTTTACCGGTGTCCACGTCACCGCGCCGGATGGCGAAACCGCCGGCGATGACCGCTGCGATGCCGAGGACGAAACCAAAGAGCATGATGACAGCGAGGCTGTTGCTGATGCCGGTCTTGAGTTCGGTCGAGCCGAACGCTTGAGCGAAGGCGCTGGTGGAGTTGAGAACGACTACGGCTGCCAGCAGCAAGGCGGTCCGAAGGCGTGGATTGACACAGAGAGCCACGGCGAGGCCGCGTCCGGTTCTACGAAGGGGTTCAGTGAGTGTTTTCATTTGATGGGCGTTACAGTTTTCGTTTTTGCGTCGGAGGCACCGTGCTTCCGAATCGTCGCGTGAAGTTCTATCAGTGCGCGGGACGCGCGTTGTGCCCGATGGGCACAATCGTCGGGCGATGTTTCGGTAAGAATTGGCGGCATGAAAACGCCGTGCTCCACCGACGAACTGAAACGCCTTCACGAACTGGAGGAGGAACTCCCGCGTGAGATTCGCGGACAAGCTCACGTCCTGCCGCGCATCATGTCGGTGCTGCGACGCGGACAGTTGGGCTTACGAAAGCCGGGTCGTCCGCGTGGAAGTTTCTTGAAGCTCGGTCCCACCGGCACCGGCAAGACGGAATCAACGATGGTCTTCACGCGCCGACTGTTTGCCACCGACGCGCTCATCCGGCTGGACATGTCGGAGTATCAAACGCAGGCAAGCCTGGGCGTGCTCATCGGTTCGCAGCCTGGCGAGTGTGGCTATCTGGGAATGGAACGACAGCGCGTTCAGGAGGGTACGCTGCTCCTCGATGAAATCGAGAAGGCCCATCCACGCGTGCTCGACATCTGTCTGCAACTACTCGACGCCGCGCGCGTGACGCTGGCCAACGGGCAGACGCTTGATTTCTCGCCTTTCTATATCGCGCTCACTTCCAACATCGGCGCGGCGGAAGTTCTCGGCCTGCAATACTCCAGTGCCGCGACGCTGGAACGCCACGTCCTGAGCCGCGCGCAACAGACGCTTCGTCCCGAACTGTTTGCGCGCATTGACGAAGTGCTCGTCTTCCATCCGCTCAATTACGACGTGCAGTTAGAAATCGCGGAGAAGTTTCTTCAATCGGAACTGCAATTTCTCAAAGCGCAGGGTTACGCACTCGAAGCGGACGATACGATACTCGCGTTTCTTGTGAGGAAAGGATTCCACCCCAAGCTCGGCGCGCGACCCATGCGCAATGCGACGGAGCGATTGATCGGCGATGCCGTGGCCAAGAGCCTTCTGCTCGGAGGAAACGGTGTCGGAAAGCTGCAAGCCGCGGAGGACGGAGAATCCCTTCTGGTGACGACATCGTGATGTCGCCGTCCACCTCCCATCTCCACATTGCGCGATACGTGAGTGCATCGCATACTTGAAATGGCTACGCGAAGGCAACGTGCGGATGACGATCAACAGCTCGACTTGTTCGCGCCTGCCGCGACGACTTATGACAACACTGACGCAATACGGCATGATGGCCGAGAAGCACTGGCGGGAGTTCCTTCCGAAGATGGTCGTGGAACTCGAAGCGGAGGGGATGCTGGACCAGGCGCTCCTCGAAGCGGAGGAGAAGACGGACGAGGAACTCGACCGGATTCGCCGCCAGTTGATTCAGCAGGGGCTGACGCCCCAACAGGCCCACGACTCGGCGTGGGAGACGGTACGAACCCGATACATCTTCCTCCCGCCCGAGTCCTGACCCCGATGCGCGACGCCGAAACGCCGCGCAATCAGAACAACTATCGCATCACAGACGCCGACAAGCTCGGCGTCGGCTCGCTCAAGCAGAAGTGCCGCGACAATCTTGCGGCCATCACGCTGCTCAAGGAACTCGCAGGCGAGGCTCGCACCGCATCTACCGAGGAAAAGAAGATACTGGTTCGTTACGTTGGCTGGGGTGGATTGCCGCAGGTCTTCGATCCGTTTAACAAGGAGTGGGCGTCGCAAGGAGAACAGTTGGAGAAACTCCTGACGCCGGAAGAATTCGATTCCGCCCGCGCTACCACGATCAATGCCCACTACACCGCGCCGGTCGTCGTTCGGGCGATGTACGGCGCGCTACGTCGTTTGGGATTTGAACACGGCCGGATTCTTGAACCCGCTTGCGGCCTCGGTCACTTCATCGGTCTGATGCCGGATGAACTACGCACCCGTTCCCAGATCACGGGCATTGAAATTGATTCCGTGACCACGCGGCTCGCGAAACAGCTTTATCCCGATGCCGACATTCGCCACCAACCGTTCGAGGAAACCAAACTCCCCGACGGGTTCTACGATGTGGCGATTTCCAACATCCCTTTCGGCGACTACAAACCATTCGATCCGCGCTTCAAGAATTGGAACTTCGTCATCCACGATTATTTCTTCGCCGCCACACTGGAGAAGGTTCGCCCCGGCGGACTCATTCTGTTCGTCACGTCGAAGGGCACTTTTGACAAGGTGGACGGCGCGCTCCGAGAATATCTCGCGCAACAAGCGGACTTGCTCGGTGCCATACGCCTGCCGAACGACGCCTTCAAGCAGAACGCGAACACCGAAGTCACGACGGACATCGTGATGCTGCGGAAACGTCTGACCGGTGAAACTCCGCAAGGCCCGGCTTGGAGGCAACTCGCTGACATCACCAATTCACAAGGCGAGTCCATCGCCGTGAATGAATACTTCGCCGAGCGACCGGAGATGATGCTCGGCGAGATGCGTCTCGAAGGGCGGATGTATCGGCACAGCGAGCCAACTTTGAATTCCAACGGGCGAGATCTGGCCGAGCAGCTTGCCGCCGCCATCGCCAAACTCCCGGAGAACGTCTTCCGAGTCCAACAACGCACGCACGCCGAATCCCTGGAGTCGGAGCAAACCATCCCCGCACCCGATGACGTAAAACCCAATGCCTACGCACTGGTGGATGGACGCATCGCCATTCGTGAGGGGGATAAGTTGCGAATGCTCGGCGGTCTCAGCGGCAACACCGCTTCTCGCATTCGTGGACTGATCCGCGTGCGGGACGCGGTGCGTCGGTGCTTGCGATCACAGTTAGACGAGAACGGCGAAACGGAAGTCGTCACCACACGCGAGGAACTAAACCGGGCTTACGATTCCTTTGCCGCGAAGTTCGGCTCCATTTCCGAACGCGCCAACACGGCGGCGTTTCGCGGCGACCCCGACCTGCCGTTGCTTCTATCCTTGGAGCACTACGACGAAGAAACTAGGCGCGCGACCAAGGCGTCCATCTTCCGTGAACGCACCATCCAGTTTCAGCGGACGCCCCATGCGGCTTCTACAGCCACGGAAGCTTTGGTGCTCACGCTCAACGAGCGTGGCGCGGTTGATCTCGACCACATCAGCGCGTTGCTGCAAAAGCCGCCGACCGAGTTCTTGACGGAACTCAAGGGAGCCATCTTTCTCAATCCACAAACCTGCCGCTGGGAAACTGAGGATGACTATCTCTCCGGCAACGTGCGGGCGAAGCTGGTCGCGGCTGAATCTGCCGCGTTGTCGGACGCTCAGTTCGAACCGAACGTCGAGGCGCTCAAGACGGTTCAGCCAGCGGATCTGAACGCGACTGAGATTGACGCGCGACTGGGCAGCACCTGGGTTCCGCCGGAAGACATCAAGCAATTCGCCGAGGAGATGCTTGGCGAGCACGGCATCAGCGTCAGCTACGCACCGATGATTGGGACATGGATCGTGCGCGGCGGTTGGTCGGCCAAGACGAGCGTGGCCAATGTGACCGAGTGGGGCACTGACCGGCGTCCTGCGCTGGACCTTCTGGAAGATGCGCTGAATCTCCGCACACCAACGCTCTACGACCACGACTCGCGCACGGACAAGTTGATCCTGAACCCGGCTGCAACCGAGGCAGCGCGTGACAAGCAGGAGAAGATCAAGGGCCGCTTCAAGGACTGGCTCTGGCAGGGCGACGACCGTCGGGAACGACTCGTCCGCAAATACAACGACGAGTTCAACAACGTCCGCCTCCGCACGTTCAACGGCGACCATCTCACTTTGCCCGGCGCTTCGCCGGCCATCACCCTGCGTCCGCACCAGAAGGCATCGGTGTGGCGTATCCTGCAAACACCAAACACGCTGCTGGCCCACGTCGTTGGCGCGGGCAAGACCTACACGATGGTCGCGGCGGCGATGGAGTTGAAACGCCTCGGCCTCGCGCAAAAGCCGCTGTTCGCCGTGCCGAACCACATGCTCGGCCAGTTCTCGTCGGAACTGCTCACGCTCTATCCCGGCGCGAACATCCTTGTCGCGACCAAGGATGATTTCGAGAAGGAGAAGCGCAAGACGCTGATGAGCCGCATCGCGACGGGCAATTGGGATGCCGTCATCGTCACGCATTCCGGCTTTGAGAGGATTCCGTTGTCGCGCGAGACGCAGCAGGAGTTCTTCCGTGATCAATTGCGTGAACTGGAGTTGGCGATTCTGGAACAGCGACAGCAGGATAATTCCCGCATCGTCAAGGAACTGGAGCGGTCCAAGAAGAAGCTGGAAACTAGGCTCAAGGAACTCGCCAGTGGCGGGAAAAAGGACGACTTGCTGACGTTCGAGGAACTCGGTGTGGACCGCCTGTTTGTCGATGAGGCGCACTATTTTAAGAACCTGTTCTACGTCTCCAAGATGACGCGCATCGCTGGTCTCCCCGCGACGGCCTCGCAACGCGCGTTCGACATGTTTCTCAAGGCGCGGCACGTCCAGCGTGTGAACGGCGGCGGTGGTGTCACGTTCGCCACCGGCACGCCCATCGCGAACAGCGTGGCCGAAATGTTCACGATGCAGCGTTACTTGCAGATGCCTGCGCTCAAGGCGCAGCACGTTGCTCATTTCGATTCGTGGGCGGCGACGTTTGGCGAGCCAGTCACCGCAATGGAGCTTTCTCCTGACGGCGCTGGCTACCGTTTGAACACCCGCTTTGCCCGCTTCATTAACGTGCCGGAGTTGATGCAACAGTTTCGCCAGGTCGCAGACATCCAGACGCAGGCGATGCTGAAACTTCCCGTGCCGGCGATTCGCACCGGCAAGCCCATCGTGACGAGCGCGCTGTGTTCGTCGGAGTTGAAGGCGATTGTGCAAAGCCTGGTCGAGCGCGCCGAGGCGCTCCGCACAGGTAAGGTCGATCCACGCGAAGACAACATGCTGCTCGTGACGACCGACGGACGCAAAGCGGCGCTTGATCTCCGGCTCCACGACCCGCACTTGCCCGACTATCCCGACAGCAAGGTCAACAAGGCGGTCAACGAAGTGGAACGCATCTGGCGTGAAACGGCGGACAAGCGTTGCGCTCAACTTGTCTTCTGCGACCTCTCGACGCCGACCAACGGGAAGGGCTTTTCCGTGTACGAAGACATGCGCGACAAGCTCGTCGCTCGCGGTATCCCGGACGAGGAAATTGCTTTCATGCAGGATTACGACGGCGACGCGGCCAAAGTCGGACTGTTCCGCGATGTGCGGGCAGGCAAAGTCCGTGTCCTGTTTGGCAGCACTCTAAAAATGGGCGCGGGAACAAACGTGCAGGAGCGGCTCATCGCCTTACACCACCTCGACGCACCGTGGCGTCCCGCCGACGTGGAACAACGCGAGGGACGCATTCTCCGCCAGGGCAACACCAATCCCGAAATTCAGATTCACCGCTACGTCACCGAAGAATCTTTTGATGCCTACATGTGGCAGACCTTGGAGACCAAGGCGAAGTTCATCGCGCAAGTGATGACGGGTGAGAGCGGTTTGCGCCGTATTGAGGACGTGGATGGCGCGGCGCTTACCTACGCCGAGGTCAAAGCCATCGCATCCGGCAATCCGATGGTGATTGAGAAGGCGGGCATCGACGCTGAAGTCGCCCGGCTCACTCGCCTTCGCAGCCAGCACGCCGAGACGCAATTCAAACTGCGCTACCAGTCTCGTCACCTCGCCGAAGAAGTGCCTCGATTCGAGAAGCGCTTGGCGGATGTGCAAAAAGACATGGCCACCCGACAGGACACCAGCGGCGACAAGTTCGTCATTGAACTTGAAGGCCAGGAAATCCGCGACCGTGGTATTGCGGGCGAACTACTACTTCGCCACGCCGAACAAATGCGCGGGACGGGAGGCGAACGTCCCCTCGGCCACTTCGCCGGGTTTCAACTGTTCGTGGCGGATAATTACATGCGCGGGCCGGAGATTGTCGTGAAGAGAGCTTCAACTCACACCGCGAAGGCCGCCAACACCGCACTCGGCACCATCCGCTCCCTCGAATACACCGTGCAGAATCTCGACGAATCTGCGGCCAGCCTTACGCGGAACATCGCGGACGCGCAAAAGCGCCTGACCGATTTGCAAGAGCAGGTGGACACGCCCTTCGAGTACATCGACAAGCTGGCTTCGATAACCAAGCGCCAGCAACAGATCACCGAGGCGCTTGACCTGAACAAGAACCAAGCTCCGAACCAGCTCGACGCCCAAGCAATCGAAGTTGCGGAAGAAGCCGCCCAACAAGTCGAGACTCCGACAAAGAAAGTGGTCAAACGCAACGGCCATAAAGTTAAGTCCACGACTCACACGGAAACTGCGACGCCGAGCGGACGCAAGCATCACCGCACCAGCATCTGAGCAATCCGCCGCGCCCAACGTGAATTGAGGATTTGACCGGCTCCCTTACTTCGGTTGCTCGCCAAATCCCCAATTCACGCTCGTCACGGCGGAGTCAATCGCGCAGCCGCGCGGCGCTTCCGTTGGGAGCCTGGCTCGGTCGCTCCGCTGCTTCCTCCGTTCCGCTATGCCCTCCACTGTGGAATCGCGTCGTCTTCCTTCGCCAACATCCCAACCGACGCGGTAAGCGAAAGAGCTGAATGCTCATAGACTTTCACTTTCAGAGCACTCCGTACCGGATGCCGAGCACCAGCAGTCTCGTGTGCTTTCGCTCAGGCCGGCACGGCGGGACTCGGAATCATTTGGAATAAACTTCGGGTCTGGTGCTTCCTACTCCCCGTGAGCATGGACATCGAACTGGCGGTTGAGACTTATCACGAGGGCTTGTTTGCCTTCGCACTCAGTCTCGCCGGCAACCGCGACGATGCCTGCGAGCTGACTCAGGAGGCGTTCTGCCGGTTCGCCAGCAAGGGACATCAACTCCGCGACCAGGCCAAGGTCAAGACCTGGCTCTTCACCACGCTTTACCGGCTGTTCCTCGGATGGAAACGCCGTGAATCCCGCCTGCCTCACTTCGAGATGTCCGCCGTGGAGCACGAGCTGCCGCATCTCGCGCCCGAGGTCGTCGAAAGCACGGATGCCGGCTTGATCATGGAAGCTCTCCTTCAGCTCGAAGAGCGCTATCGCGCGCCGCTCATGCTGTTCTACCTCGAAGATCATTCGTATGAGGAAATCGCCCTGATCCTCGACACGCCCGTCGGCACCGTCATGTCCCGGCTCTCGCGCGGCAAGGAGCAGTTGCGGCGGGTGCTCGGCACCGAACTTTCGGATTCCGCGCCGCGAACAGTTTCCATCCCGATCCACCGTCAACGCCCCTCGTCATGAACCATCAGGAAGCCAAACTCATCCTCAGCGCCTGCCGGCCCGGCGGCGCGGACGCCGCTGACCCGCGCTTTCAGGAGGCGCTGGAATTCGCCCGGCGCGATCCAGAACTCGCCGCCTGGCTCGCACGCGAACGTCGTCTCGACACCGCCATCGGCATCAAGGTGCGGGAAGGCGCGCAGCCACCAGCCCATCTAAAGTCTGCGATTCTCGCCGCCGCGCGCATGGTCCGTCCGATGCCGTGGTATCGACAACCGTCTTGGGTCGCCGCCGCCGCGTTGCTCGTGGGATTGCTCGCCCTCGCTGTTCTGCTTGCGCCCAAATCCCGGGAGCTTGAACTCGCACAGTTCCAGCGGGCGATGGCGGAGATTCTGGTCAGCAAGGAATTCCGGCTCGACCACATGACACCGAGTGCCGCAGAAGCGCAGCGCTGGCTGGCGGATCGGCGTGTGGATTTCGTCATGCCCACCAAGCTGGAAGGCCAGCCCACGATGGGTTGCCGCGTCATTGAATGGCACGGCCATCAGGTTTCGCTCGTCTGCTTCAAGCTCGACGGCGGCGAGACGGTGCATCTCTTCACCGTCGCTCGCGAGGCGATGGGTAACGCTCCCACCGAATATCCACAGTTCTCGTCGGCGGGTCGCTACTCCACCGCCGCGTGGTCCCGAGACGACAAGGTGTATCTCCTCGCTGCCTCGCGCGGTGAGGCGGTGCTGAAGAAAGTCCTCTGAGTCGATCCAAGAATTTGCGCGTTGACCGCGCCAACGGATGCCAGCGCATGGCTTGGGCCTGGCGTCCGCAATTCCACAAGCTGAGTCACAGCACAACATGAAGAACATGATGAAGTCCCTGGCGGTGGTTGCCGCCGTCCTCAGTCTCACCGCGACCGCCTACGCCGGTGAATGCTGCATCAAGGCCGCCAAAGCCGCGAAAGACGGCAAGACCTGTGAAAAGTGCGAGAAGGACGCCTGCTGCAAGAAGGCAGTAAAGGCCGTCGGCAAAGACGCGAAAGCGTGCGAGAAATGCGCCGCGAAGGAAAAGAAGTAAACCTTCCCGTTCTTCGGCGCGGCCGGATGCGAATCCGACCGCGCTGATTCCGATTCACGCTCGCACGAACTGGGTCAGTTCGCACCGCACATGAAGTCCATCGCGACGGAACAGCCGCCACCTGGAGTTTCGAGTGAAACCAGCGCACGGGCGGCGCAATGGCTGGCCGACCACGGCGACGCCTTGTATCGTGTGGCGCTGGGGCGGACGCGCAATCCCGATGTCGCCCGCGATCTGGTTCAGGAAACGTTGCTCGCCGGAATGAAGCACTGGGCGCAGTTCGCCGGACAATCGAGCGAGGCCGGCTGGTTGATGGGGATTTTGCGGAACAAGGTGATCGATTACTTTCGCGGACTGGCCCGCGAGCAGAACTTCACCGACCTCGAATTCCTCGCCGACGAACGCGAAAGCTTCTTCGACAAGCGCGCGATCTGGAATCCCAAGGTCGGCCCCAAACCGTGGCCTCAGCCGGATGAAAGCATGGAGACGGCGGAGTTCTGGCGCGTGTTTGATCGCTGCGTCTCGAAGCTGCCCGCCAAGGTGGCGCAGGTCTTTTTGCTCCGCGAACTCGACGGCCTCGACCCGGCGGAGATCTGTAAGGAATTTGGGGTGTCCGCGAACAACTATTGGGTCATGCTCTATCGGGCGCGGATGGCACTGCGCCGGTGCCTCGAAGCAAACTGGTTCCGGAACGACCGCGAATAGCCGCATGTTGAACTGCAACGACATCTCGAAATTGATTTCGCGTTCGATGGACGAGCGGCTGGCGTGGCATCAGCGGCTGGCGATTCGCACGCATCTGCTCTACTGCAAATGGTGCCGCCGTTTTGCCGCCCAGACCCAAACCATGCGCGCCGCCACGGCCCGATATGCTGATCAACTTGCCGTGACGTTCGAGGATCGGCTTTCGCCGGAACAACGTGACCAGATTCTTCAGAACCTGAATCCGCCTCCCGAAGACCAGCATCGTCATTGAACGCGATCCGTCGGTTCCGAAAAGTTTTCTGTAAGGAGTTGTTTGTTCGCCCGTCGCCCTCGCGTGCGGTGCATTGGAATCCGGATTTCCGGGTTGGCCCCGCCAGAAACTCAAACCAGAACAAACATGAAGCACATCATCACCATTCACCTCGGGCTGCTCGCGGTCGCGACGGCATTTGCAGGGGGAGAAAAGACCGAACAATTCAAAACGCGCGTTGTCGCAAGCGGATTGCATCGCCCCACGGGCATCGCCATCCAGGGCAACCACACCATCTACTTCACCGAAGTGCCCACGCCCGGCGTGAGCGGGATGAGTGGCGGCTCGAATTCCGTGAGCCAATTGAGCCTGTTTAACCGGCGAATCACCAGATTGCACACCGGCGAACCAGAGCCGGTCAATATCATCGTCGGCCAGGACAATGACCTTTACTGGACCTGCAAGAGCGCGGGCGTCATCCTCACCCAAGACGACGAAGGCGAGACCAGCGTGTTCCTCGGCGGCCTCCAGAACCCCAGCGGCATCGCGATGGATCGCTGTGGCAACATCTACTTCACCCAAGTGCCGACCCCCGGTGTGAACGGCATGAACGGCGGCATGAACAATATCATGTTTACCATTGGCACCAATCAGGTCGTGCTCAACGCAGGGGAACCGGAGCCGGTGGACATCGTCGTCGCCCGCAACGGCGACGCCTACTGGACCTGCAAAAGCGCGGGCGTGATCCTGGAGCGTTCGGTGGAGGACGGTCGCGTCAGCCCGCTGCTGACCGGCTTGAACAAGCCCGTGGGCATCGCCATTGATCGCGAAGACCGCAACCTCTACTTCACGGAAGTCCCCACGCCCGGCGTCGGCGGAATGAACGGCGGACAGAACAAAGTCTGGCAATACGACCTCAAGACCGGTGTGAAAACCCTCGTTAACAGCGGCGATCCCGAGCCGACCGACCTGGCCGTGTCGCGCAGCGGGAACATCTACTGGACCTGCACCAGCGCCGGCGTGATTGTCGAAGCCCGCCGCAAGTACGGCCGCTACTAATTCGCCCGTTCGATTGACCGTTCAGCAAATTGCAACGCCGAGGGATGACTGGCAATCATCCCTCGGCCCTTTGCTGCACGCATCGTCCGAGCGGGATTTGTATTCAACAGTGTTCAACGCCGGGGCCATATCGAAAAGGATGCTAATCAATGATGCTTGTCGAGCCAGACGTCTTAGCAGAGGAACGCGGCCTCCATCTGTTCTCCGCAACTTAACTGTCCGATTTTGGCGGTGGCGGCTACCCTTCAGCAGTGAACAGCGGGACTGACAAAGAACTTCTGCGCGAATACGCCGAACAACGTTCGGAGACCGCATTCGATGAACTCGTTCGGCGGCACGTTGATCTCGTCTATTCCGCCGCGCTGCGTAACACGACCGAAATACTGCTTGCTGCTCCTGACACTAATCGCTATCCGTAGTGCAGTTCTTTGAACCACTACACCATTACTGGTGGTAAACGCGAGCAAGTGCCTCAAACCACGGTTTGGGGAGAATAGGGAAGCGGGTGCGGTTTTGCGGTTCGATGCAAAGCCTAATCCCGCGCGGTAGCGCCGCTGTAACGAGAGACGAAATGCCATTTATCATTGATAGCCACTGATGTTCCGCATCGGTAAGGCTGGCAAAGTAGAACGACCTCGGAGCCAGAAGACCTGCTTGTTCGCACTCATCAAGTCCCGCGTCGTGTGATGCGGGCGACGGTCGCGCCATCGGCCGGATGAGGGAAAAGACGAGCTTGCCCGGTTGCAGTCTGAGGCCCGCCTTCACTCCCTCGTGAGTGGACGCGGGATTTTTTGTGCCCAAAACTTCCCGTCCTGCCCGCGAGTGATTTCCCTCCACAACAGAACGCGGCTTGGCTGCCGCACCAATGTTCTCACACGGAGAACACAGAGTTCACAGAGAGGAATTTTTCCTCTGTGTCCTCCGCGCCCTCCGTGTGAGCCGAAAGAAATCACCCGCACATGTCGCACGAACAACTCGACGGTCAGCTCAAGCTCGCCCAACTCGATCCGCTCCAGCATCAGGAGTTCAACATCCGCAAACGCGACGGCCGCGTCGTGCCCTTCGACGAACCCCGCATCGCCCTCGCCATCGAAGCCACCTTCAAGGCCGACGCCGGCCTGCATCAGGACCAATCGCTTCCCGGCGCCGCGCAGGACAACGTCATCCGAGTCGCCAACGCCGTCATCAACGCCGCGCTCGCCCGTGCCGTGAAAGGCGACGCGCTGGAAATCGAGTTCATCCAGGATCTCGTGGAGACCAAGCTGATGGAAGCGGGCCATCTCAGCGCGGCGCGGAAGTTCATCCTCTATCGCGAAGAACGCCGCAAAGCCCGCGCGCTCCGGGGCGACCGCACGATTGAAGGCGCACCGCAGGCGCAGCTCCTCGTCGCGCTCGCCGATGGCAGCCGTGAACCGCTCGATCCGCAGCGCATCCGCCGCCGCCTCATCAGCGCGTGCCGTGGCGTGGAGGCGAACTGCTCCGCGCGCGATCTCGCGGACGAGGCGTTGAAGAATCTCTACGACGGCGTGAAGCCCGAGGAGATCGAGCAGGCGATGGTTCTCGCCGCGCGCACGCGTATCGAACGCGAGCCTGACTACACCTACGTCGCCGCGCGGCTGCTCTTGCGGAAGCTTTATCGCGAAGCGCTGCCGCCCTTCAGCACGCCCTCCGAACTCGCCGGCCAGCATCGCGATCATTTTGCGAACTACATCGCATACGGCGTGGAAGTCCGCCGGCTCTCGCCTGATCTACTGAACTTCGATCTGGCAAAGCTCGCCGCCGCGCTGCGTCTCGACCGCGACCAGCAGTTCACTTACATGGGCGCGCAGACGCTCTACGACCGCTACCTCATTCATCATGACGGCCGCCGCCTGGAGACGACGCAATACTTCTGGATGCGCGTCGCGATGGGGCTCGCGCTCAATGAAAGCGAACAGAAGAACGAGCGCGCCATCGAGTTCTACGAAGTGCTTTCGACGTTCCGTTTCGTCAGCAGCACGCCGACGCTCTTCAACGCCGGCACGCTCCATCCGCAGCTCAGCTCGTGCTACCTCAGCACGGTGATGGATGACCTCGATCACATCTTCAAAGTGGTGAGCGACGACGCGAAGCTCTCGAAATGGGCGGGCGGACTCGGCAACGACTGGTCGAACATTCGTGCGACCGGCGCGCACATCAAAGGCACGAACGGGACGAGTCAGGGCGTGATTCCGTTTCTCAAAGTGGCGAACGACACCGCCGTGGCCGTGAACCAGGGCGGCAAGCGCAAGGGCGCGATGTGCGCGTATCTGGAGACGTGGCATCTCGACATCGAGGATTTCCTGGAGCTGCGCAAGAACACCGGCGATGAGCGCCGCCGCACGCACGACATGAACACGGCGAACTGGATTCCCGACC
Organism: uncultured Bifidobacterium sp.; assembly: GCA_964491875.1. Taxonomy (GTDB): domain Bacteria; phylum Verrucomicrobiota; class Verrucomicrobiia; order Limisphaerales; family JADJPG01; genus JADJPG01. The sequence continues at coordinate 97,209 of CAZBIC010000002.1, forward strand.
TGTTCATGCAGCGCGTGAAGGCTAACGCCTCGTGGACGTTGTTCAGCCCGCATGACGCGCCGGACCTGCACGATCTCCACGGACGTGCCTTCGCGGAACGCTACGAGCATTACGAGCGCGAAGCCGACGCGGGCCGCGTCCGGCTGTTCAAGCGTGTCGAGGCCGTCGCGCTCTGGCGCAAGATGCTCACAATGCTGTTCGAGACGGGGCATCCGTGGATCACGTTCAAAGACCCGTCGAACGTCCGCTCACCGCAGAACCACGTAGGCGTGGTTCACAGCTCGAATCTTTGCACCGAGATTTTGCTGAACACTTCGGCGGAGGAAACCGCCGTGTGCAACCTGGGCTCAGTGAACCTGGCGGCACATTGCACGGACGTTGGACTCGATGGCGATCTTCTCGCCCGCACCATCCGCACCGCGATGCGGATGCTCGACAACGTCATCGACATCAACTTCTACCCGACGGCTGAAGCGCGCACCGCGAACCTCCGACACCGGCCCGTCGGCCTCGGCCTGATGGGCTTTCAGGACGCGCTCTACAAGCTCCGCCTGTCCTACGCCAGCGCCGCCGCCGTGGAGTTCGCGGACACGAGCATGGAATTGATTTCGTATCACGCGCTGCTCGCGTCGTCCGAACTGGCGCAGGAACGCGGCGCTTACTCGACCTTCGCCGGTTCCAAATGGAGCCAAGGGCTGCTGCCCATCGACTCCATCGAACTGCTCGCGCAGGAGCGCGGCGGTTCGCTCGACATGGACCGTTCCTCGCGCCTCGACTGGGCGTGCGTCCGTGACGCCATTCGTCAGCACGGCCTGCGCAACTCGAACACGATGGCCATTGCTCCGACCGCAACCATCTCAAACATCATCGGCGTCTGCCAGTCCATCGAGCCGACCTACAAGCATCTGTTCGCGAAGGCGAATCTCAGCGGCGACTTCACCACGGCGAACACTTATCTCGTCGCCGACCTGAAACGCCTCGGACTCTGGGACGCCGACATGCTGGACGACTTGAAATACCACGACGGCACGCTGAGCGAGATCGACCGCATCCCGGCCGACGTGAAGGCGCTTTACCTGACGGCATTCGAGATCGAGCCGCGCTGGTTGATCGAATGCGCCAGCCGCCGCCAGAAGTGGATCGACATGGGCCAGTCGTTGAACCTCTACATTGCGCAGCCCAACGGCAGGCAGTTGAGCGAGATGTATCTGCTCGCGTGGGAGAAGGGCTTGAAGACGACCTATTACCTGCGCGCGCTCGCCGCGACACAGATCGAGAAATCCACCACCGACACGAACCGCCGTGGTCTTCAGCCGAAGTGGATGAAGAACAAAAGCGCTTCCTCAAACATACAGGTCGAGCGCGAAGCGGAGTCTGTGCCGAATGCCTGCCTCATCAATGACCCATCATGCGAGTCGTGCCAGTGAACAAATCGTAAAACGTAAATCTTAAATCAAAAATCCCCACCATGTCCTGCTGCACCACCACCACCGAACGTCCTGCCACCCACGACCTGACCAAGCGCATCAACGCCGAAGACAAGCGGCTGCTCAACTGCCGCGCCGTCGATGTGAACCAGCTCATGCCGCTGAAATACAAATGGGCGTGGGAACATTATCTGAACGGCTGCGCGAACCACTGGATGCCCACTGAAGTTCCGATGCAGAAGGACATCGAGCTGTGGAAATCCAACAAGCTCACGGCGGATGAGCGCAAAGTCATCCTGCGCACCCTCGGCTTCTTCAGCACGGCCGAGAGCCTTGTCGGGAACAACATCGTGCTCGCCATCTTCCAGCACATCACCAACCCGGAGGCGCGGCAATATCTCCTTCGCCAGTCGTTCGAGGAGGCGATTCACACGCACACCTTTCACTACATCTGCGAGTCGCTCGGGCTCGACGAGCGCGAGGTGTTCAACATGTATCACGAGGTGAACTCGATTCATGAGAAGGACGCCTTCGAGATGCGGCTCACGGCGGACATCATGGAGCCGGGCTTCAGCACGGACACGACCGCGGGCAAGCAGCGCTTCGTGAAAAACCTCGTCGGCTTCTACGTCATCATGGAAGGCATCTTCTTCTACAGCGGTTTTGTGATGATGCTGTCATTCCATCGCCAGAACCGCATGACCGGCGTGGGCGAGCAGTTCCAATACATCCTGCGCGACGAGACGATTCACCTGAACTTCGGCATCGACCTCATCAACGGCATCAAGGCCGAGAACCCGGATGTGTGGACGCCAGAGTTTCAGTGCGAGCTTCAAGACCTCATCGAGCAGGCGGTCGAATTGGAAATCGCCTTCGCCGAAGACACGTTGCCGCGCGGCATCCTGGGCTTGAACGCCGGGTTGTTCCGCGAATACGTCCAGCACATCGCCGACCGCCGCATCGAGCGCATCGGCTTGACGGCACACTACGGCTCGAAGAATCCGTTTCCGTGGATGAGCGAGACCATCGACCTCGGCAAGGAGAAGAACTTCTTCGAGACGCGCGTGACGGAATATCAGACCGGCGGCGCGCTGAACTGGTGAACGAGACGACCCACGCAGAGAACGCAAAATGTGCAGGCCTTTCAGTAAGGGCGCTGTACTAATCAGGCCGATCGTTCGATCTTCCGTCGCATCGCACGAAGATGGCCTTGCTCCGTGCCATTCACTGGATGGCCTAACAACACATCTTGGTAACGCCGTCGCCGTCGCTCAGAGCGATAGTATTGACCACTCCATCTCAGCCTCACTGCACCCAGCTCAGTGCGGTGTTGTGGCTGGTTTGCTGATACGCCTTGCCCAGATGCGATCCGGCAATCGCCTCGCGATGGTGCGCGATGGTTAGCAGATGCAGCCCATTCTGCTTCGACTCGAAGCGCACGTAGCCTTCCGCATCGACGGCGATTTCCTTCTCCGTGTCGTCCGGCGTGCGGAACACCGCCTTCAATCCGCCAATCGGCTGGCCGCGAAAATAGACGCGGGCTTCACCGGGCTTGCCGGTGGGTACGAGATCGAACGTGAGCATCGGCGTACCGGCTCCGCCACCCGCTGGTTGCCAGCGCGCGTAGAAATGCGGCTTGCGGGCGGCACGCACGGTGAAGATGGATTCCACGCCCGCGACGTTTGTCGGTGATGCGGTGATCATCGCGAAGTGATTGGTGGTCTTCGGCGTTTCCACCATCAACGGAGCATTGGTTACCACCGTGAATGCCGAAGGACCGCTCAAGCTGTCGAGGAAGCCCGGCGACTTCTCGTAGTTCCCGGAAGGCTCGGCGAAGCGGGCGACAAGTTTGCCGTTGAGCAGTTCAATCCAGACCGCGTGCGCGCGGACGTTCACCGAGGAAACCAGCAGCAGCGCCGCAAGAGCGCAGACACAGCGGAGCGAGAAGGGAGTGTTCATGGTATTGCGAAAAGTGAGGGCTTACTGCGCGTTCATGGCTGCGGCTTTGACCACGGCGCGCGGTGTGACGGAAGGCGTGAGCACTTCGAGATCAGCGCGTTTCTCTTCGCCATCCTCGCCGCCGAGCGCGATCAACTGCGTCGATCCAGCCGCGACGATGCGGTGCGACAGCCGAGGACGTTGCACGCGGCCGACGACTTCCCACGCGCTGCCATCCAGCGCGAGCCGGAGCAGATCGCCTTGGAACATGTTCGCGTAAACGCGACCGTTCTGCGTGATGGCCGAGCAACTGAAACCTTGGTGCTTGCCGGGCGGAAGCTCCGGTCCCTTCGACCACTGGCCGGTCTTGGTGTCGTAGACGTCCACGGCGAGCGTGGTCTTGTTGTCGCTGTTCATCCCGCCAATGCAGTAGAGGCGCGGGCCCTGCGCCGCGAGCGCGAGCGCGCGGCGTTGGAACGGCTGCGCGAACTCAGTCCAGCCCACGCCAGGATTCTTGAGATCGAGCACCAGCGCATTGGCCGGCCAGACTGGCTTGTTCGTGCCGCCGGCGAGAGACCAACCGCCGGCGATGTAGAGCTTGTCGCCCACTACCACTGCGTCGTGACTGGAACGCACGGTCGGCAGCGGCGTCAGCGCCTGCCATTTTCCGTCGCGTGGATCGAAGCGCTCGAAGTGTGCGGTGGAAAATAGATCCTGCTTCACCCCGGCGGGATTGCGCGCCGCCATGCCGCCGATGCGATAGACGGTGCCGTTGTGCGCGACGAGCGGCAGTCCCTGCGAAGGCGCGGCGGTTGGCAACGTTTCCCACGCGGTGCCGTCGCTCAGTTTCAGGCGATGGAACGACCCGCTCACCTTGTCCGCCGAGTAATCGTGGCGTTCGCCCTTGTGACCGCCGAAGACGTAGAGCCAGCCGTCCGTCGTGACCGCACCAAAGCTGGTGACGGCTTCCGGCATGGGCGCGAGCGAGGCGGCGGGGGATTCGCTGCGGGTGGTGGGCGAGGTCGCGCACGCGCCAGCCAGCAGCGCCACGGACAATGAGGTGAACAGGAGGATTCGATTCTTCATTTGCGATGTGAGTTCAAGGTTTGAGAACGAAATCGGAACGGTCGGCCGTGTTGGCCCAATGCTGCATGTCCTGCAGCCCGGAGAGATTCATGATCTGCGCGTGGCCGTCGATCATGCCGGCAACGGCGCGGCCATCGTAACGCGGCGCGACGAAGCCCCACTGGTTTGGAGGCAAGGTGGGTTTCCAGCCCGAAGCCCATTTGCGCGTGGTGAGCCACGGCGGAGTGACTTGATAGTAGCCGTTCGCATCGAGACCGGAGCTCGCTGAGCGCGCGGAGACGAACATCATCAGGTCGGACGGACGCCGCACTTCGCTGACCTTAGTCACCACGGTTCCGCCGCCGAACTTCGCGTTCGCGGCGGCGGCGGGAAACTCGGTTTCGTTGCCGCCGACGAAGTAGGAGTTGATCCCCAGCGACGGGAAAACGCTGACGGCGTAAACGTAGCTCGCGCGATCCTGTCCCTGAAGGTCGGCCAGCTTCGCGCGGTTGTCGGCGCAGTAAATCGTCTCGAACGATTGTGCGAGGTAGGGCGAGAGCCGCCACGGGTAACGGGCGTTGATGGGGAAACTCAGCCGCTGGCCGACCTCATCGACCGCATTCGTATCCGTCACGTAGCCGGGGAAAACGGCGTCGTCGTTGTCGTCAGAATAGTTCTGGGCGGCGAGCAGCAACTGGCGCGCGGAGGAAAGTTCCTCGATCATGCGCGCCTTGCGTTTCGCCTTCCCAAGGCACGGCAGCAGCAGCGACGCGAGAATCGCGATGATGGCGATCACCACCAGCAGCTCGATCAGCGTGAAGCCGCCGCCGGTCTGGCGGAACCGGTTCACGAAGGAGATTCTGGTGAGGTGACTCTTCATTTCACGCGGACGCGATAAAACCTTTGCGAGGCAGCGCCGGACGTTTCGGAGCCATCATCTGTCCACGAGGCAACGCCACGCTCGGCGTAGAACACGAAGTCCGGATTCTCAACCTGCAACCAGGACACGAGGTCGGTCGAATGCTCAATGATGTAGCGCCGCGCGGGCGCGTGTTGGAACGTAGTCGTGGTCCCGCCATCGGAAGTGCGCTGCAAGGAACGAACCGCCAGCGTGTCGTTGGCGCTCTTGGGATCGGTTCCGGCGATCCACTCAGCGCGATTCGACAACCCGTCGTGATCAGAGTCCTCTTCTGCCGTCGGCGTGAGCGAGGAGAACCACGCTTCTTCCCAGTCGTCCGGCAGGCGGTCGTTGTCGGAATCGTCGGGCCGAATCGCGACGCCCTCGATCTCCAGCGTGGGCGGTGTGCCGAGGACACTGTCGCGCGTGTAGAACTCCGGCCACGCAGGCGTGCCGCCAAACTCGGACGTGTGCAGGGCGGTGATCACGAAACTCAACCGCCCCGAGTCGCAGCCATCCTGTAGGTACTGGCGCACGAACGGGTCGGCGAGGTTCAGTTCGAAGCGGATGGATGTCCCTGACGGCACGAGGTCACCGGGCGCGACGCCGACCGCCAGTCCAATGGCGAAGGGATGAACCTCGAACGTCGGAAACGCCGCATTGGTTTTGCCGACGCTGTTTCCCACGTCCACCAGCGCTCCGTTCGTGCTATAGCCGGCGGCAAAGGCGTTTCTCCGGCCCGACGCCGAGCCGCCGAACGGCGAGTCCTCCGCAAACGTTTCCACAGTGAAACCATTTCGGAAATCAGCGCCGAACAACTCGACCGGGCGGCCAATGTCGGCGTCCGGCGTGAACGCCGGATCGTTGGTCGGGAAGAACGTGGTGAACGCATCGGCCGTCGGATCGAAGCGGAACGCCCGATCGCGGCTGATCGTGGCGGCGAGTGTCGCGCGACGAAGGATGTAGTTCGTAGCGCCCAGGCTGGTGGCGATATCGCCCTCGACATCGAAGCCGAGAAGGAATTGTCCGTGCCGCGAATCGACTCCCGCATCGTCGCCCAACGTGCCGAACACTGGTGCGGTCGGGCGCGTGCCGGGTGATGCGTTGAATGGATACATCCACCGGTCGAGCGAAGGTTGCGCGTAGTTCACGGTGAACGGCTGGGCTTGCGTGACGCAGGCAAACGCCAGCGCGCTGAGGCTGATGAGAATCCTTCGCTTCATAACCGGTGGTGGATGACTTGCCTCCGGTTCTTTAGCGGCGCTTGCGCAGTGTGCGCCAGCCGAGCATCAAGCCGCCGAGACCGAGCAGCGCGTAGGTCGAAGGCTCGGGCACCACCAGCATGTGCTGATTCCACGTGTCGAGCGTCATCGCGTCGAAGCTCACGCTCGGGCCGCCACCGTTGAAGGAGATCGAGTATTCGTTCACCGCGAGCCCGACGAGATTCCACTGAAAGAGCGACGAGACAGACGCACCGAGCGTCGTGCCGCGATCCACTTCCAGATGCGACTCCGGCGCGAGCGAATGAACTCCGCCCGCATCCGTGTAGGTCAACGTCACCGAGCTGTAGTTCAGTTCGCTGCCGAGCGTGCGCGTTTGCAGCACCACGGTGCCGAGCGTGAACGAAGTTGAGTCGGTGAGCTGGAACGCCTGAATGCCTTCCGAGAAATCATAGATGTTTCCCGAGCCGGTGATGAAGGACGCGGCACTGCCCGTTTGCGTGAGAACGGCGCTGGTGGTGTCTCCGACCTTGTCGGCAAGATTGCCGGGCGCGCCGAAGGCGACCGAGAAGGTTTCCCAGTAACCGGCTTCGCTGTCGGCGGTGCCGCGAAATTCGGGAACGACAAAATTGTTCGTGCCGGCGTGGAGCGTGATCGCGGAGATCATCGCGCTCGCCGTGAGGAAGAGTGTGGATACGACTTTCATAGAGCTTCTGAGTTCACGATGCGTTCCGGTCGCGGGCACAACGCCCACGCCGCGCATCGATGGGTGATGTTAAGGATTCCTCCGAACCGTGCTCCCGGCTGGTTGCTAAAGACTGTCGGTGGTTTGTATGCAAGATACCGCAAAGGATTGCAAGTGACCGCAACCGTCGCTCAAGCCGGAGCGAGGCCGTTCACGATCTCGTTCCACGCGAGATCGTGTTCGGGCGGGACCGAGAATCCGAGCAGCAGCCGGTCCTCGCCGTCATACAGCTCAAGGGCAGGCGCGGCATGAACCTCCGGCGGCGACGGTACCCACCACGCTTCCGCCACGGCGCTGAGTTGAAGGCGCAGTTGCGTCTCGTCCGAAGTCATCGTGAGGCGCCGCTCGGTTTGCTCGAGCGCGACCGGCGTCCAGAGCGCGGACTGAATCACCGGCGCGGAAATGATCGTGGTCGTCAGCCGCAGGCGACGAGCGAGAATTGCTTCGAAGATTGCAGGCAGGCAGCCAATGGGCAGCGGGATGGAACCATTCGCTGGAGCTTCCACATACTCCCACTTGCGGTAACGAAAGCGCTCGTGATAGCCGGAGATTCCGCTCCCACGCGCCGGCCAGAAGGTTCGCGCTCCCGGCTCGCCCTGATGCCGGCGCGCAAACTCGGCGAATGCGTCATCAACGTCCGCGTCCGTCAGCAAAACCTGATGCGCCGCGTTGTTGGCGTGCCCAACGATGGCGAGCGACTGACAAACGCCCTTCGCCGTGGGCCTGCGCGTCGCCCACACCCGACGCCATTCAGCAAAGTCGAAGCCCAGCCCGCCGAGCCCGTTCACCGCGAAGCGTCCACCGGGACAGAAGTCGAACAGCGGAAACCTGCCGCGCTGCGTCAGGATCGCCGCGTCGTTGAGCGTCGAGGCGATGACGTTCCCCAGCGCGTGCAGCCCTTGCGCCATGGCCGCCCAGTCACCGGCCAGCGAGACGTGAGCCGCGCCGTGATCGCACAGGCGCAGATTGTGCGGCTCGATGCCCTTGCCGAACGAAGTGGTCGCCGTGGACGCAGCCACCGTCGAGCGCGAGCCTTTCCAGTGAAGCCGGTTGGGCGCGTTCATCAGCGGGCGGGGCAGAGGGTGGCGGTGATGCGGCCGGCGTGAACCAACGCGAGACTCCAGGCGGTGCCGTCTGCGGTGCGGACTTTTCCCGCCGTGCGATCCCAGCGTGCGCGGCCATCGATGCAGAAGCGGTAGAAGAACCATCCCGGGTCCACGGCCACCCGCGTGACCCAGCCGCGCGCCTCGCGCCGCATGGGCACGCGCATCTGTCCGTTCTCGGAAAAACCTTCGAGCACCACTTCGCGCGCTCCGTCTCCCGACTCCAGCGCAAACTCGGTTTCACCCGTCGTCGTGTCATTTCGATACATGCGACACTTAAAGCATGGAATCGCGGGACGCGCCCGCCCCGGCTTGCGAATCTTTGTCGCCGAGTTGCGCGACGACTGAGTTCGACACCGTGGCGGAACTTGGTTGAAATGGGATGAAGAATGGTCCCCTCACAACCGATGACGTTCACTTGAATTAAACCGCTGTCGGAGAACAGGCAGGTTCTTCACCTCCGACAGGAAACCCAATTGGAACAGCGCCATTTGGTCACGCGACGAAAAGATGCACCTCGCCTTGACCACGGCTGATTCGGACAAGTTGAGTAGTTGCCTGTGATTGCATCGGCGAGACGAACGGCGTCCACGTTCTCGCTTCTGCAAAAGTCGATGGCGCAACCCGTCCGTTGATCTGGACGCGGCAGGCGGGCAAAGGCCGCGTTTTCGCGAGCATCCCCGGCCATTACACCTGGACGCTGAACGATCCGGTGTTTCGCACGATTCTGCTGCGCGGCATCGCCTGGGCCGCCGGCGAGCCGGCCGTGCGGCTGGATGGATTCTGAGAATCACACGAGGACTTCTGTTAGCGACATCAACGCCCATTTCACTCAGGCCCATCTCGCCTTCCTCCACGCGCGCTCGTTACGGCGGAACGAGTCGCGCAGTGGCGGGGCGCTTCCGTTGGGAGCTTGGCTCGGTCGCTCCGCTACTTCCTCCATTCCGACACACGCTCCACCGCGGAACCCAGTTATCTCTCGCGCCGGCTTCCCGACCGAAGCCGCATGTCCTCCGCCACACGATTAGCGGCCCGCATGGCGGAGGATTTGCAAACGGCAATCTGTTCAGCGCAGCGCGCCGAGGTCTGCCCCAAAGTTGATGTGGAACACCTGTCCACCGAGCACCAGAGCCGGCACGGATTTCACTCCCGCGCGTTCCGCTTCCACCTGGCGGGCCTTATCTTGTCCCAGATGAACGATTTCAAGATCGAACCGGCTTCGATCTAAAGCCTGGGCAATGTTTTGTTCCGCGCTGACGCAGACCGGGCAGCCAGCGTGATAGAATGTGGTTTTTGTTTTCATAGTTAATATTGCTCATGTGAGCACCGCCACTGTCGCAGGGCTGGCGAATCGTGAAAGAGAGCACGTTTCGGAGGGGCAGGAACCGAAAAGTTCCCTCGTGACGACAATTCGTTGAGGAGTCACTTTGCCCGAGGTGATGAAACGAAAACCACTCTCCGTTCGCGAACGTTCCGCCTACCACAGCTTGGAGGATGTTGTGGGCTGCAAATGGAGCGCGGGCGTGGTCGCGGCCATCGGAACCGGTGTGAAGCGGCCCGGCGAACTCGAACGCTTTATTCCCGGCCTCTCAACCAAGGTGCTGAACGAACGCCTCCGCAAACTGCTCGCCTATGGCGTCATCACTCGGGCGGTTTTTCCAGGCCTGCCGGCGCGCGTGGAATACTCTCTCACGGCATCCGGTCGGAAACTCGCGCGCATCCTGGACCAGCTTCGTGACTTGAACTCGGAACACCAGTCGCAGGCCAAACCTGCCGCGGAGAAATCCCATTGATCCTTTCGCTCCAAGTTGGCTCCGCACGCCAAATCACGACCACAGGCAGTAGTGGTGAATGGTGGGATCGGGAATGGACAACCGGTTTTATGAAACAGCCGGTCGCGGGACGCGTCTGGCTCGCTTACAGCGGTCTTCACGGTGACGAGCAGGCAGACCGTCAGCATCATGGCGGAGTGGACAAGGCGGTCTGCGTTTATCCATCGGAACACTATCTGCACTGGCGGCAATCCCTGGCGATCCCGGTGGTGGGGCACGGTGGATTCGGAGAGAACTTCACGACCCAAGGGCTGCTCGAAACGGATGTCTGCATCGGAGACATCTACCAAGCAGGGGAGGCACGCCTCCAAGTTTCACAGCCGCGCCAGCCTTGTTGGAAGCTCGCCCGGCGCTGGCGTGTCAAAAACCTCACCGCCCTGGTTGAGCAAACGGGTTTCACCGGATTCTACTTTCGAGTCCTGCGGCATGGCTGGGTCGAGGTGGGACAACGGCTGGAATTGATGGAACGGCCTTTCCCAGAGCTGACCATTGCTCACGCCAATCGGATCATGCATCACGACAAACACGATCTCGACAGCGCCCGCGCACTGGCGGATTGCTCCGCGCTTTCGGCGAGTTGGAAGGATTCCCTTTGGCACCGCGTGGAACACGGCAAACAAAGCATGGCTGACGAGCGCATCCCTCAGCCGTGACCAACGCGCGTTCCAGTCAGCGACGGAGCCTGCGCTGACTTCGCTCCGGCCCGCCTCGCCTCCCTCCACGCGCGCTCGTCACGGCTGAGTAAACCGCGTAGTCGCGCTGTGCGTCCGTTGGGAGCTTGGCTCGGTCGCTCCGCTACTTCCTCCGTTCCGCTAAAGGCTCCACTGCGGAATCGCGTCGTCTCCCGTCGCCAACATCCCAACCGAAGCGTTCTGATCCCGTTCTGGATCCGATTTCCGAACCGGGCAGTTATCTGAATTTCGCGTTCACCAACACACGCCGGCTCCATTCGCTGGGACGTTCTCAACTCGCAATTGCGGTCCTGACTCCGCTCAGGTAGAAATCTTCCATGCCGAGCGCGGGAAGATCTCAGTTGAATGTCAATGAGTGCTGGCTGCAGCTTGCCAGCGTGAAAAGTGTAGGCTCGATCGTTCAGCGGCAGCCATGCCTGTGCGTCGGGATTCTTCTGGCCAGCGCCACCTCATAACCGCATTCAGACACCATGGCCGTCGAATCCAAGCCGCTCTTCCACCCGGAAGTCATCCGTCAGCAGGTGCGATCTTTTAAGCTGCCGGAGCAGACCGAAGGCTTGCGGCCAAAACTCCGGCACTGGGCCGAACTCATCGCCTCCGGACGCGCGGACGATTTCAAGGAAACCGATCTGTTTCCGGATTTCCTCACCGACGTTTTTTGCAACCTCCTCGGCTACACCCGCCCGGCTGGACCGGGTGACACCTTCACTCTTTCCCGCGAGAAACACGTCGAAGTGGATGGAAAGTTTGCCGATGCTGTGCTCGGCCGGTTCCACAAGGACAACGAACAATTCATCGTCGCTCTCGAAGGTAAGGGCACGCGCGATCCGCTCGACCGCCCATTCGCGGGCCGACGCATGTCCGCAGTCGATCAGGCCTATCGCTATGCCATCAATCTGCCGTGCGATTGGATCATCGTGACCTCGATGCGGGAGACGCGCCTGTATCACAAGGGTTCCAACCAGCACGCCTACGAACGCTTCGAGACTGTCCGGCTGGCTTCCGATCCCGCGCTGCTCAAACGCTTCGTCTTCCTTCTCGGCGCCGAACGCGTCGTTCCCGAGAAGCGCGACTGCCACCTCTACGAACTCTTCAAGGCCTCCGAATCCGTCGGGCGCGAGCTGACCAATCAGTTCTACGCCCTCTACGCCGACATTCGTGAGAAGGTGCTGACCCGGCTCTGTCGCGAGAACACCTCGGTCGCACCGCAGGAAATCCTCCGCTGCACCCAGAAACTGCTCGACCGCGTTCTGTTCTGCGCCTTCTGCGAAGACCGCAGCCTGCTGCCTGCCGACACCCTCAAGCGCGCCTTCGCCCACAACGATCCCTATAATCCCAAGCTCATCTGGGAAAACTTCCGCGGCCTGTTCCGCGCCATCGACGCTGGCAATGCCGGCCTGAACATCCCCGCCTACAACGGTGGCTTGTTCGCTTCCGATTCGGGACTGGATACGCTCCGGGTGCCTGACGAGGTGTGCGCCCATTTCCGCGAGCTGGGCGATTATGATTACCGGCCCGCGCGCGAACTGGCCGATGAGGACGAGGACACCGAAGTCCGCTCCGTCATCGACGTGGACATCCTCGGCCACATCTTCGAGCAATCCATCACCGACCTCGAACGCCTGCGCCAGAGCCTTGAAAGCGGTGGTGTGCCAGTGGATGACGAGCAGGCCACGACTCGTCGCAAGAAGGAAGGTGCCTTCTACACGCCGGCCTTCATCACCCGCTACAACGTCGAGCAGGCGCTGGGCGGCGTGTTAAAAGTCCGCTTCGAAGAGCTGCGCAAGAAACATGAAGCGGACGCCACCGGCACCGCCCGCAAACCGCTGGCCGATCCGAATGCTTACGACCTGAACGCACTGAACGAGCCGCAGCGCAAGGCGCTCATCCGCTTCTGGGAAGCGTGGCAGGAGGAGTTGAAGAGCCTGCGCATCCTCGATCCCGCTTGCGGCAGCGGCGCGTTTCTCATCGAGACCTTCGACCAGCTCCACGCGTTCTACGAAATCTCCAACGGTCGGTTGGAGGAATTGCGCGGGCAACGGACCCTGTTCGATCTCGACCGGCAGATTCTCCAGCACAACCTCTACGGCGTGGACCTGAACGCCGAGGCCATCCAGATCTGCCAGCTCAGCCTCTGGATCAAGACTGCCGCGCGCGGCAAGGTGCTGACCAGCCTCGACCACACCATCCGTGAGGGGAACAGCGTCATCAGCGATCCGGCGGTGCATCCCAAGGCCCTCGACTGGCCGGCGGCGTTTCCCGAAGTGTTTGCCCAGGGCGGCTTCGATGTGGTGGTGGGCAATCCGCCTTATGTCCGGCAGGAACTGCTCACGTCCTTCAAGCCGTGGCTGGAAACGCACTACCAAACCTTCCACGGCAAGGCGGACCTCTATGTCTATTTCTATGAACTCGGCGTGCGCGTGCTGAAACCGGGCGGGCTGCTCTCCTTCATCGTCACCAACAAATGGATGAAGGCGGGCTATGGCGAACCGCTCCGCCGCTTCTTCAGCGCAAAGGCGTGGGTCAGGTCCGTGGTGGATTTCGGCCACGCCAAACAAATCTTCGAGGAAGCCGACGTCTTCCCGTCGATCATCGTGGTGGAGAAACCGACCGAGGCACCAAAGCCGAAGACGGCGCGGCTCTGCACCATTCCCCGCGAGCAACTGCGCATTGATGACCTGAGTGTGCAGATTGAGAAGGAAGGGGTTGAACTGGAGCTTCAACAACTGGGGGCTACAAGCTGGCAGTTGGAACCGCAATCTGTGACCGGTCTCTTCGAGAAGCTTCGCCGGACGGGCCAGCCTCTCTCCAAGTTTATAGGCGCGTCGCCAATCTATGGAATTAAGACCGGATGCAACGCCGCTTTCTTTGTTGATAGCGAGCAACGCGAAGCCCTCCTCGCCGAAGATCCAAGATCGGAATCCCTATTCGTTCGATACTATCGCGGTCAGGACGTCAAACGATGGAAATCCGAATGGGCAGGCGAATGGATGATCGCACTTCGATCAAGCAGCGAATCGAAATGGCCGTGGAGTGACCAAGACAATGCAGAGGAGGTGTTCTCAAAAACATATCCCAGCGTTTACCGGCACATGATGGCGAACAAGCCGGCTCTGCTCGGTCGAAAAAATAATGTTCGCTTCTGGTGGGAGCTGTCGCCGTTTTCAACGTGGGCATTGTTCGAGAAGCCCAAGATTGTTTATCAGGAAATCCAATTCCACCCGGCCTACGCTCTTGAAGACGAAGGTGTCTATTCGAACAACAAGACATTCATTCTCCCGAGCGAAGACGGATTTGTGCTGGCTGTGCTGAACTCTCCGCTCATGTGGTGGTTCAACTGGCGTCATTTGCCTCACATGAAAGATGAGGCTCTTACGCCTGCCGCCTTTCTGGTTGAGGAACTGCCCATCGCCGAACCGACCGCTGCCATCCGCGAGGCGGCTGAAAAAGCGGTTCGCCGCCTGATTGAAATCACCGCCCGGCAGCAGCAGACCCAGCGCACGTTGCTCGACTGGCTGAGGATGGAATACGCCATCGAAAAGCCCGGCAACAAACTCCAGGCCGCATCCGAACTCGACTCCGACACCCTGGTGTCCGAAGTGAAGCGCATCCGCGGCAAAAAGCTGCCGCTCACCGCCGCCGGCGTGCAGGGCTTGCGCGACGAATACACCCGCACGATTGAACCCGCCCGCGCCCTCGCCGCCGAAACGTTGCAACTCGAACGCACCCTCAGCGATCTGGTGAACAAAGCCTACGGCCTGACTCCGCAGGAAATTGATCTCATGTGGAAAACCGCTCCACCGCGCATGCCCATCCCGCCACCCGCCGCGACGCCAGGCTGATATGTCCACTCAGAAGGAGACGGTCGAATTCATATTGGGAAAGTTGCGCGACCGCACCCGGTTTTCCGCGCGAGCGATGTTCGGAGAATTCGCCCTGTATGCGGATGGAAAAGTGGTCGCCTTGATCTGTGATGATCTTCTTCATGTGAAGATTCTTCCCGCCAGCCAGGCGTTGGAACATCAATGTGAGAAAGGGGCGCCTTATCCTGGGGCGAAGCCACACTACATCGTCGATGAAGGGCAACTTTCCACGCTCGAAAGCCTGCCTGCCATCTTGGGTGCGGTCGCGGAGTCGATCCCGGTAAAGAAGCGCAAGGCGAAACGAAAGCCTGGAAGATCCAAAATGCCCCACCGCAAAGCGTGAACCGGCCGAGGATCGCGTCCTCAGCGATGAAATCCGAGGGCGATTGTATGGCGGGGGCGGAAAGTTCAAGGATACTACAGGTCGGCTCGACACACGCTCGCCGCTTCCGTTCCTCCTTGAGCTTTCCGCCCCCGCCAAGGCCCTCGCTTTTAGGATTTCACGCGCACCACCTTTTCGCTGCGCGACAAAACAGAAACCTGAACTGGATCAAAATCATGAACTCCGCATCGCTCGTTCCCATCGAATTCCCCCCGCTGCCGCCGCACCTTGTCATCCGCTGGCGGTGCTTTTCCTTTGGTCTGAGGCGCGTGCCGGAAGGCGCCATCCAAGTCGCCTGCTGCGTGGGTGCGTTCCCGAAGGTCAAAGTCTTCACGCACGCCGGCCGCTGTTACGCGAATTGCGGCGGGTATTTCTCCGGGCTGATATGTGCTGTATCCGACTGTGATCCGCGGATTCCCGCTGGCGGGCATCACGGGCCAAAGCTGCACCGGCTACTCGTAGGAGCGCTGGAGTCGCCCCAACGTGAAACCAGTCCGTCCCTATGCAATACCAGTTCACTACTTTTCGGCAGGGGTTCGTGGCCGTCTTGATGTGGGTCAAACTTTCTTCGGGAAGAACTGCTATCTTCGACGGCGTTCCACGGCGGCCATCCAGACCGTCGCCATGGAAACCGATCAATGATCCATCCACACGCCCGGAATGAAGACGCATCAAGAGAGACGAAGTGAACGTCACGCGGTCGGCTGGGCCTCGTGGCTCGCGCGGTTCAGCATGGCGGTGCTGCTCTTCGAGACCATCACCGGCCTCGCCATCACGCTCGCATCGTTTCATCCGGCGGTGCAATACGGCGTCCTCATTCACACCGCCCTCGGCGCGCTCACGTTGCTGCCAGTGGCGTGGTATTGCCTCAAGCACTGGCTGGATTACCGGCACTGGGCGACGTCGCATGTGACCGTGCTCGGTTACGTGGCATTGCTGGGATTGGCCGTGTGTTCGGTTTCGGGATTGGTGCTCATGGGCGAAGCAGTATTCGGGACGCGCACCTCGATGTTGTGGCGGCAGGTGCATCTCATCTCGACGCTGGTGATGCTCGCGGGTCTTTTGCCTCATCTCTTCTTCGTTTGGGTGAAGGCGCGCAAGGGCGAGGCGGCTCCGGCGGCGCGCGGTTACATCTGGCAATCGCTCGGTGCGACGGCGCTGGGAGTCGCGCTGGTCGGGGCGATGCCGGCGCTCTACTCGGGCGTGAAGTACGTGAACAAATTTCCTGCCGACTACAATTATCTCTACGGCACGAACCGGCCCTTCGCGCCGAGCCTGGCGAAGACGGACACCGGCGGCGCGTTCGACGGCAAGTCGCTGGCCGGCTCTCATTCGTGCGGCACGGCGGGTTGCCACGAACAAATTGCGCAGGAGTGGCAGCCGAGCGCGCATCGTTACGCAGCGATGGACAAGGTCTTCCTCGGCATCCAGGACGTGATGGCCAAGCAGAACGGCGCGGAGTCCACGCGCTATTGCGGCGGCTGCCATGATCCCATCTCGCTCTTCAGCGGCACGAAGAACATCTTCGTCGAGAACCTCACCGGGCTGGACGGCTATCAGGAAGGCATCTCGTGCCTCGCCTGCCACGCGATTCGCGAGACGGATATCAAGGGCAACGCGAACTACACCGTCACGCAGCCGCACGAATATCTCTGGCAGTGGAAGACCAACGGCCTCGCGAAGTTCGCGCGCGATTTTCTAATCCGCAGCTATCCGGCCGAGCACGGCAAGCTGGCCAAACGCTCGTTTAAGAAGCCAGAGTATTGCGCTGCTTGCCACAAACAGTTCATCGACGCCGAGGTTAACCGCGTCGGCTGGGTGCAGCTCCAGAACCAGTACGACAACTGGGCCAACTCGCACTGGAACAAAAAGGGCGACGCGCGCAAGACCGTCGAGTGCCGCGAATGCCACATGCCGCTGGTAGATTCCAAAGATCCCGCCGCCGGCGACGCGCTTGATTACAACCGCCAGCCTGGCGACAAGAAGCATCGCAGCCATCGCTTCATCGCGGCGAACACGATCATCCCGCACGCGCAACGCAACGAACTGCCCGGCTGGGAGGAGCAACTCAGGCTCACCGAGCAGTGGCTCAAGGGCGACCTGCCTATCCCGGAGATCGCGGAGAAGTGGGCGAACGGTCCCATTGTGACGGTCGAACTCAAGGTTCCGCCCACCGTTGCACCCGGCGAACAAATCCCGCTCAAGGTCACGATGGGATCGAACAAGGTCGGCCATGATTTTCCGACCGGCCCGCTCGACATCATTCAGAGCTGGCTGGAAATTACCGTGACTGACGATCAGAACCGCGCGGTCTGGGCTTCGGGTAAACGTGACGCGAAGAACTTCATCGAGCCCGGCACGTTCCTCTTCAAGGCCGAGCCGGTGGATCAGCACGGCAATCTCATCGACCGCCACAATCTCTGGGAGATGGTCGGCGTGCGCTATCGTCGCGCGCTCTTTCCCGGTTACTCGGATCAGGTGCAGTTCCAGATTCCCTGTTCCGGCGCGCTCGCGAAGGACGGCACCAACGCCCCCGCCGCGCGTGCGGATTCCTTCGACGTTCCCGCGCCCGCGGTCCCTGCGCTCGATGCGCCCGGCGAGTATCGCATTGCCGTGGCGCTGAACTATCGCAAGGTTGATCAGTTCCTTCTCAATTATCTCTTCGGCGAGTCGAACAAGCTGACCGCGCCGGTGACGGAGATCGCGCGGGCCACAGCCACGGTGAAGGTGAAACCGAAGCAGCAGGCTGCGATCGCTCCAACCACGTCAGCCGATGCTCTTCTCGCGAAGGAGAAGCGATGAGCGCCTCGCTCAGTCCGCGCCGCCAGCGCTTGCGTGTTGTCGTGGCGGTTCTGTCCGTGGTCGCCATGTTCGGTGCTGCGGCCGGCGTGCTGATCTACTTCAAGACCCGCCCCGCTGAATATCGTCCCGATGAACAGAGCGCCGACATCACCAGCGACCTCGCGCGCAATCTGCCACCCGAGACGCCGAAGCCGCGCTTCACCGACGTCACGCGCACTGCTGGCTTAGGCGAGTTTCGTAACTTCACCGGCGCGCGCACGGGCGAGATGCCCGAAGACATCGGACCCGGTCTGGCGTGGGCTGATTTCGACAACGATGGCGACGACGATCTCTTCCTCGTGAGCGCGGGCGGCGCGATGAACGTGCCGGAGAATCTGCTTCAGCCCTGCGCGCTCTTCGAGAATCTCGGAGACGGCACGTTCCGCCGCGTCGCGACCTTTCCCGAGACGCGCATCCACGGCAACGGCGCGGCCTGGGGTGATTACGATGGTGATGGATTTCTCGATCTCGTGGTGAGCGGCTACAACGCGCTGCTCCTCTTCCACAACGAAGCGGCTGAAAGCGGCGGAAGGAAATTCGTGCGCGACTCGCGTCTGCCAAATCCGCCCGGCTTCTGGACCGGCGTGTCGTGGGGCGATTTCGACAACGACCGCGCGCCCGACCTCTACGTCTGCGGCTACATCGACTACGTGGTCTCGGCTGAGGACCGCGCCAAGTCTTCGACGCAGGCCGGTTCGATGGTGCCGTTCACGTTGAATCCAGCCTCGTTCAAAGGCGGCACCAACATGCTCTTCCACAACAACCGCGACGGCACCTTCACCGATGTCGCGCCCGCGCTGAAGGTGACCAATCCCGAAGGCCGCAGCCTGGGCGGGCTGTGGCACGACTTCGACGAGGACGGCTGGCTCGACCTCTACGTGGCCAATGACATCTCGGACAATGTTTTCTTCCACAACACTGGCGCCCAGTTTGAGGACATCAGCCATCCCGCGCTCGTGGCGGACTACCGCAGCGCGATGGGCATGGCCGTGGGCGATTACAACCGCGACGGCGATGACGACCTGTTCGTCGCGCACTGGGTCGCGCAGGAGAACGCGCTCTACGACAACACCTGGGTGGATTTCAATTACCCACGCGTAGCAGCCCACGTGAGGAGGCTCACGAACGAAATCCGAAATGAACAAAGCCTCGTCACCTCGACTGCTACGAACAGATACCCGCTGCGCTTCATGGACATCGCCGACATGAAAGGCCTCGGCCAGATCGCGCTGCCCTACGTCGGCTGGGGCACGGAGTTCGTGGACTTCGATGGCGACGGCTGGCTCGATCTCGTCGTCGCCAACGGCAGCACGCTCGAAGAAGACGGTCCTGCGCCGAAGAAACTCAAACCGCAGGACACATTGCTCTTCTGGAACCGGCGGGCGGAATACTTCCACAACATCGCCCCACTCCACGCCGGTCTCAGCGAGAAACACGTCAGCCGCGGCCTCGCCGTCGCCGACTTCGACCACGACGGCGACATGGACTTCATCATCGTTGACCTCGGCGAGGGCGTGCGGCTTTTCCGCAACGACATGCAGACCGGTCACTGGCTGAAGATTCGCCTGCGCAGTCGAAACCATCTCGGCAAGCCGATCGGCTTTGGAGATGGCGCGAAGGTCATCGCGCATGTCGGCGAAGTGGCGCTGCGCCGGAGCGTGACGGGTGTCAGCTACCTGTCGCAGAACAGCCGCACGCTGCACTTCGGCCTCGGCGCGGCGACGAAGGTGGACCGCCTCGAAGTTCGCTGGCACACCGGCGGCACGAACTTCTTCGAGAGCCTCGATGCTGATGCGACCTATGAGATAACGGAAGGCGAGACGACGCTCAAGCGGGTAGAGACCAACGCAAAGAAGGTTTCTTCAACCATCCGGAATGAACAGAGCCCGGTCACCTCGGCTGCTGTCGACAAACAGCGCACGCTGGACTTCTGGACCAAGCAACGCGCGGCGATGAATGCGATGAAGGTCGAGAAAGACAACCAGAAGGCCATTCCTCTTTTCCGTGAAGCCCTCGCGCTCGATCCCGCGCACGAAGACTCGATCTATTACCTCGCCACCTGTCTGGCCAGCCAGGGCGACACGGACGGCGCGCTCGCCCAGCTCGCCGAACTCAAGCGCCTCAATTCGCAAAGCCAGCGCGGCTTCGCCCAGTGGGGCACCCTCCGTGCGCTGTCCGCCAAATCGCCCGCCGATCTGCAAGCCGCAGAGGAATCGCTGGCCCGTGCCCACGCCATCAACCCCGAGGAGACAGGCGCGCTGCTCGTCCTCGGCGAAGTCGCGTTGCTTCGCGGCGATTCCAAACTGGCTGATGAACGACTCGCCGCCGCCTGCCGCACGAATCCCAAAGCCGTCGGCGGTTTTTTCCTACGCGGCTACCTCGCCTGGAAACGTGGTGACGACGCGGGCGCGAAGAAATTTCTCGAAGAAAACCGCGCTGCGCTCGGCAAGGACTGGCAGCCCAAAGGCGCGACCAGCGAAGGCGACGTGAAACAAAAGCAACACGTCGAGAAAACCCCGCTCACCCAGTTCTGGGAAGGCTGGAATGGTGAGAACGAACCGGAGCCTACGTTCGCAAAACTACACTCCTTCTTGAACAGCCCGTGCCCGTGAACTCCGCGCGGCAAAGCCTCGTCTCTTGTGCGTCATCCCCGCGCTGATGCAGGCCCGGACTCGGGGGAGGGCGATGTGCCCTCAGCGGAAAAGTCGTGACGGATGCGGACGAGGCGGAACTGATCGCCGATGAGCATCAGGGTGTCCCACCAGTCGGCGTCTTCGTAACGGTAGCGGAGCTGGAGTCCGCGCACGGCGCGCGTGGCGAGGAGTTCGCGGGCCTGGGCGAGCGTGACGCTCGCGGTGTCGGGGACGTGGCCGCGCGCGGCGAACTTGGGAATGATCTCCGTGATCTGGGTGCAGGCTTCGATGTCGCGGAACAGTTGCTCAACCTGTGCAGCGTCGAGCAGCGTCATGTTCAGGTCGGGCAGCTTGAGCGGCGCTTCCTCGGGCGGTGGCGGCAGGGGTGTTTCCGAATTCATGTGGCGGCAGTGGGTGGCGGAGTGAAGCGAGGTGAACGACGGCGCGGGATCACGAGCACGGCGTTGGTCGGGGCCGGGCAGACGTCATGGCAGACGCCGCAGCCGGTGCAGGTGTCGGCCACGACCATCGGGATTCCCTTGTCCACTTTCATCGCGCCGGGCACCGGACAGCGCTCGGAACAAACGGTGCAAAACGAAGTGTAGGCCAGGCAGAAGCGACCTTGGATGACGGCAACCTGTTCTTGCGGTTCCGCGGCAGGAGCGGGCGAACCCGGCTTGGTGATGGCGGTGGCGACCACCGCCTTGGTGGCTTCGGCAGGACCGCGCAGTGAACGACCGAAGAGCGAGAACAAGCCGCGTCTGGAGAGGCCTGATCTCATTTGGCTGCGGAGGAAAAGACGTGTTGATCCAATCCGGCGTCGGGGACGTGGCATTGCACGCAGGACTGGCGATCCGGGTGCGGGGTGCGCAGGCCGAAGAGTCCGCCCGGGCCGTGGCAGCTCAGGCAATCACTGCGCATGAGCGTGCTGTGCGGAATCGTCGGCGGCGCGAGCGGCCAGGCGCGGCTGCCTTTGAGTGGTGGCGGCGCGCTGATGAATTGGTTTGCGGCGAGGGCCGCGAGCAGCGCGGGTTCGCTGGTCGGAAGTTCCGTGCCGCCGGAGGGCACATGGCATTGGGTGCAATTCGAGTAGTGGGCGTGGCTGATCTTTGAGGCGATCTTGTCTTTGATCGCCAATCCCGGCCCGTGGCACGCGAGACATGCGGCGGAAGAATCCTGCGCGATGGGATGCGGCACGACTGGCGGCGCACCGTCGAAGGCGCGGCGCGCGGCGCGCTCGGTCAGGGCAAAGGCGCGTTCGGCTTCGGTGGCGTTGGTGAGCGCAGCGAGATTGGATGGAGGTTGGGCGAGATTGGCCACGCGGTTCTGCCAGTGGCCGTTGGCTCCGTCTCGCAGCCAGTCTTGTTGGGCGTAGGAAACCGCGACCGGTACGGAGTTCGTTTCCAGAATGGCGTGGCGCTCCGAGTTCGGCGTCACGAGCGACACGGGGCGGGTCATGCTGATCTGGGAACCGGTCTGGCGCAGGCCCATGAAGTAGCCGCTGACCGACGCCATGAGCAGGATGGCCCCGGCGATCCACGCGCCCTTTTGATACGACTTGGGATCGGGAAGGCTCACAGACTTTTCTCCACGGGCGACGCACGGAAGGTTTCCGCCGCGCTCACCTTGCTCACGGTGGCGGCGCACTTCTTGTAATCCGGCTCCTTCGAGATGGGATCGACTTCGCCCAGAGTGATGTCGTTCACGAGCAGGCGTTGGTCGAAGAACGGGATGAACAGCGAACCGCGCGGCACTTTAGCCCGGCCGTTGATCCAGACCGGCAGCTTCAATTCACCGCGCCGCGTTCTCACGGCGATGGTTTCGCCGTTGGCGATGCCACGCTCGGCGGCGTCCTCGGGATGCATCTCGACGTAGGCGTGCGGCATCGCGCCGTGGAGCTGCGGAATGCGCATCGTCATCGTGCCGGTGTGCCAGTGCTCCAGTACGCGGCCGGTGCAGAGCCAGAATGGATAGTCGGCGTCCGGCTCCTCGGCGGCTTTCTCGTAGGGCGCGAACCAGATGAGCGCTTTGTCGTCCTTGGTGACGGAATGGTAGAACTGAATCTCCGCGCCCTTCTTCACATACGGATCGTCGAACTCGGAGAAGCGGAACTTCGTCTCGCGCCACGAGCCATTCGCCTGCTGCACGACCGGCCAGCGGAGGCCGCGCGCCTTCACGTATTCGTCGTAGGGCGCGAGATCCTTGTGCTTGTAGCGGCTGAACTGGCGGTATTCCTCGAAGAGCGTCTTATCCACGTTCACGTCGTAGTAATGCTTCCAATCCCAAGCGGGCACTTCGGTGCCAGCATTGTTCTTAATCGTGAAGAGGAACTTGCCGTCCTTGTCCTTCAAGCCGGGATGGCCGAGCTCAAACAACTTTCGCGCCACGGCAATAGTCTGCCAGCAATCGTCGCGCGCTTCGCCGGGCGGGTTGACCATCTTGAACCACTGCTGGGTGCGCCGCTCGGAGTTGCCGAACATGCCGTTCTTCTCCACCCACAGCGCGGAGGGGAGCACGAGGTCGGCGAGTTCAGTGCTCGCGGTGTGATAGACGTCCGAGACGATCAGGAACTTATCCTCCAAACCCTTCTTCGCCTTGAAGAGCTTGTGCAGGTTCGGCAGCGACTGGCCGGGGTTCGTGACCTGCACCCAGATCGTGCCGATGTCGCCGCCCTTGTCCGTGGGCGTGCAAAACTTCTCGAACAT
Organism: uncultured Bifidobacterium sp.; assembly: GCA_964491875.1. Lineage (GTDB taxonomy): Bacteria > Verrucomicrobiota > Verrucomicrobiia > Limisphaerales > JADJPG01 > JADJPG01. The sequence continues at coordinate 120,553 of CAZBIC010000002.1, forward strand.
CAGCACGGTGTGATGCCCCATCTTCGGATTGATGCGACCGTCAGGCAGGTTCCAGAATTTCTCGGATTCCTTGCGATGCTCGGGATTCGCGACCACCCGTCCGCCCGGCAGGAGATGGCAAAGCGTGCCGACCTCGCGCGCGGTCCCGCAGGCGCTCGGCTGGCCGGTGAGCGACGTGGGCGCGTCGCCGGGTTTGCCGAAATGGCCGCTGAGCAGATGAATGCCGTGGCAGAGGCGGTTCGCATTCGTGCCGCGCGAATGTTGGTTGAAACCCATGCACCAGACGCTGGTGATGCGAATGTCCTTTCGCCCGAACAAGTCGCCCAGCAGCCGGATCTTCGCCGCCGCCACGCCGGAAATCTTTTCGACGTGCTCGGGTGTGTAGAGTTCGAGCGCGGCTTTGTAGGCGTCGAACGTCATCGGGTCGCCGTTGAGTGGAGCCGTGGGCGAGGCCGTCGGATCCTTCGGCGCCTGGCGGAAGTTGCAAAAGCGCTCGACGAACTTCGCGTCGTAAGTGCCATTCTTGATCAGCAGATGCGCGATGCCGTTCATGATGGCTAGGTCGCTCTGCGGTTTGAACTCCAGGTAATGGTCGGAGAACTCCGTGGTTCGCGTGCGGCGGGTGCCGATGTCGATGATCGTTACCTTCTCGCCGCGCGACCGGCGGTCAATCACTCGGCTGAAGAGAACCGGGTGCATCTCGGCCATGTTGTTGCCCCACATGATGAGCACGTCGCACTTGTCGAGGTCGTCGTAGCAGCCGGCGGGTTCATCCACGCCAAAGGTCGAGAGATAGCCGGTGACCGCGCTGGCCATGCAGAGGCGGGCGTTGGGATCGATGTGATTGTTCGAGAGGCCGCCCTTCATGAGCTTGTTCGCGGCGTAGCCTTCGGGGATCGTCCACTGGCCGGAGCCATAGAACGCAAACTTCTCGGGCGCAGCCATCACGCGCTTAGCAATCGTCTCGATGGCTTCGTTCCACGAGATGGGTTCGAGCTTCCCGTTCTTGCGCAGCAGCGGCGTGGTGAGCCGGTCCTTGCCGTAGAGCGCGAGGCCGACGTGATAGCCCTTCACGCAGAGCAGGCCCTTGTTCACCTCGGCGAGCTGGTCGCCTTGAATCGCGACGACCTTGCCGTCCTTCACGCCGACGCGGACGTGACAGCCGGTGCCGCAGAAGCGGCAGGGCGCCTTGTCCCACGCGATGCCGTCGGTGCCGGCGGCGGCGATGGATTGGGCGGGCGTCGCCGCACCGGCGCGGGTGGCGGCTACGGCGCTGGCGGTGGCGAGAGCGGAGAGTTTAAGGAATTCACGGCGTTGCATAGGCGTCAGTCTTTGAGGGCTGGGACCGGAAGGTCGGAAGGCTTTCCCACCGATTCAGGAAGACCACCGATGATATTCTCCATCGACGGTTGGTCTGAATCTGCGGGGATCAAATCGGGGCTCTCGAAGTTCACTGACACGACATCCACGTATTCCACGCCAGGCAGGGCATGAAGCCAGTCGTGCAAGTCGCGACTCTCGGTGTCGTCGTGCGCCTCCATCGCCACGGGCAGCCAGCGGTCGTTGCCCACGCCGGGCATGAACTCGGACCGCGCGCTTACCTTCGCGATAGCTTGCGCCGCGAAGGCCGGGTTCGTGCTGAGAGTGATGACGAGTCCGCTGGTGATCATGTCAGGAAGCAAGGGGTTGAGCGCTGGACTGGCCAGCTGGGAGTTTCGCGGCGAGCGGCGAACGACGGAAGACGTTGATCGCGATCTTGATGGCCAGGGTGTAAATCATCAGTCCCAGCGCCCAGATGCCGGCCATGATCTTCCATTCGAGCAGGCTGGGCGTGTATTCTACGACCTCGTGCAGGACGGATGGCACAAAGCCTGGGAGGACCATGCCCATGCCTTTTTCAATCCAGATGCCGATGAACGCCAGCCCGCAGGCCAGGTTCATCATCCATGAACGGGTGAAGACCTTCGGATTGAGCAGCAGGATCGCGGCGGTGATGGTCATGGCGACGGAGGACCAGATCCAGGGCACGAGCGCGTTGTGGCCGTGAAGGCCGAAGTAGAGGTAGTGCGCGGCCGAGGTGTGCGTGCCGCCGGTGTAAAACTCAACGAACACCTCCGATACCACCATCAGGAGATTGATAAGGATGGTGACGCGCATGATGTTCACCAAGGTGCGGATGGGGCCATCGCCGAAGTTCCGGCCGACGGCGCGGCGAATGACCTGGATCGCAATGATGATGAACGCCGGCCCCGACACGAAAGCAGAGGCGAGAAAGCGCGGGGCGAGGAGCGCGGTGTTCCAGAACGGCCGGCTGCCCAATCCGCAGTAAAGAAACGCCGTGACGGTGTGAATCGAGATGGCCCAGATGATCGAGAGGAAGACGAACGGCACATACCATTTCGGGTTCGGCCGCCGGCCCAAGAATCGCATGTAGAGCAGATAACCGCAAATGTGAAGGTTGATCAGCAGGTAGCCGTTCAACACGATCACGTCCCAAGTGAGCATCGAAACCGGGAAGTTGAACCGCCCCAGGCCCGGGATAAGATGCCAGAATCGGTCCGGCCTTCCAAGGTCGCAGACCACGAACATCAGCGCCATGACGAGGGCAGCGATGGCGAGCAGCTCGCCGATGATGACGATGTCGTGCATTTCTTCGTCGTGATAGAGGTAGGCGGGAATGACCATCATCACACCGCCCGCCGCGAGGCCGACAAGGAAGGTGAAGTTCGCGATGTAAAGCCCCCACGAGACGTGATCGCTCATGTTGGTGAGGTGCATCCCGTCGCGCACCTGCACGGCCCAGGCGTTGGCACCCACGAGGAAGATGGCGGTGAGGAACGTCATCCAGACGTAAAAGACCCAGTTGCCCTCGACTGAATCGAGCAGCGCGTTCCAGAGAAAGCGCGGGTACTGCCGCCAGTGAGGAACGGGCTTCGGCGTGGACGAAGTGTCGGGCAAGGAGGGGTTCATCGTCGGCTACACATCGAAGAAGTAAAAGAACTGCGGTTTGAGTCCCAGTTCCTCTTTGAGCACAAACACCCGTTTGTGCGCGAGCACCTGGCGGACTTCGGACTTGGGATCAAGCAGATTGCCAAAGACCCGCGCGCCTGTTGGGCAGGCTTCGAGACAGGCGGGCAGGCGTCCGTTGCGCGTGCGGTGCAAACAGAAGTGGCATTTCTCCATCACGCCCTGCGGCCGGATGCGATTGCTCAGATAAGATTGGTAGGGATTAATCTCGGCGGCCGGGATGACGGGCTTTGTCCAGTTGAACCGCCGCGCATGATATGGACACGCGGCTTCGCAGTAACGACAGCCGATGCACCAGTTGTAATCCACCACCACGATACCGTCCGGCTCCTTCCACGTCGCCTCGACCGGGCAGACATCGACGCATGGCGGGTGCTCGCACTGCTGGCACTGAACCGGCATGTAGAACTTGTCCGGCTGCGGCACGGGATGATTGTAATGTGCGTTGCCCTTTTCCATGTCCATCGAGCCTTTACTCATCTCGAAGACGCGGATGTAGGACTGATTCGAGGGCCGGTCGTGGTTGTTCTCGATGTGACACGCCTCGGCGCATTTGCGGCAGCCGTTGCAGACGCTGAGATTGAGCGCGTAGCCGAACTTCACGCCCTCCTGCGGCTTGTAATCCTTGATGGTCACGTCCGCGCCGTATTGATCTTTCGCGTCCTTCTCGAGGCGGCTCAGGATGATCTGGAGATCAATCGGCGTGAGCTCCTTGTAATGCTTCTGCACGAACTCTTCGGCGGAAATGTCCCGGGTCCACTCGGTCAGCGGCGCGATGGCCTTGGCGAACGCGGCCGCTCCGAGCATCGCGCCCACGCCCTTTAGCGCGGTGCGGCGGGAAAATCCCGTGGAGTCGAGGGGGGCGTTGGGGGTGTCCATGCGTAATGCGGAGGTCAGTGTTTGGCCGGCTTGGCGTTGGGTTTGGCCGGGACCGAAATCCGGTCGCGCGGCGGGAGCACGGGCATGACCAGCGGAAACGCCGGCGCGTGCGGGTCGTGGCAGTTGATGCAGGTGTTGCGCGTGCGTCCGCCCCTGGTCAGATCCCAGTAGCCATTCATGCCGCCGTGCAGGCCCATGTCATAGTCGCGCTTCTGCGGCCCGTGACACTGCGAGCAGAGCGTCATCACATCGGTGAACTCCACCGGCCGCGAATCCGCCATGCGCAGCGTATCGTAGTTCTTCGCGTTATGACAACTCAGGCAGGTGAGATTGCCGTGAACGTATTTCAGTCCCTGATGAAACTGGTCGAGGTCCGCCGTCGCGCGCGTGTCGATGTTCGGCTTCGTCGTGGCATGGCAGGAACTGCACGACGCCATGACCGGCTGCCCATGGAAATTCGTCAGCCCCGTCGCGACCTTGGGAGTGCCGGCAGGACGTTTGATGACGACCGGGTGAAACGCTCCGTTTGTGGACGCGGCGACCACAGTAGGGCGCACCCTGGCAGGCTCAGCCCCTGTTGCCTCGAAGATGGCGCCAACCAACAACAGACACTGGAACACCACGAGCTCGTTCCTGCTGGAGGGTACCGTGGGTTTGCGCGCGATCATGCCATTTCCGTCCGTTGAACCGAAGGTGATGACTGCAGCGGCTTTATGTCATCAATCCGGCCCAGCTGCCGCAATGTCATCATTTTCTTTTGAGTATATTGGGTTGCGCGTCACCCACTCAACAACGTTTTCCGTTGTTTCACCCTAAATTTGCGATGTGTCTGGAAGTGGCAACCCGGGGCTGCGACCAGCGAAGACGACGTGAAATAAAAGCAGCACGTCGAAAAACCCCGCTAACGCCTTTTTGGGAGAGTTGGGATGGCACAGTTGACTCCGAACGCAGTTTTGGCGCTCTCGACATTTACCTTCAGGCTCAGCCCTGGACTTGCGGTGACTTCGCGCACCACCGGCTGGGACAGTAAGAACGTCAATTCTTTAGCTTCCAGTAAGAGGGAAGATCCTCCTTTGTCCCGACGAGAATCTCGCGGATGGCCTGCCGGGTCTCCGTCGGGATTCGCGCGAAGGCCGGACTCGTGTCCTTGGCGGTGAGAATGTCCCAGAGGCGTTGGTAAAGCGTCTCCTTGAGTTGCCGGGGCAGCGCGTCAAAGGCATCAGAGTAGATCAAGTAGCTGCAGGGATACTTGAACAGCCGGGTCGCCAGATCGAACTGGCGCAATGAACGCCCCTTCTTGTCCTTGAGGCCCAGAGCTTCGAACTGCTGCACAAATGCCGCCGAGCCTTTGATCGGTGCGGACAACGGCGCTTCTTCCGTAAACAGGAGGTATTTAAGACAACTTTCGATGAGATTCTTCTGGTGGTTGAGGTGGCCCAATTGCTGAAGTGCCGCGGTGGAATCCTGGTTGAGGCGCGTGAGAAAGTTCTGCATGTGCGCCTGATGCTCCAAGGTCATGAGCGCGACGATGTCGCTGGTGGGAGCCGGATAATTGGAGACTGTGAAGAAACGTTTCAGGTCCGTCTGGTTGCCAAGATAGTTCGGCTCCTTCTCGTGCCGCGCAAACGCCGCCTGACCGATTAGGTTTCCGCGATGCGATTGCGAGCCGTGGGTGCCAGTCACGTACCAGCCGCCCCAACGCTCGCTCAACGGCGTGCGGTGATTGACCAATGACGTCCCGCTGGCCATGTCCACCACGCCGTCGGCATCGGTGGCAAACGAGCGCACGAGCGGCCCGGGCACGCCCAGGGTCTTGGTCGAGGTATGGCATTCGAGACATTGATCGGTACGCACAAACTTCGGCCGCCCGGTCTTCCCTTGATCAATCGAATAAAAGACGCCGCCCAGCTTGGAATCCATTCCGGCAACCTCGATAAACGGCCCGCCGGGAATGAAGCCGAGATAAACGTCGTCGTTGAAGTAGAGCGAGCGCGGTGTTTTCGGCGAGATGCGTTCCCGTTGCAGGGAGGTCTTCGAGAAAACCAGTAGTTGCGAGTTGGTCGAAACCTTCAGCACTTCCAGCAGGGAAAGCAGGTAGCCGAATTGATCATCGTGCCGAAGCTTCACCTCGCCCCGATCGATGCGCTCCTGCAAACGCGCGATGGGACTGCTGTCTTTCGCCTTGGAGTAACTGCTCGTCTCCTCATCAAACGGAACCAAGGTCGCGTCCCCCGGGCTGGCTCCCAACACGCGCATCGCATTCATGTCGAGCAGCAAGGCTGCGACCACGACAAGGCTTGCACAGAACACGCGTGAACCTCCGGCACATCGTGCGGCTCGTCGCGTCATCGGCCTGTAGCTTTCTCCCGAGTCTTGATCATCCCACATACCTGCCAGCGTCATCAATCAAATGTAACCTTCCCAACGCCGCCACCATTGACCGGAGTCAACTCCCGCCCGATTCGGGCGGCGTGCTCCACAAGCCGCAAAGCTCATGGAAGCAGGTGGCGAATCACATCAGCCGCCGAGTAAGTCGCTTGTTCCGGAGGAAGAAACCTGGCCAGTTCCTTCACGTCATCACCGGCGGTGAGCAAGGCAGGTTCGTGGTAATCACCGTCTTGCAATTGACCGAGCCCGATGGTGGACAGCAGTCCGTTGCAGACGCATTTGCGGCCCTGAGTCTCTGTCAACCGTCCGCCCTTCGAGACAAACTGTTCCTCGGGCTCGCCCGGACAGCGGTAGCCCAGAGTCCCGTCCATCTTGCGATAAGCGCGACGCAGATAGCCAAGATCGCAGACGCGCTGCCGCGCCGCATAGACTGCTGGTTCGGAAACGGTGTCAACCATTCGGACAACCTTGAACGGAAAGCCGGTCGGTGAGGCTATTGGATCAGTAAAGGTATCAATCTCCCGTCTGCGACTGGAGTCCAGCACGCGTGCTTTCAGGTCGGAAGCGATGCCCGATTCCTCGCAGAAGGCAAAGGCTGTGCCGACTTGTATGCCAGCTGCGCCACAGCCCAACGCCTCGGCCAGCCGGGCTGGTGTCGCGTATGAACCCGCGAGCCAGAAGGGCGAACCTAATGCGCGGATTTTCTCGAGATCCGGCACGTCTCGCGAACCATAAACCGGCTCGCCACGTTCGTTCATTTGTGACGAGCCACGCGGCGGGGCGTTGTGTCCGCCGGCGGTAGGGCCTTCGACAACAAAGCCGTCCACCTGTCCCGACGCTTTGCGTGCGAGCGCCTGTGCGAGAACGTGGGAGGCAATGATGGCCAGAAAGCGCGGGCGTTTCAGGGCGGGCGGAGTCGTTCCGCAGAACGCCGCTGGATCGAATGCGCAGAAAAACTCCTCGCCCGGCGCGGCGTCCTCGACATCAATCCTCAGCCGGACCGCTTCGCCTCGCGACAGTTGATCGAGGATGCCGGGAATGGCCATGGGAATGCCTGCGCCCATCAGCACGTAATCCACGCCGGCGAGCATCGCGCCGAAGATCGACGGCAGCGTGGGTAGTTGAATCTTCTCCAGATAGTTGATGCCGACGAGCCCGGCATGGCCCTCTTTCGCCAGGAACACTTCGACGAAATTGGCGAGCACGGTGAGTTCGATCAAGGCCAGACCTGGTTGCAGCGCGGGGAGTGGAACAGCCTTGTAGGGTTGAGACACCGCTTTACCGCCCGGAATAAAATAGCGATCCAACGTGCGTTGAGCCATCCCGGGAATCGGGAAGTGGATGAACGCTCGCCGCAAGTCACCGTCAGGGTCGCCTTCCTGCAACCGCCGCGCGAGAATAACGTCCAACGCAGTGCCGGAGACAACGCCCATCTGACCGCAGATGGACACGCTCTTGGCCAGACGCCAATTGGAAACCCCGGCTCCCATGCCGCCCTGGATGATTACTGGATGTGACATCGTATTCTCATGTGGCACGCACTGTAGTTGTCCGCAGGCGGATGGATTTGACCTGAATCAACTTCTCTCAAGATGGCAGTTCCGACGGAACTACAGCGTAATGAGCCGACAACTTCCCGGCGGCTTGATCCGTGTCAAAGCGCGGATTCCCGGACTCAGCGATATATGGAGCATGAATGAAGCGGTAGTGAATGTGGATGCGCGCGGACTGGAGCCACCCCAGCCGATGGTCGTCATTTTGGAAACGCTCTCAGAGTTGTCAGAACGTGCGGAACTGCACGCGCGCACGGATCGTCGTCCTTTGCATCTTTACCCGTTGCTGGAGCAACGCGGTTTCACCGGCGAAACAGAGCAACAACATGACGGAAGTTTTATCACCATCATCCGCCGCGCCTAAACCGTCGCGTGCGGAAAGGCCCTGCCATCTGCCGACGAAACGCGCCGCGGTGGCGGATGTCCACGCACCGTCGGTGACTCTGCCGTTGCGGTTCATCCTGACGGGCATAGCGGCGTTGTTGTTTGGCGCCTCGTGGTTGATGGCTCGACCGATCATTCTGGCGGGCTATCATTACGGCCCGGAGGTTGTCGCGGCCACGCACCTGTTCGTGCTCGGATGGATTTGCTCGGTCATCATGGGCGCGATGTATCAACTCGTGCCGGTGGCGCTGGAGACGCGGCTGCACAGTGAGCGGTTGGCGCGCTGGCACTTCGTGCTGCACGTCATCGGCTTTGTTGGAATGGTGGCAATGTTTCTGGCGTGGGACATGAAACAAGTCGGCCACTTCGGATCGGTGCTTGCGACCGGAGTTGGATTGTTCGTGTACAACCTCGCGAGGACGCTGGCCCGCATCCCGCGCTGGAACGTCGTGGCCGCCGGCATCGCGTCGTCGCTGGGCTGGCTGGCGCTTACCATTCTCGCCGGTCTGTATCTTACGGCGGCAAAATGCTGGAGCTTCAGCCCGTTCGAGCCGCTGGCGCAGATGCACGCGCACGCGCACCTCGGTGGGCTGGGCTTCTTCGTCATGATGATCGTGTCGGTCTCCTTCAAGTTGGTGCCCATGTTCACTCTCAGCGAATTGCAGAACCACCGCCGCGCTGGATGGTCGCTCGGTCTGCTCAACGCAGGACTGGCCGGGCTGTTCGTCACCATCTTGCTGTCCAGCCCGTGGAAGATCGCGTTTGCGTTTGTGGTCGCGGCGGGGCTGGCCGTTTACGGCTGGGAAATCATCGCCATCCTGCGCGCCCGAAAACGCCGCAACCGCGACTGGGGCATGAGGTATTTCCTGACGGCGCTTGCGTTGCTGGCTCCGGTGTCGGGGCTGGGAATCGTGCTCGCGTGGCCGCGACTGCCCGCGACGGAACTCACGACGCAGCTTGAAAGCGCGTACGGATTCCTTGCTCTGATCGGCGTGGTGACATTCGCGATTCTCGGAATGCTCTACAAGGTGGTGCCGTTTCTCGTCTGGTATGCAAGCTACAGCAAGGCCATCGGGCGGAACAAGGTTCCCGCACTGGCGGACCTTTACTCGCCTGCTCTACAGGCCGCCGGTTACTGGCTCTTCGTCGTGGGGCTGGCGCTCACCAGCGTGGCGACGGCAATCGGCCACGCGAGTTGTGTGCGCGCCGGCTGCGGTGTGCTGCTGGCGAGTGTCGCGGTTTTCCTCGTGAACATCTGCAAAGTGCTCTCCCATCTCGTCCGCCCGCGCCTTGAACCGCTCGTGTTCAAACCCAAACCCGCCGTACAAGGAACCGCATGATCGCCCCCATGATTGACGAAGCCACCCTCCGTGAAGCCCTTCGCCTGGTCGTGGATCCGGAGATCGACTGCAACATCGTGGATCTCGGCCTCATCTACGGCATCGCCATCGACGGCGCGAAAGTCACCGCGACTATGACGCTTACCACGGCCGGTTGTCCGATGCACGAAAGCATCGCCTGGGGCGTGAAGTGCGCGCTGCTCAACCTCGAAGGGGTCGAGGACGTCGAGGTCAATGTCGTGTGGGATCCACCATGGACCCCCGCGCGCATGAGCGATTACGGACGGGAGCGGACCGGGGTTTGTTAACCAGAAGAGGTTTCAAAATCTTCATCATCCTTCAACGAGTTCCACATCGCGTGAAGCAATCTCTTCGTCGCGGAGATAGCATGCCGGGTCAGGTGCCCAAAGGTTGCCATGCACCTGGACAGCACGCACCCGGAAGCCGCCGCCGCAGACGTTCAGGAACCGGCAGCCGGCGCATTTGCCTTCGAGCCGGCCGTTGCGGTTGCGGAGCGCGGTGAGGGTTTCGTTGCCTGTGTCCTGCCAGATTTCGCTGAAGGGACGTTGCTTGACGTTGCCCAGGGTGAGGCTTTGCCAGAACTGGTCGGGATGAACGTTGCCTTGCGTGTCGATGTTGCCGATGCCGGTGCCACTGCCGTGCGCCCCGCCGCCGTTCCAGCGCAGCAGTTCCAGAACCTCCTCTGCGCGCGCGGGATTCTCCTCAAGCAGGCGCAGGTAAAGGTAAGCGCCGTCAGCAGGCTGATCGACGGTGAGCACTTCACGCGGCCGACCAGAGGCTGCCCAACTCGCGGTGCGGTCGATGATTTTGTCCACTGCGGCCCGCGTTTGCTCGTGGGTGACATCGACGACGTTGCTGCCGCGTCCGCTGTAAACGAGGTGATAGAAGCAAACGCGGTCGATGTCCTCGGCCTCGATGAAGTCGAGGATGCGGTCGAGGTCGGCGATGTTGTGAGTCGAGAGGGTGAGGCGCAAGCCGACCTTCTGGCCGACGGCCTTGCAATGGCGGAACGCCGCCACTGTTTTCTCGAACGCGCCCTGGCGTCCGCGAAAGTGATCATGCGTCGCGCCGATGCCGTCGAGCGAGATGCCGACGTAGGCGAAACCGGTGTCCTTCAGCCTTTGGGCGGCATCGCGGTCGATGAGGGTGCCGTTCGTCGAAAGCGTCAAGCGCAAGCCTTGAGCGCGAGCGTAGCTGGCCAGGTCAAAGAAGTGGGGATGGATAAGTGGCTCGCCACCCGAGAGCAGGACTCCAGGCACACCGAATTGCGCCAGATCATCGACCACACCGCGGCACTGCTCCAGCGACAGCTCGCCTGGATAATCGCGGGCGTCGGAGTCCGAGTAGCAGTGGATGCACTTGAGGTTGCAGCGGCGGGTGATGTTCCAGACGACGATGGGCCGGCGCTCGGCGGCGGTGGCCGGCGCGCCGTGGCCTTGTCCGTAACGGAGTGCATCGGCTGATTGGGAAAGGCCGCAGTAGAGTTTGGTGATGTTGATCATAATGGTGAAGTCGTGGTGGCCGACGTGAGGAATCGGACATCCGTTGCGTTGGAGTCTCCGGTCTCGTCACTGAGCCTAGTTCGGAGCGGCGGCTGGTAGGAGCACAGCGGTTCCTCGCCGAGGAAATCGCCCGTCATCGCATAGGACCGGGCGCGGGAACCGCCGCAAATGGTTTTGAATTCGCACCGTCCGCACTTGCCCTTGAGCAAACTGGGATTGCGCAGTTCGCGGAAGATCGGGCTGTTCCGGTAAACTTCGAGCAACTCGTCCTTGCGCACGTTGCCGGCGGTCAGCGGGAGGAATCCGCTGGGTTGAATGTTGCCAATATGCGAGACGAAGACGAATCCCTTACCGTCATTAATGCCGAGCGGGGCACGCGCGCCGGAGGGTTTCGCGCCGCGCGCCTGTTGCAGCACCACGCGGCGATAGTGCTGGCCTTCGGTCGTCTTAATGTCGTAGGGCGCGGTGCGCGACAGCCGGGCGAGGCGCTCGAACAGTTGCTCCATTTGTTCAGCTGTGAGCAAGTCGTCTGTTTTGCCACGACCGGTGGGTACGAGTTGGAAAACGCTCCAGAGCGCCGGCCGAATCTCGTCGAGCAGGCGGACGAACGCGTCGAACTCGCAAAGGTTCTGGCGGGTGAAAGTGGTGTTGATCTGGATCGGAATGCCGGCCAGCGCGGCGTTGGCGATGGCTTCCATCGTCCAGTTCCAGGTGCCCGGCACGCCGCGGAAGCTGTCATGCGTCTCGCGGCGCGCGCCGTCGAGGCTGAGCGATATGCGCTCGACGCCGGCGTCCTTGAACTCGTCGAGGTTCGCCGCCGCAAATTCCGGCGTGGCGCTGGGACTGAGGCTCACGCGCAGGCCGCGATTCGTGGCGTGGCGGATGAGCGATTCGAGATTGAGCCGGCGGATGGGATCGCCGCCGGTCATGACGAAGAGCGTCGGGTGGCAGCGTTCAACTTGTTCGATGAAACGAAACGCCTCCTCCGTGTTCAGTTCGAGCGGATGGCGGCTGAGGTTCGCTTCGGCGCGGCAGTGGCGGCAGGCGAGGCTGCACGCGCGCGTCACTTCCCAGATTACGATGAACGGGCGGTCGTCGAAATCGAATTTCATTTCGGCGCAAGCTTCGCGCCTGCCGCATTGGCGGGCTTTGACCTACATCAACTCCTGCATTGGTTGTGCGAGCGCGCGTGAAACATGACGTGAGTCAAAGAACATGGCACGATCTCCTCCGATTATGCACTTGAGCATGGAATCGCGCCCGCCATGCTGCGGAACACGGGCCGGACCGAAACTAAAAACCAACCATGAATATGAAAATGCAACGCATCCGAATCGCCGCCACTCTGTGCGCAGTGTTGATAGCCGGCGTGGCTCTGGCTGCGGAATCCGAAGTGAAAAGGACGAATGGCCCCAAGCCCGTTGATCCCACCATTCAGGGTGAGGAAAAGGCCGTGCTGTCCCAGGCGCCGTTTGTGCCGCCACCCATCAAACGCACGCACGCCACCAAGGTGATTGTTCAGCTCGAAGTCATTGAAGCCACCAAGCGTCTCTCCGACGGAGTGGAGTATGTGTTCTGGACGTTCGGGGGCGAGGTTCCCGGCAGTTTCATCCGGGTTCGCGAGGGCGACCTTGTGGAGTTTCACCTGCTGAATCATCCGACGAGCAAGATGCCGCACAACATCGATCTGCACGCCGTCACCGGACCCGGCGGCGGCGCGGCGTCCTCCTTCACCGCGCCCGGTCACAAGTCGCAGTTCTCCTTCAAGGCGATCAATCCCGGCCTCTACGTCTATCACTGCGCCACCGCGCCGGTCGGCATGCACGTGGCCAACGGCATGTATGGATTGATCCTCGTCGAGCCCAAGGAAGGCCTCGCGCCGGTGGACAAGGAGTATTACATCATGCAGGGCGAGTTCTACACCGCCGGACGCTTCGGCGAGGAGGGATTGCAAGCGTTCGACCAGCGCAAGGCCGAGGATGAACGGCCCGGCTACGTGGTCTTCAACGGCGCCGTCGGATCGCTCGTCGGCGACAAGGCGATCAAGGCCAAGGTCGGCGAGAAGGTGCGCCTGTTCATTGGCAACGGCGGTCCCAACCTCATCTCCTCATTCCACGTGATCGGCGAGATTTTCGACAAGGTCTACCAAGAGGGCGGCGTGAAAGTGACCCAGGAACAGGTGCAGACGACCATCGTACCGGCGGGCGGATCGGCCATCGTCGAGTTTGGCGTCGAGGTGCCCGGCACTTACATTCTGGTGGATCACTCCTTGTTCCGCGCGTTTAACAAAGGTGCGATCGGCATGCTCAAGGTGGAGGGACCGGAGAACCTGCTTGTCTACTCGGGCAAGGAAGTGGACGCCGTTTACCTGGGCAGCCAGGCCGAGGGCGGCAGCGAGGCGGGACGCAGAATCGTGGAACTCGAAGCCGCCCGCGCCGCCGCCATCCGGGCCGACGAAAAAATCTCCGGCCTGACCAAGGACATCCAGATCGCGCGCGGCAAACAGGTTTTCATGCAAACCTGCTTCGTCTGCCACCAGACGGAAGGTCAGGGCATCCCCCAGCAAATTCCGCCGCTGGCCAAAGCGGACTATCTGATGAGCGACAAGGATCGTTCCATCCGCGCGGTGCTGCAGGGATTGACGGGCGAGATCGAGGTGAACGGCAAGAAATACAACGGCACCATGATCCCCTTGAACAACCTGTCCGATCATGAAATCGCCAACGTGCTCACCTATGTCCGCAACAGCTGGGGCAACAGTGGCGATGCTATTAGTCCGGACGACGTGAAGCGCATCCGCAGCCAGACTCCGAAACCTGCGGCCAACCCATTCGAGTAACATTCGCCACCGATGGCCAAACTCGCACGCAGCAAACCATGAAAACGACAGCAGCACTGTCCGGCCTCGCAGTTCTCGTCTGGAGCACGGCATTCACCGCCCCGCTTCGGGCGGAATCCCTGCCGGCGGCGCACGCTGCGGTCGACATGGTTTCGCTGCGGGCGGGGGTGTATCGGCCGCTCTTCGTGCCTCCTGAGGAAACGAACGCCCTTCCCGTGAAGGCGTTCCTGCTCGATCGGTTCCCGGTCACGAACGGAGATTTCCTGGAATTCGTCCGCGCCAATCCGCGCTGGCGACGTTCCGCAGTGAAGCGACTCTTCGCCGATCAGAATTATCTCAAGCACTGGTCCGGCGATCTCGATCTCAACGACGCCGCGAGGACCAATCAACCCGTCGTGTGGGTTTCCTGGTTCGCCGCCAAAGCCTTCGCCCAATCGAAAGGCAAACGCCTGCCGACCGTCGCCGAGTGGGAATACGCCGCCGCCGCCAGCCCGACCCGGGTCGATGGCGATAACGATCCGGAGTTCCAACGCGCCCTGCGGCACTGGTACACCACGCCGTCCCCCGCCGAGCTGTCGCGCGTCGGCGCTGGGCTGCCGACGTGCCAGGGGCTTTTCGATCTCCACGGGCTCGTCTGGGAATGGACCTCTGACTTCAACAGCGCCATCGTGACCGGCGATGCGCGTGGCGACACCGGGCTGGATCGCCAGCTCTTCTGCGGCGCCGGTTCAGCGGGCGCGAAGGATCCCGCCAACTTTCCCGCCTTCATGCGCTACGGATTCCGCAGCAGCCTCAAGGCGGACTACACCGTTCACAACCTCGGATTCCGCTGCGCAAAGGATTTATGAATGCACTCTTCATCACTCAACGCTCTTTGGTCGCTGCGGCTGTCGTCACATTGATCCTCGGTTTGACCTCGTGTGCGACGAGTTCCAGGGAAAAGCCACCCTGCTGTCGTGAGGTCACGCCCGAGGCACCACTCCCGGATCAATCCCTCTACCAGCTCGATTCCAAATGGACTTCGGATCATGGTCGCATCATCCGGCTGGCGACTCTGCAAGGTCAACCGCAAGTCATGGCGATGATGTTCACATCGTGCGAGTTCGCCTGCCCGATCATCGTGAACGACATGAAGCGCATCGCCGATGCGTTACCGCCGGAGATTCGAGACAAGGTGAACTTCACGCTAATCTCATTCGATCACGAACGCGACACGCCGGAGAAGTTGCTGGCGTTCCGGAAACGCATGGGTCTCCCGATGGCCGGCTGGACGCTGTTGCGCGGAGAGGCGGACGACGTTCGTGAGCTGGCCGCTTTGCTTGGCGTGAATTACCGCAAGGACGCCCGAGGACAATACGCGCACTCGAATACGCTGACCGTTCTCAGCTCCACCGGGGAGATAGTCCATCAGCAGGTCGGCCTGAACCAATCGCCCGACGAATCCGTCCAAGAACTCCAGAACCTGTTCCGAAAATGAACATGCCACCTCTGACTCAGTTCAAACGCTTTGACGTGCGGCCTCTTTTCAAGCGTGGCGAAGAACCGCTGCCGGCCATTCTCCAACGCGTTCGCTCCCTCGCCGCGGGAGAAGGGCTGATCCTCGTCGCACCGTTTCTACCGTCTCCATTGATCGAATTGCTGGGCAGCCAGGGATTTGAAGCCAAGGTCGAACGCGGCGAAGCAGGAAGCTGGATCGTTTACTTCTGGCAGGACGCTGAATAGGTTTAGCGCAACATGACCACGACGCTCGCTGAATTTAAACAAATCGCCATCGTCAACGGACTGCGCAGTTGCCAGCTCTTCGCAGGCATGTCCCCGTTGGAATTGGGCTCCATCGCCGAGATCACCGTGCTCAAAGCTGTTGCAAAGGGCAGCTACTTGTTTCACGAAGGAGATCCCTCCCACGGCTTTTATATCGTGCAGACCGGAGCCATCAACGTGCATCGCGTGAACGCGGTCGGGAAGGAACAAGTTATCCACGTCTTTCGCGCGGGCGAATCCTTTGCGGAAGGAACGCTCGCCACTGAGAAAGGTTATCCGGCGGACGCACGCGCGGTGGAAGAAACGCAAGTGATGCTCGTGCAAAAGACCGGCATGCTCGCGTTGCTGCGCCGGCAGCCAGAGCTCGCCCTGCGCATGCTCGGCTCGATGAGCGCGCACCTGCGCATCCTCGTGGCTCAACTGGAGGACCTGACCCTGAAGGACGTCGAGACGCGCCTCGCCAACTGGCTGCTCAAGCGCTGCTCGAATCCCCTCGGCGGGAAGCCATGCAAAATCGAGCTGACCATGACCAAGCGCGTGCTCGCATCGGAACTGGGGACGGTGAGCGAAACTTTCTCACGCACGCTGGCCAAGTTCCGCGAGCTGGAGCTCATCGAAGTCAAAGGCCGGACCGTCACCGTGCTCAGCCCCGCCAATCTCGCAGCCCTCCTGCGCAAAAATCTCGGCGAGTGAGGGGACGGCCGGGCGACTCAGGGGATCGAGTTGCGATAAACATCCTCGACAGCCCAGAGGTTCTGCGGCGTGAGCATCTGGCCGAATCGCAGGTAACGCGCACTGCCGTCTGCGAAAGTGAAGTTCGAGCCGCCGGAATTCCTCGCGGTAGCCGAGTGCCTGCTTTGCTCCACTTCGGTGAAGTCGTTCCCAACACCTTCGAGCATGTCCATGTAGAAGTGGCCGGAACTCGTTTCCTTCTCGCCAAACAGAATGGTGTCGCTTGGCTGCTTGATCATCTGTTCGCTCATCGCCTTGCCCAGGATGGCGCCCATGCTGAAGCCGCCCCCCATCGCGGCCTGGAAACAATCGTTCCAGCCGTTGATTACGTAGCTGCGCGGCGCGAGATCCGCATTCGTGACGCTCGTGGATGCTCCGTCGGGCCTGTCCGTTGGACACACCAGAACGCGCATGTCCTTGTAACCATCCCGCAACGCTTCCGGCCAACGCGGCGGATTGCCCGTCGTGCGTGCCGGAAACTTTCCGTCGTTGTCATCCACAAACATGATGCAGGCCAGGCCCAGTTGGCGCTGGCTATTCACGCAGGCGATGCGACGCCCAGCCTCCTTCGCCTTGCTCAACGCCGGCAGCAGCATGCCCGCAAGGATCGCGATGATGGCAATAACCACCAGCAGTTCAATCAAGGTGAAGCCGGCGCTCATCCTCCGGCGTTTCTCAAAGGTTCCAGTTCTTTCCGTCGCGGTTCTCATAACATTTACATCGGTTGACACGAGACTGTTGACGGACCCCGGAACTCTCTCGTTTTGACTTCGGTCAAGGAAAGTGACGCTCCCCAATCACAGGCTGGCGCGGTGAGCCTTGCCCGACTGATCGCCTGGCTATGCGGATTCGCCATCGCGTGGTCGCTGGACAGCCAATCCGCGATACCGGCAGCCTCGACCAACGCGTCGGACGCCGCGTTGGTTGCCCGTGTGCAATCGGAGCGCGGCCTTCTCGAATGGCACTTCAAAGGACGAACGTTGCTCGCCTATGCGTTCGCCACAAATCAGTTCAAGCCCTACGTCCGCCAACTCCGCTCGTTGCACGGTGACGACGTGCTGCGTGACGGGCCGGAGGATCATCTGCATCACCACGGCCTCATGTACGCCATCCGCGTGAACGGCGTGAACTTCTGGGAAGAGCGCGATCAGCCAGGACACCAGCGACACATCAAGCTGATTTCGCAAAGCACGAGTCGTGGAACCTGCGGATTGCCGCAGGCGAGCTTCACCGAACTCATCCACTGGGTGCCGCACGGTGAGCACGCGCAGGCGGACACGACGCCAGCTGCCATTCTCGTCGAGCGAAGGACGCTCACGCTGACCGTGGACGAGGCGACGGAGGAAGTCGCGCTCGCTTGGCACGCCGAGTTTGAAGTGGGCGCGCGCACTAACCGAGTGACTTTGCACGGCGCCGATTACAACGGACTCGGCCTGCGCCTGCCCACCGCGTGGGACCACGTCGCGCGCCACGAGAACTCGGAGCGCACCCCTTACCCGGCAGGCGGCAAGCCCGGCGCAGTGCCCGCCCGCTGGGGCGTGGTGTCGCATACGAACGATGGACGAACGATACAAGTCGCACTTTTTGCCAGCCCGCGAAGTCAGGCGGGTACAAGCTCCATCTTCGCGATGACCGAGCCGTTCACCTACCTCTCCGCCACGCAAGGCCTCGACAAGGCACCGCTCGAATATCGCGCTGGAGATCGCTTTGCCATCGACCATCTCGTGCTTGTCTATTCGACCACCCGTACCGTGGCCCAGTTGGAAACGCGCTATCAGTCATGGGCGAGTGAACTCAAACCAAACGAAAGGTGACCTGTGGGAAAAATCTATTTCGGCATCAACCTCGAGTTCGTCCGGCACGCCGACAAGTCCTTCGAGTGGGGCGTCGAGAAGGCCGCGCAACTCGGCTACACGCACGTCGAGCCGATGGTGCATTGGGGCCGCGAACTGTTGAGCGAAGCCGGCTACTTCCACAGCGTTTCAATGCTCGACGATCCCCTGCGCCTCAAGCGCGCGTGCGACAAGGCTGGCGTGAAACTCTCGGGCCTCTCCGCACACACGCCGCTCTGCAAACCGGAGATCAGCGTCGAGTATCTCAAGCAGGCGATCCGCTTTGCCGCCGAGTGCGGCGCGCCGGTGGTGAACACCGATGAAGGCCCGAAGCCGGCGTGGACCACCGAGGCCGAGGATTTCACGCTCATGCGCTACACGTTGATGGAGGCTGCAAAAGTCGCCGAGCCGCGCGGCATTCTCATCGGCATCGAGCCGCACCAGCAGTACAGCAAGCATCCTGACGGCCTCGACCGCATTCATGCGCTCGTGAACAGCCCCGCCATCGGCATCAACTTCGACACCGGCAACAGCTACCTCTGTGGCCACGATCCGCTCAAGTGGCTGGCGCGCGTGGCCGACCGGCTCGTCCACCTCCACGCGAAGGACATCTCCGACGAGCAATCGAGCGCCGAGCGCGGCAAGGTCACTGGCACGCCCGTCGGCTGCGCGTGCGGCGATGGAGTTATCGACTGGGCGTCGGTCATCAAGATTTGTCGGAAGGCAAAACGAGACATCGTGCTCTCGGTTGAGTGCGGCACGGTCGAGCAAGCCGGCCGATCGATTGATCACCTCCGCAGTCTCGCGCGAAGTGGCCAGTAATCAACTGGGCGAAGCCCTCCACGCTATGGTTTTGACCTGCATCAAGGCCGCTCGGCGGCCTCCGTCCAATGCTAGCACCATGCTGGCCCGCATAATACCGGCGCTGTCGTTTCTTCTGTTCGTCGCTTCGACGATGGCCGCCGAGATCAACCTTCCCCAGTCGAGGCACGGCCTGCATTTCACCAACACGGTTCAGGTCTGGGACGAGGCGCTGCCGCTGGGCAACGGCATACTCGGCGCGCTGGTCTGGGGTGACGGGCGGCCATTGAAAATCTCCCTCGACCGCACCGACCTGTGGGATCTCTCGCCGGTGCCGGAGTTTCACTCGTCGAACTACAACTACGCGACCATGCGGCAGTGGCATGAGCAGGGAAAGCACACCGACCTCGTTCGCGTTTATGAAGCGCCCTACAACCGCCCGGCGCCAACAAAGATTCCGGCGGGCCGAATCGAACTCACCCTTCCCGCTGAGGCCGGATTTCTCGACACATCGCTGACGCTGGCGGACGCGATGGCGGAGATGCGTTTCACCAACGGACTGCGCGCGCGGGTTTTCCTGCACGCCGACCAGCCGGTGGGCATGATCCAATTCGGGTCGGCACCTCCGCGCGGCATCACGCCAAAACTCATCCCTCCTCCGTTTGGTGGAAAGATTATCAACGCGACCCGCGGCGGGATTGGTGCCGGCGACCTCGCGCAGCTCGGTTATCCGGCGCCGGTGCCAACGTCCGGCCGCAACTGGCAGACGTTCACGCAGCAAGGCGCGCAGGGATTTCATTTCGCCGTGTATCTCGAATGGCGGGAGCGCGACGGCGAATGGTTGGCGGCTTGGTCGGTGGCTTCAAGCTTCGAAGGAGCCGAACCGCTGCAACTCGCCCGCCGTCGCGTCGAGGAAGCGCTGAGCAAAGGGTTCGACGCGATGGCGCGTTCGCACGTCGATTGGTGGCAACGATATTGGAGCAAGTCATCCGTCACGTTGCCCAATGCCGTCATGGAACGGCAATGGTTCCTGGAACAATACAAGTTTGGCGCGGCCAGCCGCCGCGGCGCGCCGCCCATCACACTGCAAGGACCGTGGACGGCGGACGACGGCCAGCTGCCGCCGTGGAAGGGCGACTATCATCACGACCTCAACACGCAGCTCAGCTACTGGCCGTGTTACAGCGGCAATCATCTGGAGGAGGGCCTGAGCTACCTCGACTGGCTTTGGGCCACCCGCTCCAACTGTGTCGCGTGGACCAAGCGCTTCTTCAATCTGCCGGGACTGAACGTCCCGATGACGAGCGATTTGAACAACAGCCAGATTGGCGGCTGGCGTCAATACACACACTCCGCCACCACCGCCGCCTGGCTCGCGCAACACTTTTACTGGCATTGGAAGTTCAGCGCCGACCGCGCGTTTCTCCGTGACCGAGCCTGGCCGTATTTGCGCGACGCCAGTGTGTTCATCGAAGCGGTCGCCGCGCAGAAGGACGCCAAAAGCCGCCGCACGCTGCCCCTGAGTTCGTCGCCGGAGATTCACGACAACCGTCCGCAGGCGTGGTTCAAGGAAGTCACCAACTACGATCTTGCACTGATGCGCTGGCTGCTCGGCGCGACGGCGGAACTAGCCGACGAAATGAACCTCGCAGACGAGGCGCAGCGCTGGCGGCGGATTCTCGATGAGCTGCCGGACTTCGCTTTGGCTGAGGACGGACGGCTGCTGGTCGCGGCGGGTGAGCCGCTCAAGGAATCGCACCGGCACTTTTCGCACCTGATGGCCATTCATCCGCTGGGCCTGGTGGATGTCGCGGACGGTCCGACCGCACGTCGAACAGTCGAGGCATCTCTGCGCGACCTCGACCGCCTCGGCAGCGACGCATGGTGCGGCTACAGCTTTGCCTGGCTGGCCAGTCTCGCCGCACGCGCTCACGATGGTGCGAAGGCGGAACGGGCGCTGGAGGTGTTCTCCACCGCGTTCACCTTGCGAAACAGTTTTCATTGCAACGGTGATCAATCGGGCAAGGGTTACTCGAAGTTCCGCTATCGCCCGTTCACCCTCGAAGGCAACTTCGCCGCCGCCGCCGGCGTGCAGGAGATGCTGCTGCAAAGCCACCGCGGGCGGATCGAAGTGTTCCCCGCCGTGCCGGACTCGTGGCGCGACGCGGCCTTCTCGACGCTGAGGGCACAAGGCGCTTTCCTTGTTTCCGCCGAACGCCGTGACGGCGTGACTCGCCGCGTGGAAGTTCAGTCGGAGAAGGGCGGCGTATGCCGGTTGCTCTCACCGTGGACTGGACAGGAGTTGAGCTTCGCCATGCAGCCCGGAGAGAAGGTCGTGCTGACCGAAGGTTCCCAGCGGCCAGCGGCCCGGGCCGTGACCTCGGAGCGGGACAAGGCGCGGGCGTCGGAGATTCTAGCCGATCCGGACCTGCCTCTCGTCCTCAACAAGGCCCGCGCGCTGCTCAAGACCGGCCTGACCGCCGGCAGCGGCTATGGCGAAGTCTGGATTCGCGACCTCAACACGTTCATCGAAGTGTCGCTCCATGTAAATCCGGTGGCGGACATCCGCGCCGCGTTGCTGACCTTCTTCAAGTTTCAGGAAGCGAACGGGGATGTTCCCGACGGTTACATCCCCAAGGAGCGCGGCTCGGTGGGCTACAATTACCGGCGTTCAGCGCTCGCTCCCGGGTTGCTCGCCCACAAGAACACGGTCGAGACCGATCAGGAATCGTCGCTCGTCCTGGCCGTGCGGAAGTTTGTCACGGTGACCGGCGACCGCTCGTTGCTGACCGAAGAGGTGGGCGGCAAGCGCGTGCTGGACCGATTGGAACTGGCGCTCGATTACGTGTTGGCGGAGCGGTTCCACCGCGAGCTCGGCCTGGTCTGGGGCGCGACGACGGCGGACTGGGGCGACGTGCAACCGGAACATGCGTGGGGTGTGGAACTGGATGCCAGCTCGCACCGCGCCTGTGACATCTACGACAATGCGTTATTCGTCAGCGCCGTGGACGACCTGTTGCAACTGCTCGGAGCGGAGTCGCCCCGCGCAGCGCGCTGGCGTCAGGTGCGCGATGACCTGAAGCGGAACATCCGGAAACATCTCTGGGACGAAGCCCGGCAGAAGTTCGTGCCGCACGTTTACCTCGCTGGCTCTCCGTTCCCGAAGGAGTTCGACGAGGCGGCGGTTTATTATCACGGCGGCACGGCGGTCGCCATCGAGGCCGACCTGCTGACGCGGGAGGAAATCGTCCGCGTGCTGGCGTCCATGCGCGCCAATGCGAAAGCGGCGGGAGCGGCATCCATCGGCCTCACCGTGTATCCGCCCTATCCGAAGGGCTTCTTTAAGAACTCCAGCATGGGGCCTTACTCCTACCAGAACGGCGGGGACTGGTGCTGGTTTGGCGGACGCATGATTCAGCAGCTCATCCGAAACGGCTTCGTCCGCGAAGCGTATGACGAACTGAAGCCGATGGTCGGGCGCGTGAAACGGCACGGCGACTTCTACGAGTGGTGGTCGATCGACAACCAGCCGCGTGGCTCGAAGCAATACCGCGGCTCCGCCGGCGTGCTGGGCAAGGCCATCGAACAGCTTCTGGCCTGGGCTGAAAGGAATGAGGAAAAACGTTCAGAACCAAAGGATGAGGCACGCCCCTGATCGGACGCGACGTCCCGGAGCTTACAGGCAGGAGTGTTGCTGAAGGTGCAGAGTGACAAATCAATGTGAACTCGACTCCGCTGGTTTCGCATCGCCTCGGAGTTGACCTGCATCAAGGTCAACGCCCCCACCAGCACCTATGGTGGCTCAAAAATGAATACTACATTGTCCGGGCTCTTGACTGACGTCCGTCCCGTTCCGCCGGGCGAATCCATCCTGCAGGCAAACGACCGTGACACCACGCTGATTGAAGTTGTGCGACCGCTATTGGTGGACACCCGACCCATCTTCGCGCGCGGAGATACACCGTGCAAAGCGATCGATGAAGCGGTGTCGAGCCTGATACCGGGACAACTTCTGGTCCTGGTGGTGGACTTCGAACCAGTCCCCCTCTACGCCAAGCTGGGCAATCAGGGTTTCAGCCACACAGCAAAGCAACTCAGTGACGGAGCCTGGCGGGTGGAGTTCCAAAGAAAACTTTGAACCGCGAAACCATCATGCACCACGTCGAATCGAACACGGGTCGGAAAGATTCCGACGGGCTGAATCCCATCGGCGACGACGGCTCATGAATCCATCGACCACAGAATCGACCTCCAGCGGACAAGCCGCCTCGCCACTTCGCGTCGGGGAATGGGCCGTTGCGGAATCGACTGGTGCGGCGCACTGGCTGTCGGACTTGATGGTCCTGACCAAGGCCCGTGCGAATGTCGCTGTCGTGGCAACCACCTTTGTGGGCTTTGCGCTGCACGCCGACGTCCTGCCGAACTGGCTGCTGCTCTTTCACGCCCTCGCCGGCACCGCCCTGATCGCCGGAAGCGCCGCCGTGGCGAATCAGGCGAAGGAACAGCAGTTTGATCGCAAGATGGTTCGCACGCGCAATCGCCCCATCGCTGCGGGAAGACTTCACCCTCGCACCGGCATGTGGTTGAGCGGCCTGCTCTGCGGCACCGGCTGCCTCTGGCTGGCGGCCGGCGTCAATGTTCGCGCCATGGTGTTCGCCGCCCTGGCGTTTGTGGTGTACGTCTCGCTCTACACACCGATGAAGCGACTGACTCCGGCTTGTACGCTCGTCGGCGCCGTCTCCGGGGCGCTTCCGCTTCTGATTGGCTGGGCGGCGACCGGCGCGGAGTTTGGCCTGTGGGCAACGGTGGCCTTCGTGGTCTTGTTCCTCTGGCAGATGCCTCACTTTCTGGCGATCGCGTGGTGGCGTCGGGAGGATTATCTCAGCGCGGGGTATCGTGTGCTTTCCCCGCACGATCAATGTGGGCATCACGCGGCGGGTTGGGCGCTGGCCTCCACCCTGGCCGTGGTGGCCGTTTCACTTGTGCCCGCATTCGCGAATCAGGTTACTACCTGGTACTGGCCGGGCGCGCTGGCCGTAGGAGTCTTGTTCAGCATTTTGTCCATCCGGTTTCTCGTGAGGAGAGATGGAACCGCCGCCCACTCCCTGTTTCTCGCTTCCCTGTATTACCTCCCCGCCGTGTACGCGCTGATGCTGCTGTGCCGGGCAAGGAGTTAGCGCGCCATGCCGGAGACACCGCTCCCCAAGCCAATCGTTTACGCCTGCTCCGGCTGTTCCGATGCCGGCGAACTTGCAGACCGCATCGCGCGCCAGCTCGCCCGTGAGGGCGCGGCGGAGATGTCCTGCCTGGCCGGCGTCGGTGGACGCGTGAAGCACTTGGTGGCCGTCGCCGAAAAGGCCGGACGTGTGCTCGTCATCGACGGTTGCCCCATCAACTGCGCCCGCAAGACGCTGGAGCTCGCCGGGGTGCAGCGCGTCGAGCATCTCGAACTGCAAGAGCTGGGTCTGCGCAAAGGATCCTGCCCGGTGACGGAGGAAAACATCGCGCGCGGCGTCCAAGCCGCCCGCCAACAGCTCGTGGCGGCTGGATAATACGTCGAGGTGCGCCTTGATCACGAGAGTCCTCGCACTATGAACAAAGGGAACTCGAACTGCGAACAACACCGATGAGCAGCGCTCCATCCACACTTCTTCCTCTCGTAATCATCCTCGCCTGCGTTTCGAGCGGTGGGTCGGTGAGCTTTAGTCAGGAAGCCTCCAGCACCTTGAAAGTTCGGCCACCGGCGGAGTATCGCCAGTTCGCCATGCAGAACGAGGGCGACACCGCGCGGGGCGGAATACTCTTTGCGGATGAGCAGAGACTCGGCTGTTCGAAGTGTCACTCGGTGAATGGGCGGGGGCGCAAGGCCGGGCCGGATCTGGCCACGGTCGGGGATCAGTTCGCCCGCCGCGATCTCATTGACGCGGTGCTCCTGCCGTCGGCCACGATTGCCGTGGGTTACAGCACAACGTCGGTTGCAACCAAGTCTGGGGAGGAATTCCAGGGCGTGCTCAAGCAGGTGACCGATGACTGGATCGAATTGATGGGCGGTGACGGACAACGGGTCCGCATCGCCACGAGTAACATCCACGAGCAACGCGGCAGCGGCGTTTCTCTCATGCCGGACGGATTGCAGGCGGGTCTGTCGCGACGCGAGTTTGCGGACTTGATCGAGTATCTCGTGAGCCTCAAACAACCGGACCACGCGCTCACGAGCCATCACGGCATGCCGGACATGATTCCATCCCTGGCGCGGCCCGTCGGGCTGCGTCCGTTCATCGCCGAAGCATTCCGCGTGACGCCAGCTCCCAACGCGGCGGTGGGAAATGCCCAGTTGGGTTTGGTTTGGTTCGGCCAGGTTCCCGGGATGGCCCAACGTTTTCTGGCGGCGCACCAGACCGGGATCATCTGGTTGCTGGAGAAGAAGGCAGAAGGCGAACTGACGACGGTATTTGCCGACTTCACGCCGGAGATCTTCAGTGCGCGCGGTCCGAATGGCCTGCTCGGATTGGCCTTCCATCCGAAGTTCCGCGAGAACCGGAAGTATTACCTCAAGCACCAGGTGTTCGAGGAAGGCAAGATTGCGACGGTGCTCGTGGAGCGGCAGTTCGCGGCGGACTTCAAGACGGACTCCGGCAAACCTGCGCGACGCCTGCTGAAGATCGAAGCCGTGGCGGAGCATCACAACGGCGGCTGCATCGAGTTTGGACCGGATGGGTTTCTTTATCTGGGCATGGGCGACTCCGCGCCGAATTTCGATCCCCAGGGTAACGCACAGGAATTGCGGCTGCTCTTCGGCAAGATGCTCCGCATTGATGTGGACCGGCGCGATGCGGGCCTGCCCTACGGCATCCCGACCGACAATCCGTTCGCGGGGCGGAAGGATGCCCGGCCGGAGATCTGGGCGTATGGACTGCGTGAGCCGTGGCGATTCAGCTTCGACCGCGTCACCGGCGATCTCTGGGTGGCGGACCTTGGTCAGGAGCGCGGCGATGAGATCGACCTCGTCCGCCGTGGAGACAACTACGGTTGGAATGCCTACGAGGGCTTCGAGCTTTTCTCGAAGGCGCATCGCAAGGAAGGCGTCGCTTATGCACCGCCGGTCTTCGCCAGCCGGCGCAAGCACGGTTCGGCGCTGATGGGTGGCCGTGTGTATCGCGGCGACAAACGTTCCTCTTTTTACGGGGTGTATATCTTTGGCGACCATCAATCGAAGCGCATCTGGGGCCTCACTCAAGACCACGGTTCGCTCCAGACCATTCGTCATCTCGCCACCGCGCCCCAGGCCATTACCGCCTTTGCCACCGACGAACAAGGCGGCCTCTATGTCGTGGGCTACGAAGGGATGATCTACCAACTCGATTTCGCCGCTACGAAGTTTAATGAACCGGTTGGAGCTGCAAGCGCACAAGCCATCAAAAGAACCGGCAACCGCCAACCATGACCAGCGAAACCACCCCACGACGCGACACATGAAACACCTTATCTACGTTCTCACTCTTCTGGCGGCCCTTTCCGCCGCGATTCAACCCGCGCGCGCCGACGGCTTCGCGCAGAACCGCCGGCTGGGGCGCGGCGTGAACATCATCGGCTACGATCCGCTCTGGCGTTCCCCGGATCAGGCCCGGTTCAAGACCGAACACTTCCGTTTGTTGAAGGAGGCGGGCTTTCAGTCGGTGCGCGTCAACCTGCATCCCTTTCGCCATATGGACCGCGAGAAGGATTGGGCGCTGCGCGACACATGGTTCGCCACGCTCGACTGGGCCGTGAAAGAGGCCACGGCGCAGGGATTGATGGTCATTCTAGATTTTCACGAGTTCGACGCGATGGGCAAGGACGCTGAAGGCAACCGCGAAAAGTTCCTCGCCTTCTGGCGACAACTCTCCGCGCACTGCGCCAAGGCCGGAGACAACGTGGTGTTTGAGATCCTGAACGAGCCGTCGAAGAAGCTGACGCCCGCGCTCTGGAACCAGTATTTGCGCGAAGCGCTGGCGGGGATCCGCGAGAAGAATCCGACGCGCACCGTCATCATCGGCCCGGCGTTTTGGAACTCCATCGATCACCTCGCCGAGCTGGAGCTACCCGAGGCGGATCGCAACCTGATCGTGACGGTTCATTACTACAAGCCGATGGAGTTCACGCATCAAGGCGCGTCCTGGGCGGGCCAGCAGGACAAGTCGGGCGTGACGTGGGGCACCGAGTTGGAGCGGAAGAAGGTGCAAGAGGATTTCGCCAAGGTCGCGACCTGGGCCAAGGCGCACAACCGTCCGATCTTCCTGGGCGAGTTCGGCGCCTACGACAAAGCCCCGATGGAACCACGCGTGCGCTACACCGACGCCGTGGCGCGCACCGCGGAATCGCTCGGCTGGAGCTGGGCCTACTGGCAATTCGACAGCGACTTCGTGCTCTATGATATCCCGGCGAAGCGATGGGTTGAGCCGATCCGCGCGGCGCTGATTCCCGCCCCGGCCCCGGCGAAAGCGGCGACAATGCCCGACACTTCTCATCGCTTTGCCTGTGCGGATTACACGCAGGGAAAAGTCTTCATCGTAGCCGCTGACGGCAAGGTGGAGTGGGAACATGCCGCGCCGAGTTGCGATGAACTCTGGGCGCTGCCGAATGGCAATCTGCTCATCACCACCGGTCACGGTGTGAAGGAAATCTCGCGAGAGAAGAAGGTCGTTTTCAGCTACGAGTCGAAGAGCGAAATCTACGCCTGCCAGCGTCTCGCCAATGGCAACACCTTCATCGGCGAATGCAACGCGGGCCGGTTGATTGAAGTCGATCCGTCGGGAAACATTGCGAAGGAAATCCGGCTGCTGCCCGAAGGAAAGAACGGCGGCCACCTCTATATGCGCAACGCCCGCCGTCTCGCCAACGGCCATTACCTCGTCGCGCACTATGGCGATCAGGTCGTGCGCGAATACGACACTGACGGCAAGAAGGTGCGCGAGATTCCCGCCGCCAGCGGCCCGCACAGTGTGGTCCGCCTGCCAAACAGCCACACGCTCATCGCGTGCGGCGACTTGGTGAAGGACGGCGCGCGCGTCTTCGAGGTGGACGGCGCTGGCAGGATGGTTTGGGAAATCAAGAGCCGCGACCTGCCGGGCATCAGCTTGAAATGCATGACCGGCCTCCAGCGTCTGCCCAACGGCAACACTGTGATGTCGAACTGGCAGGGCCATGGGCAATTCGGCAGCGGCCCGCACGTCATCGAAGTCACGCCGGACAAGAAAGTCGTGTGGACGTTCGCCGACCACCAGACGATGAAGACGATCTCCAGCCTCCAAGTCCTCGACGTGCCGGGCGACGCGGCGAAGGGAGAAGTCTGGCGCTGAGGCCAGTCGCGCGGAGAAGCGGTGCCCGGGCGAATGCCCTTCATTCAATGCGGCGCCAGGTGGGACACCTGACGCCGCGAAGTCGGGCGGGAATTCAGATCAGGCCTTTCCCTCAGCCATCGCTCGTGCCAAAGGAAAAAGCACGGCGTTCTCCAAATGGATGTGCCGGTGCAGATCCTCCTCCAGATCGTGCAGCCCGGCGAAGAGCGCACGATAGGTATTGCAAGCCTCGGGCGGAGGCTGGAATCCGTGACTCAATTCACGCAGGCGGGCCATCGCTTCGCCCGCCTCGTTGTGTTCCTTCAACATGCAGTCGATGGGGCCGTCCACGGCGATCGACTTGCCCTGCCCCTGACTCATTTCGGCGATGGCCGGGAATAGAATCATTTCCTCCTTCATCAGGTGCGTCGTCAGTTCCTCCTCCAGTCCACAGAAGACATGGAACAATTCAACCAGCGACGGGGCATGGCCACCATGCACCTGGGCCACCCGCTCGGACATGGCGTGCAGCCGGGGCAGCTCTCGCCAGAGGAACTGGTGATGGGTCTGGAAAATGTAGTCGGCCAGTTCGATCGGGGGCAGTTCGGCGGGATTTTGCGCCGGTGCGGACCTGTCGGCCAGCTCGGCTTCAAGCTGTTCGACCACAGTATCGACAGCAATGGCCTTGCGCTCGCAGGCTTCGCGCAGTGTGCGTCCGCCCTGGCAGCAGAAGTCGATTTGGAATGACTGGAACACGCGGGAGCGACCGGGCCGTTCGGCGACCAATTCGCCGACGGTGCGTTCGATGAGCGGAGTTCCGGGAGGTGAGAAGACATTGGGGTGATGGCTCATGGATTATAGATTTGGCGCGGACGAGCCGTGCCGGATTTCAACGGTTCGATTTCAGATGAATGACGCATCCATCTCAATACGGGTGAAAACATACCCCGCCGCGTGGCGGTGGGATTGACTTGAATCAAGTTCCCACGGGAACGGCGGCGCGTATGGTTGCTGAGGTTGACCGTCCGCCGACTTGACCACAGTCAAGGCAGAGGAATGCGGCATCGTTCAGATTGACAGCATTCAGGCGTGACGCACCTTTCGGCGACGGCGCGTGAGAACAATCAAAGCATGAAACCAGCTCTGCACAGCAGCAGGATCCGGGGTCGGGCGAGGCGGAAGGCGCGCGCCATGGGCGCGTCATCCGTGCTGGCGCCGTTGGCGAAGTCGCTGTTGGTCGTCGCCTTGGTGCTTTCGCTCGGGATGCATTGGGCAGTCCTGCAGTCGGTCGCGTGGGCCGGCATGTTGGCGGACTACTCGCAGGACGCATCGTTCACCATGGCATGGAGCAAAACTTTTGATGGCCAGCATCCCTGCAAGCTCTGCACTTCGATCCAGAAGGGACGCGCTGAGGAGAAGCAGCAGGATCAACAGCGCGGCCAGTCTGGTCCGAAGCTGGAGCCCGCGACTGTGTGGCACGCGATAGATTTCGATTTCTCGTGTGCCCGCGAAGAGATTTTCCCTTCGATCCCCAGTTTGATTTCCCGCTCTGACCCTCCGCCCAAGCCGCGGCCCCGCACCTTCTCCGCCAGCCTCGTCTGATCCGACGACTGCTTCCGACTGTCACGCCTCGTTGCGTCCCGGTTGGAAACCTCTCCGGGTTCCGACGATCCGGCATTCTCCCGCACCCCCTATTCCTTCCGAGTTGGTTGCGACGCTGAACGGCACTGTCTGCCTTTCCCGCGCGCCGGATCCCCGACCGGGGAATTCGCGACCAGAATTCTTTAACCGTTTGCAGATACTGAAAGATTGAAAATGAAAACCTCGAACCTGTTCCTTGGCCGCTGCTCTTTTGCTCGGCACCGCTCTCTCCCACGCCGCCGTCCTCACCACTGTGCCCATGCAGGGCGGCATGGCCATGCCGATGGTCTCCTACAACGCCGCCGCCAGCCGGCTGCAGGTGATGATGCCGCCCGAAATTCCGCAGCTCACGTCGCTGCTGGTCAGCAATCCGGGCGACTCCTTTGATCCAGCCGATCCGTGGTTCGACGCGCTCGATCCCAGCCGGCAGGGCGCGTCGTTCAGCCGCCGCTACGGGTTCGTGATGGATGCGGTGAGCGATCCGCTGCCGGCGGGAACGCAGATGTGGATTCGCAAACTCTCCAGTCCGCCCGAGCTTGGCGTTTATCGCTATTCTGGATCGGCTCCAAAGGCGCTCGAACCGATCTTCGGCACGGCCGGAACCACCAACGCCCGGGCGTGGAACGGCATGATGTTTCACCCGGTCTTCTCGGCGCCGCCGGGGACGAACCACCTCACCGCCACGTTCGACCTCTTCCTCCTCAACACGACGACCGGTCAGGAAGTGGCGAATTCCGGCAGCGGCCCCCTGGAGTTCACCTGGACCAACGTGCCGGATGGACGCCCGGCGCTGAACATCTCGCAACGCATCGTCATTGCCTGGCCCGCCGACACCACGGCGAACTGGGTGCTGGAATCCGCCAGCCCGCTGAACGCCGACAACTGGTCAGTCGTCACCAACACATCCGTCACCGTGGACGGCCAGCCCTGCGTTGTCCTCGAAGGCACGGACGCCCAACGCTACTTCCGGATGCGCTGTGTGCCCTGACGTCACATCGAAAACTCTGTGACTGTAAATCTGAAAAACACCGGTGCGGCTTCCGGTCTGCGAGTGAATCTCCGCAGGCCGGAAGTCCGCGCTGGCTTCACGCTGATCGAACTGCTCGTCGTCATCGCGATCATTGCCATCCTGGCGGCGATGCTTCTGCCCGCGCTCTCCCGCGCCAAGGGAACCGCGAGGTCTGTCCATTGCCTGAGCCAGATGCGGCAGCTCGGGCTCGCTGTGAACCTTTTTGCGGATGAAAACGAGGACGCATTTCCGCGCAGCCAGCATTCGGCATTCGCCCACGGTGAGCTGCCGTGGGAACGCAGCCTCGCGCCGCAACTGGGTTTTACCACTGCGACCTGGACCAATCTGCTGGCGGGCGTTTATCGCTGCGCGGCCGACCGGCGAACCACGCCGTTGAGCTACGGCTTGAATGTCTATTTCGAGCTGGGTCCGGACGATGATTACGAAGGCAAGCCACAGACATGGCGGCGCATGACCGCCGTGCCAAACCCCTCCGCCACGATCCTCTTTGCGGAAACGGGCAGCGGTGCGGACCACATCATGCCGAACTTCTGGTCCACTCCGTCCGACGCAGCGGACGT
The DNA here is from genome assembly GCA_964491875.1 of uncultured Bifidobacterium sp. Lineage (GTDB taxonomy): Bacteria > Verrucomicrobiota > Verrucomicrobiia > Limisphaerales > JADJPG01 > JADJPG01. Next base: position 152,160 of record CAZBIC010000002.1, read on the forward strand.
GGATTCGCGGCGTCATCTTGGGCGGGCCAACTACACCTTTGTGGACGGTCACGGCGAGGCCCGAAAATTCGAGACCATCTACCAACCGGTCCGGCAAGTCGATGCCTGGCACCCCGGCAAGGCGCAGTAGCCTGTGGTAATCGCATCCATGGATGTGAACTCATTCCTCCCAACTTGACCTTCATCAAAAGCTGTCCAACCGCTTTGGGACAACTGTAGGCTGGCGGTGGCAGAGCTGCCTTCCTCAACACCGCAATCATCGTCCAATAATGCTCATGCGAAAACACTGGAAATGGTTGGTCATCGCGCTGGTCGCACTGCTGGTTGCGGCGCGGTTCGCGTTTTCGACGGTTCACGTTCAACTCCACGAAGTTCAGCCCGGCCCGCTGGCGGCGGAGGTCATGGGCACCGGCACTTTGGAGGCGCGCGTCAAAACCATCATCAGCCCGCGCATTCAGGAACGGCTTGCGGAAGTGCTCGTGGATCAAGGCGACGTGGTCCGCGCGGGAGAGTTGCTCGCGCGGTTGGACGACGGTGAACTGATGCAGCAAGTCGAAGTCGCCACCGCCACGGTCGCGGCGGCCCGGGCCAGCCTGGAGCGCGTCAAGACGGATGAAGCCCGCGCGCTCGCGGTGGAGATGCAGGCGCGGCGCGAGCACCAGCGCGCGTCGGATTTGCTGGCCACCAAAGTCACCTCCCAGGCGGATTTCGACAAATCGATGGAACAGTTGAACGTGGCCGAGGCCGACGTGAAACGTTCCCGAGCCTCCATCGCCGAAGCCGGGAGCCAGTTGATCACGGCGGAGAAAAATCTTCTCTACCAAAAGGAGCGGCTGGGTTTCACGCGCCTCGTCAGTCCGTATGACGGATTGATTGTGCGCCGCGACCGCGACCCTGGCGGCGTGGTCGTTCCGGGCAGTTCCATTTTGCAGCTCATCGCCACGAACGAACTCTGGGTTTCGGCGTGGGTGGATGAGACTGCCTCCGCCGTCCTGCGCACCGGCCAGACGGCGCGGGTCGTGTTTCGTTCCGAACCGGGCAGGCCGCTGGCCGGGGAAGTGGCGCGGCTCGGACGGGAAGCCGATCGCGAAACCCGGGAGTTCCTGGTGGACGTGCGCGTGCGCGAATTGCCTGCGAACTGGACGGTCGGCCAGCGCGCAGAGGTGTTCATTGAAACCAGTCACAAGGCGGACGCGCTCGCCGTGCCGCAACGGTTTCTTCAATGGCGCAGCGGCGAACCCGGCCTCTTCGTGATCAGCAGTGGCAAGGCCATCTGGCGTGACGTGAAGACCGGCCTGCGTGGCCGTGAAGCGGTGGAAGTCACGCAAGGTCTGGCGGCAGGCGAAAAAGTCATTGCTCCCGCTGATCCAAAACAAGCGCCGCTCAAGTCTGGTCAACGCGTCGCTGCGGAATGAACCTTGCCGCCAAAGACATCCGCCACAACTTCGGGCGGTTTGCGCTGACCACGGTCGGCATCGGCTTGCTGCTGATGATTGTGATGGGCATGGGCGGCATCTACCGCGGGCTGATCCACGAGGCGACGCTGCTCGTGGACAACATCGGCGCGGACCTTTGGGTGGTCCAAGGCGACACTCGCGGGCCGTTCGCGGAAATCTCCCGCGTGCCCGCCAGTCTCGAAGACCGCGCCCGCGCCGTGCCCGGCGTGATGAGCGCGCGCCGTTTCGTCTCGCATACCATTCAACGCGCGCACCGGGGCAGGCCGTTGCGCGTCGTGGTGCAGGGACTGTCTTGGCCGGAGGATCGTGGCGATTGGATTCGGCTGGAGGCCGGGCGTCCACTGCGCCAGGCGCATTTCGAGATGGTCGCGGATCGTTCGCTCGGCCTGGAACTCGGCGAGCGCATCCGGCTGGGCAAGGACACTTACGAAGTTGTCGGGCTGACGCGCGGCATGGTGGGTTCGAGCGGCGACGGCCTGGGGTTTTTCACGGTCAGCGACGCGCAGCAGATTCAGTTCGATGTGCCGGGCGAGGCATTGCGCTTGGAGCGCCAGTCGCGGCGCGCACGCGCCGAGGCACAGGACATCGGGCAAGTGCAACCGCTGCTGCTCGAACGCGCCGCCGGGCCGGCCACCGGCTTGCCGGCCCTCGCGCCGCCCCAGGTCAGCGCCGTCATGCTGACTCTCGCACCAGGCGCGGGTGCGGACACCGTGGCGGGAACGATTTCTCAGTGGCCTGACGTGACGGTGTATTCCCAACGGGCGCAGTCGGAGCTGCTGGTTTCCGGAATGGTGGACAAGGCGAAACGGCAGCTCGGCCTCTTCCGCGTGCTACTGATCATCATCTCAACCATCATCATGGCGCTGATCATCTACACGCTCACGTTGGACAAGATTCACGACATCGCGATGCTCAAGCTGATGGGTGCACGCAACCGCGTCATCGTCGGCCTGATTCTCCAGCAATCCCTGCTCATCGGCGTGCTCGGTTACGGGCTGGCGTACTGGCTCGGCACGTATGCGTTCCAAAAATTTCCCCGTCTCGTGGTGATCGAGCCGCGAGACCTGCTTTCGCTGGCGGTCATTGTTCTCGGAATCTCGGTGCTGGCCAGCCTGGTTGGCATTGCCAAGGCCCTGCGGGTGGAACCGAACAAAGTGTTGTCATGACTGCCGGCAACATCATCCCCGCCGTGGAAGCCGTCGGTCTGACGAAAATCTACGGCTCAGGGAACACGGAAGTCGTGGCCATGAAGGATGTGACGCTGCGATTGGCGCGCGGCGAAGTGGTGGCGCTGCTCGGCCCGAGCGGCTCGGGCAAATCCACCTTTCTCACCGCTCTGGGCCTCATCAATCCGCCCACCTCCGGGCGCATCATCATCGGCGGAGAAACGGTGATGGACGGTCCGCGTGCGTTGGTCGATGTGCGGGCCTTCCGCCGCCAGCACCTTGGGTTTGTCTTTCAAAAGGCGAACCTGATTCCCTTTCTCACCGCCGCCGAGAACGTCGCCGTCGCGCTGGAGATCAACGACACCCCGCCGCGAGCAGCGCGGAAACGTGCGCTGGAACTGCTCGATTACCTGGGCGTGGCCGACCGCGCGAAGCATTTGCCCGACGCGCTCTCCGGCGGACAACAACAGCGCGTCGCCGTGGCCCGCGCCCTAGCCAATGAACCAAGCCTGCTGCTTGCCGACGAACCCACCGCCGCGCTCGACAGTCATCGTGGACGACAGGTGATGGAACTGTTCCGCAAGGTGGCCCACGAACGTGGAGCAGCGGTCATCGTCGTCACGCACGACCAGCGTGCATTGGACGTCTTCGACCGCAGTTTGGAAATGGAGGACGGCCAGTTGCGCCCCGAGCACTGATCGGAAAGGGGCTTTAAGTCTAGACTGTGGTTGATCTCACCTGCGGTTGACGGGCTGTTAGAACACGTCACCGACGCGCAAGAAATGTCCATTCTGTAGCAATGCTAGGGAGGCGTGAGGTGGCGCTGGACGGTCTGCTAAATCACAATGCAGCCAGACCGTCCATTAGAACGCATCGTCCCCAACACTGCGAGCGGCACCACAGCGGCAGTTATGAACATTGCAAATCGTTCCAGTCCGCATCGCACCAAGGAGAGGAGGATACATCCATGTCTGTCTTGAGCGGTGGTCTCATTCTCACTTTTTTGTTGTATGGGCTGTTACTGGCGGTGGTGGTGGCGGCGGTGAAGTTTTTTCCAAAAAACCTCCTGGGTGAGCCAGCCAAGGCCGTCCTCGATTGGCTTCCGCCATTTCTGGGCGGCACGGCGCTGCGAGATTGGGCGGCGACGTCCGCCGAACAACTGGCTCGGAAACATCTGGCCGGGACACGAACCGGGGACACGGCCGGCTTGCTTGCGAAGGAAATGGAAGAGGCCGCCATGCACGCGATGCTCCCGTTGTTGGAGGCGAGGGATCTGGGTCGCATCGTCGCCTGCCCCGAGGCCGGTCAGGGCCGCGTCGGCGTCACTGCTCCGGAAGCGATCGTCATTGCAGACCACATCCGAAAGAACAAATCGCGCACCGAACAAAAGCGGATTTACGACCTGGCCGTGGTCAACGCGAAGAAGATCGCCTCCCGGTCATCTGGCGATTCCACGCCGCATCCATGCGCTCTGCAAGGCCCCGATCATGTGTGCTGCACCTTCGCCCTGCGGCCTTTGCGCTGCCGTCCCCTGCATGCGATCTCCATTGCCAAACAAACCAGCCAGCGCCCTGCGTCGCCGACCCACCCGCAACCGGGAGCGCCGGATGCACCCCAGCACGAAGAGATCGTCGCTGAAGGGATCGAGGCCGGCATGACGCGGGCGCTGAAGTCCGCCGGCCTGGATGCGAACATCTATGAGCTCAACAGCGCTGTGGCGACCGCGCTCGAGATTCCGGATGCAGCTGAACGCTGGGCCAAGGGCGAGGACGTGTTTCGCAATGCGCTCCGCTGACCTCGGCATGAAGCTCATTGCGCGACGCTCCGGTGCTTTGCCGCAACCAAATCGAATCCGCCACGGTGATGATGCCGATCAACCGGAGCCCATTTTCCCCATCAAGGCTTTGGCGTATCTTGTTGAAAGCGCGCAGCCCACTTCTCCGGGGTTAATCCGCCTTCGCTCAACAGGGTGACTTTCGTCCACGGCTTGCCTTTGATGCCCCTCGCCACCGCCAGCCAATCGTCTGCGATCTGTTTGCGGGAATCAGGCAAGGGCCATGTCTCTCCGGCGTCGGCGCATTCCTTGCGCAACTTTTCCCAGCGCGAGAGCCAGACGTAGCGCACGGCGAGATGGCCAATGCGAACGCGTTCGAGAAATTCCGGGCTGCTCGCGGCGGCGGCCTCGGCTTGCTGCCAGAGCTTCTCCGCCTCGGTGATCGGTTTGAAGTGGAGGAATGGCGCGTCTGTGCCGGAGTAGCAGGTGAGGTTGTGGCCTTTCGAGGCGTTGTGCATCAAGTCGAGGTAATGGCGAAGGTGTGGCGCGGCGTCAGGGCCGTAGTAGCCTTCGAGGAATTCGTGGACGAGCGCGCGGCCGTCCCGCTGCGGATTCCAGAGCAGTTGCGCCAGCACCCAGGCGCGCAGCTCGGACATCTCGGAGCCGTGCGATTGATACGCGCCCTGCTCGAAGACGCCGCGCACTCCGTTGCCGTGGAAGAAACGCAGGTTCGCGTCGAGCGTGAACCAGTTCGGATGCGGCTGCACGTAATGCGCGAAATCGGTCGTGTAATCCCAGATGTAGAGTCGCTGGCAAAGCTTCGACCAGCCGCGGATGTCGTCGGCGAAGGCGGCGTTCGACGGGTGGTCGAGCGACTCGCGGAAGTTGCACTCGATGCTGCACAGCCGGACGATGACGTTGGGGCGCGGCTTCAGCGTCTTCGGCGGCTTGCGCGTGTATTGGTAGGCGAGCGTGTCCACCGCCACGTTCGGAAACTCTGGCTCAATCTTCTCAGCCACGTAATTCACAAAAGCCAGCATCGTCCCCGCGTGCGTTCCTTCCGCATCGTCGAGCGCTTTGCAGTCGGCGCATTCACACGCGCCGTACCAATCGTTTTGGGAGACGCTGATGATGCCGGCATCGGGCGATTCGCGGAGCCATTGCTTCACGCGCTCGACCATGAAGTCGCGCAACTTCGGGTTCGTGAGGCAAAGCTGCGCGCGGTCGGTGGTGCGTTTGCCTTTGATGAGGCTGAACCATTCCGGGTGCTCGGCGAAATGTTTCTCGGGCGGCACTAGCGGGTAGAAGGTGTGGACGAAACCTTTGTAGCTGATCCGCCCGCCCTTCTCCGGCGTGAGTTTCGAGGACTGGCCGTTGCCGCCATTGCGCCACGACCAGTCGGCGTCGAAAGCCGGATACCAGAAAGACTCCCGGTATTCAAAGGCGGGCTTCTCACGCACGTTGATTTCACCGAGTCGCAAGGTCGTCCGCTGTGTAATGCGGCTGGCCCACGGCGTCCACCAGCGCACGTCGCACTGTTGCTGAAGAAAACGGCTCACTGCGTAGAGCGTGCCGCGCGGACGACCGCCGACGAGCAGCAGACGATTGCCCCTGGTTTGGATGACAAGTTCCTCGTCGCCGAGTCCGTCAAAAGGCACGGTGACAAATACATTGCGCGCCGCTTCGCCCGCACCGACGAGAATGGCCCGCGTCGGAGCCTTGGTATTGGTCTGGACGACGAACTCCGCGCCGGTGATTTGGCGGAGCGTCGCAGCCAGCTCCCTCGCCGCTGTTTGCTCCGGTGCGGTCGCAGCGGGATCGATGACGATGACACAGTTTGCTTTGCTGTTTCGAGCGAGCAGCAGATCGGCCCGGACGGTTCCGGTCGAGAAGAGCAATATGACCAGGAGGATGGATTTCATGATTCAGATTTCATCGCCGCAGTTGAATCGATCCGACGCATCGCTGCGTGCTTCCACGTCAGGAATTCGCGTCAGGTTTGATTTAAGTCAAGAGTCAGGCGGGGCGCACGCGGTCAGACTCCGCAGTATCGCCACGCGTTCCGACCTCTCCAGTCGTGCGTCTTTCTGGATCTGCGTGGCCTTCAAAAGCAATGGAACACGCCCATCACTCTCGGAGCGGCCGCCTCAATCGAGTCCCAGTTGAAATCGTCCATGCCATCCTCGGGCTCGCGCTCGCCGTCGCGCTCGAATCCGCCTCTCACAGTGCCTCGCTCCCGCCATTGTCGAAAGCGCAGTGGGTCTGGTCGCACAACACGAATGACCAATGCGATCTCCGCAAAGTCTTCACGCTCGATTCCAAGCCCACCAACGCCACCATCCTCATCACCGCCGACAACGGCTACGACCTTTCCGTCAATGGAGCGCGCGTCGGCAGCGACACGGGCGCGGCGTCGGAGGTCTGGCAATCCGTCGAGTGCTACGACGTCACCACGCGGCTGGTGAAGGGCCGGAACATCATCGGCATCCACGGCATCGACCTCGGCGGTGTGCGCGCGGTTGTGGCAGCAGTGAGGATCGAAGTAAAGGCGCGTCCTCCGCTCGACCTCGTGACCGACGGCACCTGGCGCGCGGCCGATGGGAAGCAGGACGTGGATTATTCGCATCCCGAATTCGTCGAAGGACCAGACTGGCGCGAGGCTCAAGTGGTCGGACCAATGGGCATGGCGCCGTGGGGACGCGTGGCATGGTCGGAGGCTGGCGAACTGGCGCGGGCCAAGGCTGTGGCTTCCCGGCTTGAACTGATAACGCCCGACAAAAATTTCCAATGGCCCGAGGCCGTGGCGTTTCTCGGAGACGATTGCAGCGTGTATGTCCCGCTTCGCGCCGATGCATGGGGCGTGGCCTTTCGCGTGGGCGACTGGACGCGGGCTTACACGGAGTTCGACCTGCCGTGTCCTTCCAAGATTGGGCGCAAGCTCTACATGCTAAAACCTGGCTTGAATGCAAAGCCGCGCGTGCTCCTCGATGCCGGTGCGGGCGTCATCGGTTCACCTTCAGCCACGTTCGACGGCAGCGCTCTGCTCGTTGCCGCTGCGCTGGGCGGGGAGAAGTTCTTCCACATCTACCGTGTGCCGCTCGACGGCGGAACGCCGCAACGCCTCACCGATGGACCGTTCCACGACATCGATCCCGCCGAACTGCCGGATGGCCGCATTGTCTTCACCTCCACGCGCATTGGCACCTTCGAGGAATATCATCAGCCGCCGTCGCGCGCGCTCTTCCGCATGAACGCCGACGGCTCTGGAGTTCACCCTATCACCTCCACGCTCATCTTCGACAATGAACCCAAGGTGATGGCCGATGGCCGCATCGCTTTCATCCGCACGGACAACTTCTTCGATCGCGGCAAGGTCGAGACGCACTTGCACATCATCCGCCCCGACGGCACGGACGGTCACGCCGAGGTGGCGGCAAATGTCGGCGCTGATTACGGCGTGCGGCTGCGCGCGTTCGGTTACGGCAGCCCGGCACCGATGCCAGACGGACGCCTCACCTTCATTTCGAGTCGAGGAAACTTCATCGCCGCGCCCGGCGGACACGAGCGCGACTTCCATCGCCTGCCGGGTCAACTGGGCGATCTTGCGCCGCTGCCGAACGGACGTTTGCTCTGCACGGTGCTGCGACCAGAAGGGAAGCGGATGAGTTCAGACACGCTGGGCGTCATCGATCCGCGCGACAACCGCGTCGTGTCCATCTTGCAATCGAGCAACGGCGCGATTCATTCGCCGGTCTTCATCGGTGCGCGCTCGCGGCCGCCGGTCATTCCCGATATCGTGGACGCCGCCAAGGCGTCTCAACCTGGCGCGACGGGTTTCCTGCTCTGCCAGGACGCGCGCGTCACCACCAAGGGCAAGGCCGACTGGGAACGCATTCGCGCCATCCGCGTGCTCGGCGCCGTGCCGCTCACCACGCGCTCCTCGCACTCGCACATCGTTCACGTCGGTCACGAGACGGTCGAACTCGGCACCGTGCCGCTCGCGGCGGACGGATCAATCTTCATCGAAGTGCCCGCCGACATGCCGATCGCGCTCCAGGCAGTGGATGCGGAGGGTCGTTCCGAGCTGAACGAGATGTCATGGCTCTACGTGCGCCCAGGCGAACGGCGCTCGTGCATCGGCTGCCATCAACCACGCCAGTCCGCGCCCGCCGCCGAATTCACCCACGCGACGGCGCTACGGTCGTCGCCCATCAAACTTCTCGGCCAGGGTGACCCGCACCGGTTTCGCGGCAACAATCCCGGCGTCACCGGCATGATGGATTTGCAATTCGAGCGCTTCCGCGAATGTGCCTCGCTTAATCGAAGCACGCTGCGCGAGTCCCCGAAGGCCACGGGCCGGGATGAACTCGCTGAGCTGGAGAATTTCCTGCGTGCCGAAGACGACGCGCTCAAGATTTCTTCCGCGCAACGGCTGGCCTTGCGCCGTGAACGGGAGGCGGCTCCGGTGCTGGCCGAGAACTTGAAAGCGCAGTCCCGCGAGGTCCGCGTGGCCACCGCACTGGCCCTGGCGGCGTGCGGCACCCGCGAATCCGTGCCGGCATTGCTGGAAGCGTTGAAAGATGCGGACCCGGTCGTGGCGCAGTCCGCCATCGTGGCCTTGGAAAATCTCACCGGCCACGCCTTGCCGCGCGGCGATTGGCAGAACTGGTTTGCAACCAACTCGTGGAATTCCATCGAAGCGGAGCTGGTGCGTTCGCTGGGAGACGGCCGACGCTCGACCATCGTCGCGCTCGCTCACATCGGCGGCGACTCGGCGCGGGCGGCTCTGCGCAAATGGGTGGCCGAGGCCGCGCGCACGAATCCTTATGCGCCGTTCGTGAAGGACAACCGCACGGACAACTTCACCTTCCCCGCCGCCTCACCGCTGAATCCGCGCACGCTCCAGGAAGCCGTCCGAGCCCTGGGCCAGCTTCGCGACGCGAACGCGATTCCACTGTTGCGCGAACTGCTCGCGAAGAACATCGAACCGCAAACGGGCAACTTATTTCTCGTCGAAGCGACCATCGAAGCGCTCGGCCGCATCGGCTCGCCCGAGGCGGAGACGATGTTGATCGAAACCTTCGCCACCCTGAAGGAATACTGGCATTACGTCGGCTGGTATTCGGATCATCCCGCGCTCTACGCCTGCCACTCGTCGCCGGTCCACGCACGCATTATCGAGGCATTGGAACGCATCGGTTCCGAGCGCGCCGCCGCCATCGTCCCGCAACTCATCCGCTCCGTGCCGACCGATCCGGATCGCGGCTTGTTTCTGCAGAACGACGAATACGAAATGCTCGTGGGCCGGCTCATCCGCCGCAGCGGACGTGGGGCGGAAGTGAACGAGAGCTGTTTGGCGTTACTAGGCGATCCATTGGCGAAGCCGGATCAGGATGTGAAGGCGGCAATCTCGACGACGCATCCCGCCTGGGGCGGCCATCCGGGTCCGGAAAATCGCGCGGCGCAAATTCTCTCGCTGGCCTGTCGCGACAGCGGCTCGGAATCGCGCGTGCGGGCCGCCTTCGAACGTTATCGCGCGCGGCCCGAGGAACCGATTCATCGCGAGTTGGGCAATCCGACGTGGACCCCTGTTCGGCACTGGACGCTGTTTTACCTTGCCCGTGCGCTGGGCAATCTACACGACACCGCTTCCATGGACGCGCTCACCGCCATGCTCGCGGACGACCTGAACGAAGCGCGCCACGGTCGTCCCGATCCAGCCGAACCGACGATTCACCTGCTGCATCTCGACTACACGCCATGCTGGCGCGCGTCCGCCGCTTGGGCGCTGGGCCAGATCGGCGACCGCCGCGCCGTGCCGACGTTACTGGGCGCAGTGCGGAATATCGAGAACTCCACCGATGTCCGCCACGCCGCAGCCCACGCATTGGGGAACATCGCTGATCCGTCGAGCCTGCCCGCGTTGCGGGAGTTGGCGGCGAATTACCCCGAGATCAGCACACGCCGGGCGTTGCAGTCGGCGTGCGATGCCATTGGCAAAGGACGAGCAGGACGCCGACTGGCCCGCCAAGACCACAAACCATGAGGAGTCGGGCAAAAGTCTCCTATGGGAGAGCATCATTGACGGGCCGCCACTGCACTAAACTCGCAGAATCTGCGATCCGCTTTCACACTTTCACGAGTCATCCATTTCGTGGGTGCGCGTCGAGTGGGAGCCGGGATGGCGGAGCTTCGGGTCATTTGCCTTGGAGCCGTCCACACTGGGCGGCGAACTGGCGCAGGAGTCGCGACTGCGGCGTGGCCAGCAGTAATTGAAGCTCGCCCGATTCCGCCACACATCCGCTTTCCAGGACGAGCGCCGATCGAGCCAGTTCAATGGCTTCGAACGCGTCGTGCGTCACCAGCACGAGCGCGGCACCAATCTCGGACACCAGCCGATTGACCTCGGTGATAAGTTCCTCGCGCAACAAAGGGTCGAGGCTGGAGAACGGCTCGTCGAGCAGCAGCAATTGCGGGCGGCAGGCGATGGCTCGCGCCAGCGCCACTCGTTGTTGCTGACCAATCGAGAGCGTGCCGGGTTTGCGCGACGCCAGTTCCGCCACGCGGCAGGCGGCGAGCGCCTCACGGGCGGATTGCAATCGGAGCGGCTTTGCCACGTCAGGCAACGCGAGCAACACATTGTCCAGCACCGTGAGATTCGGCCAAAGCGCGAGGTCTTGAAACACCATGCCGATGCGCAGGACAGCGGCGCGCTGGATGACGCCGGAGCTTGGTGCATCCAAACCCGCCAGCAACCGCAGCAGCGTCGTCTTGCCACTGCCGCTTGCGCCCAACACGGCCAGTCGGTCGTCGGGCGCGAGCGCTAAGCTGACTCCGGCGAACACGGTCCCGCCGTCATGGGCCTTCGCCACATCTTGAACGGTGAGCAGAGTCATAGTCGTCGCACGATCTGCTGGCCTGCGACAGCGACGGCCAGGGCCAGGGTAACGTAAAACAGGCAGAGCATAGCCACGAGTGCTTCGGGCGCGTTGGCCATGATGGTGAACACCGCCATTGGCAGGCTGCCGTGTCCCGGCGGGTGCAACAATAGCACCGTGCCCACCTCCGCCGTAGCAAAGAGCGCGGCCAGAGCCGCCGCCGGAAATGCCCAACGCGCACACCAAGGAATCGCGACCCGCGTGAGAAATGTTACGCGAGGAACACGATGCACGCGCGCCGCATCGGCCCAAGATGGAGGCATCGAACTTACGGCCCGGAGCGCGAACAGAATCGCCAGAGGCAATCCGCGTAGAGCAAGGGCGACGCCGAGCGTGACGCGCCCGCTCCACGGAATGAACCACAACGCGACCAACGCAGGCGGCAACGCAAGCAAAGCCAGCGCGGCGGTGACAAGCCAGCGGCGGCGAACGGGCGAGTTGCCCGCGCTCCAACCGAGCGCGAACGCGGCGAGGACCGCGATGGTCGACGCGAGCGCCGCGTAGAGCAGGGTGTCCATGCCGGTGCGCGCCACTTCGTTCCACGCTCGTGCCACCGGCCAGGCTTGCGCGAACAGCGGCTTCAACAGTCCGGCCAAAGGCAGAAACGTAACCACGGAAACCACGCCCAAGAGCCATCCGGCTGTCGCCGGGGCGCGGACGGGTGACGGATGATTCACATCGCGCGCGAAGAGTCCCGACGCCACTTCGGGCGCGAGCTTCCACGCCAGCGGCCACGCGAGCAGCGCCGCGACCGCCGCGAGCGCGATGGCTTGTCGCGTGGCAAGAGTTCGGTCATAACGCGCGGCGAAACTCGTGAGGAGTTCGCTGGCTGCGCCCGGCCAGCCGAAGATTTGACCCGGCCCAGGATCGGCCAGCGTGAACACACCGGCGAGCGTCGCCGCGAGGCCGGCCAGCGGAAACGCCGCTCGCAGGGCGAGCCGAAAGAAGTGTGGTTGTCCGCCCGCCAGCCGCGCGGCGTCCGCTTGTCCACGGGTGAGTGTGAGCGTGGCGGCGAGGGCGGCGAAAGTGACCAATGGAACACCGAGGCAGACGAACACCCACACGACAGCGGGCGCTCCGGCAAATCCGCGCCACAGCATGGATAGTCCGATCGCGACGAGAAAGGACGGCAGCAACAATGGCAGCGCGAGCAGCGCCAGCAGAAGACGGCGCATTGGAAAGGTTGTCAGTCCGACACTCACACCGAGCGGCCAGCCGATACCAAAGGACACCGCAGCCACGATGATTCCCACCAGCACGCTGCGTCCGAGCGCTAGCCAGAATGGAGAATCAAGTCCGGCGATACTCATTGCGGCTTGTCACTGTGAGGCCGACCACGTCCTCAAGAATCCCGCCGCCAGTTCTTCCAACCTCACGCCGAGTTTTTCGTAATCCACAGTCATCGCCTTGATTTCCTCAACGCGCTTCACTCCGGAAGGGACGGGCACACCGGGACGCAGCGGCATCTGCGCGGCTTCGCTCTGGGCGAGTGATTGCTCGACTGCGGCCGTGAGCAGGTAATCAATAAACTTCTTTCCATTCTCCGGGTTCGGTCCGTTCGCAACGAGCACGGCGGCATTCGGAACGATGAGCGTGCCCGCGCCATCCTGGTCGGGATAGACCATCGTGACGGGTTTGCCTTCCTTGATGGCGACGCTGGCGTCGTCGGTGTCGGTCAGGCCGAAGGCGAACTCGCCAGCGGCCACACGCCGCTTCACTTCGCCATTCGAGGAAAGCACTTTCACACCGTTCGCGCGCAACCCCTCGAAAAACTCCTTCGCCTTGGTTTCACCCATTGTTTCAAACAACGCGGCGGCGTGCGTCGAGGTCGTGCCGAAAAGTGGATTGGCGAGACAGGCTTTCCCGCGCCACTTTGGGTCAAGGAAGGCTTGCAGCGAACGCGGCGTGTCGGCGACAGGCACAAGATTCGTGTTCACGATGAGCACACGCGCGCGTGCGGAAAGCGCGGACCAATGCCCGGCGGAATCGCTGAACCGTCCGGTCACGTCCGCAGGGCTGGCCGGTTTGAACGGCGCGGAGATGCCTTTTGATTTGAGCACGGAGGCGCGAACCGGATCTCCGCTCCAGAACACGTCGGCTTGCGGACGCGCCTTCTCAGCAATGAGCCGGTTGAGCAGGCCGGTGCTCTTGGTTTCCTCGGTGTCGGGCACGAGCTTTACTTCGATGCCGGTCTGCTTTTGGAATTGCTCGCAGATCGGTCGCGCGAACACATCGTCAACGCTGGTGTAAACAACAACGGTGTTGGAAGATACGCCGCCCGGTTTGCAGCCGGTCAGGCCCGCAGCCGCCAGAAGAATCAGGATGAAGCGAGTCATGGCGCGACTTCCACCATGCCCACCGTGAGGCGCTTCGGCGCCTTGCCCACTTTGACCGTCTTCACCGTGCGCCGCTGCGCCACGTCCACAATGCTCACGTCGCCCGAGCCCGTGTTGCTGATGACGGCGAGCTTGCCGTCGGGGGTGAATTCCAGCCAGTTGGGGTCGCGGCCCACTTGCACCTTGCCCAACACGCGATGGTCGGCGGTGTCGAGAATGGTTGCGTCATCCGTCGTTTGAGTTGCAATCCAAAGCTCCTTGCCATCAGGCGTGACGCCGATGCCATGCGCGTCCTTGCCGTCGGAAGCGAACTTCGGTTCACCCAGGGCGATGCGGTCAACGACCTGCTTCTTCTCCGGGTCAATCACGAGCGCGCCATTGAGCCAGCGGATGGTTTGATAGACTTTCCGACCATCCTTGCTTTGCGCCAGCACGCGCGGCCAGGTGAACAGCGGCGTTGCCCCGGTCACTTCCCAACTGGCCACGTCCATCTCGACGAGCCTCATGTCACCCTCACTGGTGACGTAGAGCCGTTTCCCGTCGGGTCGCAGCATGACGATGTGCGGGCCGCGGCCCACGGGCACGGTCTTGACGACTTTGCGCTCGGCGGTGCTGACAACAGCGACCGCGCCGTTGCTGTTGAGCGTTACGAAAACATGCCGCCCATCGGGCGATGTGATGAGCTGGTTGGGGGCGATGCCGACCGAAAGCGAGGAGGTGACTTGATTCTTCGTGGGGTCAATGAACGAGAGTGTGCCGTCGCCCTCGTTCGCAACGTAGATGGTCTTGCCATCGGGCGCAATGTCCACGCCGTGAGGTTTCGGACCAGTCTTGATGTCGGCGACCAACCGGCCTTCGACCGGATCTATGACGGCGATGCTGTCGCCGCCCCAATTAGTGACGAGCGCGCGGGCAGCTTTGGCGGCTCGTGCCTGCGTAGCGCCGAGCGCCAAGGTGACGAGGATTAAGAGCAGGACGGCTGCACGGGGAGGATTGGAGAGCTTCATAGAATTAACCAGGTTGAGTTGCGACGTCCGTCTCACTTGCTGCCATACGTGAAGTCATCGAAGAGCATCACGCTGTCGGCCTTCGTCCACAGACCGGCCTTGCCCGCGTCCTTGAACGTCTCGTCTTGCACGTCGAACAGGTGCTTGCCGTTGAACAGCACCTTGAAACGGCTGCCGACGAACTCAACGCGCAGGGTGTGCCAGGTTTGCGGGGCAACCTTCGCCTCGACGCCATAGCCGCCCTTGCGGCCCACGATGTCCAGCGAACTGCGCTTGCCTTTCTCGACCTTGTAGAGCACGACGTTGTCTTCGAGCGCGTTGGGCCGGCAGATGTAATAATTGTCCGCGTCCTTCGCGCGCCAGACGACGCCCGCCGCCTGATCCTCCTTGCCGCTGACGGCCTTGAACTTCACTTCGACGAAACCGTCTTTAAGAGACGTGTCGTCTTTGAGCGCGACGGGATAAGTCGCCTCCCCTGATTGTTTGAACACGTTAGGCTTTGAGGGAGCGGTGTCGTCTTTCTCGACCGACCACTTCGGATCGCCTTTGCCGGTTTTCGTGCCGGTCCAATTTGCCGGCAATGCGCCGGGCTTGGCATCGTCAAAGTTGGCAATCTCGGCGTGGGCCGCGAGCGAGGCGGCAGTGCAGGCGGTGAGCAGGAGGAGTTTCATTGTTTGGCTGGAGTTGGTTGGTTGTTGTGAAACATCACCGGCGACAACCGGCCTTCCGGCGCTCGAACGGTGATGAACGGCATCTTCTCCATCGCGTGACAGGTGTTGCACGCGGCGGTGAAAACGGGAAGCTGCTTGTCGAAGCGCGCCGAATCCTTCGCCTCGATGGCGGCCTTCATCGGTGGAATGGCGTTGGTGAGAAACCACTGCGCGGACGGGGCGCGATTCGTGCGCCGCTCCATCGCCAGTTCGATGACATGCTGGATTTTTTCGCACTGATATTTCGCGTAATCCCAATTGTGGTCCTGTCCGGCCCAATGCAGCTCCGTGTAGCGATAGCCCACTTCCATCATGGCCATGTCGAAGCCACGCATCTGCCGGGCGACACGATCAAATCGTTCCTCGTCGCTGCCGAAAAGCCAGGCGGTGGCTGGAGGCTTGGCCGAAGCGCCTTTCGCGGGCACAGCGGTTTCGGCGGCGACGCTTGTTAAGAGTCCCAGCCCGAGACAGACGGGCACGAGTGAGATCTTCATGGATTTAGCGAGTGGTATCAGTTTCCGAGTGATTGCCCGCCTTCTCCCAAGCGTCCACGCCGCCTTCGAGATTGAACACGCTCTTGAATCCAAGCCTCGCCAGTTCGGCGGCGGCAATCGCCCCGCGTGAGCCGACGTGGCAGTTCACGAGGATCGGCTTCTTCTTGTCGAACTGCGCGGCCTTCGCAGCGAAGTCGGGCGAGTGGATGTTGAGATTGATTGCGCCGGTGACGTGGCCCTTCGCAAATTCTTCCGGGCTGCGCACGTCGAGGACGGGGGCTTTCTTCGCGCGGCGTTTCTCGAAGTCCGCGACGTTGATCTCCTTGAACCCGCCTTCGGCCCGCGCCTGCGCCGCCGCCGCCTTGGTCTGTTCGCCACGCGCGATACGAATGGCCTTCGCCAAATCCATCGCCTTGCCCCGTCCCCAGTAGTGCAGGAACACGTAGCGCGGCGTCTCGTGAATCATGTGGTGATGGATCGCCACGATGTGGATGCCCGCGCCGCGCAGGCTCTTGAGCACGGGCTGAAGTTCGTTCTCCTGACACGCGAAGTCGCCGTCCACCACCGCGTTGTCATCCGCGCCGCCGAAGCTGGCCCAGGTGTTCACGCCCATTTCCTTGCCGACCGCGCAGCCGCAATCCATCCGCGCCACGCGACCAAAGACGAACTTCACCATGCCGTCTTTCTCCTGCGGCTTGGCGGTGAACGCCTCCGCGAGTGGCGCGGCGCTGATGGCATTCTTCTCCGGGATGCCCCCGCCGAACGACTTGGCCGGTGTCGGATTCGTTGCGCGGATTTCCTTCATCTTCGCCAGCGCTGCCTTCACGCCGCCCGCGAGTTTCTCGACCGTGCCCTCACCGCCGATGTGCATGAAATAAACCTGCGGTTCGGCATGGAAGAAGTGGTTGTGCAGCGCGGTCACTTCTAGGCCGTTGTCGAACGCGGCGCTCATCACGGGATTGACTTCATCCTCGAACAACACGAAATCGCCCATGACCATCGCATCGGCTTGCTTGCCGGCAAGGAACGCGGCCCAGGAAGTCAGGCCCATGAACGGTGGCATTTTCCATTCATCCACCTTCACCGCCACGTCGGTGCGCGGAGACGAAACTTTGAACACGCCTTCGGCAGCGTTCCATGCGCCCTTGAGTCCGGTGATTTGGTCGATGCGATTGGTGTCTAGCGCGGCATGGGTGGACAACGGCAATACGCCGGATGCGGCAAAAACGGCAAGAATCTTGATCGGGTTCATGTGGACGGGACTTTATGGCGCGGCGAGTGCGGCCGTTACTGAAGATTTGTTAAGGCAGCGAGCGCAGGGCAACGCGCTCTATGAAGAAACCGGCAGAAGCACTCGAAATGTCGCGCCTCGGGTTTGCGCGCTTTCCAGTTCGATGCGTCCGCCGTGGCGTTCAACGGCGACCTTGGCGATGGCCAACCCCAAACCCGCTCCGCCCTCGGCCCGCGAGCGCGTCTTGTCCACGCGATAGAACCGCTCGAATATCCTGGCGTGATGTTCCGGCGCGATGCCATCGCCGGTATCGGCGACCTCGACGACTGCTTCGCGCTCCCGTCGCTGGCAGCGGACCACGATGCGCCCGCCCGACGGGGTGTAGCGGATGGCGTTGTGAACGAGGTTGAGCAAAGCGTGCCGGAGCAGCGTTGCGTCCGCCGCGAGCGTGATGTCTCCATCCATCTCTACCGTGAGGTGTTGATTCTTTTCGTCCGTCAAAATTCGCAGGTTCTCGACAACTTCCTTACTCAACCCGCCCAGATTGACCGACGTGCGACTCAACGGCTGCTTCTCCGCCTCGGCGCGGGCCAGGGTCAGCAGCGACTCCACGAGGTCTTGCAACCGCTGCGCTTCCTCCAGCATCGCGCCGATGGTCTGCCGGAGTTGCTCAGGATCGCGTCCAGTGCGAAGGGCAACTTCGCCTTCCGCCCGCAAGGCCGTGAGCGGCGTGCGCAGTTCGTGGGACGCATCGGCGGCGAAGCGGCGCAGTTCGGAAAACGAGCTTTCGAGCCGTTGCAATGTGGCGTTGAAGACCGTCGCCAGACTGCCGAGTTCATCGTGGGGATTGGCCACGGGCAGCCGTTGCGACAATGAACTGGCGGAAATCTCCCGCGCCCGGCCCGCCATCACCGCCACCGGAGCGAGCGAACGCCGAGCCACGAGCCATCCCCCTGCCACGGCCAGCAGCATGGCCAGCGGCAGCCCGAACAGAAATACCTCCGTCAGTTCGTGCTGGGCACGGCGCAGTCCCGATTCATCACGCAGGATGCGCAAAATCACGTCGCGATGCCCGACGCGCGCGGGCCGTTCCATGATGCGAGCGAACAACCCCGGTTCGACTTCGGCGGAGTAAAAGCGCAATTGCTGTCCGCCGGGCGGACCGGGCCGTTCGTGCGCTTCGGTCTCCGGGACGGGCCAGTGGCGGAGCAACAGCTTGGCGTCCTCGCTCCATACTTCAAACCACGCGGCCATGCGCGCGTAGCCTTCGTCACCATGCGAGCCGCGCAAGGGCCACACCAGTTTGCCTTGCGACTCCTCGACCTGCGCTTCGATGACATCGAAATCAATGCGAAGCTGGCGATCCAGTTCCTGCAACAACCGCTGGGAGACTGTGTGCCGCACGAAAACAGCAAGGGCAACGACGACAATCAGCGCGGTCACCGCGTGCCACCAGGCGAGGCGGAGCGTCAGCGACTGGCGGCGCAACCAGTTCATGCCTGTGCCTCCGCGCGCAATACGAAACCGACGCCCCGCACCGTATGCAGCAGCTTGTTGCGGTGTCCCTCGTCAATCTTCCGGCGCAGGTGGGCGATATGGACATCAATCACGTTGTCCAGCGGCGTGACACGGTGCGACTCCCGCCACACGTCCTTCGCGAGCATCTGACGCGTGACGGTCTGGCCGTGGTGACGGACGAGATACGCCAGAAGGTCGAACTCACGCGGCGTTAGCGTGATGTCTTTCGAGCCTCGCAGGACACGGCGATTCTCAGCATCCAGCGTCAGGTCGCCGATTTGTCGCCGCAATCGTTCGGTGTCGCCCGACCGCCGCAAGAGCACCCGGATGCGCGCCAGCAGTTCGGCGAAGGCGAACGGCTTGACGAGGTAATCATCTGCGCCGCTGTCGAGTCCGAGCACGCGGTCCTCGACCGAGTCGCGGGCGGTGAGCAACAGCACGGGCGTTTTCACACCGCGCCGACGGAGCGCGCTGAGAATCTCGATGCCGTCGCGCCCAGGCAGCATCCAGTCCAGCACGACGAGATCGAAGGATTCAGCGGTGAGCAGAGAGAAGCCTTCGTTGCCAGTTCTGGCCGCGGCGGCCTCGTAGCCTTCGCCCCGCAGGCCGGTGCGAATGGCGTTGGCCGTTTTGAGATCGTCTTCGATGACCAGAATCTTCGTCACGCGGCGGCATTGTCACAGTTTTACCCCGGCACGGCGAGCGACCAATTCTGAAGGAAAGTTAAGACGACAAGGTTTTCCGAAAGAACGACATTCCATTCCTTGTAATGAAGAGATGACGGGTTTCGTTTTGCCCTGTGAACAAATCAAACCGCAATCAAAGGACTGAGCTATGCCAACGAATCTTCCTCGACTGATTCCTTCCGCCGACCCGAACGACCGCGTGCCCGTGCAGGATACCGAGTTCTCGCTCGACGTGCTGGGCCGTTACATTTGCAGCACCTGGGATGAGGTCACGCAAAACGGCGGCGTTGCCTTTGATGCCGTGGTGATTGGAGCCGGAATGTTCGGCGCTTACTGCGCGGAGAAAGTTTACCGCCACTCCAGTATGCGCGTGCTGGTGCTCGATGCGGGTTGCCTGATGGTGACGGAGCACGTCCAAAACCTCAGCCGCATCGGATTGAACGCAGGCGGCGCGGTGACGGTGGAATCCAACAACCAGGACCCTGGCGCACGCGAGCGGGTTTGGGGTTCGCCGTGGCGAAGCAAGACACCGTTTCCAGGGCTGGCTTACTGCCTCGGCGGACGCTCATTGTATTGGGGCGGCTGGGCACCGCAGTTGACGGAGGCGGACCTGGCACAGTGGCCGGATGAAACGGCGGGATTCCTGCAAAGTGAATACGAAACCATTGAGCGCGAGACGGGCGTGTTCGACAAGACAGATTACATTTCCGGCCCGCTGTTCGATGAACTCTTCAAGAAATTCAAAGCAGTAAAGCCGGGAATACCCACCGTGGACGAAATCGAGGAAGCACCGCTGGCGGTGCAGGCGGCGGCGCCCGCGTCCGGCCTTTTCAGTTTCGACAAATGGAGCAGCGCGCCGATCTTGACTGACGCCGTTCGTGAAGCTGCTGGAAATCCAGACTGGCAGCGGCGGCTGTTCTTCGTTCCCCGCGCTCAAGTCACAAAGCTTCACGTCACCGGTGGCGCAGTGACGACGATTGAAGTGTGGGTGAACGGGCAGCAGAAGTTTCTCGACATCTCACCCAAGTGCGCCGTCGTGCTGGCGTCCGGCACCATCGAAGCAACGAGGCTTGCGATGGAGTCGTTTCCCACCTCATTGATGGGCCGCAATCTGATGGGACATCTGCGCACGAATACAGTCGTCCGCATTCACCGCTCGGCTTTCGACCCATCGCTGCCAACGCAACTCGAAGCGGCGGCATTGCTCGTGCGCGGCTCAAACAGCAAAGGACGTTATCACTTGCAAGTCACGGCTGCCGCTGTCGCTGGCGCGAACTCCGAGGCGGCAATGTGGCGAATGATTCCTGACATCGAGTTGCTCGACAAAACACTGGCCAGCCAGCAGGAGGATTGGATCGTCATCACCTTGCGCGGCATTGGCGAGATGGTTGGCGACCGTGACTCGTCCAAGCCGAAAGTTAACGGCGTGTCCCCAAGCTGGATGGATTTGAGCGATCAGACTGACCAATTCGGAATGCGCAGGGGTTGGGTCAACATCGCGCCCCATGCCGACGACAACGCGCTCTGGAACGCAATGGATCAGGCGGCGCTCGCGCTTGCGAAAAAGTTGGCGAACGACGATCCGACCAAATTGCAGGTGGTCGAGCAGAAGCGTGATGGTCTCGGCACGACGCACCACGAATCTGGCACTCTCTGGATGGGAAGCGATCCCAACGCGTCCGTCACAAATCTCGATGGCCGCTTCCACCATGTGAGCAATGCCTATGTCGCCGGCCCAGCAATATTCCCAACGCTCGGTTCGGCAAATCCATCTCTGACCGCACTGGCCTTGGCCCGGCGCACGGCCCTCGCAATCGTGCGCGAATCGCTCACCGAGCCGGGATTTGCACCGCTTGGCAACGGCGGGCTTGCTGGCTGGCAAATGGCGGGCAACGGCGGATTCATCGAAATCGGCGGGGGTATCATTGAATCGGCAGGCGGCATTGGCTTGCTGTGGTTCACGAAGGACCAATTTGACGATTTCATCCTGCGCGTGGACTTCCGCTTGTCTTCACCGACCGACAACTCCGGCGTGTTCATTCGCTTTCCCGCCCTTGCAAAAAGTGATCCCGCGAATGATTGGAAGCCCGCCGTGACGGAAGGCTACGAAATCCAGATCGACAACACGGGTTTTAATCCCGGCACGAAAACATTCGATGACCCGTTGCACAAAACCGGGGCCATCTACACGCTTGCGCCATCGAACGCTGTCATGCCTGCGATCGGGCTATGGAACACCTACGAAATCGAAGCCATCGGCCAAAAAATCACGGTCCGACTGAATGGGCAGCAGGTGAGCCGACTCAAGAACGCGAATCGTTCAGCCAAGGGCTATGTCGGCCTGCAAAACCATCACGTTGGATCGAAGGTGCAATTCAAGCGTCTGCGAATTAAGAAGCTTTCGGCAGTCGCTCCGGCCACCACTCCGACGCGGTCGGGAGTTGCTGCGAGAAGCGGCAGCGGTTCGACTCAACCGATTGTGTCACCATGAAGTGGATTACCCGTGAAAAGGTGAAGGTGGACCGCGTCGCGTGTCCGTGGCTCATCAAGAAGTTCATCGATCCGCAGGCCGAGTTCTTGTTCGTGCCTGCGGATCAGGTCGAAGCGAGGGCCAAAGAGATGGGAGCGACGCCCTTTGATATTGATGGCTGTGAACTCGGACACCACGGCGAAGACGTATCTTTCGATTCCATCCTGAAAAAGCATCGGCTCGCTGAACCCGCGCTCCTTCTGCTCGCCGCCATTGTGCGTGCGGCGGATTCGCATCCGTCCAATCCCCACCCGGCGGGGGAAGGTCTTCGCTGGGTGGCGTTTGGTTTCAATGCCCTTGGCCTGAGCGACCACGAAATCTTGCAGCGGGAGTTCATCGTCTATGACGCGCTTTACGCCGAGTGCGAGCGGCGCGCTGAAAAGGACCAGAAGCCAACATGAACCAACAGGAGATATTCTTGGACGCGCTTCGCAACATCGCGAAACTCTGCGCCGTCGCCGCGATGACCGCACCAAAGAGCGGTGGGCAGCTTTTCCTGAAAGGGGCGAAGCCGTTTATCGAAACCGTCATCATCGAAGACAAGGTCACGTTGAAGCGGCTGGCCGACTGGTTGCGGGAGCAAGGGCAGAAACACAAGGAAGCCATCTGGCATCGCGACGCGGATACCGCCGAGAAACTGGACCTGGTGTTGCTCATCGGTCTCGCGGAATGGTATCCGCCGCAATACGACTGCGGCGCGTGCGGTTACGGAACATGCGCGGAATTCTTGCAGGCCAGACCGGGCCACAAGACCGATTCCTCCTCCGAGTGGCAATTTGACGGTCCGATCTGCCAGCTTCGTTGCATCGACCTGGGTATCGCCGTTGGGTCTGCCGCAAAAACCGCGAGTCTCAACAACATTGACACCCGCTGCCAGACCCGGATTGCCGCCGCCGCGCGGCATCTGCAAATCATCAAAGCGGACATGGCCGTGGCGTTGTCCATGAGCGTCAGTCACAAGAACATTTTCTTCGACAAGAAGATGCCAGAGGTGAAATTCACCGCGTGAGCCGCTGGCGCAGCATTGCCGACTTCCTCGCGCTGCGCCGCAACACGGTGCTTCTGCTTGTCGCCTTGGTGCTGGCCGGAACAGGGGAACGTCTCTGGCTCGGTTTCGCGCCCAAGTATCTCGAAACACTCGGCGCGGGCGTTCTCATCATTGGTCTGTTCGACGCGCTCCAAACACTGCTCGGCGCGGTTTACGCGTACCCGGGCGGCTGGCTGACGGATCGCTGGGGACAACGTCGCTCGCTGCTCCTGTTCAACGCACTCTCTCTGGCGGGCTATGTCATCGTGCTTGTTTGGCAGCATTGGCTGGCGTTGGTGCTGGGTGTTTTTCTGTTTCTTGCCTGGAGCGCGCTCTCATTGCCCGCGACTTTCACCGTCATCGCAACGTCGCTCGACAAACGCCAGCACACGATGGGGGTTGGTGTGCAGTCGATGATTCGTCGAGTGCCGATGATGATTGGTCCGATCATCGGCGGCTGGCTCATCACTCGCTTCGGCTGGGAACAGGGCGTTCGTTACGCCTTGATGGGCTGCATCGCCCTAAGTGCGGCGACGGCGGTTTTCCAATGGCTCATGGCTGAACCCATGACCAAAGCAGAGCCAGTCGCCAACAACACTGGCATCAGCTTCCTCGGAGTGGTCCGTTCGTTCAACCCGACTCTGCGCGAACTCCTCGTAAGCGACATCCTGATCCGCTCCTGCGAGCGGCTGCCGTATGCGTTCGTCATCCTGTGGGCAATGAATCAGGCGGGGCTGAACGCCGGACAGTTTGGATGGCTAATCGCCATCGAAATGGTGACGGCCATGCTCTGCTACATCCCGGTTGCCCATCTCGCTGACAAGCATGGCCAGCGCCCGTTCGTGCTCGTCACATTTATTTTCTTCACGCTTTTTCCGCTCTCGTTGTTGTTCGCACACAGTTTTGGCTGGCTTGTCGTTGCGTTCATCGTGCGCGGACTGAAGGAATTCGGAGAACCCGCGCGCAAAGCACTTATTATCGCGCAAGCTCCACCGGAACTTCGCGCCCGTACCTTTGGCGCATATTATCTCATCCGCGACTGCGTCGTGACCACCGGTTCATTCCTCGGTGCGTGGCTTTGGAGCATCAGCCCGCAGGCGAACTTTATTGGCGCTGCGGTCTGCGGCACACTTGGCACGATTTGGTTTTGGCGGTTCATCTATCGCCGGAGTGGGAAAGGAGACGAAAGTTAACGGGATATCGATCTCACACGCGGAAGCCAGCGCGAGCCGGGGCGTTGTGGGAGGCGGTTCAAAATCTGGAGCGGAGTCGGGTCGTGAATACCACGGCGGCGGCGAGATCGACCGACCTAGACAGCGCGGACCTTGATCCAAGTCAAAGTTGGACTCCCCGTCTGCACGTCAGACTTCTCATTCGCCATGAAACCATCGATTCTAATTCTGGCTTCAGTTGTCGTTCTCGCCTTGGCGCTCCCGTCGCCTGCCGCTGCGCCATCGTATCTTTCTCCAACTGCGCTGGCCGCTTCGTCGGACGGTCAACTTCTCTACGTCGCCTGTGCCACGGCGGGACAGGTCGCGGTCTTCGACACGACGACGCGAAAAATCGCGCGCACCATCGCCGTGCCGGATTCGCCGGTCGGACTCGCGCTCGCCCCTGATGGAAGAACGCTCTACGTCACCTGCGCCGCGCCAGAAAGCACCGTGTGCGTCGTGGACACGGCGAAGGCCAAGGTCACCGCGAAGATTCCCGCCGGTCACACGACGCTCGCGC
This sequence comes from uncultured Bifidobacterium sp., assembly GCA_964491875.1. Classification (GTDB taxonomy): domain Bacteria; phylum Verrucomicrobiota; class Verrucomicrobiia; order Limisphaerales; family JADJPG01; genus JADJPG01. The sequence goes on from CAZBIC010000002.1 coordinate 176,765, forward strand.
CGGTTCTGAGCCCGGACGGGAAAACACTCTTCGTCTGCAATCGGTTCGACAACGAGGTGGCGTTCATCGAGCTGGCATCGCACAAAACTGTCCGGCGCGTGAGAGTGCCACGCGAGCCCATCGCCGCCGCCGTCACGCCGGACGGAAAATTCCTCTTCGTCGCCAATCATCTTCACGCCGGCCGTGCGGACGTGGATGTCGTCGCTTCATCGGTCAGCATCATCGACGTTGCGACCGGGAAAGTCTGCCAGGAGATCGCTCTGCCCAACGGCTCGACACTGGTGCGCGAGGTGCGCGTGTCGCCGGATGGCAAACATGCGGTGGTGGCGCATCAGCTTTCGCGCTTTCACCTGCCGACCACTCAGCTTGAGCGCGGCTGGGTGAACACCAGCGCCGCCAGCCTGATCGACGTCGCGAGTCTGAAGCTTGTCAACACCGTGCTGCTCGACAACATCGATGCCGGTGCGGCCAATCCCTGGGCGGTGGCGTGGAGCGCGGACGGCAAGACCATCGCCATCACCCACGCCGGCACGCACGAGTTGAGTGTGATCAATTTCCCGGCGCTGCTGGCCAAGCTCGACAAAATCGCCGCACCCGCTGGCGCGCAGAAAGTGGATTACACCGCCGCCTCGCGCACGGCGGCAGACGTGCCAAACGACCTCTCGTTCCTCGTCGGCCTCCGCCAACGCATCAAGCTTGCCACCACCGACCGCGGCCCGCGCGCCGTCGTGGTCGCCGGTTCGCGCGTGTGGCTGGCCAATTATTTCAGCGACTCGCTCGCTGCCATCGATCTCACCGCCCCCCGCCCGGTTCCTGAGCCCGTCTCGCTCGGTTCTTGCATGGAGGTGACAAAAGCGCGCCGGGGCGAACTCCTGTTCAACGACGCCAGCATCTGCTTCCAGGGCTGGCAAAGCTGTTCGAGCTGCCACTCGCACGACGCGCGCGTGGACGGCCTGAACTGGGACAACCTCAACGACGGCATCGGCAATCCGAAGAGCGCCAAGAGTCTCTTGCTGGCGCATTCAACGCCGCCGGCGATGTGGCTGGGCGTGCGCTCGAACGCCTACGTCTCCGTGCGCGCGGGCATCCGCAACTCGATGTTCACGGTACAACCGCCCGAGGTGGCCGACGCGCTGGATGATTACCTGAACTCGCTGAAACCCATGCCCAGCCCTCGCCTCGTGAAAGGCAAGCTGTCCCCGGCCGCCCAGCGAGGGAGGAAACTTTTCTCCAGCGAAGCCGTGGGCTGCGCCGATTGCCACCAGGGCGCGCTTTATACCGACATGAAATTCCACGATGTCGGCACGGTCGGGAAGTTTGACCGGCCCAACGATCGCTTCGACACGCCCTCGCTAATCGAAGTATGGCGCAGCGGCCCGTATCTCCACGACGGTCGGGCGGCGACAATCCGCGCCGTGTTTGCCCAATTCAACCCGAACGACCAGCACGGGAACACCTCTCATCTCACCCCGATGCAGATGGAGGATCTCGTCGAATTTGTTCTGTCGCTGTAGGTGAAGAGCAACGCTCCCGCAAACGGGCAGTTCAGGGGATTCCCTGGATGGGAAACGAGGAGATGGCAACTCGGAACGCACGCCTTCTTTGACCTGGATCAAGGAATCCAACAGTCTCCAATGGCATAAAGTGCGCTGAACCACCAGCGCCGCTTCTCGGTGGGAATAACGTCGTCTCGAAGCCTATGAACATTCGATTCCTTCCATTGATTGTCCTGTTCCTCATTCACTCCGGCGCTAGGGATGCCACGGCCCAAGGCACGGCATTCACTTATCAGGGCCGATTGAACGCCTCCGGGCAGACCGCCTCCGGACTGTACGACTTCCGCTGCCAGATCTATGACGCGCCAGAGTTCGGGGCGCTTGTTTCGACGACTATCACCAATTCCGCGATGCCGGTGACCAACGGGCTGTTTGTGCTGAATCTCGATTTCGGCGCGGCACCCTTTAACGGCGAGGCTCGCTGGCTGGCCGTCGGCGTGCGCTCAAACGGCGCGCTGAATTTTATCAGCGTGTTGCCGCGTCAGCGGCTCGCACCGACTCCGTATGCGGTGTACGCGGCCCGAGCGGGCGGACTGAAAGACGGCGCCAGCCCCACCTTTTCCGGCACGGTGAGCTTCGCGCCGCCGAGCGGGCCGCCGTTCACGGTCAGCAGCGCGAACAAGGTCGGCAACCTCAACGCCGACCTGCTGGATGGCTTGGATTCCGGCGACTTCGTCAAGCGCGCGGGCGACAGCATGACGGGAGGCCTTTCGCTGGTGTCGCCGGCGGTCCTCGGGTTTGGCAGCCAAACCCGGCAGATGCTCAATCTGTTCGACGCGCTCTACGGCATCGGCGTGCAGGCGAACACGACCTATTTCCGCAGCCACAATCATTTCGCGTGGTTCAAGGACGGGGTGCATGCGGACAACATGTTTGATCCGGGGGCAGGCGGGGCGACGCTGATGACGCTCGGAACCGGCGGCAATCTCGCAGTGAGGGCCAGTTCAGGCATCGCCATGCGGGGCGATGCAAGCGGGGCTGGGTTCGGTGGCATCGGCGTACAGGGGGATGCGGGCGCGCCCTTTGGATTCGGCGTGTATGGGCGTGCCCCGTTCGCCTTCAGCGTCGGCCTGCGCGGCGTGGCCGAAAGCACGAACAGTGCGGCCATCGCGGGGGAAGCGATGGCCGCAATCACGGAGACCTGGGGTGTGCGCGGCCTGGCCCATTCGGACGACGGGATCGGTGTTTCCGGCGAGAACGACGCGTTCTCGGGGATTGGCGTCCTTGGCTTGCAAGGGACGGGCACGGGTGGCCGAACACGAGCAGGCGTTTATGGCGAATCCACCACATCCCACGGCAACGGCGTCGTCGGCGTGGCGAACCTGGGTAATCAGGCCTATGGCGTCTGGGGCCGGAGCGATGACGGGTACGGTGGGCGATTCGAGGGCGGTAGCTTCGGCGTTTCGGCCTCCAGCCCCAACGGCTTCGCGGGCGAGTTCTCCGGGGCGGTCCGGATTGACGGCAATTCAACACACGACAAGCCCTTCCTCCAGGTTCACGAGACGCAGGACGGCGACTACGCTCGCATTCAATTGCAGGTAGCCAGCCGTCCGTTGTGGCACATCAGCGTGGGAGGCGTGGAGAACAGCCTCGTCTTCTATAACTCCGCCAACTCCATCGTTTCCTCGATCAGCGAATCCGGCGTGTTGTCCACCAAGGTGCTGACCATCACCGGCGGCGCGGACATCGCCGAGCCATTCCAGATGTCGCAACGCGACCTGCCTAAGGGCGCGGTAGTCGTCATCGACGAGGAGAATCCCGGCCAGCTCAAACTCAGCGCCGAAGCTTACGACCGGCGTGTGGCGGGCATCATCAGCGGCGCAGGTGGCGTGAACCCGGGCCTGAGCCTCAGCCAGCAAGGCGTGATGGAAGGCGACCAGCACGTCGCGCTGACCGGCCGGGTTTACGTGCAGGCCGACGCGTCGAGCGGTACGATCAAGCCCGGCGATTTACTCACGACCTCCGATACGCCGGGTCATGCGATGAAAGTCACCGACTACACTCGTGCGCAAGGCGCGACGATCGGCAAGGCCATGAGCGTGTTGAAGGAAGGCAAGGGCCTGGTGCTCGTGCTCGTCACGCTGCAATGAGCGGAGAATCCCAACCTGCTTTCCGCCATGAACACCTCACTCGTCCAGCGCCTCCGGTGGTTTGCGATCTCGTTGGTGCTCCTCTTGGGAACGCCTGCGGTGTTTTCCCAGTACATTCACCTCCGCGTCTCCGCGAAGTTCATTCTCAACGACATCGCCCTGCCACCTGTCGGAACCTACACGAGAAGCAACGACTGGCGGTTGGCCATCGACAACGCCAATGCCGGCAACGCCCGGTTCGGGCGGGGCTTCCGCTATCAGTATCCCACCTTCGACGGCAACGTGAGCGGTTACAGCCAGTACTACAACCTGGATCAGAGCGAGGCCGTGGCGTTCGAGTGGTCGATGCGTTTCTACGCTGTTCAAACCGGATGGAGGGACGACGCTTTGAATGTCTATGTCGTCAACCGAAACCTCGGCGCGGCCGGCAACGAAAGCTGCGCTGGCTGGGCCTCCAACCCCGAGGATCTCATCGGCCCCTTGCCGCCCTTTAACATCCGGGGCCGGATTGTGGTCTTCTGCGCAAACATGCAGGGCGCGCCCGGCAGCGAACTCAGCATCCTTGGGCACGAGTTTGGCCATCACCTCGGCCTCATTCACACCTGGGCCAATGACCGAGTCGCCGACACGCCCGTCGATGCCGACCCGACGCCCTGTGAGCAAAACAGCGTGCCGGACTGGTGCAGTTGCAAGTTTGCCAACACCCTGGCCCGGGCTGCCGCGCAGGGCTGGTCCCCCGCCGTCCTGGCGATGGCGACCAACAACCTCATGAGCTACCACTGTGGCAACGATGGCGACGGTGATTTGACCGAGGGCCAGCTCGACCGCTGGGCGGACATGGCACGCCGTTACCTGGCTTCGGAGATGACTGGCGTGACCTACTTCGTGGACCGGAACAATTCGCAAGGCGGGAATGACGGCTACAGCACGAATCCCTACCGCACCGTGCAGGCCGGCGTCACGGCGGCCGCGACAACCGGCGGTAACATCGTGATCCTTCGGCCTGGCAGCTACAACGAACAGATCACAATCAACAAAGCGGTGACCCTGCGCGCAACTCGCGCCGGTTGGGCGACCATCGGCAGACCGTGAACCGAATCCACCTCGAAAAATGTCCTGTGCCTTGCCCTTGTCTCAGAACCGGCGAACGGAACGGGTGGAGCACACAATTCCATTGACCCAGGTCAAAGTTCGCTTCGCACCTATGGCGTCCACTCAGAATTGCGCCACCCGGTTGTCCCTTTCAAAATAGTGGCATGGCGGCACCAGCCTTGTGTGACTATGAAACATCGCCCGCTCGGGAACTCTGGCTTGAATGCCTCCGTGATCGGACTCGGCACTTGGGTGCTCGGTGGCGGCAGCGTTTGGGGACAAGACACCAACGACACGGAATCCATCCGCACCATCCACGCGGCGTTGGATGCGGGCATCAACTTCATCGACACCGCGCCGGCTTACGGCTGGGGACGCAGTGAGGAGATCGTGGGCAAGGCCATCCAAGGGCGACGCGACGCGGTGATTCTCGCGACGAAGTGCGGACTGTGGACGGATGATGATCGCGGGTCGTTCTTCACCGAGTTCGACGGCCGCATCATGCGGCGGAGCCTCCGGCCTGACACCATCACGATTGAAATCGAACGCAGCCTCCGGCGGCTGAGTGTGGATTGTATCGATCTGTATCAAGTCCACTGGCCCTCGGTGCCGCCGGATTTCACCCCCATCGCCGACACGATGGCCTGCCTGCTCAAGCTCCGTGACGCGGGTAAGATTCGCGCCATCGGCGTGTGCAACGTCTCTCCTGCTGAACTGGAGGACTACGTGCGCTGCGGAGGAGATGCGGTGGCAAGCAATCAGTTCCGCTATTCCATGCTGCATCGCGATCCGGAGGCGGACATCCTGCCACTTTGTTCCGAGCGCGGCCTCGCCACGCTCACCTACATGTCGCTCGAACAAGGGTTGCTCACCGGCAAGGTCGGCTTGGATCGCGTGTTCGCCAAAGACGAGTTCCGCAGCAACGGGGCGTGGAACCCCTGGTATCTCCCGGCGAACCGCCGCCGTGTCCTTGACCTGCTCGACGCCTGGCGCGGTCTCACCAGACGGTATCAATGCACACTCGCCCAACTCGTCATCGCCTGGACCGCGACTCAGCCCGGCGTGACGCATGTGTTATGTGGCGCGCGCCACGTCGAGCAGGCAAAGGAAAACGCGGAGGCTGGCAACTTGCAGTTGGCACCAGAGGACATCCAGCTGATGCGTCGCGATGTCGAGTCGCTCGGCGAACCGGTCCGCAACCAGGAAGAAGTCACCGCATGATTATGAAAACACCACGCCGTCCACTTGCGACGCTCATCCTGTTGCTGGCAGGCTTCAGCACATTTGCAACTGTCCCGGCGGCGAACAAGGAAACGTGGCGGCGGCTTTTAGAAAAAGATTGGCTGCTCGAAGCGCAACTGCGCGCCGAATCGAACCACACCGGCAAGCCATCCACTCGCGACGACGCCGCGGGCGGCTGTGACGGCGTGACCAACGGCAAGTGGGGCTTCCATACTGGGCAGGATGCCAAACCGTGGTGGCAGGTGGACCTCGGCCAGCCGCATCCGCTCGCGCAGGTGCGGCTGTGGAATCGTTCCGACACGGAAGTTTCCGCCCAACGCGCTTCGAAATTTCTCATTCTCCTCTCCAATGACGGCAAGGCATGGCGCGAAGTGTATCAGCACAACGGCCAAATCTTTTACGGCTACCGGATGCCGGATCGTTCGCCGCTGGTGGTTAAGTTGACCAACGCCGAAGCTCGCTTCGTCCGCATCCAGCTTCCGGGAATGGCATTCCTGCACCTCGACGAAGTGGAAGTCATCGGCCAGCGGGGCGGGAATCTCGCGCTCAACAAACCCGCCGAGCAAAGCAGCGTGAGCCAGTGGTCGGTCGCGCATCGTGTGGCGAAGGACATGGACTGGCGCGCGGCGACGGCGAAGGTGCTGGAACAGAATCGCGACGCCGCCGCGTTCGCAGGTTTGAAATCCGCCCTCGCCTCGCTTCCGCCGGACTCCTCCGCGCAACCGCTCTACCTCCGCGCCCGCGCCCTTCAGCGCCAGCTCGCTCTTGCCAGCCCGCTGCTCGACTTCGACGCCATCCTCTTCACCAAGCGCGTGCCCGGCTCGTTCAATCACATGTCCGATCAGTATTTCGGCTGGTGGTCGCGGCCCGGCGGCGGCATCCACATTCTGCGCGGCTTCAAATCCGGCGTGCCCACGACCGAGTGCCTGACCGACGCGCACTTCAAGGAGCCAGGAAGTTTTCTGCGCCCGGCGTTGAGCTACGATGCGAGGAAGATCCTCTTCGCCTGGTGCAAACATTATCCGCAGCTCGCGCAGGAGAAGGACAAGCTCAACAAGGCCAACGTGCCGGAGGACGCCTTCTACCACGTCTTCGAGATGAACCTCGACGGCTCCGGCGTGCGGCAACTCACGCACGGCAAGTATGACAACTTCGACGCGCGCTATCTGCCGGACGGCCGCATCGTCTTCCTCTCCACGCGGCGCGGCCAGGCCATCCAGGTCGGCAAGGCCAGCGCGGCGGCCACGCTGGTGGAGCACGATCTGCCCGACTGCTACGTGCGCTGCGGCGGCGGCGCGGAGCGGCCCTGCGCGGTTTACACTCTGCACACGATGAACGCCGACGGTGGCGACCTCACGCCGATCTCGCCCTTCGAGATGTTCGAGTGGGAGCCGAGTGTCGCGCACGACGGCACGATTCTTTATTCGCGTTGGGATTACGTGGACCGAGACAACATGCCCTACATGAGCCTGTGGTCGATCAATCCAGACGGCACGAACGCGCGGCTCATCTATGGCAATTACACCCGCGCGCCGCACTGCACCTTCGAGCCGCGCGCCATTCCCGGATCGGACAAGATCATCTTCACCGCGAGCGGCCATCATTCGCAGACGATGGGCAGCCTCGTGTTGCTCGACCCGGCCATCGGCACGGAGGGCGAAGCGCCCATCACGCGCTTGACGCCGGAGACGTCGTTCCCGGAGATTGAAGGCTGGCCGCGCGCGTTCTATGCGAATCCGTGGCCGCTCTCCGAGCGCACCCATCTCGTCGCGTGGGGCCAGGAGGAAAGCGTCAGCGAAGGCCGCACACGGCCGAAGAACGGCATGGGCCTTTATCTCTTCAACGCCGACGGCGGGCTCGAACTGCTCTACCGCGACCCGGAAATCTCCTCGATGTATCCCATCCCGCTGAAGCCGCAGACGCCGCCGCCTGCGCTCGCGAGCAGCGTGAAATGGGACGGCCCGCAGGAAGGCAAATTCCTCGTCAGCGATGTCACGCGCGGACTCACGACCGTGAAGCCCGGCGAGATCAAGGCGCTCCGCATCGTGGCCATCCCGGCCAAGACACAACCGTGGATGAACCAGCCCGTGCTCGGTCTCACGCGCGACGATCCCGGCAAAGCCGTGCTCGGCACCGTGCCCGTCGAAGCGGATGGCTCGGCTTACTTCCGAGTGCCATCCGGCGTGGCGCTCTTCTTCCAGGCGCTCGACGCGCAGGGCTGCGCGGTCCAGACGATGCGCAGCGCGACGCACGTCCAGCCCGGCCAGACCTTGAGCTGCACTGGCTGCCACGATTCGCGCAAGGACACGCCGCCGCCGTCCGCACCGCTGCTCGCATCGCTGCGTGAGCCGTCGAAGATTACCGTCGGCCCGGAAGGCTCGTGGACGATGCGCTTCGACAGACTCATCCAGCCCTTGCTCGACGCGCAATGTGTCCGTTGCCACCACACGAAGAGCGAGGACACGGAGGCGGCGAAATTCGATCTCACGCCGGCCCACGCCTACAAGTCACTGACCCATTCCGGGAAGCCGAGTTTGAATGACCTCGTGTTGTCCGCCTATCGCGAAGGCGTTTCGACCGAAGGCCATAATCCCGCAGTGCGCAGCGCCGTAATGCGCCAGCTCACCGACCCCGCCGGTCACCACGGCGTGAAGCTCGACCGCGCGAGCCTCGACAGATTCGTCACCTGGATGGACACCTACGCGCAGCGGGCCGGCACGTTCAGCCCGGAGCAGGAGCAGGAGATGGAACGTCTGCGCCGCGCGTGGGCGGAGCTGTTGATCGAACCGGCCGTGCGCCAGGCGGCGGCCGGAAAACGGAAGTAGCGCAATTTGCAGAATCCCTGCGGACTCGCCCTCACAAAGTTTGCGTTCGTCCCGGCATGGCGATGGGATATTTCCCGCTCGCGTCCGGTTGCGCTGGAGCGGCTGCGGTGAGTGAAGTGATTTGTTCCAGCCCGGGTGCAAGCTGCACGTTGGAGTTAAGGGCGTCTTCCCACGTCACCAGCTTGCCCGACTCCACAGCCATGCGGCCCAGGATGGCGGTCATGCAGGATTTGGCCGAGCGCTCGACTTCATTGTAGGGCCGGTCATTCCGGATGGCATCGAAGAGCAGGTCGTGTTCGTTCTGGTAGTGGTCGCACGGCGGGCCTTTGTAATCCCACGCGACGTTCGCCGATGACTGCTTGTGACCTTTGAACAGGCGGGGCTTGGTCTGACCTTCGCCCAGCACGGCGCTGCCTTTCGTGCCGTGAATCACGTCGCCGAAGAAATCATGGCACCCGCTCATGTGCCGGCCTTGGGCGTGCATCCGTGTGCCGTCCGGGAAGGTGAACTCCGACGCGTAGTGATCGAAGAGCTGGTCCGGCTCCTGGCGCACCTGTCGTCCGCCCATGCCCTGCGCGGACTCGGGCCAGTCGTTCTTCGCCCAGCAACAGACGTCGATGTTGTGGATGAGCCAGTCCACGAGGAACGAGCCGTTGAGCCAGGTGAAGTTGCTGTAGTTGGCGATCTGATGCGCCAATTCGCTCGCACCCGGCTTGCGCGTGCTGAATCCGACCGGCCCGTGCATCCGATACGCCCAGCAGGTGATGACGTCACCGATGGCACCGTCGTGGATGCGCTGGATGGCCTCTTCGAGTGGTTTGTAATGCCGGCTCATCAAGCCGGTGGCGACCTTGAGATTCCTTTGCGCGGCGAGTTCGCCGGTCTTCAACACGCGACGAATGCCTGGCGCATCGACGGCAAACGATTTCTCCATGAAAACATTCACGCCCTTCTGCACGGCATACTCGAAGTGAATCGGCCGGAAGGCCGGCGGCGTGGCCAGCAACACGACGTCGCCCTTGCCGAGCGAATCGATGGCGTGCTTGAAGCCATCGAAGCCGGTGAATCGTCGCTCTGGTGGAACGAACATCTGCGAGGTGTGCATTGCGGAAAGCGATTTGTGGCTGCTTTCCAGCCGCTGCTCGAAGACATCGGCCATGGCCCAAAGTTTCACTGGTCCCTTCGTGGACAGCGCGTTGGCGGCTGCGCCGGTGCCGCGTCCGCCGCAGCCGACAAGGGCGATCTTGATGGCGTTGTCCTCGGCGCAATAACCGGCGCGCGGCGTGGCCAGCGTGCCCACGAGCGCCGCTCCGGCGACGACGCTGCTGGAAGTTTTCAGGAATTCACGGCGAGATGGTAAGCTGGCTGGGTTCATGACTTTTCCTTCGGGTAGGGACTCGTTGTTCCTTTGACTGATTGTGCGGATTTCGGGTTGACCGGTGAGAAGGCCACAGCTTCGATCTCCACCAGCAGATCACGCCGGCAAACATCCGCGTGCAGATAGATCGCAGGAATCCGCGGCAACAGGCGCTCCACCACTTCACGGCACTGCTCGTAGTCCTCCTGGTGCTTCACATACACGCGCAGCTTCGCGATGTCCTTCAACGTCGCGCCCGCGCCCGGCAGTCCGTGGCGGGTGAAGTTCTCCGATGCGATGAGCCGCGCGATGTTGTCGATGGTCTGCTCGGTCTGTCGTTCGATGTCGCCGGAGTGAACGGTCTTCGCGTTGACGATGCTCGCCGTGCCGGACACAAGCGTAGTGACGAAGTGCCCCTGCACCACCGCCATCGCACGCGAAAACTTCGGCGACTGCGGCGAATACTCCGCCTGATAATCGTAGGCCGATGTCTGCTGTGGATTCTCCAGCGGTAGCAGGAAGACATCCGATCGCTGCGAGTCGAGCGCCATGCAGCTCATGGTGATGCCGTCGCTCTGCGTGCCGATGCCGGTGCTCGCGGGATAAATCGTCTCCGGTGCGCACGGCGCGCGGTTCTTCGCGCAGAGCCGTCGGTCGTGAAAAAACTCCGTCCGCGCACGGTTCAATTCCTGGTAACGCTGCTGTCCATCCGGCCCGTCGGTGATCTGGTTCACGTAGATCCACGTGCGCACCACCTGGTCGAACCCGACGCCTGCGGCCGCCAGTTGTTGATTCATCCGCTCGAAGGCGGACAACGATTCGCCGAAGGCACCGTCCTTCGTCGCATCGCCACGAATGCCGCCGCAGTGAATCCATCGGATGCCCTCCGACTCAACCGCGAGCAGGTGCGGCCCGAACCTCTTCACGGTCACGCCCGGCCCGCCCAGTGCCCACAACTCAATTCCCAGCGCCGCGCCGCAGCACGGTGGCTGCACGACGAAAGTGGTCACTGGAATGGCTTTGCCGAAACATGCCCGCAGGATTTTGCGGCACGCCGCCTCGTCGGCACCGTCGCGCAGGAAAACCATCATCGTAGTCGGAGTGAGTTCAGTCGCCTGCCGGCTGACGATGCATTTGACCTGGGCGAACAACTCCTGCGCCTGCTCCCAGAAACTTCCCCGGCTGCCCGGCACCGCCATGATCGCGAGACGCGCGAGGTTGCCGAGTTCAAGAACCGCGTGGCGCTCCGGCCCGAGTTTCAATTCGCACGGCATGCCGCAGGGAGCCGGGTGGCTGCACGGCGTGGGAATAGTCATCCGGCAATGATGCGCCGGGGACTGGTTCGCAACGGAAGCGCGGCTCGCGGCCGATGGGGTCGATTCGTGCGCCGCCAACAACGAAGTCTTGGTGGGCTTCAATGTGGTCATTGGGAGGTCGGACGAGAGCCGATGCTCGATAATCTTGATTTAAGTCAAGAAAGCGCCAACTCGCCATGCGTCGCACCATGCAGCCTTTGATCTGAAAACTTATGCAAACGACATCTCGTCGGCTGATTTTGTGGGAGCCGCTGTTCAGCGCGCTGCTCGCCTTTCTCTTAGCGCTGCTGATGTTCGCGATGAACGCCCTTGGTGCGCCGGCACCGGCCAAGCCGCCGCCTGACACCGGGGGCTTGCTCGAGAAGTTCCTCGACGGCCCGATGCTCGGCGTGGAATCGGTCGTCTTCGCGGCGCGCGCGCTCAATCCGACCGACGGCCATTGGTATGCGAACTTCGGCTACTACTCGCACGACCCCGAACGCAAAGCCTACGCCGAGGGCACGAAGCTCTACCGCCTGAACCTTCGCACGCGCGAACTGACGGCGCTCCTCGCGGACAAGACCGGCGGCGTGCGGGATCCGCAGGTGAGTTACGACGGAAAGAAAACTCTCTTCAGCTACCGGCCCGGCGGGACGGAGCAGTATCACCTTTACGAAATCAACTGTGACGGGAGCGACCTGAAGCAATTGACCAGCGGCCCCTTCGACGACATTGAAGCCGCCTACCTTCCCGACGGCGGCATCGTCTTCGTCAGCAGCCGGTGCAAGCGCTGGGTGAACTGCTGGCTCACGCAGGTCGCCGTGCTGCATCGCTGCGACGCCGACGGCTCGAACATCCGCGCGCTCTCCAGCAACAACGAACACGACAACACGCCCTGGCCGCTGCCCGACGGACGCATCCTCTACACGCGCTGGGAATATGTGGACCGCAGCCAGGTTCATTTCCATCACCTCTGGGCCGCGAATCCCGACGGCACCTCGCAGATGACATGGTTTGGAAATCTGCATCCTGGCATCACGATGATCGACGCCAAGCCCATCGCCGGCACGGACAAGATTGTCGCCAGCTTCAGCCCCGGCCACGGCCAGCGCGAACACGATGGCGTGATCACCGTCGTGGACCCGAAGGGCGGTCCCGACGCGAAGGAGTTCGCGAAGACCATCAGCAAGGGAGCGCACTTCCGCGACCCGTGGGCTTTCAGCGAAGATTGCTTCCTTGCCGCCAGCCGCGGCGCGCTCGTCATCATGGACGGAACCGGCCGCACCGAGGAACTCGTCAAACTCCCATCCGAGGATCTTGCCGCCAAACTCGAATGTCACGAACCGCGCCCCATCGCGTCGCGCCCACGTGAGCCAGTCATCCAGCCGCGTGTGAAGCCCGAGGAGACTACCGGCCGTATGTTACTCGCCGACGTGAATCACGGTCGCAACATGACTGGCGTGAAGGATGGCGACATCAAAAAGCTCCTCGTCCTCGAAACGCTGCCCATGCCCGTCCACTACACCGGCGGCATGGAGCCGATCAGCTACGGCGGCACATTCACGCTCGAACGCATCCTCGGCACCGTGCCGGTCGAGAAGGATGGATCCGCCTATTTCGAAGTGCCCGCGATGCGCAGCGTCTTCTTCGTCGCGCTCGACGAGAATGACATGGCCGTGAAACGCATGCAGAGCTTCAGCAGCGTGCAGCCCGGCGAAACGATGAGTTGCGTTGGTTGCCATGAACATCGTTCGCAGACGCCGCGCTCCGACTTCCACACCACGCTCGGCGTCCGCAAAGCCGCCGCGAAGATTCAGCCGATTCACGACGCGCCCGACGTGTTTGATTTCCCGCGCGACGTGCAGCCAGTGCTCAACACGCTTTGCAATGATTGCCACGGCTACGAAAAGACCGCTCGCGGCGGCCCCCGCGCCGGACGGTTGCTGCTCACCGGCGACCGAGGCCCGATCTACAGTCACAGCTATTACATGCTCACCATTGCGCGCCTTTTTGCCGATGGCCGCAACCAGCCCAAGAGCAACTACGACCCGCGCGCCCTCGGCAGCAGCGCGAGCAAGCTGCTCACGATGCTCGACGGCTCGCACCACGGCGTGAAAGCCACACCGCATCAGAAGACGCTGCTCCGCCTGTGGATTGAAAGCGCCGCCGCCTATCCCGGAACCTACGCCGCGCTGGGCTGCGGCATGATCGGCAATTACGCCGAGAACAACCAGGTCAACACCGGCAACGACTGGCCCGAAACGAAGGCCGCTGCGAAGGTGATTCAGGAACGCTGCTCCAGTTGCCACGACAAACCCGCGCGGCTACTCCCGAGCAACCTCGCCGATGAACGGGGCGTGAGTTTCTGGCAACCGAGTCTCGACGACCCGCGTCTGCTGACCAGCCGCCACATCGTCTTCAATCTCAGCCGCCCGGAAAAATCCCTGATACTTCTCGCCCCGCTAGCGAAGGAAGCGGGCGGCTGGGATCTCTGCAAGAAGTCGGGTGCCGCAGTCTTTGCCTCCACCACCGACTCCGCCTACCAGGCCATCCGCGCGATGATCTCCGCCGGCCAGGAATTCCTCGACCGCAACAAACGCTTCGACATGACGGGCTTCGTCCCGCGCACCGACTGGTTCCGCGAGATGAAGCGCTACGGCATGGTGCCGCAATGCGTGAAGCCCGAGGAAGTCACGGACGTTTACGCCATCGAACAGGATTACTGGCGTTCACTGTGGCCCCAACCCGAACCCGCTGCCACCGCGAAGACATCGCGGAACTCAACGCCGTAACCGCAGAGCCAACTTCCCACCATGAGATTAATCTTTTGTTGCCTCCTGACTTCGATCCTGGCGTGGCCCGCGATGGCTGCGGACGGTTTCACTTCGATCTTCAACGGTCGTGACCTCACGGGCTGGGATGGCAAGCCGGGCTGGTGGCGCGTCGAGGACGGCACCATCACGGCCGAGAGCACGCCGGAGAAACCCTGCACCAAACACAACTACCTCATCTGGCGCGGGGGAGAACCGGCGGACTTCGAGCTGCGCTTCGAGTATCGCATCACCGGCGGCAATTCGGGCGTGCAGATTCGCAGCCGCGAGATCGCCGACTGGGACATGCGCGGCTACCAGGCGGACATCGAGGACGGGGCGCAGTGGACGGGCGCGCTCTTTGAGCACGAGCGCGGCGGCATCGCGCTGCGCGGCGAGAAGGCGGTCATCGCGGCGGACGGCACGAGGCAGGTTACGCGGTTTGCCGACACGGCGACGTTGCAGAAGGGCTTTCGCTCGAACGATTGGAATGATTACCGCGTCGTCGCGCGCGGGCCGGAGATTCAACTTTTCATCAACGGAGTGAAGACCGCGCACGCCGTGGATCGGCAGTCGGGCAAAGCAGTGTCGCGCGGATTCATCGGATTGCAGATGCATCCGGGACCGCCGATGAAAGTTCAGTTCCGCAATCTGCGCATGAAGGAATTCGCGCCGACTGCGGCGGCCACTCCCGCCGACAAGCTCACGGTGCCGCCGGGGTTCAAGGTCGAACTGCTCTGCTCACCCGCGCCGGACTCGGAAGGCTCATGGGTCAGCCTGTGCGTGGATGGCAAGGGCCGCTTCTTCGCCTCGGGTCAGTATGACGAAGGGTTGTTCCTCATCACCCCGCCGCCCGCCGGAGCCGACGCGAGCCTGACGCGCATCGAAAAGGTGCCGGTCGAACTAAGCAGCGCGCAGGGCTTGTGCTGGGCGTTCGACAGCCTCTACGCACTGGTGACGAAAAACGCGAAAACGCCCAGCGGCCTTTACCGCGTTCGTGACACGGACGGCGACGACGTGCTGGACAAAGTGGAACTGCTCCGCGCGCTCGAAGGCGGCGGCGACCACGGCTGGCACGCGGTGATTCCGGGGCCGGACGGGAAATCGCTCTACGCCATCGCCGGCAACAACACCACGCCGCCCGCGCTCGCCGCGTCGCGCGTGCCGCCGCACTGGAGCGAGGATCACTTGCTGCCGCGTCTTCCGGACGCGGGCGGACACATGGTGGGCGTGCTCGCGCCGGGCGGGGTGATTTATCGCGTCAGCCCGGACGGGCGCGACTGGGAGATGATCGGCCACGGCTTTCGCAACACCTACGACGCGGCGTTCAACTCCGCCGGCGAGTTGTTCACCTACGACGCGGACATGGAATGGGACCTGGGCACGCCGTGGTATCGGCCCACGCGCATCTGTCATGTCACGACCGGCGCGGAATTCGGCTGGCGCAACGGCGCGGGCAAATGGCCGGCGCACACACCCGACAGCCTGCCGGCCGCGCTCGACCTCGGGCCCGGCTCGCCGACGGGGGTCACGTTCGGCCACGGAGCGAAGTTTCCCGTGCGGTATCGCGACGCACTGTTCGCGGCGGACTGGACCTTCGGCCGCATCTACGCCGTGCATCTGCGGCCCGAGGGCTCGTCCTATCGCGGCGAGAGCGAAGTCTTCGTGTCCGGCGTGCCGCTGCCGGTCGTCGATGTCATCGTGCATCCGGCGGATGGCGCGCTCTACTTCATCACCGGCGGCTGGAGGATTCCGACCGGGCTGTATCGCGTGACGTGGAACGGCTCGAAAGAAGATGAAGTTTCCCCTGGCGCACCCTGTGGCACGGATCCGCACGCACTGCGGCGGCAACTGGAATCCTTCCATGGACGGCGTGACCCGACCGCCGTCGAAATCGTCTGGCCACACCTCGGCAGCAAAGATCGCTTCCTCGCCTTCGCCGCGCGTGTGGCCCTGGAATGGCAGGATCCGACGACGTGGCGGGAACGGGCGCTGACCGAACGCGAGGCGGCGACAGCGTTGGCCGCGTTGACGGCGCTGATCCGCGTGAGCGCGAAAGATGAGTTCCATCGCAAGCCCACCGACGCGGTGCCAGACTCCAGCTTGCAAGCCCGCATGCTGGCAGCGCTGGAAAGATTCGATTGGTCCGCGCTTTCACGCGAGGATCGCCTCGGGCTGCTCCGCAACTTCACACTCTGTTTCACGCGGTTCGGCACGCCCGGCGAAGTCGCGCGCACCCGGCTGCTGGCGCGGGTTGAACCGTGGTTCCCGGCGACGGACCGCGCGTTGAACAGCGAGCTGTGTCAGTTGCTCGTTTACCTGCAATCACCGCGCGTGGCGGTGACGGCGCTCGGACTTGTTCTCTCCGCACCCACGCAGGAGGAGCAGCTCGATTACATCAAGTCGCTCCGGATGCTGCGCGCCGGCTGGACGTCCGAGCTGCGCCGCGATTACTTCGCGTGGTTCAACCGCGCGGCGGGCTATCGCGGCGGCGCGAGCTTCGCGGGCTTTCTCAAGATGATCAAAGCCGACGCCCTGACCACGCTAACCGAACCGGAACGCGCCGCCCTGAAGGACGTGCTCGACGCCCCGGCACCCACCTCGCCGATGGCCGCCTTCAGCACCGCGCTCGCCGGACGCACGAACACCACCGAATGGACCGTGGCCGCGCTGGTGCCGGCGTTGGAGCGGGGATTGCAAGGACGCGACCTGGAGCGTGGCCGCCGGATGTTCGGCGCGACGGGTTGCTTCCAGTGTCACCGTTTCGCCGGTGAAGGCGGCGCGGTGGGGCCGGACCTCACGCAACTGGCCGGACGCTTCAGCCCGCGCGACATGCTCGAAGCCATCATCGAGCCGAGCAAGACCGTGAGCGACCTTTACGGCAATGTCGTCATCACGCGCCGCGACGGCGAGAGCCTCACCGGCCGCATCACCTATCACACGCAAGGCGACGGGGTGATGGTCAGCTCCGACATGTTCAATCCCGCGCAAACGGCGAAGGTGGATCGCAAAGACATTCTTTCCATCGAACCCTCGAAGACGTCGCCCATGCCGGACGGATTGTTGTCGTCGCTCACGCAGGACGAAGTGTTCGACCTGCTCGCCTATCTCGCCGCAGGCAGCCGCGCGGAATCAACGCCGCGCGTGCAGAGCCAATGAACCGGATGGGATCGGCGCACTTCGAGCACGGAGCGGTCCTGGTACTCAACTTGGTTCATCGGCTCGCGCATGGCGTTGAACCTTGACCAGAATCAATCCACAGGAGGCGCGTCTGGTGTAATCAACTTCAATGGAGATCGTCTGGTCTCCGCGATGCGATGAAGACGTCCAAGCTGCGCGAGGCTGGAAGAGACTACAGCCGATGGCGGGTGGCGAGCCTGTTAACGGTTCACCTGCTGATTGCCCTGCACATCGCGCATTGGCTGGTCACGGGGCGGACACTTGCGCCGCTGGAGTTCAACGAGGTTCTTCACACTCTCCATCTGGGAGTCATCACGGCGGGCTTCCTCTTCATGGCGCTGACGGTCGTCGGCACGATGGTGGCCGGTCGGTTCTTCTGCTCGTGGGGTTGTCACATCCTCGCGCTGCAAGATTTGTGCGCATGGCTGCTGGCGAAGATGAAGATCCGCCCGCAGCCGATTCGTTCGCGCACGTTGCTTTGGGCGCCGATGCTGGCCGTGCTTTACCTGTTCGTGTGGCCACTGGCGACGCGGTTCGTCGAGGGAGGCGGATGGCCGCAGTGGCGGGTGCAGTCCGACGCTGAAGGATGGGAATCCTTCTCCACGAATCATTTCTGGCGAAACCTGCCGGGGCCGGGAATCACCATCCTGACGTTCACCGTCGTGGGCGCGCTCATCGTGTATGTCCTCGGCACGCGCGGATTCTGTCGTTACGCCTGCCCCTACGGCGCGATTTTCGGACTGGCAGACCGGCTGGCACCGGGGAAGATCAAACTCGTGGGCGATTGTTCGCAGTGCGGTCTCTGCACGGCGCAGTGCCAGTCGCATATTCTGGTGCATCGTGAGGTCGCGCAGTTCGGCAAGGTGGTGAATCCACAGTGCTTGAAGGATCTCGATTGCGTGACGGTGTGCCCGAATCAGGCGCTGACCTATGGCTTCACCAAGCCGTCGTTCTGGCAGACGCTGAACGCGGAGGAACGCGCGGCCCAGCCCTACAGTTTCACCTGGCGCGAAGATGTGTTCATCGCGGTCGGCGCGCTGCTGTTGGTGGTGATCTATCGCGGGCTGTATGACGTCATCCCGTTTCTGCTGGCGGTGGCGCTCGCCGTCATTCTCTCGGCTCTCTTTGTCACGGCGTTCCGAATGTGGCGCAGGCCGACGGTGCGGTTAAACCAACTGCTGTTGAAACACGCCGGACATTGGAGCCGCCACGGTCGTTGGTTCGTTGCTCTGGCGGTTGCACTCGCGCTGTTCTCCGCCCACAGCGGGTTCGTACATTTTCAGACTGCGGCGGGACGGCGGGCTTTGGAACGGGTCGTCGGAGGCAAGGCGGCGGAGGTTGCCGTGATGCAGTTCGCGAGTTCGCCCGCTGATGCCGCCAGTCTGGCGGCGGCTCGCGCGCATCTCCGGCTGGCAGATCGATTTGGCTTCTGGACGTCGCCGCGACTTGGACACGATCTGGCCACAGTCCATCTCTTGAACCAGGAACCGGACGCGGCGGAAGCGCAACTCAGCCGCATCGTCACCCAGCAACCGGGCGATCTGGCTGCGTCCGTGCGCCTGGGGCGGCTGGCGCTCTCACGGCAACGGCTGGCTGACGCGGAACGCTGGTTGCAGCCCGTGCTGGCGGCCGGGGAGCGCCGTTTCAGCGCGGTCGAGTTCGCGTTGCGCAGCGAGGCACAGGTGCTCGCCGGTCAGGTTGCTGAGCGACGTGCTGACGCCGCGCAGGCGTTGCAGCATTACGAGGCGGCGGCCCGCGACAACCCGCGCAATGGCGAAGCGCATCTGGCCATGGGGACGTTGCTCGCGCGCAGCGGACGGTATGCGGAAGCCGAACCGCATCTTCGCCGGGCGGCTGAACACTATTCGGACCGGGCAGTCGTGCAGGAGAATCTCGCAATCGTGAGTCTCAATCTGGGCCGCCATTCCGAAGCCATCGCACAGTTTCGGGAACTGCTGAAAGCCTGCCCGCGCCAGGCGCAAACTCATTTCCATCTCGGCGTGGCTCTGCATCAGGCGGGCGAAAGCGCGGAAGCCGTCCGGCAGTTTCAGACCGCGCTGGAACTCAAACCCGACCATGCGCCCGCCCGTGCCGCGCTGGCGATGCTGGGAGAGCGGAATGCCGGTTCCGGGGCGGCTCCTTGATGCGAGGGAGACGGCGGGATGGAATCCGTGGTGACGTTGACTCAGATCAAAGTTTGACCTGCAACGCTGTGGGAAGTTGATGCTGCGCGAGAGTGGACGGCATTTGAACATCGCCCCTCCGCGCGATGACGTTATGGCTCCCATTCGTACCTTCGCCTGCCTTCTCACCGGTGTTCTTTCGAGCGTTGCCCTCCAGGCACAGCGCGGTCCCGCGAAGCCAGAAGCGTGGTGTGCGCCGGCCACATTCCTCACGCCGCTTTCGCGCCCGATGATCACCGCCAGCTCGGCCAGTGGCGACGCGCGGGTGGTGGCAATCGCGCCGGCCGTACCGCCTCCCATCGCGAGGACGCATCCGACCAATCTGGCGATCACGTTGGAAACTCGCGAACTGGTTTTGCCGTTGTCCGAGACGACGAGCTATACGTTCTGGACGTTCGGCGGCACCGTTCCAGGTCCGTTCATCCGCGTGCGCGAGGGCGACACGCTCACGCTGCGGCTGACGAACGCGCCGGACAGCACGGTGGCGCACAGCATCGATCTCCACGCGGTGACCGGACCCGGTGGTGGCGCGTCGCTCACACAGACAGCACCGGGTGAGGGAAGCGAGTTCACCTTTCGCGCGTTGCGCTCCGGACTCTACGTGTATCACTGCGCGACGGCGCCGGTGCCGGTGCATGTGGCGAACGGGATGTACGGGTTGATCCTCGTGGAACCGCCGGGTGGCCTGCCGCGCGTGGACCGCGAGTATTACGTGATGCAAAGCGAGTTCTACACGTCGGCGACGCCGGGCCAGCCGGAGCTGCTGATGTTCGACAGTCGCAAGGCGACCGATGGCAGGCCCACGCATGTGGTCTTCAACGGCGGCATCGGCGTGCTCGCAGGCGACCAGTCGTTACACGCGAGCGTCGGCGAAACGGTGCGGCTCTTCGTCGGCAACGCCGGGCCGAGCCTGCTGTCGTCATTCCATGTGATCGGAGAAATCTTCGACCGCGTACATCAGGAAGGGGGCGCATTGGTCACGCAGCGCAACGTGCAGACGACCATCATCCCGCCCGGCGGCGCGGCCATCGTGGAATTTGGAGTCGAAGTGCCCGGCACATACCTGCTCGTCGATCATTCCCTTTTCCTCGGCATGAACAAAGGCGCGGTCGGACAACTGATCGTGGATGGTCCGGTGCTGAAAGCGGCGACGGCGGAACCCTCCGCGTTGCCGGGCGACGGAGGCGAGGTGCGGCTGCGCGTCGCGCAACGCGCTGATGTGATGGACGTCACCGCGCAGGTGACCTTTCCCGATCAAACTCAATTGCTGGTGCCGATGACATGGCAGAGTGCCACGGATTCCTGGGAGGGCAGCGTGATGCTTCCGCCGAACACCGGCAGCACCTCGATGGTTTACTCGGTGAAGTGGATCGCAAGGGATGCTTACGGCCAGACCTCACAGACCGCGCCCAGCGCGATCACCATCGGGCCGGCGGGCACGAGGGCATTTCAAATTCTCGACATCCGTAGCGAGAGCGGCGGGTGGAGAATTCAATGGTCCGCGTCGATTGGACGCAGCTACCAACTCCAGGCCACCACGAGGCTTTGGCCTGTCGCCTGGGAGGATGTCGGAGCTGCCACCGTCGCCACCGGCGAACAGGCCGGCGTTTGGATCGAGGGCGCAATTACAGGGCCGCAGTTCTTTCGAGTCGTCGGACGGTGACGTCCACGAACGCACTTGCCTCCCATCGCATCACTTCAAAGAATACGGACTGCAACCCGTTCTTTCAGCATTTGGGGCTGCAGAATGACAGCGTGGCAAGTGCGGGCTGCACCGCCAGTGGATGGTCCACAACCTTGACTCAAGTCAAACGCAAACCTCCTCCCTGTTCCGATAGAACTTCCATGAAGCTCATGAAGCAAATGACGATTGGCAGACGCATCACCCTCGGCTTCGCCGCCGTCCTCACCATCACTCTGGCTCTCGGATGGGTGGCCTACGGGCGCTTCGCCGTCATCCAGCAACAGACAGACATCATGATCAAGGATGCCCTGCCCGGCACGGTGTCCATCTTGCGGATTGAGGCCGCACTAAAGGAGAACCTCGGACTGGCGCAGACTCATATCGGTGCCGCAGACAAGTCGAAGATAGCCGCAAAAATCCAGGCGAACATTGAGACCATTGACCAGGCCGTGTGTAAATACGTGGAGAGCATCACAACCTCCGAAGACCGCGAGATGTTTAACACCTTTACCAACGCTCGCGCTCTTTTTGTCCAGTCGTTCAAAGGCGTGATCCGACAGAGCCAGGAAGGCAGAGCTCCCGAGGCGTTCCAGATGGTGCAGGAGAAAATGCTGCCCTCCTTCATCGCCGTGGATGCCATTCTGCAAAAGCTGACCGCCTTCAATCAGGATAATCTGACAGCAGTAAGCCGCCGAAGCTCGGTGGCGGTTGGCACGGGTCGGACGAGTGTCATCATCGGCTTGCCGACGGCGGTGCTTGTCGGAATCCTGCTTTCCTGGTTCATCATCCGCAGCATCACCCGCGAGCTGCGGCAGACAGCCATCTCGCTGGCTGACGGAGCCAGTCAAGTCGCCGCCGCCGCCGGCCAGATCTCGGCCACCAGCCAGACTCTGGCCGAAGGCGCGAGCGAGCAGGCCGCCGCGCTGGAAGAGACCGGCGCTTCACTCGAAGAAATGTCGAGCATGACCCGGCGCAACGCTGACAACGCGCAGACGGCCAGGGACGCGGCCATGCACACGCGCCAGGCCGCTGATGCCGGGGCTGAGAAAATGAAGACCATGCTCGCAGCCACCGAATCCATCAAAGCCGCCAGCGAGGACATCACGAAAATTCTCAAAGTCATTGATGACATCGCATTTCAGACCAACATTTTGGCGCTCAATGCCGCAGTGGAAGCGGCCCGCGCCGGCGAGGCGGGAGCGGGTTTCGCCGTGGTGGCGGACGAGGTGCGCAGCCTCGCTCAGCGCTGCGCGACTGCCGCCCGGGAAACCACCGAGAAGATCGAGGACTCCGCCCGGAAGAGTTATCAGGGCGCGCAACTCAGCACTGAGGTGGCCGGAAGTTTCATGGAAATTCAAACCAAGGCACGCGAGCTGGACGAGTTGGTGGCCGAGATCGCCGCCGCGTCAAAGGAGCAGAGCCAGGGCGTCGGCCAAGTGAACACCGCTGTCATCGAGATGGATAAAGTGACACAAAACAACGCGGCGAGCGCCGAGGAGAGTGCCAGTGCCAGTGAGGAGCTCAACGCCCAGGCCGAGTCCCTCAAGGAGGTGGTGGCGAGCTTGCAGCAATTGGTGGGCGGTTCCCGGAGCACTGTGAATCAGGAAGGTCAGGCCGCGCCCGCGAACCGGGAGGTTCCAGCGCAATCCAAGTCGATCAGTCGGACCCTGCCCGCCAAGAGCGCGAATCGTCCCAGCGATCACAGGGCTGCCTTCCCCGCCGCCAGCCAAGCCCGTCGGAACGCCGAGCTTCCCATGGACTCCAACTTCAAGAGCTTTTAGAAACAGCCCTGAGCTGCCCGCCCCGCCGCCGCGCAAAAGCTAAAGAGGCCAAACAACCAAGCGTTCCTTGCAGAGCTCGGCGGTAGTCTCCGCGAGGCAGAGTGAAGAAGAAATCGAATCGTCAGTCTGACGTCGGCTGTAAGATTTTCCGGATCCGGTCTGAGCTACGGCCGCGGCGGAGTGGTGACAACGCGATAGAAGCGGGCCTGCGCCGAGACGGGCTGGGGCGCGAACTGAACTCGACCCGTCGGATTCAGAACGGTGGTGACTGGCACCCAATCCACGAGGTTGGTTGAGCCTTCCAGCGTGCAACTTTCGCCGGGCACACCGTCCACGGTGATTTGAATTCTTCCATCCACCAGCCGGACGACGCTTAGCCCGCCGGATATGCTCCAATTCAGCTGGAACAAACCGGACGTGCCATCCCGCCCATCCACCGCCAGCGCGCAGACGGTTCCAGCCGCGACGTTGAAGGTGACGCGGCTCAATGCGGTGCCGGAGGGCGCGACGTTCGCTCCCAACGGAGACAAAGTTCCGAGCGTCGCGCCAGTGTAAGCAGCGAGTAGCGTGTCAAAGCGGCTGCCCGCCGTATCGAAGGTGACCAAGCCGCTCTGAGGCGAGACCCAGCGGAACCAGACGGAATGTCCACCGGGGTTGCCTGCGTGATTGGGTTCGCCCGTCTCACGGGTTGCCGGGCGCGTGAAGCCAAGCACGGAACCATTGGTGCCGACGAGCGTCAGGGCATTGGAGAAGGCGTCGTTGCGCGCGGGGTTGATGGACATCACGGCCAGACCAGAGTCAGCACCATCACCACCGTTGTAGCCATCGGCGGCGATTCGGTATGTGGTTCCGGCGGTGGCGTTGAAGCTCACCTGGCTTTGCAGGGTGCCGGTGTCGAAGTCGTCGTTGTGATCGACAATGGTGGTGCCGAGGCTCGCCAGGGTTGCGCCCCGGTAAACCGCCAGCAGCGTATCAAAGGAGGAACCGAGCAGCGAGACGGTGGCCGGACCCGTGTAGGGTGCTGTCCATCGGTACCAGATCGAATTGCCGCCGCTGTTGTTCGCGTGGGTGGTTTCTCCCGCCTGTTTTGTGGCGCACCGCGTGTCACCGAGGACGGTAACGCTTTCGCCGCTGAGCACGGTCGCGCTGGCGAAGGCGTCGTTGGGCGGCGGGTTCGTGCAAGGCGGATCGATGTAAACAGGGAGAATCGCGATGTTGTTGTTGGAGTTGATTTCCACAAGGCGGTTGAGCGGGTTGATGTGGACTTCGAGCGCATACTGGCCGGGCGGGACAGCGGTCACATCGACATACTGGCAGGCGAGATTGGCGCTGTAGATATCCGCCCAGCCGGCCTGCAAGCCCTGATAGCCGCAGTTGTATCTGGCCGTTGCCGGGGCCGTGGCAAATTGGCGCCGGCTGTCCTCGAGGCAGAATCCAAACTTCGCGTTCGTGGCCACAGCCTGTCCCTGGCCGTCGAGCAGACGGAACTTCGCGTAGTAGCGGAACTGGTTGTATTCGTTGCAGGGATTGTATTCAAAAAGCGGACTGCCGATGGCGGAGCCAATCACAACATCCTCGTCGCCTTGGTTCAGCGTCTCCACCGCGAACCTCAACAACTGTCGTGTCCCGGCCTGGGTGCAGCCGTTGCCGATCTGGCAGTCGCCTGGCTGGAAGGTTCGGGTGATCACGGACGGCTGAATTGAGTTGGTGAGAATCACGAGGTCCGGTCCACGGCCCGGCAGGAACGATTGATCCCAGCGCAGCGCGAGATCACCGACGGCTCCGTCTCGGCCATCGACAGCAATCTGGTAGATCGAGCCGGGAATGAGATTGAACTCCACAGGCTGGTTCACGGCGGACGCCACGGAACTAAGGCTGCCGAGGCTTCCGCCACGATAGATGCCGATCACAAGTGGAATGGAGCTGCCGGCCGGGTCGAGCCGCATCCGCCCGCCGCAGTTCGCATGAAAGCGGTACCACACCGAATGCCCTCCGGCATTGCCTGCGTGATTCGGCTCGATGATGTCCTTGCTCGCATCAATGTTCGATCCAGTCACCGATCCATGGGCGCCGAAGAGCGGGGCGGGGCTGGCGAAATCGTCGTTCGCCGGAACCGCCGCCTGAACGACGCTGGACGCCGTGGAGAACAGGGCGGCCACGATGATTCGCCCATGCCGGAGCCACGAGGTGGAAATGGTTCTGTGTGATAATTTCATAGATGACTCCTTCAAGGCCACAGTCGCGCCCGATAAAAGCGGTAAGGTTCCGTCCCCAGTGGCTCGGTGAATTCCCGAACGCCACCGGCCGGTGCGTTCGTCCAGCGCGGCAGCCAGTCGTTAAGATTGCTGGAGGCTTCGATGACGTAGGGCTGGCCGTCGAATCCGAACAGGCGCACTCGGAACGGCCCGCCCGGCTCCGGAAGCGGCAGCTCCAGTCGCGGCGGAGCCAGCAGCGCCGCCGGACGCACCCAGCCGATCAATTCGAGATCGAAGCTTAGATCGTGGCTTCCACCGCTGGCTTGGTGGACCTCTACCGCCAGCGTGTTCGTGCCCTCGACCAGCGCGGACGGCGCGATGGATGCCTCAATGAACTCGATCTCCGCATCGCCCTCGACATTCGTCAGCGCGAGCGTCCCGTGCGACAGCGGTCCCAGCGGCAGATTGCTCCGCAACACTTCGACGCCGTTCAGGTAAACCAGCGCGCCATCATCACGCAGGACACGCAGCAAGACGTTGGTGTAGAGCGAGGCGTCAGTGACCGTGAACACGCGACGAAAATACGCCGTCTCCACAGAACCATTTCCGATCACGGTCATCTCGTCGTCATCGCCGAAGCCGAGTTCCGCCATGCCTGGCAGCCACGAAGAGTCGTCGAAATCCGCCTGACGCCATGCCGGGTCGGGCGCGGAATTGTCATCGAGGAATTTCCAATCGGCGCTCGTGCCCACCAGCCGATACGGGCCGCCGTCCCTCGGCAGCCCGTCGATCCACGCGCGCACCAGCGCCACGGCCTGGGTGTCGGTTACATTCCGGCCCACCGGCGGCATCTTGAAACTGTCCAGCCGCGCGAGTCGCGAGAGAATCATGGAGCGCTCCGAATCACCGGGAGCGACGAGACGTGGGTTCCAGAGATCGAGCGATTGCGCCACGCGGGCATTGACCAGACCTTGCTGCGCGAGCGGCGTCTCGTAACGGGCGTCGAACGAGGCGTGCGCCGGACCGCCGGGACGGTGGCAATGCGAACAGTTGGAATCGAGGTGGGAACGCACGCGCGCTTCCAACGTTGCCGATGAATCGGACAGACCTGCCATCTTCGGCAGCGCGGGAAGGTTTGCTTCGGGTGGCGGATTGGCGAGCAGCCCGAGATGAATCCATGTCCGGAGCTGGTTGTAGGTGATGCCCGTCGCGTCGTAATGATAATCGCGATTGAGCTGCGCTGTCTTTGGTCCGAGCACCAGGCCCGCCGGGACGTTGTGGCACGTCATGCACTCGTACGTGCTGGGGTATGACCACCGTTGCTTGCGCGTGCCGGTCGCGGTTTGCACCGTGATGTTTTCGGAGAGACCGGTGAACAGAAGGTCCGCGTCAGTATTGTCAGCCCGCCACCGATAGGTCGCACCGAACACCGCGCTGTTGCTCCCCACGACGAGCAGTCGCGTCTCGATGCGTTTGCGGATAGCGGGATTGGTGTCGTTGACGCCGAGTTCAAAATGTTTCACCAGCACTGTGCCCGGCGGGAACGTCCATGGACTGGCTTCCGCGAAGGTGATCTGAGCATTCGTAGGCACGGCGATCCAGCGCCACTTCAGCGCACCGTCTGTCCACAGCGGCGAGTTCACGTCGAAGGGAATCAAGCCCAGGGCTGGCGTCAACGCGGCCACGTCGCTGAACGCCCCGGTCTGCGAAAGCGTGGGCGGGAAAGACGAGGCAGGATCGGATGGAAGCGCGCCGTTCAGGAACGGGCCGACGGAAGGCCGGTTCTCCAGACCGTATGGCTGCGCCCCGACCGCAAGCGGGCCGTGCCCCGCTGCCAGCAACAAAGCCGCCGCGATCTGGAGAGCGAGGACAAAACGACGACCGTGCCGAACAGAATGACGACTCATGGATAAAGCAGAACTGGCACCTGACCAGCCCATGCTTATTTATCCCAAGACGGCCGGGAGAGGTTTGACCTGCGTCAAGGACCTTCGCGCTTTCGCCGGAAACCGGCACGAACTCGTCATCCCTCTTGAAGCACTTTCAACATCGCGCGGTCGAGCTTGTGGCCGCGAAACTCTTCGTAAGCCACGTCGGTTCGCCCGCTGTCGAGGACACCGAAGCTGCCGCGCAGGTTCCATAGCGCCCAGCCCCAGCCAGCCTCCCTCCAAAGCTCAAGCTGGTCACGCATCCAGGCGAGCGTGACGGCGTGCGGCGTTCGGTTGTGCGTGCCCCATTCGCCGACATGCACGCCCACGCCGCGTTTCTCCAATGCCTGCCACGGCACGATGCGTTCACGCCGAAGGCGGTCCTTGTTCCACTCCGGCTTGTCGCCTTCCTTCAACGGCCACGTCGGCTCGGCCCATTTATCAGAGCCATTCACCCAGTTCGCCTTGTGATGGCTCACACGCATCGGGTCGTAGCCGCGCGTGCTTTGCCCGATGCCCAGGCCGACGATTCCCTCGACCGGATCGCGTCCCCAGCGCAGGCCATCAGCGATGATGAGCCGCTGCGGATCTTCTGCGCGAATGGCAGCGACGAGATGTTTCACCACGCGCACGTAGGCTTCGGCGGGAATGTCCGGTGGCTCGTTCAACAGATCGAAGCTGACTTCGCGATTGGGCAGACCCTTGTAGCGCCGCGCGAACATCGCCCAATGCGCCGCGCACGCGTCGAGCGCCGCCGCGTCCTTCCAGAGGTCCAGCGGCTCCTTGGGCGGGTTGACGCAGTAACCGGGCGCGCGGTGCAGGTTGAGGTTGATGTGGACGCCGCGCCTCTTCCCTAGTTCGACGGCCTGATCAATGTGCTTAAGTTCCGTCTCGTCCATCTTCAGCCAGCGCGCCGGGTCCGGATCCGACCAGCAGTGATACGACATGGGCAGGCGCGCGAAGTCGAAGCCCCACTCGCGCATGATCTGAAAATCCGATTCGCGATAGGCCGGATTTCCCCCGCGACGACTGATGAATTTTTCGAGCAGATTGAAGCCGCGCCAGCGCGGGAGCTTTGCGGCGGACTGTTCGGTCGCGACGGCGGCCGAGGCGCGCGGAAGCATCAATGGCGCGGCGCTGACCAAACATGTCGCTGCGGTGGTGGTCTTGAGGAAGAGACGGCGTGAGATCGAGTTCATCGGGCTTGTTCGTAGGCTTGATAAGCTTGCTTCAATCTCCCGACCGAAGCCGGGCCGCGGTGAATCCACACGCGATAGCGGCAGCGGATGGTTTCGCCAGGCTGGAAGGTTTTCGGCTTCACGCCAGGCCAGCCGAGGCAGAGGACGCCGTAGTGCCGGGTGAGCCATTCCGGCGGATAATCCGGATGGTCTGGCGCGACGAAGATGGCGGCGCCGCTGGCTTGCTCGCGTCCGGCGAAACGCGCGGAGAGATCAGCCCACGGTAGTCGGGTGATGGTGAGATCCTTTCCACCCTGGCCGAGCGGCGTCGTGATCACGGTGTTGGTGCGCGGTGCGAAACGCAGGGTCAATCCGCCGTAACTCTTGCCTTCCGCGCCTTCGAGCGTGATCGGCTCGCTGACCGGGGTCCAGGTCAGTTCGACACCCAAAGCGCGTTCGTCGCGGCTCGATGGTGCGGTGCGAATCCACACTTCTTCGCGCATGACTTTGCGGTTGCCGACGAACCAGCCGTTCTCCACGCCGAGAGTTGCGTTCGTCGTGCCGGCCTCGCGCGCCAGCCAGCGCTCGAAGCGGTGCTCAATGCCCTTGAGCATCCAGAGATCGTAGTGCTGGTCGCCGATGCGGACATGCGGCCACGACCAGAACAAGCCGCGATGATGGTAATGATCCTTCGGGAAATCATCCGTGAGCACTTCGCCATCGGGTCCGTAGAGCGGGTGGATGTAGCTGCTGCGAGCGCGGTCGGCGGGCACGCCAACCGGTGGTTGGATTACGCCGTGATTGTAAACGAACACGGGACGAGCGCCTTCAAACAGGGCGAGCGACTTGTCGGTCGTGTTGGTGAAGCGGAAGGAGTCGGCGGCGTTCAGGCGCGCGGCGGGGAGAATGGCGACGACGAACAACAGGTTGAGGGCTTTGAATTTCATATATTCTTCACCAGCATCTCCCGCAGCTTCGCCTCGTCCACCTCGACGCCGAGGCCGTGACCCGTCGGCACCGCGAGTTCGCCGTCTTTCACTTCAAATGGCTGCTTGAGAATGCTGCCGCTGAGAAACTGCGGGCCGTTCAACGCGGCGGGATATTTCAAATCGTAGGCGCCATAGAGTGCGATCGAGGCGGCCAGTGAAATGTCCGGGTCGGTCAGGCCGCTGCCGAGAAACATCAACCCTGCGCGCTGCACGATTTCAATCTGACGGCGACCTTCGGTAATGCCACCGCAACGCGCCGGCTTCATCGCCACGCCGTCGAGCAGTTCGAGCTTGATGAACTCCTCCAGCTCGACCGAGGACACGATCCCTTCGTCCATGATGATGGGCAGCGCGCCTTGCTTCTTGAGACGGCGATAGCCGGTGAGGCGGTTGGCCGGGAGCGGTTGTTCGAGCACAGGCACGCCGATATCTGCGAGCTTGGGCGCGATGGTGAACGCAGTTTCCTCATCGTAGCCGCCGTTGGCGTCGGCCCAGAGAAAGCCATCGGGCACGAGGCGCTTCACGAGGCGGCATAGCTCCAGATCGAACTTCGGGTCGGGCGCGACCTTGACGTTGAAGTTCCGGTAGCCGCGCGCCCGGCCTTGCGCGATGAGCGGCTCCACTTCGTCGAGCGTGCGAGGATTCAGCGTCCAACTGAGAGTGAGCCGCTCGCGGCCTTTCCTGTTCCAGCGTTGCGCGGCGGATTGCTTGAGCAGTTTGCCCGTGAGATCAAACAGCGCGAGGTCCACGCCTGCTTTGCACATTGGCTGGCCGGTGGAGAACGACGGCGCGATGGCGCGGTTCATTGCCGCGTGGATGCCTTCGACGTCGAACGGATCGCGCCCCAGCAACTCCGGAGCGAGGTGGCGCGTGAGCGTGGAGTGAACCGTCTCCAGCGTCTCGTAACTCCACCTTGGAATCGGCACGCACTGGCCCCAACCGACCGCTCCGTTGTTCGCCGTAATCTTCACGACCACGGCGGGGCGGCCCGCAGGACTTCCGGGCGGCCCTTCAAAAAATTTGAACCGGCCCGCCATGGGGTAGCGAATAGGAAAGCTTTCGAGCTTGGCGATTTTGACTTTCAGCGAAGGTTGGGCGGAGGCGGGGTAGGGCAGGGCGATGGCTGCAGTGCAGGAACCGAGGGTGCAAAGAAATTCGCGGCGCGTCGAACGAGTGAAAGAGTTTGCCGCATTCATCATGCGCGGCTGCCCGGCAGCGGTTTGAACCTCGTGAACCCGGCCTTCTTCGCCGCGTTGAACGCCCCGTACGGTTCACGTTCGGGTCGATGAAGCATCCCGTTCGCTTCGTCGTCGTTGAACTGTTCCTTCTCCGGATCCCACTTGAGTGGGCGGGCGAGCTTCATTCCAATCCAGGCGATGAGGCAGGCCGAGTTGGAGCGATGACCCGTCTCCGCGTTGGTCGTGGCCTCCTTCCGCTCGCGAATCGCTTCCAGCCAGTCGAGATGGTGATCCCAGTTGGGGCTGCGATGGAGTTTAGTCTTCAGCTCCGCATCGGGAACCGCCAGCAACTTTGGATCGCTCGCGTTGGGACTCTTCGCTGAATTCGCCCCGCCTCGCGTGACCCAGATCCAGCCATTCTCGCCTTCGAAGCGCACGCCGTTCGGCAGCTCATCGCTGATGGTGGTGATCACGCCATTGGCGTAGGTCAGCTTCACCGAATACTTGCCGTGCACGTCCCAGAAGCTGTCCCGCCCCGGCCACTGGGCTTTGGCGTCCACCGCCACCGGCCCGGAGTATTCCGCACCCATGCCCCAGTGCGAGATGTCCACATGGTGTGAACCCCAGCCCGTAATCATACCGCAAGTGTAGGCGTTCAAACGCAACCAGCCAGGGCGACCAAAAAGCTTCTTCGGATCGTCCGTCTGCGGATGCACGCGGTCCTCGGTGTAAGAAACCTTCGGCGTGCAGCCGAGCCATGCGTCGTAATTCAGACTGGCGGGCACGGGTATCGCTGCCGCGTTGCCACCGGGCGGATCAATCGGCAGTCCAATCTGGATGGACTTGAGCTTGCCAATGACGCCGTTTCGGACCAATTCGCACGCGCGATGGAACTGCTCCGTGGACCGTTGCTGTGAGCCGATCTGCAAGACTCGTTTCTGAGTGCGCACCACGTCGCTGACCAGTCGGCCTTCCGCGATCGTCATGCTGAGCGGCTTCTGCACGTAGATGTCTTTGCCCGCCAGCGCAGCCTCCACCACGGGCTGCGCGTGCCAGTGGTCCGGCGTGCTGATCATCACCGCATCGATGTCCGGGCGCGCGATGATTTCGCGGTAATCTGCGTAGGTCTTCACAGCCACAGTTTGCGAAAGAGATTTCTCGTACGACTGTTCGATCTTCCGCCGGGCCAGCTCCGCGCGCTTTGAATCAAAGTCCGCCACTGCCACGATGCGTGCGCGCTGCGGATGCTTCAGCACGCCGGGCACGTCCATGTCATTCGCGATTCTTCCGCAACCAATCTGCGCGATCTGAATCACCTTGCTCGGCGCTCCGGCCCCGAGCGCCTGCGCCGGGATGATGGTGGGGAAACCAATCACGGCGGCAGATGCGCCAGCGAGCTTGAGAAACTGACGGCGGCTAAAGTTCGAGCGGTGTGAATTCATGGCCGGTTCGGGTTCGTATTTGTTGTGTTCGTTTCCCCCATCACCCAGCGGATGCCGCCGAGGAGATGGCGACGGAAGACGGGGTCGGAGTAGTATGCGATTTTGTGTCCGAGCGAAGTGTAGAAGACCCGCCCGCCATCGAACTCGTGGCACCAGGCCAGCGGGAAAACTCCGTGCGACTTCTCTCCAGGTGCCGTCGTGAGCTTCGCGTCCTTCAATGTCGTCGTGTCCGCCGCCAGCAGCACCCGGATGCCCGGATTCAGGTTCGTGAAGAAGTAACATTCGTCCTCCCATTTCCACGTGGCCGCGAGATGTGCCGTGGACGGATGTTTTGAATCGACGACGTTGACCGTGAACTTTTGCAGCGGCGAATGACGGAGGAACTTCGCCCCTTGAAGCTGTCGGAAGTAATCCCACTGCCGTTCCGAGCCGGTGGAGGAATG
Source organism: uncultured Bifidobacterium sp. (assembly GCA_964491875.1). Lineage (GTDB taxonomy): Bacteria > Verrucomicrobiota > Verrucomicrobiia > Limisphaerales > JADJPG01 > JADJPG01. The sequence goes on from CAZBIC010000002.1 coordinate 209,213, forward strand.
GATGCCCATGAAACCACCGCCGCCCCGGAGGTAACGCTGGAAGGCTGCACGCTGCTCCTCATTGTCAAATGCCTCGTTGTTCGAGTTGGCGAAGACGAGCGCACGATATTGCTTCAGGTTTCCATCCGTGAACACCGCCGGGTTGGTTGAGACCTCCACGCCGAATCCGTTCTGAGTTCCCAGTTCCCGGATCGCCGCCGCGCTGGCTGCCAGATTGTCATGCACGAATCCCTTGCCGTTCTTCTGGTAAACCAGAAGGCGCGGAACCGCGACAGCATTAGCGAGGAAACCCGGAAGAATCAGCGCGGTCAGGAGCAGGTAAAGGACGGAGCTTGTTCTCAGGCACAGATTCTCCTCACGAAGCTCTTCGCGATCACAATGCACCCGCAGGTCATGAAGTTTCGTGGCTTTCACTGCTGTTCAGACTGCCCGACATGCGGTCAGCGAGAATTGACCAGTGTCAAAGGTTGCGATGCTCCGTTCGTGTTGGATTTACCGTCCGCCGCTGTGAGAAGTCAGGCTTCACCACCACTCTTCAGGCCGCTTGGGGCAGGTCGAAATTGATCCAAGTCAAAGCAGTCGGCGGTTGGCCCTGGTTTCTTGACGCCGGTCAAAGTCACACCGCCCGCCCGCCGCTAGTGTGCGCTCCAAGAAAGAACTTCGAATGATCGGCAGCCAAACTAACCGGAAGCCCCTCGCAGCGGATCACTCCAGCGGAGCAACGCTCTCGCCTCTCGCTGAGATGGCACGCGATGGACAAGAGCTGCGGACGCTTTCAGTGGATTATTCCCTGACGCGTCGCGCGCTGGGACTCGCGATCGGGAGCCTGCTGATCGCCGGGTGTCTCTCGCTGCTGCTGATGATCGGCCGGATGCCGATCTTCTCCTCGTGGGTGAGCGACCCCATGTTCTTCAAGCGCTGCCTAGTCCTGCATGTCGATCTCGCGCTCATCGTCTGGTTCTTCTCGTTCGCGGCGGCGCTCTATTCGTTGTTGCCCGGAGATCGTTCGAGCCACGCGGCGTATCGGGCGGGCTTTGCCATCGCTTGCGTCGGAGTGCTTGCGATGATGGGCGGCACATTGATTCCGCGCACGGCGCCGGTGCTGGCGAACTACGTGCCGGTGATCGATAACCCGGTGTACGTCGCGGGCGTCACCTTGTTCTTCGGCGGACTGCTGCTGTGCTTCATCAACGAGCGCCTGTTCGCCCGTCCGATGGAAGTTTCGAAGCACGCGCCCGCCTCCGTGTGGGAACCTTTTCGCGTCACTCCGGACGTCGCAACGGCGTTGAAGACAACCGCTCTGGCATACCTCGTGGCCATGACGACCTTCTTCGTGTCATGGGCAACGACACCACGCGAGTTGGACGCGAAGGTTTACTACGAACTGGTGTTCTGGGGCGGCGGGCATGTGCTTCAAGTGGCGAACGTGGCGGCGATGCTCGCGGTGTGGCTCCTGTTGCTCTCGTCGTTGTTGAAGTCCGCCGTGCTATCTCCCGGAACCGCGCGCGTCCTGTTCGCGCTGCTGCTCGCGCCGCATTTGATCGGTCCGCTGCTCACTTTGAACGGAACGACGGGCTCGACCTATCGCCTTGGATTCACGCGGCTCATGCAATTCGGCATCGCGCCAGTCGTGTTGATCATCCTGACGATTTGCCTGCGCCGTCTCCGGCAGGCGTGGCGGTACGGATCCATCGGCAAAGCAGACTTGCGCGATCCACGACTGGTTGGCTTCGCCGCCAGCGCGGCGCTGACGATCACCGGTTTCCTCATGGGCTCCGTCATTCGCAACTCCAACACCATGATCCCGGCCCACTATCACGCTTCGATTGGCGCGGTGACGGTGGCGTTCATGACCGTCGCCTACCTGCTGCTCAAGCCGCTCGGCTTCACGCTGCCGGGCACACGGCTGACGCGGTTGATTCCGTGGCAACTTTGTCTCTTTGGCTTTGGGCAGGTGATCTTCGCCATCGGATTTGGACTCGGCGGCATGCACGGCCTGAGTCGCAAAGCTTACGCCACCGAGCAACACATCCGGTCCGTCGGCGAATTGGTCGGCCTGGGCGTGATGGGCTTCGGCGGCCTGATCGCCGTGGCGGGCGGATTGTTGTTCCTGCTGCTGATGGTGCGGGCGGGACGGTCGCGAACTTCCTCTGACATTTCCAAACTCAAACTAGAATCCCTAGCTAGGAGCAACACATGAGCGAACCAGATAAAAAACATCCCATCCAAAAACTGATGGACAACACCTGGCTGCTGCTGGCGCTGGGCATCCTGATCCCGTTTCTCTCCTACACGGTGTGGGGCTGGATCGAGATCCTGTTCGTCAAACCGGCCACACTCCCATAACCGCGACACCAAGGATCAACCATGAGCCTACCCTCTCGCAGCAGCATTGAATGTCCGGCGCCGGACTGGTTCCACGCGCCCACCGGCAACGAGCGCATCTGGATCGGCCTGGCGCTCTGTTGGTGCATGGTCATGTCCCTGATGATGCCCTACTGGCACTTCAAGGGGAAACAGAACAGCTCCGGTGAATCGTATTCGGTGAAGCCCGACGACTTCATCAAGCGCACGGAGAAATTCATTCTCGCCAACACCGGCACCGAGTCGCTGCTCGACGACGGCATCTCACCCGTCGTGCCCGCGCCGCCGGGCGAAGTCTATCTGATCGCCAAGCAGTTCGCGTGGTTCCCCATCCTCAAGCTGCGCGCCGGCGAAACCTACCGGCTGCACATCTCGTCGGTCGATTTTCAGCACGGCTTTTCGTTGCTGCCCATGAACATGAACTTTCAGGTCGTTCCCGGCTACGACCACGTCCTCACCATCAAGCCCCAGGCGCCGGGCACCTACCCGATTGTCTGCAACGAATTCTGCGGCATCGGCCACCAGAACATGGTCGGAAAAATCATCGTTGAATAAGGAACCTCACCCATGAGCAACAATTCTACTGGTAAACGCACCTGCGCCACCACCGGCCTGCCGGTCTGTCTGGACGCGGAATTCTTCATCAAATGCAACGCCGTGCTGGGCGTCGTGTTCCTGCTGATCGGCGGCATCGGCGCCCTGCTGCTGGCGCTGACCCGCTGGCAGACCGTGCATCTGCTCCCCGTCGACTGGTTCTATCGCATCCTCACCCTGCATGGGCTGAACATGCTGATCTTCTGGATCCTTTTCTTCGAGGTGGCGATTCTCTACTTCGCCGCCACGTCGCTGCTCAACGTGAAGCTGTTCTCCGTCAAGACCGCCTGGGTTTCGTTGATCATGATGCTCGTGGGCGCGGTGATGGTGGATGTGACGATCTTCGTCGGTAAAGCCGATGTGATGATGACCTCCTACCTGCCGCTGCTCGCGCACCCGGCGTTTTATCTCGGCATCATTCTCGTCGCCGTGGGCACGCTCATCGCCGTGTTCAACTACTTCGCCACGCTCTACAAAGCGAAGAAGGAGAAAACCTATCAAGGCTCGGTGCCGCTGGTCGTCTTCGGCGCGACCGCCGCCGCCATCATCGCCGTGGTCACGCTGCTGCACGGCGCGATTGTCATGATCCCGACGTTCCTGCATTCAGCGGGCTGGATCGGGCAGCCCGATCCGATCTGGTATCGCATGACGTGGTGGGGCCTCGGCCACATGTCGCAACAGGTCAACGTCTGCGCCATGGTCTCCGTCTGGTATCTCCTCGGCGCGCTCACCACCGGCGCGAAGCCGCTCAATGAAACCGTCTGCCGCGGCGCCTTCCTGCTCTACATCTTCTTCATCAACCTCGCCTCCGCGCACCATCTGCTCGTCGATCCAGCCATCAGTGCGGGCTGGAAAATTTGGAACACCTCTTACGCGATGTATCTCGCGGTGCTGGCGTCGATGATTCACGGCTTCACCGTTCCCGCCTCAATCGAAGTGGCCATGCGCCACAAGGGCTACGTGAAAGGCCTGTTCGGCTGGCTCACCAACGCGCCGTGGCGGAACCCCGGCTTCTCCGCGTTCTTCCTCTCGCTCGTCATCTTCGGCTTCGGCGGCGGCATCACCGGCGTCACGCTCGGGACGCAGCAGATCAACATTATCGCCCACAACACGCTGCGCATCCCCGGCCACTTCCATGTCACGGTGGTGGGCGGAACGACGCTGGCCTTCATGGGCCTCGCCTTTTACGTCGTGCCGCTCCTGTTCCAGCGCGAATACATCTTCAAGCCGCTGGCACGACTTCAGCCATACCTGTTCGGCATTGGCATCACGGTCATGGCCATGGGCATGTCGTTCGCAGGCTCGATGGGTGTTTCACGACGAAGTTGGGACATCGAGGCGGCGGGATCGATCTACGGTCCGGCGGCGCACTTGTTCCTCGCGGCGGTTGGCATCGGCGGTGTTCTGGCCTTCCTCGGCCTGCTGCTGTTCATCCTGCTGACGGTGGGCACTTTGATCTTCGGACGCTCCATCGTGGGCAAACCGATGGAGAACTGGGGCACACCCAAGCAATTGGGCCGGGAAGAACACGAGCACGCACCGGCCGGCGTTCCGTCTGGCTCCGTTGCTCCAGCGATGGCGTTAGTGGAAGCGCATCCGACGCAAGGCACCATGGTGCTCGCGCTCATCTTCCTGTTGAGCTTTGCGGTTTACTACTTCGCGAACTGGAAGGCGCTGGCGGATGTGTGGCCCGTGCGCTGAAGAAGTGTTGATGGCGATGGAGACAAACTTATGACCAGCACCATTACCGCACCGCCAGCGAACCGCTTCGTGGCAGGAGCGACCAGGTTCCTCTCGGGCGGCCGCTTTCCGGCCTTTGCGATCTGTGCGCTGGTCTTCTATCAGATCTTCATCGCCGTGATGGCGTTCATGCCGCCCAACGGTGGAGCGTGGGGCGAGTTCCTCGAAGACTTCCGGATGCGCTGCTTCAAGCTCGATCCGAAAAGCGGATGGATGGAGATGAGTTCTGTCTGGGTCATGCTCAGCGAACCGCTGCCGCTCCAGGCGATCTTCTTCTTCCTCTGGCGCACGCCGCTGCGCGAGCTGTGGCAGACAAGACGCCGGGCTTACGCACAGGTTGCCGCCTGCGCGCTGCTGCTGGTGAGTTTGATCGGCGTCAGCCTGATGGGTCTGGGCCGTGCGCAAGCAACGCCGAAGGAACTGCCATTTCCCGCCGTCAACCTGCGCAGCGCGCTGGTCATGCCAAGCTTCACGCTCACCAACCAGGATGGCCATGCCGTCTCGCTCTCCGACTTCAAAGGCCGCGTTGTGCTGGTCACCGCCGTCTATTCCACCTGCACCACCACCTGCCCGATGCTGCTGACGAAAGTCCGCACCGTGCTCGACGAACTGACTCCCGCCGAGCGCGACGATCTGGCAGTGGTGGCTTTTTCCCTCAACCCGGAGACCGACACGCGCGAGCTGCGTGCCATGACCGCGAAAATGTATGGGATGAAGTCGCAGTTCCATTTCGTGAACGGTGTCCCGTCCGAGATGAACGCGCTGCTCGACAAGCTCAGCGTGGCCCGCACCCGCGACGAGAAGAGTGGCCAGATCATGCACTCGAATCTGTTCTTCCTCCTCGACCGCGAAAATCGCATCGCCTACCGGCTTTCGTTGAGCCAAAACGAATCCTCGTGGCTCAGCTCCGCCCTGCGGGTGTTGCTCGCGGAGAAATCATCGTGACTGCAGGACAAAGGAAGGCGTGATGGCGAGCGTTGAACTGAAGGATGAATCTCCGCCCGCCCCACGGGCCGAAGGTCTGCTACGGCAACTGGAGAACGGCTGGCTCTACCTTGACCGGTTGATTGAGAAGTTCATCCCGCCCACACTCAATCCATTCAGCCAGCTCGGCGCGATGGCGAACACCTCGCTCATCATCGCCGTCATCTCCGGCATCGTGCTGCTGATCTGGTATTCGCCGAGCGTCCATCACGCCTACGAATCACTGGAAACAATCCGCCAGTCCTCGTGGCTCGGCCAGATGATGCGCTCGATCCATCGCTACAGTTCGGATGGCTGCCTTTTCTTCGTTTTGCTCCACGCGCTCCGCATCATCTGTCAGCGCCGGTTCACCGGCCCGCGCTGGCTGGCGTGGACCACCGGCCTGCTGTTGCTCTCCCTGCTCTGGTTTATCGGCTGGACCGGCTACTGGCTCGTCTGGGACGTGCGCGGACAACACGCCGCTCTTGGCACCGCGCGTTTCATCGACCGGCTGCCGATTTTCGCCGAGCCGCTCTCCCGCTCCTTTCTCACCGATCAAAGCATGCCGTCGCTTTTGTTCTTTGTGATCTTCTTCGTCCACATGCTCGCGCCGCTGGCCGTCGGCATTGGCATCTGGATGCATCTCATGCGGGTGAACCGCGCGAAATTTCTCGCCGGCCGGGCAATGACGCTCTGGCTGGTCGGCTCGCTCGTTGTGCTCTCCGCGCTGCTGCCCGCCTTCAGCGCCAGCCCTGCGCTCATGACCGTGAAGGCACAGAAGTTCAGCATCGATTGGTGGTATCTCTGGCCCTTACTGCTGACGGATCGTCTGAGCGGCGGATTGCTCTGGGCGGTGTTCCTAGGCATCGGCCTCGGGGCGCTGACCGTGCCTTGGTGGATGGCGAAGCGACGGCTCATGGTGCAATGGAAAGCCCAGGTGGATGTGCCGCGCTGCATGGGCTGCACGATCTGCGCGCAGGATTGCCCCTTCAACGCCATCACCATGGTGCCGCGCGAAGACGGAAAGAAGTTCGCCGTGCAATCCTACGTGAACCCCGACCTGTGCGTGAGCTGCGGCATCTGCACCGGCTCGTGTGATTCCCAGGCCATCAATCTGCCCGCGCTGAACAGCCGCGAGGTCGAGAAGGGCATTCACGTCTGGATCGACGCGCAGAAAGCGCGCGGTGTGAAACCGTTCGTGGCCTTCTGCTGCGCCGAATCGTCGAGCGCCGCGCTGCGCGCGGATGCCGATGGCAACTCCGCCGAACTGCCCGGCTATCGTGTGCAAACCGTCCCGTGCATCGGATGGGTGAGCGCGGTGATTCTCGAACGCACCTTGCAACGCGGAGCCGGCGGCGTGCTCGTCGTCGGCTGCGGCGAGGGTGACCCGGTGGCGCGCGAAGGTATGAAGTGGTTTGGCCAGCGCATGGTTGGCCGCCGCGAACCAAGATTCGACCCGGCCAAGGCCGATCCGTCGCGCGTCCGCTTCGTTCAGTTCGACCGCACCCGCCGCGCTGAGTTGCTGAAGGTGGCACGTGAGTTCCAGCAGACATCGGCGACACTTCCCGCCAGGACGCCGCGCAAGCTGGTTCCGAAGATCGCCGCCGCCATCGCGGTGACGGTCGGGCTGTGCGCAGTGACCTTCGCCTTCAGCAATCTGCCGTACCGCACGCCGCATTCGCCCGCGCCCGAGTTGGTCGTGTCCTTCAACCACAGCGGTGCGCTCATCGAGGCGCGAAAGCTGTCCAAGGAAGAACTGGCCAAGCGCCTTCCACACATGCGCGCCCAGGTGAATGTAACCCGCGAGCGAGTACCGGTGCGTCTGCGCGTCCAGGTGGACGGCCAGGTCGTGTATGATCAATCCTTCCAACCCAAGGGCCTCTCGAAGGATGGTCCCAGCATCGCCGTAGTGCGCCTGCCTCAATCTCCCGGCTCCCATCAGGTCCGGGTCGAACTCGCCGACACCGCCGACACCAATCAATGGACCAAGCAATGGAACGAGACGGTCGAGTTTCAGGAAAACCGGAATCGCGTGGTGCTGTTCGACACCAAGGCAGGTTTCACTTTGCATTGAGAGGAGTTCAGCTGGATTTCTGAGACCGATTCCAACGCGGGTCGAATTGTTTTCCGTCCCAGAGCGATGCTGCTTCGGTCACGCACTTTCCGCGCAGAGCCTTGACCTGAGTCAACGCCGCAGATGCTACGTAGGCGTATTAACAGTGACATGATCGCTTCCGCACCCGTGAATGTGCCTGTGCCGACACTCACTGCGCCGATTGACGAACCCGTGGCGGGAAATTATTTCGTCGCGGCTTATCCGCCGTTCTCGGCTTGGGATTCGGCGCAGGTTCCCGCGTTGCACGAAGCTCTCGCACAACCCGCGCCGGCCGCGCCTCTCGGCCTCTATGTCCATCTCCCCTTCTGTCAGAAGAAATGCGACTACTGCTACTATCTCTCATACATCGCGCAGCCGGCGGCAGTGGTGGATCGCTACCTGGATGCGGTGGTGCGGGAGATGGAGGTTTACGCCACACAACCCGGCGTGAAGGGTCGCCCCGTTTCTTTCGCGTATTTCGGCGGCGGGACACCGTCCACGCTCAGTTCCACGCAAGTCCGTCGATTGGGAGACGGGCTGCGCCGTGCGTTGGCATGGGACAACATCGAGGAAGTCACCTTCGAGTGCGCGCCGAGATCCGTGCGCCGTGAGTTCCTGGAATCGTTGCGGGAAATGGGCGTAACGCGCGTGAGCATGGGCGTCCAGAGTTTCGATAACGAGCTGCTCAAGCTCAACGGTCGCGTGCATCTGGCGGAGGATGTCTCGCGCGCCTACTCGATGATCCGGGAGGCGGATTTTGGCTGGGTGAACCTGGATTTGATGTGCGGCCTGCTCGGCGAGACAGAGGAGAAATGGCGCGAGTCCGTCCGGCGGGTCATCGAGTTGGGGCCGGACAGCATCACGATTTACCAGACCGAGATTCCACACAACACGCAGCTCTATCGCGACCTGACGTCGGGCGCGCTGCCCGCGCCACCTCTTTCGTGGAACATCAAACGCGCCCGGCTTGACGAAGGTTTCCGCGAACTGGAGCGCGCTGGCTACACCGTCGTGAGCGCCTACAACGCGGTGAAAGATCCGCAGCGTCACCGTTTCCTTTATCAGGATTACCTCTGGCGCGGCGCGGACATGCTTGGACTGGGCGTGGCGGCGTTCGGTTATTTTGGCGGCGTTCATTCTCAGAACCAAGTCACATTCGATCAATACGAAGCCGCCGTGGAACGGGGTGAATTGCCGGTCAAGCGCGCCTGCAAACTCTCGGCTCACGACCAGTTCGTGCGCGAGTTCGTCCTCCAGCTCAAACTCGGCGAAGTCCCCATCGCACTTTTTCATGAGCGGTTCGGCCTGAACACCGTGGTCCAGTTCTACGCCACGCTGCGTATGTTCGCCAACGAAGGCTGGCTCACAGTGTCCGATGAGGCCGTGCGATTGACACGCCGGGGTTTGCTGCGCGTGGACCGCCTGCTGCCGCGCTTTTACGACTCCCGATTTCAAGATGTCCGTTACACCTGAAACTCAATCCGCATCCATCCCATGAACACAAATCCATCGTCCCGATCCATTACGAACTGCGATGTCGCCGTCATCGGCGGCGGTCCCGGCGGCGCAGCCCTAGCCACGTTTCTCGCCCGCGCCGGTCATCGTTGCGTCATCTTCGAGCAGGCGAAATTCCCGCGCTACCACATTGGCGAATCGCTCATCCCGCACACACATGGCATCTTCGACCGCCTCGGCCTGCTGCCGCAATTGCGCGCGTCCGCCTTCCCCGTGAAGCACAGCGTGCGCTTCGTGTCGCACGGTGGGAAGGAGTCCGTGCCGTTCTATTTCTCCGAGACCATTCCCGGCGAACGCGCGCGCACCTGGCAGGTCGAACGCAGCCAGTTCGACGCGATGATGCTCGATCATGCACGCGCCGGCGGCGTCGAGGTTCACGAGCAAACCTCCATCGAAAAGGTGTTGTTCGAGGATGCCCGCGCGGTGGGCGTCCAGACTGTTTCAGCAGACGGGACGCGCGCCGAAGTGCGATCCAAAGTGGTCGTGGATGCCTCAGGCCGTGCTTGCATCATTGGCCGTCAACTCGGCCTGCGCAGTCCGTTGCCTGAACTCCGGAAAGCTTCGGCGTGGGGTTACTTTCGCGGCGGCAAGCGACTGCCCGGCATTGACGCTGGAGAGACCACCATGTTCCTCATCCCTGGTGGCGGCTGGTTCTGGTACATCCCGTTGCCCGACGACATGGTCAGCGTCGGCATTGTGGCTGATCCGGAATACGTGTTCTCCGAGTCCGACGACATGGAAGCCGCGTTCACCCGCGAAGTCGCCAAGTGCGCCCCATTGGCTGACCGGCTCTCCGCCGCCACGCGCGTGGGACCGGTGCGCGGCTCACGTCATCTCGCCTACCTGAACCTCCAGACCTGCGGAGACGGCTGGGTGATGATCGGCGACGCCCGTGCGTTCCTCGATCCGATTTACTCGTCCGGTCTTTACCTCGCGCTGGGGTCGGCTGAACTCGCCGCGCAGTGCATCGACGACGCCTTGAAAAACAACGACGTTTCCGCCGCGCGATTGGGCGCCTTCGAACCGGCGCTGTGGAAAGGAGTCGATGTCGTGCGCCGACTCATCCACGCCTTCTATGATCCGAACTTCAGCTTCCCGAAATTCGCCGAACGCTTCCCCGAGCATCGCGCCGCGCTCATCGACTGCCTCATCGGCGACGTGATCAAAGACATGAGCGCCTTCACGACCGCGCTGGCGCAAATGACGCCGCCTCCGCCACCGCTCGGATCAAACATCCCGAATCCCTCGGAACCCGAACTGGCGAGCGTGTAGAGCCAAGACTGGCGCATGCGCCCAAATCCTTCCATGCACACACATCGTAACTCGGTCTCTCTGCCGTTGACGCTGGGTGTAGCGGGATTAACGGTGGCACTGATATGGCCCTGCGCTACATTGCAGCCCAAGCCTTCGCCGCCTATTTCCAAAGGACCATATCTTCAGGCGCCCGGCTCCGACACGATGACCGGGATGTGGGAGTCCCCCATCAATCATCCGGGCGCGGTTTACTTCGGTTGCGAGGCTTGCCTGGACCAGTGCCTCGGCCTAATCCCACCCCGGAGATTGAAGGGTGTGTCTTCATTCCGGCGTACGAATGTCGTCGCTCGTCTCACCAATGGCGTGATGGTGAATGCCATTCTTTCAGTGCCGGGCAATCACGAGGAGGACTTGAAGAACTATCTCGCCTACTTCCCGATGCTGGGCACGAATCGCTGGTATTCGTTCGACGCCGGACCCGTCCTTCGTTGGAGAAGACCTGCTGGAGTCGACAGCTCCATGGAAGGTCGTATTCGTCCACAATCCCGTAATTCAATTACGGACATCACAACTCGGACTGGGGTCACCATACTGACGTGCCACTCATTCCATACCCTGTTGAAAACAGTCCGTATGAAACTGGCCTTTCATAGGAGATCAATCTTGCTCGCAGCCTGCGCCAAACGAAGTCTTCTGTGCGGGAGGCATCTCGTTACGCGCAGAGCTGCGGGCATTTAAGATGAGCGGAACCTGCTCGCGCAATTGGGAGAATGACTTTCGCTGATGCATGACAAATCTACCCTGCCGTGAACGAGTCAGAGGGTGATCATTCACTCAAGGAACGCAGCAAGACGTACCGGGAGGGGCGAATTACCGCCCTGTGGAAATCGTGGTCTAATTTGAATGCCCAGACGTATCTTGGATCTTGGAAGCGATTCTTCAGATTTGGGCATCCCGACTCGAAGAGCGACTCCAATTCTTTCGAGGTTAGATTTGATACTGCCATCTGATACTGTTTGCGTTTTATGGAGCCCAAAATGGCTAAAAGCAGCTAAAGGCTAAAGTGAGAAAAGTCCCGAAAAATAAGGGCAATCAAGAGGTGCTAAAGCTAGCAAACGGGGTAGGAACATTTTCCAGGCGTGTGCCTTAAACCACTCAGCCATCTCTCCACCGAGCGGCCATAATGTGGAGAAGCGGGCGCTTTGAGGCAACGCTTTTTCTGCATGGCGCATGGTTCGGCGCTTCGGCTGGCCAGCCAGCTTGAATTCCCGGCTGGCCATGGCGTCGGATTATTCGTTCAATTGCGACATCAATCACTCAATGAAAGCCATCAGCCTTTTCCTCGTGCTCCTGACCGGAGCGGTTCTCCTGCCGTCGTCCGCACTCGCCGCCACCAAGCCGTTGCGCGTGCTGCTCATCACCGGCGGTTGCTGCCATGATTATGGCAAGCAGAAGGATCTTTTGAAGGAAGGCATTGAGAAACGCGCGAACGTGGAGGTCACGCAGGTTCACAGCGAGGACAAGAGCACCAAGGCGCGATTCGAGATGTATGAAAAGGCCGACTGGGCCACGGGCTACGACGCGGTCATTCACGACGAATGCTCCGCGGATGTGAAGGACATGCCGTACGTGCAGAACATTCTCAACGCGCACAAGGGCGGCGTCGGCGCGGTGAATCTGCACTGCGCGATGCATTGCTACCGGACGGGCACGGATGACTGGTTCCAGTTCGTCGGCATCCAATCTACCGGCCACGGCCCGCAGCTGCCGATCTCCATCAACTTCGTCGACAAGGATCACGGCATTACGCGCGGTCTCGAAGACTGGACGACGATCAACGAGGAGCTTTACAACAACATCAAAATCTTCCCCACCGCCCATCCACTCGCGCGCGGCAAACAGGTGGTGAAGCGCAAGGACGGCACGGAGAAAACCGAGGATGTCGTCGTGGCCTGGGCGAACGAGTATGGCAAGGGCAAGGTCTTCAGCACCACGCTCGGGCACAACAACGGCACGGTGGGCGATCCCCGTTATCTCGACCTCGTGACCCGCGGAATCCTGTGGTCCTGCGGTAAACTCGGCGCCGACGGCAAGCCCTTGGCCGGCTACGCGAAGTAGAATCCGCCTCCGCTTCCCGACAAAATACGGTTAAAGCTCTCATCATCCACTCCGATGAAGTGGGGAAGTCTGTCTCCATTGGAGACACGAGAACCCATCCACAGGATGATGAAGTGCCATGAATCACGAGCCTCAGCTTGAAGGCGGCCCACGAGGAACTGCTGCCACCAAACTTTTCGGAGTCGTCTCCGCAGATGTCGCCATGGCGGTCGGCGCCTGGCTGCTTTGCCTCACAGGGCTGATGTCTCTCTTCACTCCATCGACCCTTCCCTCGGCCGCGATCCTTCGGCTGGCGCTGGTAGGGACGGGTTTCGCCCTTTACGGCTACGGACGGACGCAGAAACAGCGCGACGCCCAGGCGAAGGCGGGCGCGAGTGAAACGCAGATGGTTCGCGGACTCGGCGGCTGGTTGATCGCTCTCGCCGTCCTGATCGGTGTGACTCTCGTGTCCGCCGTGGTTCAGGCCGTCGCTGACATTCCACTCATCGCCGAAGGGAAAGTCTGGGCCGCCTACACCACGCCGGGACAGCCCGCCTACCATCCTGGCTGGGCGCTTCTGCTCACTCTCGACTGGGGCACGAATCTCTTCGTCATCGTGTTCTTCCCAGTTCTGCTCTCGCTCTTTCTCCAGCGACGGCGAGCTTTTCGCCCGTTTACAGTCGGCACTCTTGTTTTTCTCGTCATCCTGTCGGCCATGCGCCTGTGGCAGGTCAACTACGTTCCGCACATCCCGAACGACGCGCAGGCTTCTCAGTTCTGGGCCCTGATCATGACGCTCGGCAATGCGACGATCTGGATTCCTTATCTGCTGAAGTCCAAGCGCGCCCGCATCACCTTCGACCAGTAGTCGATCAACGCCGGGTAACCGCCCGCCATTCGAACCGTCCCCGCCCGCCGGCCAGAGCAGAAACTCTCGCAGGATAGTCCCATGCCGTCGCATCGTCCGAGGCGACATTCACCACACAACGCTCCTCCGCGACCGCCAGCAGCTGCGGAACGTCGAGCACCCGCAGCACGTTCAAATAATCCGGCCCCTGCTCGAACGATACGGTCGGTCGGACGAGATCCAGTCGCTTCACTGAATCCTCAAACACCGCGGCGCACGCGGCGTTGACGGCCATCACGCCGGAAGCCACAAGGCTCAACTCCGAGGAACTCAACGCTGGCACCAATCGTATCGCCCGGCTCGCCTGCCGAACATCCCAGACGCGCATCGAGTCCAGCGTTTGCCCCAGCAGCATAAAGCGCCGGCGAATCTGCACGACGCGACGCTGGTCCGCGCTCCACGCGTTCAGCCCGATGCCCCGCGGCGCGAAGAACACAACCGCGACGTCGTCTGCCGTCAACTTCCGCAACGCTTTCTGCGCGTCAGCGGAAAGCACGGGACTCGAGCTCGCGAGCAGGGACGATTCTTCCGCCAGCGCATCGCCAAAGACGCTCCGCAACTGCGCGAGTTCCTGACTCCATTGAACGTCGTCAAGAACTCGAAACGACGTCTTCTTAGCGGGCGGGCTGCTCGTCTTGCTGAGCACATACAGCCGCAGCCGCATCGTCGGTTCGCTGTTGAAATCGAATCCCTCCAACGTCAGCCCTGCGACCGAGCGGGTGAACTTTCGTTCAGCGAGCAAAGGTGCGGATTCGGTCGGCCAGCCGGCGAAGCTGCGTTCAAGCAACTCCTGCTTCCAGCGCGCGGCGAGCGCCGACCATTCCGCTCGACTCGTAGGAACGGGCACGGCGGCGGCCTTCGGCACGAACGTGGCATGGATATTCGTATTCACGGCGTCAGCCGGAAGCGTTCGGAAGACTTTCAGTTCCTGCGGCGAAAACGGTCCTGTCGCCGAAAGGTCGACGATCGGATCTCCGCCCTTCAAATGCGCATTGAACCAGCGGAACACCGGCACCTGCAAATCCTGCGTGTCCTTGTGCGGGCCGGGCGCGATCACGAGACCAAGGTTCGTTGACGCACCGAAGAGTTCGTAGATGCGCCGGGTCTGGGCATGCAAGCGCACCACGCCATCGAGCGGGAAGATCGTGTCGGCATCCGTGTTCACGATGAGCAATGGCCTCGGCGCCACCAGCGCGGCGATTTGCGCGTAGTCCCAGCGCCGCGTGTTCACGGTGAACATGCAATCGCAATGCCCTTCCACCGTTCCGTCGATGACGTGGTCGTGCAGATCGGTGATGCCTGCGGTCGGAGCGACGGCCTTGATGCGATCATCAATCGCGGTAATCCACCAGCTATAGGCACCGCCACCGGAACGGCCCGTGGCGCCGAAGCGATTCGTGTCTACTTCAGGTCGCGTGCTCAGATAATCCAGCGCACGAATGCAGTTCCACGCCTCGACTCCCGCAGGCGAATAGCCGCGGCTGTTCCACCACCACATTCCCTCGCGATACGTGCCGTGATGAAGTCCGAGAATCTCGCCGAGCTGCAACGTGTCCACGACCAGGCAGACGTAGCCGCTGCGCGCGAACCACGCGCCGTAGTGTTGATACAGCGCCTTGTTGCCGTAGCTGACTCCGTTGGAACTGACGCCGCCGTGGCCGTTGAGGTAGAGGATGGTGGGCGCGGGCTTCGACAGGTTCTTCGGCAAATAAAGATTCGCGGTGACGTAGAGTCCGGGCAGCGACTGGAAGTGGAGGTTCTCGACGGTGAACTCTTCGCGTTCGAGCTTTCCCGTCACGGTGACGCGCAGATCGCCACGCGGCGGCGGCGGATTCAGGCCGAGCATGTCGATCAGTTCGCGACGATATTCTTCGCGCCGCGACTTCCAGTCATCGAGCGAACGGATGTCCGCAAGACAGCGGGCGGACAACTTCTCCGTCTCGGCGCGGAATGTCTCGGCCAGCATCCGGTCGCCCGGAGTTTTGATCGCCAGAGGGTAATTGGCCGGAGTGGCCAGACGAGTAGTAACGAGGAGTGTGCCGAGGACCAACAACTGGACGCCGGGGAATTTCATGCGGGCGAGAATGTGGCGTCGCGAAAGCTCTCGCAAGTCCCGAGGCGGGCGGAAGGACTGGACGACAACGGATTCCAGGGCGATACGCTTTGCCTTCGCCTCGCAATGCGGGTCTACTGCGGCGATGCGCGTGTTGATTGTGGGATGCGGTTACGTGGGAATTCCGCTCGGCGCCGAGTTGGTGAAGCTCGGCCACGAAGTTTTCGGACTGCGCCGCAGCGCAGACGGCGATGCCGAGCTCACGGCGGCCGGCATCAAGCCGCTGGTCGGTGACATCACGCGCGCGGAAGATCTCGCCAAACTCCCGGGGCCGTTCGACTGGGTGGTAAACACCGTGTCCTCCAGCAAAGGCGGGGAGGAAGAGTATCGCCAGGTCTACCTTCAGGGAACTCGCAACCTCATCGAATGGCTCGGACCAACGGCGCTCAAGAAGTACGTCTACACCAGCAGCACCAGCGTCTACGGACAGACGGACGGCTCCGTCGTCAAGGAATCCAGCCCCACCGAACCCGCCAGCGCGACCAGCAAGCTGCTGGTGGAAACCGAGAATCTCCTGATCAACGCCGCGCAAACCGCGAAGTTCCCCGCCGTGGTCTTGCGCGTCGCCGGCATCTACGGTCCGGAACGCGGCCATCTTTTCCTCCAGTATTTGCGAGGCGAAGCGCGCATTGCCGGCAAGGGCGAACGCATCATCAACATGATTCACCGCGACGACGTGGTGACCTCCATCATCGCGGCCCTGAAGAGCGGCCGCGCGGGGGAAGTTTACAATGTCAGCGACGACGAGCCGGTCGCGCAGATCCATTTCTTTCGCTGGCTCTCCGAAACGCTCGGCAAATGGATGCCACCTTTCGCGACGGAGGAGGAGAACGCCGCTCGCAAACGTGGCCTGACGAACAAGAAGATTTCCAACCGCCGCTTAAAGATGGAACTGGGCGTGGCGCTCAAGCATCCGACCTTCCGGCAGGGTTACACCGCGGAGATCCTTCGCCTCGAACGATCCGGCGGCCTCGATATCAAACCCGACGTCCGATAAGTCGAATCCACCTCCATTCGAGCGTCGGCAGGCGCCAAAGGCGGGCCGGACAATTTCTCATAAAGTGGCAGCAAACCATGCAGTCGGCGCTTTTGGACCCCGCAAATCGTCGTTGACGGTGGGGGGTTCACGGGTAACATCGCGCGCCTAACTTTTAGTAACCGCAACGAAAGAAACAAACTATGGCAGTCAAAGTCGCAATTAACGGGTTCGGACGCATCGGTCGCCTCGTCTTCCGCGCGCTCGTGGAACAGGGTCTCGTCGGCAAGGACATCGAAGTCGTCGCAGTCGGCGATATCGTTCCGGCAGATAACCTCGCCTACCTCGTGAAGTACGACACCGCCCAGGGTCGTTTCAACGGCACGGTCTCCTCGAAGAAATCCTCCCCCGACAAGGCTGAGGACGATGTGCTCGTCGTCAACGGCAAGGACATCCACGTCGTCAGCGCCAAGACCCCGGCGGAACTGCCTTGGGCGAAGTTCGGCGTCGACATCGTCATCGAGTCCACCGGCCTCTTCACCGAAGCCGAGAAGGCTAAGGGCCACCTCACGGCCGGTGCCAAGAAGGTCATCATCTCCGCTCCGGCGAAGGGTGAAGACATCACCGTCGTCATGGGCGTGAATCACGAAAAATACGACGCTTCGAAGCACAACATCATTTCCAACGCGAGCTGCACCACGAACTGCCTCGCGCCGCTCGTGCACGTCCTCCTCAAGGAAGGATTTGGCATCGAGGAAGGCCTGATGACCACCGTTCACGCCTACACCGCGACCCAGAAGACGGTCGACGGCCCGTCCAAGAAGGACTGGAAGGGCGGCCGCACGGCGGCGCAGAACGTCATCCCCAGCACCACTGGCGCGGCTCGCGCGGTGGCGCTCGTTTGCCCCGAAGTCAAAGGCAAGCTCACCGGCATGGCTTTCCGCGTTCCGGTTCAGACCGTGTCCGTGGTCGACCTCACGGTGAAGACGACGAAGGAAACCAGCTATGCTGAGATTTCCGCCGCGATGAAGAAGGCCAGCGAGACGTACCTCGCGGGCATCCTCAACTGGACCAACGACGAAGTGGTCAGCAGCGATTTCATCCACGACAAGGCCAGCTCCATCTTCGACGCCGGCTCCGGCATCGAGTTGAACTCGAAGTTCTTCAAGCTCGTGAGCTGGTACGACAACGAATGGGGCTACAGCAACCGCGTCGGTGACCTGATCAAGCTCGTCATCTCGAAGGGCCTGTAATCCTCGAAGTTTTCAGCAACGGCGGCTTTCGAAAGAGAGCCGCCGTTTTGCTTTTCCAAGCAGCCACGAACCGAATCGTTCTCGCGAAACGTCGCCATCTTCACCACAATCGTCACGTCATCTCAGCAAACCAAACATGCGCATCATCGGCGGAACAGCGGCGGGACTGATCTTGAAGACTCCGGAAGGCTTTGGCGTTCGGCCGACGCCGGACCTTGTTCGCCAGGCGATCTTCAACAGCCTCGGCGATCGCGTGGTTAACGCCCGCGTGCTCGAACTCTTCGGCGGCACCGGCGCGCTCAGCCTCGAATGCCTGAGTCGCGGCGCCGCTTCCGCGACGTGCATCGAGCTCTCTCGCAAGCACGCTCGATTCATTGAGCAGAACTACAAGGCAACTGGCATTCCGGCAGGAAAATTCCATCTGCGCCTGCAAGACGTTTTTGCTGCGGTTCCCCAGCTCGCTTCATCCGGAACGCAGTTTGATCTCATCATGGCGGACCCACCGTTCGGCGAAAAGAATGTCGGGAAACGCTCCACCTCCATGTCCCAGCAGCTCCTCGATGAGGAGCAATTGCCCACGCTGCTCTCGCCAGAAGGCTTGTTCGTACTCGGTCACACCCGTCGCGACACCGTCACCATCACGGCCGCTTGGGAGGAGCTGAAGGAAATGAAGCACGGTGACTCGATGATGCGGTTTCTTCGACGCAAGGCGTGATGCGTTGGTCCAACTCCAGAAGCACACGATAATCCTTTTCCGTCTCGCTGCGTTTCTTCACTCTCCCGCCCATGTCGAATCCGATCATCGTCGCCCTTGATGTTCCCAGCGTGGAGAAAGCGCTCGCGCTGGCCGAGCAAGTCGCCCCCGCCGTCGGCGCCTTCAAGATTGGCAGCGAACTCTTCACCAGCGGCGGTCCAGACATCGTCCGGCAGATTCGCGCCACCGGCGCCTCGGTGTTTCTCGACCTCAAATTTCACGACATCCCGAACACCGTCGCCAAAGCCGTCGCCGCCGCCACGCGACTAGACGTGCAAATGATCACCATCCACACCGGCGGCGGTCCCGAAATGATGCGCGCCGCGGAAGCCTCTGCGCAGGAGACGGCGAAGAATCTCGGGCGGCCGTCGCCTTTGATTCTGGGAGTCACCGTCCTCACCAGCATGGATGGTAATGAGCTCGCAGCTGTTGGCCTTCCACCCAATCCCGGCAAACAAGTCGAACGCCTTGCCGGACTCGCCGCCACCGCGGGCTTGCGTGGGCTGGTGTGCTCTCCGCTCGAACTCGCCGCCCTTCGACAGATGCTTCCTGCCTCCATGCAACTCGTCACGCCCGGCATTCGCGGCCCTGGCGATGCCGCCGGCGATCAGAAACGCACACTTAGCGCGCCCGAGGCGATCGCCGCCGGAGCCAGCTGGCTGGTCATCGGACGGCCGATCTACGCCGCCGAGAATCCGCGCGCCGCGGCCGAGAAGATCCTCGCCACGCTGCGCTGATTTCCCCCGTGTCTTTCCCCAGCCTGATCGCCTGCCGGAACTTTGCCGTTGACAGAAAGTGAGCGTTCACTAACTTATGGTCCAGATGCGGGCACAACGACTCAGCTGCGAAGAACGGAAGGAAGCCATCGTGAAAGCGGTGCTCCCGATCTTTGCCCGCAATGGATTCGCAAACACCACCACGCGTGAACTGGCCAAGGCCGCCGGCGTTTCTGAAGCGCTCCTCTACAAACATTTCCCGAGCAAAGAATCGCTCTACGCGGAAATTCAAACGTTTGGCTGCCGGGGCTGCGATCCCGGTTTGCAGAAGCTGATCAGCCTGGAACCATCCACTTCCACGCTGGTCTACATCGTTTACTACATCATGCGGATCAACATCGTCGGGCGCGGCAAGGAAGCCATTTGCGCCGAGACGCGGCATCGTATGATTTTGAACAGCTGTCTCGAAGACGGATCCTTCAGCCGGTTTCTGTTTCACAATCGGTTCGCAGAAAATATCTCCAAGATCGTCGAATGTATGGATGCGGCTGCCGCCGCCGGCGACATGGTTTCCAGTCCGGTCAGCAAACCCAATCTCCTGCTCTTCGCGCATCATCTGGCGACGATGATCGCGACGATGCATTTGCCGAAAAAGCCGGTCGTGGACTACGAAGCCACCCGCGAAGAACTGGTCCAGCAAGCAGTCTGGTTTGCGTTGCGCGGCGTGGGCTTGCGGGACGACGCGATCAAGCGCCACTACAATCCGAAGACGCTCGCCCTCTTTTTCAGCGAGGACCGGTAATTCACCTTACAAAAATGTAACGCAACTTTCGTGCGTTTACGGTGAGTAAGTATTCACTACGCGTAGTCTAAACTAGCGATGAGAACAGCAAGAACAGCGAATAGTTTGAGAACACAACGGTTTACGCCGGCAAATGGCCAATGCCGCCGAACGGTGGCACAGTATGGCGGGCAGAATCTTGAACCCTTGGAATCGTTGAAGAGCCGGTTGCTGGCCGAAGAAATGGCTGCGGTCCGCAATGCGGAACTGGCCGAACGCCTCCGCCGGGCTGCCGATGAATCCGCCTCGCTCGCCTGGGCGACCAACTTTCCTCTGCTGACTCTGCCAGAGCTCTTGCGAGAGAAAGCCGCGCAAGCTCTCTCTCAGCACGAGCGCCAACAGCGCATTCAAGCCAGAGGCCGGGCCGGGGTGCAGATCGCGGCATAAATTTGTGGTGGTGGGTCAAACGAACGAAAGCAGTCACTATGAAAACAAAGCGAACTCGCGGTGGAAAATCGGCGCGCAAGGACTGTGCTCAGCGGCACTCGCGAAAGACGCTGGTGCGCGGACGCAAACGCAATGTTCGGCCCGCCCCAACGGCGGTCGTTCCGACGCCAGCCGCTCCGGTGGCAGCGCCGGCCCCTGAACCGGTCCCAATGGAAGCTGGCGCGTATACGGGCGACAGCGCATTCCATCTCTACGTGCGCGAGATTGGTCAGACCAAACTGCTCACGCCGAAGGAGGAGGTTCAGCTCGCGCGCCGGATCCAGCGCGGCGACGACAGCGCGCGTGAACACATGATCAAGGCGAACCTTCGCCTCGTGGTGAAAATCGCACGCGACTACGAAAACTACGGCCTGCCGTTGCTCGACTTGATCAACGAAGGCAACATCGGCCTCATGCGCGCCGTGGAAAAGTTCGATCCACGCAAGGGCGCGAAGCTCTCCACTTACGCAGCGTGGTGGATCAAGCAGTCGATTCGTCGTGCGCTTTCGGACCAGTCCAAGACCATCCGCATTCCCGTGCACGCCACCGACAAGCTCCTGCACATCCGCAAGACGGCGACGAAGCTCGAGGAAGAGCTCGGTCGTGAACCCACGGCGGAAGAAATCGGCGATGAACTGGATATTCCCGCGAAACAGGTCCGGCAGCTGCAGACCGCCGCGATCCGCCCGGCCTCGCTCGACGCGCCACTTGGTGACGACGACAGCAATCGCATCGCGGATGTCATCGCCGACGATCGAGCCACTTCGCCGTATCAGGATCTCGAAGACAAAACCAACGCCGACATGGTCCGCCAGGTGATCGGGATTCTCGACCCTCGTGAGATGACGATTCTACGCTATCGCTTCGGTCTCGATGGAGGCGGTGAAAAGACGCTCGAGGAAGTGGGCGAGAAGTTTGGCGTGACCCGCGAACGCATCCGACAGATCCAGAACGTCGCCTTGCGCAAACTTCGGAAGAAGATCGAGAAGCTCGATGCCGTGACCGTCGCGGCTTGATCGCCTGTTGCTGAGCTGACAACGTGCGCTCGATGAAAGCGATACGTGTCCATCAGTTCGGCGGTCCGGAGGTCTTGCGCTACGAAGACGCCCCGACTCCTGCGCCGGGAGCGGGTCAGGTGCTGGTGAAACTTCACGCCATCGGCGTGAATCCCGTCGAAACCTACCAACGCTCAGGGAGCAATCCTTCGCTTAAACTCCCTTGGACGCCGGGGATGGATGCGGCTGGCGTGGTGGAATCGGTCGGTGCTGAAGTTACGAAAATTCGCCGAGGCGACCGCGTCTACACTTCCGACACCCTGAGCGGCGCCTACGCCGAGTATGCGCTCTGCGAGCAGAAGAGCGTTCATCCGTTGCCCGCGAAACTTTCCTTCCAGCAAGGTGCCGCCATCAACATCCCCTACGCCACCGCGTATCGCGCGCTCTTCCACCGGGCGCAGGCGCAGGCGGGAGAAACCGTCCTGATTCACGGCGCCAGCGGCGGGGTCGGCGTTGCCGCGACACAAATTGCCCGCGCCGCCGGGCTGACTGTCATCGGCACCGGTGGCACTGAAGCCGGCCGCAAGCTGGTGCTCGACCAAGGCGCGCATCACGTCGTCGATCACCGCGACCCCGACTATCTGGAGAAGATCCTTCAGCTCACCAACGGTCGCGGCGTGGAGATCATTCTTGAGATGCTGGCCAACGTGAACCTCGGCAATGACCTCACCCTGCTCGCCAACTCCGGCCGCGTCATCGTCATCGGCAGCCGCGGCAACGTGGAGATCACACCGCGCGAGATGATGAAACGTGACGCGGACATCCGGGCGATGATGCTCTTCAACGCCTCCGACAAGGAACTCGCGAGCATTCACGCGGCGTTGGGAGCCGGTTTCGAAAACGGAACTCTCCGGCCGGTCATTGGCCGCGAATTGAGTCTGGCGGACGCTGCCAAGGCGCACGTCGCTGTGATGGAGCCCGGTGCCTACGGGAAGATTGTTCTGCTGCCTTAAGTTCCCGGCGCGGGCCAATGCAGCACCAGCAGGAGGCCGATCAGAAATGCGAAGGTGAACGCCCAGGCGACGCGTTTGGCGAGGGTTCGTTCACCGATGGCGATGACCATTCCGCCCTTGAAAACGAGGTTCGACATCGAGGCGATGAGAATCACCCGCCAGCCCGTGTCGCTGGAAACCGTACCTGAGCTCACCATCTGGGAAACCGACAGGGTGATCGCGTCCATGTCGGTCAACCCGGAGAGGATTGCCACACCGTAAAGACCGCCCTGTCCCAGATAATCCCTCGCCGCGGCAGTGGCGATTAGCACGACCGCATACAGTGCAGCGAAGAGAACTGCAGGCTTCAGCTCGGCGGGATTCTCCTGCGGCGGCATCGCCGAAGTTTCGCGGCGCGCCGCGAACCAGAACCAAATCGTCGGCAGCGCCATCGCCACCAGCATCGCCGCAATGGGAGCCGCAGCGTCAGCGAGAAACGTCGGCGAAGTAGCGCCGACCAGCACCAGCACCCGGATAAATACAATCGTCGACGCGGTGACGATAACAAAAGCCGCCAGCGCCGCCGGGCCGGACGACTGGCTCGTTCGCCGCGCGTAGGAGGCCGTGGTCGCCGTGGAAGAAATGAGTCCGCCGAGAATTCCCGCCGCCAGCGTGCCAGCGCGCGGACCGAGGAGCTTGTACACGATGTAACCACCCAGACTGATGCCGACAATCAACACCACCATCAGCCAGATCTTGAAGGGATTGAGGACCAGATACGGACCGTAGAACTGGTTCGGCAATACCGGCAAAATCACGAGCGTGATCAGCGCGAACTGCATGACGGCTGTGAAATCGCGATCGCCGATTCGGGAGGCGAAATCGTGCATCTGCGACTTGAGGTGCAGTAACACTGCCACCGTGCCACCAATGGCAATCGCGAGCGCGGTCTGCCCGATGATCAGCAGCGCCCCCACGGCAAACATCACCAGCATGGCGACCTCGGACGTTAATCCCGGGTCCGGCTCCTTTGGTCGCACCGAGGGTAGATTCCCGACGATCAAAAGCCCGATCAGCCCGGCGAGCCCCACCGCCACTACCCACGGGCCAAAGGATTCGGCCAGATGCGCGCACACCGCGCCCAGCAAGGTGATCAGGGGAAAGGTTCGAAAGCCAGCCAGCCGCGAGTTCGTTCGCTCGCGTTGCAACCCTACGAGCAAACCCAGCCCGAGCGCAATCGCCAGCTGCTGGTAAATGGGATCAATCTCCATGCAGCGAACAATCGTCAGCGCTTCAGAATGGCGCGCGCCTCCGCTTCCGGAGTCGGATGTGTGCGACGCGACAGCGTGTAAACATTGCTGCGCTTGATGGTGTCCCCGGCCTTCATTTGATGAAGCGGCCCGAGCGTCTCCAGTTCGATGTACGGCAATGGATCCGCCGCCGTGTATATCTCCGTGCTGCTGCCCTGGTCCGGATAATCGCCGCCCTTCACGCGCGGAGAATCGATACGAAGCACATGTTTCTCGCCGACCCAGAGCAGGCTGTCCGCATCGAGGCCAATCTTGTGCGGGGACTTTGGATTCCGCACGAGGGACAATAATCCGTTCTCCACTTTCAAACTCGGCGGCGGCATTGGAATCAGCAGTGTGTAGCCGTCTTTGAAAACCGATTTCTTCGGCACCGACGCATACAATCCGGCCGGTTCCTTGAGTTGCGTGATAACCCAGATGCCGATCACCGCCGGTTCGCCCCGGGTGCGGCGATACGTGGTGGTGATCTCAAGTTGCGGCTTGCGCGCATGAAGACGGATGCGGCGTTCGGCGATGGTGGTGAAGAACGGATCTTCCGCCGAGTACAACGTCAGCGTCTTTCCATCGATCTTGACGCCCGACGGCCAGCCATCGAACGCCGGCGGCGGGCGCCAGCCCTTGCGACTGGTGAACACACTCCAATCGGATTCCGGCGATGGCCATGTCTTGTCGCCGCCGAAATTCACCCAATCCTTCGCGGCCCACACCGTGAGTTCCCCATCGGCGATGCGGCCGTCGAGCGAGCGATTCTCCCAGAAGACCCCTTGCTCGCCGACGTAACCAAACTGCATCACGCGCCCGAGAGCCGGGACGACCACTGCGGCCACCTCGCCATTGCTCAACACATACGAGTCCGGCCAGCCGTGATAGTTGGTCTGGTAAATCGTCACACCCGCACGCACCACAGGAGAACTGAGGGCGAGGAACCCCAGCGTGACGAGGGCGAGATGGAATCGATGGGTCAGGTTCATGGCTGCACTCTGCTTCCAGTTATCTCCGCAAGCAAATGGAAGAAGGCCCGTTTGCGTTCGCTGCTCACAGCCCAGTTGACGGGCACGCTCTGGTAGCCGTCGGCAAAACCCTCGCCCTTCATTCGAAAATCGAAGTAACCCCACGAGGCATACTCGCTGACCGCAGCCGTGAAGTTGTTCGTGGGCCGGTCGAAGTTGAAGTGGTCGTCTTCGTTGAAAAGAATCGGCTTCGGCGTGTATCCCGCCACCTGACGGGTCTTTCGGACCATGCCGGCAATCTTCTCGGGATCAGAAACTCCATTGCCGTGCAGCAAAAGGAAATCTGAGGAGCGCACCACCTTCTCCTGCGGGATGAAGCCGCCGCCGTAGGACGTGCCAACGAAAAAGCGCCGCCCCTCGTGTGTCCTCTCGCGCACGCGTTGAATCAGCTCGTGAACACGGTCCGGTTTCAAAATGGCGTGGTCGTAACGAACGTTGCACTCGTTGTTGATCTCGATGAGGAGATTCCGGTAGCCGCGCTCGTGCAGCCACGCGGTTGCATTATCCGTCGCACGAATCACCGCCACCTCATCATTCAAGCGCTCATCTTGTCCGAAATAGAAATAGCCGAGAATGACCACCATGCCGAGATCGTCGGCGCGATCCAGAATGCGCTGCAATCGCGCCATGTAATCGCCCCGAAGCGATCCGTCCTCGTTGATCACGGAGTTGTGCCACGGCTGATCCTTCGAGTAACCCTGCGGTGAACCTCCTTGAAGATTGAGCGTGATGGCCAGGAGCCCGTGTCGCCGCCACTCCGGCATTGCGGCAATGAATTCGCGCGTGTTGCGTTCCGCGTCCCAGACACCGGAATCCGGATACGCCCATTGCTTCACGGTAGCCGGATTTCGGTCGTCGAAGATTCCTTGGACCATGCGCGAGTTGAAGAGCAACCCTTCGATCTTGTGCCCGCGCCATGTTCGGCCCTTGTAAGTCGGCTCTCCGTTGAGATGAACCGCTTCGCCCACCAGCGAAACGGTCGTGCGACGCGGGAGTGATGGCGCGGACTCGGCAGCGACCGGGGGCAAACCGAGGAGGAGTAGGACGACGAGACGGAATCCCGCGAGCGGAGTTTTCATGCGTGTGCCGCATGACTAGCCCAAACGCCGGTGTCGGGCAAAACGAAAGTCAATCAACGCCGGCAACACGCCAGCGACCAATTGCTATCGAACGACGGCGGAGATTCCGCCCACCGACGGCTTCTCGCGCTCGAGGATACGCGCGAAGTACTGAAGCTCGGCGTTGCCCGGCTCCCATTCGAGGCCGAGCTGAATGAGTGAACGGGTCTTGGCAGGTTCGACCAGACCCCACGTCGTGCGCGTAGCCTGCACGGCGAGTCGCGCGGCGGACCAATCTGCGTCGGGCTGCCGTTCACGAATCATTGTCTCGATGGTGGCGGCGCCTTGTGTGCGTTGAGCCGGAGGACCGGACAGCAACGTCGCCGCTGCCACAATCTTCTGCGAGACCTCGGGCACGCGGGACATCAGCGGCGGTGGCAGCGCGGGCGTGTTCGTGGAACGGAACACGCACGGGATCGCGCGCAGTTCGACGGGCTCGGTGACGCCTGGAAGTGTTTCATAGCTCAAGCGCCACACCACGTGCTTCTGCAGATCCTCATTGATCGTCCAGAAAGTACCAAAGGTCTGCGCGAGCTGCTCCGTCGTGAGCGAGCCGAGCGCGGCAAGGCGCTCAGGCGACGCGAACTCGCGCTGATGCGTCCGCTCGTCGAAGCGGGCGATCATACGGGCGGAGATGCCAAGGTAGCGCGCACGCGGGGCCTGGTATTCCAGAACAGGAAACAGATCACTCTGAGTCGGTCCATCGCCGGCAATCGCAAACGCGGTCCGTTGCGAGGCGAACTGGCGGGCAGCCAGCTGGGCCACGGAGTTGATGCCGATGGAGGCGAGATCTTCCCTCGCTGCGGGACGTTCAAAAACCCGGTTCCATTCCTTGAACGAAGAAGGCCACGGAGTGCGCGACCCGAGCATCACGATGTCACCGGTGCCGGTGTCCCAAATCTCAAGATGCGGGAAGGTATTTCCAAACGTGCGCAACACCAGCCCCACGATGCCATCGTGCATCTCGTAGAGCTGGAACCATTGCACCATCACGCCGCCGTCCTTCAACCGGCTGGCGGCCAGTTCGTAATACTCTTTGCTGAACACGCTGCCGACTCCGGCCATCCACGGATTGGAGGGCTGGGTGACAATGACATCATACTTCTGCGGGCTGAGCTTGAGGACGGTCCGCGCGTCCTCGACTTCGATGGTGGTGCGTTTGTCGGTCAGCACGCCGCGATTCCACGGCTCGAAGAACTTCGCCGCCCGAACGACGGGCTCGCAATTCTCGGCGATCACCAATCGCTCCAACGGATGCGTCAGCGCGGCGCCGCCGGTGATGCCGCTGCCCAGTCCGAGGACGAAAACATCCTTCGCATCCGGCCGGGCGATGAAGGGGAGATGCCCGATCAACTTCTGCGTGCTGAGGTCGCCAAAGGACGACGCGTCAGCCTTGCCGTTGATGCGCAGACCGTATTCATCGAAGTCACCCCAACTGCTCTTGCCCTTCTCGACGGAAACGGTCGCATCGGCCGCATCTTCATAGAACAGAATCTGAATCTTCTTCTTTCGCTCCTCCATGATGGAGAAGTCCGGCTCGCGCTCGTGCTTCCGGAACGCGCCGGAGCTCATCACATGGCGCCAGCCATCGCCTTCGAAGGCGAACAGGAGCGCGATCAGAACCGCCACGCCGCCCGCGGCACCGAGACCTTTCGTCAACTTTTCACGCCACGCGGTGATCGCAGCGACCACACACAACACACCCGCGAGCACACCGAAAGCGCTCCGCAGTCCCACGGTGGGCATCAGCACGAAACCCGTCACCGATACGCCGACCACCGCGCCAAGCGTGTTCCAGGTGAGGAGCTGGCCGACCTTCACGCCGAGGGCCGCCGCCTGACCGGACAAGGCGCGAATCAACAGCGGCAGAACCGCACCAAGCATCGCCGCCGGCACACCGAGGACAAACATCGAGATCACCGCGGTCAACGCCTGGTGGTAGGTGTAGCCGACGGAGCTCTGGCTGATGCCGGACTTGGTGTAGCGATAGATCTCAATCCACCATTCGATCTTGAAGACGAGGAGTCCGACCCAGGTAGCCGCGCCGAGCAGCAGGCATACGACCAGCGGCTCGCTGCGCCATTGCTTCCAGCGCGGTGAGGCGATCATGCCGGCACCGAGACCGATGCCGAGGATGAACGCCATCAGCACGATGGCAAACGCTTGCAGGCTCGACCCGAACAGCAACGCGAGGGAACGGGCAGCGAGCACTTCGAGACCCATCGAGACGCCACCGGTGATGGCAACAAGCAGTCCGGCCCAGCGGAGGGAGGCAGCAGAGATTTGAGGGTCGGCATCGTTCTTTGCTGAAGCGTTCGTGGCCGTGGGTGAAACTTCGGGCTCCAGTCCGCCGAGTCCCATCGCGATTCCGCCGACGAGAAGATTCACGAGCGCCGCTGCCTGAAGGGAGGCGACGAGACCAAGACTTTGCACCAGATAGAATCCTGCCACGGCAGAGCCGAAGACCGCTCCGAGGCTGTTCACCGAATAGAACCGCGCGGAACGGCGACCGGCTTCGATGGAACTCTTCTGCAGCCATGCCGCGATCAGCGGCAGTGTGCCGCCCATGAGGACGGTGGGGACAATCAATAGCGCCACGGCCAGCGCTCCCTTGAGCACGAGCAACAGCCAGCGTTGCTCCAGCAGGTTCGATCCGACGCTGACGAAGATGGAATCGGCAAAGCCATAGAATGCGCTGAAGAAGAACGCGTAGAGGCCAATGATGACCTCCATGATGCCGTAGGCTTTCAGCGGGCGCCGCACGCGATCGGACTTGCCGCCGAACAAGCGGTTGCCCAAGGCGAGACCTCCCATGAAAACCGCAAGCACCACTGTTTGTGCGTAGATGGTGCTGCCAAACATCTGCGAAAGGTATTTCGACCAGATGACTTCGTAGACCAGCGCGGTGGCTCCCGAACAGAAGAAGAGCGTGAGAATCAGCCAGCCGGAATTGCGTTTTTCGTGCATAGACCGGCTGACCTGAGCACCATCGATGCCGAGGGTAGTTCGGCGGGGAATGCGTCAAAAACGGCAAGAACTGCACGGCGAACCGGAAAAGAATTCCCGTCCGCCGAGGAGAAGATCAAACAACGATTCAGACCGGCTGGAGCTTCGGAGACTCCAGCTTGATGCGATCGATCATGGTCGCGAGACGGCGACCGTATTCCACGAAGTTCGCGCGCATCGCGTCGTCATTCGACTTTGATCCGGCGTCGTGGAAGACGACGACCATGTGCGGCTCGATGGAAATGCCGGCGTCGAACCCGCGCTCGATGGCATCCTTCAAAATATCGCGAACCCGCCCCTGCCCTTCGCCGGGCCAGTTGTAGTCAGCGTCCCTCTTCGCCGGATTCCATGTCGCGTCTTTCACATGGATGTGTGCGACGTGATCGCGGACATTGATCCAAAATTCCCACGGATCCTGCTGGGGCCATGGCTTGGACTTCTTACGGTCGGCGTTGAAGACGGGATTGGCGGTGTCAAACACCCACTTCAATCCGGGCGCCGCCTCGAGCAGTTGAAGGGCGTGTTGCCAGCTCATGCCGCCGTAATTCATGCAGTTCTCGTGCACTGGGGTGATGCCGGCATCGAGGAAGCGCTTCGTCACTTCCCGGACGCGTTCGAAAACGACCGCGGGAATCTCCTCCGCGGTATCGCTCGGCTTGAAGCTCATGATGCGAACGAACTTCGTCCCGAGCCGTTGCATGCGCGGGATGCAGCGGTTGACCTCTGCAATGGTCACATCGAACGGGGTTTCCACCGTCTTCGCCCAGTTCATGATCGTGGAGCCGAAGCAGTAGACGCCGATGTTCGCTTCGCTCAGGTGCGCGACCGCCTGGTCGAATGCCTGATCCGGAAGGTCGTGGAAGTTTGCCTTGGGAAACCCAGGCAGCTCGACGCCGCGCATTTCGAGATGCGTCCAGCCCAGCTCGCGCGCCGCGCGAATCTGCGCGTCGATCCCGTTGCCAGCCTCGTCGCCAATGCCCGTGAGAATCATGTCAGCAATCTTTCAAAATCTCCCCCTGGACGCCACTTAAAAGGTCACACCACAGTTGTTCTCGGCGGCAAAAGTAGAATCCCGGCGCCTCATCGACGCCGGGATTCCGAGTCGTTCCCCAACTCACCTCTGCGCTCAAGGCGCAAAAAATCGGTCGCAGCAGAAGTTCAGCAACAATGCCTTGCTCGACGACGAGAACAACACAACCCGCGAGATACCCACCCCCTCGAGCGTCAGTTGCTGAGGCGATGGACTGCCCGCCAGCGGACCGGCGTTCGCCACTTCCACCCCGGCAGCGTTGAAGGCTTTCGCGGTGATGACACCTTCGAAATCCCACACGCTGAGACGGACGCGGTCGCAGCCGTCGATGGGCGGCAGGAGATCGATCTGCGTTTCGCCAAACAGGTTCAGCCAGTTGCCCGAGAGGCCGGCCCCCGAACCAAACGCCACCGTGTCACCGGGCGAGCTGATGACGAACGGTCCGCGTCCGGTCAGCGGGCTCGCGAAGGTTCCTGACGTTGCGTTCGAAACGCTCTGGCAGCTCGAAGTCGGTTGCGGCGTAGATGGAACCTGCGTGCGTTCACCACACACCTTCACGATCACGCACAACGCGTTTGGCGATATCACCCGCACGTAGCTGATGCGAGTCGCCACACCCCGGAGCGTGACAGTCTGCACGGCCGTGCCGGTGCCGACCAACTCCCGCCGCGCGATGACGGTTCCCAGCGGCCCGACTGCTTCCAACACCACGAGTCCAGAAGTCTGGCGCAGGTCGACGTGGAGCGTATCGCAATCGTGCAGCGGATGGATTCGGACCGTGTGCAACACATCGAGTCCGGTCGATCCGCTGCGGGTCACAATGCTGTTCTGCGGCTGCATCGCGCCAGCTGCATTGAACGCCTCGAACTTGAAGCCGCCGATCTCCCACGGATTGGGTTTGGCGCCGGGAGGTTGGCTCGCGAGCGTGAAGCAGTCTTCGCTGGTAGACACCACGCGGAAGAACTCGTGTTTCTCGGACATCGGGACCTTGGTCGCGAGGTCTGAACCATCGGCCTTGATGTCCGCGTTGACGGCCGACCACTTCTCCTCGTTGAGGTCCTTCTTGCTTTCGAGCGAGTCGTTGGCGGAGAGCGGACGCCAGCGCAAGGCCAGCACGCCAGCATCCTTGCTCGCGCGCAACGCACCGCGAGCCGGCAGAGTTTCAGTGGCATCAGGAACGCCATCGTTGTTGGAATCCAGCTCGCGGACAAATCCGCGCTCGGGACCAAAGACCGGCTTGAGCGTGAGAGTGGCGTTGCCGGGATGAGTGATTGAATCGGACGCGAACTCGACAAGGCCCGCACCCGGCTCCACTTCATAGCCGGCCAGGTTGATTCGGTAGGTGAAGGGCTGCGGTGAGTTGTTGCGAATCTTCAACGCACTGAAACCGTCGCGTTCGAAATGCACGTCTGGAGTGATCGCTCCGGCGCCGGCGTCCAGCTGCCAGACGAGCGAACGACGAGTGGTGTCGCGACTGCCGACGCTGGCACTGAATCCCTGAACCGCGGCCGCCGAACGCACGCCCATGCCTTGCAGCGCCTGGTTCAGGCCGATCAAGATTCCATAAACCGAACCTCCACTGCCACCGGCGGAATTGAAGCCGACAGCAATATCGCCTTCGCCCATCGCGTAGTGGAGAACAACGTTGCCGCCGTCCGCCACGAAGTCTGACGAGGTCGGCGGATTCGTGGCCGGCAGGAAAAACATGGTGGTGTCGAACCGATCCGGGACGCCACGAAGTGCGCCGGGCTGAACGAACGGCAGGGCGCCTTCGTAGCTGTTGACCAGCGTGGTCCCGCTCCAACCCGCTTCGCCTCCCGCCGCGTCCTTGAGCGTGGTGGCCGCCGTGCCTGTGTGCAGCACGCGCAGGAGATTCGCGAGATTGGCCGCGATGTCGATCGGCCCCAGGGCGTGACGTGGATTCCGGAAGACGCTCACCGGCATGTAGTAGAGGCCGGCTCCTTCCCCGATGACCGGGCCGTCATCCCCGTTGAAGAAGAAATAGCGGAAGGTGTTCTGAGTGCGATCGACCTCGATGTATCGCTCGGTCTCCGGCCAGTTGTTATCGTAGATCTTGATCAACGTGAACCCCGCGCGTGGGGTCGGTGTCAGGAGATCATCCAACAAACCCTGTTCCTCGATCACACCATACGGCGTCACGGTGTGAAGCGCCTGGAACTCGCGACCGCCGAGGACGATCAGGTTCTCCCGCGCATCTGTGCGAATGCGCGACAAGACCAGATTCGGGTCGCCCACGGAAATGCCGCGGCGCGGACCGCTCAAGATGGGGCGTTTCAATTGCGGCAACCATGTGTTCAAAAACTCGGCGGAGGTTTGCGCGCCTTGCAACGAGATGATGCGGCCCCAGACGTCAATCGGACGGAAGGGCTGGAAGAGATCCCAGCCAGTCCAAGCCGCGGGCCTCGGAACGCACAGTCTCGACGGGAAATCGGGATTACACGGGGGCAACCCAACATAGCCATTGGGATAAAGCACGCCGTGAACGCCCTCTCCGTTGTCCGCCCGATCGAATGCGGCGAACGGAATGGTTCGATTGGCCATCAAGCGCGAGGTGGCGGCAAAACCCGAGCACGATCCTTTCGCCAGATCCATCCACGCCATGTATACGGGAAAGAAGAATCCGTAGTAATAGGGATCGGGAATCCCAGGAATGGCGATGTCGGTGAACGGCAAGTCCACATAGATGTTGTCGCCGAAGTTCGCCTCGAACTCCTCCAAGCTCGGCCCGTCGTCCTCGTTCTCAAACTCAAATCCATACAGCCTCGCGTAGATCGGTGGCGTCACCGTTACCGTCGAGCCGTAGGTCCAACGACTGCCGCCCGTGCTCAGATAGAGAGGGTTCTCCACCACGATTTGGTAATTGCGCGTCTGCGTGGCAGTCCCCGGCAACTCCGGCACGGCGACGGTGGCAGACGTCCGGTCAAATGTCGTCGAGACAACATCCGCTTCGATCCAGTCACTCGTGCAAAGACTCGGCGGATCCAACACACAACCCGAGCCTTTGAAGTAAACCCTGATGCCGCTGTGCAGGTTCGCACCGGTGAGCGTTAGGTTGCTGACTGGCGTAGTCTTCCGCGGCGTGGTCCGCACCAGAACCGTTGCTGGAACACTCAATGGAGCCACCGAGGTCAATGCGAGCGGGCCCGGGGGTGATTGCACGCGGAAGCGAACATTGCGATAGGTGCAACCTCCAAAGGGGCACGGCGCGTAGGTGAGTGTGGAATTTGCCGTCACGCTGCTGGCCTCTCTGCCAGAAAGACTGCCGTAATACTCAGGCGGCAGGATCGTGTAACCGGAGCGCGATTCGAGGATGAGATGAATCGGCTGCTCGCGCGGCACTTCGCCGGAGATCGTGAACGTTCCATCCGCAGCGACCGGGAGCGTCCGGATAATCACACCACCGAGTGCCGAGGCGCCCGAACGCAGCGTCACCGTCCAACCATTCTGATTCCCACCCGTCGTGACATTGTTCACCTCGCCCGTGACGGACACGTTGATGAGACCAACATTCGCGACGCCACCCCATTCCGCCGTGGCATACGTGCCCGGCTGATTCGTCACGCCGCCACGGGGGGCAACGAGTTGTTCCGAACCATTGAAGCCGTAGTAGCGGACCAACAACCCGACGGAGTTGCTGAAGTAGTTCAGGTGGCGTCCGTGAATGCGGAACTCGTAGTCCTGATGAAATTCGTAAGGCGAGGTGGTCGCCGCTTGCCAGTTCTGCGTGCTCTGGCCCCAGCTCAACCAAGACGGCGTCGGGAAGAACGGCGGGTTTACTCCGAAGATTGTCCCGCCCTGAAACGAATCCTGGGTCAGACGACCTTCCCAATCCCCGATCGCCGTGTTTGTTCCATCGGTCAGGTTCACGTTTCCAGCGACCTGCATGGTTGGCGGCGGGAGAAATCCCGATTGCTGAATGTCCGGCACCGCCACGTAGAGGTGAAAGTTCGTGGAGTTGGTGGACACCATCAGGTAGCCGCGTTGATCCGGAGTCGTGCCGTTGAGTGTCGATCGCAGGACAATTGTTTCAGCTCCACGATACTCGTTGAGCATGTCCACGACGCCGTCTGCTCGCAGCGCCCCGGAGCTGAACGGGATTCGCAGGTCGGTGGGAAGAATTCCGAAGCCACTGCTCCGGAGGCTGACGGCAATTCCTTCGGTTGAACCGTTTCCTGATTGGAGTTCGTTCACCCTGCCACCTGTCCCGAAGGTCGCCAGCAGGCCCGTGCCCGTGCGCACTTCCTCATACATGCTCGTCGAAATTTGGCTCTGCGAACGCACCACCGTCCAAAGTCGGACCTCGTCGAGATAGCCATTGAAGGCAAAGCCACCCGCGAGGGCGTCGCCGAGATTCAGAATGTCGCGCTGACCACCGAGGCTCAGCCTGTTCGTGCTGTTGTTGCCCGCGTTCGCCAGGCCCTTGGTCCCCGCCGCCACGCCGTTAATATAGAACCGCGCCGTCGTGCCGTCATACGTCGTGGCGACATGAGTCCAGCGCCCCGCCACCACCGAGCCATCCGAGTCGGCAAACGTTCCGCCGCTTCGGTAAAACCGCAGCTTGTTGCCCGCGAGACCAAAGTAGAGGTTCGTCGAATAATGCCGGGCCACCAACGCCTGATTACCAATCAGGTCGCGGCAATAAATCCAGGCCTCGACGGTCAACAGCGTCGTGTTGGTGTTCATCCACGGCTGCGCGGCGTAGTAGACGACGTTGGAATGCGCGCCGTTATACTCCGTGCTGCGCACCACCGGCGGAGTCTGCGTGTGCCCGCTCATGGCCCACCCGCAACAGGCGAGTGCAATCAGGACGATTCGTTGGAATATGGATGTTTTCATGGATCGAGTCCGACTTCTGTGTGAGCGGTCGAAGATTGGCGCGACTTGAGCCATCGCGCGATGGGCATATTGCGCCCAGCGGGAAATCCACGGGAAACACCCCGATCAGTCAGCCAGTTCGCCTTCGATGACGATGGAGGGAAGCTGTCCGCGGTTCACCAAGTCCTGAAGATCGCGCCGAATGGTCCGCCGGTCGACCCGGCAATCCTCCGCCAGCTGGGAGATGTTCGGCTTCTGGGAAGTGCCGCGCAAGCGCTTCAACAGCTCATGCTGCCGGGCGAGCCGTTCGGTAAAGAGCCGCTCGCGTTCGCTCGTTGCGATTTGTTCCGCGCGCTCCAGTGAGCGCATCGCCCGGACCATCTCGCCGAAGCCACATTCGTCGAGCGCGGTCTTCACCGTGTCCCGCAGCTTCTGCAGCTGGACCGGCTTCTTGAGAACGTACGATGCGCGGTCCGGTCCTTGTAAGGCCTCCAGCTGCTCTTCCAGTTCGAGCGTTCCAGAGATGATGATGATCGGCACGTGCGCCGCCAGTTGCTTGATGCGCGGCAACAGCTTGGCTCCGAGCTCACCGCCTTCCAAAACGTGATCCAACAGGATGACATCCGGAACCTCCGCCTCCAACACCAGCAACGCAGCAGTCACTGAGCTGACACACGTCAGGCGGTAACCAGTGAGCGCCTGGCTATACAACTTCAGCTGCTGCGGATCATCTTCCACCACGAGGATGGAAGCTGTGTACGACGGATTCATGAACGTTCCGTGACCTTAGAAACCGGCGGCAAAAATTGCAGTGGGCATGTTGCGCCCAGGCTTGATTCATCGACGCGAGAACCGCCGAAAGTCACGACCGATCTCCGCCGTCCGCCGCCGGAATGAAGATTCGAAACGTGGTGCCGACTCCGACAGCCGTGTTCACTGCCAGGCCCAGTCCATCCTGTTCCGCCATCGTGTAGACCGTCGCGAGCCCCAGCCCGGTTCCTGGGCGCGCACCAATCGTCTTGGTGGTGAAGAACGGTTCGAAGATGCGCGACACCACCTCCGGAGGAATGCCCGGCCCGGAATCGCCCACCGCCACTTCGACATACCGGGCGGCCGGTCGTGGCGCCAGCAGGCAGCCCGAGGCCTGAGGATTCGAACGAGTCACCAAACTGAGCGTTCCCTTGCCGTTCATCGCCTCGGACGCATTGACGATCAGATTCAACAGCACCTGCTCCAGCCGCCCGCGCGAGCCGCGCACCGTGGGCAGCACCGCGGCGATCTCTAGTTTGAGCACGATGCCCGCGAGAAACTTCCGCCCAAGCATCGCCACCGTTTCGTTCACCACGGCGTCGACTTCATAGACGCCCTCCTTCTCCGCCGCGACCCGGCTGTAGCCCAACATCGAATGCACAATGCTCTCGCCCTGCGTCACCGCGGTTTCGATGGCATCGACGTTCTCCCGGGCCGTTCCCGTGGGCTTTGTCTGCTCCGCCGCAAGCTGGTTGGACAGGCGGATCACAGAAAGCAGGTTGTTGAAATCATGCGCGATGCCCGCCGCCAACGTGCCGAGCGCCCGCATCTTCTGGCCGTGAACCAGTTCCTTCTGCGCGGAATCCAATCGCTGGCGCTGCTCCACGGCGAGAGCCTCCGCGCGTTCGTAACTCCGTAGCAACCGTCGCTGCACCACGAAGACAAAGACACCGCCCAGCAACGTCAGCATCGTCGCCACCAGGGCGACGACTTCGATCCGCAATCGTGGTCGACGGGTCGTCATAGCGTCCACCGGGGTCACGTTGAAGTTTCGATCTGTTCGCGCCAGACTCGCTGGCTCATCCCAAGCCAGGCCGAGTTCCGCCAGATTTTCCCGCACGGTATTCAGATCCCACCCCACCACATCCCCGCCATCCCGCGCGAGGATCAGCCAGCGCCCGTCGCGGCTGAATTCAATCCCATGTCCCCCCGCGATCTGCGAGGGATTCGGCGGTGACAAAACCGCGAGCACACGTCCACTGGGAACTTCGTGGAGCCGGATATCCGTGCGTGCATTGGCCACTGCCAGCATCCGGCTGTCCGGCGAGAAGGTCACAGGCGGCGGCGTGATCGTGCCGAGCTCCAGCGGTGCATCAAAGATCTTCTGCAACTCCGGATAACGAAACACCTGAACGCCATCGTGCTCCGCCACCGCAATCCAGTTCGTATCCGGACTGCAAATGCCGCGCCCGAAGGAACGCGATCCCCCGAGCACCTTGCCCGTGACTGCATCCCGCAAAGTGGCCGGCTGATTCTGAAACATCAGCGCCAGCGTGCGACCGTCGCGGCTCGGCGAGACATAGTGCGCGGGAGCCTTGAACCCGCCCGTCACACGCCCCGCTTCCACATCAAGCTGAATCACGCGGTCCATCGCCGCGATCGTCATCGTCCGACCGTCGTCGGAAAGCTGGCCCGTATTCAACTGCACGTTGGGCCCCGGCTCATAAAATACTTCGCCCTCGGTCCAATTCGGCGACGGCCGGGCCAGCGCCTCAGCGCTCACGTCGAACCGACGCAGTCCGGCAAACCCAAAGGCGTACAGCGTGCGGCTGTCCGGGCTGAACTGCGCCCAGATGCCCGGCAGCCGGCCCAGCTCAACACCCTGCGCGAAGTCCCAGAGCCGCACCTGGCCGGGCTCCTGGCCCGACCTCGCCGGATAACCGATCGCCAGCAGTCGCCCGTCCGGACTCATCCACACCCCCTGCGCCGCACGCGGCTGTCCGAACGACGCGAACGTGCGGAACGCCGTCTCGGACGCCAGCCGACACACCAGCTCGCGCCTGCCATCGGGCGTATGGCCCTTCACCCGCCCTCCCGTCACGTCGATCGCATTGAGCGAAACGCGCGTTTCCCGATACAGCTCGCGACCCGAAATGACATCCCAGAAGCGGCTCGTGGTGTCCCAAGAATGCGTGAGCAGCTTCGAACCATCCGGAGTGAACTGGAAATAGACGATCGTGCCGAGATGCCCGAGGAACCGCACCGCCTCCTTCGGAAATCCCGTCGTGTCCCCGAGCGCCGAGCGAAGCTCCCACAGCGACACCTGCCCGTGATCACCCAGCAACGCCATCCGCCGACCGTCGGGATGCCACTCCACGCCGTTGACCCGCGTTCCTGGCTGGAAGCGAAGCGTCACCGTATCGCTCGCGATATCCCAGATCTCCACGTCCTTCAAATTGTCCAGAGGCAGAGCAGCCAGCGTGCAGCCATCCGGCGCGAACGCCGCGCCATCGATCGCCCGCCCCTTCTGCAACACGCGCGGAACGCTTCCCGCCTCGATGCGTTGCAAGGTGAACCCCTCGCTTGTGAACATGCCCAACGTCTGGCCGTCCGGTGAAAACAACAGTGCTTCAGACAAATCCCTCACACGCACACAGCGCGTCGTCAGCAGCAAATTCGTGGTCGCGATCTCCCATACCCGAACTTCTCCGCCGTGAAAACGAATCGCCGCGAGCCGCCCCTCCGGACTGAACACCATCGCCTGCGGCTGCGCGCCGGCGGCACCGCGCAATTCGCACACGAGCCGAGCCCCGGGATGTTCCCTCACCTCCACGATTCCATTCGACCGCCTCCAGAAGTATCGATCCAGCGATCCATTCCACTTCAGTCCCGTCGAATTCCGGTTCGTCACCGCCACCGCCGGCAGCTCAATGTCCATCGCCGCCATCTGGGCAATGGCTTCCTGCCGCAAGGCCAGCCGCTGCTGTTCCGAAAGCTCCGGACGCTGCACCAGCTCGCGGAGCCGGCGGCGGTTTTCGATCAAGGCGCCCGGACGATTCGCATAACGCTCGGCACGCACCTCGTTCAACCGGGAATTCCACAGTTCCGCCTCGGCGCGATCCGTCGCCTGACGCGCCCGCTCCGCCTCGTCATTGGCGCGAAGAGCATTCGTCTCCGCCCGCCCCGCTTCATCCACCAGCTCCTGCGCCTTCCACACCAGAGCACTGGCCAGGGCGACGACGACGGCGAGAATGAGAACGGAAGCAAGGTTGGCGCGGCGCAGACCACGGCGCAGCGACTCGCGTTGCGCCTGCAACTCCAATTCCGCGCCTTGGGCGGCAGTCGGAAGTTTGGGCTGTTCAGGCGCCGGAGTCACCACGGCACCTTGCCCGAAAAATCATCGGCTGGCTAGACGAGCGTTTAGCACATTCCCGGGAGCGGCCACTCAGTTCCCAGAACCCGTCGGGAAAAGAATCAGCCCGGGACGTTCCACCGTGGTGACAAAGTTTTCCTCCGGCCGGAAGGACGCCTTGCCCACACGTTCGTCTCCATCCAGAAAGCACACGCATTCCAGCTGCGCATCAGCCTTGCCGCGTTCGTTCACAAACTTCCGGACCAGCTCCGTCGGCGGCAGTGTCTTGCGTCCCATCACCTCGACGAGCGGGAACTGCACCGAGCCGTCGTAACAGCGGAACACCAGCTCGGTGCAAACCAGCTTGTCCGAGCTGAAGAAGTCGAAATCGAAATCGTAGTTCTTGCCGAGATGACTGAACGCCCGCGCGATCGCTTCGCGAATCTGCTCGTCCTTCACCCGCGGACGCAACACCGCCGCGGCGTCCGCCACGCCGATGCAATGTTCCAGCGTGGTCATGCGGACGCCTTCCGGCACGGCTTCCAGGATGAGATGCTCGTGACCCTTCGCATCCCGCGCGGCGTACTGTTTCCAAAGCGCGGCCACGCGCGGATCGCGATCGAGACCCAGCCGGACGAGATCGTTGGTCGTCCCCACGTAGAGCGCCGCATGCGCCCAGTAACCCGGCATCAGCGCGCGGGACAGAAACCAGTTCTGGCGTTCGATCAAGATGTCGCCCGGCTTCAGCTTCGCGCGGAACTCGGCGAGTTGCTCGGGTCGAATCATCAACTCCCCATCCCGCGGCTGCCGGAATCGCGTGCTGCCCAGCCACGTCGAGACAAACGCCTGCCCGTGGTAGGCCAGGGTCTTGGTAATCCGCCCCGCTTCCCTGATCGGCTCTGTCAATCCGCCCTTCGCCAGCAGCGCCAGTCGTTCGTCGCGCGTCTCCGCGTGCTGGCGAATGACCTCGTGAAATCCGTCGTAGGGTGCCGCGGCAGCCAGGCCCAGCGTTTCAAAAGTCTTCGCGAGCCTCCGGTAATCCGCGAGCGACTGGTTCATGAAATCCCGCGCCTGTTCCTGCATTAGATTGCGCTTCACCATGTCGAACATTCCCGCGGGCAATCCCCAGCTCGCATCCGGCTCGTTCAGTTTGCGCACGGAATCCGGCGATGGCT
Source organism: uncultured Bifidobacterium sp. (assembly GCA_964491875.1). Lineage (GTDB taxonomy): Bacteria > Verrucomicrobiota > Verrucomicrobiia > Limisphaerales > JADJPG01 > JADJPG01. The sequence continues at coordinate 249,395 of CAZBIC010000002.1, forward strand.
CAAACCGCGCCACCAGTTTCAGCGAGGAATCGGAAATGGCCGACGCCGACGCCAGCTGCAATAGGAACGCCCGCGTGCGCAGTCGCTCGTCGGCAATCTCGGCGTGACGTTGGTATTTCCAGACGAGGCCGAGCAGCGTCGTGCGACACGAAAGATAACTCAGCATCGCCTGCCGAATCGCATCGCTGTCCGCCTGCGCGTAGAAGTTGCGTCGGCCGGAAAGAAACCCTGCCTGCAGTTCCGCGGCGCGGGTTTCCAGCGCACGCACGCTGGCAATCGCGCTCACCAGCATCTGTTCATCAGAGCCGACGAGCGCGGCGAGATCGTTCGTCGCCAGCTGGCTGAGCTGCGGCGGCGGTTTGCCCAGCTCGTTGATGCCGTCGTCGCGGAGCATCGTCCGGAACCAAGCAATCGCGAAGAACACGGCCACGCCCACGGTCGCCCAACGCGCCGTGGCCCAGCCGAAGCGCCGCCAGGAAAAACTGTTGAGCGGCAGGCGTTCAGGAGAGTGCACCTGCGCGAATTCCGCGGCCATCGTCTCCAGCGTGTCTCGCAGCTGGCTGTGCGCGAGCCGCATTTCGCGCAGTTTTGCCGGCTGGCAGGCGATGGCGATGTCGCGCCACCACGCCGGGCTCGTCCGCTGCACGCGACGCCAGTATTGCAGCGCTAGCAGTCCCGCCAGCGGCATCGGGATCAGCCACGCCCACGCGACCCACGGCAGGAAGTAGCGCGTCATCAGCCACCAGTGGAACGCATACCAAGCGCCGTAGATCGGAACGCCGGCGCCGAACCGCGCCAGCGCAATCGTGCTGCGACCGGGCGCCTGGACACAGCGAGCGATGGCGCGCGTGGCGACGAAGGGAACCAGGTGATGCAACGTTCCGATGAGCACCACGAAGAAGCCGATGTTCATCAGCACCGCCTCACCCAGCAGCCGGATCGTCAATCGCCAGCCCTGCCAGCGGAGCACGGTGGAACGCGCCGTCAGCCCGGCCTCCTGCAACCTCGCCGTCGTCTGGTCGATCATCCGGGCTGTCGATTCCGCCCGTGCGCGGTCGGTCCGCATGAAGTGATTGATCGCATCCGCGAGATGTTTCCGCTGGCGCAGCCAGGCGAAAGGATTGCGGCGGCATTCACGCGGCGGAGGCAGCAATGTTTCGAGCTGATCCAGAAACGGTTCCCAGATTCCGTCATCGAGATGCACCACCAACTCCTTCAACCGCCGATCGATCTCCGCGGTGAGATCGCGCACGGCCTGCCGGTCATCGCCCACGTGCGTCGTCAGCCACGCATTGACGTCGATGGGCTCACCAACGCGCAACCACACCGCGCTGCGGAACTGTTCCTTGCGCCGGTAGTTGATGCCGACGGGCACGAGCTTGAGATTCGTCGCTCCTTCGCGGACGGCTTGAACAGCAATCCGTGCTGCGCCGCTTTTCACCTGCTCCACCCGCGCTGCATCGTGACTCTTGCCTTCAGGAAAGATGCCCACCGCTTCGCCAGCGCGCAGGCGCTCCGCCGCGACACCGAGCGATTCGAGATTGCGATGCGTCTGGGATGGATCATCGCTGCGGCGATAGGCGGGCATCATGCCGAGCGCGTGGAGGAGATTGCCAAAGACAGGAATCTGAAACAGCGGCGCCTTCGCAAGGAAGCGGACCGGGCGTTTCGCGACCAGCCCGACCATCACCGGGTCCATCAGGGAGTTTTGGTGATTCGCCGTGAGCAGCAGCGGACCGCTGGCGGGGATTCGGTCCGCCCCGGAGATCTCGATGTTGGGATAATAGACACGGGCGAGACCGCGCACGGTGATGCGCGCCAACTGGCTGATCCATCCATTGCCTGAGTTCATGGCGATTGTCCGAACTGTTATCGGTCGAAACCCGACTGGGGATGCAGGGTTTCGAGAATCGCCTGGAACGTCAATTCAGCAGAAGCCGTCGCGCAGCCACCGGTTCATCCCGCGCTGTTGGTGGAACTCAAGGCCTGACCTGTCTCCGGAAATGCCGCGCCGTTCCGAATCCAGTCGATGATGGTCATGATCTCCTCCGAGGTCAGCGGTTGCTTGCCCTCCGGCGGCATCACGTCGTCATGGGTGGAGGGCAGCAGGATAAGTTTCACCACGTTGCTCTCGATGGGATCGCCCGGCTTGATGGCGGCACTCCCACTGTCACCGCCCTTCAACGCGAACTCCGCTTTGTCGATGCGATAGCCGCCCTTTTGTTTCTCGGGACCGTGACAGCTGTGGCATTTCGCGGACAGAATGGGCTGAACCTTCTCCGTGTAGAACCGCGTCTTCTCATCTGTCACCCCGGTCGTCGTCGCCATGTCGGCGAGCAACTCCTCGTCGCCCTCGAGAAACTCACGCAAAAAGTCCGGCGCGTTCTCAACGAGATACTTCGATCCGTGCGTCAGGTTGCCACCATAGTGCCCGGCCACCACCACCAGGCCAATGGTTGCCGCCAGCACACCGCGATAACAATTTGTCCACAGGCGACGCATTTCGTGGCGTTGCGCGATCCATTGCAGGAGGATCGTCACCACCGTCGCCACGGGCACGCCCAGGCCGTAAATCTTGTGTAGCTCGAGCATCCGCGACTCGTATTCGCCACTGCCCGCGCGCATCAAGCCAAACGACGCCGACAACACGCCGGTCAGCAAGCCCAGCCAGAGCATCATCACCGTCACGCGGCGGATCTCCTCGCTTGGACGAAACACGCGATACGCTTCGAGGAGGAAGGCAACCGTCACGAAGCCGATGGGAAAATGGAGAACAACGGCGTGGAACGGCGCCAGAAACGGCCGCCACTGAAACAGATGCTTCACCGTTTCCTCCGGAGGCGACGTCGGCGCAGCCGCAACGGCGGCAGTGGCAAAACACGCTCCCATCAAGATCAATCCCAGTCTCCGGCTCGTGGTGTGTTTGAACATTCGCTCCATGCGATCAACCCGGTTTGCCTAATGTTTCGTCCTACAGTCGCCAGTACGCCGGAAGATCTTTCTTCGTGGCGAGCAGGATCTCGCGGATGGCCGTGCGCCATTCCGGGCTCAGCTTCGCGAATTCCGGCGACCGGTCCTGACCGTCGAGAATGTCCCAGAGTCGGCGATAGAAGTGCCGCCGCGCCTCCTGCGGCAAACTCGCGAACGACGACGAATAGATCATGTAGCTGCACGGAAACTCGAACAGCCGCGTCTGCAAATTCAGCTGTCGGAGCGAACGCCCTTTGCCGTCCCTCGGTCCCGTCTTCGAGAATTCTTCCGCGAAGGTGCTTGAACCCTGCACCGGCGAGGTGAGCGGCGTTTCTTCGACGAACAACATGTAGCGCAGGAGCGCCTCGATGGCGGGATACGCCGGCCGCAGACTGTCCCCGCTGCGCAGGGCGCTCACCGTATCGTAGTGAACCCGAGTCAGTAGATTCTGCGCGTGCGCCTGATGTTCATGAGTCAGCAGGGCCACGATGTCACTTCCGGCGCTGGGGTAACGCGAGATGTCGAGCAGCGGCGCCAGATCGGTCACGTTCGCATTGCAGAGTGGATCCTTCTCGTGCCGGGCGATGGCCGCGGTGCCAAACAGATTCCCGCGATGCGACTGCTTGCCGTGGCGACCCGTGACGTAATATCCACCCCAGCGGTCCGCGAGCGGCGTGCGATGGTCCACCAGCAATCCGCTCAACAGCTCCACCTCGCCATCGTCCTTGGTGAGGAACGAGCGGACGAGAATCCCGGGCACGTTCAGCGTCTTCGCCGACGCATGGCACTCCAGGCAACGGTCATCGCGCTGCAATCGCGGCCGCTCCGTCGCGCGTTGGGAAAGAGTGTAGAAGACCACGCCGAGTTTCGGATCCGCCGCCGCCAGTTCGACCACTTCCGCCGCCGGCACGTAGGCGACACTGACCTGGTCGTTAAAATAGAGCGCGCGCGGGGTCTTGGGCGAAATGAGCGCCTTGTTCGGAGAAGTCTTTGAAGCCACCAGAAGCTGCGAGGTTGCGGGAACGTTGAGCTCCTTCAAGAGCGCCGTCAGGTAGCCAAAAGCCGGTTCGTGCGCAAGACGGGTCGCACCGGCATCGAGACGCCGCTGAAGTTCCGACACCGCACCGCTGGCGTCCGTGCCCTTGTAGGTCTTCATCTCCTCATCAAACGCCGGATAACTCTGGCGTTCCGCCGCGATCAGGATCCCACCGAGGTGCAGCACGAACCCGCCGAGGATTGCGGCCGCAAGGCGAAACACACCGCGAGGTCGGCGATGCACAAGATGAGAGTGCTCAATGGTTTTCACGGTACTCACTAATAGGACGCCGCAAGCGCCACCCTTGAGCACGACGATTCTTGCAAAATCGTGAACAAATCTTGTGCGGTCTGGAAGGGAGAGAGAAACCCGGCGCCAGATCGGGAAGTCTCAACCAGCGTTCCGCGGGAAGAAACGGCCGCGGCCCCAATCATCGAAGATCGAGTAAGCCACCGGGGTAACGAGTAGCGTGAGCAGGAGACAGAGGGATTGTCCGCCAATCACGACGACGGCCACCGCGCGGCGCTCTTCGGCGCCCGGTCCGGTGCCCAACGCCAGCGGCAACATGCCGGCGATGAGCGTGAGCGTGGTCATCAGGATCGGACGCAGGCGATCGCGGTTGGCCTGAAGAATCGCCGCCGAGCGCTCCATGCCCCGGGCGCGCAGGTTGTTCGTATGATCGATCTGGAGAATCGCGTTCTTCTTCACCACGCCAAACAGGACCAGCATGCCGAGCGCAGAGTAGAGATTGATGGTCTGGCCCGTGACCCAGAGCGAGAACAGCGCGAACGGCACGCAGAGCGGAAGCGAGAGCAGGATGGTGAACGGATGCACGACGTTCTCAAACTGCGACGCGAGGATGATGTACATCAGGATCACCGAGAACAGAAACGCCCAGATGAACTCGTTGAAAGTCGTCTCCAGCTCGCGCGCCCGACCGGAAACGCGGTCGGAATATTCCGGCGGCAGGTTCATGGAGGCGACTTCCGCACGAAGAGCGGCGATACGATCCGCCTGCGCATACCCGGGCGCGATGCCGGTGCGCAACCGAACCTGGCGCTGCCGGTCGAGACGATCGATGCGCGAGGCGGATTTAGCGGGCACGATCTTCACGACGTTGTCGAGGCGCACCAATCCCCCACCCTGCTTCGGCACGTAGAGGCGGGCGATGGTTTCCGAATCGTTGCGATCGCCTTCCTGCAAACGCAGCTGGACGTCGTAGTCGTCGTTCACCGATTCGTCGCGGAACCGTGAAACCTTCTGGTCCCCGCCTACCATCAGGCGCAGGGCGTTGGCGATGTCCTCGGTGTCGACACCCAGTTTGGCAGCGCGCTCGCGATCGATCTCCACGCGCAGCTCGGGCTTGTCGAGCTTGAGCGTGGTGTCCGCTTCGATGAGTCCCAGCTCCGGCGCCTTCCGACGCAATTGATCGGCGTAGGCGGCGAGGCTTTCCAGATCGGGACCGAGCAGCGCGAAGTCGATGTCGTAGTTAGGACCGCCGAGGCTGAACGTCTGCGGATTGCGGATCGAAATGCGGAGGTCGGTGAACTTGCGCAGGCGTTTGCGGATCTCCGTCACCACGTCGCGCTGGGAATAGTTCCCTTCGAACGCACGCCATGGCGGCCATTGCAGGAGCCGTTTCCAGGAGAAGACGCGTTCCTCGTGCGGCACCAGCTTCACGTAATAGCGCGCATTGTTCACGCTGCCGAGGAATCCGCCGCCGCCCGCGGAGCCGAGCACGGTGCGAATGCCCGGGACGTTGCGCAGCTCCTCCTCGATGAGCAGCGCGACGCGATTCATCGAATCGAGCGCGGCGCCCTCCGGCGCGGTGATGTTGATCTCGAACTCACCTTCATCAACGTTGCTCGGCACGTACTCCTGCTTGACGGCCTTATAGAGAGGAACGGACGACGCGATGACCAGCAGCGCGAGCCCGGCAATGATCCAGCGTTGTCGCATGGACCACCGGAGCATGACTGAATAGGCGTGATCGATGTAATGGTAGAAGCCGCGCCGTGAATCGCCTTCCGCAGTGTCGTTCTCCTTCTCATCTCTCCGGTGCGCCCGCAGCAACCGCGCACTCATCATTGGCGTGAGGGTGAACGATACGAGCAAGCTCACCATCACCGCCGCCGCCGAGGTGATGCCGAACTGGTAGAGGAACCGGCCCGAGATGCTCGACATGAACGACACCGGCACAAAGATCACGACGAGGCTCAGCGTCGTCGCCATGACGGCGAGGCCAATCTCCGCCGTCGCTTCTCGCGCCGCATCGAACGGCTTCATCTTCTTCTCCTCGATGTGTCGGAAGATGTTTTCGAGGACCACGATCGCGTCATCGATCACCACGCCCACCATCAGCACCAAAGCGAGCATCGTCACGCTGTTCAGGGTGAAATCGAGCGCCTTCATCACGCCGAAGGTAGCGATGACCGACGTCGGAATCGCCACCGCCGCAATGATCGTCGCGCGCCAGTTCCGCATGAACGCCAGCACGACGAGGCAGGCGAGAATGCTTCCGAGAATGAGATGCTTGTTGATCTCGCCCAGCGCCTCGTAGATGTAGCGAGACTGGTCGCGGATGACCTCCATCTTCACGTCGGACGGAAGCTGCGCCTGCACCTTCGCCAGCTTCTCCTTCACGCCCTCGATGACCGCGACGGTATTCGCGCCGGACTGGCGGCGGACATCCAACGTTACGGAAGGCGAGCCGTTCAACCGCGCGATTGAACGCTGTTCCTTGGTGCCATCCTCGGCCCACCCAATATCGCGGACGCGAATCGGTGAGCCGTTGCGCGTGGCGATGACCATGTCATCAAACCCCTTCACGCTGGTGATGCGCCCCATCGTGCGCAGGCTCTGCTCGCGCAAGCGGGTGGTCACGTTACCGCCGGCGATGTTGGCATTCTGACGGTCCACGGCATCGCGCACGGCGGTGATGGGGATCTTGTAGGCGGCGAGCCGGTCGGCATCGATCCACACATTGATGGCGCGTTCGAGGCCGCCGTTGACTTCCACTTCGCCGACGCCGAACGAGCGTTCGAGCTGGACCTTCACGAGCTTGTCGGCGAGCTCCGTGAGCTCGCGCTGCGAACGATGGCCGGACAATGCGATGGTGAGCACCGGCGACAGATCGTTGTCGGACTTGCTGATCGTCGGCGGGTCGGCGTCGCGCGGAAGATCCCTCAACACGGTGCCGACGCGATCGCGCACATCCTGCGCCGCAGCCTCGATGTCGCGATTCAGCTCGAACGTGACGGTGATGAACGACATGCCGGAGCCGTTGACGGATTGAAGCTCCTTGATGCCCTCAATGGTGTTCAACGCCTCCTCGATGGGTTGCGCGATCTGTGACTCCATCTCCGCCGGCGAAGCACCGGCCAGCCGGGCGTTCACGCGGATGGTGGGGAGATCAACGGAGGGAAACCGGTCGACATCGAGATGCGTGTAGCTCGCCACGCCGACGACAACCAGCGAGAGGATCAACATCGAGGCGAAGACCGGCCGGCGGATGCAGATTTCAGCGAGCTTTTGCATGAGGCATCGCCGCGATTACAATGTTCGGGGCTGACCGGCGCTGGTCTGCATCGGCGCGGATTCCTTGATGGTCACGGTTTCGCCCGTGCGCAGATTGCCAGGTTCCAGCACGACACTTTCGCCAGCCTTCAATCCGGCGACTACTTCAATCCAGCCCGCCCCGCGGCGTCCTGTCGTGATGTTCTTCTCCAGCGCTTTTCCGTCCAACACGGTCACGACTTTCTCCAAGCCGGCGAAGGTGATCAACGCGTCGGATGGGATCGCCAATCCCTCGTCATTCTCTCGCGTGATAATTTGCGAACGCGCGAAGAGCCCGGGGCGCAGCGAGCCGTCGTTCCGCACATCGGCCTCGACGAGCAACATCCGCGCCTGCTCATCGATGGCCGGGCTGACGCGCATGAGCGCGCCGGAGTAAACATTCGTGTCGCCCTCGACCGTCAATCGCACGCGTTGCCCCAGGCGGATGGATGCGGCGTCGCGTTCGGGAACCTCCAGCCGCAAGCGGAGCGGATCAGTTTTCACCAGGCGCGCGACCGGCGATCCGGCGGGCAGGAACTCACCGAGATTCGCGAGCCGCGATTGAATCGCGCCATCGAACGGAGCGCGCAGGGAAGTATCGCTCAGCTGCTGTTTCGCGAGATCAAACTCCGCGCGGCGCTGCGCGAGCACCGCCTGCCGCGTGCGCGCCTCTTCGCCCGCCGCCTCGTAGCGATTTAGGGCCACGGTGTAGGCGGCTTCCACCGTGTCGAACTCGGACTTCGAAAGCACGCCATCGTCAGAGAGCTTGAGCACACGATCACGGTTGCGCGTGGCTTCGTTCAACACCGCTTTCGCTTCCTTCACGGCGCTGGTCTTCTCGGAATCGAACGTGTCATCCGTTCCCTCCAGCGACAAACCCACCGTCGCCCGCGCCTGGGACAGCGCCGCGGACGCCTGTTGCAGGCGCAGCTCGTAATCGCGCGGCTCCACTTGCGCGATGACGTCGCCGCGCTTCACCACGGTGCCGATGTCCACGGGAAGGTTCTTCAAGCGCCCGCCGATCTTGACGCTCAAGGTGGCTGCTTCCTCCGCGAGCAAGACGCCGGTCGCCGTAACCATTCGTTCCATCGGGCGATTCTGCACCGGCGCGACGCGCACCGTGCGGACCTTGTTCGTGCCACCGGCGGCGCCTTTCGGTGCCTCCGATTTCGAGCACGCGCCGGCCATCGCCACCAGCGCGGCGAGAGCCACAACGCGAATCGAACTGGGTTTCATGTCCATCACGCTAAACAATCTCGTCCCGGCAGCGCCACAGCGAACTCGGGAACGCATGGGTTGACTGCCCGCGCGCTCCGCAAATTCACCGCTGTTACCGCTCACTTGCCGGCGATCACCGTCTCGGCTTCAACTTCCACCGGCTTCGTCGCCTTGCTCTTCGAAAGGTCGCTGAACATCGTGTAAACGATCGGCACCACGTAGAGCGTCAGGAACGTGCTGGTCAACATCCCGCCGACCACGACGATGCCCATGGGACGCCGGCTTTCCGCGCCCGCGCCGAAGCCGATGGCGATCGGCAAAATGCCCGCGATGGTCGAGAACGCCGTCATCAAGATCGGGCGCAACCGGACACGACCCGCCTCCAGCATCGCGTCCTTCGGCACCGCGCCGTCCGCTCGACGCTGGTTCGCAAATTCTACGAGCAGAATGCCGTTCTTCGTCACGAGCCCGACGAGCAGTACGAATCCGATCAGGCTGAACAAGTTGATGTTCATTGAGACCATGGGTGGCAGCACGCCGGTCTTGCTCAGGAAGCCCACTAGCCACAACAACCCTAGCGCGCCAAAGCCGGCCAGCGGCACGCAGAGAATCACCGTCCACGGATGAACGAGGCTCTCGAACTGCGCGGCCAGAACCATGAAGGTGATGATCAGTGCGAGACCGAGCACGAAGAGGAATTCGCCGCCGGAGTCCGTGAACTCCTTCGATTCACCGGCCCAGTCATGGAGGAAGCCCGGGGGCAAATCTTCCTTCAGCAACGCCTCGACCTGCTGAATCGCCGTGCCGAGCGGAATGCCGACGAGGGACGCTGAGATGGTGGTGGAGCGAAGCCGGTTGTAATGCTCGATCGTATTCGGCGCGGCGCCTTCACGGCGCGTGATGATCGAGCTGAGCTGCACCAGGCTGCCCTTCTGGTTGCGCACGTAGATGCGATCCAGATCCTGCGGCAACAGACGCGAGCCGCGCTGGAGCTGCGCGATGACTTCGTATTCCTTGCCGTCGAGCTTGATGCGGCTGAGGTCGAGTCCGCCGAAGAGAATTTGCAGCGTGCGCGAAATGTCCTCGATGCTCACACCCAGCGCCGCGGCGCGACTGCGATCGATGTCGAGCCGCAGCTCCGGCTTCGTGACCTCGAAGCTGCTCCGGGCGTTCACGAGATTGGTCATCGCTCGCAGTTTGTTGAGCAGGCTTTGCGTGTAAGTGTTCAGCTGTTCGAGATCCTGCCCCTGAATCACCAGCTGAAACGCCGATCCGAAGCCGCGTCCGATGGCCTTCGGAATGTTCGGCACCGCGATCGCGCCTTCGACGTTCTGGAAGAACTGCTGGCGCAAGCCGCCGGGGCCGTTGACGATCTCCTGGATGCCGCGCGTGCGATCTTCCAGCTCCTTCAGGCGCACGAAGACGATGCCCTGATTCGCCTGGCCCGGACCTGCCATCGCAAACGCGGTGATCGCTCCGTAGGACTGCACTTCGGGCACCTCTTTGAGAATCGCCTCCATCTTCCGCATCTGTTTGTCAGTGTATTCCGTGGTGGAACCCTCCGGCGCGAAAACGAAACTCAGCAAACGACCCTTGTCTTCCTCTGGCAGAAACTCGCCTTCGAGATTTTTGAACAGCCAGATGTTCGGCCAGCCGACGATCACGGCGAGAACGGCGGCGAGCACCAAGCCCACACCGAGCCGGGGAAGGAACGGCCAGCCGGCAAATGGTCGCGCCAGCTTCGCGGCCGCCCGCGCCCACGGGCTCAGCGAGCGGGAATAGACGTTCGTAAACCAGCGCATCATCGCCTCGAACCAGCGCAGCAGAAAGATACGATCGTGCGGCGCGTGCTCCTTGAGCATGCGTGAAGCCATCATCGGCGAGAGCGTGAGCGCCACGAAGGCGCTGACGACGACGCTCCCGGCCACCGCCACGGCGAATTCAATGAAGAGCCGTCCCGTTGCGCTGGTTTGGAACGCCAGTGGCGTGAAGACCGCGACGAGCGAGAGCGTGATGGCGATGACCGCGAACGCGATTTCGTCCATGCCCTTGAACGCCGCCTTCATCGGCGTCATGCCGTTCTCAATGTGACGGTGAATGTTCTCCAGCACCACGATCGCATCGTCCACCACGACACCGATCGCCAGCACGAGCGCGAGCATGGTGAGGATGTTGATCGAGTAACCGAACGCCATCAGGATCGCGAACGTGCCGATGATCGAAACCGGAATCGCGACGGACGGAATCAGCGTCGAACGGAAGCTGCCCAGGAAGAACCAGATGATGATGACCACCAGCGCAAAAGCGATGGCGAGCGTTTCCCAGACCTCACTGATCGCCTTCCGCACAAACACCGATTCGTCGTAGTTGAAGACCATCTGAATGCCATCCGGCAACGTCGGCTTGATGCGTTCAATCTCCGCCTTGATGCCGTCCGCAACGTCGACCGTGTTCGCCTTCGACTGCTTCACGATGCCGAGGAAGATGCACGGGCGCCCATTGTTGCGGGCGATAGTTCGCTCGTTCTCGACACCCGCGCGCGCTTCGCCGATGTCGCGCAAGCGCACAAGCTTCGCGGCGTCGCTGCGGATGACGAGATCGTTGAACTCGTCCGGCGTTTTCATTTCGCCGCGCGTCTGGATGGTCATCTCGCGCTGAAGATTCTCCACACGACCGCTCGGCAGCTCGACGTTCTGGCGACGCAGGGCTTCCTCGATGTCGAGCACAGTAATCTGGTGCGCGGCCATCTTCTCGGAATCGAGCCAGAGACGCATCGAATAGCGTTGCTCGCCGCCGATGACGACGCCGGACACGCCTTTGATCGTTTGGAGGCGATTCTTGATCTGCTTCTCCGCGAGCTGCGTCATCTCCAACGGCGTCACCACGTCGCTGTTCATGCCAATCCAAATGATTGGCTGAGCGTCGGCGTCCTGCTTGGCCACAATCGGCTCGTCGATGAACTCCGGAAGCTTGCCGCGCACGCGGGAAACGCGGTCGCGAACGTCTTGCGCGCTCTGGTCGATGTCGCGGCTAAGATCGAACTCGATGGTGACGCTGCTGACCTGCTCGCGCGACTGGCTGGAGATGGTGCGAATACCCTCGATGTTGTTCAGCTCCTCCTCCAGCCGCTCGGTGACTTCCGTCTCCACGACGCTGGCGTTCGCGCCCGGATACACGGTCGTCACGCTGACGACCGGTGGATCGATGTCCGGCAGTTCGCGCACCGGCAGACGGGTGAGCGCGATCAGGCCGAACAAGATCAGCGCCAGGTTCATCATCGTGGTGAGAACCGGCCGCTGGATGCTGATGCGGGGAAGAATCACGGCTTGCCTCCAGTTGCAGCGGGCGCGGACGCCGGCGACGACGCCTTAACCTTCGCGCCGGGACGAATCTTCTGAATGCCCTCGGCGACGACGCGTTCGCCGGGCTTCACGCCGCTGATGATTTCGACCAGCCCCGCCTGGCGAATGCCGATCTTCACCGGACGAATCTGCGCCGTGTCTTCCTTGTCGAGAACGTAGACGATATTTCGATCCCCGCTGGCGGTGACCGCGCTCTCGGGAATGACAATCGCATCCTCCTTGAGCTTCAGCGTGAGGTTGAGATTGGCGAACATGCCGGGCTTCAACTCCGCGTTCGGATTATCAATGCGCGCTTTGACCAGCGCGGTGCGCGTGGCGCTCTCGACAAACGGCGCGACGAAGAACACTTCACCGAGGAAGGTGCGTCCTGGATACGCAGCGACCGTGATCTCGATCTTCTGCCCAATCTTAAGCTGGCTGACAAAGCGTTCCGGGACGTTCAACTCCACCTTCACCGGATCGAGATCGATCAGCCAGGTGAGTGTCGTGTTCCGGGCGATAACCTGACCCGGGCTCACCTGGCGCGAGCTCATCATTCCCTTGAACGGCGCATAGATGCGCGCGTCCTTCAGCAAACGCTTCTTCAACTCCAGGCTCGCCTTGCTCGCCTGATACTGCGCCGCGGCCTGATCGTATTCCTGCTGGCTGATGAGCTTGTCCCGCAGCAACTGCTTGTTTCGCTCGTAGGTCGTTTCAGTCAGCTTGAAGTTCGCCTCCGCCTCGTTCACCGTCGCGGTAAACTTCGATTCATCGAGACGAATCAGGAGATCGCCCTGTTTCACCTTCTGGCCCTCGGTGAAGAGCACCTCCTCCAGCGTGCCGTCCGTCTCGGACTTGATCTCCACCATCTCGTTCGCCGCGACGGAGCCGACCAGCGAAAGCGTCTCGTTCACCGCCTGCACTTTCGCTTCCGCAATGACAGCCTGCACGGCATAGGCCGGAGGTGCAGCGCCGCCCTTGGCCGCTTCTTTTTTGCAACCGGTCAGGGCTGGCGAAATCGAAACCAGGACCGCCAGCAGGGACACGAGACTCGTTTGTTTCATAGTCAGTTTGAAAATCGTTACCGGCAGGCCGAGGCGCCGCCGAGGAAAAGTTGCACGATGGATTCCGCATCACGCCGCGTCAGCCGCGGCTTTCCGTGAACGAGATGCTCCATCACCTTGATGGTCATCATTCCGTAAATCCCCATCGTGAGCTCGCGGCTGGAATACGTTTTGTTGAGCCCGCCGTCGGCCAGACCGCGCCGGATGAGCGCGTGCATGAACTCGAAGTTCCGCTCGCACTTGTCCACGTAACGAATCTCCGTCGGTATCTCGCCGCGCGCGGAAAACGCCGTGGCAAAGGCGATGCGCATCAGCGAACGGTGGTCGTTGATGAACTCAAACAACGCCGCGAGCACTTCGGTCAACTGTTCCGCCAGGCTCCCGCCCTGTTCGCCAGCCTCGCACATCAGGCGATACCGCTCGTCGTGCGCCCAGTCGATCAGCGCCTGGAAGAGTCCCGCCTTGCTCTTGAAATAGTAATAGAGCGTCGGCTTCGTCACGCGCGCCGCGTCCACGATGGCCTGCACGGAGGCGCCCTCATAGCCGCAGTCAGCGAACTGCTTGAGGGCCGAGCGCAAAATCTTCCCGCGCGTCTGTGAGTCGTGCTTGTCCATTTAACCTACCGAACGGTAGGAAGACGACTGCGTCAGGTCAATTTGTAATCTCCGCTTGAATCGCAGCTGGAAAAGTGGGGCAGGGGCTTGGAGTCGGGACTTCAATTCAGAGCGCGTAGGGCTGGTCTCCTTTCCGCCTTCTCACACCAGAACACGGCGCCTTCGCACCGCGGCTGCGCTCTGGCGTTACAGCAGGAAAGGAAGCGCGCGAAGGAGACCTGTCCAGGGGCACATCCTCTTCTCGCGAATGCAGAACCACCGTCCAATGAGCATCGTCAAAACTGGCAAGCGTGCCCGGCGTTGGATTCGGCGACGTGCTCGTTCCGGAGAGCAAGGACTGGAATACGAAGTTCAAGCCGGAGCTGCTGGCGATGCCCTGCGGGGCGAGGTTCATTTGATGGCGCACACCTGGCTGAAGTGCGTGGGCGCCGCGAGTTGAACGCGCCGCAGCGGATCACGGTTTTATCAAATCAACGGCGCCGCGTGTAGCCCGAATCGTGACGGGTTGATTCAGGAACTGCGGGAAGGCGTAGATGCCCGTGCGGAGCAGAACAACGTCGTTGGCTGTGGCAACCGTAAGTGCTTTCGTCACCGTTTTGAACCGGCTGTTGCCGGCCCTCCCGGAGTTCGAATCGCTGCCGTCCGTAGCGACGAACCACGTGTCTCCACTGGCAACGCTGCGCCGGCGGCTGTTGGAGTCGTTGGCGAGGTAATCCAGTTGATCACCGGTCAATCGCACCGGCTGGTCGTGGTAGGACATCACGTTGAACAGGGAGTTCTCCACGCGCCACTGTCGCAGCGGATCGAGGTCGACGAAGGAGATGTTGAAGGCCGCTCGAGAGATGGCGTCTGCATCGGGATAGCATTGGTTGTCCGGCGCGGTTTCCTCCGTGGCGTCGCCATTGCCGGGCAGCTGACGCCCGCAGTTGCACACATCGCGCAGCCCGCACTCGCTTCCGTTCTCGTTGCGAAACGACTGGCCATCGTGGGTGTGTCGGAGATTGAAGAAGTGTCCGCAGAGATGAAGGAGCGACGTGTTCGGCGAATCGCCACTCATCAGGATGATGTCGCCCGCGGCGTCGCCGAGATCGCAGGTGATGTGGCAGAGATTCGCCACGATGTAGATGTTGATCGCATCCGTCCGGTAACCGTAGAGCGCCGGCTGCGCGCGGGCGGTCGCGTGGAGATTGTCCCGGCTCGCACCGTCGACCGGCGTCAGGTGCCATTGGGAAACACCGGTGAGCACCAGCACCTCCGTCAGTTCGAGACGGTAGCCGCGCCCATGCCGGGCGAGAATATCATTGGCGCGGGCGAACTCGGCGTTGAACTTCTGGCTCCATTCGGCGGGCACGGCGCCACGATCGTCTGCGATAAGTTTGACCGAGAGACGCCAGTTGATGTCGGCCCGCGCCGTGAACGTGGCGAGCCAGCAGGCGACACTGAAGGTGAGCAGGCACTTCATGAGTTGAGGATTTCGAGTGGTCACGACCTCGCGCTACAACTTCTCGATCCAGGCCGGGATGAGCCGGAAGAATCGCGCGGGCCCGAGGATTCGAAGGTTCATTTCGTAGTTCCCATCGACCTCCCCCTTTTCGCCCGGAACCACGGTCCACTCCTCGTCGTTGGCCGGGAGGTTGGTTGTCCCTTGTACGAGGAAATCGAGCGGCGACACCTGCCAGCTGAGGATGACAGTGGTCATTCCATCGCGCCGGATCGCAAGGGGTGGATTGAGAAGGGGCTCTAGCGTGCCGGGGAGGTAACCGCCGAGCAGAAATACCTTCCCGATGGAGGCAGCTGCCGGCGGCTCGCTCGCCAGCTCGGCCACAGTCACCGACCGGAGATCGTACGGGGCATCCGGCTGGCCGATGCAACTCTGCAGCGAATACTCGCCAGCGCGACTCAAGCCGCCGCCACTGTCGATGCTGAACCAGCGCAGCGTCAGGTTCTGGGCGGGCGCACGGGGCGCCACCAGCATCGTCAACGCCGCCGCAAGAAGGAGAATTTTGGAGGAGGAACAGTTCATGAGACGAAAGGATGAATGATTGAGAACGCAGTCACTTAGTTACCGAAAGAAACGTCGCCGGCCGGCGCGATGATGGTGACGGGCTGGTTGTAAGTACCGACCGCGGTGTACGAATTCCCGTGCTTCACCAGCAACGTGCCGTCCACCGGCACATTGGCCAGCGCCGCCGCGAGCGAGGTGTGTTTGAACGGCTGACTGAAAGTTCCGCGCGCTGTTCCCGTGTAGGCGCGATCCAGCCAGCGGTCGTTCGGGAACGGATAGATCGCCCGGCACGTCAGCGCGTCGAGCCGCGAGAAGTGGGTCCGCTGACCAATTCGACTCTGCCAGTATGTGTTCCACGGTGGTTTCACGACAATCGTGTCGGCTCCGTTACACGAGAAGAAATCCCGGCCGTAGTGCATGAAGGAATCAAAGTCGTAGGGACCGTAGGTATCCGCGTCGGTCCTCACTTCGAAGTTGCGCGCACAAGAAACGCAATCCCCGTCGGCATCGAGGCATTCGCAGCACTGGCCGGGATTGCGTCCGGGTGGACAACCGACACCTGTGCCAGCGCCACAAATGTTGTTCGCGTTGATCGAGATGTAGGTGTCGCGATCGGGGCGGCTCTGCTCGTGCTGGAAGCCCAACGAATGATAGATCTCGTGGCAGATGATGATCGGATTGTTCCAGCTCACGATGTTGATGATCTGCGCGCCGCCCCGACGGCCGATGGGCGAGTTGTTCGACTGGCTGTTCTGGAAACGAATACGGTCCGATTCACCCGAGGTGGCCGGACGAAAAATGACGCCCGCGCGTTCAGCAATGGCGTTCATCGCGTTGATGGCCGCCCTCTGATTCGCCGCAGAGACGGCGCCTGCCCCGCTCGTGACGAAATCAAACGGCACGACGTTGTTGTTCCAGAATTCCGCCGGGCCATACGTGCCGGCCGCGTGAATGCCGCCACCGGTCAAACTTCGGTAAACTTCCAGCGGCACTTGGATGTCACCATCCACCAGCACATAACCGGGAGTGAGGTCCGGCTGGTTCGGGAGCGGCGGGAAGTGATTCTCGGCCGTCGCCGCAACCACCGACACGGCGAGTACCAGCATTGAGAGCGATTTCATAGAGACCTTGATTCGGTTCAGGAACGATCCGTTGGGGATGATCCGATTACTGCAAGGTCACGAGCACGAGCACGAGACCGGTGCCTTCCTTCAACGCGGTCATCGCCTTGCCGAGAATGGCGCCCTGGGAACGGCCGGAGTCCGAGACCTTCATCGCGTGGCCGGGAGTGTCGCTGGTGGTGAGGAGGTCGCCGGGCTTGATGGCGCCATGGCTCGCGTCGGCCTTCACATAGACGCGTCCGGTGAGCGCCACGTTCTGGCCTTGATCCAGCACGCCTTCCTGATGAAGTGCGATGCCCGCGTTGATGCCGTTTGCGCCGCTGACGATGCCCGCGACCTGCGTGTCGTAGGCGCGCGTGCTGAGTTTGAGACGGCCCGCGTGTTCGTCATCGATCACGACCACAGAGCCCTTTTCGATTTCCTCCTTCATCGGGAACGGTTCGGCGAGATCCGCGCCGCCGCGAATGGTGAGCGAGGCAACGCTGGCGTTGCCCAGGATGTTCACGTTGCCCTCCGGGTCCAGAACCAAGCCATCGACCGGGGCGCCGGCGCCCGCCGCGGAAGTGCAGAGCGCGATATAGCCGTAGCTGGCCGTGATGCGGCTGCGACCGCCGTCCGGCTTGACGACCCGATCGTTACCGGCGGCGTCCGCATAGTAGTTGTAACCCAGATGAATGCCGTCGCCGAAGCGGGGAAACGATCCATAAAGAAATCCATCCGAATTACCGCCGCCGATGCGCAAGTGCCGGTAGTCGCCGCTGCCGGTGCCGATCTCCATGTCGCCCGCGACCGTCAGCTTTTTGCCGGGCATCGTGGTTCCAATGCCCACGCGGTTGTTGTTCAACGTAAGCCCCGCCACGCCGTAGCCATTCTGCAAAAGCAGCCGGCCAGCGTCCGTTCGCAACACCGCATCTCCCGTCAAGGCATCAGCACTGTAGAGCGCAGTGGATGCCGCGTAACCCAGCGTGGCCCGGGTGTTCCCCAACGCCGTGCTCAAGTGATACGCCGCCGCCGCGCCGCGCACCTGGATGCCATCGCCCACGTTCGGCGCGTAAACATCGAGCTGGGTCAACGGAACGTTGGTGCCGATGCCCACCCGGCCGCGTGAGTAAAAGACGTTTGATCCGCTCAACATCCACGCACTCGCTCCACCGCCGCCATTCTGCCATTCGAGCGACGTTCCGTTGAAGGCGAGCACCTGCCCAGGCGCCGGCGCGCCGGGCGTCGCGAATTGTTCGACGCGAATGCCGCCGTTGGTGATGGAGCCCGCCACACCGGCGTAAAGCGCGCGGGGCGCCGGCGTGATGCGGGTGCGCGATTGCAACTGCCGGAATGCGGTCGAGCCATTCGTCGCGATGGTGATGGCGAGCCAAGCATCGCGACCGTTCATCAAGGCGCTTCCGAAGTCCACCGGCGCCGAGAACAGACCGCTGTCCAGCCACAGGCCGGAGATGGAATTACTCGCGATGGGGGCGCCGCCGGACAGCGATGGATACAGCCAGAAGGTGAAGTCGTAAACGCCCGACGCGAACCGGCGATCGTGCTGGAGCAGGCCTTGGTAGGTGAACGCGGTGGACTGGGCCTGAATCTTCGGCGAGAAGCCGGACAATATCACGAGCGCGAGACAAAGAGAGCTGAACTTCGTTTTCATTCCTGTTTTCAATTCTTGATACATCAGTTGTGTTGCTGTTCCGGGCGGGATGAACCGCCGTCAGGAAGACATGCAGGAACGATGGGAAAAGGTTGCAGACGAAGTTGGGAAATTTCCGAAGCTCGAATTGCCGTGCGCACGCAATGGTGGCGATCGAGGAAAGATGACTCCCATCCTCCTGGCGACGTTCGTGCGCTTGGCGTGAGACTGCTTGGGTCCGCCCCTTAACGATGAACGCGGCTGGCAGCTCCACGCTCCGCCTGCTCGATCTCGCCAAACGTGGGAGCGCGCCAATAGTGCGTGCGCCGTCGGCTGCTCGTCGCCGTGACAACGGAACCATCCGGTGAGAATTGCACCGTGCGGAAGAGCGAGCCTCGGCCGGGAAGCGTAGCCAGTTCCTGCCACATCGTCGTGTCCCACAGCTTCACCGCCTCGCGGCCATTGCTGCCCGTCGCCATGCGAAGTCCGTCCGCCGAGAACACGACGCCATGCACACCAGTCAGATGTCCGCGCAAGGTTTTGAACCGCTCCCAGGTTCGCATGTCGTAGACCACAACGCTGCCGCTCTGGTGTGCCGTGACGATCCATTGGCCGTCCGGCGAACACTCAATGTCATCGATGAGTCCTTCGTTCGGCGAGAGATGAGCGACAAGCCTGCCGTCCAAAGCGTCCCAAACCTTAATCTCGCCCAGGTGCTCGGAGACCCACAATTGGTGCCGGGCCAGCAACCGGCTCGTGCGAAAGGTGAGGTTCGGGTCTGAGTTCCGTTCACCCATGAATCTCCAGTCGCCGCGATGCCAGCGCTTCAGTAAGCGATCGTCGCCCCCGGTGAAGAGCGTCCCGTCGTCGCGAGAAAAACCAATCTGCCGAATCACGTTCGAGTGCGCTGCGAAGTTGGTGAGGAGGCGACCGCCCGAAACGTCCCAGATCTTCAGCCGACCGGAGTCGTCGCCCGCGACCAGAATCCTTTCGTCGGTGGAGAGTGCGAGTCCGGAATTGTTCGTGCCGAGAGCGAGCAGCCGATTCCGTTCGCGGAACTCCACCGTGTCGTAGTGGAGCACCTCGCCAAACGAGATGGCAAAGACACGCGTGCCGTCCGGCGTGAAACTCAGCGGATACTGGCGCTCCGGCACCACCACCGGGTACGTTTGGCGGTCGGTGGATTCGGTATCCCAGAAATGAATCACGCCATCCTGCCCGGCACTGGCAAGGGTCTTTCCATCGGGGGCAAAGGCGAGGCAATGCACTTCCTTCAAGTGCCCGCGAAAGAGCCGGGCTTGCTTCCACGTCGCGACATCCCAGAGCCGCACCGTCTGCTCCGCGCTGGCGGACGCCAGGCGGGTTCCGTCCGGCGAGAATGCCAGCGCGCTGATCCAGGAGTTATGACCTCCGAGACTCGCGACCGGTTCGCCCGTCACCGCATTCCAGATCCTAATCGTCGATTCACTGTAACCGCTGCCCGACGCCAGCAGCTTCCCATCCGGCGAAAAGGCCAGCGCGCTGATCGGCTCGCCATGCCCGGCGACCGCCCATGGTCCTTCACCCGTCTCGGCGTTCATCAGCCAGAGCCGGCCGTTCGATTGACCGACTGCAAGCTTCCGGCCCTTCGGCGAAAACGCGACGTCGCCAAAATAGATTCCGTCGAACGTCGGCGTGCGCACGGAGCGAATCATCTTTCCCGTTCGCCATTCCCAGATCGTCACCTGCCCGCGCATCGTCGAAGTCGCCAGCCACTCGCCGTCCGGCGAGAACGAAAGCGACGTGACCAGATTCGAGTGCACCAAACCCGACGTGAGCCGCATGCCGTTGGTATCGCACACATGCACCACACCGCGTTCAGCGGTCACGGCCAGCAACTTTCCGTCAGGCGAGGAGGCGATGACGGCAATCTGGCCGGAGCTCGGCAATCGCCGCGCGACCTCGTAATTCCCGCCCTTCTGTTCCACGGCGACGATCTCGCCGTCCGGCGTGCCGACGAACAGCTGCGGATTGTTCGCCAGAAAAAACATGTGCAACGGATCGTTCACGCCCGATTGCACTGTGGCGATGGCGTCGCTCTGGCAGCTTTGCCAGGCGTATCGCCACTCCCAGCCCCGCAGATCCAGCTCGCCAGCACGCGGTCGATTCCGTTCCAGCAACTCGCGCGCGCGACGGAGATTGTTATCTGCGAGCGCGGACTGCACCAGGTTCATATCCGCCGCGTAAGCCGTCCGACGGGCCGCCAGTTCACTCGCCTGCGCACGGCGGAGTTGCCACTGAATCCCGAGAAGGCCGGCGCCCATGGATCCAGCGAGTGCCAGCAACAGAAACGTCACCGCCGGATGACGACGTCCCCAGCGCCAGACCTTTTCGACAGACGAAACAGGTCGCGAACGAATCGGCTGGCCGGCGAGAAAACGATCCAGTTCCGCCGCAAGATCCGCCGCAGAGGCAAAACGATTGCGCGGATCTTTCTCCAGGCACTTCAGACAAATCGTCTCCAGATCGCGCGGCGCCTCGCTGTTCAGGAGCCGCGGCGAAACCGGCTCGCTCTCCAGCACCTGACGCAATGTCGCCTCCAAAGAATCCGTGGCAAACGGCGCGCGTGCGGTGAGAAGGAAATAGAGAATCGCGCCGAGCGAATAGACATCCACCGTCGGCACGGCAGTCACACGTCGTCCGCTCGCCTGCTCCGGCGGCATGAAGCCGGGTGTGCCCAGCACCTGGCCGGTGATGGTCAATGGCTCAGCAACGACCGCGGAGGTCGTATCCCGCGTCAATCGTTTCGCGAGGCCGAAGTCCGTGATGCGCGGCTGGCCGTCGGGCGCGAGGAGAACGTTCGACGGCTTGAGATCACGGTGAATCACGCCGCGTTGGTGCGCGTAATGCACCGCCAAGGCGATCGTGCGAACGATGCCGGCGGCGCGCCGGGCGGGCAGCGGCTGGTCGCGCACCAGATGGGCGAGGTCCTGCCCCTCGATGTATTCCATCGAGAAGTATTGCTGGCCGTCGTGCTCGCCGACCTCGTGAATCGCGACGATGTTCGGGTGCTGCAGGTTCGCCGCGGACTCCGCCTCGCTGCGGAAGCGCTTCACGTAATCCTCGCTGGAGAACGGTCCGGCCAGCAGCATCTTCACCGCGACGGTGCGGTTCAGGGAAACTTGCCGCGCCTTGTAAACCACACCCATTCCGCCGCGCGCGATCTCGCCGAGCAATTCGTAGTCGCCGAAGCAGTGGACACGCGCGCGCTCCGGCGCCGGCGCCACGCCGTCTCCGGCCGCGGATAGATCGAGGGCGAATTGCAGGACGCACCGCGGACAGCGTTCTCCGAGAGAGGCCGCCGCCAGCGCCGCACCGCAACGCGCACAATGCCGCGCGGTGTTCATGGATTGCCTGCCGAAGAATGCATGGTTCTCAAAGGGAGAAGCAGGGTTCTCGCGAAATGGTTGCGGGAAATCTCATGCGCTCTCCCGAAGCACGGAAATCCGCCTCATCGTCAGCCCAACGCGTCGAGCAAATGCCGGAGTTCGTCGTCCAGATCCGTGTGCGTGCCGAGCGTGTGCGCGACTTCCGACCGCAGCAATTCGCCGTAACGCCGTCGCAGCCGCGAGACATCCGACTTGATGGTGCCTTCCGGCACACCAAACGTCGCGGCAAGATCCGCATACGAATCGGCGCCCTCGCGTCCGGGCAAAAACTGCTCCAGCTTTTCGAATCGCTCCGCGCGTCCAGCCGAACGAAATTCCTCACGCAACTTCGCCCTGGCCTGTTCGAGCAGGCTCAAGGCCCAGAAACGATCATACGCCTTGTCGGCGCTCATGCTGTCCACCGGTTCCAACGCGTAACGTTCCTCCGGCTCCAGCGCGTCGAGCGAGAGCGGCATGGTTCCGCCGCCGCGTTTCTGAGTCCGGGCGCGTTCCCATTCGTTGGCAAGGAAGTTCTTGAGGGAGGCGAGCAGGAACCAGCGGAAGCGCCCGCGCTCCGGCGTGACAGCACGGAGAGAATCGCGCTCCAGAAACCGGGCGAAGAACGACTGTGTCAGAT
This sequence comes from uncultured Bifidobacterium sp., assembly GCA_964491875.1. Classification (GTDB taxonomy): domain Bacteria; phylum Verrucomicrobiota; class Verrucomicrobiia; order Limisphaerales; family JADJPG01; genus JADJPG01. The sequence goes on from CAZBIC010000002.1 coordinate 271,993, forward strand.
CCTGCGCGTCGTCCGGCGATTCCCCGCATCGCCGGACGTACGCGTAGAGTGGATACCAGTATGCCCGGCAGAGGGATTCCAGCGCGGCACTGGCCCGGGGCGAATCCCCTTCCCGCGCGTGAAGCACAACGCTCCAGTGCGTGTCTTCAAACCGGGCCTGAGTCCCGGGCGCTGGATCCGGGGGCGTGCTCAAATGAACTTCGTCCGGCCGGGCATCGCCATCGGCTCGGGCTCGAACTTGGTGTTCCAGTCTTTGATCTCCGGCACAAGCACCTGCTGGGAATTCATGATCATGTCCCACGTGAGTTGCTGGCCGGTGTAGGCGGCGTTGCGACCCATGATGCCGAGCAGCGTGCTCTTGGCCATGCGATCGCCGTCGTTGATGACCTTGCCCGCGCGGATGCTCGCAAAGAGTTCGTTGTGTTCCACCTGGTACATGCTCGGCTTCTCGCCCTTGTAGCGCCACGGATTCTCGCCCGTGATGGACGCGCCGCGTGAATCGATGAGCGCCGTGCCTTTGCTGCCGATCACCGTGAGATGATTTTCGCTGGAGCAGCCCGGAATCTGGCGTTGCGCCAGGAAACCAAGCGTGCCGTCGGCCCAGACGTAGTTCGCGTGAATGTGATCGTAGATGTTGCCGCCGTGCGCCGGAATCTGACGGCCGCCCACCGCGGTGCAGCTGATCGGCGGAACGTCCTTCATCGCCCACGCCAGCCAGTCGCAGGTATGCACGGCTTGTTCCAGGATGCCGTCGCCGCCGAGCCAGTTGAAGTTATACCAATTGCGCACCATCCATTCGAGGTCGGTGATGCCTTCGGGGCGCGAGCTCGCGGGCGGCATCGGCTTCACCGGGCCGGTGAGATACGTGCCGTAGATGGCGCGCACCTGGCCGATTTCGCCGTCGTGAATGCGCTTGAACAGCTCGCGCAGCGGATAGTCATAGCGCCAGCAGAAGCCCGCGACGACCGCGAGCTTGCGCTCCTTTGCGATGCGCACGGATTCGATGACGGAGCGAACGCCCGGTGCGTCGGTGGCCATCGGTTTCTCGCAGAAGATGTGTTTGCCGGCTTCCACCGCGGCGCGGAGATGCACCGGACGGAATCCCGGCGGCGTCGCGAGAATCACCACGTCCACCCCGGAATCGATCACCTTGCGATACGCGTCGAGCCCGACGAACGTGTTCTCCGGCTTCACCTTCACCTTGTCCGCGCCCGCTTCCGCGGCGACGGCCTTGATGGAACCCTTGGCCGCCTTTTCGAAAACGTCACCCACGGCGAACAGCTCGACATTGGAATCCGCCTTCATCGCCTGCGCGGCAGCGCCCGTGCCACGACCACCGCAGCCGATGAGGCCGACCTTCAACGTGTCGCCCGGCGACGCGGCGTGCGCGCTGGAGAGAATGTGCGGCGCGGCAATAGCACTGGCGATCGCCATGGTGGAGGAAGTTTTGAGAAATTCTCGACGAGTGGTGAGAGGGCTTTCGGAAGAGTTCATGATCGAAAACGTGACGTTAATGGTTCGTTCGAAAGTTCTCCTTTCAACCGCGTTCGGGCAATTCAATTCTCCGCGCGCGACAGATCGCCGGCCCATTCGATCCGAGCTGTTCGTTGACTCTGTTGGGCGGGTCCATAAGCTGGAAACTCATGAACATCGCCCGATCTGTTTGCCTCCGGTCCGTCCGCGCGCCGTTCGGAGTCATGCGACAGTTCCTCATGCGCGCGCTGTACCTTTGCCTGCTGATCGGGCTTCCGGTCTCAGCGAGCGCGCACACGGAAACCAGTCTCGTCGGAGGGTTCATCAGCGGGTTCACTCATCCGCTTACGGGACTGGACCACATGGTGGCGATGTTCGCCGTCGGGTTGTGGGGAGCGTTCCTCGGAGCGCGCGCCATCTGGACGTTGCCCGTGGTCTTCCCAGTCGTAATGGCCATCGGCGGCGCAGCGGGCGTGGTGGGCATGCCGTTGCCCGCCGTCGAAACTGGCATCGCGCTGTCGGCTGGACTCCTTGGATTGCTCGTCGCGTTCGCCGTGAAGCCGCCGTTGTGGGCCGCAGCGGCCGTCGTGGGATTCTTCGCCATTTTCCACGGACACGCCCACGGGACTGAGCTTCCGAAGTCCGCAAATGCACTCGCGTACGCGATCGGATTCGTCATCGCAACGGGTCTACTGCACCTGGCCGGAATCGGAGTGGGCATGCTCGTACGCTGGCCGTGGGGAAAGATCGCGATTCGCGTGGGCGGCGGCGTGATCGCGGCGGTCGGTTTCGGATTCCTGTTCGGCTTTCTCTAAAATGTCGTTTAACCCCGATCGACGCCGACTCTCGCTCGCCATTGCCGGAGTGGCCTGGCTGACGCTGCCCGTCGAAGCCCACGCGCATTCGCCGTTTCCCGGGGCGGGAGATTTCATCGGCGGCCTCCTGCATCCGATCACCTCGCCGACGCATATTCTGGTAATCATCGGACTGGGCTTGATGGCGGGGCGCAACAAACTCGCGGAGCTGAAATCACCCGCCGTCGTTTTCGCCAGCGCCGCGGGATTGGGACTTCTCCTCACCACGACGGGAATGACCGTCGCCGTGCCGCCCGCCATTCCTGTCGTCATCGCCCTGATCTGCGGCGCAGTGCTGGCGTTGGAGAAGCGCCTGCCTACCGTGCCGTCGAACATCCTCTTCGCCGCGGGCGCGCTGACGCTGGGGTTGGATTCCGCCGTCGAGAACGGTTCCACCGCGACGATCATCAAGACGCTGCTCGGCAACTGGATCAGCCTCGTGCTGCTGGTCGTCGATCTGGCGATCTACGTCACGTTCGGCGGGAACGCGAAGTGGTTGAAGATTGCGATTCGGATTGTGGGCTCGTGGATCATCGCCATCGCGCTGATGGTGCTGGCCTTCTCGATGCGCCCGACGAGCTGAACGGTCGCCGCGTCAAACCAGCTTCGGATCAATCTCGCCCGGCTGCCAAAGGAGACGCCCTTCCATGCCGCCCGCGACCACCATTGTTTCACCGGTGACGTGACGGGCGAGCACGTCGGAGGAGAGATACACCACGGCATTGGCGATATCGTCAGGCCGACCAATCTGCGGCAGCGCGCGCGTGGCAGTGACTCGGCGAACGACACCCACGTCCTTCAGCTTTCCTGCGGTGCGCGGAACTACCGTCCAACCGGGGCACACGCAATTCACCCGGCCGCCGCAATAGTCTTTCGTCACCGGTGCGATGCGGGCGATCTCGTTCTTCAGCGTGCGCGTGAGACCAAACGCCATCGCCGCCTTCGCCGCCGCGTAATCCGCATGCCACGCCTCGCCGAAGACGCCGGCGGTCGACGCGATGAAGGTGAGATTGCCGCGCTTCTGTTTCGCGACCAGCTTGAGGAATTCGCGCGCGCAGAGAAATGCCGAGGTCAAAACAGCGTCCTGCGTGTGACGCCATTGCCGCAGGGACATTTCGTGCAGCGGCACGTCCCGCGTTTCCCAAGACCCGGCGTTGGCGACCAACGTGTCCACGCGGCCGAAATGTTTCTTCGCGTCGCGGAAAAGGCGGACGACTTCGGACTCCTTCGTGAGATCCGCGCGGACAATGATTGAGCGCACGGCACCCAGCTCGCGCTGGAGTTGTTTGGCGGTCGCAACATTCGAGCGACAATGCAGCACGAGATGCGCGCCTTCCGCCGCGAACTTCCGCGCGATGGCGGAGCCGATTCCGCCTGAGGCGCCCGTGACGACGATGACTTTATTTGCGAGGCCGGTTTCCATATTGGATTCAGGAATGACTATTTAGGAGGCGCGCCAAAATGCGCGGCGTGCGACGCGTAGGCCGCCGCATCATTGAGCATCACATCACACGCGGCAGCCAGCGGCGCAAGGGAGGCGAGGCCGGAGAAGACGGCACGATCGCCGATGAGGCTTTCGATGACGAACGTAGGGCGCTGCGAAACCTGGAGCGCGTGAAACTCCGCCGTGGTTGCGCGGGCGCGGGCTTCAATCTCGGACGACTGCGCACGCTGCAACAACGCGTCGGCGTTCAGTCCACTGGCGGCGACGGCAGCGGTGATGGATTCCTCCCAGCGCCCGACCTTGCGTCCCTCAATCACAGCGGCGCGGGCGATGGCCAGGCGGACCCGATCATCCGTCACGCCGAAATCTTTCGCGGCTTCGGCGACGAGATTCGGAGCGAGATATTCCGCCACCCCGGGCTCGAACCAACCGGAGTTCAGCATGAACGGAGAACGGACAATCGTCCCGCTGCGCCGGTAGAACCAGTCGCATTGCTCCCGCGAAGTGGGAAGGCCCGAGCTGTCCATCAGCGCGAGTTTCCACTCGAAGTCAGCCTGTGCCACGTAGCGCTGCCTGAGCTCGGCCCACGCCGGCTCGGCCCAGAAGCACCAGGAGGAAATCACTTCGAGGTAATAGGTAATCTTGAGCGTGCGCACGGGTGGGACCGTAGGTCGACGGCACGACTTGGGGAAGGGGGAATTCACCAGTCGACAGGCGGAAGCGACAGACGGTTGATTCGCGTCGAATAATTGATAAACCTTCCGCGCGCCGGAGCTGGTTCCGGCACTTATTTTAACTGATCGAATCAACGAATATGAACTGGTTGCTGGCACAGGCGGCGGGGGCGGACACGACAAAGACAAACTCAGTGAAGGGCATTCTCGAAGGAAGCCAGGGGCTGGTGGCGCGTTTTGAGGAAGCCACGGGACTGCCGCGTGAAGTGGCGATGTGGAGTGTCAACATCGTGGCCGTGATCGTCATTCTGATCGCCGGCTGGGTGCTCGCGGGATTCGCGCGCGGGCTGGTGCGAAACCTTTTCACCAAGCGAAACATCGATTCCACGGTCGGCGGTTTCGTCGGCAACATCGCGCACGCGGCGATCATGGCGTTTGTGGTCATCACAGCGCTCGGACAACTTGGCGTGGACACCAAGAGCTTCGCCGCGATTATCGCTGCGGCAGGTCTCGCCATCGGCCTGGCGTTGCAGGGCGGATTGTCGAACTTCGCGGCGGGCTTCCTGATCATCGTCTTCCGTCCGTTCAAGGCTGGCGACGTCATCAACGGCGCGGGGATCGAAGGCACGGTCGAGGAAGTGCAGGTGTTTTCCACCACGCTCAACACGGCGGACAACAAGAAGATCATTGTCCCAAACTCCGCCCTGATGAGCGGAACGATTACGAACTACACCGCCAACGACCGGCGGCGCGTCGACCTGCAACTCGGTGTCGGTGCCGGGCAGGATCTCGCGAAAGCGCAGGCGGCGCTCGTGGAACTGGCCAAGGCCGACCCCCGTATTCTCAAGGAGCCCGCCCCGGTGGCCGTGAACGCGAAGTTTATCGACAACGGAACCGCCGTGGAGCTGCGGGCCTGGTGCAAAACTACGGATTTTGGTGGCGTCAGCAGCGACCTCATCGCGAAGGCACCTGGCGCGCTGGCCGCCGCGGGAATCAAGGGACCGGACCGGACGGTTTATTATCAGGAGCGGAAGTAAACGCTGCGGGATTGCCCGCCATCATCAAAAGTATTCGCGCATTTCGTGCGCGAAGTGCTTGTTTTCCGGCCATCCCTGTGGCACGCCTCAAGCAGGCAAGAAAGTTGCCGATCAAGGTGGACCGTGCCACCGTCTGCCTGCACCAAGTAAATGGATAGGATACACGACATGATGTCCGTGAGGTTCGCCCCCAGGAAACGAGCCTCGATGCCCGCCTGCCCAAAACTTTCCCTTCCCATCCCAGTCATTCCATGAACATGAAAAAATTCGCCCCGACGTTTCTCATCGCCGCCCTTTGGTGCGTGCTCACCATCCATCAGGCCACCGCCGCAACCCCGGGAGACGAGAACTTCAACGACGATTCCGGCCCCGGCATCTCCTCGCGCGTCATTGATGACTGGCAATTCCGCCTGCTCGATGGCCTCGGCCAGGAGGACAGTCTCGGCGGTGACTTTGTCGACATCATCGACAACACCTACACGAACCTCACCGGCCTGGCCTCTGGCTCCGATCGGGCGCTGTTCCTCGAAGGCACGCTCGACCTCGTGACCGAGGCGCAGATTCGCTCGCGCTTCGGCGATCCGTTCTCGCTCGTCTCCTTCCACATCGACGGCTCGGACACCATCTACCGCGTCACCGGCTACCTCGGCGGCCTGCCCGTGGCCGGCGCGACGCAGAGCGTTTACTCCGCGGTGTTCGAGGACACCACCTTCACCATCACCAATACCCTGTTCCAAAACATCGATGAGTTCCGCATCTCCCGCGAAGACGGGGCGCTGGACATCTCGTTGTTCATCGATGACATCGACGTCGCGCCGGCCTTGGCCACCAGTGCCAATCCGGTCATCGGAAATCTCACCGGCGACAGCGTCATCTATCTCGAAGGCAGTCCCGCCGTCCGCCTCGATGCCGGCACCGGCGCGACCGTGACCGATACCGATTCCGCGGATTTCCACGGCGGCGCCATCGTGGTCAGCATCACGGCCGGCCGCATCCCGCCGCAGGATGTATTGAGCATCACCAATCAGGGAACCGGCGCGACGCAAGTCGGCGTCAGCGGGACCAACATCACCTACGAAGGCACTCTGGTCGGCAACTTCACTGGCGGCACCAGCTACGATGACTTGATGATTTACCTCAACAACAACGCCAGCAAGACCGCGACACGCGACATTCTCCGGGCGCTGACCTACCACAACAGCAGCACGGGCGTCCCCATCACCGGCGGCCGTGGCATCACCATCCGCGTTTACGACGGCGATGGTGGTTACGGCGTGGCCACGGTCACCGTGACCGTGCAGCAAAACAACTACGCGCCGACCGTCACCACCGCGTATGCGACGAACATCTTCAACGAAGGCATCAATGAACCGTCGTATCCGATTGTCGTCGACGAAACCGCGGTGGCCGATGACGACGACAACAACTCGCTGGCTTCCGGCACCGTGACGATCATCCGGAACTTCGCCGTGGGCGAAGACGTGCTCCTCTTCACCAATGTGCCCTCGACCATGGGCAACATCACCGCCACCTACGACGACGATGCCGGCGTGCTGACGCTGACTTCCGCCGGAGCCACCGCCACGCTCACCAACTGGACCGCCGCCCTGCGCGGTGTTTACTACTCGAACACCTCCGACACTCCGTCCACCAGCACCCGCACCATCACCTTCGCGCTGAACGACGGCGCGGACTTCGGCAATGGCAACACGAACTTCGTGCGGGTGAACGCCTACAACGACGCGCCGGAGAACACCATTCCCACGAACCTCCTCAGCGCGCAGGTCGACACCGTGATCACCTTCTCCAGCGGAGGCGGCACCGCCATCTCCGTCGCGGACGCCGACGCGGTCTCCAATTCCATCCAGGTGTCGCTCACCTGCTCGACCGGTACCATTTCACTCGCGAGTATCACGGGACTATCGTTCGTGACGGGAACAGGAACCAACGATGACATCGTCGGCTTCACCGGCACCGTTTCGAACATCAATGTCGCCCTGGCCGGCGCCACCTACACGCCTCCCGCTGGATATTCCGGCGACGCCAGCATCGTCATCTTCACCAGCGATCTCGGCAATTCCGGACCCGGCGGTTTCCTCGTGGATTCCGACACGGTTCAACTCAACTTCGACAGCACGGCGCCGGCCGCCCCGGTCTTCACTGGGGTCTCGGACGACACTGGAACTCCCGGCGACCAGGTCACAGCTGACACCACCGTGATCCTTCACGGCACAGCGGAATCCAACACAGTCATCACCGTCACCCGCATTGGCACCGGGGTGATTGGCACCACGAACGCCAGCTCGTCTGGAGAATGGAGCTTCGATTACCGCACCACGCTGCTCCCGGTCGGCACCAATGCCTTTACTGCTACCGCCACGGACATCGCCGGGAACACCAGCGCCGCCTCCGCAACTTTTGAAGTCGAGATCCTGGACACCATCGTGCCTACGGTCGATTCCATCACGCGCAACGGCACCAATCCCGCCCGCGGACCGGCCGTCACTTTCCTCGTCTCATTCTCCGAACCGATCACGGGCGTCGATATCAGCGACTTCACCGTCGCCACGTCTGGTTCCGCGGCCGGCACGGTCTCGGCAATCAGCCAGGTCGGACTGTTCCCGGAAGACTTCGAAGTCACCGTCACCAACGTCACCGGCGACGGCACCCTGCGCCTCGACCTGAACGACGCCGGCACCGCCATCACTGACCTCGCCGGCCAGGCCATCACCAGCGGCTACACCAACGGTGAGGCCTACACCATTGACGGCACCGCACCCGCCGCGCCCGCCATCACCGCCGTCTCGGAAGACAGCGGAGTGGAAGGTGACCTCGTCACGGTCGATGCCACGCTGGTTCTCAGCGGCACCGCCGAGGCGAACAGCATTGTGACCATCACCCGCGTCGGCACCGGTGTCATCGGCAGCACCAACGCCAACGGTTCGGGCGAATGGAGTTTTGACTACACGGGCACCACACTACCCGGCGGCACTAACGTCTTCACCGCTACCGCCACCGATGCCGCGGGCAACGTGAGTGCCGTTTCGGCGACCTTCGCCGTGCGCGTGGATCCGTCCTTCAGCCTGCGATTCCTCAGCACCTCCACGCTGTTCGTCGCTAAGAAGCCTGCCGTGAAAGTCGAAGCCTCCGCCACGCTGGACGCCGGCGCCCGCACCGACCTCGGCGGCGGCTCACTGATCGTCTCGATTCCCACCAACGGCACTTCCGGCGATGTCCTCTCCGTATATTCCGCCACCAACAGCGAGTTGGGCATCAGCCTCGTCGGCACCAACGTCCTCTGGGGCGACCTGCTCATCGCGGAGTTGACTCGCGGCAACGCCGTCACCAATCCGCTGACCTTCAGCTTCACTACGAACGCCACACCGTCCGCCGTGCAGGCCCTCGTACGTGAAATCTCCTTCCTCACCACGAACGCCTCCACGCTCGCGCGCACGCTGCGCTTCGTGATTTCGGACGGCTTCGGCGCCACCGCAACGGCGGCGCACAAGACGATTGTCATCAACAAGGCGCTGCCCGTCGGCACCGTGGCCAACCTTTTCACCAACTCCGTTGGAACCTTCAGCGGGCTCGTGCTGCGCACCAATGATGTTATCACCTCCCAGGCCGGCTACTTCCAGGTCAAGATCACGGCTGGCCTCAAATACAGCGGATACGCATTGATCGCTGGCAAGAAGTCCTCGTTCTCCGGGCAGTTCAACACCAACGGCGAGTCGTCCATCATTACTTCCGGAAACAAGTTCGGCGTTAATCTACAGCTCACGCCGGATGCCAGCGCGATCTTCGGACGCCTCACCTCCTACACTCTCGGTGGCTGGAGCAGCGACATGACCGGCTACCTGACCGCCATCGGCAGGACGACCAACAACGCCGTGGCCGCCGGTGCTTACACGCTTCTCACTCCCTCCTCGGATGATCCAGAATTTGGCAATGGTTGGGCCACCATCACCGTGGATCGCCTCGGCCAGGCGAAGCTCAAGGGCACGCTTGGCGACGGCCAGGCCTGGACCGCCAGCTCCGCCATCGGCACCAATGCCCACTGGCCGCTCTACGCTTCCGTGGACAAAAAGCTCGGCGCCATCATCGGCTGGCTGACCTTCAGCAACACGACGCCGGCGACTATTAGCGGCACACTCACCCGGCTCAAGCCCGTCAGTGCGCCCTACTTCACCAACGGCATCGCGGCCGAACTCGACGTGACCGGTTCCCGCTATATCGCGCCGGTCGGCACCAACTCCATCCTGAGCTGGACCAATGGCGTGCTCTGGCTCGCCAACGGCAATCTCACCACGCCGATCACCAACACCGTGAACATCACGACGCTCGGCAAGTTCACCGGCAGCAGCGGATCCATCTCGAACCTGAAGTTCAGCATCAGCGCCAAGGCCGGATCGTTCACCGGCAGCTTCCGTCATCCGGCCAACGGCAAAACCACGAAATACTCCGGCGTGCTCCTGCAAAGTGAGAACCTCGGCGGCGGTCTCTTCCTCGGCACCAACCGCAGCGGCATGCTGCGACTCGAATCCGCGGATTGATTCGCGAGTCCTCCGGCCCTGTCTCGCCGGCAGAATCATTCACTGGCGTTTCGTCCGCATCACGCGGGCGAAACGCCAGTTTCCTTTTCATGCCGGGCGAATCATCTCGAAGCGATCCTTTGTGCGGCAATACCAGTGCGGCGCCGCCATGCGCCCGATGAGCGACAGCTTCTCCCCGCGCACCCGCAGCTTCTCCGCATCGAAGAACTCGTCGCGCACGTGAACGCGCTTCACCATCCCGATCACCACGCGGTTCCCGCCGATCTGCAACGTCCCCCACTCCGTGCATTCAAGGCTCGCCGGAGCCTCTGCGATGCGCGGTGGTTTCACCGAGGTCGAAGGCGCCGCGGTCAGCCCCGCTTGCACCAGCTCGTTCTCGCCATACGGCAGTGACGCCGCGCATTGGTTCATCGGCTCCGCGATCGCTTCGTCGACGAGATTGATCACGAACTCGCGCGTGAGACGGATGTTCCGCGCGGTGTCCTTCGGCGTGCCGTCGTCCCGATCGCCGGGCGCGAACGCCACGATCGGCGGCTCCGCGCCGAGCACGTTGAAAAAGCTAAACGGCGCGGCGTTGATCTTTCCATCCGGGCTCAAGGTCGTGACGAGTGCGATCGGCCGCGGCGTGATGAGGCTGGCGAGAATCGGATACGCGCGGTCGGCATGTTTCCCTTCGAAGTCTAGTTCCATAGTGCGCGCATCATGTTTCAGCACGACGCCATCGTTCAACGAGAACCGCGTGATAAAAAATTTTCGAAACCAGGGGATCGAGGGTTGATCCATTTTTGCAGGATGCGGCAAGATGGCAGACCTCATGACGAGGAAAAGGACAACAAACAGCAGGGCCGCTGTTGGCGCACGGAAAGTTTCCGTTGCCCAACCCGCGGCAGGACGCCGGCTTCGTTTCACTGGAAATAAAGCTCCGAAACTGCCGGACTGGCCAACGCGGCCGGACGATCAGCGCGTGTCGGTGGTGATTCCCGTGCTGAACGAATCCGCCCGCATCGCCTCCGTCATCCGCCACGTCAAACGCAGCCCGCTCGTCGGCGAGGTCATCGTGATGGACGACGGCTCCATCGATGGCACGCCGGAGATTGCACAGGCTGCGGGCGGACGCGTGGTCACAAGCGCGCTGCTGGGGAAGGGATCCTCGATGGAGGATGGTGTGCTGGAAGCTCAACACGACACGCTGTTGTATCTCGATGGCGATCTCTCCGGCCTGTGCCACGACCTGGTCGAACGCCTCGCGGAACCCGTGCTTCGTGGGGAGGCCGATTTCGTCAAAGCCCGCTTCTCCCGCCGCGCCGGCCGCGTCACCGTCCTCACCGCGCGTCCGCTGCTGCGCACCTACTTCCCGGAAATCGCGCACTTTGAGCAACCGCTGGGCGGCATCATCGCCGTCCGCAAGGAACTCCTTTTCAAGCTGCGCTTCGAGAATGATTACGGCGTCGACATCGGCCTGTTGATCGACGCCGCCTCCGTCGGCGCGCGGTTGCTGGAAGTCGACATCGGTCACATCGAGCACATCAGTCAGGACCTCGATCGCCTCGGCGAAATGGCGACCCAGGTCGCGCGCACGATTCTCGAGCGCGCCGCCGCTCTCGGCCGCCTCCGCCTCTCCTTCATTCAGAATTCCCGCGAGCGCGACCGCATGCGCCGCGCGCATCCGGAGCACATCCTCGCGCGCATCGGCAAGGTCGAGAAGCTGGCGCTGTTCGACATGGACGGAACCCTCCTCGCGGGCCGCTTCGTGCTCGAACTCGCCAAACGCACTGGCAAAACCGCGGCTCTGGAAAAGTATCTCGATCGCACGGACCTCAAACCGGAAACCCGCACCAGGCGAATCGCGAATCTGTTTCGCCGCACCAAGCGCGAGCTCTTCGTGGAAACCGCGCGCACGCTCCCGCTCACGCCCGGCGCAGTGGAAGCCGTGGTTGGGCTCCGCAAGCTCGGCTACCGCGTCGGCATTGTGACCGACAGCTACCACACCGCCGCCGAAACCGTTCGCCGCCGCGTGTTCGCCGACTTCGCACTTGCGAACATCCTGGAGTTTCGTCACGGGAAGTCCACCGGCGTCGTCACGCTCGCGCCGACTTTTCGCAGCGGCATGACCGGCTGGCGCGCCTACGACAAACTGAACGCCCTGCGCTTCCTCGTGAAGCGGTTCGAGATCACGCCTCGACAGGTGCTCGCCGTCGGCGACAGCGACAACGACGTGGGCATGCTCCGCGCCGCAGGAAAATCCTTCGCGTTCCAGCCGAAGAGCGAACGCGTCCGCCGCGCCGCCAAACGAGTCATCAACGACCGGCTCGACGAAGTGCTGGAGTGGGCGTAGCTACTTGCCGAGCTTCCCCGTCACCAACTCCGCCGCCAGCGTTTTCGCGCTGTAGACTTTCGTCAGCGCTTCATACATCGCCGCGGAGTGAACCGACGTCGCGCGGCCCTGCTTCTCGCTGAAGGCGTAGTCGGCCGGGAGACTCTGCAGGTTGCCGTCGAAGATGATGCCGACGTATTCGCCGGCGCGGTTCACGACCGGGCTGCCGGAGTTGCCGCCGATGATGTCGCAGGTGCTCACGAAGTTGAACGGCGTCTTCAGGTTCAGCTTCGACTTGCGCTTCTCCCACAGCGGCGGCAGGTCGAACGGCGGTTTGTGATTCATTTCCTTCGCACGTTCGTAGAGACCGCCCAACGTCGTCATCGCGGGAATCTGTTTCCCATCCTCCTCGTAGCCTTTCACCACGCCGAAGCTCAGACGCAGCGTGAAGGTCGCGTCCGGATAACCCGCCGTGCCGAGCAACGCGTTGCGCGCGCGGGCAATCGCCGCCTGCGCCTGTTGCTTCACCTCGGTCTGTTCCTCGAACACCTTGCGCAGCGCGCGCGCCTCGGCGTCGATCAGCCGGGCGAGCTCGATCATCGGATCCTTCGCCGCCGTCACTGCGGCCGCGCCGCCTTCGTAAAGCTTCTTGCGGAACGCCACATCGCGGACCTTCGTGCCCTTGATCAATTCCACCGCGCGTTCGCGAGGCGACTTGCCGGCGAGAACCTTCTGCACGAGCGGATCATTGCCGCCGAACTGGCCCGCGAGGAACGTCAGCGAATCGGTCAGCGTCAGAATTTCCAGGTCGCCGTGAATGGGCTTCTCGGAGAAGAGACTGAACTCCAGCGACTCCTTGCCGCCATCGGTGAACTCTCTCAGGCGCTCGCCGTTCGGCTTGGAACGTTCATCGCCTGCGCGCAGCAATGTGCGCGCAATGCCGAAGCTGTCGCTGCTGAAGCCGAGCCCGCCTTCGAGAAAATTCTGGCGCGTCGCCTGCGCAGCGATGGTTTTCGTCGCCGCAGCAATCTTGTCGTAGGCGGCGAGTGCCGCCTCGTGTTCCGCGGAGCCGGCGAGCTTCTTCTTGAACTCCGCCTCCGCCTTCACCTTCTCGCCCATTAACGACGGATCGAGCAAACCACCGAGCCGGCCATCGAGCGCCTTGCGGGAATTCTTCACGCCGAAGAGCTCGTCCTTCGCGCGACGCGCGTTCTCCTCGCTGCGCGCGCTCCACGCTTCCAGCAACACTTCCGTGCGCTTGAGCGAGTTCAGGCGGAAGGGCAGTCCTTGATCGCGCAGATACTCCAGTTCCGCGACCGTGAGCAATCGGCTCGTGCGACCAGGATGACCGGAGACAAACACAAGCTCGCCGTCCTTCGCGCCCGTGGTGGAGAACTTCAGGTAGTGCTGAATCTTCGCCGGCTTGCCGTTCTCGTAGGCGCGGAAGAAACAGATATCGAGGTCGTAACGCGGGAACTCGAAGTTGTCCGGGTCGCCGCCGTAGAAGGCGATCTGCGATTCCGGCGCGAAGGCGAGGCGCACGTCCGTGTACTTCTTGAAGCGATAGAGATGATACGCGCCGCCCTGCCAAAGCGTGACGACGTCCGAGCGCAGACCGGTCTTGTCGAGCGACGCCTTCTCGATCTCGGCCATGACCTTGCGGCGCGCGGCAAACGCGGCGGCGGGCGCGGCGTCCTTCGGAATCGCGGCATTCACCTGCGCGGTCACGTCTTCGATCGATTGCAGCACGTTTAGTTCGAGATCGAGACACTTCACCTCGTCCGCGAGCGACTTCGCGGAGAAGCCGTCGCGCAAATAATTCTTCTCCTTCGTGCTGATCTTCTGGAGCGCATCCGCGGCGACGTGATGATTCGAGAGGAGCAGGCCGTCCTCGCTCACGAAGCTGCCGGAGCCGCCGGAGTTGAAGCGCACGGACGACTTCTGCAAATGCTCCATCCACGCGTCGGTGGGCTCAAACTGATGGCGGTCCTTGAGAATCTGGCGCGGCGGCTGGTTGAAGAGCCACATGCCTTCATCGGCGAGCGCAGAGACCGACAGCGAGCAAGCCAGCAAGGCAGAGAAAACGTTCTTTGTCATGGCGCGAAGGTAGTGAAGGAAGGGGAGGATTGGCTAGGGGAAGTTGCGGGGCTGGTCAGGCTACGATTTTCTCGTCTTCCAATCTTCTCAGAAGCCTGCCGCACCACCTCTCAAGCTCTTGTTCGTGTGTCTGGAAGAACTGGTCAGTCGACTCGGGCCGTGAATGTGATCCCCAGTCAATCTCCAGCCTCTTTTCGTATCGTCCAGCTCGGTATACATCGCACCATGGCGGTCCATACGGCTCGTATGACACTCGAATCTCCAAGTCCCCTCGCTGACATTCAAGTCGAACCTCTCCGCGACATAGCTGGTCCTCCCAAAACGCGAAGCCCAAGTCTGAGAGAGGCTCCAAGCAACGACGTGCAATGGCGATGAAATCAATCATGACGCTCGAAGTCGCTTAACAGTTCCCCGGCTACAAGTTGAAGTTAAACTTCACACCCTCACCTGCGCTGCCGCTTGCGCCATCGCGGCGACCCAGCCGGGCGGCGCGACCCTAGCACCCTTGACCTCCTGATGGATGCGCGAGAACTCGCCTTCATCCAGCCACAGGCCGCCGCACGTCGGGCATTGATCGATCTCCACCAGCTTCTGCTCCGAGAACCAGCGGCGTTCCAGCACCTGCTCCGGACACCGCGGACACACGCGCGGCTCGGTCAGCTTGACCTCCTTGTTCGGATCGCGCCAGACGGTGTGCAGGTTCGCCGCGCTGCGGGCATCGACGCGCTGGAGTTCACGTTGATCAAACCAGATGCCGCCGCAGCCGCCGTAGCAGATGTCCACGGTCATGCCACCAGCACCTTTTTCGCGGAGGGAATTCTTGCAGGCCGGACATTTCATGGCTGGAAGGTTAATGAGCCGGGGCTCTCTGGCAACTGCACATCTCAATCAGCGTTGTCCTTCGACATTGGATTGAGAGATGGTCCACCCTCACCCCGGCCCTCTCCCCCGGGAGAGGGAGCGCGAAGGATGCGCTCGAATCCCAGAACACGCCCACCGCGTTTGTTGCGTGCCCAAGCGCGGAGACAAATGTCCGAACAAAAGCCACTACGGCGCGCACCCTCTCCTTGGGGAGAGGGTCGGGGTGAGGGAGGGCGTTCTGCCTATCCGCTCTTCACACCAACACGCCCGGAATCGGTTTGCCCGCGCCGGCCACGCCGGTGAGGCGTTCCTGGCGGCCGCTGATTTCCCAGTAGAGGTTGTCGTTCTTGATGCCGATCGCGGCGAGAATCGTCGCGTGCAGGTCGCGGAAGTGAACAGGGCTTTCGACGGCCATCAAGCCAAGCTCATCCGTCGCGCCGAGGCGCAGTCCCGGTTTCACGCCGCCGCCGGCCATCCAGATGGTGAAGCCCGCCGCGTTGTGCTGACGTCCGTTGTTACCCTGCATCATGGGCGTGCGCCCGAATTCGCTCGCCCAGATGACGAGCGTTTCGTCGAGCAATCCGCGGTGCTTCAGGTCGCTGAGCAGCGCGGCGATCGGTTGATCCGTCCAGCGCGCGCGGGGCGTGTGGTTCTTCACCAAGTCGCCATGGGCGTCCCAGCCGTCCTTGTCCGGCATGTCATAGACCTGCACGAAGCGCACGCCGCGTTCCACCAGACGGCGGGAGAGCAGACATTTGCGCGCGAAGCTGACGGTGCGCTTGTCCGAATGCTCAAAGCCGTAGCTGCGCCGGAGATATTCCGGTTCCGTGTCCACGTTGCCCACTTCGAGCGCGGCGGATTGCATGCGATACGAGAGCTCGTAGCTGGCGATGCGCGCGTCGAGTTCGGCAAAGCCCGCGCGTTTCTCGCGATGTTTGAGGTTCAGTTCGCGAATGAGATCGAGCGACGCGCGCTGGCCGTCGGCGAATTCCGTCGGCGGCAGCAGATCGAGCACGGGCGTGCCGGTGTCGCGCAGGCGCGTGGGTTGAAACGCGGCGGGCAGAAAGCCGTTCGAGTAATTCGCAGCGCCACCGAGCGGTCCGGCCTCGAAGAGCATCACGTAGCCGGGCAGATCCTGGTTCTCTGTGCCGAGACCGTAGGTGACCCACGAGCCGAGGCTGGCCTTGCCGGGGCGGATGTCGCCGGTGTGCAACTGGTAGCTGGCGGGCGCGTGATTGTTCGAATCGGCCTGCATCGAGTGAATGACGCAGAGGTCATCGACGTGCTCAGCGACCTGCGGATACAGCTCACTGACCCAGAGACCGGATTGGCCGTGCTGCGAAAACTTGTAGGGACTGCCCATCAGCTCGTCTTTGCAGCCGTGAAACACGTTCGCGAACTTCGTCGCGTTGACGGCTTTGCGGATCGAATCCGGCACCGGCTTGCCGTTGAGCTTCTGCAGCTCGGGTTTGTAGTCGAACGTGTCGACGTGCGACGGCCCGCCGACCATGAAGAGGAAGATGACGGACTTGGCGCGCGGCGCGAAATGCGGCGGACGCGCGGCGAAGGGATTGAGCGGATCGAGTTCGACGGCGGGCTTGCCGGCGGCTTGCGCTTCCAGCCGCCCCAACGCGCTCCACGCCACGGCTCCGAAGCCCGCACCCATCTGGTGCAGGAACCGGCGGCGTGAGCTGGTTGGAGCGCCGAGGAACATGCGGGGAGGCTAGCAGGCCGCAGGCTCAAGGCGAGCAGTGAGTTTGACGTAGTATTGCCTAACGCGGTTTGACGGCAGTGATGGCCCCTGCGAAGCTTGGGCGCTCGGTGAATGAAAACGACTGACGACTACAAAGCCAAAATTCGGATGTGGGCGGCGACGCCGAAAGTCGTTCCGTTGCCACAAGGGCCGGTCTTGCCACGGTTTCGTTCCCAGCGTTTCAAAAGCCACGCGGAGATGAACCAGTGGAAGCAGGATCTCGTGCGTCGCGCCGCCCAGGAGGAAGCCCGGCGTGGATGAACTCTTCAAGGCATTCAATGACGGGGGAGTTCGTTACCTGCTGATCGGCGGTCAGGCGATGCGGTTGTATGGAATGCCGCGGTTCTCCATGGACTGGGATTTCTTCATTCCCCCGCGAGACGAAGCGAACTTGAAACGCATCAACTCGATGCTTGAGGAAGACTTCGATGCGCCGCTGGAACCGCTCGGACCTCAGGGAGAGAACTTCATCCAAACCTACCAGACGAAGTGGGGAGTATTACAGTTTCACCTCGGCCTTCCAGGAGTCCGCCGCTTCGATGAAGCTGAAGCCACCGCAGTGATTCGGAACACTGAGAACGGAACTCCGGTAAAATGTTTGAGCGGTTCACTGCTCCTCGCGGCCAAGGAAGCAGCAGGACGTCCACAAGATCAGATGGACATCGAGTATCTCAAGGAACTCCAACGCAACGGAGGCCTGACTTAGCTCAAGCGAGGATGTCCTTCACCACCTGCGCTTCCGAATCCACGCCGGTGAGCTTCATGTCCACGCCCTGCCATTTCACAGTGAACTTGCGGTGATCGATGCCGAGCTGGTTGAGGATGGTTGCGTGGAGGTCGCGCACGTGGACCGGGTTTTCGACGACGTTGTAGCTGAAGTCGTCCGTCTGGCCGTACACCGTCCCGCCCTTGATGCCGCCGCCAGCGAGCCACATCGTGAAGCAGCGCGGATGATGATCGCGGCCGTAGTTTTCCTTCGAGAGACCGCCCTGGCTGTAGATCGTGCGCCCGAACTCGCCGCCCCAGATGATGAGCGTGCTGTCGAAGAGACCGCGTGACTTGAGATCGTTGATGAGCGCGTAGGTGGCTTGATCGATGTCCTTGCACTGGCTGGGGAGACGACCGCCGGCGTTCGAGTGATGGTCCCAGTTGTTGAGATACACCTGCACGAAACGCGTGCCGCGTTCGACGAGCCGGCGCGCCAGCAGGCACGTGGAGGCGAAGGTGCCAGGCTTCTTTACGGCGTCACCGTAAAGCTTCATCGTGGCCTCCGATTCACCTGCAAAGTTGGTCAGCTCAGGCACGCTGGTCTGCATGCGGAACGCCATTTCGAACTGCTTGATGCGGGTGTGCGTTTCCGGATCACCCACCTTCTTGTAGTTAATTTCGTTCAGTGCGTTCAAGCCGTCCAGCTGACGTCGGCGCAAATCACCGGTGACGCCAGGCGGGTTGGTGATGAAGAGAATCGGGTCGCCCTGACTGCGGAAGGAAACGCCGGCGTGTTCGCCACTGAGGAAACCGCTCGACCACAGCCGCGCGCTGATCGCCTGAATCTGTTCCTTGTTCGTCGGTTCGGCGACGAGCACCACGAAGGTCGGGAGATTCTCGTTCAACGTGCCGAGTCCATAGCTGACCCACGAGCCGATGCACGGACGCCCACCGACCATGCTGCCGGTCTGCATCGCGCAGATTGCAGGCTCGTGGTTGATGGCCTCGGTGTGCATCGAGCGGATGAACGCCATGTCGTCCACGCACTTCGCGGTCCACGGAAGCAGTTCTGTGTTCATCATCATGCCGTTCTTGCCCGCGGGCTTGAACTCCCACTTCGACGGCGCGATCGGGAAACGCTTCTGGCCGGACGTCATCGTGGTGAGCCGCTGGCCCTGGCGCACGGAGTCCGGCAGATCCTTGTCGTACCAATCCTTCATCACCGGCTTGTAATCGTAGAGATCCATCTGCGACGGCCCGCCGACCATGTGCAGGTAGATGATGTTTTTCACCTTGGCCGGGAAGTGCGGCATCGTGGCACTGACGGGACCAGCGTCTTCGCCCCAAAGTTTCATCGTAGGTCCGAGCAGGGAGGCAAGCGCGGCGTAGCCGAGCGCGTTCTTGCCGCGGCTGAAGAACTGGCGGCGGGTTTCGAGCTGTTGGAATTCGTCGAAAGGATTCATGTCATTCACTCCGGTTACTTGTTCAGCACTTCATCCAGGTTCATCAACTGGTTCGCCACCATCGTCATCGCGGCGAGCTGCGTCACCGGGACTTTGTCCGACGGTTTCGATTCACCCACCGCGAGAAACTCCTTCGCGGCTTCGGGCTGTTTCTCGTAGAAGGCACGCATCTCGGCCAGCGTGCGCTTCACGATCGATTTCTCCTTCGACGTCAGCGAGCGGGAGAGAAGGTGCTGCGCCATTTCATCAATCGCATCCTCATCACGGCCCTTGCTGCGGGCGATCGCACCATCAGCCAGCACACGCGCAGCTTCGACGAACTGCGGATCGTTCAACGTCGCCAGTGCCTGCAAAGGCGTGTTCGTGCGTTCGCGACGCACGGCGCAGACTTCACGGCTCGGGGCATTGAAGATGTCCATTGATGCCGGTGGAGCGGCGCGTTTCCAGAACGTATAGAGGCTGCGGCGATAGAGACCGTCGCCCTTGTCAGCGGTGTATTTCTTCGTGTTGCTCTCGGGCATCGCGACGGCTTCCCAGATGCCGCCGGGCTGATACGGCTTCACGCTCGGACCGCCGATCTTCTCCTTCATCAATCCACTCGCCGCCAGCGCGTAGTCGCGAATCATCTCAGCATCCATGCGGAAGCGCGGACCGCGGCTGAGGAAACGGTTCTGCGGATCTTTCTCCAGCTTCTCCGGCGTGGTCTCGGCGCTTTGGCGATAGGTGGAAGACGTGACGATCTGCTCGAAGAGCCGCTTCACATCCCAGCCGTGTTCCTGGAAGTCCACCGCCAGCCAGTCGATCAATTCCTGATTCACCGGCGCCTCGCCCGTGCTGCCGAAATCTTCCGCCGTCTTCACGAGTCCGACACCGAAGACCTCCTGCCAGAAACGATTCACGGTCACGCGCGCCGTCAGCGGGTTCTCCGGCGAATTGATCCACTTTGCGAGCCCGAGACGATTCGTCGGCGCGCCCTTCGGCATGGCGTGCAAGACCGCCGGGACGCCACCGGTGACCTTGTCCTTCGGTTTGTCGTATTGGCCGCGGAAGAGAATGTTCGCCATCGGCATCGAATCCTTCTTCTCCTGCTGGATGTGCGTCACCGGGTTGCGCTCGCGGATGGCGTCGCGCTCGGCCTTGAGCGACTCGTTCTTCGCCACGAGACCGGTGTAAGCCTTGTCGCGCGTCGTGATCCAGTAATCGAAGATCGCCTCGTTCTGTTCCTTGGTGCGCTTGTCCGCAGCCAGCGCAATCGCTTCGCGAATCGGCACCGCCTTCGCAAGCGTCTTCACTTCCTTACTGGAGAGGCGACGATCGTAGATGCGGAGGTCCTGCACACGGCCGCGCTCGAAAATGTGATCCTTGCTGCGCTGGCCGACGCGAAGCGGAGTCTCGGTGCGGATGGTGTCCTTGAGCGTGTCGTTGTCGATCTTCACCGCCACTTCCTCGCCATCGATATACATTCGCACGCCTTTCGCCTTGCCCGAGCCGTCGTAGGTCACGAACACGTGCTGGTAAACCTTCTCCTTCACGACGTCCTCTTTCGTGGAAACGCGAATCGTATTCTCCGGCCACGAATGGACGATGTGCACGTTGTATTTGCGGCCTTCCTGATGCAGGTCCCAGCCGCGGAAATTCTTCTCCACTTCCATCCGGGCGATAACGCCGACGCCCGGACCGGCCTTGCTCACGCGCACCCACGCGCCGTAGCTGAAGGCGTTGGTCTTCTCGAAATCGCCGGCGTCACCGAGGTTCAGCGTTGCGTCCTTCTTCAAGACGAGCGCCGGACCGAGTTTCCCGGCCGTCCACTCCTGCTCGCCCTTGAGCGGAATCCAATGCGACGGACCCTTCGCGACGGTGACGCCGTTGCTCTCGCGCACGTTGAGCGCGGCATGCAGAACAAGGTTGGAGATGTTCAGCTCAGCGTCGAGGTCGGCGCCCTTCGAGCCGGTGAGCCAGCCGTCGAACGCGGGCTTCGCTTCAGCGCGGCGAGCGGCGATCTGATTCGTCACGGAGGAAATCTCGCCCGGCACCGCCGCCCAGCGTGCGGCGTCTTCCGGCGTCTGCGGCACCAGAATGCTCGGCGTGGAATCCTTCACATTGCCGTCCTTCGCGGACTGCGTCGTGTTCCGGAAGAACGCCTCCATCAAGTAAAAATCTTTCTGCGTGATGGGATCGAACTTGTGGTCGTGGCACGCGGCGCAGTTCATCGTCACGCCGAGCCAAACCCAGCCGGTTGTGGTCACGCGGTCGTTCGCGTAGAACGCCTGGTTCTCCTCGTCGATCGTTCCGCCCTCGTTGGTGGTGGGATTACAACGATGGAAACCCGTCGCTGTCTTTTGATCGGTCGTCGGATTGTCGAGCAAATCACCGGCGAGCTGTTCCAGCGTAAATTGATCAAACGGCATGTTCTTGTTGAACGCTTTGATGACCCAGTCGCGATACGGCCACATTTCGCGGTAATTGTCGAAGTGCAGGCCGTGCGTGTCCGCGTAGCGCGCCGCGTCGAGCCAGTAGCGGCCACGATGTTCGCCCCAGGCAGGAGTCGCCATCAGCCGGCGCACGAACTTCTCGTAGTAAACCGGTGACTTGTCTTTCACGAACGCTTCAACGACTTCCGGCTTCGGGGGAAGACCGGTGAGGTCGAGCGAAAGCCGGCGCGCGAGCGTGCGACGATCCGCTTCGGACGCGGGCTTGAGCCCCTTGCTCTGGAGCTTGGCGAGAATGAACGCGTCGATGGGATTGCGAACCTTGAAGCTGCCGGCTTTCGGCGTGGGCACCGCCGGCTTCTCCGGCTTCACGAACGCCCAGTGACCTTGCCACGGCGCACCGGCGAGGATCCATTGCCGCAACTTCTCCTTCTCCTCCGGCTTGAGCTTCTTGTGCGAATCCGGCGGCGGCATGATGTCATCCTCGTCCGTCGTGATGACGCGTTGCCAGAGCTCGCTCTTCTCCAGGTTGCCCGCGACGATCGCTGGTCCGCGCTTGGCGGTCTTCTCGAAGAAGCCTTCCTTCGTATCGAGCCGCAAGTCGGCCTTGCGCGCCTTGGCATCCGGCCCGTGGCACGCGGTGCAATACTCGGAGAAGATCGGCCGGATATCGCGATTGAATCCCACGGAGGATTCGGCGGCCGCGGCGGCGAGTTGCGCGAACGCGCTGACAGCGGCGATCAAAACGGCGGAGTGAAATCGCGCGTACCGATGGACGGCTGGCGCGGTCAATGAAGGGCAGTGACGACGGTTCATGACTTGGATGATGCGAACATAATGCAGACGCCCGAAGCTAGTGACAGCTTCAAACGCGGGCGGGGCGGCGATTGGCTTTTTGCCAACAAAGATTGCCCAGCGCAACTCGATGGACGGGAACGTCGAGAATCTGCGTGCAGGCAAGTCGCGGATGTTTACGATGCGCGCCATGCCGTCATCGTTTGATCAACTCATCGACGCTACCATCGCGCACATCGAGCAGCTGAAGGAGCAAGGCGTTCGCCATCTGCAGGTCTCGCCCGAGGCCCTGGCGGCATTGCAATCCGCGCCCGCGACGGCCAAGCGCGCGATGGTTCCACCTCCGGCAGCCAGTGCCCCGGCACAGGCGCGAACGTTTGCGCCCGTTGCTCCCGCGACGGCTGCACCCATCGTTCGCCCCGCTCCGCAAAGCGTCCCGACAGTCGCACCCGCAGCGCCGAAACCGGCGTTGGACCCGCAAGCCAAGGCGGCGGCGATGCAAAGTTTGCGCGAACGGGCGCTGGCCTGCATCAAGTGCCCGAACCTTGCGAGTTCGCGAACCAACGTCGTCTTTGGCGTAGGTGACATCAACGCACAACTGATGTTCGTAGGCGAAGCACCTGGAGCGGATGAAGACAAGCAGGGCGAACCGTTCGTTGGCGCCGCGGGTCAACTGCTCACGCGCATCATTCAGACGATGGGACTGAGCCGCGACACGGTCTACATCGGGAACATTCTCAAGTGCCGGCCGGACACGCCGGGACAAACTTCGGGCAATCGCAAACCCACGGCGGACGAGATGGCGACGTGCATTCCATATCTGCACGAGCAGATCGACCTCATTCAACCCCGCGTGCTGGTGGCGCTCGGTGCGACCGCCGTGGAAGGACTGCTCGGCAAGACGGAAGGCATCACGAGGCTGCGCGGCAACTGGCAGACGTATCGTGGCATCCCGCTGATGCCGACGTTTCATCCGTCGTATCTGCTCCGCAATCAGGCGCTCTCCGAGAAGCGAAAAGTGTGGGAAGACATGCTCGCCGTGATGACGCACCTCGGAATGCCGATCAGCGAGAAGCAGCGCAGTTACTTCCTGAAGGGTTGAATTGTAAGTGCCGTGCCTCCGACGGGCCCGTGCATTCTGGAACGTCGGACATCAGGTTTTCTGAGTATGGTGGGCCCACTCGGATTTGAACCGAGGACCAAACGATTATGAGTCGTCTGCTCTAACCGCTGAGCTATGGGCCCACTCTGGCCGGCTCGAAAGCTTTGCTGAACCATCTTGTATCCGAGAACCCCGCTGGCAAGCCGTTTTCCCGCATCGTCGCCAACCAGAAAACGCCCGGTGCAGTCAGTTCCCGACGCGCCCCAGGCAAAAGAACTCGGCAATGCGCGACGGTTGGATGACGGGAACGCGAAGGTCGACTTGCGCGGCCTTGGCCAGAGACGCCAGCTTTTCGATATACCGTTCGCTGAGCGTGACGCCCTGGTTCAGAAGGAATACTTCCGACGCGCTCGGCGACGGGAGATTCTCCGCGAGAATGTCGAAAGGGTGAAGTTGTCCGAGTGATTTCCTCAGGACCGGCGATCCCTGGCGAACGACAGTCAGGCTGCCTTGCGCGCCGGAGAGATTGACGGCGTGATGCGTCACGGTCGCGGAAGCACGCGGCTTGACGGTCATCGATGACGTGCGGATCGACCGGGAAATCAGCGGCGCGAGCGCTGGGATGCTGGCATCGCCCAGCGCGGTCTTCACGGACGTACAAATCAGGTTGAAAGTCTCAGCAAGGAAATCGAGCAGCTCGCGTTCGGACACTGGAATACGGCCGAGCAGCGACTCGAACATAGCGACCGCCGAGGCGTCGTCCGCCTCGAACAGAAAGTCCATCCACACGCCCTGGTTGACGAAGGCCAGCGGAGCCCATGCGGTGAAACTGGACGGCCCGGGAACTGACGGAGCTTCCGCGACGGTGACCTTCGCAGAGCCGAGCCCGACCGCGGCAAAGCTGATGGTAAACACCTCCGCGAGGCGTTCATCTGCGACGATTCGAGGCGTGGCTTTCTCGACGCCTCCCTTGGCCGCGCCCAGAATCCCAGCACCCGTTCCGTCGCCCCCACGACTTTGTTTGCCAAACATTTCGCCGAGCAAATTGTGGCGCTGGAGCATCGTTTCCATGGCGGAAATGTTGTCCTGCAATTCCTGCTGGTAGGTGATGATGCGTTGCGCGACGCGAAGCCGCGCCATCAACGCCATGGGATCGAAGGGCTTGACGAGGTAATCATCCGCGCCGGCATCCAATCCCGCGATGACTTCCTGCTTCTCGGACTTGGAGCTGAGCAAAAGCACGTAAGGGCGGGTTTTTCGCGGACTCGCCCGCAGCTTGCGGCAAACCTCCACGCCGTCCATACCCGGCATCACCCAGTCCATGATGGCCAGGGCCGGCGGATTATCGACATCCAGTGCTTTCCACGCCGCAAAGCCATCATCCACCGCCTGCACTTCGTGACCTAATTTGGTCAGAAGCGCCAGCAGCAGGCGGCGGATCAGAGCGTCGTCGTCAGCGACTAAAATGTTCATCGTGAACTAGTCATCAAGCGTTGATGGGTGGGCAGAGGATGAACGCTTGGAGCTTCAGTTCAAGAAGATTGAACTCCAAATGCAGTCGCACGGTGGCGATTGACGGATACGAATAACTACTTAGAAGCCGCCTGCGATTTCAACTGCTGCTCGAGGAAGGACGTTCGGGCGGAGACGTTGGTCCGAAGTTTGGCGACTGCATCGTCAAAGGCTTTGGCGGCCACCGCATCCCGTTCCGCGATGACCGGGCGAATCATGGCAGAAAGTTCACTGATCTGACGCAGGATGTTCTCAGCTTTGCCGCCACCAGCGAGCAGCGCCGACATCTTTTCCAAATACAACCGCTGTCCGGTGGGGCTGGTCAGGACTGCCTTTGCGACCAGGCCTTTCCATTCCGGAATGAGCGGTTCATCGGACTTGGCAAAGAGTTGATCCAAACCGTGAGGCAGAAAAACCATCTGGCCGGACGCGGGATCGTTGTAAATCCGGTAATTGTTCTTATCCATCGTGTAGCCGTCGTGGTGCCCGGCCAGCACTTCGACGGCAGCGAACGCCGCGAAACGTTCCATATCCAGCAACGGCCCGACCCGTCGCGCGCGTTCAGCGAGGTCGGATTCCTTCAGCGCCGCGGCCAGCGCCTTCAAATCCGCCTGATCGGTCGAGCTGTCACCGCCATCCTTTTCGAGTTTATCCGTAATATCATTGCTGGAACCTTCGTAGAGGTTGCCCTTGGCCTTCTTGAAGTGTTGAGAGAGGAAGTCTTTGTTCGCAGCCTCGGAGACGACATAGAGCCCCAAATCCTTCCCGCCCGCCTCAATCACCGCGTAGGCCACCTTCGACGCCGGCACACCTGCAGAACGGAAGATCTCCCCGCCGATCGCTTCACACATGAACGTGGGATCCTTATGCGCATTGCTAAGGAGAATGCGACCGCGACCATGAAATTCCTGATCCTTTACGAACTCATTGAACTTGAACGCGAGGCTCGGTTTCTTCTCAAGCCCTTCAAACGGAGCACTTCCTTTAACGCGAACTCCAACATCCACATACGTGTGTTCGCCCTCTTTCAGACTGGCTTTGACATAACGTTTCGGATCTTTGCGCAACGATTCCAGGGACTCGGCGGCAATCTCGAGTTTGAGGCGGAAAATCTGTGGTGCTGCGAACAGATCCTCACCCTGGGTGGTGCTCCGCGCTGATTTCGACGCTTTGGAGTCCGCCGCGAAGACCGTTGACGTCACTGCGAGAAAAAGCTGCAGCGCGAGGATAGTGATGATTCTCATGTTCTTCTTTGACACCACAGCTGGCCAACAGTTGCTGACAGACCGCCAATTTCCACGCGGACGGTGGCGAATGAGCAGACTCGAAGCGCCTGCGAGTTATTTAATCTAACGGAGCGTCTTTCGTAAAGGTTCGCGTCAAATCGCTCTTTTACCGTCACCGTAAAGTTTCTCCGTGCGATTCCCGCATTCCCGACCGACAATGGTCGCAGATCGATGAGTGAAGCCAGATTGGGCGATTCCTCGCTTGACGGCTAGTAGCTCGGTACTCATATTTCACGGCTCTTTTGAAGTTCGTTGAAGTTCGAGTCCAATTCACGCATCGAATCAAATATCTATGGTGAAACCTAAGGCCAAGCAGGCCGCCCCGAAGACCGCCCGGAAGTCCCAAAAAGATGATTCCGCCAAGGTGCGCCGCCCGGCCACCAAGAAGTCACTGGCTGAATCGACCGTCGCCGCGTCGTCTCCATTGGGCAAGCTCGTCGCTGGCCTCAATGGCAAGGCCTCCGGCGCCAATGCGCCAACCGAGCCTCAACTCGCCCAAGCCCAACAGGCCATCGGCACCATCAAAAGCGCATCGGGCGTTGATTTGACGGAGAAAGTGAAAGAACTGCTCCGGCTCGCGCAGGAACAGGGTTACCTCACTCACAATGACATTGGCGACGCTCTCGCCGACGCGCCCATTTCCGCCGAGGAGATGGACGAGGTCTACATCAAGCTCCGCAATCTCGAGATCGAAATCGTCGATCAATCGGACGTTGACCGCGTCAAGCAGCCCGAGCCCGAGGAGGAGGAAGACAAGAGCCGCCTCGACATTCTGGACGACCCGGTCCGCATGTATCTCAAGCAGATGGGCCAGGTCCCGCTGCTCACCCGCGAGCAGGAAGTTGAGATCTCCAAGCGCATCGAAACCGCCGAAAACGAGCTCAAGCGCATCATTTACAGCTTTGGTTTCTCCGGCAAAGAACACATCGCCCTCGCCGAGAAGCTGATTTCGGAACCGCCGAAGGAACGCTTCGACCGCGTCATCGTCGACAAAAAGATCGAGAACCGCGAAAACCATCTCAAAGACCTGCGCAAGCTCGTCAAGGTGGTTCGCATCCTCGATTTGCAGGTGGACGACAAGTACGCCGAATGGCAGGGCGCGCCCAACAAGGCCAAGCGCGACAAGATGCAGGCGGAGTTCGCCAAGCTCGACAAGAAGCTTCAGGACTCCTTCCCGAAATTCTATTTCAAGCAGAAGGTCATCGAAGAAATGGCCCTCGTCGCGGAAAACATCCACGACAAGATCCAGCTCAGCGTGCGGGCGATCCACGAGATGGAAGCGCACCGCAAATCCGCCCAGCAGCAGCAGATCATTCAGGGCGAGCAGCGGAAG
>CAZBIC010000003.1:0-228827 GCA_964491875.1 uncultured Bifidobacterium sp.
CGGCGAGTTCATCCGTTTTGAGCGCATCTTCTCCTGGCTGGAACAAAGTCTTCGGGACCGCAACGTCGCGCCGACCGAGGTGGCCAACAATGATCTGGGGGTTGGCGGCCCGCTTCTGGAGCGTGGCGTCGCGACGAACCTCACCTGGGTTCTCGGCAATGCTGGATTCGCCGTGCGCAACATCCGTGCAATCGGAGACGCATGCAGTATCACCCAGGCCGACGCCGTCCTGGCCGATCCCGCGCTTCAGGCCAGCGTCTTCAACGCGAATGTGCCGGTCATCAACTTCCTCAACAGCGGCGGTGGCGGGAACTTCGCGGCGGACAATACCTTCCCCGGCTTCACCGTTGGCATCGACGAGGAGAACTTCGTCACCGAGGCAACAGGAACAATCACGATCCCGACCAGCGGCTGGTGGACCTTCGGTGTGAACTCGGACGACGGGTTCCGCTGTGAGATCGGAACCAACGTCTTCGGCTTCCCGTTCACGCGCGGACCAAGCGACACGTTGGCCACGTTCAATCTGGCGGCGGGCGTGTATCCGACACGGCTGGTGTTCTTCGAATGTGCCGTCGGTGCGGAGGTCGAGTTCTTCGCCGCACCCGGCAGCAACGCGACCTTCAACGCCTCCTTCCGGCTCGTGGGCGACACTGGCGCGGGCGGACTCGCCGTCCGCTCGGCGGTCCCGGTGCCCATCGCCATGCGCCCGCGAGTGATCAGCTCGACCGTCGCCGTCGGCGATCGCATCACCGCGCCGATCGGCGAAATCGGCAATGGCCATGATACGAACTATCTCGCCGGCTTCATCCGCGTGAGCGAAGGCGATCTCTACCATCCCGGTGCGTATGTCGATCCGTTCTCCGGCGGATTCGATGCCGCCAACCGCGGCGCGATCATTCCGGTCAACGCCGTTCCCGGCAACGATCGGCTGGAGGTCTGGTGGTTCCGCAAGAACCAGGTCAACGTCGCGCAGGGCTTCCTGAACAGCCACTGGCCCGCGGTCATCGGACGTTACAAACTGGAATACCCGGCCACCCCCGCCGAAATCGTGCTCGCGAGCAACGACGGTTCCGGTCCGCTCCTCAGCCTTCAGGCCAACGGCAGCATCTACTACCAAAACGATCCATCGCTGCCCGGCTACAATCCCAACGAGGAACACGCGATTGTCCAGGGCGGCCAAGCCTTCGCGCTGCGCGACGATCTCAACATCACCTCGACGGAAAGCTTCACGTCCCAGCCCTTCGTGTTGCTGGACTACATTGAAGCCGACGGGCGGCCCGCAGTCCGAGCATTCCGAGTGCTGCGGGAAAAGCCGGAGGTCGGTATCACCTTCGACTACGCGAGAAACGCGGGCACGATTCTGCAGCCGCCCATGCCGCTGCCGCTGCTGGAGAAACCGCTCGCGCCGAATATCGCCGGCCAGCCGCCCAGAAGTTTGAATGCGGAGATCGGCACCTACACCGTGAGCTCGTCTGCGCGGTTAACAGGCGGCGCCTTCACCAGCCACAGCCTCACGACCACCGAACGTCATTTCGCCCGGCGCTTCGATCCGCTGGCGCTGCAGAACGCGCAAACTCCGGCCGCGCCCGTCTGGTTCTTCCCGACCAACGTCACGACGACGACCCTCGGCGGCTGGGTGAGCAATCTGCGCCCGTTAGACCTCAAGGTCTGGGGCGGCAACCAGAGTACGAACCCCAACCGCTGGCGCTTCGCCGCGAGCATCCGGGCGGGCCTCACTGCCAGTGCCGCGCCTGCCTTGCTTTACGATACGGTCAGTGGAGGCAGTTGGCAGATCACTGTCACCGAAGTGAACACCGCGTCGCAGTACGTCGAAGTTCAATTCGCCGCCGCGCCGCCGCCATCCGCGAAGATCGCGACGGCCTTGGTGCTGCCTGTTGACGGCCCTGCGGCGAACGCTTTCGCCAATCAGCGTCTCGCGTCCGAGCCGCTGCCCATTACCATCGCCGATGCAACGCTGCGCGACTTCTACGGAAAGTTCACCCTGCAAGATCGCAAGGGGAACACCTGGTTCTACCGCGGCCCGCACACGCTCACCGAGTCGCCTTCGCTCGTCATGCAGTTCTACTACAAGACGCTGCCTGGCTTCTTCTTCCCGACCCTCGCGCTGAATGCGCAGCCGCCCGTCGGAACCATCACGCCGTATCTTCGCCCGATGAATCCCGACGGTTCGTTCGCCGGAGATCCGGTCTTCGGCAACGTCGCGGATTCGGATCAGGACGCGGACGGCAACGCGCTCGGCATCGTCTACCGTCCGGTCTGGCCGGACAATGTACCCGTGCTCCAGATGGCCGAGACGCTGACCATGCCCAAGCGCGGACTGCCTGCCGTGCGCGGCCAGACGAGCTTGGAGATTCTCTATCAGCAATCCCAGATCGCGGGCGGCGAATCAGCCGAATCTGCCGTGCTCCATGACCCTACGCGGGAGAAATCGTTCGCGCTGGGCGCACTGGGAAATGGCGCCGTGCTCGACGGTATTCCGCCTTCGGTGAAGACGTCCACTTATCAGGGCCGGACCTACTTCCCCAACCTCCCGCCGCATCTCGCAGAGCGACTGTTCTTTGATCCGAATCGCGGCGCGTTCGGTGAGTTGGTCTTCAAGGGACAGTTCGTGGACGCGGCCTTGGGCGAGAATTATTTGTTCCTGAATGTCCTTGGCCAGGGCGACCGGGAAGAGTTGCAGAAGCTCTGTGACACTGAGGATGCGAAGAAGGAACTGTGGTATGCCGCCATCGACGGACTCGCCACGACCTTGGAAACCTTCATCGAGAATCCCGCGCAACCGCGCACCTACATTCCGACGGCGCCGGAGGTGATTGGTGCCGATGAAATCGCGCGCATCAAGAACGACGACGTGGCAGTGGAACGATCCTACGCGCTGACGGCCACCGGCCCGGGTACGGGCTACGTCTCGCTGATCGCGGGCAACGGTCGCGCCTTCACGCCTGAAGGCGACCCCGTCACGGTCGCGATCGTGAAGGTCGTGAATACGCTCTATCGCGGTGAAGTGAACATCGTCGAGTCCTCCAATCCGTTGAACGAGAAGCTGACGATGCAACAGGTCGTCGATCTCGCCGCGAAGATTGAGGACTACCGCTTCGAGTGGAAGATCGCCTCGTCGGTGGATGGGTTGCCGCCCCGCGTTTATGAGAACACTCCGGTGACTCTCTTGTCCGACGGCGTGTGGTCGCATCTCCGGTTCCCACTCGAGACGGACAAGGCGTCGTCCGTCGCCGCATCGGCCGAGAGCCGGCTGTTTCAGGACGCGTCTACGACCGTCTCTCCGGTCAGTCGCGTTTCCTTTGACGCGGTGGATCTCGTGGATGGCAAGTTCCGCTTCCGTGTGCCGGCCAGTTCGGATCACGGATTGAGCACGGGCAATCGTGTAGTGCTGCGCAAGACCGACGGGACGGAAGTCTTAGGCACGGTGAACGCCCTCACGTCGGCGACCAACATCTACGTCAGCGTGGATCCAAACCAGAACGTCTCTGCTTCCGCCAACGAGATTCTGGAACTCAACGAGCGTGTTGCGACCAACGGCGTGCAGAGCATCGTCTTCCGCCAGTTCGTGCAACCGCCGGGCGAATACTCGCAATACTGGCTGAGCATGGAATTGGATGACGCCCTCGGCGCGGTGGTCTATGTGGATGGTCAACTCGTGGTGCGCGCCAACACCGGCCAAAACGATTCCACCACGACCTCGCCGGCTGGCGGATTGATCCCCCTGAGCCGCGTCTACCGACTGAGCAACGCCGACCTCGCGGGCGGAAGGTTGAACCCGGACGGTTCGCGGACCCACACCATCGCCGTTGAACTGATCTCCGGCGCGTTCCCGGCGCAGTTCATCGCGTTCAACGCGCGCATCGAAGCCTTCACCTCCGTCGATGTCACCGTTCAGCAATGGCTGCCGCTCGATGCCGTCCGCTACCCCGATGGCGTGCGCGCCGTGCTCGGTGGCAGCGCGGATATTCGCAGCCTGTCAGACAATTACCTCATCATGCGCTACCAGCCGATGAACAGCGCCCACGCGTCGTTCGTCACCGATGGGAATGGCGGCAACGTTGTCTGGTCGCAGTGGACCACACCGCAACTGGCCGAGGGCTGGATCAAGCGCGTGCTCAAGGGCATCAACCCCTTCAACCAGCGCATCACCGATCTCTTCAATAACTCAGTGAACACGGACGTCAGCATCGTCTCGCAAGCGGGTGGACGCTGGGAAGGCGATGTGGCGTTGAACCTCGATGCGATCAACAACACGGGGTTGATCGAGATTTACGAGACAGTGCTCAACCGCGGCAAGATGCTCAGCATCGGCGGCGGGATCAACTACGGTCCAGCCAACGACGCGCTGCTGCTGGCCGCGGGTTACCTGAACGATCTCTACATGGTGCTGGGCAATGAAGCCTGGGCTGACGCTTCGAATCCGACCATCGGCATCGGCACCAAGGACAGCACCTACGGCGATGTCGCCACCGCGCTCTTCTCCTTCAAGGGTCAGCTGCCGACGCTGCTGGAGGAGGAGCTGGCGCTGATGCGGGGACGCGATGATTTCCTTCTGCCCGGCGTAGAACTGCGTCCGGTCTACAATCGCATGATCTGGAATTACACCCGCGGCATCGATGCCGGGGAAGTGATCTACGCGCTCAACTACAATGTGCTCGATCAAAACACCGACGGGAAGGTGGACGCCGAGGATGCGCGCAAGCTCTATCCCCAGGGCCACGGAGACGCCTACGGCCATTACCTGACGGCGCTCAAAGGTTACTACGCGTTGCTCATGAACACCGATTTCGACTGGGTGCCGCGCATCGAAGCGGTGACGGTGCTGGGCAAGCCGGTGTCTGTTGATTATCAGGACGAGCGGAAGTTCGCCGCCGCCGCCGGAGCGCTGGCGCGTGCGGGCAAGCAGACCTTCGACCTCACCTGGCGTCGCGATTACCAATCGGGCAAGGCCAACGGATGGTCTCATTTCACCGCGACGAAGCCGAACCTAAGTTCGCGGAACGTGCCCACGACTCGCCACTGGGGCATTGATCACTGGGCGTCGCGAACGGGGCAGGGTGCATTCCTGAACTGGGTGGTCGGCAACGCCATCCTGCCGGATCAAGATCCCGATCCCTCTCATCAAGGCAGCATTCAGCAGATTGATCGCACGACGGTTCCTGAGCTGAAGGAGTTGGTCACCGTCAGCGCGAGCCTCCAGACCGCGATGGATAATGCCGAAGCCGGCCTGACGCCCATGGGCTTGCCGGATTCAGCCATCCCGTTCGATCTCAATCCGCTGTCCATCGCCAACGGCCCGTTCAGTCACTTCGAGCAGATCTATCAGCGCGCGAAGGATGCATTGAACAATGCGGTGGTGTCGTTTGATGACGCCAAGGATGTGACGCGCCTGATGAGGTCCGAAGAGGATTCGTTGGTGGACTTCCGGACGGGCGTGAACCAGCAGGAGCTCGCCTACACCAACGCCTTGATTGAGCTCTACGGCACGCCGTATCCCGAGGACATCGGCCCGGGCAGAACCTATCGCACCGGCTTCAACGGCCCTGACACGTTGCATTACATGTATGTGGACACGAAGGAGCTGACGTTTGCCGGCCCGCAGGGAACGCTGCTGGATCCGGCGGCGGATGTGACATGGCGCATCGACACGCAGACTTTCCAGCCGGGTTGGGCGGGGCAGGATCTGATCTCCACCTTCGGCTGGATTCAACCGGCGTTCATTGGAGAAGTTGATGGAACCGGACGAACCGAGGATTACCTGGCGAACACCAATCTGTTCATCGAGTATAATCTCGCGGCTCACGGTTTCTTCAAAAAGCCCGCGGCGTGGACTGGCCAGCGTTCCTCTCCCGGGAAACTCCAGCGCGCCATCTCGGATATTGTGAAAGCCCGCAACGCCGCTTTCACGGCGTTCTACTGGGCTGACGCTGCGAAGTACGATCTGGACTGGGCGATTCGTTCGCTGGAGCAGAAGAAGGCGTCCTACGAACAAATCCGGACCGACCAGGCCGAGATCCTCAACGCCCAGGTCATCGTGGATACCTCGCGGCTCGCCTACGACATCACGGCGGAAACGATCGACCGGATCTCCGAAGATATCACTTCGACAACGGACAAGACCGCCGATGCGATTCCGACCAGTTTCATCGCGGGCCTGGCCGTCGGTGGTGACTTGTTCTCGCCGATCCGTTCGTCGGTCAAAGTCATCACTGGTCTAGTCGCGTCCGGATTGCAGTGGGGCAAGCTGGCCTACAGCAGCGTTCAAAAGTCCCTCGAATACGCCACGCAAAAGGCCAATCGCTACATCGAGTTCAACGACATTGCGCCCGAGCAGTTCAATCAGGAGCTGCGCAATTCCGTGAGCGAGGTTCGTGACAAGGTGTACGGCATGAACAACAACTTCATGACGCTGAACATGCGCCTTCAGGAGCTGGACGATGCGCAGCGCAATTACCGGTCGTTGGTCGCGGAGGGCGAACGCATCCAGCAGGAACGCCAGATCTACCGCCAGCGTGCTGCGGCCGTTATTCAGGGCTATCGCACGCGCGACGCGGCCTTCCGCATTTTCCGCAACGAGAAGCTGGAGCGTTACAAGACGCTCTTCGATCTGTCCGCGAAATACGCCTTCCTGGCGGCGCAGGCCTACGATTACGACACGGGCTTGCTCGGCACGCCGCAGGGCCGGGAGTTCATCAACCGCATCATCCGTGCCCGCGCGCTTGGCGTGGTGGCCAACGGCCAGCCGCAGTTCGCCGGCAGCAACACGGGTGATCCGGGGCTCTCCAGTGTCCTCGCCGAAATGCTCGGCGACTGGAGCGTGGTGCGGAGCCGGCTCGGCTTCAACAATCCGGATGCGTATGGGACCACCTTTTCGCTGCGCACGGAAAATTTCCGGATCCTTCCCGGCACCAACGGCAATGACAACTGGAGGGACATCCTCAGCCAGGCCCTCAAGGCAAATATCCTCGATGATCCAGATGTGCGCCGCTACTGCCTCCAGATCGAGTCGGGCAACGGCGTGGCGGTGCCGGGCCTGGTCCTCGAATTCAGCACAACCATCTCGGACGGCCTGAACCTCTTCGGGCGCCCGCTGGCGGCCCGGGATCACGCCTTCAGTCCGAGTTCGTTCGCCACCAAGATTTTTGCGGTGGGCGTCGCGCTCGAGGGCTACAAAGGAATGGATGATCCGGCGGCCAATGCTGACGCCGTGGAAGGTTCAGGCGGCACGTCTCCGGGCGACCCGGATTTGTCGTTCCTTGATCCGGACGCGATGTCTGCGACACCTTACGTCTACCTGATTCCGGTCGGCTTCGACTCGATGCGCAGTCCGCCGTTGGGCGACAACAGTGACGTCCGAACCTGGAACGTGCAGGACGTCACCATCCCGCTGCCGTTCAATATCGGCGGGTCCGGTTTCTCCACGCGGCCGCTCTGGCAATCCGCGGATTCCCTCACCGAGCCCTTGTTTGGCCTTCGTAAACATCAGGCTTTCCGGCCCATCTCCGACGCCACGCTCTGGGATGAGAACACCATCTACTCGACCGGCGGCGAGCTGTGGCACAACAAGTTCACCAACACGCGCCTGATCGGGCGTTCCGTCTGGAACAGCAAGTGGAAGCTCGTCATCCCTGGCAAGACGCTGTTGAACAATCCTGATGAGGGCCTCGAGCGGTTCATCCGGACGGTCAACGACGTCAAACTCTACTTCCACACCTATTCCTATTCGGGCAACTGAGCTTCACCGACCCACGAACATGAAAACGAATTTCAAAGTCGCTGCAAGTCTCGCGGTCCTATTGCTCGGCGGTGTGGTTCTGGCCTATCCGCCGGCCCCTCATCACACGCTCTTCGGAATCGTACGCAACGAGGTCGGCGATCCGATCAACCTCGCCTCGGGCGACGTCTACCTGGAGACGCCCTCCGGCGTTCAACTCCGTTCCAGCGTCGTCAGCGGGCTCGAGCCCGGCGTGAACTACAGACTGGAAGTTCCCATGGACTCCGGCACGGCCGCTGACATCAACGCCTACATGCCCACGGCGCTGAAACCGTTCTGGCAGTTCAAACTCAAAGTTCAGATTGGCCAGCTCACCTATCTCCCCATCGAGATGGTCGGCAACTTCGCGCAGATCGGTCAGCCCAGCTTGAAGACGCGCATTGATCTCACTTTGGGCGTGGACTCCGATGGCGACGGCCTGCCCGACGCGTGGGAACAAACGCTCATCGACATCTACGGCGGCACTCTCGGCGGCATTCGCCCGGGCGATGACACCGACGGCGACGGCATAAAGAACATCGATGAATACATCGCCGGCACCTATGCCTTCGATCCCGAGGACGGTTTCCAGCTCTCCATCCTCAGCGTGACCAACGGCCACTCTCAACTCGAGTTCCTCGGAATCCGTGGTCGCAGCTACACCATCGAGGAATCGCCCACCATGGAACAGTGGACCACGTCGAAATTCCGCTTCGTCACCAGCGGCGTTCCTGGCCCGCTTCAAACCAGCTACCGCGCCACCGACGTCCGATTGCTGCGAGTCGAAGTGCCGCCTTCCGCGATCGTCGGCACCAACCGCTTCTTCCGCGCACTCGTTCAATAGCCAGCCGCCATGACCAGCCAACTCAAAGAACCAAACGGCCGCACGAGAACAAAATGGGCGCTTGGCCTGTCATTGTTGGTAATGCTGGTGGGCGTGGTGGCGGTGATGAAGATACGGTTGTGGAACACTGAGCCGGCGCTCGGGTCTACCGGTGTCTCCTCGTTGGCCGTCTCGCGCACGAATCTGGTTTTGTTGGGTGGTCGGCTCCGCATCTTGGGCCAGACGAACACCTTCAGCGGGCTGATGCTCGATTATTCGTCCGCCGGCACTCTACGTTCACGATCCGCGGTGACCGACGGCCGGCTTCACGGCCTGTCCGAAGGCTGGCACACCAACGGTCAGCTTCAGGTGATCGAGCATTTCAAGGAAGGCGCGTCCCACGGCCTGAGAACGAAGTGGCACGCGGATGGCAGCAAGTTCTCGGAAGCGACGATCGAGGAGGGCAGGCTGCACGGGCCGTTCCGGAGCTGGCACCCCAACGGCCAGCTGGCGGAGGATTTGCGAATGAAGGACGGCCAACCTGACGGACTTGCGAAAGCCTTCTTTCCCAGCGGCTTCATGAAATCCCGGGCCACGATGCGAGACGGCAGCGTAGTGGAAAAGGAGCTTTGGAAAGACGGAGAGCACAGAGAGTCGCTTGCAAAGCTGACGGCGCCACAGAGTCCGAAACTCCACTGATTGCCTCGGCGTTGGTTACACTAGCTTTTCGATCGAGTGCCATTTGTTCCCTGCGTCTAGGTCCTTTGGTCGCGGTGACTCTGAGAGTGGGATCACAATGAATGGGAGTTGATGAGGGCCCGCGCGGTTCTCGCAAGGCAAGGGTTCGGCGGACTGCTCAAATGGCTGCGGATATTGATTGCTAAAGCGCTGCGGCTTGGATTAGAAACTCAATGCGCCTGCGAGCTTGAAGGCTGATGCCGCTCTAGTTTGCAGTCGTTCTCGTTTAATAGTCAGTTGCCCACGTGGCGGAATTGGCAGACGCGCTAGATTCAGGTTCTAGTGAGTAACATCGTACAGGTTCAAGTCCTGTCGTGGGCACCATTTCAGCAGCAGCGCTTCGCTGCATCTCCCCATCAATCCATCGGCACCAGATTTGCCGCAACGTCAGTGCGGTAGGCTTTCCATGCCGGGACTAATCCTGCCAATGCACTGAGCGCGATCAATCCCAGCGGGGCCAGGACCAGCACCGGATGCCACGCCAGCGGGTCGAGCACCACGCCGGTTTGGGCGCGGATAATGGCGCCTGCAGAAGTCAGAATCACCCCGTAGAGCACGTAGCTGATGACCGCACCGATCGCCGCGATGGCGATGGCCTCCAACACTACGGTCCAGGCAATCGTCGAGCGTCGTGCGCCGAGCGCGCGGAGAATCGCGATCTGCCGGCGACGTTCGTTCATCGAGTTGTAGATGCTCGCAAGCACGGAGCCGGACGCGACCACCGCCACCAGTACCGCCACCAGAGCCAGCACGCGATCGAACCAGCTAATCTTGTTGAAGAGCTCCGCCATCGTCGCGCCCATCGGCCAGGCGAACGTGAGCCGGTTGCCGCGCTTGTTGTAGAGCTGTTCGAGCGAGGGACCGGCCATCACGCTGCGCAGCTTCACCAACACGGCGCTGACGTCCGTGGCGGTTTCGGCGGAGTGACCGCTCATGTTTTGAACGCCGGCGAGCGGAATCCAAATGACCTTGTCCGCTGGTGTGTTCGACGGCTCCAGCACGCCGACCACGACGTATTCGTCCTCGTGCTGTTCGTCTTCGTTGAAGTTCAGTCCGTGATACGGCCGAAACTTCGAACCGTAGGTGAGGCCGAGTTTGCGCGCCGCAAAACTGCCGACCACTGCTTCGCGCAAGTCCGGATCGAACAAGCGGCCGGGTGGTTCGACGGCGAAACGCCTTCCTGGTGCGTATTCACTCTTCGTGAACATCTCCATCGTCGTCCCGACGATCCGGTAGCTGCGGTAGTTGTCACCCATCGCGATGGGCACGGCAAGTTCCACGCCCGGATGCTTCTGAATGTCGAGCACATCCGCCCACGCGATGTTCGCGGGCGAGGCTTCGAGGTGAAAGACGGCGTTGAGCACGAGCTGGAGCTTGGAACTGCGCGCGCCCAGTACGGCGTCGAATCCGGCGTCCACCTGCGTGAATGTCGCCTGCGCCTGTTCCTTCACGGACCACACGGCCATCAGCAATCCGCCGGCGAGCGCGATGGAGATGGACGTGACCGCCGTTGACAATGCGTGTTGCCGGAGACTTTTCAGGACGATGTGCCAGATGCTCATACCGTGGCCTCCATGGGTTTGGTGGCGCGATTGATGGTCGCAAGATCGAGCACCGTTTCAAACTGCCCGAGCACTTCGCGGTCGTGGCTGACGAGCAGCAGCGCCGCTCCGTTCTCCGCGCAAGCCTCGCGAATCAACTTTAGCGCCGCGCGTGAATTGGCGTGATCGAGATTGCCGGTCGGCTCGTCGGCGAGGACGAGCTTTGGGCGATTCGCCAGGGCGCGGGCCACGGCGACGCGTTGTTGCTGGCCGGTCGAAAGCTGTCGCGGGTAGTGGCGCAATCGTTCGCCGAGCCCGACGCGTTTCAGCAACGCCTCGGCGTGCGTGCGATCGGCGCCCGGCCCGAAGGACATCCCGAGCAGGACGTTTTCGAGACAGGTGAACGCTGGCAGCAGATTGAAGGTCTGGAAAATGTAGCCGAGCGTCGTGGCACGCAGACGGTCGCGCGCGGATTCGCCTAGGCTTGAAACCTCCTGTCCGGCGAGGCGGATGGTGCCGGCGTCCGGCTTGAGAATGCCGGTGATGAGGTTGAGAAAGGTCGTCTTGCCGAGCCCGCTCTCGCCGCTGAGCGCGACCTGCGCCTTTTCGGCGAGCGAGAACTCCGGCACATCGATGACCGTGTGCTTCGCGCCATCCGGCGACACGAAGGACTTCCTTAGTCCTGAGATTTCCAGCAGCGGCATGGCCGAAGAATAGTCGCGAGCTTCCAAAGCTCAAGTGCCACCCACCGGTCGCAACAAGATTCTTGCAATTGCCCCGCCCTCACCGAACGATCCGCGCGTGCCGCGACAGCCGCAAAAATCCTCCCGTCACCCGGTTGCTCCCTTGGGAAGCGATCCGCTCGCCGGTGTCACGTTTCCGCAATCGGAGACGGGCGCCGTCCGTCGGGCGCTGGCCGATAATGCGCGTGGGGTGTGGCTGTATCAGGGCAACTGCCTGGAGTTCCTCGACGCCATCGCCGCGAAGCATCCGGACGGGTTGTTCGACATGATTTTTGCCGACCCGCCGTATTTCCTCTCGAACGGTGGCATCACCTGTCACGCCGGCAAGATGGTGAAGGTGGACAAAGGTGAGTGGGACAAATCGCGTGGTCCGGAGCTCAACCACGAGTTCAACACCGAATGGCTTCGTCGCTGTCAGCGCGTGCTCAAGCCGAACGGCACCATCTGGGTTTCCGGCACTCAGCATGTCATCTTTTCCGTCGGCTACGCGATGCAACAGCTCGGGTTCAAGATCCTGAATGACATCGCGTGGGAGAAACCGAATCCGCCGCCGAATCTTTCCTGCCGCTACTTTACGCACGCGACCGAGACGATTCTCTGGGCCGCGAAGAACGAGAAGAGCAAGCACTGCTTCAATTATCAGGACATGAAGCAGGAGAACGGCGGCAAGCAGATGAAATCGGTGTGGCGTCTCACCGCTCCCAAGACGGAGGAAAAACGCTTCGGCAAACATCCGACGCAAAAGCCGGTTGCGTTGGTCGCGCGCTGCATCCTCGCCTCGACGCGCGAAGGCGATCTCGTGCTCGATCCGTTTCTCGGTGGTGGCACGACGGCTGTCGCAGCGCTGGAGAACAAGCGTCGCGCCATCGGCATCGAGCTGGAGGATAAAAACATTCAGCTCTCGGTGCGGCGTGCGGAAAACTCCGCGTCTCTTTTCAATCACCCCAACGGTTCGGAGGCCAAATGTCAGGACGAGCGCTCGCTGTCGCCAATGGTGACGGGTTAGCCAAGGCTGTGGCTCAGCTCGGACGCGACCTCGGGCTGGACGCCATCGAGCAGGTGCGCGTGGCCCGGCGCATCTGGGGCGCGGAACGTTACATCGACGTCGTGCTCACCCATCCGCAAACGCGCAAGACGCTCGGCATCGAGTGCAAGTTTCAATCGGTCCGCGGCACAGCGGAGGAGAAGATTCCCGCGACGATCAAGGACATCGATGCGTGGCCGATTCCCGGGCTCGTGGTTTTCGCCGGCGAAGGTTTCACCGAGAACATGCGTTCGTTTCTCATCTCGACCGGCAAGGCGGTGGAGTTCGACGAAGTGAAACCGTGGCTGTGCCTCTTCTTTGGTCTGCCGCTGGGTGGAACGCAAACAGCATCGGTTGTTTAGCGCACTGCTCCGACGATTTCTCCACTTCCACACTGGCGCCTCTTCCGCGCCTTTGCCACGCTGCCGATTAATCAACCGAAACGGACTTCGTATGAAGCGTGCCTTTGCCATTCTCGCCAGCCTCGTCGCGATCGCCCTTGGCGTTCCCACTTCCAACGTTGCGGCGGAACTTCCGACCGACGGCCTCTTTCTCCAGCTCGATGCGGCGAATCAAGTCGCGCTCCATCGCGCGCGTGAGCTGCCGCCGCTCGGCAACGGCCGGCCGTTCGATCGCTGGCTCGATGCCTCGCCGGCGGCGCGTCAAGTCGTGCAGCCGTGGGCGGGCGGGAGACCGGTCTTTCGCAGCGACGGCACCGAGGCGTTCGTGCGTTTCGATGGCAAGGATGATTACCTCAGCCTCTCCAGTCCGAAGCGGCGCGCGAAGGAGTTGACCGTGTTCGTGCTCGCGGCGCCGCAGTCGAACAAAGGCGCTTTCTCGGGGCTCTTCGGCACGGCGGTCGCCGGACAGAACGATTACACCAGCGGCCTGAATCTCGATCAGGGTCCGAACTCCACGAAGGAGCTGAGCGTGCTCAATGTCGAGTCCGCGGGCAGCGGCGGGTTTCGGAACTTCATCCAGCCCGGCAAGAATCTCGCCGCGAATCTGTCCTTCGGCAGCTTCCACGTGCTCACCGTCCGCTCGAAGGTCGGCGCGAAGGGCAACGAGCTGTTCCTTGACGGCATCAAGCTTGGCGACCGCGAGCGCAAGGTGTCGGAGATTGGTCTGGACGAAATCGTCATCGGCGGTCGCATCTATTCGAATGATCCCGCGGAGTCGCCCCACGCCCAAGGCTCGTTCCACGGCGACATCGCGGCGGTGCTGATATACGAACGCGCGTTGAGCGATGCCGAGCGGAAGCAGGTCGAGGAAACGCTCTTTGCCCGCACGCCGGCGTTGAACGCGCTCGCTTCCGGCAGCAGCGGTCACGCGCTGGAAGTGCTCAAGGACGCGCCGGTCGTGCAGATGTTCGTGCCCGGTTTCACCGCTGAGGAAATGCCGCTGCAACTGCGCAATCTCACCGGCCTTCGCTACCGCCACGACGGAAAGCTCGTTGCGCTTGGCTACGACGGACGCATCCATCTCGCCTCGGACACGGATGGCGACGGGCGCGAGGATTCATCAAAGGTGTTTTGGGACAAGTCCTCGTTGCGCGGACCCATCGGCATGGCGCTCCTGCCGAAGAACGATGCGCGTGGTGACGGCGTGTATGTCGCGAGCAAGGGCAAGATCTCGCTCATCCTCGACAAGGAGCGCGACGGTGTGGCGGACGAGGAAATCATCGTCGCGCAAGGCTGGCCGGAGATTACGCAGAACGTCGATGCCGTCGGGCTCGCGGTCGATCCGAAGGACGGCTCGATTAATTTCGGGCTCGGCACGGCGAACTACGCGAACGGTTATCTCGTCGATGCGGCGACGGGCAAGGCCGGCTACACCACGTCGCTCCAGAACGGCACGATTCAGCGCGTCTCAGCAGACTTCAAAACGCGCGAGACCTTCTGCACCGGCACGCGTTTCACCTGCGCGCTCGCCTTCAATCGTGCCGGCGATCTCTTCGCCAGCGAACAGGAAGGCGCGACGTGGCTGCCCAACGGAAACCCCTTCGACGAGCTGCTGCACATCCAGCGCGGCCTCCACTACGGATTCCCGCCGCGGCACCCGAAGCTTCTGCCGCAGGTCATCGACGAACCGGCGGTCTTCGAATACGGCCCGCAGCATCAGAGCACGGTGGGCATGATTTTCAACGAAGGCGTGAACGGCGGGCCGCATTGGGGACCGGCGAGTTGGGCTGGCGACGCGCTCCTTTGCGGCGAGTCGCGCGGCAAACTGTATCGCACCAAGCTGGTGAAGACCGCGCAGGGTTACGTCGCGCAGAATCATCTCATCGCCAGCCTCACGATGCTACTCGTTGATGCCTGCGTGACGCCGCAGGGCGATTTGCTGCTCGCCTGTCACAGCGGTCCGCCGGATTGGGGAACGGGTCCGGCTGGAGCGGGGAAGGTTTTCCGCGTGCGCTACGCTGCGGAGGAAATGCCGCAGCCCGTGCTCGCGTGGGCCGCGGCGCCGGATGAATTCCGCGTCGCCTTCGACAAGCCGCTCAAGGACGCCGACTGGACGGGTGCGAAGGACAAGGTGCGCATCGAAGCCGGGCGTTACGTCAGCGCGGGCGATCGGTTCGAAGTGATGCGCCCCGGCTACCAAGTCGTGCGCGACCAGATGACCGCGCCGCGTCGTTGGGTGTCGGTGCAGGGCCTGGCGCTGAGCGCGGACCGCCGCACCATCGTCCTGCGCGTGCCGCGTCAGACGGAGAACGTAGGCTACGCTATCACGTTGCCGACTCCGGCGTCATGGCTGACCAAGAGCACCATCGCGCAGAAGCCGGAGATCGATGTGGCGCTGACGTTGAACGGGCTGCAAGTGGAGTGCGAATCGGGTGGACAGACGGCGCGCGCGATTCTGCCGCATCCGTCGCCCGCCGTTGCGCAGGCGTTCACGGCGGGTTCGGCGGATCATGAAGCGTTCTTCGCGGCGCTGAAGCAGGCGACGAAGGTCGTCCTCCGCGGCGGCGTGAATCTGGCGAATATTTTCGTGCCGGCGATTCAACCGGGCGCGACCCTGGACTGGGACATCGCCAAGGACGCATTCGCGAACCGGCGCATGACCGTGCGACAGGATTTCGCGGAACGCGCGCCGGCCACAGTGACGTTGACGGCACCGCCCGGTTCCGCTGTCGCGCCGATTGACCTCAGACTCAATGGTCCACTTGATCTGGAAGGGAGCGGTTTGAGCTACGCGCTCGATGAAAGAGCCCGGCCGATAGCGCTAAATCGGCTCACGGTGCCGTGGGCTTCCGATGCGCCGCCGAAGAAAACGGATGGCGAAGCGATTGCGCGCACCGATGTGAAAGGGAACTGGCTGCACGGCCGGCGCGTGTTCTTCGGCGATGGCGGTTGCGCGACGTGTCACCAGATTCGCGGCGAAGGC
This sequence comes from uncultured Bifidobacterium sp., assembly GCA_964491875.1. GTDB lineage: Bacteria > Verrucomicrobiota > Verrucomicrobiia > Limisphaerales > JADJPG01 > JADJPG01. The sequence continues at coordinate 16,028 of CAZBIC010000003.1, forward strand.
ACGGCGTTCGGTCCGGACCTTTCGAATCTCGTCTTCCGCGATCGCGAGTCCGTGGTGCATGACATCACCAAGCCCTCCGCAACCATCAATCCCGACATGACTGGCACATCGGTGAAGTTCCGCGACGGCACGGAAGTGAGCGGACTGGTCGGCACGCTGACCGCCGAGAAGATCGTTCTCCGCCTGCCCGCCAACGCGACACTCGAACGGCCGCGCGCCGACGTGGTGAGCATGGAGCCGATGAAAAATTCGCTGATGACTGAGAACCTTGGTCAGACGCTTTCCGTGGCGCAGATGGAAGACTTGCTCACGTTTTTGCTCACCAATCCGCTGGAGCCGACGCGCATCACGCGGGTCGATCCTCCGATGCCGCCAGCGCGTTCGCGTGCAGAGCTGGCGGACTTCCTGCCGTCGGCAAGTGCTGCCCCGGATTCTTCAACGCCAGTCCGCATCATCCTCTGCGTCGATGACAAGGATCACGGCGTGGATGAACACGATTATCCGCTCTGGCAGCAGCGTTGGGCGAAACTGCTCGCGCTGGCAGACAATGTGAAGGTGACGACCGCGAAGGTTTTCCCGACACGCGAGCAATTCGCCACGGCGGACGTGATGGTCTTCTACTCGCGCAACTCCGGCTGGAATGCCGAGCGTGCGGCGTTGCTCGATGAGTTTCAGGCGCGCGGTGGTGGGGTGGTGTTGCTGCACTGGGCGATGGAAGGCGGCAAGGAGGCGAAGGCTTATGCGGAGCGCGTGGGGCTGGCCACCGGAATGTCGAAGTATCGCCACGGAGACATGGAGCTGAACTTCACGCAGCCGGCGCATCCGATCACGCGCGGGTTCAAGTCGCTCAAGCTGGTGGATGAAACCTACTGGGCGTTTCACGGGAACGAAGTGCTGCTCCGCGTGCTTGCCAAGGCGACCGAGGAAGGCGCGCCGCAGACGCAACTGTGGGCTTACGAGAAGGGCAAGGGCCGAGTATTCGGCAGTATTCCCGGACATTACATGTGGACCTTCGACGATCCGCTTTACCGTGTCATCGTGCTGCGCGGCATCGCGTGGGCGGCGCAGCAGAAGGACGCGGATCGGTTACTGGAGCTGGTGCCGATTGGGGCGAGGTTGGGGAAGTGAGTTGACGCAATTGGTTTGCCCGCCAAACACGCGAAACAACGCGAAAGAAAATTAGATGTGCGAACCGCCTGCCGGTTCAGTAGGTTTCGGGCATTTCGCGCTATTGGCGTGTTTAGCGGAATTCAGAAGCGGCAAACCTCCTTCACTTCCATAGCCGCGTGATCAGCAGAGCTCCAGGTATCACGCTTTTGGACGGCGTCGCTTCCTTATCTCTTGGACTAGAACATAGATTGACGCGGCGACGGCGGTTGTGATGACTGCGGGGATCCATCCAAAGAAAAGTGTCGCCACGTTCGCTGCAATACCGTCGTAGCCTATGATTCCTCTCTCTTCGGCCCGGGCTACTGCGATAGGTGTGGCAATGAAGTCTCCGTGGAGAACGAATCCCGCCCAGCTCCCGAATACGCTGATGAGCATCCTTTTCCCAATGTCTTCGGGCTTCTTCAGTCTTCGCAGAAATGAGGCAGCGGGAATCCCCAACCAGATCGCGATGAGTAATGCGTCGCTGAGAATGGACCAATGCTTCACCGAGGCATTTTGAACACGTCGAATACTTTGTCCACTCCCTTGGATCGGCTTATCTCCACAACCACGTAATCAACGGCGCCCACGCGAGGCTGGGCAGGTAGTCGGCGAGTTCGAACTTCTTCAGCTCCAGAATCACCATCGCGATGCAGAATACGAGCAGGCCGCCGGTGGCGTTAACGGAGTTCAGGAGCGCGGCGTTGGCCGGGTCTTGAAAGAACGGTGCGAGCGATTTGGCCGCGAGCGTGATGGTGCCCTGGTAGGCGACGACCGGAATCACGGCGGCGATGGCGCCCCAGCCGAACGTTCCGACGAAGGCCATCGTTGCGAGTCCGTCCATGATCGCCTTGGCGCCAAGCGTCTGCCAGTTGCCATCGATTCCGTCCTGAATGGAGCCGAGGATCGCCATCGGGCCGACGCAATAGAGGATGGTGCAAGTGACGAAGCCTTCGCTCCAGCGGTTGTTCTGGTCGGAGGCGGCTTTGGTGAAGCGTTCTTTCGCATACTGGCCGAGGCGATTCAGGTTCTTTTGAAGGCCGAGGAGGCGTCCCGTGATGCGACCAAGGGTGAGTGCGAGGATGATGATGAAGACTTGCTTGAGCACGAGCCAGAAGCCGCCGCCGAGGCTGGTCCAAGTGGTCTTGAGCCCGATGTAGATCACGAGGATGCCAAGCATGCCTTTGACGGCGAGTTGCGTGGCGGGAGTCCATTGGCGACGCAGCGCCATGCCGAGCAGTCCGCCGACGATGATCCCGATTGCGTTGAGGACGGTGCCGACGGGAATCATCATGGCCGGCGATCGGGTTGCGTTGTCATGTTCCAATGGCGCGAACGGCGGGTGTCCGGGTCGCGCTGGTTGCAGCGAAGAAACAGTGTGCGACGGCAAACAACAACTCTAAAAAGCGGACGGGTTCGGGATTGACACGACATGCGGGCGTCGGTGCAAATGGCGTGGAACATTTCTTCGACGTGGCCAATACAGCATCGGATACCAATTCGTTTCGCGTGCTCATTCTGGAAGACGACCAGATCTCGCTCGCATCCGCATCCCAGACCGTTCTCCGCGCGGCGGCGGAAAGTGTGATTGTGTCCGCCCGCACGCTGGCAGAGGGCCGGCGGCTGTTGAATGAACACAAGTTCCAGCTGTGCGTGCTGGACATCCAGCTGCCGGACGGGCTCGGGATCGATTTCCTGCACGACATCCAGCAGAAAAGCCCGGAGGCGTGCGTGGCGATTTTGACGGGGGTGCCGCTGCCGCATTACCGCGATCAGGCGGAGGCGTTTGGAATTCTTCATTTCATGGAGAAGCCGGCGGATGGGAAGACGCTCGGCGCGTTGGTGCGCGAGCATTGGGACAAGTGGAAGGGTGTGAAGAGCGGCAGCGGTGGTTTCTCGGCGCTGCTGACGCAGTTGACGACGCTCGACATCATTCAGCTGAAGTGTCTGGCGCGATCGACGGTGGTGCTGGATTTCGTGGGTGAAGAAGGCGGGAGGGGACGGGTGTTCTTCAAGGACGGCGAGATCGTCCATGCCGAGTCGGGCGCGGTAAAGGGCGTTGAGGCCTTCAACGAGATCGTCGGCTGGCGGAGCGGCCAAGTGACGGAGGTAAGCATCGACCCCATGCCGTCCCGCACGATCGAAGGGCACTGGCAGGGATTGCTCATGCACGCGGTGCACTGGGTGGACGAGCATCGGCAGCCGTAGTCCTCCGTGTCGGAGGTGAGAGAATTTCAGTCGCGCGCAGGGGGCATTTCGCTCGAAATCTCTCGGGCCATCTCTATACTTCGCGCGTGGCCAAAAAGATTCTGATCATCACGGACGACTCGGGCGAGTCACTGGAGATTTACTACGCGCAGCAACGTTTCACCGAGGCGGGTTGGAAGGCGGTGATCGCAGCAACGCAGAAGAAGCTGATTCACGGGGTCATTCACGATTTCGAGCCGGGCTGGAACACGTATGTGGAACGGCCGGGTTACCTGGTGAAGTGCGACCTCGCGTTGCGCAATGTCCGGGTGACGGATTACGACGCGGTGATGCTGATCGGCGGTCGTGCGCCGGAGTTCCTGCGGCATGACGCCGCGACGATTCGCATCGTGCAGGAGTTTGCGCGGCGCGGGAAATGGGTCTTCTCCATCTGCCACGGCATCCAGATCTTGATCGCGGCCGGGCTGGTGAAAGGCAAGACGCTCACCTGTTACCGCAATGTGAGGTTCGAGCTGGAGCAGGGCGGCGGCAAGTGGGTGGACAAACAGTGCGTGCGCGACGGGAAGTTCATCACGTCGCAGACGTGGGAGAGTCACCCGGAGTTTTACCGTGAGATTTTCAAACAACTGAAGGAGTGCTGATATGCCGACGCGTCATTGCCACAACTGTGGCTGGGAATACGCCATCGCCGGGCTGCCGGGGCGGACGGAGAGCTGTCATCAATGCGGCTCGGACCTGAAGGTCTGCCTGAACTGCATCAGCTACGACCCGCGCGTGGCGCAGCAGTGTCGTGACAAGAGGGCCGATCCGGTGCAGGAAAAGAACATGGCGAACTTCTGCGAGTATTTTGATTTCATCCGCCGTGACTGGAAGGGGAAGGGCGTGGACAAGCGCGAGGAAGATGCGCGCGACAAGTTGAAGAGGTTGCTGGGGGATTAGGAAGAAGACGGATTGGCCCGCTAAAGACGCTAACGGGGGGAAGGCGGTCACGCGGACTGTGAGCCTTCCTTGCCTTGGAGTTTCCGTTCAATCGTCGCTCCGCAACGAGAGATTCTTTGCTTCATGAACCGTGGACTGAAGTCCACGGCTACTTTCAATGCCTCGCTCCGCGAGTCGAGGATGTCCGGCCCAAGCTTTTCATCGAATGCGGCGAGTCACTCGATTCCCAAAACACAAAGCCCCCTTCCGGTTTCCCGGAAGGGGGCTGAAAGATTCTGTCTGACTAAGTCAGATTAGAACTTGTAGATGATGTTCGCAGCGATCAGCACGTTGTTGCGCTTGGTGTAGGTCGCAGGAGTGCCGGAACCGCCGCCGCCAGCTGTGTTGTTTCCCCAGCCGACCATGTCGCCGTCGCCAGCCTGGTGATCCCAACGGATTTCCAAACGGCTCAGGACGTTGTTCCAGAGGTCGTATTGGAGCGTGCTGGTGAGAGCAACAACCTTGTTGTTGCCGCCAGACAGGCCTGCAGCGCCGCCGAGCAGGGTGGTGTCGGATTCAGCGTACTCACCGCGGAGGTGGAGGCTGAGCTTCTCGGTCGCCTGAAGGGAGGCGTAGAGGGTCAGAGCCGTTGCATCGAGGTCCGTGCTGTCACCCGCATTGTAGCCGGTGGTCGCCAGATAATCGAGCGAGGCACCAACCTTGAGGTTCTTGACCGGGGTGTTCAGCGTGGCACCGATGTAATAGCTGGTTTGATCCCAGTCCGCACCGGTGTTGTAGCCGTTCACGATGCCCGCATACAAGGTGGAGCCGGAGATGAAGCCCCAGTCTTCCGGAGCGGTGACCGCGATGGAACCCATGTAGGTCTTGTAGGATTCAGCCTTCGGCGGGTTGGCCTTCTGGTTGATCACAGGACCGATGGTGTTGCCGATGCCAGCCGAGAGGCTGACCGCGCTGCTCACCTGGTAGGAGGCGAGGACACCGGTGTGGGTGGTCGGCTCGATGGTGAAGCCGTAGGAGCGGGTGTAGTTCGGGTTGTTGCCGGCGTCGAAGACTTCGTAGCCGATCACGGTGTCGAACACGCCGACCTTGAAATCAAGGCCGTTGCCCACGGGAGCGCGCAGGCTGACATACGCCTGCTTGATGGCGGAAGCGCTGCCGTCACCGTTCTGGTCGAGCGTGGTGCCGTAGGCGCCAGCGTCACCGCCGAAGAGCAGTTCCGCCTTGTAACCAGCGGACCACTGGGCTTCGTCGAGGGGCTTCTCGATCTGGAGCTTGAACACGTCCAGGTTAAAACCATCCGCCTTGGAGGCAGTGTTGTAACCATGGGCCGGGAGGGATTCATTGCCCGTGCCGGTGTTCCAGTGGATCGAGGTGTTGACGTAACCGCTGATGGTGGTGGAAGACAACGCGGTCAACAGACCGTTTGCCTTGCCTTCTTCGGCCGACGAGGTCGCCGGGATGCTGATGAGTCCGAGTGCAGCCAGACCCATCGTCCATTTATTAACTTTCATTCTCTGTTCCTTCCGTTTGTTTTGTTTTTGTCTCAGGTTCCTACCCAGCCAAATCACGTATAAATAACTCATTACGTGGTCTGGACTGCGTGTTTTGCAGCCTGAAGCACGGAACTTCGAAGCGGCCGCAAGAGTGTCACAGGTGTTGGTTCCCGCCGCGGACTGGAACGGTATGCGCCAGCCCACGAGCGACTTGAGTTGACCCGTGACGGGGGACGTTTTGGGCATCCCACCAATTATTGGCAAGCACTTTCTTTTGTGGCTCCGCTCTGCTGGCGGCGGGTTTTCGGTCCGATCCGGAACCGGTTTTTCTCCGGCAAACGGTCAGGGCAATTACGGATTCAGAACTGATAGATCACGTTCGCGGCCACGAGAAAGGAGTTCCGCAAACGGTCGCCGGAAGGTCCGCCGCCCGAGCCGCCACCGCCGACTCCGGACGGTTCGCCGCCGTAACCCGGCATCTCGCCATCGCCTGCCTGATGGTCCCAACGCACTTCGAGGCGGCTGATGACATTGCGCCACAGATCATATTGGAGCGTTCCTGTGAGGGCGAAGACCTCGCTGTTGCCATCATCGATATCCGCGCTGCCGTCGAAGAGCCCGGTGCTCGACCAGGCGTATTCCGCGCGGCCGTGCAGGCTCAACTTGTCGGTGAGCTGAAACGAGCTGTAGAGCGCAAGCGCATTGGCGTAGTCATCATTGCCGGCGTTGAAGTCAGAAGTGCCCAAATACGAATACGACGCGCCAAGTCGCAAGCTGGGCACGGGAGTGTTCAACGTCGCGCCGGCGTACCACGTGGTTTGGTCCCAATCCGAACGCGTACTATATCCACTCGCCACGCCGCCGTACAACGCAGATCCGGCGAGGAACCCCCAATCCTCCGGCGCACTCAGCGCCACGAGCCCGGAATACGCCTTGAAGGATTCTGCCTTCGGCGGGTTCGCCTTGGAGTTGATCACCGGCCCGATCGTATCCGCCACGACGGCGGCGGCACTCAACCATGAAGCAAATTGATAGCTAACTTGAATTCCAGTATGAGACTGCGGCGCGAGGGTCGTTCCGTAAGAACGGGTGTAGTTGGGATTCCGTCCCGCGTCGTGACTCTCGTATCCGAGCAAGCCATCGAACACGCCGACTTTGAAATCCAGTCCGTTGCCGACCGGGGCGCGCAAGGTGACATGCGCCTGCCGCACCGCTGCCGCACTCGAATCAATCCCGCCCGCATCCAGTGTCGAGCCGAACGTCCGCGCGTCCGGACCGAACCAAAGCTGGACCTTGTAGCCCGCCGACCACGTGGCGTCATCGAGTTCACGCTCCAGCGTCAGGTCCACCACGTTCAGGTTGAAGCCATCCTGTTTCTGCGAGGTATTATAGAAGTAATCCGGAACATGACCGCTGCCCGTGCCGGGATTCCAGTGCATGGACGTGTTCACATAACCGCTGAGAGTGGTCGACGACACGGCGGTCCAAAGCTGATTGCCACTCTCCTCTGCGCGCGCCGAGCCGGGCAAACTCACGCATCCGGCGGCGGCTAAACCGATCGTCCAGTGATTCATTCTCATAAAGTTCCTCGTCCGGCACGCGCTCCGTTGCAGACCCGTCATGGTGTCCCGCGCGGTGGTGCTCTTGAGGCGCGACGCTAGGAAATGAGCTTCCGACTGACAACAGTTTTCTCCCTGCTGACGTATTTACAGACGTGAACCGCTTGAATCATCCACGCGACTTGTTGATTCTCCCGCCATGTCTGCCAGCGCACAAATCATCCACGCCAAGTCTGGTGAAGGTCAGGCATACTCGGCCGTCGGCGATATCTACCGCATTCTCGCCAGCGGCGAACAAACCGGCGGCGCCTACGTGCTCTCGGAAGCCCGCGTGCTTCCCGGAGGAGGACCGCCGCCGCACATTCATCGTCGCGAGGACGAAGCCTTCTTCATCCTCGAAGGCGAGGTCACCTTCACCGTGGATGGCAAACGCCTTGTCGCCGGCCCCGGCACGTTCGTGCAAGGTCCGCGCAACATCCCGCATGCGTTCAAGAACGAAGGCAACATTCCGGCGCGAATGCTGATCCTCGTCACGCCTCCCGGCTTCGACAAGTTTATCACCAGCATCGCCGCGCCCGTTCCGTCGTTCGATTCTCCGCCGTTGCCCGTTACCCCCGCCGACATCGAACGCCTCCTGACCATCGCGCCGCAATCCGGGATCGAAATTCTGCCGCCGCCGCACTGAACGCAACTCGACTTTCCCGACCTGCTACCGGCGTTCGGTCGGCAGCGCGGTGCAGGTTTCGCCTTGCCTCTGTTTCCGTCGGATCGAAGCTTCCTCTCACATCACATGAGCACACGCGCCAAAGTCGTCATTACCGATTTCATCACCGGAGAACTGGAACACGAACGCCGCATCCTCGGTGATCTCGCGGATGTCATCGCTCTCAACGCGAAGAACGAAAGCGAGCTCGCCGGGCGGATCGAGGACGCCGACATCGTGATGGTCTACCACTACCTCGGTCTGTCCGCCGCCACCATCGCGCGACTCACGAACTGCAAGCTCATCGTTCGCTGTGGCGTCGGCTTCGACAACGTGGACCGCGCCGCCGCCCGCGCTCTTGGCATCGCCGTCGCGAATATTCCCGACTACGGCACCGAAGACGTCGCGGATTCCGCCATCGGCATGATGCTCACGCTCGCCCGCGGCATTCACTCGCTGAACACCCGCCTGCAGAACGCCCAAGGCGACTGGAGCTACACTCAAGTCGCGCCCGTGCTGCGCCTGCGCGGACGCGTCTTCGGCGTGATCGGCATCGGCCGCATCGGCACCGCCGCCGCATTACGGGCCAAGGCGCTCGGGATGGAGGTCGTCTATTTCGATCCGCATGTGCCGCAAGGCCGCGACAAATCCCTCGGTATCCGTTCCGTCGAAACGCTCGATGAACTGCTCGCGCAAGCCCACGTCGTCAGCGCGCATTGTCCGCTCACGCCCGAAACGAAACATCTGCTCAACCGCGACACCATCGCGAAGATGCGGCACGGCTCGTTCCTCGTGAACACCTCGCGCGGCGGCGTGGTGGATGTGCTCGCCGTCCTCGACGCCGTGACCTCCGGTCATCTGCGCGGTGCCGGCATCGACGTGTTGGAAACCGAACCTCCCTCGCCCGACCATCCGCTCATCAAAGCGTGGCGCGATCCGAATCACCCGGCGCACGACCGCCTCATCATCAATCCGCACGCGGCGTTCTATTCAGAGGAAGGCCTCATCGACATGCGCGTCAAAGGTAGCCAGAACTGCCGCCGCGTGCTGCTCGGCCAGACACCTTTCAACGTGGTGAATTAGCAGAATGACGCTTCGACTCCGTGAGTGATGAGCGCGTCAGCATCGATTCAACCTCATGGGGCGGCCGACCTGGCCGAAATGTTTGGAGCAATATGACTATCTGCAATAACGGATTGCGCAGCGGGTTCTTGGTCCTGCTGATCGCCGGCAGCGCTGGAATGTGGAATCCGATCGGTTTGTCCGGGCAGGTTACCCGCCAGCGTGGCGAGAGCTACGACGCGTATTATACCCGGAAGGTTCAGGAGGAGACCGCGAATTTCCGGAACAATAATCCGAATTTTGGCGTTCGACCGTCCTCGGGGTCGGGGACTTTTTCCAGCCTTGAAGAATGGGTCCGGCGAGATCAGGCGCGGAGGGCTGCGGCCAGGAACTTTGATCCGGCGGCAGCCGCTGAGGAGCGGGCGGCGGCGGAGCGTGCTCGGATCGCCGAGGAAGCGGAGCGTGCCGCCAGGAAGCGCCTTTCTGATCAGTGGGCGGAGCAAAGGCGCATCGAAGCTGCACGAGCGGCGGAAGCCGCGGGGCGTCAGCGATGGCAGGAGCATCGCGTATGGCTCGAACTGGCAGAGCGCGGGAGCAGGACCGCAGCGTTCGAACTGGGGCGTGCGTTTGATCGAAATGCGCTTCCGCCCGGCCTCGAATTGGCCCCGGAGCAACGCCTTGAGTCGGCTCTCCTCCACTATCGCGCCGCGGCTGAGACGCGTTCATGGGATGCCCGGCTCCGCTTGTTCGGCCTTTACCCGCGTCTTCTCGCTCCCGCCAAGTATCGCGAAACTGCCGGCGCATGGATCGATCGGTCGGCCGCTGCTCTCAATCCCCAAGCTGCCTTCAACAGTCTGGTCGCTGCGGATCGCAATGGCGATCTTGCCGCGACGCTGGTACTCGCCGCGTGGCATCAGCGCCGTGATCTTGGCTTTGGCCGGCTGTCTGTAACGGATTCTCACACGGCGCTCACAGAATGCCTGCGACTCTATGGAAAGGTCGGGGTGGAATTTCCCCGCCTCGGCGCATACTTCGCCGGCAGCCTCGCTCAGGGCTACACCGTGCCGGGATCGTGCCTCACGAATCTGCAGTCGCTCGCCCGCAACCATGAGCCGATGGCTGGAGATCCAACCGGAATGCTCGGTGCGGATCTGCAGACCCACGCCCGCATCCTCATGGCAGAGCTCATTCTCGAACGGCGGGTGCAGGGAACGCCCGAGGAAGCGGCGTTCCTCCTGCGACAAGGCGATTCGCCGGCGCCAGCAGCTCTCATTCGTCTGGGCGACTGGGTGTTCCATGAAACCGCAGGCCACTGGCTTTCGCGCTGGGAAGGCATCCGGGCCTACGAGGCGCTGCCGGACCGACCGGAATATGTTTGGTATCGCGGGCGTGCCCAGACTCTCCGCGGCCTGGCGTTGCTTGAAGGTGACGGCGAGAACGGCCAGACCGGGAAGCCCGATCCCGCTGCTGCTGCCCGCTACTTCGAGCAGGCCGAGGGACTCTTTCGCGGGACTGCGGCGCCGCCGGCGCGCGTCAACTACGAGGATCAAAAATCTCATCCCGACCTGGGCAGGCAGGATGATGAGCTGGACATTGAAGAAGTGTCCGCATTGCGCTGGGGAACGTTGCTTCGATATCAACTGATCGATCCCGCCAAGGTCGACACGGTCAAAGGTGCACTCACTCCCTCGGCTGCGGGTCCGATCGGAACGCAACTGTTGCGGGCGGCCAGTCTGGCGACGGGCAGCCGCGGGTTTCAGTCCGATGCGGATGCCGCCCTCCGTCATTTTGGCAATCTTGCTCCTTACCGCGGTCCGGTTCGTCCGACCATCGCGGCCGAGGCGGTGGAAGCTCTCGTCGAGCTGGCGCGCAAGCAGCCCGGCCTCACCGCCACCGTCAATGACCAGCTTCAGGCTATCGTCACTCGTGCCAATGGTTGCGCGAATCTTCCGTTGGCAACGCAGATCGCAGCGGGCTTTAGAGGCTCCGTCTCCACACTCGCCACTCATCGAGAATTGATTCGCCTTCAAGGCGAGGCGCGCGGACCGGGCGTATCCGAATTTCAAACCGTCGAACACGCTGTGCGTCTTGGTATCGCCGGTTCCGCTCTGGGCGGCCTCTCCACTGCGATCAATCTCCAGCTCGACCGGTTGCCAAAGACGGCTTTGACCCGCGCCTGGAGGGACGCCTTTGGTCGCGGCGGACCGGAACGCACGAAAGCGATTGGCGCGCTTCCGGCGACGGGCCTGACGGCGGAGTTGTTGAAAGTGATGGAGGCTCATTCAAGGGTCACTGAAAGCCGCGATATTCCGGAGCAACTCCGCAGCATGACGGACCTCTGCGCGCTGGCGGAGTCAGGCTCGCTGGATGCCTATGCGATTTTGATGCGAAACGACTACCCCGGCTTCTTCATCAATACGACCGCCCATCGTTGGACCGATCCCATCTTGCGCCGGCTCGCATTCGCCGCGTGCGCCAGATTCGAGGCGGGCAAAGCTGCGCAGAGCCGCGTTCGCTCCGAGCAAGCGCAGGGGTTGTGGCTGGCTGCGCTGGAGAACGGCCACTTCGAAGCCCGTCGCGCCCTGGCCGGACTCGGAGTTTCTCCTGAAGAGGTTGCTCGGGCGGTTCCGGAGGCCATCGATCAGTCCTTGCTTAAGAAGCTGTCAGATATTGAGTCGTTCCTGTTGGAACTACCCGGCCTCTGGTGGACCACCAATCACTTGAATCAATTCGACCAGGCATTTCAGTCACTGGCCACCTCCGCGCGGCCGGAACTGGCGGCTGCCTACGCCGATCTGGAGGCGGTGGCCTTGCCTCGTGAAGTTATGGGCGGTCGAAAATCCCAGGATCCAGGTCGCGCGGCATCCGCCCGTGTGCTCTACGCACAGGCCCGTTGTCGCCTGGATGGACTTGGTCGGCCGGCTGACCTGCTCGAAGCGTCCCGACTTCACCGCCGCGCAGAGGCAACCAATTATAACCTCTCGACCGCATTGTCCCGGAAGCTGTCGGCCGACATTGAGAAGGCGTTGACCAAACAAGCCACCGCGCAATCCGAACCGGCGTGGCTCGAAGAGATGCTTCGTCTCCATCCGCGTCATGCGGCGGCGATGCCACCTGATGTGCTGGACACCGTCTTCGCCCGTGTGCGTGCCGCGCTCGATGCCGAGCCGGTTCCCGACTTGTTGAAGATTACCCGCGAAGCCGCCTGCCGAACCAACGTCACCGTCATGGCCGCGCTGGTTTTCGGTCGTCACCTGCCGGCCTACGCGGAATTGTCCCGACGGGCGGCGGCTGGGGAGACCGATGCCGCCTTCGCTCTCGCCGCGGTTCTGCACCAGCTCTCCCTTGCCAATGTGCCGCGGATTCGCGAACTGGTGAAACAGTCCGACCGTCTCTTCTTCTCGGGCCAGTGGCTACCGAACAACGGATGGAAGGACGAGGGCCTGTTCTTTCAAATTTATAAGGGCGAGGAAGTCGCCCGGGTCCTGGCGGATGCCGCGGGTCAGCAGTTGACGGTGGCCCAGCCGTTCTTCGTTGACCCGCCACCCGGAGAAGGTGAGCCCTGGCCGGAACGCCTCGTGCGAACTGCGGCCCTCAAGGATACCGCGCTTCAGGAAAAGCTGCTCGAACTGACGATGCAGACGCGACTTGCCCGAGGCGACCGTTTGCACGAGGAACCCTCGACACCAGCGGAGGAGCTCCTCGTCATGCAGCATCGATGGAGAAACATGGGGTCCATCGCGCCGGAAATGCTGGAAGCTATTCGAGCGCGTGGTGATAGCGTTGATTGCGTGCTGGCCCTGCGGCGGGAATTCAATCTGGAGACGCCCGTTCTTTTGGCGAGGGCTCGCGCCGATATTCCGGAGTTGAAGAAGAAACTGCTGGCCATCGACCCCGACACTTCAGACCCCCTGCTGGCGGCCTGCCGCGCGGTGGGCGTTCGCACCGAGGTTCCTTAAGCAGCAATTATCACCCGAGCCACGGTTCATAGCTCGCCACACAACGCGAAATGTGTCGCCACGCACCGCGGCGCTGCGTATTCGGCCGTTGAATCCCGTTGCCGCGCTCCCGTCCAACTGCCTACTCTTTCGCCAATCACTTATGAAACGCATCGCGCTTCTTTCGCTGGGCCTCGGGCTTTCACTGTCGCTGCACGCCGCGGATTACCGTCCGGACCTCGGCAAGAAACTTGGCTTCCCGATTTACACGAACCAGCCGCCGGGCAACATGCTCGATAACGATCCGGTACGCCGCGGGGTGAAGGAGCCGGCGTTGCATCCGCTGGAGACGCAGAAGAAGATCAAGGTGCCGAAGGGCTTCGAAGTCCGTCTCTTCGCCAGCGAACCGGAGGTGGTGAATCCCGTGGCGATGACGTGGGACGAACGCGGGCGCCTTTGGGTCGTAGAGCTCTATGAATATCCCAAGGGCGCGAAGCAGGGCGAGAAGGGCCGCGACCGCATCAAGATTCTCGAAGACGTCGATGCGGACGGCAAAGCGGACAAGGTCACGGTCTTCGCCGACGGCTTCTCGCTTGCGACCGGACTCGCGCTGGGCAACGGCGGCGTCTACGTTGGCGCGGCTCCGAATCTTTATTTCCTCGAAGACACGAACGGCGACGACAAGGCGGACAAGACGACGGTGCTCATGACCGGCTTCGGGCTCGAGGATCGTCACGAGTTGCTGAATGGTTTCGCGTGGGGACCGGACGGCTGGCTCTACATGACGCACGGTGTCTTCACCCACTCCAAGGTGAAGAACCCGAACGATCCCGAAGACGACGGTGTGGTGATGGACGCCGCGCTCGCGCGGTTTCATCCCAAGACGAAGAAGTTCGAGGTCTTCGCCGACGGTACGAGCAATCCGTGGGGCGTGGACTGGAACGAACGCGGCGATGCGTTCGTAAGCGCGTGCGTGATTCATCACATCTTTCACCTCGCGCCCGGTGGCCAATACAATCGCCAGGGCGGCACCTGGGCGAATCCCTACGGTTATGCCGGCGATTTGCCGAGCAAGGGACTTCCGGCGATCGCGGACTGGCGTCACTACCGCGCGGCGCACGCGGGCATCACGATTTATCAGGGCGACCAATGGCCAGCGGAATGGCGTGGCCACGCGTACCTTGGGAACATTCACCAGAACGCCATCAACTGCGATCGCCTCACGCCGGTCGGCTCGACCTACAAGGCGGAGAAGGAATCGACGCTGCTCGGGCCAGACAAGGGAACGTGGGAAGTGGGCGCGGGGAATTTCCTCGTCTGCGATGACCATTGGTTTCGTCCAGTGAGCAACCAGACCGGTCCCGATGGCGCGATGTGGATCATGGACTGGGCGGATCGTTATCCGTGCTACCAAAATGCGCAGGCCGATCCGGAAGGCGTGGATCGCGAGATGGGTCGAATCTGGCGTGTGGTGTGGGTGGGCGACCAACCGGGCAAACCAGTTCCCAGTCGGCCTGAGAAGGAGATGGATTTAAGTAAACTGGGCGTTGCTAATTTGGCTGCCCGACTAGCTCGCTCGAATAGCTGGACCAGCCGTGCTGCTCAACACTTGCTGAGCGAACGTCAGAATACCGATTCGACTGAATTTCTATTGGCGATGCTGAATGGCAGTCGGCCTTGGGAACAACGCATCCTTGCTTTATGGACTCTGCACGGCAGCGGACTACTAGATGAGAATACGCTGGATTTGTGTGCGAAACAACAGTCACCCGAGTTGCGTGCATGGTCAGCTCGATTGTCGGGGGAGCGTGCGGCAATCGACTCCGAGTTAGGTCTGTCTCGTCTTCGGAATCTCGCATCTGACTCAGACGTGACGGTTCGAGCCGCTGCTGCGTCGGCACTGCGTCAATTCACTTCCAGTTCTCTAACGGTCAATACCACGGCACACAGAGACTCACCTGCTAATCGATTGCTTTCAACTTTCCCGGAACTCCTCGCCCGGCCCAGCGTCAAAGACGATCTCTACTACCCGCACATCGTCTGGATGGCGATGGAGCCGCGCGTGGCGCAAGACCCGACGTCGTTTTTCCCAATCATTGGTGCGAATGACAATTCCGTCTCCGCCCACTCCGCCCGCCGCATCATGCGTCGCATCTGTGATCTGTCGGATTCCGCTGCGCGATTGAAACATCTCAATGCCGCGATGGAATGGCTTGCTGGTCTCTCCTCCAAGCCTGGACTGGCCGAGGCAGCGCTCGATGGCCTGATCGACGCCTTTAAGAGCAAAGGCCAGCCACCGACTATCCCGCTCGAACCCATCTTCGCGAAGTTCACCGCTAATCCCAAGCTGGCGGACAAGGCCCGCCGGCTCGCGACGTTGCTCGGTGATACGAGCGCCAGCCGCTTATTGGTCGCGAAGATCAACGACAGCCGCGCCAGCATCGAGGATCGCTTGAGGGGAATCCAGGCAGCGCGCGAGACGAAGGACGAAGCCTCGAAGGGCGAGTTAATCAAATTGCTCAAGACCGAGAAGTCCAACCAAGCGGTGCTCGTCGAAGGTATTCGCGCACTCGCGGTGTTCGGCGGCGACGAGATTGGCTACGCGATGACGGATGCGTGGAAGAACTTCACCCTGCCAACGCGTCGCACCGCAGCGGACGTGCTCGTGACCCGCAGCAAGTGGAGCCGCGCCTTGATGGCCGCGCTGGAAAACAAGGTGGCCGACCCGCAGGACGTTTCAGCGACCGCGCGTCGCGCACTGGCGAAGAGCCCCGACGCCACGGTGGTCGATCACGCGAATCGTGTGCTTGGAAAGTATCGAGCCTCGGGCGACGACAAGTTAAAGCTCATCGCCGAGAAGCGAAAGGTGGCTCTGGCGGGCGAGCCGGATTTGAAGGCTGGATATGAAGTGGCGAAACGCACTTGCTTGGTTTGTCACAAGCTCTACGGCGAAGGTGCGGATGTCGGACCAGATCTCACCGGTGTTGGCCGCAGCACGCTGGACGCGCTCCTGCACAACATCATCGATCCGAACGAAGTGGTCGGGAACGGCTATGGCGCGACGGAAGTGGAGTTGAAGGACGGCAGCAGCGTGAGCGGCCGCATCGTCGAAGAAACGCCGACGCGCCTGAAGTTGGTGGCGTCCGGCCCGACGGAACACGTCATCGCGAAGAGCGACATCGCACAGGAGGGCGGCAAGCCGAAGATTCGTACGAGCGAGTTGTCGCTGATGCCCGAGGGTCTCGAAGCGATCCCCGACAAGGATTTCCGCGACATGATGTGGTATCTGCTGAATCCGCCCGGCGACAACCGCGCGTGGACTCCGGCCTTGCGCAAGGAAGTGTTTGGCGACGAGAACGCCGGCGTGAAGAAGAGCGCCTCGGCATATCCGCCGGTCGACATGGAGAGCGTGTCGCTCTGGAATCCGGACTGGAAGGTGAACGCGCCGGAATTCGAAGGCACGCCGCGCAAGCTCACGGAATTTGCCGGCCGACGAAACGTGCTGATGACACATCCCAAGGATCAATCCACGCCGAGCGCGCTGGAGCGGAATCTGGCGGTGCCGAAGAACGGTGGTGTGCTGACGTTCGCCGTGGCGGCGCACGAGCAGGGCGATTGGGAACTGCGCGTGGTGATCAATGACAAGCTGGTGAAGAAGGAAGTGGTGAATCGCGATGGTGGGCGCTGGAAGCCGGTGACGGTGGATTTGAAGGAGTTCGCTGGAACCACGGCCCGAGTGCGTCTTGAGAATGCTGCGAACGGCTGGGCCTTCGAGTTTGGTTACTGGTCGGACATCGCCATCCAGACGCCGACACAACGCGCTTCGAAGTAGCAGCACCTGTCAGAATTTTCAGACAGGCTCTTAACTCGCCGTCGCCCCTGCCGATGACCTGAGCGTGTGGGCGGAAGCTCACGGGCAGTGGCGTCTTGACGGGGCCGGGCTGGCGCTTTTTGGGCAACTAGCGATTTCTTCGGCGGTAAACTCGAAGTCCAGACTCCCACTGTGTTCAATCAGACTGAACCTATGGGCAATGACTTGTTTCAACGGCTGAAATCTTCGAATCGACTTCCGAGTCCGCCGGGCGTGGCGCTTAAAATCCTCGAACTCGCCCGCTCGGACGACACTTCCCTGGATGATCTTGCAAAGGTCATCAGCAGCGATCCGGCCCTCGCGAGCCGGATGCTGAAGTTCGTGAACTCTCCCTCTGCCGGATTTGGGCGGCAGATTGCCACGCTGGACGAGGCGGTGAATCAGATCGGGCTGCGCGGCGTGCAGTTGATGGCACTGTCGTTCTCGCTGGTTTCGTCGGGGCGAGTGGAGGTTTCGCCAAGCTTCAATTTCGACATGTTCTGGTCGCGTTCGCTGGCGTGCGCGGTAGCGTCGAAGACTTTTGCCACGCATGCCGGCAGGATGGATCCGAATGAAGCGTTCATCATCGGTTTGTTGTACCACATCGGTCAGATGGCGGCCGCGTGCGCGGTGCCTGAACTTTATGAGCCGGTGCTGGTCGAATCGCTGACGAGGCCCCGCGAGTTGCTGGTGATCGAAAAGGAGAAGCTCGGTGCCACGCACATCGAGGCAGGCGTTCAGCTGCTTCAGGACTGGAAACTGCCGGACAGCATCTGGCAGACGATCGCGACCTCCCAAGATCCCAAGGCGCCGACCACGGTGAATGGCCGCATCACCTCGAGCCGGGTGTTGCACATTGGCGATGTCACGGCTGCGTTGTTATGTGATTCGAAGGAGGAACGCAGCGGGAAGGTGGAGGAGATTCTCAAGCTGGTGCTGGAACATTTCGAGATCGACGAGGCCGCCTGGACGGAGCTCTACGACCAGATCGTCCGCGATTGGAAGGCCTACGGCCAGCTGCTCTCCGTGAAGGCGGGCACGGACATGTCGTTCCGCGATTTGCAGGAGGAAGCGCGTGAGAAAATTGCTGCTCTCAGTGCGGCAACGGTGATGGAGAACATTGGCATCAAGGGCCAGAACCAGCAGCTCCAGCAACAGGTTCGCACGGACGCGCTCACCGGGGTGTCGAATCGGGCGGCGTTCGACGAACGTCTCGCAGGCGAGCTGGAACGCGCTCGCCGCACACAGTGTCCGCTCGCGCTTTGCCTGCTCGACATCGATCACTTCAAGAAGTTCAACGACACGCACGGACATCAGGTGGGAGACCAGGTGTTGCAGGCGGTGGCGAAGGCGCTGGATGAAACGATCCGCAAAATGGATCTGGTGGCCCGTTACGGCGGCGAGGAGTTCGCGGTGATCGCGCCGGAGTGCGCTCCGTCCAAGGCCGGCTCATTGGCCGAGCGTTTGCGCGAGGCGGTGGAGGAGATTCAACTCGAGGCGGCTGGACAGAAGTTGCGCGTGACCACGAGCATCGGAGTCGCCTTCGCCCAGTGGCCAGGTTACGAACGGTCCGCCGCGGAGTTGATCAAGACCGCTGATGCGAAGCTCTATGAAGCCAAACGCGGAGGGAGAAACTGCTGCCGGTTGGAAGAGGCCTTGAAGCAGGCGGCGTAGCGGAGTCTACGCGCTCGCCAGTTCGCGAATTACCGTCCCGCCGCTGACGAGCGGCCGCGGACGCCCGAGCAGGTCGGGAAAATCTCCGAGCGGATTGATGCCGAGCAGATGGAAGATCGTCGCGGCAAGGTCCGGCGGACGCAGCACTCGGCTTGCGGGAAAGGCTCCATCCCGATCGCTGGAACCGATGACTTGTCCACCCGCGATGCCAGCGCCAGCCACGGCGAGTGAAAAGCAACTTCCCCAATGATCCCGCCCGCCATCGGGATTGATCCGCGGTGAGCGACCGAATTCACCCATCGCGACGACGAGCGTTTCGTCGAGCAGCCCGCGTTCTTCCAGATCGGCAATCAGCGTGGCAAAGGCCATGTCGAATTGAGGACACAACACATCGCGCAGGCGCGGGGAGTTGTTCTTGTGCGTGTCCCAGACGGGGAAGCCGGTCATTTGGTCGCCGGGCTCACGCGGCCAGTTGACTTGCACGAGGCGGACGCCGGCCTCGACGAGACGTCGCGCCAGCAGTACGCTCTGCCCGAACTTTTTTCGCCCGTATCGATCCCGGAGTGAGGAACGCTCTTTCTCGATCTCAAACGCGGCGCGCGTCGTTGCGGATTGCATCACGCCGAAGGCGCGTTCGTGCATGCGATCCAGCGCGGCGACCGGTTCGCTGCGCACGTTGGTGAGGAACTGGTGATCGAGATGGCGGAGGAGATTTGCGCGATCGGTCAGGCGATCAAAGCTGACGCTTTCCGGCAGCTTGAGGCCGTCAATCTCCAGCCGCGGCAGTGACGGATCGCAATGGAGCAGGAAGGGATTCCAAGTGTGGCCCATGAACCCGCCGCTCTGGCCGGGCGCGGGCGGCGCGTTGTCGTTGTGGACGATCTCGGGGAGAATGACCGATGTGAACGGCGTGCGTTCGCTTGGTTTCAACGCGCCAACCACGGAGGCAATGCTCGGCCAGTCTTCCGGGCTCGCGGGTACTTCGATTTTGGACGGATGTTCGTAGCCGGTGAGCATCCAGTAGCCGCTGGCGGTGTGGCTGTTGTTATCCGTCGTCATCGAGCGGATGACCGACAGCTTGTCCGCAATGGCGGCCGTGCGCGGAAGGAGTTCGCAGAAGTGGGTGCCGGGAACTTTCGTGCGGATGGACTTAAAGTCGCCGCGAATTTCGAGCGGCGCTTCCGGTTTCGGATCGAAGGTTTCGTGCTGCGGCGGGCCGCCGGAGAGATAGAGGAGGATGCAGGACTTCGCGCGTCCGAAACTTCCGCCGGCCGGCAGGTTGGCGGCGCCTGCTTTCAGCGCGAGGAATTGCGGGAGCGACAGGCCGAGGAGTCCCAGTCCGCCGACGCGCAGCATTTCGCGGCGGGTGATCGGGCCGTGGCAATGAGCGACGGAGGAGCCGACGGTGGACATGGGGTGAAATTATCCGGTCATGAATCAGGCGTCAACGACGGCGCCCGGGAACGAAAAGCGGCGATTCAGACGGCGGTCCGTCGGAGGCGATCAATGTCTTTACCGCTGATTTTCCGGATGCTATTCCATTCGCCAATGACATCACCGAACCCCCAGGTTCGACGCGCGAACATTGAAGATTTGCCTCAGCTGGTTTTGCTGTGGCGCAAGGAAGGCCATTCCGTTTCAGACCTTGAAAAGCGCTTCAAGGAATTCCAGGTCATCGATGCGCCCGAGGGTGGATTGGCGGCCGCAGTCGCCTTGCAGGTTGTCGGCTCCGAAGGGTGCCTGCACAGCGAAGCGTATGCCCGGAATGAACTGGCGGATCAGTGGCGGGCTCTGATTTGGGAGCGCGCCCAGGTCGTCGCACAGAATCATGGTCTCGTCCGGCTGTGGACGCAGTTTGCGACGCCATTCTGGAATCACAGTGGTTTTCGCTATGCTTCGCCTGAACTGCAGGCGAAGCTGCCGCCGGCATTTGGCGGCGATCCGCGGCCCTGGCAGTTCCTGCAGTTGAAGGAAGAGGTGGCGGCGCCGGTTTCCGTCGACAAAGAATTCGCGATGTTCCGCGCGATGGAGCGCGAGCGCACCGAGGGCTTGATGCGCCAGGCGAAGCTGCTGAAGGTCGTCGCGGTGATTGTCGTGCTGGTGGTCATTGTCGTGTTCGCGGTGGGCATGTTTGCGTGGATGAAAGCGCGCGGGCAGGCGCCACGGTAAGGTTCGGTCCCCGTTGTTCTCTTGAAAAAACCGATTCGCCCTGAGATTCCGCGGAAGACGATCTATCGCCTTTCGATTTACCTGCGCTGCCTGCAACGGCTGAAGGGCAATTCCATCCGCACCGTGTCGAGCGACGCGCTGGCCAAGGCGGCCGGTGTGAAGCCGACTCAGCTCCGCAAGGACCTCACCTACTTTGGCCAGTTCGGCACGCGCGGTCTCGGCTACGACGTCGAGCAGCTCGCGGCGATGATTTCCGATCTGCTGGGGACGAAGCGACTTCAACCCGTGGTGCTGATCGGCGTGGGTAATCTCGGTCTCGCGCTGCTTTCGTATCGAGGGTTCGAGCAGGAAGGGTTTGAGATCGTCGCTGCCTTCGATGTGAAGGCCGATCGTCTGAAGATCAAGCAGGCCAAGCAGCCGCTCTACTCGATGGAGCGCCTCGAAGAAGTGGTGCGCGACCGCGCCGTGCGCATGGCCATCGTGACAGTGCCCGCGACCGCCGCCCAGGAAGTCACGAACCGTCTTGTCGCCTGCGGCATCGCGGGAATCCTGAATTTCTCGCCCATCGTCCTGCAGGTTCCGGAAGACGTGACCGTGAACAACGTCAATCTCGCCATCGAGCTCGAGAACCTCAGTTACTTCATCCAGGACTGACGACGCCTAAACTTCGTCGCGGTGTCAGATCGCTCCGAATGATTTCCGGTTCGCGGTCGTCCGATTCTCCTCTGAAAACGCGCGTTGGCGCACTCAACCGTTGCCTTGTGTCATGTCACCTATGCTGAAGTCCGTTCGTTCGATCGCCTGTCTGCTGTCGTTCGCCGCGTTCGCATCTGTTTCCGCGGCCGAGTTCACCGCCAAGGATCGCCAGCCGACGCCTGAGGAGTTGACCAAGCTGCCCGCCGTGGTGCCGGAGAAGGCGGAGGAGCTGATCAAGGACGTGAAGGTGCCGGATGAGTTCGAGGCGACCATCTTCGCGACGCCGCCGGCCGTGAACTATCCCGTGTTCGTCGCCGCCGCGCCCGATGGCACGCTCTACGTCTCCAGCGATGGCAATGGCTCGCTCGATCGCAAACCGCACCTGGGTCGTGTCCTGCGTGTGCGCGACACAAACGGCGACGGACGCGCCGACGAAGTAAAGGCGTTCGTGCCGGACGTCGATTCGCCGCGCGGACTTGTTTGGGATCAAGACCGGCTCTATTTGCTGCATCCGCCGGACATCAGCGTGTTCATCGATCACAATGGCGATGGCGTGGCGGACGAGAAGAAGACGCTCGTCAGTGGCATCGGCTGGACCTTCAAGGATCGCCCAGCGGATCACGGATCGAACGGACTCGAGCTCGGCACCGACGGGTGGCTCTACGCGGCGATTGGCGACTTCGGATTCATGGAGGCCGCCGGCACCGACGGTCGCAAACTCCAGATGCGCGGTGGCGGGATCGTGCGCGTGCGCCCGGACGGCACCGGATTGGAAACGTGGGCGGATGGCACGCGGAACATCGTTGAAGCCGCTGTCAGCCCGCTGCTGGATCTCTTCACGCGCGATAATACCAACGACGGCGGAGGCTGGGACGTGCGCCTTCACCACTTCAGTGGTCTCACCGACCACGGTTATCCCCGGCTCTTCAAAAATTTCCCCGACGAAATCATCCAGCCGCTTGCCGACTACGGCGGAGGTTCCGGTTGCGGTGGCGGATGGATCGACGAGCCGGGCATCCCGGCCGCTTGGAACAACGCGCCCCTCACCGCGGACTGGGGTCGCGACTGGATATATCATCACGGCCTCACGCCCAAGGGCGCGACCTACACCGCCGGCCAGAAGGAATTCATCCGCCTGCCGCGTGTGACCGATCTCGACGTCGATGGCAACGGCGCCGTGTATGGAGCGAGTTGGAAGGGCGCATCGTTCACCTGGGTCGGCCCGGATGTCGGCTTCATTGCGCGCGTCACGCCGAAAGGCTACAAACCCGAGCCGATGCCGGACTTCGCAAAGCTCAGCAACGAACAACTCGTCGCTCAGCTCAACTCCGCTAGCGCTGTTCGTCGTCTCGCCGCCCAACGCGTTCTGTTGCGCCGCGACAAAGTGGAAGCGGTGCAAGGTGCCATTCGTGCGCTGGCGAAGGATTCGTCCAAGCCGCTGGCCACGCGCGTCGCCGCCGTC
Source organism: uncultured Bifidobacterium sp. (assembly GCA_964491875.1). Taxonomy (GTDB): domain Bacteria; phylum Verrucomicrobiota; class Verrucomicrobiia; order Limisphaerales; family JADJPG01; genus JADJPG01. The sequence goes on from CAZBIC010000003.1 coordinate 38,930, forward strand.
TTCCTGCTGAAGCAAAAGTTCGGCGCGGCGTCGCATTCGTTTCTCAACGGGCTGATCGCTGACTCCACCATCGCGCCTTGGTCGATGCGCGCGTTGACCGATCGTCACGACCAACTGAAGGATGTCCGCGTCGCAGGTATCACTGGCGCGCTGCGTTCCGCGGATCCACGGACGCGCAAGGAGGCGTTGATCGCGCTGGAGCGAATCAGCACGCCGAAGCAGCACAAGCTGATGGCGCCGCTTCTCGCCGATGCCGATCCGATCGTGGCTCACACGGCGATGCAAGTGCTCATCCGGCTCAAGGCAGCGGACGCGACGCTCGCGATTCTGGACGATGCTAAAGCGTCGCCAGCGTTGCGCGCTGGCTCGTTGCGTGTGTTGCAGTCGATTCACGAACCGCGCGTCGTCGAGGCGTTGATTGCGCGACTCGGCAAGGAACCATCCGAAGCGAATCGCGCCGGATTGATTACCGCGCTGGCCCGGCTCCATTTCGTGGAAGGCCCGTGGAAGGGTGAATCGTGGGGCACGCGACCGGACACACGCGGGCCGTTCTACCAACCCGAGTCCTGGAGCGAGACGCCGAAAATTGCGGCGGCGCTGAAGGTGGCGCTCGACAAGTCGGGCTCCAGCGAAGCGGCGTTCATCGGACGTGAACTCTCGAGACATCGCATCCCGGCGGGCGCCGCGCTCGATACGCTGATTGCGCGGGCGAAGACGGAGCCCGCGTTGCTCCCGGCCATCGCCGCGCAGCTTGCGCAGGCGGAGGACGTTCCGGCGAATGCGATTCCTCTGCTCATCACCGCTGCACAGGCGGACAACAGCTCAGAAGCCGCGCGGGCGCAGGCGGTCATTGCGTTGACGAAGACGGCGAGTGCCGACGCGTGGCGTGCGGTGCTGGCGGCGTTGCCGCGCGTGATGGCTTCCAAGACGGAGAACAATCTCGCGGAGAAGGCGCAAAGCGCGGTGAACAACGCGACGAAGCTCGATCAGGTTCACGCGGTGTTCGAGGACGCGGCGGCGAAGATGGACGGCGCGACTGCGCAACTGGCCGACGGCGTGTTGCTCAAGCTCGCGTCGCGCAAGGTTGGTTCGCCCGAAGCGCGGGAAGCTGCGCGCGCAGCGCTGGACGCCGGCTGGGCGCAGCCGAAACGTCGCGTGCAGATTCTTCGAGCGGCAGCGCGAACTGGCGATTCAAGTCGCGCCGCGCAGTTTGTCGCTGCGTTGGACGACGCGGACCTGGCCGTCGCAGAAGCGGCGCGTGAGACGGTTCGGCGGTTGAAGATTGATCCCGAGAAGATTCGCGCGAGCGCTGCGGCGAAGAAGGTAGGCGACTTGTCCACGGACGCCGTGCTGGCGGTGGTGGTGGCGACGAAGGGCGAGGTGAGCCGCGGCGAACAGCTCTTCACGCAGGTCGGCTGCAACGCGTGTCACACGGTGAAAGCCGACGAGCCGCTCAAGGGGCCGTTTCTCGGCACGATCGCGAACGTGTATCGCAAACGCGAACTGGCCGAGGCAGTCTTGCTGCCGAACAAAACGATCGCACAGGGTTTTGTCGCAAATCATTTCGAGCTGAAGGACGGCACGGAAGTCGATGGCTTCGTTGTGCGTGAAGCGGCGGACGCCGTGACCATTCGAACGATCGCCGCGCAGGAGCAAGTGATCCCGGTGACGCAGATTGTGAAGCGCGAGAAGCAGGAGCGTTCTTTGATGCCGGAAGGCCTCGCCGCCGGGCTGACGGTCCAGGAACTGGCGTCTTTGCTCGACTACATGGAGAGCCTTGCAAAGGCAAAGTGAGGCTGGCGGTCGTCTGGGAGTTTATCTCGGCGACCGAGAGAGCTGGTAATCACTTCGAGCGGCGAATTGACGAGGTGAACCATTGAATTCGAAGCGGCGGGCTGTCATCAAATAGCCTTCGTCTATGGTCAGAAATAATACCGCTGTGGCCAGTTGGCTCATTGCCATGGCCTGCCTGTCGCTGTCGGATCACCTCGTGTCAGCGGAGGCGGTTTTCGTTCGCGCCATCAATCTCAATGGTCCGGCGCTTGTGGTCGACGGGCGCGCATGGGACGGGACGGACGCGACCAATGTCACCATCAGCGGCAAGCGGTTCGAGAACCAGGCGGTCGCGCTCAAACCCGCGACCGACCCGAAGCGCGCGCAGATGATTCGCAGCAGCGTGTGGGGCGACAAGGTGAGCGTGGAGCTCACCGGTTTGGGCGAAGGCGCGCATCAGGTGTTCCTCTACGTGTGGGAAGACACGATCAACGAGCAATTCGATCTGCTCGTGAACGATCATGTGGTATTCGAGAAGTTCAACAGCGGCACGGCGGGTTCGTGGCGAAAGCTCGGTCCTTGGAAGTGCGAGAGCCGCGAAGGGAAGATCAAAGTCTCAGCCCGCGCGCCCGGTCATGGTGCGGCGAATTTTTCCGGCATCGAATTGTGGGCGGGCGATGGCGCGATTCCCGAGTTGGCGAAACCGCAGTTCGTCACCACGCTCACGCCGGAGCACATGGAGTTCTTCGAGCGCAAGATTCGCCCGGTGCTGGTCGAGCATTGCTACGAATGCCACAGCGCGGGTGCGAAGAAGATCAAGGGCGGTCTGGTGCTTGATTCGCGTGCGGGAGTGCAGAAGGGCGGCGACACGGGCGCGGCCATCAGCCCGGGCGATCCAGAGGCCAGCCTTTTGATTCAAGCAATGCGCCACGCCGATCCGGCGTTGGTGATGCCGAAGCAGAAGCTCCCGGACCATGTCATCGCTGATTTCGAGACCTGGGTGAAGATGGGCGCGCCGGATCCGCGCGCCGAAGACACCGTCGTCGTCGCACAGGCGAAATCGGCCATCGATTGGAACAAGGCGCGCGAGTGGTGGTCGTTCCGTCCCGTGAAGGCGCCTCCGGTTCCCGGGGTGAAGCAAAAGCGATGGGCCAAGAATGATCTCGATCGCTTCATCCTCGCGCGCTTGGAGAAAGCGAATCTTAAACCGGCGCCCGATGCGGAGAAACGGGTGCTCATCCGCCGCGCGACGTTTGATCTGATCGGTTTGCCACCTACGCCAGAAGAAGTGGACGCGTTCCTCAAGGACAAGTCTCGCGATGCGTTCGCGAAGGTTGTCGATCGTCTGCTTGCTTCTCCCAGCTATGGCGAGCGCTGGGGCCGACACTGGCTCGACGTCGTGCGCTATGCGGATACGGCGGGCGACAACTCGGACTTTCCCATTCCGCAGATGCACCGCTACCGCGACTGGGTGATCAGTGCGTTCAATCGGGATTTGCCCTACGATCAATTCGTGCGCGAGCAGCTCGCCGGCGATTTGCTTCCGGGCAAGACCGCGCAGGAAACCCACGAACGCCTCATCGCCACCGGCTACATCGCGAACGCCCGACGTTTCGGCTCGCGCGTGGATGATTACCCGCAGCACCTCACCATCGAGGACACGCTAGACAATCTCGGCAAAGCATTTCTCGGCCTGACCATCGGTTGCGCGCGTTGTCATGATCACAAGTTTGATCCCATCACTGCCGCGGATTACTACGCGCTCTACGGCATCTTCAACAGCACTCGATATCCATGGCCGGGCATCGAGCTGGAGCAGAAGCAGCGCGACCTCGTGCCGCTCGTGGAAACCGGCAAGCTCGCAGAGGCGGAGTCCGCCCGAAAGCAATACGACGCCGAGAAGAGTCGTCTCGAAAAGGTGGTGCAGAAACTGAAGGACAACCTCAAGGAAATCCCCGCCGCCGACAAGAAGGCCCACGAGGCGAAGATCAAAGAAGCCGAGCAGGCTGCGAAAGATTTCGTGAAGAAGGGTCTGCCCTTCGAGCTTGCCTACGCTGTGTCCGAGGCGAAGCGAGCTGGGAACGTTGCCATCCAGATCAAAGGCGACCCAGCGAAACCGGGCGACGTGGTGCCACGCCGTTTCCTCACCGTGCTCGGTGCGCAGACTCTGCCCGCGAACGAAGCTTCCAGCGGCCGACGTCAGCTCGCCGATTGGATGGTGGACCGCGATAATCCGCTCGCCGCGCGCGTGATGGCGAACCGCATCTGGCTCCACCATTTCGGCAAGGGCCTTGTGCCGACGCCAAACGACTTCGGCAAGCAGGGCAAAGCACCGACCCACCCCGAGCTGATCGACTGGCTGGCGTCGGAGTTCATCGAGAGCGGTTGGTCGGTGAAGTCGATGCACCGGATTATCATGCGGTCGCGGACGTATCAGTTGGCGAGCACGCGCAGCGACGACGCCATCGCCCGCGATGCGAACAATGATCTGCTCAGTTCCTTCCCGCGGCGGCGGCTGGACGCAGAATCCATCCGCGATACGCTGCTGGTCCTCGGCGGCAACCTCGACACCTCCCCGCCCAAGCCACATCCGTTCCCGCCGCAGACCGAGTGGAAGTTTACCCAGCACAATCCGTTCAAGGCGGTTTACGAATCGAATCGACGCAGCGTTTACCTGATGACCCAGCGCATCCAGCGTCACCCGTATCTCGCGATTTTCGATGGCGCCGATCCGTCGACCAGCACAGCGGCTCGCACCACCAGCACCACGCCGCTGCAAGCGCTCTTCCTGCTCAACGACAAGTTTGTGCATGAGCAATCGCAGGCGTTCGCGGCGCGCATCCTCAAAGCCGCGAAAGAAGAGCCGTCGCGGATCCAGTTCGCCTACGAGGCCGCGCTGGGCCGTCCTGCCGAGAAGGTGGAACTGGAACAATGCAGGAAGTTTCTCACTGACGCTCGTCAGCGTCTCGGTGATTCCGGAACTCCCCAGTCGGGCGTCGAATCTGAGTCCTGGCGCGCAATGGTCCGTGCTCTTTTGCGACTGAATGAGTTTGTTTACCTCGACTGATCTTTTCCCATGAACTTCCGTTCCGCACTCTACTCACGCCGCGAAGTCATCCGTTCGCTCGTCGGCTCGTCGTTGCTGCTGCCCGGGCTTGTGTCGAACTTGCTCGCCGAGGACGCCGCGTCGGATCCGCTCGCGCCGAAGCAGTCGCATTTTCCAGCCAAGGCCAAGCGCGTGATTTTCATTTTCTCGAATGGCGGCGTGTCGCACATGGACACGTTCGATCACAAGCCGAAGCTGTTCGCCGCGGACGGCAAGACGATGGGAATTGGCGGTGGGCTTTCGAATCAGCAACGCCGATTGCTCAAGCCGGGCTGGCAGTTCAAGCCCGGCGGCAAGTGCGGCACGATGGTCAGCGATCTCTTTCCGCATCTGCGCGAGTGCATGGACGACATCTGCCTCATCAAGTCGATGAAGTCCGACGACAACGAGCATTATCAGGCGACGCTTGCGATTCACACCGGATCGTTCTTTTTCTCGCGACCGAGCATCGGCTCCTGGATCAGCTACGGCCTCGGCACGGCGAACCAGAACCTGCCGTCCTTTGTCGCCATCTCCGCCGGGTCGCCCTACGCCGGCACGCAGATTTTCAACAACGACTTTCTGCCTGCGTACCACCAAGGCGTGCGCGTAGTGCCCGGCAAGGAACCAATCGCGAATCTCGATCGCCGCACCAAGCAATCCTCCGTGCAGGAACTCGAGCTCGGACTAGCTGGCGCGTTGAACCAACGACATCTCAACGCCCGCGGCCACGACAGCGAGCTCGCCGCACGCATCCGGACCTTCGAGACCGCCTTCCACATGCAGACCGAAGCGCGAGAGGTCTTCGATCTCTCGAAAGAAAGTGACGAGACCTTCGCGCTCTACGGCATGAAGCGCGACCAAACCGACAGCTTCGGCTGGCCGTGTCTTGTCGCGCGTCGCCTGGCGGAGCGTGGCGTGCGTTTCATCGAACTGGTGGATGGCAGTTCGTCGCACAACTGGGATCAGCATGGCGACATGGCTGAGCACGCCAAGCACGCGAAGAACCTGGACCAGCCGGTCGCCGGCCTGCTCAAGGATCTCAAGCGTCGCGGCATGTTGGAGGACACGCTCGTCGTCTGGACCACGGAGTTCGGTCGCACACCTGGCGTGGACGGCGACAAAGGGCGCGGCCATCACAGCGCGTGTTTCTCATCCTGGCTGGCGGGAGCTGGCGTGAATGCCGGCACCAGCTACGGCAGCACGGATGAGATCGGCTCGACGGTGGTGGAGAACCGCGTTCACGTTCACGACTTCCACGCGACCATCCTACATTTGCTGGGCATGGATCATGAGAGGCTGACCTTCCGACATGGCGGCCGCGATTACCGGCTCACTGATGTGCATGGCAACGTCGTGCAGGCTCTGTTGGCGTGAAAACGAGGATTCCAATTCACTATGTCATCTGATGTGATGAAGCCCTCTTTCTCCAGTGTGGAGATGCCTATTGGTTTGAGTGTCGGGTGCTGGTGCTGGTGCTGGTGCCGATTAAATTGGGCGGCGTTGCTTTTTTGCCTGCTTTTGGTTCCGCAACTTGGCTTCACTCAATCGAAGAATCGACAGGTGAACGATGGTGCCGGGTTGAAAGTCGATAACGGCGTCTTTCGCATGAGTTTGCCGCCGGACTTTACCAATGCGGTTTCCACGAATGATGCAGGCAAATTACTCTTCATTTACGTTCGACCTCACTCGACGGGAGGAGGAAACGCGACCATCAGCATCCGTGTTCCCGAATCTGGCTTTGTTTCCAAAAAGCCTGATGCGCCAACCAGGATTGAGGGTTATCTCAAAGGGTATTTCTTCGCCAAGTCCGCCAAGTTTCCAGACCTTAGACAAGAGAAGGTGGAGGAGATCGAATTGGGAGGTATTCTGTTCAAGATGGTTCGCTGGAGTGGTAAGTTCAGTGGTCGCGCATTCCACTCACGTCTCTGGGTGGCTTCCCGCGGAGGTCAATCTATGACTATCGAAGGGCAGGATTTGGAGCCGACGAGCTCGGTGTCTATGCCCGAGATTGAGAAAGCCGTTTCTACCCTCACGTTTGGTCGGGATGGAAAACAGTGAGGTATTCATTTTCCGTTTGAGTATCGGATACTTCCCACTGGTAAGGTAACTACTTCGGCAGCGCAAAGGCCACGTAGGCATCTCCACTCTTCGTGCCGATCTTCCCGCCGCCACACGCGATGACGACGTATTGGCGGCCGTTGACGGAATACGTCGACGGTGTGGCGTAACCGGCTGCCGGCAGCTTCGCCTTCCAGAGCTCCTTGCCGGTCTTGCGGTCGAACGCGCGGAGATGTTCGTCGCGGCTCGCGGCGATGAAGACGAGTCCGCCGGCGGTCACGACGGGGCCGCCGTAATTCTCGGTGCCGGTTGGCGGGATTCCATTCGCCGTCAGCTCGGGCCATTCACCCAACGTCACGCGCCAGCGATACTCGCCGGTGTTCAAGTCGAGCGCGTTCAGCGTGCCCCACGGCGGCTTGATCGCGGGGTAACCATTCGTGTCGAGCCAGCGATGGTAGCCGGTCATCGTGTAGGGAATCGTCCCGAGCACATCCACGTCGCCGAGTTCTTCCTTTCGACCCGCGTCGTTGGCCGGCGTCGCAGGCGCGGTGCCGAGCAGATAATCCACGACAAGCTGGCGTTGGTTTTCGGTGAGGAAATCGAACGACGGCATCACGCCCTTGCCGGTCTTGAGCAGCGCGAGCACGTCCGGCTTCTTCAGTCGTTGCTCGACGCCGACAAGCGACGGCACGTTCTGCGCCTTGTTGCCCTGACGATCGACTCCGTGGCACGCCGCGCAGATCTGCGTGAAGATCGCCTCGCCGGACGCCAATGGTTCAGCGCCTTTGCGTTTGGTTTCCACCATCGTCAACACCCACGGCATTTCGTTGCCGTTTACGTAGAGAACGCCGTCGGGATCGGTTGCGGCGCCGCCCCATTCTGCGCCGCCGTCGAATCCGGGAAACACAATCGAACCCTCGCGGCTCGGCGGAAGGTAAGGCGTGTGCGGACGAATCCTCGCGAAGCGTTCGAGCACGTGACGATGCGACTCGGGCGAGATGTCTGTAATGTCGTCGTAGGTGAAGAGCTGGCGGGAGAACGGCGCGGGCGTTGTCGGTATCGGCTGCGTCGGCCACGCGGATTCGCCCTCGAGATCCGACATTGGCACGGGCACTTCGCGAATCGGGAAGAGCGGCTTGCCCGTCTCGCGATGGAAAACGAAGACGTGACCGGACTTCGTCACCTGCGCGACCGCGTCGATGCGTTTGCCGCCGTGAGTGACCGTGAGGAGATTCGGCGGCGCGGGCAGATCGCGGTCCCACAGATCGTGCCGCACGAGCTGCTGGTGCCAGAGCCGCTTGCCCGTCTTTGCATCGAGCGCGATGAGACAGTTCGCGAAGAGGTTCTGGCCGATGCGATTGCCGCCCCAGAAATCGAACGCCGCAGAACCGGTGGGGCAGAAGACGATGCCGCGCTTCTCATCAAGCGCGAAGCCAGTCCAGACGTTCGCCGCGCCGGTGTATTGATAGGCGTTCGGCGGCCAGGTGTCGTAGCCGAACTCGCCGGGCTGCGGAATCGTGTGGAACCGCCAGGCGAGCTTTCCGGTGCGGACGTTGAACGCGCGGATGTGGCCGGGCGCGACGGGAGCGGGGCCTTCGCCAAGGCGCATGCCCATGATCAGGAGATCGCCGTAGAGCACGCCGGGCGTCGAGGATTGCAGCGAGAGCGACGAGACATCACGACCGAGATCCTTCTTCAAATCAATCGCGCCACCATCGCCGAAGGACGCGACGCGCTGGCCATTGCTCGCGTTGATGGCGTGGAGGAAATGATCGCACCCGAAGAGAATGCGGCGGTCCACGCCGTCGGCCCAGTAGACGAGCCCGCGATTCACGCCGGCCTTGGTGATGCCTTTCACGGAAGTGGGATTGAAGCGCCAGATCTCGGCGCCCGTCGCGGCGTTCAGCGCGAAGAGCTGGAGATCGGGCGTGGTGCCGTAGAGCACGCCGTCGATGACCAGCGGATTGCACTGAATCTGCGAACGGTTGTTCGTGTCCATGCCGCCGGCGCGATACGTCCACGCGACCTCCAGCTTGGCGACGTTGCGCGGCGTGATTTGTTTGAGCGTCGAGTAATGGCTGCTGGCCTTGTCGCCGAGGTAGGTGCTCCAGTTTGAATCGGCGGCGCTGGCGACGACCGGCAGGCAGAGCAGGGCGGGGAGGAGGCGTTTCATGCGATCAATTGTTGGCGGAGATTCGTGCGTCGCGCCAGAAGCCGGCGCTGAAATCGAGCATCAGGCGGTTGCGACCGCTGGCGTGCGCGGCGCGTCCAGAAAGCGCGGGAGACACGGAGGGGATGGTGTTCGGAAAATAAACATCGACGACGAGTTCGACGTCCGAGAACGACGACGGCTGGCCGACGGTGGGATTGTTCGCAGTGCGAAGATCCGTCAACGCCGATTCCGGCGTCTTGCCCCAGAAGTTGTCGAGCGGCACGGGTGACGTCTCACGATCAAAGCGCCAGAGCCAGTAACTGGTCGCCGAATCGTTCAGGCCGGGACGGGAAAGCTGGGTGACTTGTGGCGCTTCACGCAGACGCGAAGTGGCGACGGCGGGACACATCCAGACGGTGTCATTGCCGAGCTGGTTGCTCAAAACCACGGCGGCCCAGCCGGCGCGGGGATCGGAGGGTGGCCAGTCGGACCAAGGGCGGTAACCGAGCGAGGACTTCAGATCGCGGCGATCAGGAAAGCGATCGTTGCTGTCATCGAGATGCAGGGCAAACGCGAACCCGATTTGTTTCAAGTTCGATAGACAGACGGATTGCCGCGCCTTCTGCTTCGCCTTGCCCAGCGCAGGAAGAAGCAGGGAAGCGAGAATTGCGATGACAGCGATGACGACCAGGAGTTCGATCAGCGTGAAGCCGCGTTTGGTTCGAGAGGCTAAGTTCACGCTGCGAACGTTGCCCGGTCTCAATACCCGCCCGCGCCGATGCCTCCAGACTTGCCTTCGATCTTCTGTCCGGCCTTCTCGGCGGCTTCGCGGCGACGATACTCGTCGAGCATCGCGGCGGTTGCGGTCGCGCCGCAACGGGAACCGCCGAGATCGCGGACTTTGATCAGGCCATCGAGATCGCGGACGCCACCGGCGGCTTTCACCTGGACCTTCGCGGAGACGCTTGCGCGCATGAGGGCGAGATCGTGTTCGGTCGCGCCCTTGTAATTGTAGCTGCCATCGGCTTGCTTCACGAACCCGTAGCCGCTGGACGTCTTCACCCAATCCGCGCCGGCTCGCTCGCAGAGCTGGCAGAGCTTCTTCTTGAAGTCATCGCTGCTCAGGCCGGCGCCGCCCTTGGTGAGGTAATCGTTCTCGAAAATGACTTTCACCTTCGCGCCGTGCTTGTGTGCCTCGTCGCAGACGGCTTTCACGTCGCGCTCTACGAAATCCCAGTCGCCACCCAACGCCTTGCCGATGTTGATGACCATGTCGATCTCCACGGCGCCGTCCTTGCAGGCGAGCTCGGTTTCGTAGCGCTTCGATTCGGTGGTCGAATTGCCGTGCGGAAAGCCGATGACTGCGCCGACGAACACGCCCGTGCCCTTCAGCAGCTCCGCCGCACGCTTCACGGCGTAGGGCTTGATGCAGACGGACGCGACGCCGTATTTCGCGGCGACCTTGCACCCGTCCTCCAGCTCCTGATCGGTCATGGTCGGGTGCAGCAGCGAATGATCGATCATCTTCGCCAGCTCTTCGTAGGTGTATTTCATGGCGGGAGTTTCTATCCCCAAATCTGGCGGTCAAGCGAACGATACTGAATCGCCTCGCTGACGTGCTCGGAGTTCACCGCATCCGCCCCGGCGAGATCGGCGATGGTGCGCGCGACTTTCAGAATGCGATCGTAGGCGCGGGCGCTGAGATTCATCTCGGTCATCGCCATCTTGAGCAGGTCGAGCGTCCCTTCATCGAGCGCACAGTGCGCCTTCAATTCCTTCGTGCCCATGCGGGCGTTGCAGGTCACGCGCGGCCTGCCGGCGTAGCGCTTCTGCTGGCGGGTGCGCGCGGCGATGACACGCTCGCGGATCTGTGCCGAGCTTTCGCCCGTGCGCTCGGCGGCCATCTCGCGGAACTTCACCTGCGCCACCTCGATGTGCAGATCCACGCGGTCCAGCAGCGGACCCGAGATGCGGCCGAGATAATTTTGAATCTCGCGCGGCGAACATTTCGATTCGTGCGGCATCTTGCCGTCGGGCGTCGGGTTCATCGCGGCGACGAGCATGAACTGTGCGGGAAAGGTCATCGTGCCGGCGGCTCGCGAGATGGTGACATAACCTTCCTCCAGCGGCTGGCGCATGGTTTCCAGCACACTGCGTTTGAACTCCGGCAGCTCGTCGAGGAACAGCACGCCGTTGTGAGCGAGCGAAATCTCCCCGGGCGTCGGATTGATGTTGCCGCCGAGCAAACCGGCGTCGCTCGCGGTGTGATGCGGTGCGCGGAAGGGACGTTGCGTGATGAGTGCCTGGCCGGGCGAGAGCAGACCGACGATGCTGTGAATCTTCGTCGTCTCCAGCGCTTCTTCGAGCGTGAGCGGCGGGAGAACGGTGGCGAGTCGTTTCGCGAGCATCGACTTGCCGGTGCCGGGCGGGCCGATGAGCAGAATATTGTGGCCGCCAGCCGCGGCGATCTCGAGCGCGCGCTTCACCGATTCCTGCCCCTTTACGTCAGCGAAATCATTTTCGTCATCGCTGCGGTGGGCGAAAAGGCCGTCGAGGTCCACCTTGGTGGCGGCGAGCTTCGTTTCGCCTTCGAGGAAGCTCGCGGCTTCGCGGAGATTCCGGATGGGGAACACCTTCAGGCCATCGACCACGGCGGCTTCTGGCGCGTTCTCCGCCGGCACGAGCACGCCGATCTTTCCCTCCGCGCGGGCGCGTAAGGCAATCGGGAGCACGCCCTTCACGGGACGCACCGCGCCGGTGAGCGCGAGTTCGCCGACCATGACGAAGTTGTCGAGCTGATCAGTTTCGAGCTGTTCGCTGGCGGCGAGCATGCCGATGGCGATGGGAAGATCGAAGCTGGGGCCTTCCTTCTTCACGTCGGCGGGCGCGAGGTTGATGGTGGTTTTGCCCATCGGGAATTTGTAGCCGGAATTCGACAGCGCGGTACTCACGCGATCGCGTGATTCGCGCACCGCGGCGTCGGGCAGCCCGACAATCACGATGATGGAATCACCCCACCCCGAATTCACCTCAACCTCGACTGCAAACGCTTCGATGCCAGTGACGGCAGCGGAACAAACCTTGGCCAGCATGGCCGGGATTGTATGTGCGAGGAGGGTGGGATCTGCAATCTGGTTTTTCTGCGCGGACGTCGTCATTCGTAGCGGCATCAGGGCTAAATGACCGGCAGAGAGAATATGGATACGAGGTTACGAGCCGCCCGGTGTTCCAACTTGCATGACGGAGCTGCGAGGTGCGCTGCGTCCGGCGATGCCCGTTTCACGATGAAGGCAGTGCTTTAGATTTTGCGCTGGGAGAAACGTTTTTCCGAGTGGTGCGATGAGGGGAGGGAGGGCCGTTGGAGACAATGAGACTGCCCACCCCCGCGCCTGGCGATAATTCCAACTCGCCCGTTGCGTCTGATTCATGCAGGGTGCGGGCATGTGGACGAAGCTCGCAGTGCTGGTATTGGCCGTAGCATTGGGCGGTTGCGCAGCGGCGCCGTTGTTGCCGACGGCGACGTCGTTGTTGAACGGCCCGGCGAACTCAGATTTTCACAGCGGTACTGCGATTCACCTCGAACGGGCGAATTTCGTGACGGTGAAGACGAATGTTGTCGGTCAGGCGAGGGGGTGGTCGTTGTTCGGAGTCTTGACGATGGCTCCCGCGCGCCTGGGGACAGCGATGGACCGATTGTACATCTCGGCGGAAATGCAGGCGGGACGTCCGCAAACCCTCGCAAACGTAATGGCGGAACGGTCGAGCTCTTTCTACATCTTGTTCTCCGTGCCGCGGGTGACGGTGCGGGCGGACGTGGTGGAATTCGTGCCGAAGGAAAGTGCCGGGAAATCCGACGATGGCAGCCGGCCTTGAATGGCTGTGTTCACGAACTGTTGCCTGCGTTCTTGTTCTGCCGAGCCGGACCTTGGTAGACTGCGCGTCGCATGTTGACTCTTTCTGGCATCACGAAGGCATACGGCGGCCGCACTTTGTTCGCGGACGTAACGCTGCAAATCAATCGCGAGGACCGCATCGGCCTCGTCGGTCCGAATGGCGCGGGCAAGACCACGCTCTTTTCCATGATGCTCGGCGAAGGCTCGCCCGATGCCGGCGAAGTCATGACCGAGCGCAACGTCAAGATCGGCTACCTGCCGCAGGAGAGCGCGCCCATCGCCGACGAAACAGTCATCGAGCTGGCCACCGCCATCTCGCCGGAGTTCGTGAAGCTTCGCCGGGTCATCAAGGCGTGGGAACTGGACCATCCGATTGAAGCCCAGCATTCCGAGGACATCCACGACAACATTCACGACCGCTACAACGAGCTCGATGGCTATCGCATCGAGGCCAAGGCGAAGCAGATCCTCGCCGGCCTGAGCTTTCGCGAAAAGGACTTCGACCGGCCGGCGCGTGAGATGAGCGGCGGCTGGGTGATGCGCGCGCATCTGGCGCGATTGCTCACGCAGGAACCGGATCTCCTGATGCTCGACGAACCGACGAACCATCTCGATCTCGACGCGCTCATCTGGTTCCAGGGCTATTTGCAGGGATACCCCGGAGCCATCCTCGTCATCTCGCATGATCGCGAGTTCCTCAACAGCCTGGTCGACAGCATTGTCGAGATTCGCCAGAGCAAGCTCATGCGTTATCGCGGCAATTACGACGAGTTCCTCATTCAGCGCGAGGCCAGCGAAGCCCAGCTCCTCTCGGCCTACAAGAACCAGCAGCGCGAGATCGCGCACATGATGGATTTCGTGAACCGCTTCCGCGCGAAAGCCTCGAAGGCCGCGCAGGCGCAGAGCAAGCTCAAGGCGGTCGAGCGCATGGACAAGATCGAGGCGCCCATCGACGACAACGCGAAGGTCAGCTTCTCGTTTCCGCAGCCGCAGCGGAGTGGCCAGCGCGTCATCCGGCTGGAAGGCATTCATCAGGCCTACGGCCAGAACGTCGTCTATCGCGGACTCGACTTCGAAGCCGAGCGCGGCCAGCGCATCGTGCTCGTCGGGCCGAACGGCGCGGGCAAATCCACCTTGCTGAAGATTCTCGGCGACGCGATCAAGCCGCAGGCCGGCACACGGGAGCTCGGGCATAACGTCAAGTCCGGTTATTACTCGCAGTATCGAGTCGAGATGCTCGATCCGTCGCGCAGCGTGCTGGATGAAGCGCTCGACACGCCGCAGCGCGTCACTGAGCAATCCGTGCGGACCTTGCTCGGCAGCTTCCTGTTTCGCGGCGATGACGTGTTCAAGAAAGTCAGCGTGCTCAGCGGCGGTGAGAAGAGCCGTCTCGCGCTGGTGAAACTGTTGCTTGATCCGCCGAACCTTCTGCTCATGGACGAGCCGACGACGCACCTCGACATGAACAGCATCGACGCGCTGATTTATGCGCTTGGTCAGTTCGAGGGCACGCTCATCTTCATCAGCCACGACGTTTACTTCATCCGCGCGCTGGCCAAGCACGTCATCCACATCAACGCCGGTGTACTCACGCCTTATGCGGGCGACTACCAGTATTACCTCGACAAGACCAAGGCCGTCTCCGCCCGCGAAGCGTTGACAGCCGGGGCCAAGGCCGAGGCGAAAGTCGTCGTGCAGGCGAAATCGAACGTGGACCGCAAGGAACAGAAGCGTCTCGAGGCCGAGCAGCGCCAGGCGCGCTCCGGCAAGCGCAAGGGCCAGCAGCAGCTCGTGTATCAGCTGGAGAAGAAAATCCAGGAACTGGAGCAGCGCCAGGCCGAGCTCACCGCCGAGCTGGAGAAGCAGGAAACCTACGACAGCCCGGGCCGGGCCGTGGTGGTGAACCGCGAGCTGGTGGAAGTGCAGGATGAGCTGGCCAAGACCACCACCGCGTGGGAAGAAGCTGAGATCAAGCTCGCCGCCATCGACGCTGCGAATCCATGAGTGCTGCCGGTTCCCGAAACTGTCCCATCGCCATCGCCCTCGGAGACGCGGGGGGAATCGGGCCGGAAGTGGCGCTCAAAGCGGTGGCGGCCGAACTGTCGGTGGATGAATCGCGTTATCTGCTCGTCGGCGATGAGTCGCTGGTTCGTTCGCTGAACGAACAGCTGGGCTTTGGATTGGAAATCCGTTCGTCGACGGAAGCGAAACCGACGGAACGCATCACGGTCTTCAGCCCGCTGCCTGCCACGGTTCCCCATTCAGTACTTCGTAATCCGCATTCAGCCGAGGCGGCGCGGGCTGCCATCGCATGGCTTAAGCATGGCGCGGAGCTTTGCCTGCGTGGCGAGGCGGCGGCGTTGGTCACAGCTCCGGTGAACAAGGAGTCGATCATCAAGTCGGGCGAACGCGATTTCGTCGGTCAGACGGAGCTGCTCTCCGCGATCGCCGGCACAGACCGCACCGCGATGATGTTGCTGGGTTGCGATGATCGGCAGCGCTGGTTGCGCGTGGCGCTGGCGACGATTCATGTCCCGATTGCGCGAGTCGCGTCTTCGCTCAAGCGGGAGAAAATTGAACTCGTGATCGAGCTGGCGGCGAAGGCGTGTCGGGATCTCGGGTTGCCGCGGGCGCGCGTGGCAGTATGCGGGTTGAATCCGCACGCCGGCGAGGGCGGCAAGATCGGCGATGAGGAGATCACGATGATCGTGCCGGCCGTGGAGGCGATGCGAAGCTGGGGGATCGACGTCGTGGGGCCGCTCGCGGCGGACACGTTGTTTCACTACGCGTTCCGTGGCGACTACGATGCGGTGGTGGCGATGTATCACGACCAAGGTTTGGTGCCGCTGAAGATGATTGGCTTCGACACGGGTGTGAACTGGACGCTCGGGCTGCCTTTCGTCCGCACGTCGCCGGATCACGGCACGGCATACGACATCGCAGGCCGAGGCATCGCTAATCCTTCCAGTATGATTGCGGCGCTCCGGCTGGCGAAGAAGCTTGCGCGTGGGTAGCGGCAACGCGACGGCTGGTTTGGAAATTCCTTCGCAATGATCGCGCCGCGTGGTTATCTCTCGCTCCATTGACGTGATGAACGCGACAACTTCGCATCTCAAGAATCTCGATTACTCCGTGGTGCAGCAATGCATGCACTGCGGGCTCTGCCTGCCGACCTGCCCGACCTACGACGCCACCAAGGTGGAACGCAACAGCCCGCGCGGTCGCATCGCGCTGATGCGTTCCATTGCCGATGGCAAGCTGGAGGCGACAAAGACCTTCGCGGACGAAATGTACTTCTGCCTCGGCTGTCTCGCTTGCATGACGGCTTGTCCGGCGGGCGTGAACTACGCCGAGCTGTTCGAGCACGCGCGGGCGGAAGCGGAGCAGAGCGGCGTTCTCGATTCGCCGAAGCGCAGCGTGATTCGCGGCTTCACCTTGCGCTGGCTGTTCATGGACCTGAGCCGGCTGCAGCTCGTCGGGCATGTGATGAGGCTTTATCAGCAGCTCGGTTTGCAGGCGTTCATCCGGCGCTCCGGCGTGATGAAGCTGATGCCGAAACGGCTGCGGGAGCTGGAGGCGATGACGCCGACGGTGCAGGACAAGTTTTCTTGCGACCTGATTGAGCCCATCACACCGCCGACCGGCGGGAAGAAGTATCGCGTGGCGATGCTGGTGGGCTGCGCGCAGGATTTGATCTTCAGCGACGTGAACCGCGACACCGTGGAAGTTCTCGCCCAGAACGACTGCGAAGTGATTACTCCTGCCGACCAGAGTTGCTGCGGCTCGCTGCACGCGCACAACGGTGAATGGGAACTGGCGCAGCGTCTCGCGCGGAGGAACATCGACCAGTTTCCGCCTGAGCAGTTCGACGCGATTATCACCAACGCCGGCGGCTGCGGCTCGCACTTGAAACACTACGCGAAGCTCCTGGAAGGCGACGCTGCCTACGAGGCGCGTGCTCATGAGTGGGACCGCAAGGTGAAAGACATTCACGAGTGGCTCGCGCAGATTGGAATCAAGGCGCCGGCGTCCAACGCCGCGGCGGAACAGGTCGTCACGTATCACGAGAGCTGTCACCTGTGTCACGGTCAAAAGATCGTGAACCAGCCGCGGCAGATGCTGAAGGCGATTCCGGGCGTGAAGCTCGTCGAGCTCTTCGAGTCGAACTGGTGCTGCGGCAGCGCGGGTATCTACAACATCACGCAGCCGGAGATGGCGGGCGAACTTTTGGAGCGCAAGATGAAGCACATTCGGACGACGAAGTGCGAAGTGGTGGCGACGGGCAATCCGGGCTGCCTGCTGCAGATCGTGAATGGCGCGAAGAAGGAAGGCCTGCCGCTGCGCGTCGCGCATCCGGTGACGCTGCTCGCGGAGGCGTATCGCCGGGACAACGGCGCTCAGTAGATCGAAGTGCCAGGAAGACAGATCATGGTAGGGCGCGTCGCTCCGCGCGCGCTGCTTGGATGCTGACTTTGACGAACGACGCGCGCGGAGCGCCGCGCCCTAGCTTCAACTGTCAGCGAGCTCACATCTTCACCACGCTGATGCGCAGGCCGTCTTTGATGCGGTCGCCGGGGTAGAGGATTACTTCATCGCCTTCCTTCAGGCCTTCGAGAATCTCCGTCTCGGTCGTGCTGGCGCGGCCGACTTTCACCGGGCGGAGCTCGGCGTGATCGCCGGCGATGACGTAGGCGTGCCACTGGTCACCACGACGAAAGATGGCGCCGTTCGGCACCTTCAACGCCTGCTCCTTCTGCCAAGTGATGATGCGCGCCTCGACGCGGAAGTTGTCTCCGAGACTGCCGCGCTGGGCGACGGGCGTGAGCAAATCAGCCACGACATAGACGCGCTGTTCCTCGACGCCGAGTGCGGAGACTTTCGTGAACGCGGCGGGTTCCACGAAGCGCACGGTGGCCTGCAGCGGTTCGGGTCCGCCCCATTGTTCCAGCTCCACGGGCGTGCCCGGTTTGATCATCGCGCCGTCGCGGGAGAGCGCTTCAATGATGACTTCGAGATCGTTCGGGTCACCGATTTCCAGAAGCGGCGTGCCGACGACAACCGCGCGCGAGCTTTCCTCGAAGACTTTCAACACGCGACCGGTTACCGGCGAATTTAGTTCGATGGGCGGGCGGGTGGCCGCGGTCGAGTTCGAGAACTCCAGCAGTTCGGCTTCGGCCTGGCGTAGCGCGGCTTCGGCGGCGGTGAGTTCGCGGGCGGCCGAGGTTTCGCGCCACTGGATTTGCTCCAGTTCCTGCGTGGACACGGTTTTCTCCTGATAGAGCTTTTCGTTCCGGCGCAGTTCACTGGCGGCATATTTCTGCTGGGCCTTGGCGCGTTCGAGTTGCGCGGCGGCGCTGTCGCGCTTGGCTTCGGCGAGCGTGCGCGTGCGGGCGTCGAGCAGCGCGGGGCTGATCGGATCAATCACGGCTACGACGGTCTGGGTGGAGGTAATCTCGGCGCCGGCCTTGAACGGAATGCGGCGGACCTGTCCGGCGACGGGCGCGGAGACGACGTAGCGCTGGCGGATGCGAGTCTTGCCTTCCTCGTTCACGGTGGCGCGGAGTTTGCCAACGGAGACGCGCGCGGTTTCGACCGGCGCGGGCTTGGGCCAGAGTCCGGCGACGATGAGGGCGACGAGTACGATGACGCTGAGGTAGGGCAGCCAGCTGCGCCGACGATGGCCGTTGGCGTTTGTGCGTTTCGGAGAAGGAGTGGTCGGGTTCATGAGAAAGCGATGCGGAAAGAATCCCAACGGGATTCAGGCGCTAGGCCCAGGGTTGCGACGCAGGAGCTACCCTGGGTCAAATGGGTGCGAAGTGTAATCAACCCCAACGGGGTTGCAGAAAAATCAAGCGGGACGACTCGGTCGCAACCCCGTTGGGGTTGTTTGCTCTGGCCGGCTCGACCCAAGGTAGTCGCTTCGCTCCAACCTTGGGCTGGAGGCCGCAATCCCTTTGGGATTGGCCTACGGCGCGGACGGAATTCTATGGCGCGGTTCTTCATCTCTATTCCGGTGCCTTCAAGGCGCTCACGAGGTCGAGGTTCTTCAAGGTGCGCAGCACGACGAGCGCGGAGAGTGTCGAGGCCGTCGCGACCACCGACACCGCGAAGGCGTAGTTGCGCAGGGTGAAGACGGTAGGGAGGCGGACCGTTTCGGTGTTCACCGCCTGCAGAATACCGGTGGCGAGGAACGTCCCGAAGGCCAGCCCCAGCGGTACTGCGATGAGCGAGAGGATGACGAGTTCCGTGACGAGCACGCCGCCGACTTCGCGTTGTGAGAAGCCGATGACGCGCAGCGTGGCGAGCTCGCGTCCGCGTTCGGCGAGCGAGATGCGCGCGTTGTTGTAAACCACGCCAAAGGCCACGATGGTCGCGAACGTGAGGTAGATGGTTTGAATCAGCCCGATGCTCGCGGCGGTGGTCTTGCGGAAGTTCGCGCGGAGCGATTCCTTCACGACCACCCAGCTCACGCGCGGCTGTTCCTTCAACTCTCGGAGAAACTCCTGCCAGCGCAAGCCATCCACGCGGAAGCTCGCGCCGGTAATGATGTCGCCTTCGCCGAGGAGCCGGTTCAACGCGCGTCGGTCCATGTGCGCGACGAGTCCGGCAAAGTCTTCGCTGAAACCGACGAGCGGTACGTTCACCTTGCGGCGGCGGCCTTCGAGGAACTCGACGGTGACTTGATCGCCGAGCTTCGCGCCGAGCACTTCGGCGAGCTTTGAGGACACAACCATCCCTTCGGCCGGCACTTCGACGATGCGATAGTTCGCGTCGATCACGCGCTGGTGGACGCCGTCGGGATCGACGCCTTGAATGGCGAGCTGGCGGCGACGCTGGCCGAAGTGAATTCGCGCGAACGCGTAGCGGAACGGCTCGATGCTCATCACGCCGGGCAGCTGGCGGAGCGGGAACTTGGCGGACTCGCTGTCCGGTTCGACGAGGCCGATGCTCACGTCCTGGCGTTGCACGGTGTCCCACTGGAACTCGAGGATCTGCCCGACGCTATCGCGGAAACAATTCGGGATGATGAGAATGCCCGTGGCGAGCGCAAGTCCGGCGACGGTGAAGAAAACCTGCATCGGCTTGCGTTCGAGATTGCGGACGGCGATGCGGAAGGTGTTCGAGAAAAAGTGCGCGATGCCGGTGCGTTCGATGAGCGACGGACGGTAGTTCGCGGGCGGCTCCGGGCGCATGGCTTCGGCGGGCGGGAGCTTGGCAGCGCGGCGCACCGAGCTGAGCACGCCGAGCGTGGCGGCAAACGCGGCGACGATGAGCGCGGTGCCGAGCGCGGAGTAATCGAGGTCGAAGCCGAGTGCCGGGAAGCGGAAGAACATCTTGTACATCTGCACGAGCTGCGAGCCGAGTCCGATGCCGCCGAGCGCGCCCGCGATGGTGCCGACGATGACGAAGGCAAACGCGAACTTGAGGTAGTGAAACGCGATGTCGCGATTCGCAAAGCCGAAGGCTTTGAGGATGGCGATCTGGTCGCGTTGCAGCGCGAGGAGACGCGAGAGCACGGCGTTGGTCATGAACGCGGCGACGCTGAGAAAGACGAGCGGGAAACCGAACGAAAGGATGGTCAGCACGCGGATTTCGTCCGAGACGCGGATGTGCGACGGATGATCCGAGCGACCGTGCGCGCCGCGTCCGCCGTAAGGTAGGAGGAGGCGATCCAGTTCCGCGATGATGTTGCGTTCGCTGGCTCCGGGCGCGAGCGAGAGCACGGCGGAATTGAACGCGCCGTCCAGGTCATAGGCGTTGGCGAGTTCTTCGTAAGGCATCCAGAAAATGCCGTAGGTGCGGTTGTCGGGCAGCGCGGAGCCGGGTCGCGATTCGAAGATGTATTCGGGCGAGAGAACGATGCCGGAGATGCGCGACTTCTGGAGGCGCCCGTTGATCACCATGGTGATGTTGTCGCCGGGCTTGAGATGGTTCGCCTCCGCGAAGGCTTCGCCCACGAGCACTTCGCCGCGGCGACCGGGCTTGAGCCATTCGCCGGCGCGGAGGAAGAGGCGGTTCAGCTCCGTCTCGCGGAAGTCTGGCACGGAACGGACGAGGCCGGTGGCAGGTTCGTCGAGTCCGGAGATGTCGAGCGTGACCTGGACGGAAACGCCGGGCTCAACGGCCGCGACGCCGGGGATTGTGCGAATGCGTTCAGCGAGCGAAAGCGGGGCGCGTTTGAGTCCGGCGAAGACATCGGCGAAGCGATGGGCACGGTAGTATTCCTCGCGCGTGCTCTCCAGCGAATGGATGAGGCTGCGCGACATGATGAGCATCGCCAGCCCGCACGCCATTACGAGCGATACCGCGATGGCCTGGCCTTTCATGCGGCGCAGGTCGCGGAGGAGTTTGCGGTCGAGGTGGGCGAGCATCTCAGCGGGGAACGCGAACGCGGCAGACGTTCAAGTTGACCGGGTAAAGCCGATAACAGATAGTATCAACCATGAGTGTTGCTGAATTGAAACGAGCAGTGGACGAGCTTACCGATGAAGAGCGGTTGGATTTGGCTGCATACCTCAACTGGCAGACGCTCAAGAGTGATCCAGAGTGGCAGACGGAGTTGGGCCGGCGCTTGGATCGATCTCTAGCCGGGCAGGGATATTCCGCTGCTGCCCTAAAGGAAACGCACGAACGTCTGTCCTCTGAAGGCAGGTGATTTCGCCCTACACATACACCGTCGATGCGGCGGTGTTGGAACGGTTCAGTCTTTCCACCAAGAAACAACGTGAGACGTTGCTTCGTATCTTCGACCAACTGGCGGAGAATCCCTTCCTCGAAGGCGAATTCATCATCCAAGATTCCAGCGGTCGCCCGCTTCAAGTCCGGCGATTCGGCATCTGGGTTGTGACGTATTGGCCTGAGCACCTTGGGCGACAGGTTCACATCCTGTCGGTTACTCCTCCTGCCGGGAATCTTCCGGGCGTGTCGCGTTAGTCGATCCGTCTTCATCATCACCAATTGAGGCTCGACACCTCCACGCGGCGTTCATTGCGGTGGATGTGATGCACCTTGCCGTCGGAGAAATGGATCACGCGATCGGCCATGCCGGCCATGACGGCGTTGTGCGTGATGATGACGGTGAGCGTGCCGAGCTCGCGGTTCGCGCGCTCAACCGCTTCCAGCACGACGATGCCGGTCTTCACGTCGAGCGCGCCGGTGGGTTCGTCGCAGAGGAGAACTTCCGGGCGCTTGGCGATGGCGCGGGCGATGGCGACGCGTTGCTGTTCACCGCCGGAGAGCTGGGCCGGAAAGTGATCGAGGCGCGGCGCAAGGCCGACCATCTCGAGCGCCTGCTCGGGCGGCATCGGGTCGCGGGCGATCTCAGTGATGAGTGCGACGTTCTCGCGGGCGGTAAGGCTGGGGATGAGATTGTAGAACTGGAAGATGAACCCCACGCTGTCGCGCCGATAGCGTGTGAGCTGAGCCTCGTTGGCGTGGGTGAGATCCAGGTCGCGATACCACAATTCGCCCGAAGTCGGCACGTCGAGTCCGCCGATCTGATTCAGCAACGTGGTCTTGCCGCTGCCGGATGGCCCGAGCAACACGATGAGTTCTCCGGCATATAGATCGAGATCGACGCCCGCGAGCGCGCGGACTTCGGCAGTGCCGGCACCGTAGGTCTTGGTTAATCCCCGCGCGCGGAAGACGGGTTCGAAATCTGAAATGGCAGTTGAGCGTTCGGTCACAATGGCGCCGGGGTCGGGCGTGGAGGAAGTATTGTGCCTTCCGGACGTTCTGCCAATGCAACTATTGGAGTAGTGGCCCGCCTGCGCTGTTGACAGCTGTTTTCTGTGCGTGAGCGGTTGCGCCGGTGGGCGGGATGGCAGTAGCGTGCCGCGCATGAAATCTTTGGTCGCCAGCCTGGGATGTTTGCTGTGGACGCTGACGTTAATGGGTGCGCCGGCGCCCGTTCGGCCACCGGCGACGGATGAGCAGAAGGCGCAGTTGAAGGAGATGCTTCGTCTCCTACCCAAGAGCGAGCCGTGGGAGAAGTGGTTGGTGGCGTCGGGTACAATGCCGCCGAACTTCAACGTGCTGCCGACGATTCCCTTCCTGCCCGACCCGCTGCGGTTCACGAACGGGCGCGAGGTGAAGATCGAGGATTGGCTCAAACGTCGCGCGGAATTACAGGCGCTGTTTCAATTCTACGTGACGGGCACCTGGCCGGCGTCGCCAGGGAACACGCGCGTCGCGGAGTTCAATCAACGAGTGGAGGCGGGCTCCACGGTGCAGGATGTGACGCTTGAGTTTGGCCCGAGCCACGCGGCGAAGCTGCATCTGGAGGTGATCGTGCCGAATGGCAAAGGGCCGTTCCCGGTGTTCATGACTCAGGACACGCATCGACGCTGGGCGCTTGTGGCGGTGAGCCGGGGTTATATCGGCGTGGTCTACGCCGGTGCGGATTCACGGGACGACACGGATGCGTGGCGTGCGGTCTGGCCGTCGAGCGATTGGACGAAGCTCACGCGTCGCGCGTGGGCGGCGAGCCGTTGCATCGATTATCTACACACGCTGCCGATGGTGAACACGAACCAGATCGCGCTGGTGGGCCATTCACGTAATGGGAAGACGTCGCTGATCGGCGCGGCGTTTGATGTTCGTGTCAACGCCGTCATCTCCAGCAGCTCCGGCGCGGGCGGCGCGTGTTCCTATCGCTTGTTTTCGGAGACGCAGTTCGGCGAAGGGATCGAGAACATCACGCGGGCGTTTCCGGACTGGCTGCATCCGCGACTGCGATTCTTTGCGGGACGCGAGAGCAAGCTGCCGGTGGATCAATCCGGGCTCATCGCGTGCATCGCGCCGCGGCCGTGCCTGATTTCCTCCGCGCTCCATGACAATGTGGAAAGCATCTGGGCGGTGGAACACACGTATCGTTCCGCGCAACGCGCCTATGCGCTGCAAAACAAGGCCGGTGATTTCAATCTGAGGTATCGTTCCGGCGGACACGAGACACGCGTGGAGGACATCGAGGCGTACGTGGACTGGCTGGACAGCGTGTTTGGCCGGAAGCAATTCGGTCTGCCGGACTGCATCATCTTCCCGACATACGCCGACTGGCAGAAGCTGCATGAGGAGCCAATCGATCCGCTCAGTTTTCCAACGAACGGGCTCGGGCCGCTGATGACGGACGCCGTCGGTGGCGAGATCAAGATCACCGATGTCTGGACGAAGAAGCGCGAGGTAATCCGCGAACGCATTCTCTGGGCGCTGGGTGAGGCGCCGTCATTTGCCGAGAGCGCTCCGGGCGATTACGGCGCGGAACGTCCACACCTCGCGACCATGCTGGGCCGTGCCGCACTGCCGGCCGGGTTGGCGAAGCGCTCAATCAACTTCGGCAACTACGTCGCGGGCGATCTCTACTTTCCGACGAACGCGGATCGCGCGGCGACGAAGCTGCCCGTCGTGATCTGGCTCCATCCGATCTCGGTCCCCACGGGTTACTTGCCGGCTTATCGACGTGGTGACGCGCCGCATCTGGCTTTGGCGCGAATGGGTTGTGCGGTGTTTGCGTTCGACCAGGTAGGAAGCGGATCGCGGCTCGAAGAGGTGAAGAACTTCTACCAGCGTTACCCGGAATGGTCGCTGCTCGGGAAACACGTCGAAGACACGCTTGCGGCGGTGGAGGCGATGCGGGCGGTGGACTTCATCGACTCGCGCCGCATCTGGTTGCTGGGATACGCAACGGGCGGCATGGCGGCGCTGCATGCGGGCGCGTTGGATGATCGGATCGCGGGCGTGGTGTCCGTCGCGGGCTTCACGCCGATGCGTTCGGACACGCCGGACAAGGGCACGGGCGGAATCGCGCGCTGGGCGGCGTGGCTGCCGCTGGTGCCCAAGCTCGGTGCGTTTGCCGGTCACGAGGAACACATTCCTTACGACTACCACGAAGTGCTTGGCATGATCGCGCCACGGCAGGCGATGGTGTTTGCCCCGAAGGTCGATTCACAGGCGACGCTCGCCGATGTGCGCGCGTGCGTGGAGGACGCCCGGCATGTTTACGAACTTCATGTCGCAAAGGACGCATTGAAGTTTGAAGAGCTCGATGACTACAACCACTTCTCGCCGGAAACGCAGAAGGTGCTCTTCGAGCGCTTGAAGCAAGCCGTGGGGTTCTGATTACTCCACGCGGATGCGGAAGAAGCGCGTTGCAGGAGTGCGAGAGACTTCGAGGAACGTTCTCTCGTTGGCGGTCGCTTGGTGGGAAATTCCGATGGGCGTCCATGCTCCAGCGGCGAGATCGTCGCGAACTTCGAGCGTGTAGCGGAAGCCCGCGATGACGTCGAACTCGATGCGGATATTGTCGCCAGCGAGTGAGCCTACGGCGATTGGTTGCGCGGGCGGTGTGTTGGTTCCAGGTGTCGGATCAGGCGGCGGCGCGGCGATGCGACCGGGGGAACCGATGTCGGAGCTGGAGACAGCGCGGATGACGCCATTGCTGCCGAGTACGCTCTTCGCGCCGAAGAGTTGCGTGATCGGCTCGTAGTTGAAGGTCACGCCGGTGTCCGCGATGCCGAAATCGGCGCGGGAGACGGTGTCGTTCGGATCGGTGCTGATGTTGTCCCAGAAGAAGAGCGTGTCGCCGGTGATGCGGAAGCTCAGGCCGCTGCCGGAGTAGCTGATGATTTGCAGGCCGGTGGGAAGATTGGTTTCGCCCCACCAGTTGCGGAACTCGGCAGCGGTCAGGTTCTCGATGAAGACGATGGTTTCGCCGGGCGCGATGATGGGGCCGGCGGTGAAGGCATACGGATCGAACAACCCGCCGTTGCTGTCATTGAAACGCCAGCCGGTGAGATCGACGGGCTGCGACTCAAAGCTGGTGAGTTCCCACCAGTCGGACGTGGGCACGGTGGCATCCAGGGCGGCGTTCGGCATGACTTCGGTGATGCGGAGATCGGGCTTGGTGCGGACGGTCAGCGTGACGCTCGTGGTGATGACGCCAAAGACGTTCGAGGCGGTGAGCTGATACGTTCCGGCGTCGTTCACTGTGATGGAGGGCAACGTCAGCGTGGAATTGGTTCCGCCGGCGAATGGTGCGCCGTTGAACGTCCATTGAAAGACAGGTTTGGGGCAGCCCTCGACTTCCGTTTCGAGCTCGATGTTGCTGCCGAGTTGCACGGAGCGATCCGCGGGCACGAGGGTGAAGTTCGGCGGAGACGTGCAGACGAAGTTCGAGTTGGTGAACAGCCACAGCTCGCGCGTTTCGGCGCTGGCGAGGAATCCGCCGTCCACGAACGTGCCGCCTTCCATGAAGTCATTCGGGAACCTCGTGAACTCACGTTCGGCTGTCTGCAAGGACGCTGGGTTTCCATTGATGAAGTAGAGGTAAACGCCCTCAGTGGTTACGAGGCCGAGGCGTTGTTTGTCTGCGGAGATTCCAGCATCCGTCACGGCGGCGGTGACGGAGATCTTCGTTACCTCTTCGAGCAACACGGAACGTCCACCGCTCGCCAGCGGGTAGCGAAACATCGTGACTTGATCGTTCGTGCGCGGCTTGGTGATCAGGTAGCCGTAATCGTTCAACACGAAGAACGCTTCGCAATCCTCCTTCAGACCGGGGAAGCGGAGATACCACGTCTTGTTCACTTCGGCGTTGCCGAAGCGGTCAGCGGGATTCGGCTCGCGCAGGCGATGCACAGCAACGTGAGTGCGTTCGATTCCGTTCCCGCCGATGTCGGCGAGGTAGAGATTGCCGTTACCGTCGGAGGAGACGGCTTCCCAGTCGATCAAGTTCGCGCCGGTGACCTGAAATGCGCCGAGGTAATCACCGGCGCGATTGACCGCGAAGAGGAACTGGTAGCCGCCGTCGTTGTGCGTCCAGACCACGTTGGTGTAACGGCTACTGGCGGCGAGGCCGGAGCCTTCCGAGATCGCGAAGTGGGTGATGTTCCCGACCTGGACGACTCCTTCGGCAACATTCGTCTGCGACCGGGCAGACGAGTGAGCGAGGAACAACGCGAGGGCAACGAGAGCGCTTCTCATAAGAACGCATCGCAGATCAGCAAAAAGGTAGGGCGCGTCGCTCCGCGCGCGCCGGAAACATTCTAAGAACTGGGGCAACTTTTTTGACAGACTGTCGCAAGCGGCGCGCGCGGCGCGGCGCGCCCGACCAGCATCGATTTTACGAAGAACGCCCGTTCTCATACGCGACGCCTATTTGAACTCCACGTGAATGTTGTTCCGCTCGAGGATGCTTCCCTCGGCGAAGTAGAGCTGCGCGACGGCCTTCAGGTAATCGTGCTTCGCGGTGATCTCGACGGATTGAGCGGCGGCGAGATCCTGCTGGAACTGAAGCACGAAGATGACGTCACTCTTGCCTCCGGCCAACTTGTCCTCCTCCGCTTTCAGCGCGTTGCGAGCGGAGTCGGTCGATTCGCGCGCGGCGCGATAACGGTCGAGGCTGTAGCGCGCGGTGTGAATCGCGTCGGAGACTTCGCGCAGAATCAATTCCTCCTTCTGCTTCACGAGCAGCTCGGCCTGTTTCTTCAGCTCCTTGCTTGCGCGAAAGTTCGCACGTTCCGCCGTGCGCGTGAGCGGGACGGAGAAGATGAGTCCAATCATGTCGCTGGGCGCGTCACCTCGTGCAATCTGGTCGAAGGCATCACCACGCGAAGCAGTGGGCTCGTCAGGCGGGAAGGCCTGCACGGAACTCGCACCGCGCCGGCCGTAGGAGCCGATGACGTCGAGTGAGGGAAAGAGCTGGTTGCGATGGAAGCGACGAGCGAGTTCCGCGTTTTCGAGGCTCTTCGTTATCTGGCTGAGGTCGGGGCGCAGACTCAGACCGCGCTGTGAACTTTCCGTGCGGTCGAATGTCTGGCTTACGACCATCAAGTTATCGCCGGGAGTGATCCAGTCTTCCGTCCAGTTCGTCGCGGTGACGCCCATCACGTTGCGGAGCTGGTTGGCCGCGAGCGCCACGGCGTTGCTGGAGGCGATGAGATCCGTGCGGACCTTAGCGAGCTGCGATTCGGCGACGCGTTGTTCCAGGATGGTCATCTTGCCGAACTCGATCTGCTTCTGGATGCCGTTCAGGAACTGCTGCCGCATGGACAACAGTTCGTGCTGCACCTGGAGATTCTCCGAGGCGGCGGCGAGATCGTAGTAACCCTGTTGGACAAGGTTCAGCACGCTCATCGCCACGAAGTGAACGCCGTATTCCGAGATCTGCAGGTTGCGCTTGTTCACGCGGATGGTGAGACGCGGGAGATCGATCCATGAATTCTTCAGCAACGGTTGCTGCAGGTAGATGCTGGCGTTGACGCGGAAGGAATCGAAGTCCAGGAAATTTCGCGAGCCGCGGCTGTGGCCGTAGGTGCCGCCGAGATTGTAGGTGAGGCCGGAGGGAAGGAACCCGGTCAAGCCCAGGTTGGCGACGTCAGACTCGGACTCGAAACCCGAATCGACAGCGGGGTTGGCCGGATCAAATGCGCCGGAATCGCTCACGTTCTCGCGACGACCCTGCAAGACGAGCAGCGGATCGTAGTAACCGTAGGCGGCTTTGATATCCATGCGCGCCACTTCGGGATTGATGCGCTCGATCTGCAACATGCGGTTGTTCAGCAGCGCAGCTTGCGTGGCGTCGCGCAGGGTTAACTTCTGGACGCCGGGAGTCGCTGCGGTTTCGGCGCGGGCGGAGCCGACGAAACTACCGATCACAACTGCCAGCGCGATGGCTGTTGCGCGCAGCCGCCACTGCGGGGCGTTCGAATCCCGGGGAACACGGACGGAACTGCGAACGCAGCATTCACGGCCCAACGGGGCCGGTTCACCCAGGAATGCTCTCGTCCGCCGCGGTTTACCAGACGCCACTGCGTTGTCCCGTCCGTGTTCCCCGGAATTCGAGCGGAGAGGGATGACTGATGATTCGTCGGGAATGAAAGTGATGGGGATGTGTTGCCGGGGTGTGTCGGTAATGATCTGGTTGTTCATTGGCTTGATGGGGTGAGGACAGGCCAAGCTTCATCTGCTGGTGTCTGGTGGAATGAGAATCAAAGTGGAACGGTCACGGCGCGGAATTGCTTCTGGCGCGGATCTTTGAGCCGCTTGCAGTCGACGCCGTTAATCTTGCGTGTCCCGTCATCGCTGCCGGCCCAGAGATGGGTGCCGTCCGCGTCTTCGAAGAAGGTGATGGCCTCCGGGTTCAATTCGGCGAACTCAGGCACCGCCATCGGGCGCGGCATGTCTTCGCCGCCGAACCATTCGTAGAGTCGCGAGCGTCCGCCGCCGTCGTAGGAACCGGCGACGATCCAGTAGCGATCGTTCCGGAACGAAATGCTGCGGATGCCGAGTCCATCGAGATCGAGCAGCACTGGCTCGCCGAACTTCGCGCGGTCGGTTCCGCTGATCAGCGCGACCGGATTGAGCAACGGAACGAGGAGCGCCTTGCCTTGCGGGATGGGATTACGGAAGCCGATCAGCAGATTTCCGTCCGGCGTGGCGCAAAGCCCTTCGATGTTGAGCGCGTCCGGGGACTTCGGCACACGCCGGGCCGCGGCGGCGAGATCGAATTGCGCGAGGCGCGGATCGCTCGCGAGATCTTGCAAAAGCGCGGAGTAGGGACGCCCAACAGGTTGGAAATCGATCCGGCCGTTGGTGACGCTTCCGGTCGTGGCGAAGAAGCGGCGGCGACTGGGCTGTTCCTTGCCGGCGGCATTACAGCCGTGGGAGGAAATCCAGAAGACGTGCTGGCCAAGTCGCGCGGCGCCTTCGATGTCCACTTCCGCCGCCTTGCGCGGGAGACCGAGAAACGGAGCGACGTTCAACAGGTGCGCGGGCGCTCCGCCCTGATGACGCGAGTAGACGCGGATGACGCTTTGCTCGTCGTCGGCGACGGCGAAGTACTCCTCGTTCAGCGAGACGACGGCGGACGCGTCGCACATGCCGGTGTAGCACGTCTCGCCGTTGGCACCCGGCTGTGACACGTAGATGGCTGCGGTGCCGACCGCGAGGAACATCGAGAGGGAGAGGATGACTTGTTTCATAAGGGTGTTACTCCATGAGTGCGCGAGCCGCGTGTTCTTTCACGGAAGCAGCCGGTGCGGCGGGCGCGGTTGACGGTGCGGTGGCGGGTTGGTTGACGGGAATCAACGGCCGGTCGGAAGCCTTGGCGCGGAAGACGATGTCCACGGTTTCGCCCGGGCGAATCTGCGTGCCCTTCGGGATGTCGATGACGATGGGCAGACCGACGTCCACCATGTAGCCGGTCCGCACAAAGCCGAGCGTATTGGTGATGGTTTCCACCTGTGCGCCGACCTGGGTGATTTCGGACCAGAACTTCTTGGCCTTGCGCTCGCGCGTGGTTACATGCACGGACATGCCGACCATCGGGTCGACGTAGTACGGCTGACGCATGTAGGCAACGATGCGGTCTGACCAGTTGCCGTTAATCGAAACGAGCGGTTCGCCAGCGACGACGTTTTCGCCTTGTTGGCGGTAGATCATTCCCACCATGCCGCTGATCGGTGCGCGGAGGACGATGGGGCCCCAATTGCTCACGGCGTTGTGCTGGAGCGCATCCAACTGGCTAAGCAACTGGTAGGCGATGTCGTTGGTGTTGAGCGTGTGCGGAACGCCGAGTGAGTTCAGCGCGTTCAGGCGCTCTTCGATCTGCGCCACGGCGTTGCTCTTGGCCTCGATTTCCGCGCGGTAGAGGTCGCGGGACTTCAGGCTGATGTCGTAGATGTCCTCGGAGACGAGCTTCTGCTTGAAGAGCGGTTCGTTGCGCCGGACTTCGTTCTCGGCGCGTTCGAGATTCACCTTCGCGATGGCGAGTTCGGACTTCGTGCGCAGCAGGTCCACGCGGATGCCCTCGAAGTTCATCGCGTTCTGCTCGGCGACCGAAGGTTGCAGGCGCAGGCGCGAGATCTGGAGCTGGGATTGGAAGAGATCCATGTCCACGCGCGGATCCTTCGGCAGAATGATCGCAATCGGATCGCCAGCCTGAACCATCTGGTAGGGCTGCACGTTCAACTGCTGGATGACGCCGATTTGCGGGCTGGAAACGGTGGAACGAACGCCTTCCGCCACGCCGGCCATGAAGCTCGTGATGCCGGCGTTGCGCCAGAGAACGACGATCGAGATCATGATGACGGCGAAGCCTACGACCGGCAGATGGCGGATGCGAAACTCGCGCCAGCGCATCGCGAACGGAGTGGGGATGGGGGGAAGTGGATCCATAACGGGTGAGGGTTAGGTGAGAGTTTTTGCTGCGTCAGAGTTTTGTTTTCGTAATGTCGATGTGTCGCGCATGGAACTAGCTTTGAGCTTCGAGATGCCTTTAGCGGTTGGTGTGCCAGCCGGAGATTTTGCAGGAAAACAGGCCGAATCCGCTGCGAAACGCAGTTCTTGAAAATGCGAGCGAGCCTATGAGTGAAACAATTTGTTCCAACGGTGATTCAACCAGTGCCAGCGAACGCGAGGTGGGAACGCGGTGGCGTCTCATCGGATTTTCCGCGCTGCTCGCGCTGACGATTGGCCTCGTGGCCTTCGTGGAAGTAAACACCTGGCGTCAGCTCGAACGCCTGAGAAAAGATTTCAAGGAGGCCAACCTGGAAAGCTTCTACCTTGGTGTGTATCTGCGCGAAACGGTGCTGCGGATGGACGGAGCGCTGTTTCGGTTCGAGCTCTCGGAAGACGCAACGGAGCGCCAGAGTTTCCAGCGCGATGCCGCGGCCCTCGCGAACCGGATCAAGAAGACGCGCTCGCAGCTCACCACAAGCACTGAGCGCGATCTCATCGAGGAGATTGGCAAAACCTACGAGCGTTACGTCGCGGAAAGCGAACCGCTGCTGGAGCGCGGTCTCCGTGGCATCCGCAAGGACACGGCGGCGAGATTGCGCGATGAACTTGCGGCCAAGTCCGCGCCGTTGCTCGCGCTGGCGGACAAACTGGTGCAGGCGCAGAACGTTGCGCTCAATCGTTTCTTCGATTCGTCTGGCGCGGCGCTTGGTGTGTTGCAGACCATGCTGGTCGTTTCGCTGGTGCTCTTCGCGGCGCTGGTTGGTTCGGCGGCGGCGCTGATGTTCCGCGCGTTTGTGGCGCCGCTGCGCGTGAAGCTCAGCCAGCGCGAGGCGTTGCTGGCACGGCAGGAAAAGCTGGCGTCGCTCGGCGTGCTGGCGGCGGGTGTGGCACACGAGATCCGGAATCCGCTCACGGCGATCAAGTTCCGCCTGTTCAGCCTGAAGCAGGCGCTGCCCGAGGGCTTCGGCGAGAACGAGGACGTGGAAGTCATCAACAACGAGATCAACCGGCTGGAGCGCATCGTGAAGGACTTCCTTCAGTTTGCGCGACCATCGCAGCCCGAGGCCAAGCTGGTTCCGATCGAATCGATCCTGACCGAAGTGCGCGACCTCTTGCGCACAGTGCTGGATCAGAAGTCGATTGAACTGAAACTCGAAGCCGACGACGCGACGCTCGTGCGCGCGGACCGCCAGCAGATTCAGCAGGTGTTGATCAACCTCGTGCAGAATGCCGCCGAGAGCATTGGTCAGAATGGAACGATCACGTTGCGCGTCCGCCGCGAAGGCGCTTCACCAAGCGCACCAGATCAGCCGATGGTGACGATTGATGTCGCGGACACCGGCAAAGGGATTCCGCCCGAGGTCGAGAAGCGCATCTTCGATCCGTTCTTCTCGACGAAGGAAGGCGGCACCGGGCTCGGGCTTTCCATCGCGTCGCGCATCATTGAGAAGCACGGCGGCTTCATTCACTATTCCACCGAGCCCAATCGTGGCACGACGTTCAGTCTCGTGCTGCCCCGGGTGACAAACGATGAAAGCGCGAATCCTGCTCATTGAAGACGACGCCAGCACCGGGCCTTCCCTGCAAAAGGTGCTCCGGGCCGAGGGCTACGACGTGGACTTGATCCCGCGCGGCGACACGGGGCTCACGCAGGCCGGAAGCAAGGACTACGATCTCGTGCTCACGGATTTCAAGCTGCCCGGATTGAGTGGGCTCGAACTCGTCGCGAAGTTGCACGTTGTGGAACCCAAGCTGCCCATCGTGCTCATGACCGCGCACGGCACGACGGAAACGGCGATTGAAGCGACGAAGCTCGGCGCATGCGAATACCTGACAAAACCGTTCGAGGTGGATGAGTTGCTCGATGTCGTCGGCGCCGCGGTGAAGAGCTCGCGGCTGATGTCGGAATCGGTGGAGGTTGGTCCTGCGCAGACCAAGGGCTTTGCTATTGTCGGCAACAGTCGCGCGATGCAGGCGGTGTATAAGGAGATCGGGCGCGTGGCGGCCACACCGGTCACGGTTTTCATTCGCGGCGCGACGGGGACGGGCAAGGAACTCGTGGCGCGGGCGATTTACCAGCATAGCGACCGTGCGGCCAAACCATTCATCGCGGTGAACTGCACGGCGATTCCACAGCCGTTGCTGGAGAGTGAACTGTTCGGTCACGAGCGTGGCGCGTTCACCGGCGCACAGGCGCGGCGCATCGGGCGCTTCGAGCAGGCGAATGGTGGCACGCTGTTCCTTGATGAGATTGGCGACCTGCATCCTGACACGCAGGCGAAGTTGCTGCGCGTGCTGCAGGAGCGTTGCATCCAGCGCGTCGGCGGCGACGAGGTGATCCCGGTGGACGTGCGCGTCATTGCGGCGACGCACCGCGATTTGGAAGCGGCGATTCAGGAGAAGGAGTTCCGCGAGGATCTTTATTACCGGCTGAGTGTCGCGACGATTCACATGCCCGCGTTGAGCGATCGCGCGGAGGACATTCCGGAGCTCGTGAAGTATTTCATCCAGCGCTACGCGGTGGAGCTCGGCGTGGAGAATCCCTCGGTGCAGCCCGAGGTGATCGCGTTCCTCCAATCGCAACCGTGGCCGGGCAATGTGCGCGAATTGGAGAACGTCGTGCGTCAGTCGCTGCTCATCGCGCGACCGTTCGCCGTGAGTCTCGATCATGTGCGTCAGGTCATCGCCCGGACGAAGCGACCGACGACGAGCGCGACGCAAAGCCACGCCGTCTACATCGCGGACCTGCTGAACCGCGCGCAGAACAGCGAGGTGGAAAACGTGTATTGGAAGATGATTTCCGATCTGGAGCCGGAGTTGTTCTCGCAGGCGATCCGCCTTGCCGGCGGCAACCAGGCGAAGGCCGCGCGCTGGCTCGGTGTCACGCGTCTGAAGATGCGCGAGAAACTGGCGCAGCTTGGCCTGCACAGCGGTCGTGATGGCTCGGATAAATCCGGCACGTAGGTGCGAACGGCTCGATGACGACGATCACGCAGGCAACATCCGATCGAGAACTGGCACTGGTGCGCGAGTTGTTCCGGGAATACGCGGCGGACTCGGCGATCGATTTGTGCTTTCAGAACTTCGAGGAGGAACTGGCGGGATTGCCTGGCGCGTATTCGCTTCCCTTGGGACGATTGTTTCTGGCGCACTCAGATGGACAACTAGCCGCGTGCGGAGCGTTGCGTTTCTTCGCGGAAGGTGTGTGCGAGATGAAACGATTGTTCGTGCGGCCGGCGTTTCGAGGGCAAGGCATCGGTCGCGCATTGACGGAGCGACTCATCGCGGCCGCCCGGACGATTGGTTATCGAGCGATGCGGCTTGATACGTTGGGGCGCATGGAACCAGCGATTGCGCTCTACGAGGCGCTGGGTTTCCGGCGAATCGACGCCTACCGACACAATCCGCTGGAGGATGTGGTGTATATGGAACTGGACCTGTAGCGGAGGAGCGGAAGGCGTTTGGCTTATCTCTCGTCGCGCGGACTCCGGGCGTTCGACGTGGAACCGGCTTTAGCGCGGATGCGTTTCCAGCGGACTTCCCAGTCTTCCCAGTCGCGCGACCACGTTGCGCCCGTGAAGTTGGTGCGCGCGGATTGCAGGATGGCTTCAATATTGGAGAGCTGGGTTTTCACCAATTTGGCTTCGCCCCATTTCAATTGCGCTTCGAGCCAGCAAAGGTGGTTCTCGGGATAATCAGGCACGAGCTTCGTGGCTTGCTGAAGATGTTTGCGCGCCTTGCTGCGACTGCCGAGGCTGATGGGCCAGCCGGGGGCGTCAAGGTAGAGCAGGCCGAGCGAACGTTCGGCGGCGGCGTAGTGAAACTTGGGATTGACCGCGATGGACTTTTCCCAAGCGGCTTCCATTTCGTCGAGCAAGCCGAGCGCGGAGAAGAGTTTCGTGCGGGCCATTTGGCCGAGGTTCACGCCGAGGTAGAAGTAGGCGGCGGCGGAATTGGTATCGAGCGCGACGGCGTGTTTGCTGGCGGCGATGCCGAGTTCGGCGAGGGCGGCGCGTTGCGTATCGTTGGTGGAGAAGTCAGCGCGTTCGAAACAGGCTTTGGCGAACTGCCAGGCCGTTTCGCTGTTGGTCTTGTCGCGGGCGAAGCGGCTGGTCCAGTCGACGTAGGCCTGATGCACGCGATTGGAATGTTCGCCCGCGGTGGCGCGCGGGAGGTCGGGGATGTTGGTGTCCGCGGCGGCCAGTGTGGAAACACCAAGCAACAAGATCCATAAACCAAGGAAACACCAAGGCCCAAGCGGAGCGCGACGATTCGCCCTGGCGGGCAGGCCTGACTCTGGGTGCTTTTTATAGGTTGCGCTCATCTCGACTCAACTTATTATGCCTCTGTGCAATTGGATTGGAAGCCAGCTTGGTTGCTTGCGCTCGTCGCCCTGACATTAGTGGGCGCGGGTTGCAGCGGGCTGAACACGTCTTCGAGCGTGTCGCCTGCAAGCTTCTTGCTGCCCGGCTTCTTTGGCCAGATACCGCCGGAGTCGGCGGCACCGCCCGGCCCACTTCCGGCGGGAGAGTCTGTTCAAACCATCGCACAATCAAACTAATCCTATGCGGTTCCCCCTCGCGCTCACGGCGAAGATCGCCTCCCACATCGTTAAACACAAACTGCGCAAAACGCCGAAGTTCGCAATGGTGCTGCAGCTTGAGCCGTTGCACACGTGCAACCTTACCTGCACCGGCTGCGGACGCATTCGCGAATACTCCACCAGCCTCAAGGACATGATGAGCCTGGAGGACTGTCTCGGCAGCGCCGTCGAGTGCGACGCGCCGATGGTCAGCATCTGCGGTGGTGAACCCCTGATTTATCCGAAGATCGAGGAGCTCATCGCCGGCCTGCGCCAGCAAGGGCGCGTGATCTACATCTGCACCAATGGCGTGTTCATGCGGAAGAAGATGCGCGACTACATGGCGGCGCATTACGGTCCGGAGATGGAAGTGAAACTCGTGAAGCTCGTCGCCGAGAAACTGGTTTCTGAGAAGGATGCTGAAGTCATCCGCAAGGCCGACGACAAGGCCCGCGCCAAGGTCACGATTTCGCCGAGCAAGTGGATGTATTGGAACGTTCACGTGGACGGCCTCGAATACACGCACGACCTCATCGTGGAGCGCGAAGGCGTCTTCAAGGAATGCATCGAAGCCATCAAGATGGCCAAGATCCTCGGCTACCAGGTCGCGACCAATACGACCGTATACAAGGAGACCGACGTGCAGGAGCTGGAAGACATGTTCAGCTATCTCTCCTCGCTCGAAGTGGACGGCCACACCATCTCGCCGGGTTACGATTACGACGCGGCGAAGAAGGACATGGTCAAGCGTCTCGGCAAGCAGCCGGAAGATTTCTTCCTCACGCGCGACATGACGCGGCAGAAGTTCGCGAAGATCGAGGATTGGGGCAAGCGCTTCACCATCTTCGGCACGCCGGTGTATCAGGAATTTCTCGCCGGCAAACGCGAGCTGACCTGCACTGCGTGGGCCATTCCCACCCGCAACATCAAAGGCTGGAAGGCGCCGTGTTACCTGATGACCGACGGCCACTACGCCGGCTATCAGGAGATGCTGCGCGAAGTTAAGTGGGAGAACTACGGCGTGGTGAACGGCAAGGCTCGCGACCCGCGTTGCGAGCACTGCATGGTTCACTGCGGCTACGATCCGAGTGGCGCGCTCGGCACCAACTACCAGTCCGGCGACAATTGGAAGAATTTCCGATACAACTTCGGCGCAAAACCGAAGCCGTATCTCGAAGGCGCAAAGGTCAATGCCTTCAACGGTGTCTCGATTGGCAAGGGCCATCTCGCTGAAGCCAAGGCCGCGATCAATTCGCCGCGCGCAGCAGCCAACGGCGCGCAGGCCGCATTCTCCCGCAAGGCTGACGATCACGCCCACGAAGGCGGCGGCTGCGGGACGGGTGACACGTCGCAGCGCGACGATCTCCTCGCGAAGATCGCGGCAAAAAAAGAATCGTGATCAACATGCATCTGGTGGGAAATCGTCAGGGCCGGAAAGTGGTCCGTTGGGGGCATGTTGGATTGAATTTCCTCATCTATGCAGGCATTGCCGCGATCGCCGCGGCGGGCATTTACCTCGTCGTGGCCGGCCATTGGAATCCGGTCATCCTTCTGGTTGGTCCTGCGGTGGGCCTCATCGCCACCCTGTCGTCCTTGGTCGTCTCCCTCCGTACACCGATTCACCAGCTGCCGCTGCTGAACTGGTATCCGAAGTAACAACTCCGGGACTTCTCCTTTTCACCGTGCGGCGGATGCGCTTAGTCTGCCCGCATGTTCACCGAGCTCCTTCGCAGCCTATCAATTGCACTCTTTGCCTGGGCTTGTCTGGCGCCGGCTGACTGCATCGGCGCCGAGGCTGGTACCACAAACACCAGTCTTCGTCTCGCACGCTTCGATGTCGACGCCACGCCGCCGGTCGGCAGTCATCTCGCCTATGATCCCGTCACGAATACCTGGGACATGACGCTCCGCGCGCACGGCGTCGTGTTGCTCGGGGCCGGTCAGCCGATTGTCCTTTGCGCCATCGACTGGATTGGCGTGGCAAACGAAGGCTACGACGCCTTTCGCGAAACCCTCGCGGCCGCCGCGGGAACGATTCCGTCCCGTGTGACTTTGCACGCCTTGCACCAGCACGACGCGCCGGACTGCGATTTTGGTGCGGAGAAAGTTCTCAAGGACGCCGGTCTCGAGACGCTGAATTACGACGGCACCTTCGCGCGCGAAGTTCTGCGTCGTCTCGACAAGTCGGTTCGCGAATCGGTCGGACGCGCGCAACCGGTCACTCACCTTGGCCTTGGCCAGGCGGAGGTGCGCGAAGTGGCGTCGAACCGCCGCATCATCGGTGCCGATGGGAAAGTTTCCACGCGCTACACCGCTACAAAAGATCCCGCGCTTCGCGCCGCACCGGAAGGCGTGATTGATCCCATCGTCTCCCTCGTGAGCTTCTGGAACGGTGACGCGCCGCTTGCTGTGCTAAGCTACTACGCCACGCATCCGCAGAGCTATTACCGCACGGGCGTGCCGAATCCCGACTTCCCCGGCGTGGCGCGTTTCTTTCGGCAACTCGAGGTGCCGGAGGCGTTGCACGTCCACTTTAACGGCGCGGGCGGAAATATCGGCGCGGGCAAGTACAACGACGGCGCGATGTCGAACCGCGTGGTGCTCGCGCGGCGCGTGGCGGACGGCATGAAGCGCGCGTGGCATGCCACGAAGCGCCAGTCGATCTCCGCGCACGCGATCAAGTGGGCCGTCGAACCGGTCAAACTTCCGGTGGCGAAACATCTCAAGCTCGACGAATTGCAGGCGCAGTTGAAGGGACGCCAGGCCGCGTTCTTTCTCCAGGGCGGTTCCTCCAAGATTGCGTGGGTGAAACTCTGCGAAGCCGGACGTCAGCTCGATGTTTCCTGCCTGACGCTCGGCGGCGCGCGCATCCTGCACATGCCGGGCGAACTGTTCGTCGAGTATCAGCTTGCGGCGAAGGCGATGCAGCCGGACCGCTTCGTTGCGATGGCGGCGTATGGCGACTACGGTCCCGGCTACATTGGCACTGCGATCGCCTACGAACAAGGTGGCTACGAGACCAGCCCCGGCGCCTCCAACGTCGCGCCCGAGGTGGAGGAGGTGTTGATGAAGGCGATGAAGAAGGTGCTTCAGCCTTAAGTTGGTTGCGGCTTCGTTGGACTGAAGTTCGGGCTGACAAGGCGGGTTGTCTGAGTATCGTTATCGCAACGTGACTCCCCCATCGACTCCGCCGCCTTTGCCTAAGCTTCCCCGGCGTCGCCTTCCGCTGGGAGTTCGGATTTTTCTGACGCTGGTATTGGTCTGCATTGGTGGAATCGTGGGCGTGTGCGCTTGGTATCGACTGTCCAATGATGCCGCCGTGAGGAAGCTCGAAGGTGAAGCTCGGAAACGGGGCGAGCCGCTCACGCTCTCTGAGCTGGCCACCAATTATCCAGCGATTCCGGATGGGGAAAACGCCGCGATCGCCCTGATGGAGATTTGGGAGAAGGATGAGCCGGAGTATTGGCAGGCGTTTCGAGCGGGGACACGACCCTTGTCCCAGCGGAAGAATGTCGAATGGGATCCGATACTCCCCGTAGTCGGTGTCGAAGTCAGGAACCAGCCCAGAACGACGGCGTATTCTCCAGAAAGCATCGCGGTTGCGGAATCGTTCCTTGGCTCAAATCACGTACGGATGGCTGCGGTGCAGCGGGTGTTAATGGAGCGGCCAAAAGTACGGTTTCCCGTGAAGTTTACGGACGGGCTTGCCGCATTGATGCCGCATGTCGCGCAATTGCGGACGGAATCGCAAGCAGTTCGAGTGGCCGCTGCGCTTGCGATTGAGAAGGGCAACGCGTGGGACGCGATTGCGAAACTGGAAGAACAAGTTCGACTCGCCGACGCGCTGAAAGACGGGCCATTTCTCATCGAGCACCTCGTCCGCCTTTCCATTCACATGGGAGTCATCTCGGACATGGAGCGATTGCTGACCCGGCTACCGGTCGGAGCCGGCGAGTTGGCGGGCTTGGAGTCTATCGCTCGTTCCCTTGAGATGTCGGAGGCGTTTCGGCGCACGATGATTGAAGAGCGCGCCACGTGCTTGAGCACTTTTGAGCTGTCTGACTCGGCGGTTCAACAGCTGTTCGAAACGACTGACGATCCAAATGAGAAGGCTCCCAGCCCGGAATTTCTGCGCGCCGCACTTCGAGCCGTCAATTTGACAGGCGTGCTGTCAGCGGATCGACGGTTGATGCTTGAAACCATGGGCCAAGTGATTGCCTTGAGCGAAACCAACAACGCTGAGTCTCTCGTTGCGATCGAGGGAACCTTTGCGGAAATGGATGCCAAGGCTCGCCAGTTTCCGCCGAAAATATTCTGCGGGCTGCTGCTGCCCGCATTGGGGAAAGGAGCCGCGAAGTTCGCCTCCATGGAAGCCCGCCGGCGGTGCGCCCTCACGGCGATTGCGGTGGAGAAGTATCGGCTGGAGCACCGGAGCCAGTTGCCTGAACAGTTAAGCGAACTGGTGCCCAAGTATCTGGCGCAAGTTCCCGAAGATCCATTCGTCGCCCATCTGCTCCGATTCCGGAAACTGGCGAAGGGATTTGTTGTCTATTCGGTCGGTCCCGATCGCGAGGATCAGCAGGGCCGCGAACGGGGCGACAAGCGTGCGGCTGGCGCCTTTGACGAAGCCTTCGGTCTTGAACGGTGAATCCCGACTGCGGAGTCTTCGTGACCGCGTGGCCTTGGTGAAGTTCGCGGCAGAAGATTTTTGAAGGCCAACGTCCGGCGATTTTCCCGGAATCCCCGGTTGAAGGATTGGGCGGGGTGGGTTACGACTAAGGCGTTCTTCCACAACGGCCGTTAATTGGGTGTGGAAGTTTGTGTCTGAAGAAAAGGAAACAAGCGCGAGGCAGGGGGAACCCGCTGAAGGCTTCGCACGACAAACGGAAGAGCAACATCACGACGTATGAAGAGGAATCTTACTCACATTGGCGCGCTGCTTTTGGCGCTGGCGTTTATCGAATCCACCGTTCAGGCGGCGGAGCCGGCGATTTCGACGGCGTTCACGTATCAGGGCCGGCTTAATGCGGAGGGCGGTCCGGCCAGCGGCCTGTATGATTTTGAATTCCGCCTGTTCGGCGGGGAGACGAATGCGACGGCGGTGGCGGGTCCGGCCAGCGCGGGCGCGGTGTGGGTGACGAACGGGGCGTTCCAGACGACGCTCGATTTCGGCAGCGGCGTGTTCACGGGCGAGGAGCGGTGGCTGGAGATCGCGGTGCAATGCACGGCGTGCGACGGGTTGCCGGTGACGTTGAGTCCGCGCCAGCGGCTGACGGCGACGCCACAAGCACTCTTTGCGCTGAACGCGGGCGGGCTGGCCACGTATTCGGGTGCACCGCTGGACATCACGTTGAACGGGCAGCGGGTGATGCGGTATCAGCCGGCGACGTCGCCGACGCTGGGGTTCATGCCGAACATCATCGGCGGCGTGGGCTCGTATGTGACGACGCAGAACCACGGTGTGACGGTGGCCGGCGGCGGGTATCACGACGTGGAGGATGAATCGTATTTCTCGACGGTGTCGGGCGGCCTGAGCAACTGGCTGGCGCGCGGCACGGTGTTCTCGGTGATTGCAGGAGGTGAGGGGAATCAGATTCAAGCGAACTCACGGCACTCGGCCATCTTGGGGGGCAAAGCCAACCGCGTTGGCCCGGGGAATGGATCGATGATTGGTGGCGGTGTCAGTAATTACGTTGCCCAAGGACACCATCTGGTGATTGCCGGTGGCCTGGACAACGAGATTGATCCCGGCAATCAGCTTTCGACAATCAGCGGTGGGTTTCACAACTTGATCGGTCATTTTTCTTCTCACACGACGATTGGAGGCGGTCAAAGCAACAGCGTGGGCCGCTCCACTGTCGCGGCGACCATCGGTGGCGGTGAGAGCAACTTCGCCGGGGTGGAATCTCGCGGCGGCACCGTTGGCGGTGGCAGAGGCAACCAAATCGGGGCGCGCGGCAATTTCAACACCGTCGGAGGCGGGAATGGAAACGACGTGGGCGCTTTTGTTTCGACTGCGACGATTGGCGGCGGCGGCGGCAATCAGATCGAGAGTTCAAACAGCGAGCTTCACTACGCCTACTATGGAACCATCGCGGGTGGCGGCGAGAATGTGATCGGGGCGAGGTCCAGCCGGGCGACCATTGGTGGCGGCGGCCAGAATGCGATTGGTGCGCTGTCGGAGAACGCCACGGTCTCGGGCGGATTCTCGAATCGGGTAGGTCAGCAAGCGACGGCCGGGGTGATTGGTGGCGGCGTTGAGAATCAGATTCAGCAGAACACACCGCACTCAACCATAGCGGGCGGCAAAGCCAACCGAATTGGGCCTGGGGGCGGCTCGGCGATTGGCGGCGGCGTGAGCAACTACGTGGCCCAAGGGCATCACCTGGTAATTGCAGGTGGCTTGGACAACGAGATTAATGGCGGCAATCAGCTTTCGACGATTAGTGGCGGATTTCACAACTACATTGATGTTTTTTCGTCTCATACGACCATTGCGGGCGGCCAGAGCAATAGCGTTGGCCGCTACACTGTTGCAGCGACCATTGGTGGCGGTGAGAACAACTTCGCAGGTGTGGAATCCACTGGTGGGACGGTTGGCGGTGGTAGAGGTAACCAAATCGGGGCGCGCGGGAACTACAACACCGTCGGTGGCGGTAATGGAAACAACGTGGGCAGCTTTGTTTCCGGAGCCACTGTTGGTGGCGGCGGCGGCAATCAGATCGAGAGTTCGGCCAGCGAGCTTCACTACGCCCTCTATGGAACCATCGCGGGTGGCGGCGGCAATGTAATCTCGGCAAGGTCCAGCCGGGCGACGATTGGTGGCGGTGGCCAGAATGCGGTTGGTGGGCTGTCAGAGAACGCCACGGTTTCGGGCGGATTCTCAAATCGGATCGGCTCGCAAGTCGCGAGTGCGATGATTGGTGGCGGGTTGCGGAATGAAATCGATACGCCGGCAGGCCGGCCGATTCAGGGCGCGTCCATTGGTGGTGGAGTGGAGAACCGGAATTTCAGCTCGGACTTTGCGGTGATCAGCGGTGGGCGCAGTAATGTCATCGAACTGGGGTCGAAGGGTGCGGTCATCGGAGGTGGGGAAGCCAACCGGATGGATGTATGGAGCCAGAACGCTACGATTTCAGGAGGAGCGAGCAATTTTCTGGGATGGCACAACTATGGATCAACGATTGGCGGAGGCGTTCGTAATTCGACGGGATCAGATGCGACTTACTCAACGATCAGTGGTGGAGTAGGAAACAATGCCGGCGGGCGGGACTCAGTCGGAGCAACCATTGGTGGAGGCTCTGGAAACGTCGTCGAAAGCTTCAATCGCAACGCCACCATTGCCGGCGGGGAAACCAATTACATTGGGCCCTATACCTTCGGTGCGACGGTTGCTGGTGGAACGGGCAACAGAATCGAAATGTACGGTTTGAGGAGCACCATAAGCGGTGGGAGTCAGAATCAGATTGGGCAGAACGTATCGCATGCAGTGATTTCCGGTGGCGAATCCAACTCGGTCACCGGATCTTACGGCAGTGTTTCGGGCGGGCGATTGAACCTTGCGGCGGGGACCAACAGCTTCGCGGCGGGCAATCGGGCGAAGGCGACCAATGACGGCGCGTTCGTGTGGGCGGATTTGCAGGAGGCGGATTTTACTTCCACGGGTACGAACCAGTTTCTGGTGCGTGCGTCGGGTGGCGTGGGCGTCAACACGGAGGCGCCGCAGTTCGCGCTGCATGTGAATGGCGACGCGGGCAAGCCGGGCGGCGGCGCGTGGTCGGTGGCGTCGGACGAGCGGCTCAAGAAGGATGTGCGTCCACTGGAACAAGCGCTGGCGCGGTTGCTGAAGCTGCACGGCGTGACTTACGAGTACAAGAACCCGGAGGTGATTCATGAGCTGCCGGGCCAGCAGACGGGCATGATTGCGCAGGAGGTCGAGAAGGTGTTCCCGGAATGGGTGGAGACCGGTCGCGACGGCATGAAGCGCCTGAGCGTGCGCGGCTTTGAGGCGCTGACGGTGGAAGCGTTGCGCGAGTTGCGCGCGGAAAAGGATGCACAGATTCGCGCGCGCGATAGGCAGATCGAGTCGATGGAGAAGCGTCTCGCGGCGATTGAGGCGAAGCTGAACGACCGAGCCACCGAGTGACGGTGCTCGGCTTGGTGACGAAGTTCTCGCCGAAATCCGCTGTTCAAACCACTGTCAACGGCCCGTCAAACGTCGTGAGGCTGATGACTTCGGTGCGGGCGATGTGGGGGCCGTGCGGCGTTCCTTTCGGCGCAAAGAAGAGTGTGCCGGGAGTATAAACGACGCCGGATTCTTCCCATTCACCGGACAGGACGTAGGCCCATTCGTTGGCTTGGGGATGCGTGTGGGCCGGGACGGTGACGCCGGCCTTGAACTTCCTGAGCACGACGACTCCGCCGGTATCCGCGTGCTTGTGGAGGAGCATCAACTCGACGCCCTCGTAGGGACCGGGTTGCCAGGTCTTGTCCTTCGCGAGGGCGACGTAGGGAAACATGGCGGATTAAAGTTCCTTGATGCGGATGTTGCGGAAACGGACTTCGAGGGTCGTCTCGCGCTTGCCGACGCCGTGGACTTGCAGGCCGAAGAAACCTGACGAGACGCGCGAGTCTTTCAGCTCGGCGGCGGGCACGTCATTGATCCACGTCTTGATGGAATCTCCGCGGGCTTCGATGTGAAACTTGTTCCACTCGCCCTGCTTGAAGGCCTTGCGCGCTGCCTCGTTGTTCTTGAGATCGTTCAGCCAGCCGCGGGCGCCTTCCTCGAAGAGTCCGCCTGACCACGCGCGGGCGCTGGTGTCGATCTCCGCTTGCAGGCCGTGGACGCGGCCGGCGGGGACTTTGGTTTTCTTTCCGTTCCACTCGAACTCGGTCGAGTGGTCGAAATGATGGCTGCGAATCTGGACGCCGGAGTTCAATCCTTGATCGACCTTGAACTCGATCTCGAAGATGAAGTTCGTGAAGTCACGCGCGGTGCAGAGAAAGGAATTGGGCGTGTTCGGCACGCAGGAACCGATGAGGACGCCGTCCTCGATGCGATACTTCGCCTTGCCGCCCCGCTGCACCCAGCCGTCGAGCGTCTTACCGTCGAACAACGGGGTCCAGCCACCGGTGTCGGCGCCGGAAACGGTGGCGATGAAGGCGTGCAAGATTAAGGTCAGGCCAACGAGCGTCGTTTTCATTG
Source organism: uncultured Bifidobacterium sp. (assembly GCA_964491875.1). Classification (GTDB taxonomy): domain Bacteria; phylum Verrucomicrobiota; class Verrucomicrobiia; order Limisphaerales; family JADJPG01; genus JADJPG01. Next base: position 83,918 of record CAZBIC010000003.1, read on the forward strand.
AGTGTGAAGCAGGATGGGGCGAAGGCACGGATGTTCAACGCCAAATTTTCCGGGCGAACGCCGTGGACGGGGCGCATTGTCAGTAACTTTTCGGCGTGTCGACTTGCGCGGAACTTTTGCGGGGCAGTAATCTTGGCTGATGTCGCACGCGGACTTTGTCCATCTCCATCTGCATACCGAGTACAGCTTGCTCGACGCCACTTGCCGGCTCGACAAGCTGGTAGACAAGGCCCATGACCTGAAGTTCCACTCGATGGCGCTGACCGACCACGGCGTGCTCTACGGAGCGGTGGATTTCTACCAGGCGGCGCAGGAGAAGGGCATCAAGGCGATCATCGGCTGCGAGGTGTACGTCGCGCCCGGGTCGCGGCTGGAAAAGAAATCCAGCACCGGTGGGCGCGATGTTTACAATCACCTCGTGCTGCTCGCGCAGGATCAGGAAGGTTACAAGAACCTGACGAAGCTCGTCACCTCCGCGCACCTGGAGGGCTATTACTACAAGCCGCGCATCGACAAGGAAATCCTCGCGCAACACAGCAAGGGCTTGATCGCGCTCTCCGGCTGTCTCGCGAGCGAGATCCCCGACGCGATCATGAAGGACGACCTCGCGAAGGCGCGGGCGTCGATCGACTGGTTCAAACAGATCCTGGGCCCGGAGAATTTCTATCTCGAACTTCAGAACCACGGCATTCCCGAGCAGGCGAAGGTGAACAAGCACCTCATCCCGTGGGCGAAGGAGTTCGGCCTGAAATGCGTCGCGACGAATGACGTTCATTATATCGAGAAGAAACATTCGCACGCGCACGACTGTCTCATTTGCCTCGGCACTCAAGCGCAGCTCGCGGACTCGAAGCGCATGCGCTATGTGCAGGAGCAGTTCTACCTGCGCAGCGCGGAGGAGATGAAGGCGCTCTTTGCTGAGGTGCCGGACGCGGTGCAGAACACGCTCGAAGTCGCGGAGAAGTGCAATGTAACGTTTGACTTTAAGACGCTGCATTACCCGGTCTTCCAGCCGCCCGAGACGTTTTCGCGTGAAGGCTACCTGCGCCATCAGCTCGCGGAAGGCTTGGAGCGTCGCTACACGATTCGCGCCCGGGGCGAGGGGAAGGAATTTATCATCGAAGGAATCACGGACCCGACGCGCTTGCCGACGTATCAGAAGAGCGGCGGTGAAGCGCTTCCGGCCGAGAAGCTTCATCACGATTCCCATGTGGCGGAGGCGATCAAGAAGGTCATCGACCGTCTCCAGATCGAGCTCACCGTCATCGAGAAGACGGGGTTCATCTCCTACTTCCTCATCTGCGCGGACTTCATCAGTCACGGTCGCAAGCTCGGTGTGGCGTGCGTGGCGCGTGGTTCCGCGGCCGGTTCCATCGTCACCTATTTGCTCGGCATTGCGAACGTCGACCCGATTCGTTACGGGCTGCTCTTCGAGCGCTTCTTGAATCCCGAGCGCGTCAACCCGCCTGATATCGACATCGACTTCGCTGACGATCGCCGCGGCGACGTGATCGAATACGTGCGCCAGAAATACGGCCGCGACGCTGTTGCGCAGATCATCACGTTCGGCACGATGGGCGCGAAGTCCGTCATTCGCGACGTAGGTCGCGTGATGGGCTTGAGCTTCAGCGAATGCGACCGGCTCGCGAAGATGATTCCGAACGAGCTGAAGATGTCGCTCGAGAAGGCGCTCAAGCAGTCGCCCGATTTCAAGACCGCTTACGAGACGGAGGAAGTCACACGCGAGCTCGTCGACAACGCGTTCGTGCTGGAAGACATCGCGCGCAACTCCAGCGTGCACGCCGCCGGCGTCGTGATCGGACCCGAGCCGCTGGTGAATTTGCTCCCGCTCAAGCAGGACGAAGACGGTACCATCGTCACGCAGTATGCGATGGGTCCGGTCGGCGATCTCGGCCTGTTGAAGATGGACTTCCTCGGGCTGAAGACGCTCACGGTCATCCGCAACGTCTGTGAGTTGGTGAAGAAGACGCAGGGCATCGACATCCCGATCGACAATCTGCCGCTCGATGACCAGACGACCTACGACATTCTGAACAAGGGCAACACGGTCGGCGTGTTCCAGCTGGAATCCGGCGGCATGCGCGACTTGTGCCGGAAGTTCAAGATCGGCTCCGTCGAACACATCACGGCGCTCGTGGCGCTCTATCGGCCGGGCCCGATGGATCTCATTCCCGACTTCATCAAGCGGCGTCACGGCGAGGTGGAGATCGTTTACGAACATCCGCTCCTCGAAAGCATCTCGAAGGAAACCTACGGCGTGCTCATCTATCAGGAGCAGGTGATGCAGGCTGCCCAGATTCTCGCCGGCTACACGCTCGGCGGCGCCGATTTGCTGCGCCGCGCGATGGGCAAGAAGAAGGTCGAAGAGATGCAGAAGCAGCGCGAGACCTTCGTGAAGGGCGCTGCGAAGACGAACAACATTCCTCCGGCGAAGGCGAACCAGGTTTTCGACTTGCTCGAAAAGTTTGCCGGCTACGGCTTCAACAAATCGCATGCCGCCGCCTACGCGATCGTCGCGTATCAAACCGCGTATCTGAAGGCGAACTACCCGGTCGAGTTCCTCAGCGCGATGATGACGAACGAAATGGGCACGACCGAGAAGCTCACGATCGTTCTCAACGAAGCGAAGTCGATGGGCGTCGAGGTCCTGCCGCCGGACGTGAATGACGGGCAGATGCTGTTCGCGCCTTCCTCATCGAGCGAGAAAAAGGCGATCCGCTTCGGCCTAGCGGCGATCAAAGGCGTGGGCGAAGTCGCCGTGCAGGCGATCATCAAGGCGCGCGACGAAGGTGGGAAGTTCAAGAACCTCTCCGACATGTGCGAACGCGTGGACACGCGCACGGTCAACAAGAAGACGCTCGAAGCGCTCATCAAATGCGGTGCCTGCGATTGTTTCGGGGAAACTCGCGCGAGCATGTTCGCCAGCATCGAACGTGTGCTGGCGCGTGCCTCGGAACTCGCCTACGACCGCGCACGTGGTCAGAGCTCGTTGTTCGGGGCGTTTGAAGAGAGCGCGCCGGAAAAGAAGCCGGACGCCGCGGCGCAACTGCCCGAGTGGCCGCAGCACGAATTGCTCGCGCACGAGAAGGAGTTGCTCGGCTTCTACGTCACCGGTCATCCGATGACCCCGTTCGCGCCGCTGCTGGAGAAGTATTGCCTGCACAACAGCGTCACCGCGAAGACGCTCCCGCCGCGCACGCTCACGCGTCTCGGCGGCATGATCAGCGCCGTGCAACAGGGCTTCTCAAAGAAGAGCGGCAAACCATACGCGATGGTCACCGTGGAGGATCTCGAAGGAACAGTCTCGATGCTCCTGATGAACGAGAACTACGACAAGTTCAGTTCGCTGCTCGTGCAGGGCAAGGCACTCCTGATCGTCGGCGAAGTGAACAACGATGAGGATCGGCCGAAGCTCTTCCCGCAGGAAATCATGGCGCTGGAAGACGCGCCCCGGAAGTACACGAAGCAAGTTCACCTGCGCCTCAGCACCGCGAACCTCACGCCGGAAACCTTGCAGACCGCGCGGAGCTTGTTCGAAGCGCACCGAGGTCGTGTGCCGACGTTCCTCTGCCTGCGCCGACCAGCTGGCGAGCTCGTGTTCATCGAGACGCACGAGATGTTCGCGGTGACCCCGACCCAAGGGTTGCAGCAGGCCGTGGACGACTTGTTCGGCGAGGACACCTACTACGCCAAGGTGGACACGACATTGCCCGAGCGCCAGAAGCGCGCCTGGGAACGCAAGTCCGAGAACGGCAGCGACGACGAGTAGCACCGGCCTGGCGGACTTCCTACGAATCGCGATGCGGTTTCAATCGTCGGAAGAGGAGTGGCAAAATTCGGCTAGACCGCAGGTCGGCCCATCTCGATTGTTTCCGCTTACAGCATGAAAACTCTGGTCCGATGGACTCCGCTGCGCGGCGTAGCCGCGCGAATCGTGATCTTGGCGTTGTCCGGTTTCCTGTCCGTGGTCGCGCTGGCGGCGCCGGCGGGGAAAGTGGAATACAATCGCGATGTCCGGCCGATTCTTTCCGACAACTGTTTCCTCTGCCACGGGCCGGACAAGAACACGCGCAAGGCCAAGCTGCGTCTCGATATTCGCGAGGACGCCATCGCGCAGGAGGCGTTCGTGCCGGGCAAGCCGGACGAGAGCGAACTGGTGAAGCGCCTGTTCACGACGGAACCGGACGACATCATGCCGCCGCCGGATTCGCACAAGCATCTCACCGACGCGCAGAAGTACATCCTCAAACGCTGGGTTGCCCAGGGTGCAGAGTATCAGCCGCACTGGGCTTACGTGGTGCCGTCGCGGCCCGCTGTTCCAGTCATCAGTAGGTCAGTAAACAGTGGATCAGTGAAGTCTCGGACTGTTTTACCGAATAGTGACTCACTGAATACTGACCGATGGGTCCGTAACCCCATCGATGCTTTCATCCTCAGCAACCTCCGGGAGAAAGGACTGAAGCCTTCGCGTGAAGCCGATCGGCGGACGTTGCTGCGCCGGCTTTCGCTGGATTTGATCGGTCTGCCGCCGACGCCGGAGGAGATGGCGGCGTTCCTCGCGGATAAACGGCCGGATGCCTACGAACGTCAGGTCGAGCGTTTGCTGGCGTCGCCGCATTTTGGCGAACGCATGGCGGTGCCGTGGCTGGACACGGTGCGCTTCTCAGACACGGTGGGTTATCACGGCGATCAGAACCAGCGCATCTTCCCGTATCGCGATTACGTCATCGGGGCGTTCAACAAGAACAAGCCGTTCGATGTGTTCACGGTGGAGCAGATTGCTGGCGACCTGTTGCCGAATCCGACGACGGAGCAGCGTGTGGCGACGGGCTTCAATCGCCTGAACATGATGACGCGCGAGGGCGGCGCACAGCCGAAGGAGTATCTCGCGAAGTACGCGGCGGACCGCGTGCGCACGGTCGGCACTACGTGGCTCGGATCAACGATGGGTTGTGCGGAGTGTCACGACCACAAGTTCGATCCCATCACCTCGCGCGACTTCTATTCCATGGCGGCGTTCTTCGCGGATGTGAAGCAGTGGGGTGTTTACAGCGACTACACTTACACGCCGAATCCGGACCTCAAAGGCTGGAGCAACGACCATCCGTTTCCACCGGAGATCGAAGTGGAGAGTGATTATCTGAAAGCGCGCGCGGCGCATTACCGCCGCCTGATGCGAGAGCACTTCGCGAAGGTGTATCAGGACGTGAACGCGAAGCCGGAGTTCGCAGCGTGGAACAAGAGCAGCCGCGAGTTCATCGCGAAATCGCCGACGGGTTGGCGGAAACTCGACGTGATCGTGCCCGAGCCGCCGAAGCCGGAGATCTCTTACAAGACCAATGTGACTGACGGCGTGACGAACGTGGTCGCGAAGACGAACACGCCTGCGCCGATTGTCACGCTGGCGGATGGTGGCGCGGTGCGCGTGGCGCTCGGTGGAAAGGTGGAGGAACAGAAGATCGAGTTTCACTCTCCCGTCGGGAAACTCGCAGCGGTGCGACTGGAACGGCTCGCGGACCCGAAAGCGCCGTCGCTCCGGCTCTCCGCGGTGGTGAAGCGGAAAGGGAAGGGCGATGAGAAGGACAAGGAAACGAAACTGAGTTTCTATCGCGCGGACGCGGATCGGAAGGAACCGCGATACGCGAATGGCGAAGAGGTCATCGGCATCGTGAATGGTTGGAAGCCGTCCACGCTGCACACCGGGGCGACGCAGACGGCAGTCTGGCTGTTGTCGCCGCCGCTCGACGTGAAGAGCGACGAGACGCTGGTGGTCACGCTGCGGAGCGCGGGTCCCATCACCGCGCGATTCGCGGCGTCGCCGTTTGGTGCGAACGATCCGTTGCACGCGGGAGCAGACGCAGAGCTAAAGGCAGCGCTCGACGGGTCGGCCGAGTCACGCAATTCGACCCAACGCGAACTGCTCGGCGAGCGTTACTTGTTGAGCACGCAGTCGGAGAAGGAGGCGTTCGCGGAGTTCAAGAAGCTGCAGGAGGATTTCCTCGAATGCCGGAACGGCCGCACCTACACGATGGTGACGGAGGCGCAGAAACCTTATCCGATGCGCGTTCTGCCGCGCGGCAATTGGCAGAGCGAAAGCGGCGAGTTGGTGAAGCCCGAGGTGCTGCACTTCCTGCCGCGCCCCAAGACGACCGACGGCCTCACGCGCCTCGACCTCGCGCGCTGGCTGACGTCGCGCGAAAACCCGCTCACGGCGCGCGTTTTCATGAACCGCTTGTGGAAACAGTTCTTCGGAACCGGTATCAGCGCGGTGATCGATGACGTCGGCGCGCAGGGCGAATGGCCGGTGCATCCGGCGTTGCTCGACTGGCTGTCGGTGGAGTTCATGGACAACGGATGGAACATCAAACACATGGTCCGGCTGATCGTGACCAGCGCCACGTATCGTCAGGACTCGAATCTCCGACCCGAGTTGAAGGACCTCGACCCGCAGAATCGCTGGCTGGCGTCGCAGAACCCGCGCCGGCTCGAAGCCGAGTTCGTGCGCGATAACGCGCTCTTCGCCGCCGGATTATTGAATCTCGATCTCGGCGGCCCTAGCGCGCGCCCGTACCAGCCTGCCGGCTACTACTCGAATCTTCAGTTCCCGGATCGCGATTACGTCGCGCACGATGACGACCGTCAGTATCGCCGCGGCGTTTACATGCACTGGCAGCGGACGTTCCTGCATCCGATGCTTGCGAACTTCGACGCGCCGGGCCGCGAGGAATGCACCGCGAACCGCGCCGTCTCGAACACGCCGCAGCAGGCGCTGACGCTGCTAAACGATCCGACGTTCGTGGAAGCCTCGCGCGTCTTCGCCGAGAAACTTCTCTCCGCGACGGCGTCGTCCGACAAATCCCGCATTGCGCTCGCCTATCAGGAAATACTGGGCCGCGCGCCGAGAGCGAAAGAGGCGTCGTCGCTCGCGAGGTTCCTTGCCGAGCAACGTGCGCACTACAAAGCCAACGCCGATGAAACGAAGAAGCTGCTGAAGGTCGGCCAGCGTGCTCCTGCGACTGGCATCGACGAGACCGAGCTAGCGGCCTGGACGCAGGTGTGCCGCGTGATGGTGAACTTGCACGAGAGTGTGACCCGTTACTGATTTCCCATGAAACCATTTAATTTGACCTCGTTCGCGCTCAGCGTCAATCGCCGGACGTTCCTCCAGAAATCCGCCTTCGGCCTCGGCGCGATGGCGTTTGCCGGGCTCGTGGACCCGAAGCTTTTCGGCAGCGCTCGGGCTGCGGCGCCAGCTGCGAACGAACGCTGGAAGGGCGTGCTCAATCCGCCGCATTTCCCGATCAAAGCCAAGCGCGTGATTCACCTCTGCATGGCGGGCGGGCCGTCGCACTTGGAGACGTTCGATTGGAAGCCGGAGTTGAAGCGGCTGGACGGAAAGCCGTTTCCCGATTCGTTCACCAAAGGCCAGCAGCTCGCGCAGTTGCAGAATACCGAGCTGAAAGCGCGTGGTGCGTTCATTGAGTTTACGAAATGCGGCAAGTCGGGCATCGAGATCTCGAATCAGTTCCCGCACATCCAGACGGTGGCGGATGATTTGTGCGTCATCCGCTCGATGCAGACGGAGCAGATCAATCACGACCCGGCGCATGCGTTCATGAACACGGGGTCGATCATCAAGGGCCGTCCGAGCATGGGCTCGTGGCTGCTCTACGGACTGGGCGCGGAAACGGACAGCCTGCCGGGCTTCATTGTCTTCACGTCGCAGGGCAAGTCCGGCGCGCAGCCAGTCTCCGCGAGGCTGTGGTCGAGCGGTATTTTGCCGAGCAAGTTTCAGGGCATCCAGTTTCAGTCCAAGGGCGACGCGGTGCATTACGTCGGCAATCCCGAGGGCGTCTGCCAGAGCACGCAGCGGCAGGTGGTCGAAGAAATTAACCGGCTCAACGGCATGCTCGCCGCCGATCGGACCGATCCCGAAATCGCCACGCGCATCGCGCAATACGAAATGGCGTTTCGCATGCAAACCTCCGTGCCGGAGCTCACGGATTTTCGCAACGAACCGCAGCACATCCTCGACAGCTACGGCATCAAGCAGCCCGGCGACGGCAGCTTTGCGTCGAACTGTCTCATGGCCCGGCGACTGGCCGAGCGCGGCGTGCGGATGATTCAGCTCTACCATCGCGCGTGGGATCATCACGGCGAGATTGCGAAGGAGATGCCCGTCGCCGCGAAGGATGTGGATCAGGCCACGGCGGCGCTCATCAAGGATCTCAAGCAGCGCGGCATGCTCGAAGACACGCTCATCCTGTGGGGCGGCGAGTTCGGTCGCACGCCGATGGGGCAGGGGAGCGGACGCGATCATCACATTCTTGCGTTCTCGATCTTCATGGCTGGCGGTGGAGTAAAGCCCGGCATCGCCTACGGCAACACGGACGAGCTCGGCTATCGTTCAGTGGAAGATGTGGTGAACGTGCACGATCTCCACGCCACGATGCTCTATCTGCTCGGCATCGATCACAAGCGGCTCACGGTGAAATACCAGGGCCTCGACGCGCGCCTGACGGGCATCGCGGGTGAATTGGTGAAGGGGATTCTGGCGTGAGGTGTCTCGTCCCGGATGGACGGTGTGAGAGTAGCCCAGCGTTGAAACGCTGGGCTATTTTCGGCCGTCCCGCCGGGACAAATTTGAGCGGGAATATCGAGGCCTAGATGGACGAAGAGACTCCATATAGCTGGCGGGAGGATCTAAAGAGGTTTGCAACGATGATCACTCACATCGCGCCGATGTGGATCGTCGCCCTAATCGCCTTGATCGCGGTGCTTGGACTGAATCTCTTTTCTGAGGTTCGACGATGGCTCAAACCCCCAAACGCGGTCGTCATCTACGCCGCCCAAGACCAAGTTTACGCCGAGCCCATTCTCAAGGAGTTCGAGCAACAGACCGGGATCAAGGTGCGCGCCATCTACGACAGTGAGGCGACGAAGACCGTCGCTATCGCGAACCGCCTGCTCGCGGAGCGCAGTCATCCGCAGTGCGATGTCTATTGGGGCAACGAAGAACTCCGCACGCGCCAGCTCGCGGCGCAGAAGATTTTCCGCGAAACCAATGGCTGGGCGACCTTCGGCTACCGCAGCCGGCGCATTGCAGTGTCGACACTGACAAACGCCGCGCTGACCCCGAAGTCATTGCTTGAGCTGACAAACGCGGCGTTTCGCGGACAGGTCGCGCTGGCGTATCCGCTTTTTGGCAGTACGGCGACGCATCTTATGGCGCTGCGACAGCATTGGGGCCCGGCGGGATTTGAGAACTGGTGCCGCGCGCTTGCCGCGAACAAGCCGTTCATTGTCGACGGCAACTCTGTCGCCGCGCGCATGGCTGGCAAAGGGCAGGTGAACGTCGCGCTGACGGATTCCGACGACATCGCCGCGGGGCTTCGCGAAGGTGGGAAACTCGCCGCCTTGCCGCTGGACGCCGAGAGCCTTCTGCTTCCGAACGCCGTGGCCGTGATTCGTGGTGCGCCCAACGCGCAGGCAGCGCAGCGGTTGTTCGAGTATCTGCAAAGTCGCGTCGTGACCGAGAAGCTGGTGAAGGCTGGTGCGCTGGAAGGAGCCTCGGCTGTCGAAGTGTCAATCGCGACGCTCAGGCCAGATTGGGAAGAGCTTCTCCGCGAACTCGATTCGTCCACGAAGTTGTTGCAGGGTATTTTCCTGCGGTGAACCGCCCGAAGATTCTTTGCAATATCGCCGTTGCGTTGTGACGTCGGCATTTTAGTCTGCGACCCATGACCACACGATTCCTTCCACGACTTGCTCCGCTGCTGGCTGCGTTCGCCGTGTCCCCCATCATCGCTCCAATGGGTTTTCACACCGTGGCAATCGCCGCGCCAAAGGACGGCGACTGGCCCCAGTTTCGCGGCGCTGGCGCGCTGGGGCGGAGCGAAGCGAAGGGATTGCCGCTGACGTGGAGTGACGAGAAGAACGTTGTGTGGAAAGCCGCGTTGCCGGGGCCGGGCGCGTCGAGCCCGATTGTTCTGGGAGACAAAATCTTCATCACCAGCTTCACGGGATTCGCCACGTCGTCACGGGAGCCGGGCGAGATGACGAACCTAAAGCGCCATTTGCTGTGCCTGAATCTCGCGGACGGGAAGATCGTTTGGGATACGGCGGTGCCCGCGGAGATGCCGGAGCAGGATCGGATTCGCGAGGGACACGGCTACGCGTCGAGCACTCCGGTGGCGGATGCCGAGCGCGTGTATGCGTTCTTCGGGAAGTCTGGCGTGTTCGCGTTTGATCACAGTGGCAAGGAGCTCTGGAAAACGAAGGTGGGCGACAAACTCAATGGCTGGGGTTCCGCCACGTCGCCCGTGCTCTACAAGGATTACCTGATCGTCAATGCCAGCATCGAAAGCGATTCGCTGGTGGCGCTCGACAAGAAGACGGGCAAGGAAGTCTGGCGCGCGAACGTGAGCAACGAATCGTGGCACGCGCCGGTGTTCGTCACTGCTCCGGATGGCTCGACGGAAATCGTCGCGGCGAAGAACGGTCGCGTGCTCGGCTTCAACGCGGACACGGGCGAGGCGCTCTGGAACGTAAAGACCGGCATTCCGTGGTACATGTGCCCGACGCCGGTGGTGCAGGATGGAATCGTGTACGTCATCGGCGGTCGCACTCCGAACGGCGCGCTGGCGATTCGCGCGGGCGGACGCGGGGACGTTACGGCCAGCCACGTGGTGTGGAAGGTGGGCAAGGGCTCGAACGTGCCATCGCCGATCCTTCACGACGGGCATCTTTACTTCGCGCACGAGAATCTCGGCATCGTGTATTGCCTGAACGCGAAGACGGGCGAGGTGGTGTTCGAGGAGCGACTCGAGCCGTCGCCGGGGCAGATTTACGCATCACCGGTGATGGGCGACGGGAAGATTTATTTCACCGGTCGTGGCGGGCGCACGGTGGTGATCGCTGCCAGCCCGAAGTTTGAGAAGCTCGGCGAGAACACGCTGGAATCCAATCGCGGCATGTTCAATTCCAGCCCGGCCATCAGCGGGAGCAAGATTCTGCTCCGCTCGAATCGCGCGCTCTACTGTCTCGGCGAGAAGTGAGCTTTACTCCACGCGACGAACTAGGTGCGTGACTGCGTTCACGGGCGGCTGCGCGGAACCTTCGCCACGAATCCATGGTGCCTTGTCGCTGGCGAGTTGCAGCATGGCCGGCACGTCGCCGTATTTCGCGCCGCCGGGAAGGAAGTTCGGGTCGTGCAGATCGAGGACTTTGCCAAAGCGGAAGCCCTGCGTGTTGATGGCGAGATCCTGAATCGCGTTCCCGCACAGGGCCGCAGCGGCGGCGGCGATGGGCGCGGTGCCGTCGAGTGCAAGGAGCTGGATGCGTTTGCTCGGGCGCTCGTAGGTTTGCGTGAACTTCACCAGCGTCAGCACGTCATGCACGCGCCGGGCTAGGACGGCGTGGTTGTAACCAAACGTGTAGGGCGCTGCTTCGCGTGGATTCTTCACGCGACCAGTCTTGGTGAACTTCTGGCCTTCCGCGAGGAACTCGCCCTGGTGGAGCAGGTCGATCCCCACGACAGTCGTGCCGGCTTTCAAGAGATCTTGGGCTTCGGGCTTGAGCTCGCCGTTGGCGGTGAAGATCCCTGACTTGCCTTCGCCGCTCAGCCAGATGGTCGTGGTGCCTTTCCAGTTCTTCGGATATGCGAACACTGCCGGCAGTTCCTCGCCGTAAGTTTTGTTCCGTAGCAGGCCGCTCATCTCGATCCACGAACCACGATCGGTCTTGTGCAGCATCTCCCACTGTACGTCACCGGCCTCGGCGAAGGTGCGTCCGATGACGACCTCCAGCGCGCCGCCGACCACTTCGCGAAAACGCTCGGGAGACTTCGCAGCCTCGGCGATTTGCTTCTGCGCATCCTCGTGCCACCAGCGAAGCAGCTTCCGCTCGAAGTCTTCTCCCGACTCCTTCGGTGCGGGATGCTCGGCGTTCCAGACTGTGAGTTGCTCCTTCGGCAGCGGCTGGTAATCGCGCTCGATCACCGGTTCCTTGAAGCCGAGTTTGAAATGCTTGTTCACCCACGTGTAGAAGGCCGAGCGCGCGACGGCGTTGTAGTTGTGCGGGAAATGTTCGGCGCGGTGGAGCATCACGTTGTTCGGCGCACCGAGAAACTTGTAGAGCTCCTTCAACTCCGGGAAACCTTTCGTCGCCATCTCCTTCGTCCAGTCATTCGCGGTCGTCATGCCCTGCGGCTTCGGGGCGAAGAGGCCGGCGAACTCGATGTTGCCCGTGTTCACGCGCAGCAGACAGGCGTTCTCACACGTGCAACCGCCCTGCATCGCGGTGCTTACCATCACGGCGGGGAAGGAAAGTTTCACGCGCGGATCGATTCCGCTGAGGATGAACGTTTGCGTTCCGCCACCGCTCGCACCAGTGACGGCGATGCGGTCCGCGTCCACCTCCGGCAGGCTCAGCACGAAGTCGAGCGAGCGCACCGCGTTGAGCGTTTGCAGCCCCATGATGCTCTGGAGATGCGACTCCGCCTGCGGGCTGTAGAGGCCCCAGTTCTCCGTCGTGTTCATCTCTGGACGCTGCTTCGCGAAGCGATGCACGAGCTCGGGCGAAAACTGTTTCGAGTCTGAGTCGCTCAACATGTCCCACTGCCAGACGATGCAGCCCATGCGCGCGAGCTGGACGCACATCGACTGGAACCGACTGCGTCCGCCCTGCTCGAAACGCTCCTGCCCCGTCGCGATCTCTCCCAGCAATTCTGCGTCGCCTGCCTCCGAGAGCCGCGCATCCTTCCAATGCCCGTGTGCGAAGAGCACCGCAGGCGCCTTGCCCGTCAGCTTCGCCGGCTTGTAGAGATTCCCAGTGACGAAGAACCCCGGCGCGCTCTCGAAATAAACTTTCTTCACCATGTATTCGCCCTTGTCGATCTTGCCGTGAATGACGGCGTTGAGCGGCGTCTTCGTGGGCATGGGCCACAAGCCTTGCGAAACAAGAATCTGTCGGCGCACACGTTCGGCGCGCTTCGCCCAAGCGTCCTTCGAGGTCGGCGGCGTGAACGGAAAGTAACCCTCGAGATCCTTGAGCGGCTTGAGTCGGACATCATTCGGAGGTTGTCCGGGCGGCAAGATGGGCGGACTGTCAGCTAGAAGTGAAGTTTGAAAACAAAGCGCGGCGAGCGAGCAGGCGGCGAGGAATCCGAATCGCATGGTCATGGACCAAACCGTATAAACCGAGCCGCCGGTTGTGAAGCAAATGCTTCAGCGTTTCGGCTGGATGGGGATGATGAAGTTTGCGCCCCACATGAAAATAATTGAGCCGATGGTGAGAAATCCAAGAGTGGCCTTGCCGAGTTCGAGCCACTGTTTCCCTTCCTCCCCGTTGCTCAGCGCGCCGAGGGCGAACTGAACGAGCGAGGTAATTCCCGCGATCGCCAAGGCTGCGGTGTAGCTCATCAGCAACGTTCTGGGCCAGCCTTTGGATGCCTTGAAGACTCCGGCGACGGGAATCATCAGCAGGCCGAAGACGAAGGCAAAAAGGAGGAAGATGCTGTTGAAGCCGAAGACAAGGCACAGGCCCAGCGATGCTAGCGCGGGCAGAACCACGGCGGCGAACCAAGTTGAAGCCGTTGATTGCTCATCGGACAACGCGAGCCGTCCGAATTTGTTCAGGCGCAGGAGCAGGTTGAAGAGCGGATCGGCGGTCCAGGTCAGCAGAACAATCGTCAGGTAGATGGCGCGGATGGGAAGAATCCACGGTGCCAGATCCGGATTGGACTTTGCCGCCGCGCCCAGCGCGCGGTTCAGAAAATAGCCCCCGATGATCACTCCCCATTGCGCGCTCGCCGGCAGTTTCGCCATCCACAGGAAATACCGGAGCATGGCGCCGTAGATGATGTTGCGCGCCTTGAGCGCCTCGACGATGCCGGCGCGGGCCCATTCGTTGGTCGGGTCAAGCCGCAGCGCCTCGCGAAAGTGTTCGAGGGCACGCTTGGGATCGTTTTGTTCCAGCAGAATCCAGCCTTGATTCGCGTGCGTGACGGCATTGTCGGGATTGTGCGCGAGCGCGGTGTCGATGGTCGCGCCAGCCTCTTCCCTGCGGCCGAGTTTCACCAGTGACATGGCGCGGAGGTTCGTGCAGGAAACGTTGTCAGGATCGAATTGCAGCCCGCGTTCGGCGGCTGCGAGTGCGGCGGGCCAGTTGCGCTGGTCGAGCCGGATTTGTGAGAGCAGCGCGCAGTAGTCGGCGTCCTCCGGTTCGAGACGGAGCGCTTCGTTGGCAGCCACGAGTGCCTCATTGAAATGGAGACGGTCACGAAGCACGTGCCCTAGCGCGAAGTGAGCGAAGCCGAAGTCGGGCGAGAGCACGATGGCCTGCTTTGCCTCACGGGTTGCTTCCTCGAACTGTTCACGGCCAACGAGGCACAGGGCGAGCAGCGCGTGGGCATAGGCGTCATCTGGCTCCGCAGCGAGCGCCTGGCGCAGTTCGGGCTCGGCAAGTTCAAAGCGGGATTGCTGGTAAAGCAGAAGTCCGCGCTGGAGATTCGGGTTCATCGTTTGTGAAAGGTGCGTTCCTTTATCAAACCTTCAGGTATTTCAAAATGTCGTCGTAGATGCCGCCCTGATTCGAATAGAGCGCGTAGTTGCGCGCGGTGGCGAACCATTCGCGCGTGGTCGGCTTCAACGTCGCGGCGGCGGCGGCGAGGTCTTTCGACGAAAGCGGCTTGGGAATGCCTGACTTCATCGCCTCGCGCAGTTTGTTTTCCACCGCAACATCGACCACAGCCTTTAGGTCGGCTCCGGAGAAGTGATCGGTCTTCTTGCCGAGATAATCGAAGTCCACGTCTTCCGTGGGTTTCCCGTGACATTGCAGGCGCAGGATGGAGGCGCGCGCCGGGCTGTCCGGCGGCGGCACGAAGAGGATTCGATCGAACCGACCCGGCCGCCGGAACGCGGAATCAAGGTGCCAAGGCGCGTTGGTGGCCGCGAGAATGAGCACGCCCTCGTTGCTGGCCTTCACGCCATCCATCTCGGACAGGAACTGGTTGATGAGCTGCCGGCCTGCGTGCTGACGCATGTCCGCGCGACTCGCGCCCAGCGCATCCACCTCGTCGAAGAACAGCACGCACGGTTTGTTTCGACGCGCTGATTCAAACAGCTCGTGCAGGTTGCGCTCGCTGTTGCCAATCCACATGTCGAGAACGTCATTGATGCCGACCGAGATGAACCCGGCCTTGATCTCTCCAGCGGTTGCCCGGGCGAGATGCGTCTTGCCGCAGCCGGGCGGTCCATACATCAGGATGCCGCCGCCCACGGCCTTGCCGTAGGCCTTGTAGAGCTCCGGATGCGCGAGCGGATGAATGATCTTGAGCCGGATTTCTTCTTTGAGCTCCTCCATGCCGCCGACGTCTTTGAACGTAATCTTGGGTCGCTCGATTTCGGTCAGTGGCGCAGCGTATTCCTCACCCCACGACTGGCGGACGCGTCCTTCCACCACTTCGCTCTCTTCCTCGCGTGCATCAATCCCGTGGCGTGCGGCGAACGCAGGATCGGCCGCGGTTGGGTCAATTTCCACGGCGCGGCGGTATTGTCGGACGGCTTGCTCCACTTCGCCAATGCCAACGAGCAGCCGTGCGTGCAGCAGAAAGGCGCGGGCCGGCGCACCCGATCTTTGCACGAGCGTCTCGACGAGGGCGAAGGCGTGGCTCTGCTTGCCCTGCTGGTGAAAGGCGCGAGCAAGGCCCAGCTGAAGCGCGACGTTGTCCGGTGCCATCGCGAGTGCTTCCCGATACTCCTTCTCCGCCTCTTCTCCGCGATTGTGGGAGAGCAAGGTGTCCGCGAGATGCTGGCGAAGCGGCACGTTATTGGGCGAATGTCGAAGGGCATCGCGCAACGGCTGAATCGAATCATCGCCGGGGGCAGGGGAGTTCGTACTTGGCATGTGGAAAAGAAACCGTAACCGCGAATGGCGGTCAAGCGGACTGAGTCTTCAAGCCCGAAGGATTGATCAGCGCGCTTCGAATCAGCCGAAGACGCGTTGCAGGCGTGCGGCGTCGTAGGCCTGGCGTTGCGCGGAGGTCATCTTCGCAAAGTCCGGCTTGCCGTCGGGAAGCTTGGGCCAGCTGGCGGCGGGTGCGGCTTCCGGCTTCGCGTTCGAGGCATCCGGAGCAGGGCGGGCGAGCGGATTATTCTTCACCTCGACCGTCGAACGCTTCGTCGCGCTGCCGTCGTAGCTCATCGCCTGATCGGTGAGTTCGAGATCCTTCTCCAGCGGGCGATGCGGCTTGATGCTCTTGCCTTGGAGCACGCCGTGATACGCGCGGACGGCTTCCTCCGGAGAAATCTTGCCGTCCGTGATCAGGCGCAGCATCTCAATGAACGCGAGCTGATGCTCGGCATTGTTAATCTTGCGACCGAAGAGCGCCACACGCGCGCCGTATTTCTGGGCGTCGTGGATGAGGCGAAAAGCGTCGTAGGTCGTGCCCGCGCTGCCGCCGAGGATGCCGACGACGAGATTAGGATCATACTGCGCGAGCTCCTCCATCGCCTTCGGGCCGTGATAGACGATTTTCAGGAAGTCCGGCCGGCCCGCATCGGGAACGCCGGCGAGCGTGCGCAGAATGTTGTCGTTGATGAACTCGCCGAGCTTCTCCGGCGCGATGCCGGAATCGACGTTCGGGTCGAAGATTTCGAGGAAATGCCGGAAGCCCTTCCGTTCTGCCTCCTCGCGAAACTCCTTGTACCAAAGCAGCGCCTCGCGATCCTTGTCCAGCTCGTTGACGAACGTGATTGAGTAGAGGCCGAGATTCGCGCCGGGGAATTCGCCGCTGCCGTCGCGGTCGCACTCGACTTCGCCGCACTGGATGTGATCGATGCTCGCGCTGCGGAAGGGCTGACTCGGCTCGCGCGTGTAGGCGCCGTGCCGGGCGGCCCAGACATCAGTGGTGTCATTCGCGCGCGCCGCGGGCGTGACGTGCGAATCTTTGAAGAGTCCTTCCTTGATCGCGAGCTGCTCGGTGACGTAGGCGGACATCAGCATGATGTCCACGAGCCCTTGCTGCGTGACTTCGCGGATGATGTCGAGGAACTCGGGCAGATTGCGGTAGCCGAACTCGTCGCGATTCCAAACCTCGGGCGAGAACTGCGCCGGACGCGCGCCGCGTTTGGCGAGAAATCCACGCGGGCCGGGCGCCCGCACGCCGAACGCCATGTCTGCGTCCTTCGCGTCAGCGAGAATGAACGCACGCGAGCGAGGGTTCGCTTTGACTTCAGCCAGCTTGGCGTCGAGGGATTTCATTTCACTTCATCTGCGCCATGATCTGGTCGGTGATCGCCTTCACCGTGGCTTCCGCTTCGGCGTCGTAGCCGACCGAGGCTTCTTCACGTGGAGGCACCACGCAGGTCGCGCCCGGACGCCAGTCGCCGCTGTCGCAGAGTTCGCATTCCTTCATGCCGTAGCGCGGGTCAACGAAGCCGAGCGACTTCTTGATGTTCAGGATGTCCTTCATCTGTGGCCCGGTGAAGGTCTGGATCGGTTTCCCGAGCTGGCCGGCGACGACGATCGTGCGGCAATACGCCTCGATGATCTCCATGCGCCAGTAGGCTTCCTCGATGTTGTTGTGCGACCAGGTCACCACGCCGTGGTTCGCCATCAGGATGGTGTTGTATTGGTCGGTCAGCTCCGCGACGAGTTTGCCCATGTCCGGCGAACCGGGCGTGCGATACGGGGCCACGCCGACGGAGCAAAACACCTCATACTCCGGCAGCATGCACGTCGGCGGCGCCTCGCCGACCACCGCGAACGCCGTCGAATACGGCGGATGGCAGTGACAGGTGGCAATGGCACTCGGCTGCCGCTTCATCATCTGCAGGTGCATCAGGATCTCGCTGGTGCGCCGCTTGGTGCCGAGCAACTGGTTGCCCTCAAAATCCACCAGGCACATGTCCTCCGGCTTGAGCGAGCCCTTGCTCACGAGCGTCGGTGTGCAGATGGCGATGTCCTCGCCGACACGGATGGCCATGTTGCCGCCGTTGCCGTCCACGTATTCGCGCTCCCACAGGCGTCGGCCCATCGCGCAGATCTGTTCCTTGAGCGCATGGGCGGCGGGCGAGTTGAAGTAGGCCTCCAAGTCCGCCTTGGGGCTCTTGGAATTCAACGGCTTTGCCAGCGCGGCGGGCACCGACGCCGCGGTGGCCGTCGGACGCGCCGACTTGGCGGCGAGGTCGCGCAGCACGTCCTTGGCGGAGGGCGTGAGTATTCCGTCCTTGGAGGCGGCAACCGGATCGCCGCCCTTGGCGATGATTTCCTCGATGTCTTTGGCGGTGAATACCGTGCTCATTTGCTAAATGGGTTGTAGAAAATCTCGTCCACGAGCGCCGCGTTGATCGCGTCGATCGGCGGCGGCACTTCAAAAGGCTGGGCGGCCTCGCGGCCCTCGACGTAACCGATGGTCTGGCCCACGCCGCCACCGATGGCGTCGTAAACCACCAGGCTCGGATCCTTGCTCAGGCCCGGCGGCGTGTCGCAGCCGCGCTGGTAATGCTCCCGGGTGAACGGTGAAACAATCAGCCACCGGGCACCCCGCAACTCGGGAACGACCGTGCTCAACGTGACCCGGCCGATGACGGCGCCGAGTTTCACACCGGCACCCCCGGTTCCTTCTCGTCCACGATGCCGACCACCAGCCAACGGGCCGGACTCTTCGGGTCGCCGACCGCCTTGCGTGCCTCCGAGCCGTCGCTGGAAATCACCACGCGCTGGTGCATTCCGGCGCCGTGTGAGTCGATGGCGATCTGCGGCGAGCCTTCCGGAGTGCCGTCCTGCCCGATCGGCTGGCAGATGACGAGCCGCCAGCCCTCGAAGCTCGGATGCTTCCGGGTGGCGGTGACATTGCCTTCGACGCGGGCGAGGAGCATCGCTCAGTAGATTTTGAGGTTGTCCACCATCACGCAGCGGCGGACACGCGTGAACGTGCGCGGGTTGCTCACGCCTTCGCCGGTTGGCGTGGCGATGGAGAAGCTCAGGTAACCTTCGCCACCGAGTCCAAGACCGGCCATGCAGGGGCCGTTCTTGATGAACAGGGTCGTGTCCAGCGCGCGGCCCATCGTGGTCAGCGCCTCAAGGTCGTGCGAATGGATGATGCTCGTGTGCTTGTAGCCATGCTCGGCATCGAGCGAACGCTTAACGCCCTCTTCCAGGCTCTTCACCCGGGTGATCGGCAGGAAGGGCATCATCTGTTCCTCGACGACGAACGGGTGGTTCGCGTCGGTTTCTGCGAAGAGCAACTGCGTGCCGGCGGGGATGTTCACGCCGGCCGCCTTGGCCAGCACGCTCGGGTCCTTGCCGATGAAATCCTTGTTCACGCTGGCATGGCCGCAACCGCCACCCTGGCCCGGCGTGATGGTGAACGCCGCCTTGGTCAGCGCGTCGAGTTGGCCATTGGTGAGTTTCACCGCGCCGTTCTGCTCCATTTGGGCCATCAGCTTGTCCGCGATGGTTTCGAGGGCGAAGACCTCCTTCTCGCCGATGCAGAGCAGGTTGTTGTCGTAGCTCGCGCCCTGGATGATCGCCTTGGCCGCGCGCTTCATGCAGGCGGTGTCATCGACGTAGACGGGCGGATTGCCGGGGCCGGCGCAGATGGCGCGCTTGCCGGTCTGCATCGCGGCCTTCACGACGCCGGGACCGCCGGTGACGAGCAGGATGCGGACAGCCTCGTGCTTGCACATCGCGGCGAAGCTCTCCATCGATGGCTTCTCGATGATGGTCGCGATGTTCTCGATGCCGGTCTCGCGAAAGATCGCCTCGTTGTAGGCGCGCACCGCGACCGCTGCGCAACGTGCCGCGCTCGGATGCGGGTTGAACACCACGGCATTTCCTGCCGCGCAGATGTTCACGATGTTGCCGCTGAGCGTCGGAATGGAATGCGTGCTCGGCGTGACTGCGCCCACGACGCCGAAGGGCGTGTATTCTTCGAGCGTGATGCCGTGATCGCCGCTGCGGGCGTCGGGCCGGAGCCATTCCACGCCGGGGACGAGCTTGATGATCTTCAACTTCTCAATCTTGTGGTCGAGCCGGCCGATCTTCGTCTCTTCGAGCTCGATCTTGCCCCATGTCTCGGCATTCGCCTCGGCCATGGCCTTGACGATCTCGACGATCTTCACGCGCGCGGCGACGCCGGCCTTCTGCAATTGCAGGAAGGCTTCGTGCGCGGCAACGCAGGCTTCGTTGGCGTCCTGAAAGACGCCGAAGCGTCCGCGCAACGCGGGCGCACTCGTGGAGGCGCCTTTGCCGCCGCAACCGCAATCGGCTTTCGCGGCGGGCGCGGGAGCCGGGGCGGAGTTTCTCGGAGCCGGCGCACCACCGAGGCGGCCCAGCACTTCACCGACGATATCTCGAATCAAAGCTTCGTTGACTGCGCTCATATTTTTTCAGGAGCCACGGATTGACCACGGACGAAACACGGAAAGGCTTCCAGCCTGCCGTGGTTCAATCCGTGTTTCATCGGTGGCTAGGAATTCCTAGCGTTGAAGATCTCTTTGCCCAGCACGTCCACGGAATCGACGATGCCGATGATGACAGCGTCCACGGGGGCGTCTTTCATGCCGCCGGCGAGGCGGGCGCTGCTGCCCTGGCAGAACATCACCAGCTCGTTGATGCCCGCGCCCACGGTGTCCACGGCCACGATGGTGTTCGAGCCGGGACGGAACTTCGTGGGATCCTTCTCGTCCACCAATTGGGGGCGCAGCAGGAGCAGCTTGCGGCCGTTCATGCTGGCCTCTTTCTTGGTCGAGACGACCGAACCTTCGACGCGGGCGAGGAACATGGCGTGTGATGCGCGACGCGTGATGCGTGAAGAGCGAGCGGCACTTGCCGTCACGCATCACGCATTACGAATCACGGCGTTACTTCTTCTTGGGAAGAACAGCTTCCACATCGTTGTGCGGGCGCGCGATGACGTGCACGCTCACGAGATCGCCCTTGATGGCCTTCACGGCCTGGGCGCCGGCGTCGGTCGCGGCCTTCACGGCGGCGACGTCGCCGACCACCGTGGCGGTGACGAGCGCGTTGCCGACCTGGACCATCGGTCCGACGAGTTCCACATTCGCCGCCTTGAGCATCGCGTCGGTTGCTTCGACGAGCGCGACGAGGCCGCGGGTTTCAATCATGCCAATTGCTTGTTGTGCCATAAATTCTTTGAGAGTTCGTAGTTGAGTGTTGAGTGATTAAATTCGTTGCCCGAAGGCGATGTCGTGCCCGTCGAGATCCTGGATGCCAAATTCCTTGATGCCATACGGCTTGATCCCGAGGCCGTAATCGATCTTCGCACCGCGCTTAACGAACTCGTCATGCAGCGCCTCTGCATCCTCGCACCAGAAGTAGGCGTTCCACATATGGTGAACGACCTTCCAGTGCGGCGTCAGCGCCGCGCCCGGATGAGCCTGCGCGAGCATCACGATGAAACCGTCGCGCTTCACCATGCAGAAGTCCGGCGGCTCGTTCCAGAACCGGTCGTAGCTGAAACCGAGCTGGTCGCGGTAATAATTGGCCGCCTTCACCACGTCGGCGACGAGGAGAACAGGCGCACTGCCAATTAATTTTGATGCCGGAGCCACGATTCAGTTCAGTCTCTTCCGCTGCGTCTTGAGCGGAAGTAAAAGAGTGTGTTTTGCCTTCGCGACAGTCTTCTTTGCCGGCTTGCCGAGGCTGGCGATGGCCTTGCGGTGCGCGGGTTCAACTTCCTTCCACGAGCCGACGGCCATGCCGAGATCGCGGATGATTCCGTCGTGCAGACCGTAGATCCAGCTGTGGACGGTGAGATCCTGACCGCGCTGCCACGCGTCGCGCACGATACTGGTCTGGCAGACGTTCAGCACCTGCTCGAGGACGTTGAGTTCGCAGAGGCGATCGACGCGCTCGACTTCATTGTCGAGGTTCTTGAGCAATCCGGCGTGCTTGTCGCGCACGTCCTGGATGTGGCGGAGCCAGTTGTCCACAAGCCCGTGACGATCCTCGCGCAACGCGGCGCGCACACCGCCGCAACCGTAGTGACCGCAGACGATGATGTGGCGGACCTTGAGCACATCCACGGCGAACTGCGCGACGGAAAGGCAGTTCAGGTCCGTGTGAACGACGACGTTCGCGATGTTGCGGTGAACGAAAATTTCGCCGGGCAGCAGGCCGACAATCTGGTTCGCCGGCACGCGGCTGTCGGAGCAACCGATCCAGAGATACTCGGGCGATTGTTGGCGCGAGAGCTTCGCGAAAAACTCTGGATCGCGCTCATGGATGCCTTTGGACCAGGCGCGGTTCTTATCGAAGAGATGGTTGAGCTTGTTCATCGTTTCTCCAAGAGTCGTTTGGTTTCCCGTGCAACGACGAGCTCTTCGTTCGTCGGGATGACGAGCACCTTCACGCGGGAGCTCGGGGCGCTGATGACGGCTTCGGTGGCGCGGGTGGCGGCGTTCTTCTCGGGATCGAGCACGATGCCAAGTTGATCGAGGTTCGCGCAGATGGCGGCGCGGAGTTCGGCCCGGTTCTCGCCGATGCCGGCGGTGAACACGATGGCGTCCGCACCGTTCATCTGGAAGAAGTATCCGCCAATCCAGCGGCGAGCTTCGCTGACGAAGACATCGAGCGCGAGCTGCGCCTTCGCGTTGCCTTTCGACGCGGCCTCCTGAATGTCGCGGATGTCGTTCGACAGTCCGCCGGCCAGGCCTTTCAGGCCGCCTTCCTTCGCGAACTGCCGTTGGGCTTCTTCAATCGACAGGCCGAGCGTCTTCACCACGTAGGGGAGCGCTTCGGCGTCGAGGTCGCCGACGCGGTTGTTGTGCGGCAGACCCGACTGCGGGCTCATGCCGAGGCTGTTGCCAATGGCCACGCCATTCACGATTCCCGTGATGCTTGAACTGCCGCCGAGGTGGCAGGAGATGACGCGGAGCGGAGCGCCTTCGACGCGCGATTGGCCGCCGTCCACGTAGAGGTTTTGCGCGCGCCGGGCGACGTCTTTCCTGCCGAGCAGTTCGGCGCTGCGCTCGGCGATGAACTTGTGGCTTGCGCCGTGAAAGCCCCAGCGGCGCACACCGATGTCGTGCCACGCGTCCGGAACGGCGTAGCGCATCATCGGCTCGGGCGCGAACTGGTAGAACGCGGTCTCGAACAACCCAACCAGCGGCACGCTGGGCACGCGTTTCGCGAAAAGGCGGATGCCGGTGATGTAGGGAGGATTGTGCGCGGGCGCGAGGCCGTTGTAATCCTCCATCGCCTTGAGCACGCGTTCGTCGAGCCGCACGCAGCCGGTGACGTTCTTCGCGATGACCGTCTTGAAACCGACGGCGGCGAGTTCGTTCTCGCTCGCGATGGCCTTGGCTTCCTTGAGCTGCGCGAGGCAGTCCTCGATCGCCTTGGGATAATCGGTCACGCGCTCGAAGCCGCCCTTGTGCAGGAGCGTCTCGGCGCCGTTCGAGAAATCGAACAAGCGCCACTTGAGCGACGTGGAACCGATGTTGGCGATGAGGATCTTCAAGGAGTCAGGCGTCAGGGATCAGGAGTCAGAACCGACGGAGCGAGGAGCTTGCTGGCTCCTGACTCCTGTCTTCTGACTCCTCTTCATTACTGCACCAGCCACTTGCCGAGACCAGCGAGACCTTCATGCGGGCGGGGGATGACCTGCACGCTGACGATCTGGCCGACTTGCGACGCGGCGGCGGCGCCGGCATCGACAGCGGCTTTCACGCTGGCGACATCGCCCTTGAAGAAGGCGGTGACGTAGCCGGAGCCGACTTTTTCCCAGCCGGTGAAGGAGACGTTGGCGGCCTTGAGCGAGGCGTCCACGGCTTCAAAGAGCGCGCAGAGGCCCTTGCACTCGATCATTCCGATAGCTTGGTTTGCCATAATTCAGTTGAGAGAAATTGGTGTTGAGAGTTGAAAGTTTACTTCTTGGCTGCGACGTCGCCGAGGAAGGCTTTCGCGAGTTCGTCGTGCGGGCGGGCGATGACGTGGCTGGCAACGAGTTCGCCGACCTTGCTGGCGGCCTTGCTGCCGGCATCCACGGCGGCCTTCACGCTGGCGACGTCGCCGCGGCAGATGACGGTGATGAGTCCGCCGCCGATGGCGATGGTTTTGGAGATGGAGACGTTGGCGGCCTTGGCCATCGCGTCGGTGGCTTCCACGTTGCCCGTGTAGCCCTTGGTTTCAATCATGCCGATTGCTTCGCTCATAGTTCAGTTGGTTGTTGTTCGTTAAAGACGGTTAAAATCATTTCACCAGCTCGCACGGCGTGTCGGGCTGGAGGTTGCAGGCGTTGCCTTCGTCGGTGTCGATGTGGACCTCGAGTTTAAACAGCGGGTCCACGCGCACGAGCATTTCATCCAGCGAGATGCCGCAGGGACCGCCGATCTTCAGGCGCATCTTGTCGCCGGCTTTCACGCCGTAGTAATCCGCGTCCGTCGGGTGCATGTGAACGTGGCGCAGTGCGCGGATGATTCCATCCGGCATTTCGAAGAATCCGGCCGGCCCCATCAGCATGCCGCCGATGGTGCCTTTGATATTGCCGGAGGCGCGCAGCGGAAGGTCGTAGCCCAACGCGATGCCGTCGGTGTAGGCGAGCTCGACCTGATTCAGATTCCGGCACGGGCCGAGAATGCGGAGGTTGGAAATGACACGGCTGCGCGGGCCGACGAGCGTCACCGTTTCTTTCGCGGCGAACTGCCCTTCCTGGTACAGCCATTTGTGAACCTGGAGCTGGTGGCCTTTGCCGAACAGCGCATCGACGGCCTCCTGGGTGAGATGGCAATGGCGCGCGCTGATGTTGACGACGAGCGGATTCGGCGCGGCGGCGGGCTTGGGCAACGGTTTGCCCAGCCGGGCATAAACAGATTGTCGAACGAGGTGTTCGACCACGGCGCGGTGCGGCGGAGATGACAAGGCTGCTGACATCGAGGGGAATAGTTCCGCCGAAGTCGAAAGACGTCAAACGAATTCTTGCAATATCTTCCAAACTCTTCCAAGGTGCTGTCAGGCATGCAGGCAGAAGAACGGCAGAAGCGGATCGAAGACCACTTGGTGAAGGTGGAGTTCGCGTCGTTGGCCGAGCTTTCGGAACTGGTGGACGCCTCGGAATCGACGGTGCGCCGGGATTTGGGCGTGCTGGAGAGCAAGGGCAGCGTCCGGCGCACGCACGGCGGGGCGCGTTTGGTGAACCCGAAGTCGGACGAATTCACGTTTTCAGCCCGAGATACGCATCAATTGGATGAGAAAGAGGCCATTGGCGCGGCGTGCGCGGGGTTGATTCAGCCGAACCAGACGATCATCATCGACGCCGGCACGACTTGTTATCACGTCGCCCGCCATCTGGAGGCCAAGACGCCGCAGATCATTACCAACTCGCTGCCGGTCGCGAATCTCTTCGCTGCGGCGAACAAATTGGAGGTCGTCGTCAGCGGCGGAGTCATTTATCCGCGCCTAGGTGTGCTCGTTGGGCCGCTGGCGGTGGAAGCTTTTGGAAGAATCCGAGCAGACGTGGCCATTATGAGCTGCGGCGGCATCACGACGGAGGGCATCATGAACTCCCACGGGCTGCTGATTGAGATTCAACGCGCGATGATTCAGGCGGCGCGCAAGGTCATCTTCTGCATCGATTCGTCGAAGTTCGGCCGCCAAAGCATCTCGAAGCTGTGCGACTTGGACGTGGCGGATGTCGTGGTGACCGACAAGGCGGTTTCCCCGGAGATCTTGAAGACGCTTCGCCGGAGCGACGTTGAAGTTGTGGTGTCCGGCTGAACAGTCCTGACGGTGCGACGCTTGCCGGTGGAAATGGAAAGGTGCGAAACTGACTAAACTTGCGGTGAGGTCCGTCCGTTATCGATGATGATGCGAACGGCTTCGACATTTGGCAGCCCTGTCTTGACTCTCAGGATCGGTTGGACACATTTGGCGGCGTTCGGCAGCGGTGCGCAGAATGATGGATCAATGATGTCGCGAAGCCGCGGTTTCAAACTTACGTAATGGATTATGGCAGCCACAGAAACCCAAACCGCTGAGGGTTCCAATCAACGAGCGATACTTTTCATCGCGCTGAACCCCGAGGACACCAGCAGCATCCGCGAAGGCCTGCGTGATATGTCCGACAAGTGGCGGCTGGAGTTCGTCTCCAACATTCGGCAGGGACTCACCGCGCTGGCGAATGAGCACTTCGATGCAGCGGTCGTGGACCTTCAGGCGCCGGGAATCGACGCGCCGGGGTTGTTCAAGACCATGATGGATGACTCCCCGACGACGTTGCGGTTGGGTATTATTGCTCCGCCCGAACGGCAGGCCATCCAGCAGGTGAAAGCGGCCGTGCACCAGCTTCTCACCAAGCCGTGCGACCCGAAGGTGTTGAAAGCGGTTCTCGCCAGGACGTTCTCGTCTCAGGAGTTCCTGACGGACGAAAACTTCAAGCGCCTCGCGAGCGGCATTCGATCGCTGCCCGTTCTTCCGCAGATTTACACCGAGCTGATGACGGAGTTGAAGTCGGAGGATCCTTCGCTGGAGCGCGCCGGCCAGATCGTCGCGAAGGACATGGGCTTGAGCGCGAAGATTCTCACGCTCGTGAACTCGGCGTTTTTCGGCCTCGGTCGCCCGATCACGCATCCGTCCGATGCGGCAATGTTCATCGGTACCGAAACCCTTCGCGCGCTCGTGTTGTCGCTGCAGGTTTTCTCGCAGTTTAGCGCCGTGCGCCTGAAGGAATTCAGCGTTGAGAATCTCTGGAAGCATAGTTGGACGACCGGCGTGCTGGCGAAGCGCCTGTGCGAGTTTGAAGAGGCCGATCGCTCGGTGACGGACGAAGCGTTCATCGCCGGACTGCTTCACGATCTCGGCAAGCTGATGCTCGCGGCGAATCTGCCGTCGCAGCTCGAGGAGAACATTCGCCAGGGACGACAGAAGAAACTTACGCTGTGGGAGCAGGAATATCAGGTCTTCAACGCCTCACATGCGGAGCTGGGTGGTTATCTCCTTAGCACCTGGGGATTGTCACAAGGCGTGGTGGAAGCGGTCGCGTTTCATCACCGGCCAACGCTTGCCAAACGTCAGAATTTCTCCGCGCTTACGGCGGTCCATGTGGCGAACACGGTGGCCAAGAAGGGTCCGAGTGAATGTGGATTGAATCCGCAGCCGGTGAGCATGGAATATCTGCGCTCGCTGGACCTTGGTGATCGCGTCGAGGGCTGGAAACAGTTCTTCAACGACGCGATGGAAAAGCGCAGCTGATCATCACGCGGGTTTCTGCGACGGTTTGATCAGCTTCTGCGCGGCGCGGAAGACGGTTTCCACGTTAATCCCGGCAAGTCCTTTTCCCCCGCTGAGAATCTCCACGCGCGGATTGCGTGGAGCCCAGACTTCCCGCGCCGTTTCTCCCCACAACGCCAGCCCCGGCAATCCGAGCGCGCCCGCCAGATGTGTGATGCCGGAGTCGTGCCCTAGAAATCCGCTGCACGCGGCCAGACGGCTGGCGAGTTCGGTCAGCGCAAGATTTTGGGCAATTTCAACGCGAGCGGCTGGCAAACGCGACGCGAGGCGTTCAAGTCGATCGCCCTCTGCTTCGCCGCCGACGAGGAGCAGCTTGGCGGACGTGTTTCCCACCAACCGCTCCAGCAAGTCCGCCCAGTTATTCTCGGGCCAGTTCTTGCGCTCACTGCCGCTGCCTGGATGTAACGCGAGCGTGGGCGCTGCAATGGCAGGCGAAATGGGTAACGTGAGGCGCGGAATGGGATCCGCATCGAAAACAGCGAGCCGCTCCAAGGGTTTTAACAGCACGTCGCTGGCGTGAATCTTCGCCGCGTCGTCCGGACGATGAGGTCCAACGATGAATTGTGCCTTGGAACAGCGGGCGACGTTGGCTTGGAAGAATTCGTCCGGATCGTAGAGATACGAAACGATGACGGCGAAGCTCGCGAAGTAATCCTGAAGCTCCGGCGTCAGCGTTCCGTTTCGCGCGAAGAAGCCGGCCAATGCCCGGGATTCGATGGGACGTATGTCGTCGACCAGTCCGCCGGCCAACGCCAGTTGCGCCACGTGGCTGTAGCCTAGCACATGCAAGCGAGCCGCCGGCAGATGGGAACGAAGCGCCGCGAAGACGGGCAGGGTGAGGATGAAATCTCCGATGGCACCGCCGCGAATGATGAGGATTTTGCCAGCCATGCTACGAAGGCCGGTTGAATGGCGGGGAGAAACGCCCGCGGGCTTCGGCTACTTGTCGTTCGCGTAGCTGAGCACCTTGCCGGCGTCGTCGATGATCATCTCGCGCCGGCCCCACGGCACGTAGCGCAAGTTGCCTTTCGCCTCGGGATTCTCCACCCGCCACGCGGTGACATGCCACTGACCGTTCTTGTGCTGGAGCTTGAACTCGGCTCGGTCGGCCCAGTTGTCGAACTGCATAACCGCCTTCTGCGCGGCGCGGACGATGGGTTTCTCCTTCTCGGAATAGACCGGTGGCCCGGCCTTTTCCTGGCTCTTGCTGCAACCCGCCGCCAGCAACGCCAGCAGGCAGAACAATGACAATGCGGTTCTCATGGCACTCTCGACACCATGATAACGGCGCGCGCATGACTTACTTGAACACGGTGAACCCGAGCACGGCGACAAAGAGCCCAAATGCAGCGCGCAATCCGCACAGCAGCCGCGTGCGTTGTTCGCTGGCGGTGCTCCAGTCAATGATGTCGCGCAGACGCCAAGGGGAGATCGTGAACCACATCCCGACGAAAACCCACACGTAGGCCCAGGTCACCAGCACCAGACGCCAGTCTGTTTCCACCATGCGCGCGCTGTCGGTCACCAGCTTCGCGAGCAGTAGGAGAATGCACGCGAGCCCGCGCACGGGCAGGAAGTCGCGCACGAAGATCGCCGCGCCGATGCCGACCGCCGCGAAGAACACGTAGAGGAACCGCTTCATGTGAGCGAAGTCGGACACCGTCTCCAGGCTCACGTAATAAACGAACCACGCCGTCGCGGCGAGCATCAGCGCGTATCCAATCGGTGTGTAGCGCGGGAACTTTCGCGCGGCGGCGGCGAAGCCGGCCGGCTTGAGCGCGCCGTAGATGTTCGGCACGGCGTGCAGCAGTCCAAGGCCAATCGCGAGGGTGGAGAGGTTGAGGGAGAACATGGTTTAAGTGCGGTCGGCCGTGGCTAGTCGAGATTCAAAATGGCGGGGTCGCCGTAAAGCGTGAACGATCCGGCGCGCGTGATTTTTACATCCATCAATTGCCCGCGATGCCGGCTGGATCCGTCGAAGACGACGATCTTGCCGCAGCGCGTGCGGCCCATCATGCGCGCGGCGTTCCGCTTGCTCGGGCCTTCGACCAGAATCTGCGCCGTTTGGCCGACCAGCGCTTCGTAACGCTTCGCGGCCTGATTGTTGAGCTGCGTGAGGAGCCGCTCGTTGCGTTCTTCCTTCACGTCGGCGGGAAGTTGGTCCGGCATCGTTGCGGCCGGTGTGTCCTTGCGCGGGCTGTATTTGAAAATGAACGCGTTGTCGAAGTCCGCCTCGCGAGCAAGCGACAGCGTCTGCTCGAAGTCCTCCTCCGTCTCGCCCGGGAAACCCACGATGATGTCCGTCGTGATGCCCATCTCCGGCTTCACGCGACGCAGCTTCTGGATGATGCCCATGAAACGCTCGCGCGTGTAGCCGCGATGCATCGCCTTCAGCAACCGATCGCTGCCGCTCTGCACCGGGATGTGCGCGCTTTCGACCAGCTTCGGCAACCGCCCGTAAGCCTCGACGAGGTCGTCGCCGTAGCCTTTCGGATGCGGGGACGTGAAACGAATCCGCTCTAGGCCTTCGATCTCATGCACGGCTTCCAGCAACTGCACGAACGCGCTCTTGCCGTCCTTCGCCGGGATGTCGCGCTTGCCAAAGCTGGTGACGATCTGGCCAAGCAACGTGATCTCGCGCACGCCACGAGCGACGAGCTCGCGGCATTCGCTGACAATGTCCTCGATGGTCCGACTGCGTTCCTCGCCGCGTGTGTAGGGCACGATGCAGAAGGTGCAGTATTGATTGCAGCCCTGCATGATGCTGACGAATGCCGTAACGCCTTGCTCGCTGCCGCCGCCGAGAATGTGCTCGCGAATCTTCGCTTCGCTCTTCGCTTCCTCGGCCACGTCCACGATCTTGTCGCGTCGACCGGCGAAGATGTCGTCCAGATAGTCTGCAGTGCGATGAAACTTCTGCGTGCCGATGACGAGGTCCACGTCCGGCAGCCGATCGATGAGTTCCTGGCCGCGGCTTTGCGCCATGCAACCCATGAAGCCGAGGATCTGGTCGGGCTTGCGCTTGCGGGCGAGGCCGGCCAGCGTCGTCATCTTGCCGATGGCCTTGCGCTCGGCCATGTCGCGCACACTGCACGTATTAAGCAGCACGACATCCGCCGAGTCCTCCGAAGGCGCGAGGGAATAGCCCTTGGCGACGAGCTGGGCGGCGACAGCTTCACTGTCGCGCTCGTTCATCTGGCAACCGTAAGTCTTGATGAAAACGCTTGGCATGGTCCAAGAGTGGCGCAGACGCTACGCCAGCGGTCAGGCCTTGAAAAGCCGGAAGATGCCGGCGGCGGCGCAAATTCCGTGGTGCGCTGGAAAATGAAAATTGCTACGAATAATCCCGTTCCATTACGTCTGACTTGCATGCCATCCACCGCGAGGAACGCGTTGTTGCCGTTGCGACTGACTGTGCCGGGAGTTTCCGGCAGCAGCCCGTTGGGCCGAATCATCGTCTCCCAACTCCTCCTGATGCTTGTCCTCCTGGCGCCCTTGCACGCTCAGCTCCCGCTCGCGCGCATCAATCATCTCTTCCCGCCCGGTGGCAAGGCGGGCAGCTCGCTCGAAGTCACGGCCAGCGGTTCGAATCTCGATGACCCGGCGCGCCTTCACTTCACGCACTCCGGCTTCAGCACGGTGCTGAAGGGCGATGGCGGGGCGTTCACGGTGACCATCGCGTCGAATGTTCCTCCGGGCATTTATGAAGCGCGCTTCGTCGGACGCTTTGGCATGTCGAACCCACGCCCGTTCGTGGTCGGCCAGTTGCCGGAAAGCATCGCGCCCACGACGAACACGTCGTCGTCGAGCGTCGCCGAGCTGAAGCTGGAGACGACGATCAACGGTCGCGTCGCTGCCAATACCGTCAGCTGGTTTCGCTTCGCGGCGAAGAAGTCGCAGCGCGTGATCCTTGAATGTCTCGCGGAAAGCATCGACTCGCGGCTTGACCCGGTTCTCGCCGTGAGCGACGGCGCGGGACGCGAGCTGGAACGTTCCCGCACGGGTGGCTTGGTTGATTTCATCGCGCCGGCGGATGGCAGCTACACGCTCAAGGTCGCGGATTTCCTCTATCGCGGCGGCGACGAATACTTTTATCGCCTCACGCTCTCGACTGGACCGCGCATTGATTTCGCGCTGCCCGCCGCCGGGCTGCCGGGCACGAAAACGAACGTGACGTTCTACGGTCGCAATCTTCCCGGTGGCAAACCGTCGAAGGAATTCTCCGTCGCGGGCAAGCCGCTGGAGCAGGTCACCGTCGAGGTGACGTTTCCCACGCGCGAGAAAGTTCAGGGGCTGATTCCGGGACTCTTGTTGCGGCCGTCCGATGTGCCGGTCGATGCCTTCGAGTATCGCCTGAAGTCGCCGAAGGGTCCGTCGAACCCGCTGTTGCTCGGTCTCGCGTCCGCGCCCGTGCTTGTTGAACAGGAGCCGAACAATGCACCGGCCAAGGCCCAACGCATCACGCCACCGTGCGAAGTGACCGGACAGTTCTTCCCGGCCACGGAGCAGGATTGGTTTACGTTCGACGCAAAGGCGGGTGACGTGTTCTGGATCGAAGTCTTCTCGCAGCGACTCGGTCTGCCCACCGATCCGTTCGTGCTCGTGCAGCGCGTGACGAAGAATGACAAGGGCGAGGAGCAGTTGACGGATGTGCTGGAGCTGGGGGACCTCGACACGAACCTTGGTGATCGCGAGTTCAACACGGCGTCGCGCGATCCCAGTGGTCGCTTTGAAGCGAAGGAAGCCGGCACGTATCGCGTGATGGTGCGCGATCTGTTCCAGCGCGCCGAGAAGAGCCCGCGTTTCCTTTACCGCTTGAGCGTGCGCCGTGAAGCGCCGGACTTCCGACTCGCGGCCGTGAGCGTCGTTCCCAAATACAAAGCCGACGCGAAGAACCTTGATATCGGCGTGCCCGTGTTGCGTCGCGGCGAGACGATGGCGCTGCGCGTGATGGCGTTCCGCCGCGATGGGTTCAATGGCGACATCGCGCTCGCCCTAGAGAATCCACCGCAAGGGTTAACCCTGGAAAAGGCCAGCATCGTGCCTGGCAAGAATACCGAGACGATCTATTTGACGGCCGCAGAGGATGCGCCGGATTTCACCGGACCGGTTCGGTTGGTCGGCAAAGCCAAGCTCGGTGAGAAGGAGATCGTGCGCGAAGTGCGCGGCGGCACCGTCGTGTTCAACGTCGGCAACTACGACGCGGAACGTCCGGAGTCGCGGTTGACGCGCGAGTTCGCGCTCGCCATCACGAGCAAGGAGACGGCGCCGCTCTCGATTCTCCCGGCGGAACGGAAGACTTGGGAAGCGCCGGCCAATGGCAAGCTGGAGGTTCCGCTGAAGATTGTCCGTCGCGGTGAGTTCAACGCGAAGCTGAAGCTCAAGCCGGTCGGCCCTGGCACTGCCGATGCGCTCAAGGAATTCGAAACTGACGAGAAGGCAACGAACGCGACCCTGAAGCTCGATCTCGCGGCGTTGAAGTTGGCGGTGGGCGAATACCAGTTCGTGGTGCAGACCCAAACCGCCGGCAAGTATCGGAACAACCCTGAGGCTGCTGGCTTCGCCGAAGCAGCGCTCAAGGAGGCGGAGAAAACCGCGGGAGAGCTCGAAGCGGCGGCGAAGAAGGCGAAGGAAGAATTTGAGAAGGCGAGCAAAGCGGTCGGGCCCACCGAAGCTGCCGCCAAGGCCGCAGCGGAAAAAGCCGCCTCAGCCAAGGTCGCGCTGGAGAAGGCGCCGGCCGACGAGAAATTGATTTCCGAGAAGTCAGCCGCCGAAGCTGCTGCGAAGGAAGCCGCTGACAAAGCGAAGTCCGCCACTGACGCTCGCGCTGCGGCGGAGAAGGCGAAGGCCGAAGCAGAGAAGAAATCGAAGGACGCGCAGGCGCGCAAGGAGCAGGCGGCCAAGCGTTCCAAGGACGCGACGGAAAAGGCCAAGCCGCGTGATCTTACAGTGCAGGTTTACTCCACACCCATCTCGGTGCGCGTCACCCCGGCGGTCGAACAGGCAAAGAGCAAATGAAACGATTTTCGAGAGTCCACGGTTGGTCCGCCCTCACCCCAGCCCTCTCCCCCAGGAGAGGGGGCGCGCTGGGCGCCGCAATAGATACTGACGGCGACTCCGCGTTTGGATCGGGCTCGGCCGCGGAGAATGACTTTGATTTCTCGCGGAGTTTTCGTCGTGCTCCCTCTCCTGGGGGAGAGGGCTGGGGTGAGGGCGAGCTTCACCGCAAACGGAAGTTTGGCACCTGGTGTTTGCTTGGTTTTTGGATCTTGGTGTTTGGTGTTTTGTCCGCGTCCGCCGCCGGCTTGCAAGTCGCCGAACTGAAGCGCGAGACACCAGTCGATTTCGAGAAGGAGATCCTCCCCATCTTCCGCAACTCCTGCCTCGCCTGCCACAACACCACCAAGGCCAAGGGCGGCCTCAATCTCGAAACGCCGCAGCTCATTCTAAAGGGCGGCGACACTGGACCGGCTGCAGTGGCAGGCAAGAGCGGCGACAGCTTGTTGCTCATGGCGTCGTTGCAGACGGACCCGGAGCTCATCATGCCGCCGAAGGACAACAAGGCGAACGCGCCGAACCTCACGCCGGACCAGCTCGCGCTCGTGAAGCTCTGGATCGATCAGGGCGCGAAGGGCGAAGTGCGCGGCACGGCGGCGATCAACTGGCTGGAGAAACCGCCGGTGCTCGAACCGATCCTCGCGGTGGCGTTGACGCGCGACGGGCAGTTCGCGGCGTGCGCGCGCGGCAATCGCATCGATGTGTATCATGTGCCGTCCGCGCAGCTCGTCACGCGACTGGCGGATGCGAAGCTTGCTTCCGCCGGTCTCACCAACGCCGCGCATCGTGACGTGATCAATTCGCTGTCGTTCAATGCCGACGGCACGTTGCTCGCCTCGGCGGCGTTCCGTGAAGTGAAGCTCTGGCGGCGTCCGCGCGACGTGCGGAAGTTCGCCGTCTCGCTCACGAACACGATCTCCGGATTCGCGGTAAGCCCCGATCACAAATGGATCGCCACGGTCGGCGCCGAACATCAAATCACCCTCGTCAGCACCGAGACGCGCGAGCAGCGCTGGACGCTTTTCGGGCACAAGGACGCTGTGACATCGCTGAAGTTCTCGCCGGACAGCGCGCGCCTGTGTTCCGGCTCGGCGGACAAGACCGTTCGCCTCTGGGACGTGAACGCCGGCACCGCGCTCGGTTCGATCGACGTGGCGTCGGAGGTGAACGCAGTGGCCTGGCTCGCGAATGGCCAGCAGATCGCCGCTGGCGCGAACGACGGTGCGATTCGTCTCTGGAGCCTCCCTTCGTTGGAACTGGTGAAGGAACTCAAGACGTCGGACGTGCGAGTGACGGCGCTGGAAGCGCTGGCAGACGGAACGAACCTGCTCGCGGGTGCTTCGGATGGAATCGTCCGCCGTTGGAATGTCGCGGAAGGCAAGGCTGTCGCGGAGTTGAAGCACGATGCTGCGATTACCGCGCTTGCCGTGCAGCCGGACGGCAAGCGGTTCGCCTCGGCGGGCACGAACAAGCTCGTGCGTCTGTGGAACGCGGAGGATGGCAAGGCCATCGCGGACTTGAAGGGCGATCGTTACGCGATCGAACTCGCGGCGGAGACGGAGCGTGCGTCGACGGTCGCGAAGCAGTCCGTGGAGTTTCATGACAAGTCGGTGAAGGCGGCCGAGGCCGAGAGCAAGAAGCAGCAGGACCGCGTGGCGGTGGCCACGACGACGAACACGTTCACGGAGAAAGTTTTTCTGGAGAAGGAAAAGGCGTTCAAGGAAGCCGAGGTCGCGAAGAACACCGCTGACAAGGCGCTGACCAATTTGCTCGCGGAGATCGCGAAGACGACGGAGGCCTTTGAGAGCGCTGACAAGGCAGCGAAGGAAGCGGCCGCGCGGGCGCGGGTGGCTTCCACCAAGGCGGCGGAGGCGCAGATTGCCGCGGAGCGCACGGCCTTCTCGAAGGCGGACGCGGAGAAGACGGCGACGGAGATGGCGAGCCTCGCGACGCGCACGAAGGCAGCGGTCGGCACCGTTGATGCCGCTAAGGAAACGGCGGCGCGCATTGCGGAGGAATCCGCCTCGGTCGCGGAGAAGAGCCGGGCTTACGCAGATGCCGTGGCGGCGGATGCGGACATGAAGAATAAGCTGGCCGAGGCGGCGCGCGCGGCAGCGGAGAAGGCGATTGAAGATGTGGCGTCGCTCTCCTTCGCGGCGGGCCAGCTCAAGCCGGCTTACGACAAGACGCTTGCCGAGGCGCCGGAGAAACGGAAGCAGGCGACGAATCAGATCGACACCACGACGAAGGCGCTTGCGGCGGCGGAGAAGGAATTCAAACGCGCCGAGACGCGCAAATCCGTCACCGGCCACGAACTGGAGCTGGCGTTGCAAGCGGCAGGGCGCGCGTCGAACACCGTCGCGCAGGCGAAGGCGGTGCTCGATGGCGCGAAGGCGCAGCAGTCCAAGACCGAGGCGGATCTGGAGAAGTTCCGCAAGGCCGCGGCGGCGAGCGAACTCGCGGCGCGCAGCGTGAGCTTCTCGCCGGATGGCTCGGTGCTGGCGACGCTCGCGGCGGATGGCCGTGCGCGCACCTGGAGCGCGAAGTCCGGCGAGGCAGTCGAGGTGTTTCCGGGCGCAACGAATGGTGCTGTGTCCAGCGTGGCGTTCGTTGATGCGACGACATTGCTCGCGGCGGCGGGCGGCGGCGCGCTGGTCGCGTGGGATTTGCAGCCGGCGTGGACGTGGGAGCGCACGATTGGTTCGGGCGACGTGGATTCACCGTTGAGCGATCGCGTGAACGCGGTGCGGTTCAGCCCGGACGGCGCGTTGCTGGCCACGGGCGGCGGCGAGCCGACACGCAGCGGGGAGATCAAATTGTGGAACGCAGCGGACGGCGCCTTCGTGCGCGAGATTCCGAATGTTCACAGTGACGCGGTGCTCGCGCTGGAGTTTTCACCGGACGGAAAATATCTCGCGTCGTCCTCGGCGGACCGGTTCGCGCGCGTGGTGGAGCTGGCGAGCGGGAAGGTGGTGAAGGCGTTCGAGGGCCACACGAGCTACGTGCAGGCCGTGGGTTGGAAGGCGAGCGGGCGGATGCTCGTGAGCGCGGGCGCGGACAATGTGATCAAGGTGTGGGACACGGTGACGGGCGAGCGGAAGAAGAACGTGGAAGGCGCGGGCAAGGAAGTGACGGCGGTCGCGTTCGTGGGCGTGACGGATCAATTTATCGCGTCATCGGGCGACGGGCAGGTGCGCGTGCTGAAGGAGAACGGCGAGAAGGTGCGGTCACTGGAAGGCGCGAGCGATTTCATGAACTCTGCCGCCGCGACGCCGGATGGCCGCTATGTGATTGCGGGCGGTCATGATGGTTTGCTGCGCGTGTGGAACGGGAACGACGGCAAGCTGGTGGCGAATCTGGGGCCGGGGAAGTGAGTGAAACGCGGAACGGGGAGCGCGGAGTGCAGAATCCAACCCGGTAGGAGTCGAGGTGACGAGACTCAAACCATCTTCCCTCGCGAATCGTCCGAACGAAGAATGATCAGGGTCTCCTCACGTCTATCTCCGCGCAAAAAGCGGTAAAAATGCAATCGATGTCTACCTTGGGTAAATCGCTAAACCTATTATTCCCAAAACCACGGCCGCCGCGACACCGATTCCGCCGGCGAACAAAAGGAAGAAAGCTAGAACAAAAAGCAAAACTGCTGGAACACGACTCCCATCGCCGCCAGCTTCCCCACTGTCTTGCTGGGTAGATATTTTACTCCTGATGATGTTCGCTCCTACCTTCGTGACGCTCCGCCGAAACGAGTTTCTGAACATAGTGTCGATTTTATATTCCAGGCATTGCTGTGGCAGTCGTCTTCTCTCTAATTATATGAACGGAGATAGATCAGAGTCCATTTTCGTCGACTCCTAAGAATATTAAGGAACCGTTCTCAGGGTAATTTCGCGGGGCAGCAAGGATTCAAAATCATCGCCGGCTACAGGATCACCAAACGCTCGCGCGTGCCGTCCGGCAGTTCGAGCACAACGCTGGCACCCTTGGCCGAACGTTCCGTGATTTCGTCGTAGAGACGGAGGGAACGGCGCAGCACTTCCGTGATGGAGGCCGCGCCTGTCCGCTCCCGCACATGTTCGATGCGTTCCTTAACCGCCGGGGTCAATTCCAGGTTGAAGCGCACCTTCTCCTGGGGCTT
The DNA here is from genome assembly GCA_964491875.1 of uncultured Bifidobacterium sp. GTDB lineage: Bacteria > Verrucomicrobiota > Verrucomicrobiia > Limisphaerales > JADJPG01 > JADJPG01. Next base: position 121,389 of record CAZBIC010000003.1, read on the forward strand.
CTCGTTTTCTTGTGAAATCATTTTGTTTGTCCCACCAAATCAACGCGGCAGGCACCAGCACTGAAACCATCAATGCATAGTAGGCAATCGGTTGCGCGTTTTCTTTGGTCAGAAACACCACACCACACGCACCAATAAACGACACGGCGGTGAGAGTGATTTGTTTGGAGTTCTCTGGCGAAGGCTTCAGTTTGAAATGGCCACCCAGCGCTTCCACGCTCAGGCCATCGTAAACGTCACCCTTCGGCAGGTTGCTTTTCGGTTTAGTTGGTTTGGGCTCGGGCATATTCCAGTCTCCGGTCGTTACGCGAACGACCAGGAGACTGGCGCCCGAGCAACTTAGTGAGCATCATCATTGATGTTCGCTTCATTGCTCCTGCGTCCAGTCCGTCGACGTGATTCCGGCCAGGCCCCTCTTGAGTCGCACTGGCAGAACTGCACTCGAACTAAACTTTGGAGTGTTTTCATTCAACTACTATTGCAGATTCCTCCACGCGGAGAAATCCAAGCGGCGGGATGATTTCGACTCGCATAAGCGTCGATTTTTCATCCTTCTGTCTGGCTTACACGTCGGGTGCTTTGCCGACAAATGCCGCTCCAGCATCGTTTCTTGTTATGGCCCAAGTTTACTCCTGAGCCTGTGTGTAGGATACCCACACATAAGTGTGTGTCAAGTGGGTGTTTTATAGGATGCGCTTTCCGCGGCAGCCTTTGGGATTTTGGATCGGAGACGATCAACGAATAGACCGTCGAAAAGGAGGAAATGTGCGTTAGAACACGGTGTTTTGTGGCCCTCCGCTTCCGCCGCACCTTTTAGTACCCTGTTTTGAAGTCGGGAGGAACCGTAGCGCTTTTATGCACCGTGTTTTGACGCAGGGCGGGACCGTGGAGCTTTTAAACGCCATGTTTTTGGGCGGGGAGGAACCGACGGATTTTTATGCACGGTGTATTGGCGTTGGGAGGATCGTCCGGGAGTTAAAGCACCGCCTATTTTTATGGGGAATTACTCAAACTTCTCTCGTAGTCCCACTGCTTTTGCGAATTCTTGCCCGAACGAAGTTAGGGACAAACATCCTTTCGCGAATCTTAAGCTTCGGTTTTCCGCATTACATACCTCGAGGCATCGTTTGTACTCCGGGCTCTGCTCGACCCAATTGTAAGCCTCTAATTGTGTGATGTGAACGTCATAACTTACTTCTACCAGCCCCAAGCGAATCCAATTATCAATCATGGCCGGGAGCCTTGAGTCTGCTGTAGGCTCCTTTGTAACTTTATCATGTTGAGCCATCAAGTGACGGTAGAGGGTTCGCCAACCGGGTTCTTGCCCTTTGCCACGCAGCTCGACTATTGGAAACGGCACATTGAATGGAACGATATCTTGTAATACCTGCGCTTCCTCTGAAGTCAGCTGTTTAATGATCTCGACGAACGCCGGGTGAGCATTGTTTTTCTTCCTGCCATCCATCGCAGTCGTCAGCAGATTTAAATACATCTCCTTTAGGTTCGGCTCTTCGTGGCTGAAGGCCAGTCCTTGCAGAGCCGGACCGGCAACGGATGCCATGGGCTCGACAATGTGCTCCAGCGGTATGGAAGCAGCCTTGCCTGCAAGTTCTTGGGCAAATGGATTGGCAAAATAGTTCTTCGCCTTTTCCATTCCGTAATTTACAGCGGCCAAAGGCAGCAATACCACGTTGATCGTCTTCGCAACGGTTAGTGCTGATTTTCCAAGCTCACGCCCGGCCTGTTTTGCATCTGGATTCTCTCCTGCCACTTGAATCAATTGCGCCGCAAGTGCCACGCCGGTTGCTGGCAATTCACTGGAATCACTCGGATCGCCCATAGTTCGGGCAGTTTGTCACATGGAGAAAAATTTCTAAAGACTAATTGAGTGGTGCCGTTACAGGTGGCATGGCGCGTCGACGCGTCACATGTGAGACATGCTAACTACTGAAAAACAGGAAAGAATATGGCGGAGAATCCAATAGCCAGGGCATATGCGTCGTTAATTGTGCAGGGTGACACAGCGTTCTCAGGCGCGGAGGCCATCGGTGATGGCGTGCCCTTGCTAATCAACACGGCGGCGCTCATCGGCACGGATGTGGCGGCGGCCAAGGCCGCGCAGCTCGCGTATAAAACCACTCGGGCGGGACTGGCCGGGCTTTCGGCGGCGTTCAAGAGCCAGCACGCTCTGGCGTATGATTTCTGTTTCAAATCCCGCGATCTTCTGCGGGTCTATTGCGGCCGGGACTGGTGCGAGGCATGGCTGGCCACGGGCTTTGAGGACGGGCTGGCGGTGCCGCGTTCCTACGAGGGCCTGCGCGAGGTATTGGAGGCGTTGAACAATTATTTCACTTTGAACCCGGCGCATGAGAATCCGGCGGTGGGCATCACTGCCTCGCTGGCGAGCACCCGAATGGTGGCGTTTCGCGCGGCTTATGAGGCGGTGAACACGCGCTGGGCACTCATCGAAACGAAGAAGCAGGCACGCGACGTTGCCGTCACCGCCCTGCGCAAGCGGCTCTCGGGTTTGTGCAAGGAGCTCTCGCAGCGTTTCGAGGACATGGACCCGCGCTGGATCGATTTTGGTTTCAACATGCCGGGCGCACCAACCACACCGGAGGTGCCGCAGGAGGTGGCGGTGACGCCGATACCGGAGGCGCGGCTGGAGGTGTCTTGCGCGCCATCGCCCAACGCCACGAGGTATCGTTTTTATTATCAACGGCCCATCGTGGATCCAGCACCGATCTTCGCTGGCACGGCGGATGATCCGTTGTTCATCATCGAGGGGCTCACAGCAGGACAGATTTATCAGGTGTATGTGAGCGCGGCCAATGAGGGTGCGGAAAGCCAGCTCAGCGAGCCGGTGAACGGGACGCCCGTGCTGGCCGCCGCGGCGTAGCGGCAGTTGAGAGGGATTTGAGTTGAGGGTTTACAGCAAACCCGCGCATCGGGGAACCGGTGCGCGGGTAGTTTTTCCCGTTGGCTGTCGAGGTGAAGACGCTCTGGTCTTCTATGCGGAGGTATCTTGAACGCTCAAATCCAGTTTGAGTCTCGTTACCTCGACTCCTACGGGGTTGGAGGGCGCAAGTTGCATTTGCGCGCGGCCCGCGGGCGGCACATTGTCTGGCTCATGCGATTGATTCGGATGGGATTCATCGTGGGATTGGTGGCGGGTGTGTTGACGGCGGGTTCTGCGGTCGCACAGCGCGCGGGCCAGCCGAAGGCGTCGGCGAAGGAGAAGAGTTCCACTACAGCGGATGCGAAGTCGTCGGCATCCATCGAAGCGCTGACGGCGGCGGCGATGAAGTCGGTGGTGGTGATTCAGCATTTCGGGCGCGACGGGAAGGAGGATGGCGTGGGCGCGGGGTTCGTGATTTCCCCGGATGGTTTGATCGCGACGAGCCTGCATGTCATCGGCGAGGCGCGTCCGATCTCGGTGCAGTTCGCGGATGGCTCGCAGCGCGAGGTGACGGAGGTTCACGCGTGGGACCGGAAGTTTGATCTGGCGATCATCCGCGTGAAGGGCGAGCGGTTGCCGGCGCTGGCGATCGGTGATTCAGATGCGCTCAAGCAGGGCGCGGCGGTGATTGCGCTGGGGAATCCCGTAGGGCTGAAGCACAGTGTGGTGCAGGGCCTGCTCTCGGCGCGACGCGAGGTGGAGGGGAATGAGATGTTGCAGGTGGCGATTCCGATCGAGCCGGGGAACAGCGGCGGGCCGTTGCTGGACTTGAAGGGGCGCGTGCAGGGCGTGCTGACGTTGAAGTCGGCGGTGACGGCGAATCTCGGGTTCGCGATGCCGTCGAAGCTGCTCACGGCGCTGCTGGAGAAGCCGAATCCGATCCCGATGAGCCGCTGGCTGACGATCGGGGCGTTGAACGCGCGCGACTGGCAGACGGTGTTCGGTGCGCGGTGGAGTCAGCGCGCGGGGCGGATTCAAGTGGAGGGCGCGGGGCAAAGTTTTGGCGGGCGGGCGTTGTGTCTCGCGCAGCGTGCGGTGCCGGAGCGGCCGTACGAAATCGCGGTGGAGGTGCGGCTGGATGACGAGAGTGGCGCGGCGGGATTGGTCTTCGCGTCGGACGGCGGCGACCGGCATTACGGGTTTTATCCGAGCGCGGGTCAGCTCCGCCTGACGCGCTTCGACGGGCCGAGCGTTTATTCGTGGAACATTCTCAAGCAGGTGCCGACGGAGCATTATCAGCCGGGCGCGTGGAACAGCCTGCGCGTGCGCGTGGAGGCGAAACGCATCTTGTGCTACGTGAACGACCAGCTCGTGACGGAATCAACGGACGATGGGCTGAAGGAAGGTCGCGTGGGGCTGGCGAAGTTCCGCGAGACGAAGGCGGAGTTTCGCAACTTCCGCACGGGGACGAATCTCACGAGCCGCGCGGCGAGCGGAGAAATCTCGCAGGCGGGTGAATTGAAGGAACGCGCGCGGGAACTGGAACGCGAGGCGCGGGAGCTGCGTCGCAAGGCGGCGCAGTTGCACGGCGAGACGGTGCGCGCGGAGCTGGTGAAAGCGTTGTCGGGGCCTGAGGAGAATATCGATTTGTTTCACGCGGCGTTGCTCATCGCACGGCTGGACAATGCGGAGCTGGACATTGAGCCGTACCGGCAACAGGTCGCGGACATGGCGCGCGAGTTGAACGGGAAGTTCGCGAAGGACGCAGAGCCCAGTGTGAAGCTGGCGGCGTTAAAAGAGTATTTGTTTACCGAGAACGGTTTTCACGGGAGCCGCAGCGATTTCTACAGCCGCGCGAACAGCTACATGAACCAGGTGCTGGATGACCGCGAGGGCCTGCCGATCACGTTGTCGATTTTGTTTCTCGAACTCGCGCAGCGCATCGGGCTGAAGGGCGTGAGCGGGCTGCCGTTGCCGGGGCATTTCATGGTGCGCTACGCGCCGCCGGAGGGGATGGAGCAGATCATCGATCCGTTCAATGGCGGGCGGATGATCAGCCGCAGCGACGCGCAGGAGCGGGTGTTCGAGGCGACGGGCGAAGGGTTTCGCGAGGCGGATTTCCGCGCGGCGACGAAGCGGGAGATCATCGTACGGATGTTGCGCAATCTACTCGGCGGCGTGCGCACGGAGGATTCGGTCACGGACTCGCTGCGTTACCTGGATACGATCCTCGCGCTGGCACCGGACGGCGTGGGCGATCGGCTGAGCCGCGCGCGGTTCCGGATGCAGAGCGGGAACACGGCGGGCGCGAAGGAGGATTTCAAGTGGGTGCTGGACAACCAGCCAGCCGGCGTGGACCTGGAACGCGTGGCGGAGATTTATCGGGGGTTGTGAAGCGGACGGGTGCCGATGCTTATGAACTTTCGATCCTTCCTGATGTTCGCGGGAGCGGTGCTGGTCTTCGGATGTCGGCACGAGGTGGCTCACAACGCTGTGGCGGCGACAGAAGGGAAATCGTTTCACGGCGCACGAGCTGGTGCGGAACGCAAGGTAGGTGGGCTGAAGCTTTGCTGGTGTCCGCCGGGGCGGTTCTTCATGGGCAGTCCGCCCGACGAACCGGGGCGGCGTGCGGACGAAACGCAGGTTGAGGTGACGCTGACGAAGGGGTTTTGGATGGGTAAATTCGAAGTGACGCAGGGCGAATGGAAGCGCCTGATGGGTGCGATCCCCGGCAAGCTCATCGCGGGCGAGGGCGATGATTTCCCGGTGTATTGGATCAACTACGCCGAGGCGGAGGAGTTCTGTCGGCGCATGACCGAGCGCGCCCGCGCCTCAGGTGAATTGCCAGCAGGCTGGGAGTTCCGGTTGCCCACCGAGGCGCAGTGGGAGTACGCGTGTCGCGCTGGGACTACAACCGCCTTTTCGTTTGGCGATGCGCTGACCGACCGCGAGGCGAACATCGGGAAGCCTTACGATGGCACGCCGGACGGAACGCCCGGCACAGTCGCGAGCAAAGTCGGCAGCTATCCGGCGAATGCTTGGGGCTTGCACGACATGCACGGAAACGAGTTCGAGTGGTGCCGCGACTGGTATCACGCGACGCTGCCGGGCGGAATCGATCCCGAGATGAAGGTGCAGGGGTTGCCCAATCGTGATGGGACGTTTTCACGGGTGCGCCGCGGTGGGGCATGGATGGATTCCCCGGCGTTTTGCCGTTCCGCGATGCGATTACGGTACGAACCTCCGCGCCGCGCGGATCACATCGGGTTTCGCGTCGTGGTGGTGGAGCCATGATGAAGTTTGCTTCCGCGTTGCCGTGATGAGCCAGTGCTGCTATCGGGGAGGCGACATTTGAAGCCATGACATCTTCTGAATCCACGCCGTCGCCGTTGCTCCTGCTGATGCGGGTGAACGCGCTCACGCTCTGGCGCCGACTCAAGGCGGTGAGCGAGCAATCGCGGTTGCTCACGGCGGTGACGTTCAGTTTTGTGGCTGGGTACCTCGTGCTGGCCTACTGGCTCTTCTACATGGGGCTGCGGTTCATCTCGAGATTTCCCGGGCTCGGCACGCCGTTGACGGAGCGGTTGATGTTCCTGCTGTTCGCCTTTCTCTTCGTGCTGCTGCTGATCAGCAATCTCATCATCAGCTACACGAACCTCTTTCGGAATCGCGAGACTTCTTTCCTCCTCACCATGCCGGTGCCGTCGGGCACGATCTTTCAATGGAAGTTTCTCGAATCGACGCTGCTTGCGTCATGGGCGTTTGTCTTCCTCATCGCGCCGCTGCTCGGCGCCTACGGCAACACCCGCGGCGTCGACTGGCATTTCTATCCCGTAACCGTCGTGCTCGTGGGCATGTTCATCGGACTGCCGGCGGTGATTGGTTCGTTCTGCGCGGTGAACCTCGCGCGCTACATGGACCGACGGCTATTCCAAGTGCTCGCGGTATTCTCGCTGACGGCGATCATTCTCGGAGCCGCAATCTGGTTTCGGCCCGAGGCGATTCCCGAGGAATCCACTGAGACGCGCGTGCTCTCGGTGCTGGACAAGATGCTGTCGCGAACGCGCTTCGCGGAGTTCCCGTTCATCCCGAGTTACTGGCTGACCTCGAGCGTGCTGCAGTGGGCGAATGGCGCGGTCATGGCCGCGGGGTTCTTCGTGCTCGTGTTGCTCAGCCATGTCGCGTTCTTCGGCATGCTCGCCTTCACCCAGATGGGCAATCTGTTCTACGACGCGGCATCGACGGTGCAAAGCCGCGCGAGCGTGTTCGCGCGCTGGAAATGGTTTCATCGCCGCGAGCAACGTCAGCGCGAGGCGGTGTATGGCGTCGGGCTGGCGGATCGATTCGTCGCGCAACTCCGCTGGCTCGGGCCGGATGTGCGTGCGCTCGTGGTGAAGGATTTCCGGATGTTCTGGCGCGACACGACGCAATGGGCGCAATCGCTCATGCTCTTCGGACTGCTGGCGGTGTATATCTTCAACCTGCGCCATTTCTCGCAGCAGTTGAGCAATCCGTTCTGGACGCACCTTGTCTCGTTTCTGAATCTCGGCGCCTGCTCGCTGAATCTTGCGACGCTCACCACGCGCTTCGTCTATCCGCAGTTTTCGCTGGAAGGCAAACGGCTGTGGGTTGTGGGCATGGCGCCGCTCGGGCTGGTGCAGGTGGTGAAGGTGAAATACTGGCTGGCGAACGTCACCGCGCTCATTGTCACGCTCGGGCTGATTCTCACGAGCTGTTACATGCTGGACATGACGCTGTCGCGAACGGTGTTCTTCGTCTTCGCGGTCGCGGCAATGACGATGACGTTGACCGGTCTCGCGGTGGGGCTCGGCGCGTTGTATCCGAACTTCAAGGAGGAAAATCCGAGCAAGATCGTAAGCGGGTTCGGCGGGACGTTCTGCCTGGTGCTGAGCTTCCTCTACATTCTCGGATCCGTGGTGCTGCTGGCGTCCGCCACGCCGTGGATGCAGCCAGAGTCCGGCACATTCCTGCGCACGTTCATCTGTGTCGGCGGATTCGTGGTGCTGTCCGTTTTGCTCGGCTGGGTGCCGCTGCGGCTGGGGCTGAAGCGGGTGAAGACCTTTGAGATGTGAGAACGCAGGCTTCGCAAACCAAACTCGAGGAATGAAAAATTTGGAGGACAAGATTCTTTATGCGGTGTTTGGCCTGATGGGCGGTTTTCTCGGGTTCCTTGTATTCGCGGTTGGTTTGGGTGGCTGGCGTTACTTGTTGATGAATCGTCCGCCCAGACCATGGAATGGGCTGACGTCGCTGATCCTCTGCACGACGATTGGCTTCGGATGGGGTCTACTGTCCTACAAATTCAGGAACCGGGAATTCGGTTCAGGTGGATCGCACTTCTACGGCGACGAGGCGAGCGGACTTCTTTTTGCCAAGCGGCTGATGGTGATTGGCACCTGTCTGGCCGGTCTCTATTTCATCTGGCAGCTTGCGAAGGACCTGTGAATCGTCCCTGGAGTTTGGCGATTTGCTCCGGGTCATCCAGCAGCATCGACCAGCGCTGGCGACTGAACCCCATTTTGTATCTAATGGTGAAGCATGTTACTCGATCATTCTCGGACCAAGGATTTGTGGTCCATTCAAGGATTCAATTCCAGCGAATGAGCCCGCGATTGCTGAGGCGGACCCCGTCGTTCCGCAGCTCGAGATAACGGCGTCGGAGGGCTAGTTTCTCGTGGAGCATCACCATTGCTGCTCCGGTAAAAGGCCCAAGCGACAGAGCCACAATCCAACGAAGAGCGTCAGGGGCCGTTCCTTTGCTGGCTTGGAAAATCAGGATTGTGACCATCATGCCGGACAGAAGCACCGCGGACGTTATACCCATAGAAAGCACCAGTGGAAAAATTTTCTGGCGGAGCTGCTGCGCCAGGTGCTGAGGCTGCTCTATAAGCATTGGTAGTCCTTAGCAACCGGCTGCAAGTCTTGGGCGATCGCCTCTGTCACCACGTCACCGTCTTCAGATACTTCATGCTCTGCGGAATCTGCTCGGCGGCCGTTGGGGATTCGTCCTCGATGAAGTAGTGCTTCACGCCGGACTTCTTCGCGGCCTTCAGGATGGCGGGCCAGTTCATCTGGCCGGTGCCGAGGGTGACGTCGTTCTTCACGTCGGTTCCGCCGCTGAAGTTGCCAATCACGCCCTTCTTCATGTCCTTCACGTGCATCAATTCCCAGCGGCCCGGATATTTTTCGAGCCACTTCACCGGGTCCTGGCCGGGATGCACGACCCAGAAGACGTCCATCTGGAAGCGCACGAGCTTGGGATTGCACTCCTTCATCAGCATGTCCATGAACGTGCCGTCGCCGTGCGGACGGAACTCGAACCCGTGGCAGTGGTAGAAGAACTTGATGCCGTGCTTGGCGAGGACTTCACCGGCCTTGTTGAAGACTTCGATGGCATTGCGGGTCGCGGCTTCGTTGAATTCGCCAGTGTGATCAATCCACGCGCAACCGGCGTATTCGAGCCCGAGCGCCTTGGCGTCCTTCGCGATGCCTTCGGGATCGGTCTTGTAACGCGCGAACGGGAAGTGACCGCTGATGGGCTTGAGGCCGTTCTCGTCGAGCATCGACTTGAACTTCTCGGGCGAGAGATTGTAGGTGCCGGCGAGTTCGACGTGCTTGATGCCGAAGCTACGGACCTTCTCGAGCGCCGCGGGGACGTTCTTGGTGAAGTCCGCGCGCAGGCTGTAGAGCTGGAGGCCGATCGGTTCATCGAATCCGGCGGCTGAGGCGGAAAAGGCGCTGGCAACGGCGAGCAGGGACGAAAAGAACAGTGTCTTGATGGATGGCTTCATGGCCGGAGAATGAACCTGAACTCCCGCGAAGCTCAAGCCAAAGGTATGGCACGCTCGGGGCGCTCCGGAGAGGCGTTCGCCTTCGCGCTTTTGTTCGCGGGGGTCGCTCGCTAGGCTCGCCGTGTGACCGGGTTGTCTTTGCACGAATTTCATCACAGCTTGAACGCGGCGTTTACTGAAGCGAACGGCGTGGAAGTGGTTTCCGACTACGGCGATGTGCTGGCTGAACATGCTGCGCTGTGCGCGACGGCGGGCGTCATCGACCTCAGCTTTCGCAGCCGCCTCTGCCTGACGGGTGCTGACCGCGCGCGCTTTCTTCACGGCCAGGTCACGAACAACGTCAAGGATCTCAAGGCCGGCCAAGGCTGCTATGCCGCGCTCGTCACCGCGAAGGGCAAACTGCAGAGCGATCTGAATGTCTACTGTCTCTCCGATGAACTGCTGCTCGATTTCGAACCGGGCCTGGGCGCGGGCGTGGCTGAACGTTTCGAGAAGTTCATCATCGCAGATGATGTTCAAGTGGTCGATGTCGCGCCGCACTACGGCTTGCTCAGCGTGCAGGGACCGAAGGCTGCGGAAGTCGTCGCCAAGCTGGGGCTCGGTTTGACCGTGCCGGAGAAGCCGCTGCATTTCTCGAAGATTTCCGATGCGACGCTCGGAGAGATTTACTGCATGAAGCATGCACGCGGTTTGGCACCTGGCTGCGATTTGTTCGTTCCGACGGGTGCGTTGGCGGCGGTTGCGGACAAGCTGATTGCGGCGGCGAAGGAGTTCGGCGGACGCGCGTGCGGCTGGCAGGCGCTGGAACTGGTGCGCATTGAGGCGGGTATTCCCCGATTCGGCGTGGACATGGATGAAACCAATCTCGCTCCAGAAGCGGGGATCGAGTCGCGCGCGATCAGTTACAGCAAGGGTTGCTACATCGGGCAGGAAGTCATCGCGCGCATCCGCACCTACGGTCAGGTGGCGAAGGCGTTGCGCGGATTGGTTCTCCCTGATGATTTGCGTGAACTTCCAGCGCGAGGCGCGAAACTGTTTTCGGGCGAGAAAGAGGTGGGCGTGGTGACATGCGCGATTGCTTCGCCGGCGTTCCAAAAGAACATCGCGCTTGGCTACGTGCGCCGCGAGCACAACGAGCTCGGCGCGACCCTGCAAGTTCAGCTGGGAGACCAATTGTTCCCCGCCACGGTGACGGCGCTCCCGTTCCGCCTTTGATTCAATCTCATGAGAAAAACCAAAATCATCGCCACGCTCGGACCCGCAACGGATTCGCCCGAGATGCTCGGCAAGCTCATCGACGCCGGCATGAACATCGCGCGGCTGAACATGTCCCACGCGCCGCACGATTGGGTTCGTCGCGTGGTGAAGGACATTCGTGCCGCGGCGTCGGCGCGCCGGAAGTCGGTCGGCATTCTCATGGACACGCAAGGCCCGGCGATTCGCACGGGGGATCTGCCGGCGGCGCTGGATCTTCAGCCCGGGCAGAAATTCGTCCTAACCGTTCGCGGGGAGCAGAGCGAGGAAGTGCATTCCGTGGACGTGAACTACGAGAACTTCATCAATGACATCAGCGTCGGCGACATCGTGCTGCTCGACAATGGTGAGATTCATATGAAGGTGCTGGCCAAGCACGCGAACAAAGTCGAGTGCGAGGTGCTTACGCCCGGCAAGCTCGGGAGCCGGCGCCACATCAACCTACCAGGTGTGCGAGTCAGTCTGCCGGCTCTCACTGCCAAAGATCTCGCGGATATTGAGGTGGGTCTCGACGTGGGAGTGGACTTCATCGCGCTTTCATTTGTGCGCGAAGCGAAGGACATCCAGCAGTTGCGTAAAGTGGTGTCGGGCGCGGCGCACAAGCCGATGCTCGTGGCGAAAATTGAGGATCAGCTCGCCGTGAGTAACTTCGACGAGATCATGCGGGCGGCGGATGGCATCATGGTGGCGCGTGGCGATCTGGGCATCGAATGTCCGTACGAGGAACTGCCGATCATCCAGCGACGCATTGTGAAGACGTGTTTAAACGTCGGAAAACCGGTCATCGTCGCCACGCACATGCTGGAGAGCATGATCGAGAATCCGCTGCCGACGCGCGCGGAGATTACAGATGTCGCTAACGCCGTGTTCGAGCAGGCCGACGCCATCATGCTCAGCGGCGAGACGACGGTGGGGAAGTATCCGCTCAAGTGCATCGAGGTGTTCGACCGGATCTCCCAACGGATCGAGCGCAGCGGCAGCGCGAATTTTCACGAGCGCGCAGAGTTCACAAGTCAGCGGCAGAAACTGGTAAAGAGCGCTGTGGTGCTGGCGGATCAATTGAAGGCGGACGCGATTGTGGTCTTCACCATTCGGGGCAACATGGCGCGTCACGCGGCGTCGTTCCGTCCGCGCTATTCGCCGATTATTGCAGTGTGCGAGTTTCATGGAGTGGCGGATTCACTCGCGCTTAACTGGGCGGTTCAGCCGTTCATTCATCCGTTTGATCACACCCATCCTGAACGGACGATCGAGGTGGCACTCAAGGCGCTGGTCGCCGAAGGGAAGCTGCGCTCCGGAAACACCATCGTGGTGGTCAGCGCGATTTCCGCGGGCGAGCAGATCATTGATGTGGTGGAGATGCGAACGGTGGCGTAAGCGGTTGGGTCGATGAGCATGCATTCGAAGCATTCCAAGGGTGACGGTGTCCCGCGTCGGCACGCGAAACTGCCCATGTGGGTTCTGGTTCTCGGTCTGTCCCTCATGGTGGCGAGTTTTGTGTCGGGAGTTGTCATCTGGTGGGGCCAGACCGCCAATGCTGCGTTTGACGGGACTGACGGCAGTGGACCGTTTCCGACGGGTGGTTGGGTCAGATTTCACGGCGCCCTGAATCCGTTCCTGTGCGGGTTTCTCGGCTACCTCACAGCGCAGCACATACGGATCGGCTGGCGCACCCGCGCAAACGTGCCGAGTGGTGTCGCGTTGCTGTGCGTCTTTGCTGGTCTTGCCGCCAGCGGAACGTTTCTGGTGTACGGCGGCAGCGAATCAACCCGGGACTACGTGGTCTGGTTTCACCGGATCTCAGGACTGTTGCTCCCCGTAACGCTGGCTTCTCACCTGGTTCAGGTCTACTTCTGGGTTAAGAATCTTGGAGAAACTTCTTGATGATGAGAATGGATCTCATTAGCTATGGCGACGTCTTGAGACTCTGTCTCAACTAAATCATGAAGATCCAATCGTCGTTCGTTGCCCAGTGTGCGGTTGTTGCCGCAGGTGTATCCATTGTCTCTTCCAGTGCCCGGGCGGCCGAGATTGCCCGGCGGTGATTGAACGCTTGCAGAAACAGGTTCAGGCGCTCACGGAGGAGGTGGAACGGTTGAAGGAGGGCCCGACGAAAGCGGAAGCGTCCCCGGTGGCGGACACGTTCTTCAAGGGGAATGGACTCAAGCTCGGATTTTATGGCGAGGCCAAGTATCGCTTCCCCCAATCCGGTGCGAATGCATTCGACCCGCACCGGTTCGTTCTGACGCCGTCGTATGCCATCAACGACTGGCTGGTGTTCAATTCGGAACTCGAGTTCGAGCACGGCGGGGTGGATGAAACGTCGGGCACTACGGGCAACGGCACTCAACGCAGCCGTTTCGATGGCGAGATCGAACTGGAGCAGTTCTACGTGGATATCCTGCTCAACCCGCACTTCAACATTCGGTCGCTTGGCATCGACCTTGTGCCGGTGGGGCGCATCAACAAGTATCACGAGCCGACGACCTTTTACTCCACTGAACGCCCAGAGCTTTACCGCGAGATTATCCCGAGCACCTGGTTTGAGCCGAGTGCTGGAATCTTTGGCAACGTTGTCGATGGATTGAATTACCAACTCATGGTTTCGAGTGGGCTTGAGGATGCGATTTCCGGATCGACCGCCGCGGGCATCAATGCCGCCAATGGTATGCGCGGGGCGCGTCCACGCGTTCGCCGGGCGGACGAAAACAATCTCGCTTACTCGGGACGGCTGCACTTCAACGGACTTCAAGGACTCGATGCGAGCAGTTCCTTTTACGTGACGCGGGTGACGGGCTCGGGTGGTCGCAGCTCGACCGTTGCGCTGTTCGATGTGGAGGCCGCGTATCGCGTGCCGAAGACGGGTCTGGAATTGCGCGGGGATTTCGCCTACTGGCACATTGACGCTCCGGGAAATTTACTCGCCAACAACAATGGATCGGCGACGGATGATGTCGGCGATCGCATGTTTGGCTGGTATCTGGAGGCGGCGTATCACTTCTGGCCGGAGGCGTTCAAAAAGGGTATCGCGTCTGAGATGGACCTCGTTCCATTCATTCGCTTCAGCCAGATCGTGACCCAGGATGACCTCAGTTCCGGCACTGAGCTCGATAATGGCACCACGAACAAGGACTTCCTGACCGCGGGTGTCGCATGGTTGTTGAACCCGAATTTCGTCATCAAGGCGGACTACCGCCGAAATCTCGATGGCACGGCGGCGACGGAGCGCTCGGATGCGAATCAGGATTATTTCCAACTCGGCGCCGGCGTGTTCTTCTGAGGCCATCTTGAAGTTCTCACTCCAGCTTCTCGTGGTGGCGACGCTGCTTTGTGGCGTCCTGCTGGCGCGTGCGGAACGTTTTCTGACCGTCGAACAAACGCAGAAGCTGTGCTTCCCCGCAGCGGATCGATTCGAAGCGCGAACCGTCAAGTTCACAGCTGAACAAGTCAAAGCGATCCAGACCGCTGCGCGTCAGCGCGTTCAGAACAAGGGCAACCGAATCTGGCTGGCCTGGCAGGGAACCAATCTCCAAGGGGTGATCATCCTCGATCATGTGCTTGGGAAGCACGAGGTCATTGACTACGCTGTGGCGGTGAATCCGCAGGGCGCGGTACAACGCGTCGAAGTGCTGGAGTATCGCGAGAGCCATGGCAGCGACATTCGCAACCCGAAGTGGCGGGAACAATTCATCGGGAAGACCGACCAATCCAAACTCCGTCTCAATGACGACGTCTACAACATTAGTGGAGCCACCATCTCCTGCCGCAGCGTCACCGATGGAGTCCGGCGTGTGCTGGCCACGTTTTCCGTGGTCATTCAACCCGGTCTGGCCGTTCCTGCTGGGACTGATGCTCGCCGGATGTCAGACCAGCCCGCTCCCGCCACCCGCTAAGGAGATTCGCCGGGCGCAACCACTGCTCGGCACGTTCGTTGTCATCTCGGCGATTGGGACGAACTCTGCCGCCGTTCATCGCGCCATCGATCTTGCTTTCGACGCTGTCCGCGAGGTCGATGCCTTGATGAGTCTGCACCGCGCTGACAGTGAACTCGTCCGCCTCAACGCCTCGGCGTCCGACGGTCCCGTCGCTGTTTCCGAAGAGCTCTTTCGCGTGATCCGTTTCGCGCAGGAAGTTTCCCGCCAGACGGACGGGTGCTTCGACGTCACGATACGACCGGTCGCGGATTTGTGGGGCTTCATCTGGAAACAGCACCGATTGCCCACCGATGCTGAACTGGAGATGGCGCTTGCCAATGTCGGATACCAGCACGTCGAGTTGGATCCCGTCCGGCGCACGGTGCGCTTCAATCGCCCCGGAGTTTCGATCGATTTGGGTGGGATTGCGAAGGGATACGCTGTCGATTCCGCCATCATGACCTTGCGCAAGCACGGCGTTGCCGACGCGATGGTGCGGGCTGGCGGGGATTTGCGGGCGATCGGTTCTCAACCCGGGCAGGCGGGTTGGGAAGTGCAGCTGGAAGATCCGGCTCACCGCGGGAAACGCGTCGCCGTGCGCTTGCGCGACGAATCCATCTCGACCGCCGGCAACTACGAGAACTTCTTCGTCGTGGACGGTCGCCGCTACAGTCACATTCTTCAACCCCGCACGGGGTTGCCGGTAGAAGGGCTGGCGGCTTGTTCGGTCCGAGCGTCGACCTGCATGGAATCGGACGCGTGGTCGACCGCGTTGTTTGTGCTCGGTCCAGAGCAGTCGGTGAAACAGTTTGGAGGAACAATGGCTTTTCGATTCACGCTGATGCCTGATCCGGCCGATCCATCGCGCTGGCCGGTGGTGGAGTCCGAACTCTGGTCGGCGAACGGCGACGCCCGTTGATACGGCGGTCAATTGACAATCCGCCGCTTGCCAAACACCGGACGAAGCGCCATAGAAATCGCGAGTTATGAAAATCCCACTGATCCTCGCCGCCCTCCTGACCACGGTCGCGCTTCGCGCCGAAACGGAACTCAAAGGCAACCCCAACGAGTTGAAGGCGTACCTCGCCGGATTGCCATCGACAGTCAGCATTTCGGGCGAGAGCGACGTGAAGGTGGTGGCCGATCGCGCGAAGGTGACTTTGAAAGTTCGCACCGAGAACAAGTCGCTCGTGGATTCGCTCCGCATGAACCAGGAGATGCGAGGCAAAGTGGCTTCGCTACTCAAGGAAGGCGGCATCAGCGCGGACCAGATTCAGGCAGCGCGCTTTTCTTCGACGCAGAAATTCGGTGTCTTCAGCGAGAAGGCGAAGAGCTACATCGTGGACAACTTCCTGAAGGTCACCGTGCGGGATGAAAAGGAGTTCCAAGCCGTGGCGGGAGCGGTCGATCGCTGGTCCGAGGTTCATTTCCTTGGCATCGAATTCGAGCATACTGGCAAGGAAGCCGTGAAGGCCCGGGCCAAGGCGCAGGCGTGCGATATGGCGGAAGAGCGGCGGAAACTTTATGAGAGCAAGTTCGGCGTCAAACTGGTGGCGAAAGGATTTACGGAAGCCACGGCTCCGACGGTGCCGGTGAACAATGCGGTTTACGGATCGTCCGTCGGGTCGCTCTCCAAGGGATACGAGCGCGACACACAGCTCCCTGGCGGAAATCTGGACGCGAGCGTCGGGGAATCCGGCTCGCCTTTCGGCGAATTGACCTACACGGCGAAAGTGATCGTGAGCTACGCCGTCGAGTCCAAGTGAGGCTCGATCTCGGGAACCGATCGCACGGAGCCGTCAGACGACCGCCACAGGATTCTCCAGCTGGCCGATGCCGCTGATGTTAATCTTCACCACGTCATTCGCAGCGAGCGTGAAGCCATCCGGCGGCACAATGCCCGTGCCGGTCAGCAGCACGGCGCCGTGCGGGAATTTCTGGCTGCGGAACAGATATTCCACGAGTTCGGCGAAGGTGCGCTTGATTTGGCCAATGGACGTTTCCCCGGCGAAGGCCGCGCTGCCGGCGCGTTGAATCTCCACGCCGATCTTCCAGTTTCGCACTTCAGCTTCCGTGGCGCCGACGGTGACGAATGGTCCTAGCGCGCACGCGCGGTCGTAGATTTTCGCCTGCGGCAGGTAGAGCAAGTTCTCGCCCTCAATGTCGCGCGAGCTCATGTCATTGCCAATCGTGTAGCCCACGATGTGGCCGCGGGAATTGAGCACAAACGCCACCTCCGGCTCCGGCACATTCCAGGTCGCGTCCTTGCGAATGCCGACCGCCTCACCGGGTCCAACAACTTTCTCTGGCATCGATTTGAAGAAGAGCTCCGGCCGTGGCGCATCGTAAACTTTGTCGTAGGCCGTCGCGCTGAAATCGCTTTCCTCCATCCGCGCCTTCTTGCTGCGCAGATATGTTACGCCCACGGCCCAGACCTCCTGTTGCTCGACTGGCGCGAGCAGCTTCACGTCGGCGAGCGCGAACTCTGGAAGCTTCTGGCTGGCGAGTGAACCGAGTTGCGCGGCGAGCCCTTCGAACTCGAAGAGGCTGGTCAGGCGGTCGATGCCCTCGGCGGAAAGATCGAGAATCGTGGTGTCATTCTTGACGAGGCCGACGCGTGCGCGGCCCGAACCAGTTTGGAAGCGGCAGAGTTTCATGGGAAGTTGGGGAGACACGAAGGATCCAATTCAAACTTACGCCGAGTAATCCAAATAGACCGTCTTCAGCTTCGAATAAAACTCGATCGCGCCGGGGCCTTGTTCCTTGAAGCTGTCGGTGCTGCTCTTCTTCACGCCGCCGAACGGTGCCTGGAGTGCGAGGCCGGTGCTGATCTGGTTGATCTTCACCACGCCCGCCTCGATGCGCTCGGCGTAGGTCATCGCTTTCTTCAAGTCGCGCGTGACGATGCTGGCGCTCAGGCCCACGTCCACGCTGTTTGCGACGGTGAGCGCTTCGTCGAAGTTTTCCACCGGGATGATGCCGACGACCGGGCCGAAGACTTCCTCGCACGCGATGCGCGCGGCGGGTTTCACGTTGCCAAGCACAGTCGGCTGCATGAAGTAGCCATGCGCGAGGTCGCCATCGGTGAGACGCGCGCCGCCGTAGAGCAGGCTCGCGCCTTCGCTCTGCGCGATTTGGACGTAGTTCAAGTTGCCCTTGAGCTGTGCTTCGCTGACGGCGGGGCCCATCGTGACGCCTTGCTTGAGTCCGTTGCCGACGACGATAGCCTTCGCCTTCTCGACGAGCTTCGCGGCGAACGCGTCCGCCACGCTTTTCTCGACAATGACGCGGCTGGTGGCGGTGCAGGCTTGTCCGGTGAGGCCGAAGCCCGCGATGGTCACGAGGCGCGCGGCGAGCTCGAGGTCAGCGTCGGCGAGGACGATGGTCGGGTTCTTGCCGCCCATTTCCATCTGCGCACGCGCCATCCGTTGAGCGAGCTGCTGGTAAATCTGATTGCCGACGCCGTAGCTGCCGGTGAAGGACAACGCGACGACGGCGGGATTCGTGGCGAGCTCACCGCCGACTGCGCGACCTTCGCCAGTGACGACATTGAGCACGCCTTTCGGCAGACCGGCTTCGGCGAGTGCTTTTGCAATCTCGAAGGTAAGCGCCGGAGCTTGTGACGCGGGCTTGATGACGACGCTGTTGCCGGCGACGAGCGCGGGCGCGAGTTTCCAGCCGGGGATGGCGATGGGAAAATTCCACGGCGTGATCATCGCGACGACGCCGAGCGGTTCACGGCGGGTGAAGAGCAGGTTGCCGGGGAGATCGTGCGGAATGGTCGAGCCGCCGAGCGTGTAGCTGAGTCCGCCGAAGAAACGGAAGATGTCGGCGGCGCGCTGCACTTCGCCGGTGGCTTCGGCAAGCGTCTTGCCTTCCTCGCGCGTGAGCAGTTCGGCGAGCTCAGCTTTGCGCGCTTCGAGAATCTGCGACGTCTTGCTCAGGATGCGGCCGCGCGCGGGCGGCGTGGTGGCGACCCAGCCGGGGAACGCAGCCTTGGCGGCGGCGATGGCGGCGGCGGCGTCTTCCTTGCCGGATAGCGGATATTCGGCGACGGCTTCGCGGGTGTCGGCGGGGTTGAGGTTCTTGAAGGTCTGGCCGGATTTCGCGGCGACCCATTCGCCGGCGATGAAGTTGTTATAATTGCGCATCATGACGTGGGGCAGAGATAACATTGGAGGGCGGGGAATTAAAATCATTTGTTGAGCGTGTAATGGTGCTTCCGATGTAGGGAGGGACACGATATGGGAAACAAATGAGCCGCATCTGGTTCAATTCGAAGCCGCCGATGGGAATCGGCAGCCGCATCATCGGCACGCTTTTTTTCTTCTTCTTCTTTGCGATGGGCGCGCTGTTCTGCGTCTTCATCGGGCGGGAGTGCTACTTGAATTTTCAGACGCGCGGCTGGCCCACGGCGGAGTGCGTGATTGTGGAAAGCCGGGTGGAGGAGGATCGCCGCAACAGCGATAATCCTTACCAGTTTGTCGTCCGCTACGAGTTTCAGTGGCAGGGCCGCACATACTCGTCCACGAACTGGGCGCGGAAGAACACCGGCTTCTCGGAATACTCCAAAGCCGAGAGGATGGCGGGGCATTACGCGCTCGATACCAAGTCGACCTGTCTCGTGAATCCATCGGATCCCAGCACCGCGGTCTTGGAGAAGCCGACGCTTTGGATTGGGCTGGCCGTGTTCCTACCTCTAATCTTCGTTGGTATCGGCTTGATCGGCATCACGGCGATGTGGCGTTCCGTTGAGGTGAAGGAAAAGCCAGAGGAACGCATCTTGAGCAATCGGCCGGCCTTGAACGCCCGTGGGACGAAGATGGGACACGTGGCCGCCACGGTCGTCTGCTCCTTCTTTTTTCTCATCGGGTCCGGAGTGACTTATCTAGTAACTGTTCGGCCGATAATGGGAATCCTCGCTGCGCGCCACTGGCAGGAGACGGCTTGCAGAATTCTTTCCAGCAATGTGCAGACTCACCGTGGCAAAAATACCACTTACAGCGTCGACGTGCTTTACTCGTACGAGTTAAACGGCCGGGAATATCGATCCAATCGCTACGGCTTCACGAACGGTTCGTCGAGCGGCTACAAGGGAAAGGCCGAGATCGCCGCGCGCTATCAGCCGGGAGCGAAGTCGACTTGCTATGTGAATCCGGCAGATCCGCTGGAAGCGGTGCTGCACCGCGGCTTCACGGCGACGATGTGGTTCGGACTGATTCCGCTCGTCTTCGTCGTGGTGGGCGCGGGCGGCATTCTCTTCTTGCTGCGTGGCGGTCGATCAGCGCCGAGTGATGCCTCGCCCTACGAGCGCTTGCCGATGAGCCAGATTTCCGGCACCAATGCCGGCGTGCGAGTTTACTCGGAACTGACAGGTGATGTCGCTGCTCCGCGCGTGCTCAAGTCGTCCAGCTCGCGCCTCGCTGCGGTGATTGGAATCGGAATCTTCGCCGCGTTCTGGAACGGCGTGATTTTCTTCGGGTTTATTCTGAACAGCGGATTCTTCCGGCGCGGGCGAACGGACTTCTTCGACTGGTTCGGCGCACTGTTCATGATCCCGTTTGTCGCAATTGGGCTCTTCATGATCGGGCTGCTGGTTTACCAAATATTGGGGATGTTCAATCCGAAGGTGGAATTGACCCTCACGCCGGGCGTGCCGCAACTGGGCGAAAAGATCGACGTCGCCTGGCGGTTGAGCGGTCGGACCCAAGTGCTGCGTGGATTGAAGATCGTTGTCGAAGCACGGGAAGAAGCGAGGTATCGCCGCGGCACGAGCACTTATACGGATCGAAAGCCGTTCCTGAACCTCGAACTCTACGCATCCGCCAGCTCGATGGAGCCGGAGACCGGGCACGCCAGCATTGGGCTGCCGGTCGAGTCGGTTCCGACCTGGAAGAGCGATAACAACAAGATCGTTTGGGTTATCCGGGTGGACGGGGAGATCCCGCGCTGGCCGAACCTCAAGGAAGAGTTCGTGATCGAAGTCCATCCCCCGCGAGCAAAGGTTGCAGCATGAGCGAACTGAAGATTCTTTTGCGCGAAGAGCGGCTGAGTTATCGGCCGGGCGAGACCATTGAGGGCGTCGCCGGCTGGCGCCTCGATCAGCCGCCGAGCGGCGTCGAACTGCGCCTGTTCTGGTTCACGCGCGGGAAAGGCACCGAAGACGTGGGTGTGGTGAACTCGATGAATTTCCCTTCGCCGCAACTCGAAGAAGGGCGCAAGTTCACTTTCACGTTGCCGCAGGATCCGTGGAGCTTTTCTGGTCAACTGATCTCCGTGATCTGGGCCTTGGAACTCGTGGTGCAGCCCGGCAATCAACGCTCGCGCCTTGAGATCATTGTGTCGCCGACTGGACGCGAGATTCAGCTGCATGCCCATGCGAGCGCGTGACAATCCATTCTCCACTGATCGTGTGCTGCGCGTTCGCTATCGCCTGCGTGGCGAAAGCTGGGATTCACTCCTGTCCCGGCTCGCTGCGTTGAAGTATCGTGCCGCGATTGTTGGTCCGGAAGGCGCGGGCAAGACAACGTTGCTGGAGGACTTGGAACCACATCTTGTGGCGAAGAGGTTTGAAGTCGTTTCGTTGCGCCTGACCCGGGAGTTGCCGCGATTTGAAGACGGTGTGCTTTGTGATCTCCGTCGTCGATTGGCCCCGCGACACATCATCCTTTTTGATGGTGCGGAGCAACTCCGCGTTTGGTCGTGGTGGCGCTTCCAACGCATCGCCCGACAGGCGGGAGGGATCATCATCACTTCGCATCGGAGTGGATTGATGCCGACCTTGCTGGAGTGTCGAACCGATGCTCGATTGCTCGCGTCGATCGTCTCAGAGCTGTTGAACGAACCGGTCGAACGCCATCAGCGCACCGCGGACGAATTGTTTCGAAAGCATCACGGCAATCTCCGCGATGCGTTGCGCGAGCTCTATGACGACTGGGCGGAGCGCGCTACAGATCCAGCGGGATGCCGGCTTCCGGTCGCAGATCGCTTCCACGATAGAACAACGGCTTGCCCACGCGAGGGATGAGCACCATGCGGAGCTCGTTCGGGTCGTTCGCGAAGCTGGCGAGGTAACGCGCCACGTTGCGGTAGTTACGCGCTTCCGGCAGCGGCGGGGTGCGGAGGATTTTGTCCGCCCAAAGCTCCGTCAGCACGACATACGGTCCTTGGAGCTGTTCGTTGAATGGCATCGGCGTGGCCACGATGAACTCGTGCAGCGATGGAGGAAGTTTCTCCCGAAGACTGGCGCTGATAAAGATGTCCGCCTTCGTCAACCGGCCGGTGTAGAGCGAGA
The DNA here is from genome assembly GCA_964491875.1 of uncultured Bifidobacterium sp. Taxonomy (GTDB): domain Bacteria; phylum Verrucomicrobiota; class Verrucomicrobiia; order Limisphaerales; family JADJPG01; genus JADJPG01. The sequence goes on from CAZBIC010000003.1 coordinate 143,562, forward strand.
AGGAAAGATACGAATCCCATTTACCGAAGAAGCTGAGAATCGGCAACAGGCTGAAGAGAGTGACGGCAACGAACGACCAAAGCGGACGCCGGAGGCTTGACCAGACGTTCTCAACGGCACCGCGTGGAAACAACACGATGACCAGCGCGGGCATCACCAGATTCCACGGCCAGACGATCCAGTTGTGCTTGTGACCGAGTGGTCCGAGGAAAAGGATCGCGATCAGGTGGACGACGATGGTGGCGACGATGGCCGACATCCGGGTGCGTTGGAACCAGAGGGCCAAGCTGATGAAGATCTCGACGAAGGGCGCGGAGTAGACTCCCCACTTCAACGCAGTGACGGCGCCCGCGGGCAGCCAAGCGGAGGCTGGGTTCACGAACCACGGCGCGACGAGGTTGAAGAACTCCGGAGTCAGTTTCTGTGCGCCGCCCCAGATGTAGACGGCGGAGAGCGCGATGCGACAGGCCATGAGGGCGGAGGTTTCTTTGGCCAGCGTCAGCAGCAGCATCACCCAATACATGTAGAACCAAGGCTGCAGCCGACACTGATCGGCGAGCGCGAGAAAGAGTGAACCGACGAGGAATGTTCCGATCCCTGCGCGCGGCAGCCAGACCGCGACGACGAGGCTTCCGAGGACGACAGTGAATACCACAGCGTCCCACGGAGCCGACAAACCAGGGAACGACGCAGACAGGGGCAGCTGCGGGAATAATCGCGCGCTCATCCAGAGCGGCATCGACGCCAGCATCGTGAGGAAGCAGGCCGCCAGCAATGTGACGCGCAGCGCGATGGCGCGCGTCGAATCGCCTGGAGCGAGTTGGAACGGATTCACGGGGCGACCATAGGCGAAGCCGCCGCGCTGCTTCCACGGAAAAGGATTTACGAGTCGCTGGTTGACTCGGTTAAGTCCGTGTAGCAACTAAGCGGGGTTCAGTCGCAATTTTCATATGACACGTTTCTTGAAACCGATTTGGGTCGCCGCTGTGGCCCTTGGATGCAGCGTGCTGAGCCAGCGTCCGGCCCGCGCCGCGGAGCCGTTCTTTTTCATCCAGCTTAGCGACCCGCAGTTTGGCATGTTCACTGAAAACGCCAGCTTCGCGCAGGAGACGGTGAACTTTGAGTTCGCCGCGGCGACGGTGAACCGGCTGAAGCCGGCGTTCGTGATCATCACAGGTGATCTCGTACACAAGCCGGGCGACAACGAGCAGATCGCCGAGTATCGACGGATCATTTCGAAGATCGACAAATCGATCCCGGTGTATGACGTCGCCGGTAATCACGACGTGGAGAACGTGCCTACGCCCGAAAGCATTGCGGCCTACACGAATCGATTCGGTCCGGACTACTACACGTTTCGTCACAACGGATTCGTGGGTGTGGTGCTGAATTCGAGCGTCATTCATTCTCCACAGAAGGCGATGGATCACCTCGAAGCGCAGGAGCGCTGGCTGGAGGCGGAGCTGGAAAAGGCGCGCGCGGAAAAGGCGAAGCACATTGTCGTCTTTCAGCATCATCCGTGGTGCCTGTCGTCCGCGACGGAGAAGGATGAATACTTCAACATCCCCATCGAACGGCGTTCGCGTTACTTCGCGTTGTTCCACAAGTATGGCGTCAACTACGCCTTCTGCGGCCATTACCACCGCAATGCTCTCGCCCGTGACGGCAAGTTGGAGATCGTGACGACGGCTCCGGTGGGCAAGCCGTTGGGGAAGGATGCTTCGGGCATTCGCGTGGCCATTGTTCGCGATGATCGAATTGAACATCGGTATTACGAGTTCGGGGAGATTCCGACGCAGATCGATCTGAGTTCGCCCGTTTCGAAGTAACCCAGCTCTCGCCTGCTGGCCGCATCGCTGGCAGGATGTCGGCATGGAACTGCGCGAGTTTGCGGAGCGAGTGCTGTTTGCGACGACGCTGGAGGAGAAGCTCCAGTCGCCGGACGCGATCAGCGACGAGCACCCCGGTTCGTCGATCGCTGCGCCCGCGATGCCCGGTCGTCCAACCGGGCTTCAGTTCAAATCCCAAACCTCGGCCAAGACCGAGTTTCCCGGACTGAGTGCACTGGAGCGCGAATCCGAGCGCGGCCGTCTGCTGCACTTCTTCGCCAACCACGAGCTCCTCGCGACCGAACTGATGGCGCTGGTGCTTCTGCGCTTTCCCGATGCCCCGCCGGCGTTTCGTCGAGGTGTCTTTCAGACGCTCAAGGATGAACAGGAGCACACGCGGCTCTACATCCAGCGCATGCGCGCGTGCGGCATAGAGTTTGGCGAATTGCCGGTGAGCGGCTACTTCTGGCGCGCCGTATCGGGAATGGAGAATCCCATCGACTACGTGGCGGGTCTCAGTCTGACCTTTGAACAGGCGAATCTCGATTTCGCCCGTCACTTCGCCAGTGGGTTTGGGAAGGTCGGCGATTGCGACAGCGCGGCATTGCTGGAGAAGATCTATCGCGACGAGATCGCGCACGTCGCCTACGGTTTGAAGTGGTTTCGGCGGTGGAAGAATCCGAACGAGAGCGACTGGGAGGCATTCTGTCGCCAGCTGAAGTTCCCACTCTCGCCGCAACGTGCGAAGGGAATCTCCTTGAACGTCGAGGGGCGGAAGGCCGCTGGGCTGGACGCCCAGTTCATCGCGGAGCTGGATGTCTTCTCTCAGTCGAAAGGCCGCACGCCGAGCGTGTTCGTCTTCAATCCGTTCGCCGAAGGTTGCATCGCCCACGGCAGAGGATTCACGCCCGCCAAGCACCAGGCGCAACTCGCCCGTGATCTGGAAAATCTCCCGCAGTTCCTCGGCCGGCAGGATGATGTGGTTCTCGTTCAGCAGCGACCGTCGGTTGAGTTTCTCAGCAGCCTGAAGCAGGCGGGGTTCGCGCTGCCGGAGTTTGTGGAGCTGGAATGCAATCGTGCTCCCGCGTTGGAAGAGCTCGCGCAACGAAAGCTGGGGCGCCTGCGTCCGTGGGCTTGGGGACCAGACAGCGTTGAATTGTTCGCGCCGTTGTCCCGCAGCGTTTCGGCGGAGGAACGGTCCGCCGACCAGCGATTCAATGCCGGCATTGCAGAACTGTATTCGAAGGCGTGGAGCGCGGCGTTTTTAAAACGGTGGCTGAAGTCGCTGCCGGCCAGCGACTGGTTGTGCGGCGAGGACGAGACGGGAGTGTCGGTGAGGGACTTCACCAAGGCGCTCGAAGTGATCGCGGCGATTCGCGGGCGCGGACACCATCGCATCGTGGTGAAAGAAGCGCTGGGGCTGGCGGGCAGCAACGCCGTCCGATTGTGGGAACCGGAACTTCTGGAATCGCAGCGGCGCTGGATGAGCGCAGCATTTGAACGCGGTCAGTCGCTGGTGATTGAGCCGTGGCTGGAGCGGGAGTTTGATTTCTCGGCGCAGCTCGAGATGGGCGAAGACGGATTGAAGCTCTGCGGTTACACCGCGCTGATCAACGATCGCAAGGGACAGTTCGAGGGGAACGAGGCGTCGCCGAACTTTGCCCGGCAGTTTCCGGCTTCGGTTCTTGCGCTGCTCGATTCGCGCGCGACGCCGCCGCGCGTTCACGATGTTTTCAAGCGGCTGTTTGCCGCGCTGGAGATTGAGTTCAATCGGGCTGGTTTCCGCGGACCAATCGGTATCGATGTGCTGATCTATCGCGATGCGACTGGTGGTGTGCGATTGAAGCCGTTGGTGGAGATCAATCCGCGTTACACGATGGGTAGGGTGACGCTGGAGCTGATGAAGCAAGTCGCGCCCGGTAGTCACGGCCGATTCTCGTTGGTGAACCGGGCGAAGTTGAAGGCGGCGGGCTTCGGCGATTTTCCAGCGTTCGTGGAGGAAGCGCGCCGGGTTCATCCAGTCTATCTGGAGGGACAGCCGCGACCGCGCCTTCGCGAAGGCTTCGTTTGTCTGAACGATCCTTCGACCGCACAGGTTTGCCTGGCGGTGTTCGAGGTGACGCGTCAACCGGCGGCTAAACCAGCACTGTCCTACTGAGCCGTTCCAAATTCCGGCATAAGAAAAAACCCCTCAAGCACGCGCTCGAGGGGTTTTGTCAATCCAAGAGAGTCTCCGGTCACGCCACCGCTTGCGCCGCGACGTTGATCGTACCCGGCGCGCTCGCGGGACCGGTGCCGCGCGAATTCACGCCCACGATCTCGTATTCATGCGCGCCCGGTGCAAGGCCGAGGACGTCATACACTCCGGGCAGGATCACATCATCCACATGGATGAACGCGGGCTGGCCGGGTGCCTTGTGCCACACCTCAAAACTCGTGGCGTGCAAGGCGGTGAACTCCAGATGCACCGCGCCAGGAGCCGGGCTCGTCGCCTCGGTGATGGTGGCTTGCGCCGGCACCGAGGTGCTTGGAGCGGTGGGGATGGCGTCGATGACCTTGCGGCTCGGCGTGCCAGGGGCGAATTGAGCACGGCCTTGAATCAAGGCGCCGCCGATGAAACGGCGATTCTCGTCGTCGCGTTCGTGAAGGTTGCCCTCCTCCTTCTGAAAGGCCTGGTTGCAACTCACGCAATCGGATTGCTTGTCCCGCAAAGTGCTGAGCAATCCTTGGAACTGCACCAAGGTGATGTTGCCCGCGACAAACTGGGTGGACTGGCCGGGAGGAAATGGGAGCGTGCTCCACAGTTCGGCCATCGCCGCCATTCGGTTGATGGTTTTCACTGGCGAGTTGTCACCCTTGGGCAGGCGGACGATGAGTTGCCAGCTTTTGGCATCCGCCGTGTAGGTGCTCTTCATGATCGCGTACACTTGCACGGCGGCGGCATGGCCGGCTTCGTGGGCGAGGCGCAGGCTGGCGCGACCGGCTTCCTGCAAACTGTTCTTGGCGAGGAACGCGGTCTTCTGCGTTTCGGATTCCGCGATGAACCCGGCAACCTGTTGCGGTGAATTGGCGTAAGGCCGGTACTCCGTGATTTGATCCATCGCCGCCTTGATGTAGGCCAGTTGCGTCTGGCGAAACGTATAACCATCCAACATAACTTCAGCTTTCCCCGGTCCCGCGAACCGCCACCCCGCGCGCCAAAATGGACGCGCACCCGTGTTTCAGAATGAAAGGCCCACCGTTCCTGCAGGACCGAAGAATAAATCGGAACGACAATTGCCTGCGCCGCGCGACAGTGCCCGGCGCGGGAATATCCCTAGCAACGACAATGCCACCTTCGGATCGGTGGGGTGAGATTCTATCGAGCCCTAAGCTGGAACGATGCAGCAGGAAAGGAATTTAACCACGGATGGAAACGAGGATTTTGGAAGGCAAAGAAACTTCACCAATCGGTGGGTCTGTTTCGAGCGCCAATCCCTGTTCTCCATCCGCCCCATCCGTGTGAATCCGTGTCCATCCGTGGTTTCTTCTGCATGGTTCCGGTTGAGACGGCAGTTGGAATTCGTGAGCATTCGTGAAATTCGTGTCTCTCCCCTGACCACTCCTACCATCCAGTTCGCTCTGTTTCCCAGCCCTTGGTGTCCCAATGAAGGACACCGAATTGTCCCACGGAGGTCATGAATGGGACACGAACGCCATCGAATCAGCCAACGCGGTGTGCGAAACAACTTTTCTGTCCGCAAACGGTGAGACGCCGCTCACGAAATGAGAAATCCGACTCGATGAATCAGAACGCCCCCGTCGTTTTTCAGGAAAGGCTGAGACGAAATCTGTCCGAACACTCACCTTCGACCAATCTCCAGCCTTCACATCTGTTTTGGCTGCTACATTCTCAGCAAACTGTCCTCGAATTTCACCGCATCATCAGGACTTGTGGTGCGTGATCGCAATTCGATCTCCATTTTCGCTAATGTTTTCGGCCATTTTCTCGCGCGAAAAATAAAACTAACAATTTTTCACAAAATGCTTGACGGAACACCCCCCCCCTGAAATACCTTCACCCCACAAAGAAGAAACGGGAACCAATGGGAAAGGTGATGGAGACATGTCGAGGATATTCCATTTTAGTCACATTTCATTTGCGGCCCTGGAGGGCGACCAGCATGGGCGCACGAGTTGTGTTCTTCACTTATTGGGGTGTCAATTACTAATCTCTGAATTCGGAGCAGCACCTCCGCTGAGGTAGACGGAAAACTGTAGGCGTTTGTGCTAACGCTGAAAACGAGAAAAAAATGAGTAACAAGGACCAAACATGATCAAAAACACACCCTTCACAAAACTAGTCCCCACAGCGCTTTTGGCTGCGGGCGCAATCGGGATGCTGGCTACCACGTATAGCACCTTAGCGGGAAGTGCAACTAACATTACTGCTGGGAGCGGTGCGTCCTGCTCATTGTATGACCAAAAGTATTGCATTGGCTGGGACAGTTCCAATCAGATGTACTCTTGGTGTTGCCCGTTGGCCGACACATGTGGGGACGTTACTACATCTGGAGAAACTCATACTGCTACCTGCATCTGATCCATCACATTGGGGGAGAGTAGCGTTAGTTCTACTCTTCCCCCTTCGATGCTATTCCTAATTTGCGTAATGTTTCAACTCGCGGTTCGACATCCAATTGCTTGCAATCTATTCTTAAGTGTTGTCATTACGTGCGCCGTTGGACTTTTTTGGCACCTTCGATCGCCACATTACTTGGAGGAGAAGCGCGAGCTGCAACTTCAGGCAAAAGTCAGACATGTTAGAAGCGTGGTCCGAGGATGGAATTTGCTTCCATTGGTCCGACTCAACGATTCCTTGACTGCCAAATATGTCGATCAGATGCACATTGAGCAAGTAGCCGTGATGTCATCGACTCAGCGCGCTCTTCTTTTAGAATCGGTCCTTAATCTTTTTAAATACATCCGCGAGCCTAGCTTTGAAGGCTTCTGCGAGTTGCACTCCAATAGTTCAGGAAATCGCATTTTATTCGATGGTTTCCTCGAAACGCAGATGCGTCACTTCAATAATAAAGGAGGAATAATCTTCCCGAGCGATAAAAGGGAGGCGCTAAACCTCCTTTGGCACTTGAATAGTACTAACAAGTATTTCGCAATTCCTCCGCGAATTGAGTCCATTTCCACAAATGGACTTCGCACTTTCGTTACGCAAACTGTTTCAACGAATGGGACGGCTCACCGAAGAGCTACAAGCATATGCACATTCGTTCATGCGATTTCACCGAGCGGATTCGCCGCTGACGAAACACCAGCTACTATCAACGGAAGTGGCGGTACAAACTTGTTCGCTGATGTGTTCTTTTTCGCCCGCACAAGCGCATCCGAGAATACCGGTCCATTCATTTTCTCATACTACTGGTCTCCCCGCCGTGCAGTTTGGATTCCGTATCGGTCGTTTTGTGATGCTCAGACAAAATACCAGACAATGTTCTGATGAACGGATTGAGATTAATAGCAAGAATGCTGATCGCCTGTGTGTTTCTTTACGCTGGGGTTTTCAAGATGTTGAGACCTGCGGCGGCCGTTCTCGCTCTCCGCGCCTTGGATCTCCCACTTTCCTCGGCGGAAGCATTGACATTCGTCGTGACTGTCATTGAACTCCAAATAGGAACATTATTGCTATTAGGCATTCAACCTTACTATGCGACGCGGGCTGCAATCATTTGTCTCTTTGTTTTCCTTTTCTTCCTTCTCTACCTACTTACATTGGCCTCCCCTCCAAGTTGTGGATGTCCTGACCTAGTGGGCCTGTTCTCTTCGAATCGAAAAGCGGCGTTATTCGGTGTCTTCCGCAATATCGTTTTAATAGCTCTTCTTGGGTATTGTGTAGCTGCTCAACCCAAATGTTCACCCATTGAAAATCGAAAGCAATTGTTATGAATATTCGAATGATTTTCCTGCTCATTTTCGTGTGTGTCGCTTCATCAGTTATTACTAGATTGATCAGTAATCGACCTGCATCTGAAACTCCTGAGATTGCAACCTCAGCGGTGAATAAATCGTCAACCGCAGAGGTTATTGTGCCAATTGTTCGATCTGTCTCTGTCACAAATACAATCGACTGGTCGAAAGTCGAGTCAGCTGATTACCTGACCTACATACAGAATCTTCGAGCAATCGGGTGTCCGCCCGAGACGCTGGCCGATATCATCGTTGCTGACGTCAATAAGCTGTTCGCGGAGCGCGCCAAACAGTTCTTGCAAGGAACAAATGCCATTCCAAAATATGAATACTGGAAAGGTGTTAATGAACAACGTGCAAGGGCAGCAAAGAAGGCGGAGTTGAAGAAACATCTAGTTGAACTTGATGCAGAGCGCATATCGGTCATAAGGCGACTCCTCCAGGATCAAGTATCTGTGGATCAACTCAGGACGCCATGGTCGCCACTTGATATGAGTGACGACGGCGAGCGCCTTTCCTTCCTTTCTGAGGAAAAACGGAGCGCTCTGAAACAAGTAAATGCAGAAATGGATGCGGAGACGAGAAAAAGGATTCGACCAGGATCCCAAGATCTTGCGGGATTGAAAGAACTGGAGAGGCTTCGGCAAGAACGTGAAGCGAAGATTGCGCAATTACTTACACCTGAAGAAAAGCTTGAGTTCGATCTACGATCTTCATCCACAGCGAGTCGGCTCCGAGTTGATCTCGAAGGTTTCAGTGCTTCTGAAGAGGAGTTTCGGCGGATCTTGCCGATCAGGAAAGAGTTCGAAGACAAGTATAATTCCCAGATTCCCCCTACAAGCGTGGAGGATATTAAGGAGCATGTGAATTCCGAAGGAGTTATGTTACGTGAAATTCGGTCTGTGTTAGGAGACGCCAGGTACGAGGAATATAGGCGATTGACAGACCCCAATTTCAAATTTTTAAGATCAACATTTAAAGGCAGTGAAATACCAGATGAACAATTGATTGGGGTTTACAATATTTGGTCTGGAGCCCAGACGGAAGCGGAGCGAGTCAGATATGACCCAAGCCTTACACCCGAATATCAAAGGGCCCGATTGGCGGAGATTAGTTCTCAAGCACAGGCGCAGATTCGAACAACTCTTGGTGATGGTCCTGGGGCAGAGATAATTAGTCAGAATGGGTCGAAGATTTTTGGAAGGATTGAAACACTAAATCCTCCTCGTCCTTCGGCTACTACTACTTATCTTCCGAAATAAATGAGGAGCGTAGTGCTCCGAAGATTGAAGATTGTTCACGATTCACGACCCGGCCCCCTGTTGGTCGAGAGTCACCAACAGCTCCGCCGCCTGCGCAGTCGCAGTGACCACGCTCGTCATTGTCGTCGTCGTTCTCATAACTACGAGAACTATCAGAACCCTCCACCAGTGGCCCTACACCGGACGGTTACGCAGTATTTCCAGCCCCGCAATTAGGCTGGCACGTCGTATTGGCTGATACCGACGTTGATATTCACAGTTTTAAGTCTCCGTTTCAATTTTAGAGTCCGAGTAAATCTTGGATCAAATAGATCCTTCATCAATACAGGGCGCGGAGATCTTATTATGTAGTCGCGCGGTAGGCCCAAGACTTGCGCGGGCAGTTCCAATTGTGGATTGGATATGTGTTGAACAACTAAAGGAGCGCGAGAGATTCCTCGCGACCGGAGTGCGCATAGGCGATGAAAGCCGTTGTTCAACGTTAGTCGGTTTCCGATCTTAAAAGCATTGGCTGAACTGATTCCGAAGCCAACCAGACTGATTACGACAGCAGTCGGAATTCCTCCGTAGTTGGCATAAGCCACATCAGATGGTTCAATTGGCTTCAAGAAGGATCCAAGAAAACGGAGGTCGCAGTTCGAAGAGCTAAAGACATGAGAGTTTGGTCCAGCTTCGAGGTATTGTGGATGGTTCAGACTATGGCTTGGCGCGAGGCAGAAATCGATCAATTCCTCCATCTGCGGATTCTCGGGGAGTCGACCCGCGAGTGATTCCATGTGTTCTACATTAACACTTCGTTGTGTAGCGATCAAATTATCGATAGGCACGTTCTCAAAAGTAATCCGAGTCATTCCAAATGTTTTTGGAAATGCGGGATGATTTGAAATCGCTTCCAAATGTGGTTGAAATTCTTCCGGCAGTGGCTCCGTGATGTTCGAGTCAGTTACCTTCGCCTCACTTTCCGCCGCAAGGAATTCTGCGACTGAGTCCTGAACGGCTAACCATTCCTTTACAAGATCTGGAAGCCGAGCAACTTCTTCTTCGGTACATTGGGCGCGCACATATTTTTGGAATTCGCCGAGCGGCACCAGCGCAAATGGATAAAGGTGAGGAGCCGAATGCTTATCAATAGGAGGATGAAGCCTTGAATTCATGATTGGGATTGCCTTCGTTAGGTTTGAAAATTGACTTTAACGGGTGGAGTGGTCAACTCAATATTTCTGCACGAAAATTCGTCGGCCCACCGCAGGGTAACACTTGATTCTCGCCCACTACATCGCTGCCGCTGTGATGTGTCAGATATTACGCTCTCCTCAGACCCGCTGGTTTTGGGAACGGGACAATTGCCAACTATTTGGCCTTGCCCCGGTATGGTAGACCGGCGGCGGGTGAGTGCATCGAGCACGCACATGAACGGCAAGAGCAAGGTGGGTGGGTTTCTTTCAGACGCTCACCGACTGGACGCCTGTCCTACTTGGATTTCCCTGTTTGACGTCAAACTTCAGTGTGAACATGCAGTCCGAAAATCAAACACGGCGCGGATTGCTCCGCGCCGTGTTGAACCCGAGGGCCGCCTTGATGCCAGGTAAGGGGCGTCCCTCAATCTCTTCGTCCGCCGCCCTCCGCGACGAACGATAGAATCATTGGAGGGGAGGTGCCTCGACTCCCACTCGGAAGAAGAACGTTTCCGGCAGATCGTTGCGGTCGAACTCGATCACGTTCATCGGTGGCGTGGCCCGGATGCCTTCCTTCAGCAGACCGAAGTCGCTCAAGCGTTTCGCGCCTTCGATGGTGTAGAGCCGATCCTCAGCGCTCGGCCATTCGATGACCACACGGCCGCGGCCTTCGGTGATGCGCAGGCGAAGCAGCGAGTTCTCGTCGGTCGGATCGGTCCCGGCGGCCTGTTCGCCCGCGTTGTTGACGCCGTCGCCGTCCTTGTCGTCGCTGTAGAAGACGCCCAGGTCTCCAAAGAACTTCTTCTCCCATTGGTCGCCAAGGCCGTCGAGGTCTTCGTCCGCAGGATTCGGTTTCACGGACAGAATGCGCACGCCATCCGGGACCACTTCCAGCGTGTTGGCATTGATGTCCACGAAGTTCGCGAAGTGCCCGCTGTGGCCGAAGCTCAGGTCGAACGTCGGCGTGTTCGGATTAGTCCTGGCGAAGCGCGCGCTGGCGAGCAGCACGCGGTTGCCGGTGACGCCTGAGCGTGGATTCCGTCCGTCCATGCGTGCGCCGGCGAAGAGGATTTCGCCCGGTTGCCCGGCATTGGGTTCGGCGTAAGGCACCGTGGCTGAGCCGTTGTGCAGATACCAGACGTCGAGGTTGTGGGTGGCTTCGATGAGCTGCAGGTCGGCTTGGTTGTAGAACAGCTTGAAGGTGTGGCTGACGATCGCGGTGTCCGCGATGTCGGCGTAGACCTTCACGCTGATCTCCGGTCCGGTCGAGCTGGCCTCACCGTAGACCCGCACGGCGGCTTGAGCGCGGGAGACGAGAAGCGCGGCGGCCAGCAGGAGGAGTTGGAGTTTCGTTTTCATGGAGAGTTCTCCGTTTTCGTGATTGCGATGGAGTTTCCGATTACAGGGACGGAGCGGAGACGCAGTTCGTGCGACCAAACTGGGTGCTGAAGATGGCGAGGTCCGCGCCGTCGACATCGCCGTCGCCGTCGAGATCCGCGACACATCCGGCAGCGCCCGCGCCGCCGACGTTGAGCGAGTAGTGGTCGCTGAAGGACTGGTAGTAGAGGTGACCGAAGCCGTCCGTGGTGCGCGCCCAGGCAGTGAGGCGGAACTGATACGCGCAGCTGGTCCACGGATTTAACGTGCCGGCCGCATGAGCGGGCGCGGTGTTGAAGATGGTGTTGTTCACGCCGTACCAATAGGGCGGAGTGGCGTCATGCACCCCGACATACTGGTCGCGCTTGATTAGGCCGGCGTATTGATTGCGGCCGAAGAGGGCGTCGAGCTGGTAGTTGAGCAGGAAGCCGTTTGTATGCGACGCGGTAATGTCGAACTGGAGGTTCTGGGTGTTCGACGCGAGCGGAATGTAACCGCACTCGGGAATCTCCACGCCGTTCTGGTCGAGCACGCGGTTGATGGCCACCGTCACCTGCTGGTTGTTCACGGTGACGGTGATGCGGCTGAGATCATTCGGCGTCAGCGTGGCTTCAATCGGGAACGTGCTTCCGAAGAACGAAATGTACCAGTAGCCCTTGCCGATGATGTCGTAGCGACCGTCGGGCAACGCGCGGGTGTTCCACACGGCGAGCAGGTCGCGATGCGCCCAGTAACCTTCTTCGGTCCGGCGATAGAGGCCGTCAGCATTGGGGCCGACGTTTTCGAGCGTCGCGCTTACGCTGCCGCCGGGATTGATGGTGTAACGAATCTTGGAGAGCGGGTCGTCGATCGGCTGGAAGTCGCCGACGGCGGGCGCCGTGTTGCCATTCCACTTCGCATAGTAGAGGCGGTAGTGAGAGACGAAGTTGTCGCTGCTGCCGAAGAGACCGTTCAACCAGAGGCTGCCGCCGAACGGTGCGTCCTTGTATTGAGGAATGCCGAGCGCGCTGCCGACAGCGGGGGATACGTTCGCGAGACCGTTGCGTGCGCCGCTCTGGGTGATTTCCGAAGTCGGGATGTTGCCGATGCTGGTGAAGAGGAAGCCGCTGGTGACGGACGGTCCCACTCCGCCAAGCGCGCCGCTCGGTCCACCGAAGCAACCCATGTCGTTGCGGGAACCATCGCGATCGTTGAAGAACGGATTCGGGTCGCCAGCGTTGATGCAAGGCGACGTGATCGCGAGGTGATACGGCGGGGTGGAGAGGAGATCGAAGTCGGGATTGCGGGAGATGTCGCCGGGGCCGGGATTTGCGACGCCGCCAGATTGCGCGTCGTAGTTGCGCCAGGTGTTACCCCAGACGTCGTTGAAGGAATTCTTCGGCTTGGCATTGGACGAGGCGCTGAAGCCGGTGGTGTTGCGGGCGAGAATGTTGTTCTTTATGACCGGCTCCGCGCCGCCGTAGCACCAGACGCCCTGGTCGGTGTTGTCCGCAACGGTGTTGTTGATCACCTGCGCGCCCGACGAAGCAACCCAGGCGATGTAGATGCCCGCGCCGTTGTTGCTCACGACGAGATTGTTTTGAATGAGCGGCGTGGCGCTGAGCGAGATGATGCCGTAGTCCACGGTGCCGTCGGAGGCGTTGCCATTCTTATCGATGATGTTGTTACGGATGATCGGACTGCCGCCGTTGATGCGAACGCCTTCCTTGTGCCCGGTGATCCAGTTGTTGTTGAGGAGCAAGCTGCCGCCGTTGATGGCCACGCCCGAGTTCTCCATGCCACGGCTGGCACGGATGATTTTGAAGCCTTCGAAGCGCGAGTTGGTCACGTCATTCGCCGTCACGACATCCGCATTCACGATGAAACCGAGGATGCCGCCGAAGCCGCGCAAGGTGGTGTTTCCGTAGCCGGAGCCGACCACGTTCACGCCGCTGCGGAGACGGAGGTTTTCCGTGTAGGTACCAGGATCAACCTGCACGGTGTCGCCGATGTTCGCTGCATCAATGGCGGATTGAATCGATTCACCGGGCGCGACGATGAGCGTGTCTTCGCCGGTCAGGATCAGGTTCACGCCATCACGACGATGCGAATCGATCGGAGGCGTGGTTCCCTCGGTCTCAATCACCGTCGGGCAGCCGCCGGTCCAGGCGTTGTGAACGCTGTAGTAAAGCGTGCCTGGGCCGGAAACCTTGGTGAGGATGAAACAGACGCGGCTGCCTTCGCGGACGCGGACGGAGGGATAGCTGAACGTCGCCGCATGGTCCGTCGAGGCTCCCATGTTCACGGTCACCTCATCGCGGCCGAGCACGATGCCGTCGTATGAATTGCTGAGAACCGTCAGACGGATGGTGTGACTGCCGGACGTGGACGACGAGAAGACAAGGCGGGCGGAAGTCAGGCTGTTGCCAGGATAACTGGGAACATAAAAGCCGCGGCTGATCAGGTCGCCGGTGGAGGAATTGTTCGTGCAGACGAGCAACGTCTCGGCGCGTCCGGCGGTGGCGAGAAGAAATATGGTGAGAAGGGCGAGGAGAAGGCCGCTGGCACCGTCCTGGCACCTGGTTTTCGAACTGAATGCTTTCATAGTCTTTTGTGAGTTGTCGTTGTTTCCGGTCCGGAATCCGTTCGCCCTCACGGGCTGGCGCGATAACCGTCCACTCACAAAGAAGAAACCGGGGGAGGACTATTACAGCGGGGAGATGGAACTTTCGGGGGAGACAGTCGTGCCGCTCCTGCCAGCCCTTTTCTCAATGGTCGCTGCACTGGGCCAATCCCCCCTTGCGGCCTCCGGCGTCAGACCAGAAACAGCCTCTTTAAACCAAACGAGTTTTCGCCGTTATGTAGGAATGAATGGGGAATTGTGGAAACTAAAAGAAGATAATCAGAAGCCGGTTTCCAGCAAGGCATGGCTTTGGGCGTTCGCCGGCATCGTTGGGGGATTGCTGATTGGCGCAGTGGGCTATCGGTTTTTTGTCCTCGAAAAGCCGACCGCCGAAACCGCCCCTGCCACTACTCCCGCTCCCGCCGCAGTCTATGAACCGAAAAGGCAACATGGCCTCAAGCTTTTCGAGGGCAAGACGACCTTCGCGGTGCATCTGATGCAAACGGTTGATCTGCGCCTGCCCTGTTCAGGACTATTGACCATCGATCTCAAATTCGCAAAAGGAGCGGGGCTCTGCGTGTTTTTGCTGACCGAAGAAGAACGAGTGAAAATGAAGGCCGGGAAAACGTGTGCCCATGTGGAGGGTTTCGATGCAAAGGTGTCCTCTGGGATTTATCGTCAGGAAGCTGAAGTGGCACCTGGCCGATACACGTTGGTTCTTCTGGATGAGAACAAGAGCCGTGGCGTAGTGGAGATCAACGCGCGCCTCAGCAACTTGAAATAATGGGCGGATTGTGTTGGTGGAAGGTTCGATTCCGTCCGCTCTCCGAACCCGTTGCTCAGTGATACTCCTGCACCGTCTTCACCGCGTAACCGTTCTTCTTCAGTGCCGCGATACCGAGGGCGGCTGCTTTTGCGCCAGACAGCGTGGTCATGATTGGCGTGCCGGTATAGACGGCCGTGGTGCGAATCTTTACTTCGTCCGCGCGCGGCGTCTGGCCGGCGGGCGTGTTGATGACGAGCTGAATCTCCTTGTTCTTGAGCAGATCGACGGCATTCGGACGGCCTTCCGCGAGCTTGTAGATCCGTTCCACCTTCAATCCAGCTTTCTCGATGACCGACGCCGTGCCACCCGTGGCGATGAGGTCGAAGCCGAGATCGATGAACTGCTTCGCGACTTCCGGCAGATCCTTCTTGTGCGCATCGCTGACGCTGATGAACACACGGCCCTTGGTGGGCAGCGGTGAGTTCGCGGCCATCTGCGACTTCGCGTAGGCGATGCCGAGATCGGCGTCGAGGCCCATCACTTCGCCGGTCGAACGCATCTCAGGCGAGAGCAGGATGTCTTGCCCTATGAATTTATTGAACGGGAACACGGATTCCTTCACCGCCCAATACTTCGTCCAGATCTCCTCGGTGAAGCCGAGTTCCTTGAGTGTCTTGCCGGCCATGACCTTCGCCGCGAGCTTGGCCAGCGGCTTACCTATGGCCTTGCTGACGAACGGAACCGTGCGCGACGCGCGCGGGTTCACTTCCAGCACGTAAACCGTTTCGCCCTTCACCGCGTATTGCACGTTCATCAGCCCGATCACCTTCAGCTCACGCGCCATCGCGTGCGTGTATTGGCGGATGGTCTCAATGACCGCCTGCGACAGCGTGTGTGGCGGCAGCACCATCGCGGCGTCGCCCGAGTGAACGCCGGCGAACTCGATATGTTCCAGCATCCCCCCGATGACAATCGTGCCCTGCTTCGGATCGCTGAACTGACCGCAGTCCGTGATGCAATCCACGTCCACTTCCGTGGCGTCTTCGAGGAACTTGTCCACGAGCACGGGGCGGCCCGCGGAAATCTCCAACGCGGCGTTGTGGTGGAAGTAATCGCGCAGCTCCTGCTCGGAGAAGACGATTTGCATCGCGCGCCCACCGAGGACGAACGAAGGCCGCACGAGCACGGGGTAGGTCAGCCGCTTGGCGATGACGAGGGCTTCCTCGACGGTGGTGGCGGTGCCGTTGGGCGGCTGGGGAATCTGGAGCTTGTCCAGCATCGCCGCAAACAGCTTGCGGTCTTCGGCGACTTCGATGCTCTGCGGCGACGTGCCGATGATGTTCACGCCGTTCTTCTGCAAGCCCAGCGCGAGGTTCAACGGCGTCTGGCCGCCAAATTGCGCGATCGCACCCCAGCACTTCTCGCGTTCGTAAATGTGCAGCACGTCTTCCAGCGTCAGCGGCTCGAAGAACAGCTTGTCGCTCGTGTCGTAGTCGGTGGAGACGGTCTCCGGGTTCGAGTTCACCATGATGGTCTCGAAACCATCTTCCTTCAGCGCGAACGCCGCGTGAACGCAGCAGTAATCGAACTCGATGCCCTGACCGATACGATTCGGGCCGCCGCCGAGAATCATCACCTTCTTCGCCACGTTGCCCTTCACCTCGTCGTCGCCGCGATCGTAGGTGGAATAATAATATGGCGTGTAGGCTTCGAACTCCGCCGCGCAGGTGTCCACCAGCCGGTAGCTCGGCACCAGACCGATCTTCTTGCGCTCGGCGCGCACGGCGTCTTCGGTGGTGCCGGTCAAGTGGGCGATCTGGCGGTCGGAAAAGCCGAGCGCCTTGGCTTTGGCGAATTGTTCTGCGTTCATCGGGTTCAGTTCAAAACGAAATCCCGCAAAGGAAAACGTAACACCTCCGACCTGTCGAGAGGGAAAGTCCGTGGAAGCGGTTCAACTGGCTTCACACTGGAACCACAGCCGTCCAGCACGGGCCGAACTTGCCCTTCACCAACTCCTGCAGTCGCTGCGCCTCGGCTTCCGAGCGAGCGATGGCGAACGTCGTCGAGCCGCTGCCGGACATCAGCGCCGCCGCCGCGCCGTTGGCCCGGAGGAATTCCTGGTAGAGCGCGAGCAGGGGATACTTGTCGAGCGCGGGGGCTTCGAGGGAGTTGTAGAACGCAGCGCCAGCCACCGTGAGATCCGCGGTGTTGAGCAACGCGACCAGCTTCTCCGCACGGCCGCGCTCGCCATTCAAGGCCGCTGGGAAGCGAGCCAGTTCTTTGTAGGCCCAAGCGGTGGCGATGCCGAACCCGGGGTGAATCAGCAGGAACGCCGCTCCGCGCAGCGCTGCGAATGGAGCCAGCGACGTGACCTTTTCGCCGCGACCGATGGCGAGGGCGGGCTTGTCTTGCAGGAAGAACGGAATGTCGGAGCCGAGCGAAGCCGCGATGGCGTCCAGTTGTGCAAGTGTCAGCGGGGAGCTGAAAAGTTCGTTCAAGGCCAGCAGCGTAGTTGCGGCATTGCCGCTGCCGCCGCCGAGTCCCGCCGCCATGGGAATCTTCTTCTCGAGATGAATCGCCACACCATCCGCGATCTTTGCCTGCGCGAGAAACGCTGCTGCGGCGCGATAAACGAGATTGCTCGCATCCGTCGGGAGCGTTGGCTCACTGCACGTCAGCGTGATGCCGGCGCTGCCGCGCTTGAAGGCGAGTTGGTCGCACAAGTTCACCGGCTGCATGATGGTTTCCAACTCGTGAAAGCCATCCGGCCGTTTGCCGAGGATGTTCAGCAGCAGATTGACCTTGCAGGGCGAGTTCTTTTCCAGCGTGTGCGACATAAAGCAAAAGGCGCCGGCACGTTATGCCAGCGCCTAGCGCAAGTTGAGCGAAAAATTCGCGATGGTCAGTTATTCGAAGACCGAGAAACGGTTGCCGGGCCCGATCGCTCCACCGCTGAAGCCCAGCTGGTCGTCCGTGTCGAAGATGCCGTTATCCGGGAAGCGCAGCGATTCGCTGGCGGGACGAGCGGGATTTTCCGGAAGTTCCAGGCCACCCCAAGTCGGCTTGCGGGTCGCCACGGACGGATCGGGATAAAGCGGGCCTTTCTGGGCCATCACCGGGCGGTAGGGCGGCAGAGGGAAGGTGACGACTTCGTAGAGGCCGATGCCGGTGCGGGCCATCGTGCGGGTGAAACCGCGTGCCCAGCCGGTCGTCGCGCCCTGCGTCGGGCCGTCCCAGAGGGTCGTCTGCTCAATGGAGCGACGCATCTCGCCGCCACGAGCGATTTCGGTGAGATTGTTCATGCCGCGACCGAACTTTTGCTCGGGACCAGCGCAACCGGTAAGTGCCGCCACTGCGGCCAAGGCGAGGAGTGAAACAGCGATTCGCATAGAGTCAGTTAGATTGTTGGGGTGAGCCTAACCGCAAACGGATTCCTGTAAAGTGGGATTTCCATTGAGGCACATCGCGCGGCTAAAAGAGTTGAGGGACCCCTTCTTCGAGGATGCGCAGACGATCCGCGACTCCGTGGTGTTTCGCCAGCTCCTGCAGCCATCGTGGCGGTTCATCCATCGGCTCGAAGGACAACTTGAAGCTTCCGTAGTGCATCGGCACGAACCATTTTGCGCCGACATCGAGGAAGACTTTCAGCGCCTCATCCGGGCCCATGTGCACGTGACGAAACGTATCGGGAAAGTAGGCGCCAATCGGCAGGAGCGCGATCTCGGGCTTGAGGCGTTCGCCGATTTCCTTGAAACCGTCGTAGTAGGCGCTGTCGCCGGCGTGGTAGATGCGTCGGCCTTGATGCTCGAGCACGAAACCGCCGTATCCGCGGTGTTCATCGCGCAACGTGCGTGCGCCCCAGTGCTTGCTTGGGGTCAACGTCACCGTCCAGTCATCATGCGTGAAGCTTTCCCATTTCTGCAGCTCGATGATTCGACCGAAGCCAAGATCCTTCGCGAGTTCTCCGACGCCCCACGGCATGATGCCAAGTTTGGGCGCCGGAAGTTTTCGCAGGGACGGTTTGTGAAAATGATCGAAGTGCGCGTGCGTGAGCAGGACGAGATCGATCGGGGGCAGATCCTTGATGCGAAGACCGGCGCGCTTTACACGCTTCAACAGGAAGAGCCAGTTCGCGAAGTTTGGATCGACCAAGACGTTTAGATCGCTGAACTGAATCAGGAACGAAGCGTGGCCGATCCACGTGATGGCGACGTGGCCGCGGGTAAGTTTGGGAAACACCGGGCGCTTGTGAGTCCCCGTGCGTTTGGTTAGGAGAGCCTTCCACACCATTTCGTAGAAGAATGTCCTCGGATTGAAGTGGTTGGCAGGCGTGAGTTCCTTGAACGAACGTGGCAGGCGCCGCTTGGGGCGGGCTGGCTCCGACGCGTCATGTGGCTCTTTTGCCATGCCTAAAGTCTTGTTAATGCTGTGGATAAGTGGTGCCTGAATAAACCATTTCGACCACTGGTCCAACGCTGCGACGGTCGAAGTGAATGATAAAAATATGAAAAACTCGATAGCTATTTTGAGTCTCTCCGCTCTCGCTGCCGCCAGTATCCCAAACGCCTCCGCCGGTGACCGCGAATGGGCCACCGTTGGAAAAATCCTCACCGGCGTCGCCGCCGTTCATGCCATCAGTCACGCGGTGCATCCCGCGCCCGTTTATGTTTCAGCGCCGCCTCAAGTCGTTTACGTCCCGGCACCGCCGCCGGTTGTCGTCGCCCACCCGGCACCTGTTTACTACGCGCATCCCGCGCCAGTCGTCGTGTATCCGCCTCCGGTTTGTGTGCCTGCTCCGGCTTATTACCCGCCACGTTTCAGTGTGAATATCGGGTTCGGTCATCATCACAAGCATCGTCGTCACTGCCGCTGATGCATTGATCCTGCTCAACAACTTTCTCACGCCCGTCGTGCCGGTTTGGCCGACGGGCTTTTTCTTGCCCGGGAAAAGTTGTTGCACGAACAGCTTGTGTTCGCCGGTGCTTCAGCGTAACCCGGGCGCAGGAAATGAAGAATAGATCACTGGTCCCTTCGAATCGGTCCGCAGCCGTGTCGTTGAAGTGCTCGCAGCTCGCTCGCGTATCGAGGTGCCTTTGCGTCATGATGCTCGGACTTTTGACGGGCGGCCTCGCACCGTTGCGAGCTGTGGAGCGAGGAATGGTGATGCAACTTTCTGGTCCTTCGAGTGCAGTGGAAACCGGAAGCCGAGTCAGCCTCTGGCTTACATTCCTGAATGATGCCGCGGACGATTTGACCCGGACCTTTCCGGAGACGCTGAAGGGAAAACTCACCGCGGGATCGTTGGTCGAAGAGATCGAGTTCACGCGCGTTGCGGGCAATGAACCTGCGGAAGTTCGAGTGCAGGCGGGACGCTTCGCTCGACGGGAGTATGCGTTGACTCTTCCAGCGCTGGCTTCCGGTCGCGCTACGATTGAGTTCCTCGAACCGGCCGGTTTGAGTCCGTTGCTGATTGAGGTTAAACCTCGCACCACAGCGGCGGAGAAGTCGCCCGAGGGCAGCGCGTTCGTGCGCTTTCTCAAGGAAGCGGTGTTGCAGGACGAAGCCTTCGATTCGGGTGCGTTCTTCAAAAAACATATCTCCGGCTACGAGCCGTTCTATTTCATCGCGGGCCCGGAATCGCCGAACGCGAAGTTTCAGGTCAGCATCAAGTACCAGCTCGTGAACGCGGACAGCCGCCTCGCCGCGCGAGCGCCGGCCCTCAAGGGATTTCACTTCGCGTATTCGCAGACGTCGTTGTGGGATTGGAATGGCGAATCCGCTCCGTTCTTCGACAGCAGCTACCGACCGGAGATGTTGTATCGCTGGGAACGCGCGGCGGGCGGCGGCGCTTCGGACTGGTTCAGACTCGATTTGCAGACGGGAGCGCAGCACGAATCGAACGGCAAGGGCGGCGCGGATTCTCGCAGCCTGAACATCGCTTATCTCCGGCCGACATTGACTCTCGGCAAGCCGGACAGTCTGCAGCTCAGTCTGTCTCCGCGGGCCTGGGTTTACGTTCTAGATCTGGATGACAACCGTGATTTGGAAGATTACCGCGGCTATGTCGATCTGCGCGCGGTGGTCGGCTGGGCCAAGGGTGTTCAGCTTTCGGCGATTGGCCGGATGGGCGACGATCGGAATCGCGGCAGCGTTCAGCTCGATCTGACCTATCCTATGATGAAACTGCTCTCGGGCAGCTTCAGCTTTTATCTGCACGCGCAATACTTCAACGGCTACGGCGAGAGCCTGCTGCTTTACAACGAGCGTGGTGATTCCTGGCGCCTCGGCTTCTCGCTCTACCGCTGACGGTCAACGCAGAGTGGTTTCGATCAATCGATAAGCCTTTTCCCTCACCTCACTCGGAAAGAGATGGCCGCAGTCCGGGTGCTCCACCTGAAGCGCGGCCGGCGCGCCGAGCAGTTGGTAGACCGGTCGCGCCGCCGCCGCGATGGTCTCCACGCTGCGCCATTTGAAGTTCGTGTCCCCTTTCGGCGCACTGATTAAGCACGCGCGCGGCGCGATCGCTCCGATGAGTTCGTGAAAATCGAACGGGATCGATTCGAGCTTGCCCGCGTAGTCGAGCAGTCGCGGCATGTAGCGCTGCTGACACCAGCCGCGTTCCGGTTGCCACACTTTCGGATCGCCGCCGTAGTAATCGAGGAACGAATCCAGTCCGCAACTCGACACGACCACCTTGATGCGTTCATCGAAAACTGCGGTGAAGATTCCGTTGTGTCCACCCAGTGAATGGCCGATGGCGCCGAACCCATTCGTCTTCACGAATGGAAGCGTGGACAGGAAGTCGATGCCGCGCATGTTGTCCCAGATCGATTTCATCGTGCCACTCGCGTAGCCGAGGGCTTTCAGGTCGGGCCAGTAGTCCGCGAGCATTGTGTAAGGCGGCGCGAGCACCACAAAGCCGCGCTTAGCCAGAGCGACGCCGTATTCGTCATTCGGACTGGCGCCGAGGCCGACGACAACTTTCTGTCCGGCGGGATGCGTCTGGTGTAGCGCGAGCACTGCGGGATATTTCTCTGTGGTATTCAGCGCGCGTTTCGGAATGAGCAGATACGCGGGAACGCGAGAACCAGGTTCCGAGGCGTAGGAGATCGAACGCCGGACGTAATCGCCACAATCCACTTCATCCATGATCTGCGGATCGAGAGCACAACGCTTTTCCTTCCCGGGAAGCTTGCCCATCACTTTCTGCATGCCGTTCACGATGACCGCGCGGCGCTTGGCCCATTCCTCTTTCGTCGTCGCCGGAACGATTTCGCCCGCTGCATTCTGGTAAGTAAGCAGGTTGGTTCGGCTTAGCCGAGTTTCCGGAGCACCTTCCGCGGACTGGAGCACAATGCCGGAAAGCAGAGTGAAAAGCAGGGCGGACAGACAACGCGGGAGAGTGGCGTTCATGGGAGCATTCTCTTCCGCTGGCGCCGCAGGTCAATGCAGCGTGCAGAAGTTTTTCCCGCTCTTGGGCAATGACTTGCGCCGTTTTCTTTGAGGAAAAAGAAAAATATTTGCATACCTAGAGGTGCTACGTAGTTTTGCGACCATGCAATTTAGTAAGGACATGGTTGCTGCCTTTGCGCGTCCGGCGATTCTCTGTCTGCTTCGGCAGGGCGAGAGCTACGGCTACGAAATCATCCAGAAGGTGAAGGAGCTTTCGAACGGTGAGATCCAGTGGACCGACGGAATGCTGTATCCAATTCTCCACCGTCTTGAGGAAGAGGAGTTGATCCAGTCCCGCTGGGGAGAATCTGAAACCGGCCGCAAGAGGAAGTATTACTCTTTGACCAAACACTCGACGCCGGCAATCGACCAATACCGGATGCAATGGACAACGTTAAATGAGTTTCTCACGCCCCTTTGGGCCACGCAAAAGCCATGAATACCAAAGCTTCCTTCCGAAAAGAACTGTCGCGCTTTCCTGCTCCGGTCGCTGCCGAGTTGGAGGATCATTTGATCGAGGAATACGAGCGTCAAATCCGCTCTGGCACCCCGCCTGAGGCGGCCCGCCGCGGCGCTCTCGCGACTCTTGGAGATCTTCACGACGTCGGCGAAGAGCTGAGTCGTCGACAGGTCAGCTGGGTGTGGTGCTTCCGCGACACTCCTGCGCTGCTAAAGATACTCGTCGTCGGCTGGGTGCTGATCGGTCTGTTCTGCCTTTTGCGAATTGTTCAACACCACGCCCAGTGCTGCACGCCGGCGCTGGATGCGATGAGCTCGTGGTCGTTCGGAGTTTGTCTCGTGCTCGGGCTCGGTGGTGCGCTCGTGTCTTTGATGCTGCTCCGGCGGTCCGAGGTGTGGCGATGTGTCGCGATGGTATTCTTCGCCGTCACCGCTCTCGGCTTCTTTCTTCAGGGAGCAGTGGTGGCGTTTCTCCCATTCCTGCTTCCCATCGAGGCAGCGCTCCTCCTGTGCTTTGCGGCGATTGCCGGGCTCTCTGCCTGGCTGACCGGGCGTTCACGACTGAAGTACGTCTTTGCCTGAGCAAAAATAGATTTTGGTAACTCGACCATGACCACAACACGACAGCCAACGACCGGTCTGCTGTCTGGTCCGAATACACTTCCGGGCTAGGGAGGTCCGAACCGGTTCGCACAGTTCCGACAACGCAAAGGGGCACGCATGCACCCCTTGGGAGTCCACTGTACCGAGCCGGCGCGAGTTGCCGAAAAATGGCGCACGACTGGGCACCGGCAAACGTCGGTCTAGAACCCAGCGGAACGATGCGCCATCCCAAAACGAAGAAAACCAATGAAACATCATGAAAACAAAACAACAGAGTCGGTTCAGGATAGGTCGTGTGAAACATGCGCTGCTGGCGCTCGTCGCCGGCATCTTTTTACTCGCATTCCCCGGACGCGCGAAGGCCGCCACCATCGTCGATATTGCCGTGGGCAATTCCGATTTCTCCACGCTGGTTACGGCGGTGCAGGCGGCTTCCCTGATTGAAACGTTGCAAGGGCCGGGACCGTTCACGGTCTTCGCGCCGAACAACGCGGCGTTTGCGAAGCTGCCGGCGGAAACGCTGAACGGTTTACTCCAAAATCCGGAGAAGCTCCGGCAAGTGCTGCTGTATCACGTCGTGCCGGGTCGCGTGCGAAGCACCGATTTGGTTGCCGGCAAAGTCGTGACGGCGCAAGGCGCGGCAGTGACGGTGAACCTGACCGGTGGAGTAAAAGTGAACGATTCCTCGGTGATCGCGACGGACATCGAGGCGAGCAACGGAATCATCCACGTCATCGACACAGTGCTACTGCCGCCGCCGAACATCGTGGAGAT
Source organism: uncultured Bifidobacterium sp. (assembly GCA_964491875.1). Lineage (GTDB taxonomy): Bacteria > Verrucomicrobiota > Verrucomicrobiia > Limisphaerales > JADJPG01 > JADJPG01. Next base: position 167,822 of record CAZBIC010000003.1, read on the forward strand.
CGCGGCGTCGAACGCTGACTTCAGTACGCTGGTTACGGCGGTGCAGGCGGCTTCCCTGGTTGAAACGTTGCAAGGGTCCGGACCGTTCACGGTCTTCGCACCGAACAACGCGGCGTTTGCGAAGCTGCCGGCGGAGACTCTCAATGGTCTGCTCCAGAACCCCGAGAAGCTTCGCCAGATTCTTTTGTATCACGTCGTGCCGGGTCGCGTGCGGAGCACTGATCTGGTCGCTGGCAAAGTGGTGACGGCGCAGGGCGCGGCAGTGACGGTGAACCTGACCGGTGGAGTGACAGTGAACGATTCCTCGGTGATCGCAACGGACATCGAGGCGAGCAACGGAATCATTCACGTCATCGACACAGTGCTGCTTCCGCCGCCGAACATCGTGGAGATCGCGGCGTCCAATCCGGACTTCAGCACGCTCGTCGCCGCCGTGCAGGCCGCGGGGCTGGTGGACTTGTTGCAGAAGCCGAGGCCGTTCACCGTGTTTGCTCCGAACAACGCGGCGTTTGCCAAGTTGCCGCCCGGGACGGTGGAGGCGCTTCTCGCGGATACCAACCGCCTTCGCACGATTCTCTTGTATCACCTCGTGCGCGGCCGGGTGCGGAGCACCGACTTGGAGGCGGGAAAAGTGATCACCGTCCAAGGCAGCGCGGCGACCGTCAGTTTGACGGGCGGAGTGAAGGTGAATGAGTCGTCAGTGATTGCTGCGGACATTGAGGCGAGCAACGGAATCATTCACGTGATCGACACGGTGTTGCTTCCGCCGCCGAACATCGTGGAGATTGCGGCGTCCAATCCGGACTTCAGCACGCTCGTGACGGCAGTGCAGGCGGCTGGGCTGGTGGAAACACTGCAGGCTGCCGGACCGTACACCGTCTTCGCACCGAACAACGCGGCGTTTGCGAAGTTGCCGCCCGGCGCGTTGAACGCCTTGCTCGCTGACACCAATCAGCTCCGCCATTTGTTGCTCTATCACCTAAATCACGGTCCGCGTCTGCGCGCGGCGAATCTCGCGACCGGGAGGATTCCGACCATGCAGGGGGCGCAGGCCAATGTGACGGTGAGCGAGGCTGGAGTTCGCATCAACAATTCGGCGGTCGTTGCCGCGGACATCGAAGCGGTCAATGGAATCATTCACGTCATCGACACAGTACTGTCGCCGACCGACGGTTTCAGCGGTGTGGAGCTCTCGCTCGGAGTGAAGGCGGGCGCCGCGACCGTGGTCTGGCCTCTCATCTTGGGCAAACAACATGTGCTCGAATCAGCCGTGTCGGTGACGGGGCCATGGACGGCGACGACCAACGCCGTCGTCATTGCCAACGGGGTGAACAAGACACAGCTCCCGTCCGCTGGCGCTCAGCAATACTTCCGCTTGCGCGAAGTGCCCGCGACGGAATGACGGGCTGAATCCAATTCGCGAATCCAGAAATCCAGAGTGCGGCGGAGACGAAATGTCTTCGCCGCATTTTCGTCACTAGGGCTTGGCGGGAGGCGGAGTGAGCCGGGCGATTTCCTCCTGGCAGCGCTTCATCTCCGCGGCGTTACTCATGCGCTTTGCGACGGGCAGCATGGCCTGATAAATCTTCAGCGCGTCAGGGTAGCTGGGGTTCTCGGTCAAGACGGCGTTGTAATGGGCATAGGAGCGATCATCCGGTCCGTAAACCGCGCGACGTTCAGCGGCTTTGATGAGAAGACGAACGCGTTGTTGCGGAGTCGGGCCGCGGCGCAACGCGACTTCGTAGGTGTCCACCGCGTCACCGAGACTGCCCTTGGCCCAATAGTAGTCGGCAAGTTTCTCGGTCAGCGTCGCGCTCTGGCGATGGATCGGTTGGGCCTCGATGTAGCGGGCCAGTTCCTGTGGCTTGGAGCCCATTCCTTCGTTTCGAATCACCACCATCAAATGCGCCCACTCGACGAGTTTGTTGGTGTCGCTTTCCAGATCCTTCATCACGACGTTGAGATTGCGTCCCCAGGGCCGGTAGAGTGGATCGCCGATTACGGTGGTCTGCCACGACAGGCAGTTCTGGGAGGCGTAGGCAGCTTCGCCGAAGCTGAATCCGCCATGGAGGAAGCGGGACACGAAGCTGTTGATGTCCGGCGTGAGCGTCAGGTAAGGCTCGTCCACGGCGCCCATGGTGCAGGTTGCACCTTTTTCCAACAACGTTCCCACCCACGACCTGTTGGCGGTGCGAATCGTCGCGGCACCAAACGAATAAAGATGGTAGGCAAACGCGCCGGGCATGAATTCGACGGAAGGCCGAGTGAATGGTCCGGTCACGGTCTGATCATACCAACCTGCGTAGACGGCCACTTGTGCCATCGGGAATCCTGCGGTGAAGGTCGCCGGTTTTTCGTCGAGCTCGGTATCGAATCCGAACAGCTTCGAGCTCTTGGCGGCGGCAACAATCAGGTCGTCGCCAATGCGGTAGCTGTCGTTGGTGGCCAGGCCGCGCGCATCGAAATAGCCCCGGCCCCAGAGGCCGTTCGTCTCGGCTTCCATCGCTTTGTCGACAAGTCCTTTGGCGATCTTGGCGGAGGGACCATCAAGTCGGGTCACCATCAACAGGCCGTTCATCGTGTTGATCTGGGCGGCGTTGGTGACGTTGTAGAACGGGTTCGGCAACGGTCCGGCCCACGGGATTTTCTGATCACTGATCGGCAGCAGGGCCAGTTGGGTGTCGACCGCGGCTTCGTTGCGCTGCATCTCGGGCTGGAGCTTTTCCGTGTTGGGTTCGACGAGGGTTGGATCCTTTGCGATCTTGGTGGGGACACCGTAGCACAGCGCGGCGTAGCGGATGCGGGCTTCGAGAACTTTGCGGAAGGGCACGAAGTTGTCCGGCGTTCCGGCGGGCTTGTTGGTGGCGGGACCGAAGGTGAGGAGCTTTGATTCCTCGAGCTTCTTCAGCAACGGCTGGTGCAGTTGTTCGAGGTATTCCTTGCGGGACATCGTCTCGCCGGTCGGCAGTTCGAGCCCGATGATCTGGTCCTTCGGCACCTGGCGCCGTTCCGCGTAGTATTCGGCGACTTCCTTCGATTCCGGCACTCGGGAATTGTAGACGACGACGACTTCGGGCGAGCCCGAGGCGGAAGACGCGCTTAGCGTGGCGCAGAGGGTGGTTAGTGCGGAGAGAGCGCGGTAACGGGAGGTAAGGGCGCGAAGGATCATAATAAGCACGTTGGTTTATGGCACGCTGACTTCCAAACCGTCATACGCGAAGAACACGCCCGCTGGCAATTCTTCTTGGGCGATGTCGTGGTCGTAATCGTGGGTGAGATGGGTGAAATACGTGCGCGGCGCGCCAATACGCCGGGCGGTGGTCAGAGCTTCGTCGAAACACATGTGCGTGGGATGCGGCTCATAGCGGAGCGCGTCGAGCACGCATACTTCCACGCCGCGAATCTCCTCAATCGCAGCGTCTGGCACTTCCTTGCAGTCGCTCAAATACGCGAGCTTCTTCACGCCGTCTTGCGTGAAAAGGAAGCCGCTGGAGGTCGCACGCCCGTGCGGCAACGGATAACTCGTCACCTGCAAATCGCCGATGCGGAACGGTCCATCGATGACGTGTTGTTCCGGCATGAAATAGCCTTTCGGCCACGGGCCTTCGTGAAACGCATAGGCGAACACCCGCTTCAACGCCTCCATGGTCGGAGCGCTGGCGTAGATGGGCAGGGTGGCGTTGCCCCGCAAGTCGCAGAAGCGCCGGCAGTCGTCGAGGCCCATGATGTGGTCGGCGTGGGCGTGGGTGATCAATACGGCATCAAGGTGACGGATCTTTTCGCGGAGGATCTGGATGCGAAATTCCGGCGGCGTGTCGACGACGACTTTGACCGAGTCGGTCGCGATATAAATCGCGGGGCGCGTCCGGTGATTTTTGGGATTGGCGAGGAACGATTCGGAATAATCCCAGCCGATGATGGGCACGCCCTGCGAAGTGCCCGAACCGAGGAAGGTGAAGGAAAACGACATGAATCAAGCCCTCAATCCCGTGTAACCAATTCGGAGGTGGATTGCCGGGCCGGGCCGGGGGAACGAGGCGGATTCCGCGCGCTCTGCAAGTTTCGTGGTTGGAACAGGCATGCCTAAGATTTCTTTTGCCGAACCTTAGCACAGCGGCCAAATTCGGCGCGAAGAAATTCCGTCATGCTGACCACGCTGCGCATCAAAAATCTCGCCCTCGTTGCGGACCTGACGCTGGAACTCCAGCCGGGCCTGAACGTCATCACCGGCGAGACGGGTGCCGGCAAGTCGATCTTGATCGGCGCGCTCAATCTCGTGCTCGGTGAACGCGCGGATCGCACGCTCATCCGCAGCGGCGCCGACGGTTGCTCGGTGGAGGCGGTCTTCGATGTGCGCAAACTCAAGGTGCCGCTGGCGGGATTCCTCGACGAGAATGGCCTTGAGCCGTGTGAAGATGGTCAGCTGGTTCTCAAGCGCACGTTCACCAACGCGGGCACGAACAAACAGTTTGTGAACGGATCGCCCACGACGCTCCAGACGCTCAGCGCGCTTGGCGAGTGGCTGGTGGACATCCACGGTCCGCATGATCATCAGTCCCTGCTGCACGCGTCGAAGCAGCTTTCCATTCTCGATGCGTTCGGTGCGCTCCAGCCGGGCCGCGGTGCGTTCGGTGAACTGGTCCGCCGGCGTGGCGCTTTGGAAGCGGAGAAGTCCGTGTTGATCGTCGATGAGAAAACGTATGCGCAACAGCTCGACTTGTTGCGTTTCCAGGTGCGGGAAATTTCGGAAGCGAAGCTGCAGCCGGACGAGGAAACGGAGCTGGAGCAGGATTACCAGCGCGCCAGCAACGCCGCCCGGCTGCTGGAGCTGGGGCAGATGGCGTTGAACCTGTTGAGCGAGGATGACAATTCGCTCCTCTCGCAGGCGAGCTCCCTGGGGCGGACGTTGCACGAGTTGCAACGCGTCGACGCGGCTGCGTCACCACTCGCGGAGTTGCATGGTCAGTCGCTGAACGCCTTGAGCGAACTGCAGACTGAATTGTCCCGCTATATCGATCGCGTGGAGCTCGACCCGGCGCGTCTGCGCGAACTGGAGGAGCGCTTGAATCTCGTCCACTCCCTCAAGCGAAAGTACGGCGCGACGCTCGCGAGTGTGATCGAGTTCGGTGCCGAGGCGTCGCGCAAGTTACAGAGCCTGGAGCAGCGGGACGAGGAGTTGAACCGGATCAATACCGCGATCGCGAAGCTGGATGCGGAGATTCTCCGTGCGGGCCGTGACCTTTCGGCGCAGCGCCGGAAGCTGGTGCCGCAGTTGAGCAAAGCGGTGGTGAAACAGCTGGGAGCGCTGGGGTTCAAGCAAAGCCATTTCGATGTCGCGATTTCCACGGTGGAGTCGTTGTCGGCGGCGGGTTACTCGTCGAGCGGGCTCGATACGATCGAGTTTCAGTTCGCGCCGAATCCCGGTGAGCCACCGCGTCCGCTGCGGGCGATTGCGTCGTCCGGCGAGATGGCGCGAGTGATGTTGGCGCTGAAAACGGTGCTGGCGGCGGTGGATGAAATTCCGGTGCTGGTGTTCGACGAAGTCGACGCGAATGTGGGCGGCGAGACGGCAAATGCGGTGGGCGAAAAGATGCGACAGATCGCGAAGCAGCGTCAGGTCTTATGCATCACGCATCTGGCTCCCGTTGCGGCTCATGCGGACGCGCATTACGTCGTGAGCAAGCAGGTGAAAGCCGGCCGAACGATTTCCGAAATCGAGCTGCTGGAGAAGTCGAGCCGGGTGAGCGAACTGGCCCGCATGCTGGGCGGCCAGAGCGATGCGGCAAGAAAGCACGCCGAGGCGTTGCTGGCGGTTCCGTGAGGCGAAACTGGTTGTTTGTGCAGTAGGAGGGAGGTGGTTTTCAATACTCTGCTGGTCAATAGACTGGTCTTTCCTTGACCATGGTAGGATCGAGAAACTATAAGTGATTCAGTTTCAACGGATGCACTAAACTCATCATTGCCAAGCGCTATGCCAGACAAGCTTCGTTGTGCGGTCATCGGGGTAGGGGGAATCGGCATGGATCACCTGCACAGTCTCACCACCTGCCATCGTGCCGCGGCGGTGGCGCTGGCGGAAACCAATCCGCAACGCGCGAGGGAAGGGACGGTGCGGAACGGCGTCCCGCGCAGCTACTCGGATTATCATGAGCTGTTGGAGCAGCCGGATATCGACGCGGTGATCGTCGCCTTGCCTAATCATTTGCACGCGCCGGTGGTGATCGAGGCCTTGAAGGCGCGGAAGCATGTTCTGGTCGAGAAACCGATGGCGACCAGCGCGAAGGACGCGGCGAAGATGATCGAAGTCGCGAAGTCAATGAAGCGAACGTTGATGGTCGCGCAGAATTTTCGTTTCAACCGTCACACGCAGCTCGCCAAGCAGGTGATCGATCGCGGTGATCTGGGTGAGTTGTACCACATCCGATGTTTTTGGCTGAGGCGCGCCGGGATTCCGCGGATCGGCTCGTGGTTTACACAGAAGAGTCAGGCGGGCGGCGGCTGCATTTATGATCTTGGAGTTCATTTGCTCGATACGTGTCTGCATTTGATGAAGGAGTTCGATGTGACGACGGTCTCCGCCCAGACCTACTCGAAGTTCGGGACACGCGGGCTGGGTGAGATGGACTGGGGCCGGAGCGAGGTGGATCCGAAGCGCCCATTTGACGTGGAGGACTACGGCGTGGCGTTGCTGCGTTTGAAGAGTGGTCGCAGCATCTCGATGGAGGTCGGCTGGGCGTGCTTCCAGAATCAACAGGCGCGCGAGTATGGGATCGACATGTTCGGCACCGCGGCGGGGTTCAGTTTGTTTCCGTCGAAGATGTTCCGGAACACCGTGGATGCGCAGGAAACCATTCAGTACAACGCAAGCAAGGTGCCATTCCCGGAGGATCGGGTGCATCACTTCGTGCAGTGCGTGCTGGATGGGAAGAAGATGCTGGTGCCTCCGGAGGAATCGCTGAAAGTGCAGCAGGTGCTCGATGCCTTGTATGCGTCGGCCGCCAGCGGCAAGGAAGTGCGTCTCGGTTGAAACCAGCCCACATCGACTCATAAAGTTTCCTCGTGAGAGATTGACGGGATCCTTGTCGAAGGGTTCATGTCTGACATGTCCTCTGATTCTTCTCCGTCGCTGATGCGGCGTTTGTTCAAGTATTTCGCCGGCTTTGTTGTTCTGCTGATCCTCGCCTTGCTCGGTGGCGTCATATATGTGAACTGGCGAGGTGAGAGCGAATGGCAGGCGTTCCGCAGTGAATGGGAGGCAAAGGGGGAGAAGTTTGACCCCAAGGATTTCATTCCTGCGTCGGTGCCGGATGATCAGAATTTTGCGACGACGCCGTTGCTCGCTACGCTGAATGATTTCACCAAACCTCCGGGGCAGGGGATGCGCTGGAACAACCCGGAATTGAAGGATCGGGTTACGGCCATTGGAGCGATATTTCAGAATCAAGGCCGCCGCAAATCGCCCGCTCCGGGGCATTGGCAGCTGGGGATTTCCATGGATTTAGTTCCGTGGCAGCGGTTTCTCTCCACCAATTCCGCTGATGAAGCGGCAAGCCAGAAGGAAGCTGGGCGCGCGATACTCGATACTTTGAAGGAGTTTGATGATGAGTTTGCCGAGTTTTCTGCGGCTAGCGTGCGCCCTCATTCGGCGTTTCGCTTGGACTATAGTGAAAACTTCCGAATGCTTCTCCCGCACCTCGCCTCGCTCAAAGGCATCTCGCAAACGTTGAGGCTGCGCGCGGTGGCGAGGCTGGCTGCGGATCAAAAGCAGGGGGCGTTCGAGGATGTGAAGTTGGGATTGCGATTTGCGGACATTTTGAAGAGCGAGCCGCTGTTGATTTCGCAGTTGGTCCGCATTGCGTCGCTCCAGCTTGCCATGCAGCCGTTGTGGGAAGGTGCGGTACGACATGAGTGGTCGGAGACACAGTTGGTCGAGTTTCAGCAGATTCTGGCAAAGATGGATTTTCTCGCCTCCTACGGAGTCGCCATCCGGACGGAGCGCGCGTTTGGGAATGCCACGATTGACGAATTGAGAACGGGCAAGATTCCGTTTTCCAGCTTGGGAGATGTGGGAGACGGAATGCCGGGTGGAGCGAATGGCGTGAGTCGTTTCATCCCCGCGGGCTGGTATCGATTGAATCAATTGACCCTGAACCGGCTGTTTCAAGAACGGTGTCTGCCGGTGATCGACGCCGAAAAACACCGCGTGCATACTGACCTTGCCAACAGGATTGACGAGGCACCAGATTTAAAGGGGGATGGTATGTTCAACATATTTGCCAGGCTGATGTTTCCGGCGGTGGGCAAATCGGCATCGAAATTCGCTCACGCCCAGGCGTCCGGGGATCTTGCATTGACGGCATGTGCCTTGGAGCGATACCGGCTCAAACACGGAAAGTATCCGTCGAATCTCGATCCACTTGTGCCCGATTTCATCGAACGAATCCCGGTCGACGTCATTACCGGTGAGTTGCCTAAGTATCGGTTGGAGGCGGACGGACGGTTTGTGTTGTATTCGGTGGGATGGAATCAACTCGACGAGGACGGGCAGCCGGGCGCGACAAAGTCCGGCAATGCGGTGGATGCGCTGAATGGCGACTGGTGCTGGCAGCTTCCTGCCGCGCCGTAGTTACAGCCTTTTGCCCGGCGAATCGTCCTTCGAATTATCACGAGGCTCGTTCCTTGACCCTATGAAGGGGCGCTCCTAGTATCCGCCCGCCTCTTGCATGAGAACGACGATCCTCATTACCACCCTGGCGGCGCTGGCCGTTTGCGATGCTCGCGCCGAGTTCAAGCTTGTCAATGGCATCGCTGCCATTGCTGACGACACGGTGATTACCGTCCAGGATGTGCGTGAAGCGGCCGCGCCGACCGTCAGCTTGTACGAGCGGACTTATTTTAACGATGCCCGGATGTTGCAGCAGAAGACCGATTCGGCCATCACCGAGGCGTTAGAGGCGTTGGTCGATCGCCAGATGATTTTGCGCGACTTCAAGAACCTCGGCGGAGTGATCCAGGAGAGTTACATTGATGACGTGATCAAGGATCGTATCCGGGAACAATTTGGCGACCGCGTGACCTTGACCAAGACGCTCCAAGCGCAGGGCATCACTTGGGAAACTTTCCGCCAGCGGGAGCGCGAGAAAATCATCACGCAGATCATGGAGCGAAAGAATGTTCGCGAGGCGCTGCTGATTTCCCCCGCTAAGATTGAGCGCCATTACCAGACGAACGCGCAGAACTACAAACTTGGCGATCAGGTAAAAATGCGGGTCATCGTGCTGAATCGGCCGCAGAATGCCGATGTAGATGAAGTGCGGAAGCTGGCGGCGCAAATTAGGGCAAAGATTGACGGAGGTGCGCCGTTTGCCGAAATGGCTTCGACCTATTCGGAGGGACCCGATCGCCGGCAGGGCGGACTTTGGGGCTGGAAACAGGATTCCCAACTGCGCCGGGGCTTGTGGGAGATCGCTTCGGGGACTGCGACTGGACTTTGCAGCCGGGTCATCAGCATGAGTTCCGCGTCTGATGGCACCTACTGGGTCAGCCAGTATGGACCGGCGGGTGAATTGGTTCAGGCTCGGCGGTTCAATGAACGAGAGAAGGACTCCTTCGTTGAGGAGGTTAAGCCGGCTGAAGGCAAGGGAACGGCTGCCGCAGTGCCGAATCCGCAAGTGTTCTACCTGATTCAGGTCGAAGAAAAGCAGATTGCGCGAACCAAATCGCTTGCCGAGGTGCGAGATGAAATCGAAAAGGATCTTTTGTTGCAGGAACGTGCGCGTTTGCAGAAGAAGTGGATCGAGAAGCTTCGTTCGAAGTCATTCTTCCGCTACTTCTGAAGTTTCGCTGAGTGGCTGGGGACTCGTCCGGTGAGCTGCTTTTTTTCGAAGATTTTTGGAGGAAAATCATCGCCGTCGATTGACGTGATAAGAACTCGTTTTATATTGGTATAAGGCACAATGAACTTAGGTAGCAGCGCTCGTAACATCATGACCGGCGACGGTCCGCTGAGCTTCAGCTTTAAGAGCTGAAGAGAGCAAAGTGCCTTATCTCAGCACTGTCGCGGTCAAGGCGACGGTGATGAATGTTCAAATCCATTCTCTAAGCCCGGAAGCTGAGCGCAGGAGAATTCTTCTGCCCTCGTCCCGGTCCCGGTCTCCGGTTCTTCCTCCCGTGAAGCCGGATCGGGTGGTTACCGTCTGCGCAGCATCGGCCCATCTCCCGACCGAGTTCATCTCTGAAACGTTCTCTCACTCTCTCCGAGCCGAAACGGGCTCGACCGTGTTGCTTGTTCACGTGGCGGCTCCGGGAGCCCGCTACTCGCTTGCTGCCTGGGCGCGGACGGTAACGCAGATTAACGGAGAGTTTGGGTTGGCCGGGCAGATCGAGACGACGGAGGGCGGTGTTGCCATCCTTCGGTTGCTACCGCCCGAAAGCTTTGACGACGAAGAAGCCCTCAGTTCGCTTGTTGGGCATTGCGCAACGCACTTCCAGCACCTGGTGCTGCATGCGGGTCACGAAGTCGTCCCATCGCTCCTCTTGAAATGCCTCGTGGAATCCGACCGGGTGTTTCTCCTGGTTCAGCCGAAGACGGAGGATCTCTACTCTCGCGATTTGCTCCTGCGCGGACTCCAAGCTATCCCGCGCGGGGAACACATCAATGTCCGAACAATTGCCTGCCGCGAAAAAGGCGAGGAACATTTCAATGCCCTCTTGAAGCAAATGGGTGGTGCGGTCCACGGATTCATCCACGGCTGCCCGACGCTCGCGGCCGCTCAGGGACTCCGCCGGTGGCCAGATCGTGATTTCAATTCCGACATCCGTCGGCTCGCTCGCGAAGTTGGCCATCGCCGGGTTGGCCTGGCTCTCTCGTCCGGGGGCGCGCGCGGCCTGGCTCACATCGGTGTGATTCAAGTGCTGGAAGAAAACGGCATCGAAGTCGACGTCGTCGCAGGCTGCAGCATGGGCTCTTACATAGGTGCAGTATGGGCAGCGGGCTATGACGGAGTCGCGATGGAACGTCAAGCCCGCGAGTTGGAGCATCGCTGGGGACTTTTCGATCTCATCGACCCGTTCATCCTGCCTCGCCAGGGATTCCTTCGCGGCGAAAAGGTGAAGCAACGCCTCAAACGCGCCATCGGCGATGCGCACTTCTCAGAGGTAGTTCGTCCGCTTCGCATCGTTGCCACTCACCTCGCGACACTGGATCGGGTTGTGTTTTCCTCAGGCGAAGTTGCGGCGGCCGTCCACGCCAGCAGTGCGATTCCGGGCGCGTGCGTTCCGGTGGAAGTGGAAGGTGAACTCTACATCGACGGTGGCATCGCCGATCCTCTCCCGGTCGATGTTCTCGAAGAGATGGGCATAGAACGGATCATCGCCATCAACACCATCCCCACTCCCGCCTACTTGCGAACCCACTTGGAGATGAGCCGCGAACGTGATTCCCGTCGCGGCAGGAAGACGAACCAGATCAAATCCTTCCTCAATCGCTACCTCAACTACTTCGCCCCAGGAAACGTGCTCGATACCATCATGCGCAGCTTTAACGGCGCGCAGATGCAAGTCGCCGAACACGCCTGTCAGTTTGCGGATGTCGTGGTTCGCCCGCTGTCGTTCGACGGTCGGTGGCACGACTTCCGTCGCCCCGGCAAATACATCGCCATCGGACGCCGCGAGGCGGAAGCCCATTTGGAAGAAATCAAAGCCCTGGTCAACCGAAAGGAACCGACCTATGAAGTCCCAATTGCTCACCACCCAATGGCAACAACTGCCTAAGGACGTCATTCTCCGACTCCAAGGCGAGAAGTTGCACCGCTACCTGCGCGACGTGGTGGTGCCGTTCTCCGCGTTCTATCGCGAGGTATTCGAGCGTCATGGACTGAAGGCCGAATCCATCCGCTCGGTTGAGGATCTGGAACAGATCCCGTTCACGTCGAAGGCCGATCTCGTGAACACCCCTGAGCATCCTCAGCGCTCGCGCGATTTCGTCCTCATTCCCGACCAACAGATTCTCGCAAAACGCCCCTCCACTGTCGGACGCGCGCTGTTGCACGGGCGGGAAGCGGTCCGACGCGAGCTTGAGATCGAGTATCGCCCGATTTTCATGACCAGCACGACGGGTCGCTCGGCTGACCCGGTGCCGTTCCTCTACACGAACTACGACATCGATCGCCTCAGCGTCGCCGGCAAACGCGTCATGGAAGTCTGCGATGCGAAACGCGACTACCGGATGCTGAACATGTTTCCGTATGCGCCGCATCTCGCGTTCTGGATCACGCACTATGCTTCCACCGAATTCGGCGTCTTCACCGTTGGCACTGGCGGCGGGAAGGTCATGGGCACGGATGGAAACCTCCGCATGATCCAAAAGATTAAGCCGGATGTTCTCATCGGCATGCCAACCTTCCTCTATCATGTGCTCACCCACGCGGTGGACGAAGGCATCCGCTGCGACACGCTCAAACGCCTCGTGCTTGGTGGCGAAAAAGTCGCCGAAGGCATGCGTCGCAAGTTGCGCAATCTTGCCGCCAAGCTCGGTTCGCCAAACGTCCAGGTTCTTTCCACCTACGGTTTCACTGAGGCGAAGATGGCGTGGGCGGAATGTCCGTTCGATGTCGATGAAACGCCGTCGGGCTATCATCTCTATCCGGATCTCGGAATCTTCGAAGTCGTCGATCCAAAGACCGGCATCGCGGTCGGCGAAGGCGAGCCCGGCGAGCTTGTCTTCACTCCGCTCGATGCCCGCGGCAGCGTCGTTCTCCGCTACCGCACCGGCGACATCATCGAAGGCGGTCTGGTTTACATGCCGTGCTCACACTGCGGTCGCACCGTTCCGCGGCTCATCGGGAAGATCTCTCGAAACTCGGAGGTGAAGTCCATGCAGCTCGACAAGATCAAGGGCACGCTCGTGGACTTCAACCAACTCGAGCATGTGCTCGACGACGCGCCGAACATCGGTGCCTGGCAGTTGGAGATTCGGAAGCACAATGACGATCCACTTGAACTCGACGAACTGATCCTCCACGTGCAGAAGCTCAACGACGTACCCGAAGAGAGACTTTCGCGTGAGTTGAACAACCGCTTCTCTGAGCGCACTGAGATTCGCCCCAATCGAATTGTCTATCACGACATCGACGAAATGCGCCATCTGCTCGGCGTGGGCGTCCAGCTCAAAGAGCAGAAGGTTCTCGATCGTCGTCCGAAGAAGTCTTCATCCGACCAAGCTCCAGCTCCGTCGCTCTCGCCATCCATGCCTTCCGGCCTGTCGCCGGCTGGGCTCATCAATCCTTTGACAGCCAATCCATCCAACAACGTTGAGGTGAAATCATGAATGCACCACGAATGGTCATTGTTGACGGTGTCCGCACGCCGTTCTCCAAAATGGGCACTGACCTCGCCCGCCTCGGTGCCGAGGAACTCGGCCGCATCGTCGTCAGCTCGCTACTGACGAAGACCGGTCTGAACCCCGCACTCATCGACGAAGTGATTTTCGGGTGTGTCGGCCAACCAGCCGATGCCGCAAACGTCGCCCGCGTTATCGCGCTGCGGGCCGGCATTCCCGAACATGTTCCCGCCTTCACTGTGCATCGCAACTGCGCCTCCGGCTGCGAAGCCTTCACGCAGGCCTACGAGAAGATGCTCGCGGGCCGCGGCGAGATCTTCGTCGTCGGCGGCACGGAATGCATGTCCCAGGTGCCGTTGCTCTACACGCACCAGGCCGCGGCGAAGTTCGCGAAGCTGTCCCGCGCCCGATCCTTCGGCCAGAAACTCGGAGCCATGCTCTCGTTCCGTCCATCCGACTTCAAACCGCGCATTGGGCTCCAGCTTGGTCTCACTGACCCGGTGTGCGGAATGAACATGGGCGAGACTGCTGAAGTGCTCGCCCGCGAGCATGGCATCACGCGTGAGAAACAAGACGCGTTCGCGCTCGAATCGCACCAGCGCGCCATCGCCGCTCGCGAGAAGTTGGAAGCGGAGATTTGCCCCATCTATCCGCCGAGCACCAAGGCTGTCGTTACCAACGACAATGGCCCGCGCAAGGAGCAGACGATGGAAGCCCTCGCCAAGTTGAAGCCGGTGTTCGATCGCAAGAACGGCACGGTTACGGCGGGCAACGCTTCGCAGATCACCGATGGCGCGGTGGCGTTGCTCGTGATGTCCGAGATGAAGGCCGCTGAACTCGGCATGACGCCGCTGGGCGTCTTGACGGGATACGCGTATGCCGGCTGCGACCCGCAGCGCATGGGGCTTGGTCCGGTTTACGCCATTGCTGAAGCCGAGCGCCGAACGGGCATAACGCTCGACCATGCGGACCTGGTTGAGATCAACGAAGCATTCGCTGCCCAGGTCATTGCCTGTCTCGCTTGCCTTAAGTCGGATGAGTTCGCACAGAAGCATCTCAAACGCGATCATCATGTCGGAAAGATTCCCAAGGACGCACTGAATGTGAACGGGGGCGCCATCGCACTTGGGCATCCCGTCGGAGCCACCGGCGCGCGGCTCATTCTCACGAGTTTGAAGGAGCTCCAACGTCGCGACGCCAAGCGGGCGCTGATTTCGCTCTGCGTGGGCGGTGGACAAGGCGCAGCAATCTGGTTGGAAAGGAACTGAATTATGACTACGACCCAGACACCCGATCTGAAGATGGCGGCGGAAACGGCTTCGGCGGAAGCAGTGAACACCATGCCTATGGAAACGCCCGAACTGATTCGCCGCCACGTCACGGACGAGGATATCTGCGTGCTGACGTTCGATCGTCCGGATTCGGCCGCGAACATCTTCGACAAGGCCGCGCTCATGGAGCTGAGCGACCACATCAACTACGTGATGTGCAACTCGAACATCAAAGGTCTCGTGCTTACTAGCGCCAAGAAGTCGATCTTCATCGCTGGCGCTGACCTCACGCAGCTCTCCAAAGCCAGGACGTCCGATGAGCTTCGCGACATGATCGAGCTCGGTCAGGTGGTATTTAACCGCCTCGCGACGCTGAACATTCCGACTGTCGCTGCAATTCACGGCGCCTGCGTGGGCGGCGGCTACGAGGTCACGCTCGCGTGCGATTACCGCATCGCGTCGCCGGACAAGGTGACGAAGATTGGTCTGCCGGAAACGCAGCTCGGCATCATCCCGGCGTGGGGCGGTTCGACGCGACTCCCACGGCTTATCGGCTTGCCCAAGGCGTTGGACGTGATTCTAGGCGGCAAAACGCTTGCGGCGAAGCCGGCGCTGAAGTGCGGCATGGTTGATGACCTCGTGCCACGAGAGTATCTCGTTGAGAAGGCCTGCCAGCTGATTCTCAAGCGCGGCATGAAGCTCCGTGCGCGCAAGACGCAGCTCGCGCACAAGCTCACCACGCTGGGGCCAGTCGTGAACATGATCACGAAGAAGGTCAGCAAGCAGGTGTTCGCGAAGACGCGCGGACACTATCCGGCGGTTCCAAAGGCCCTCGAAGTTGTGACGCAAGGCTTGAGCAAGTCGCTCGACGATTCGCTGGCGCTGGAGCGCGATGCGATTCTCGAGCTCGGCACCACCGAGGCTTGCAAGAATCTCATTCGGATTTTCTTCCTCCAGGAGCGCGCTAAGAAACTGACGGGCGTGCCAGCGGATGCAGCGCCGGAAGGAAAGGTTACGCCGGTGAAGCGGGTGGCTGTGGTCGGCGCCGGCGTGATGGGCGGTGGCATCGCGCAATGGTCCAGTGCGCGCGGCTTGAACGTCATCCTGCGCGACATCAATCACGAGGCGCTCGGCAAAGGGCTTGGTGGCATCGCCAAGATCTATGACCAGGCCGTGAAGCGTCACGCCATGACCAAGATTGAAGCTCGCGACGGATTGGATCGCATCGTGGCGTCGGCGGTGGACGTGCCTTTGCATTCCACGGACGTCATTGTGGAGGCGGCGGTCGAGAAGATGGACTTGAAGAAGAAACTCTTCGCGCACCTGGATTCGCTCGCCGGACCAAACACCATTCTCGCGAGCAACACATCCGCGCTCTCGATCACTGAAATTGCGACGGCGACGCAGCATCCAGAGCGCGTCATCGGTATCCACTTCTTCAATCCAGTGCATCGCATGCAACTGGTGGAAGTGGTCGTCGGCAAGCAAACGTCTCCGGAGGTTATCCGTCGTTCGGTTAAGTTCGTGCAACAGATCGGCAAGCTGCCGGTCGTGGTGAAAGACGCCCCGGGCTTCCTCGTGAATCGCATCCTGATGCCGTACCTCATCGAGGCCGGGCATCTGTTCGAGAATGGCGCGCGCGTGGAGGACATCGATGAATGCATGATGGAGTTTGGCATGCCGATGGGTCCGCTTCGGCTGATTGATGAAGTCGGCGTCGATGTCTCACACCACGTCGCCTCGGACCTCGCCAGCAAGTTCCGCGACCGGATGCATTGCCCGGAAGTGTTGTCGAAGATGATGGCCGACGAGCTGTTCGGAAAGAAGAACGGTAAGGGCTTCTACCTGCATAACAAGAAGGGCAAGGAGCCGGTCGTGAATCCGCGCATCGACAAGTACAAGAGTGGCTCGGCCTGTGCGAAGTTGACACGGGAAGAGCTCCGCACACGCATGGTCTTGTTGATGATCAACGAGGCGGCGCGTTGCCTGGAAGGCGGCATCGTCGAGGAAGCGGCGGATATCGATTTCGGCATGATCATGGGCACGGGCTTTGCGCCGTTCCTCGGCGGTCCGCTGCGCTTTGCGGACAGCGTTGGCATTCCGCACATTGTTGATGAAATGAAACGGCTCGCGGACGAGGAGCTGCGGTTCACTCCGTGCAACCTGCTCCAGACCCTCGCGGGCACCGGCCAGAAGTTTTACAAAAGCTGAAATGGACTTCACCCACCCTCACTGAATTATGAGCACCACAAAACTCGCTCCACCGGAGCACGACATGAAACCAAATCCTGACGAGGTTGCGTCACTCATCGACACGTCGAAGATGAACGAAGGCCAGCGGGCCGCGCTGGAGATGACCGAGGCTGCTCGCGACGGCGAGTCCGAGAAAGGCAGCTTTGCCGGCGGTCTGTTCATGGGACGCTGCGACTTGAGCCGGGCGTTTCCGTTCCCGGAACAGAATCCGACGGACAAGGATCAAGGCGACGCCTTCCTCCAACGTCTGGAGAAGTTCCTGAAGGAGAAAGTGAACCCGGACGAGATTGATCGCACCGGCGAGGTTCCACCGGAAGTCATCGCCGAGCTCGGACGCATGGGTGCCTTCGGCATCAAGGTGGCGACGCAATACGGCGGTCTGGGTCTTTCGCAAACGAACTACTCGCGCGCGGCGATGTTGCTCGGCAGTTACGACGCGAACCTCACCGCGCTCGTCTCGGCGCATCAATCCATCGGCGTGCCGCAGCCGCTGATTCTCTTCGGCAC
Source organism: uncultured Bifidobacterium sp. (assembly GCA_964491875.1). Classification (GTDB taxonomy): domain Bacteria; phylum Verrucomicrobiota; class Verrucomicrobiia; order Limisphaerales; family JADJPG01; genus JADJPG01. Next base: position 185,192 of record CAZBIC010000003.1, read on the forward strand.
CGAGGAACAGAAGAAGAAGTTCCTGCCGCGTGTCGCGAAAGGTGAAATCTCCGCGTTCGCGCTGACGGAGAATGGGGTTGGTTCTGATCCCGCCACGATGACTACCCGCGCCGAGCCGACCGCGGACGGAAAATACTTCACCATCAACGGCGAAAAGCTCTGGTGTACGAACGGCGTGAAGGCCGGCGTCATCGTCGTGATGGCGCAGACGCCCCCGAAGCTCGTGAGCGGCAAGGAAAAGAAGCAGGTCACCGCGTTCATCGTCGAGATGGACACGCCGGGCGTGGAGATTCTGCATCGTTGCCATTTCATGGGCCTGCGCGCGCTTTACAACGGCGTGGTGAAGTTCACCAATGTCGTCGTGCCGCGCGAGAACATCATCTGGGGCGAAGGCAAGGGTCTGCGCGTCGCGTTGAGCACGCTGAACACCGGTCGCCTCACGCTGCCAGCAGGTTGCACCGGTGCGGCAAAGCGTTGCCTTAAGATCGTGAAGAAGTGGGCCAATAACCGCGTGCAATGGGGCGCGGCGATTGGCAAGCACGCGGCCATCGCGGACAAGATCGCGAAGATGGCGGCGAACACCTTTGCGATGGAGTCGATGACGCTCATGGTCGCCAGCATGGTGGACAAGGACAAGAAGGCGGACATCCGCCTCGAAGCCGCCATCGCCAAGATGTGGGCGACCGAGGAAGCGTGGCGCATCGTCGATGACACCATGCAGATTCGCGGCGGCCGCGGCTACGAGACCGAAAGCTCGCTCAAGGCACGCGGCGAAGAGCCGGTCGGCGTCGAGCGACTCATGCGCGACTGCCGCATCAACACCATCTTCGAGGGCTCCAGCGAAATCATGCGCCTGTTCATCGCGCGCGAGATGCTGGATCCGCACCTGAAGGTCAGCGGGGCGGTTCTCGATTCTCGCAAACCGATGGGAGAGCGCCTTAAGGCAGCGCTCAACGCCGGCCTGTTCTACGCGGGCTGGTATCCCAAGCAGTGGTTGCCATTCGGGTCAGGAGTTCCAGCAGGCGTTCCGAGCAAACTGGCGAAGCATCTCCGCTACGCCAGCAAGACGAGCAAGCGGCTTGCGCGCCGCCTATTCCACGCGATGGCCGTCAACGGTCCGAAGCTCGAACGCGAGCAAGTGCTGTTGGGTCGCTTCGTAGAAATCGGCGCGGAGCTGTTTGCCATCGTGGCGACGTGCTCGCGTGCCGCCTCCATCGCGAAAACCGCGGCAGACGCGGAGCGCGATGAAGTGATGCAACTCGCAGATTACTTCTGCGCGTCTGCGAAGCTGCGTATCGAACGCAACTTCGATGGCCTCAGCAAGAACACCGATCGCCAGGGCTACAAGCTCGCGCAAACGGTGCTGAAGAATCCAGTGAAGCCACTGGAAGACGGCATCGTGCGTGACTGAACCGCGCTCGTAGTTTTTGAAATTCTCACCAGCCCGGGTTTAGCGCCCGGGCTGTTTCGTTTTCGGCGGGATGCCAGTCATTGTTCACCTTTGGATCGACATTTGAGTCCGGGCAAAGAAACTCGGGCGCATGTTGGAATTGGAAGAGGCGAGGTCGCGTTTGCTGTCGAGTGTTGAGCCGCTGGACGTCGAGAGAGTGCCGATTCGTCAGGCTGCCTTTCGCGTGTCGGCTCGGTTAGTGGATGCTGCCATCGATCTTCCGGCGTTTGATAACTCAGCGATGGATGGGTATGCGGTTCGCGCGGCTGATGTCGCGGCTGCGAAGATTGATTCACCAGTGACGCTGTCTCTGGTAGGTAAAATTGCGGCTGGCCAGAACCCTGCGGGCGACGTTCGCGTCGCAGAATGTGTGCGCGTTTTCACAGGCTCCGTGTTGCCTCCGGGCGCGGATGCGGTGGTCATGCAGGAGGACACCGCAGTATGGGAAGCCGCTCCGCAGGTGGTGCGAGTATTTGATCCGGTGAAGCCTTGGGAGAACGTTCGGTTTCGCGGAGAGGACGTAAAGCGTGGCGCCGTTTTGGTCCGGGCAGGGGAGAGATTGTCACCCGGTCATGCGGGGCTTCTGTCGGCGACGGGCGTCGCCTCGGTGGAAGTTTTCCGGCAACCTGTGATCGGATTGATTGCGACAGGAAGCGAACTGGTGGAGCCGGGTGGAACGTTGCTGCCAGGGCAGATTTTCGAGAGCAACCGGGCCTTGCTTGAGCCGCTGATTGCGCGCTCTGGCGCTACCGTGAGGGTTTATCCACTCGTGCCTGATACGCTCGCAGGAACCAAGGACGCCTTGTCGCAGGCGTTCGCCGAATGTGATGGGGTGGTGACGAGTGGTGGCGTTTCGGTCGGAGAGCTGGATTTCGTGAAGGCTGCGTTTGAGCAGTTGGGAGGCGAACTGGATTTTTGGAAAGTGGCGATCAAACCCGGAAAGCCATTCGTGTTCGGAAAGCTGGGGAGCAAACGGTTGTTCGGGTTGCCGGGCAATCCGGTGTCGGCGATGGTGACGTTTCTTCTGCTGGTGCGACCAGCCTTATGGCGTTGGCAGGGCGCACCCGTCTCTGATCCGCGCACCATCCCATGCAAATTGGGCGAGCCATTGGTGAACCAAGGTGGAAGACGTCATTTCATGCGGGTATCCGTTGATACGACGGGGGTGGCGCGCTCGGCGGGTTTGCAGGCGTCGCATCGATTGAGGTCACTGGCCGAAGCCAACGCGTTGGTGGATGTGCCCCCGGACACCGTTCTTGCCGCCGGTACGGAGGTGAACGCGATCTTGCTCGATTAGCCGACGCGAACGTTCGTTGTCTTGCTCCCAGGTGACAGCCCTTTTTCTCTCGCCAAAACTTCGCGACGACGGCAAAACCTTGCCCTTCTTTTCGATGAACGAACAAATTGTCATCCTCGATTTCGGGTCCCAATACACGCAGGTCATCGCGCGCCGCATCCGCGAGTGCAACGTGTATTCCACCATTCTCCCCTACAACACGCCCGCCAAAGAGATCGCCGCGATGAAGCCCAGCGGCATCATCCTGTCCGGCGGACCGTCGAGCGTGTACACGAAGAAAGCGCCGCTGCCCGACAAGGCCATCTTCGAACTCAACCTTCCCATCCTCGGCATCTGCTACGGCGTGCAGCTCCTCGCGCACTTCCTCGGCGGCAAAGTCGAGCCCGGCCAGAAGCGCGAGTACGGCAAGGGCACGCTCCTCGTGAAGGACGCCTCGTGCGCGCTCTTCCGCAAGCTGCCGGATTCCCTCCAGGTCTGGAACAGCCACGGTGACAAACTTACCAAGCTGCCCATCGGCTTCGAGCCCGTCGCCACCACGGAGAATTCCCAATACGCCGCCATCGAAAATCACGAGCGGAAGATGTTCGGTCTCCAGTTCCATCCTGAAGTCGCGCACACGCCGCGCGGCAAGGAGATCCTCGCGAACTTCGTTCACGGCATCTGCAACTGCGGCAAGAACTGGAACATGCGCAACTACGTCGATCATGCCGTGGAAGTCATCCGCGCGCAGGTCGGCAAGGAAAAGGTCATTCTCGGCCTCAGCGGCGGCGTGGATTCCAGCGTGGCCGCCGCGCTCATTCACAAGGCCATCGGCAGCCAGCTCACCTGCATCTTCGTGAACAACGGCGTCCTCCGCGCGAAGGAAGCCGAGACCGTGCGCGAAGTTTTCGGCCGCAACTTCAAGCTCAAGCTCCAGTACGAGGACGCCACGAAACTCTTCATGGGCCGCCTCAAGAAAATCACTGACCCCGAGCGCAAGCGGAAGATCATCGGCAAGACCTTCATCGAAGTCTTCCAGGCCGCGACGAAGCGCGCCGGCAAGGCGAAGTTCCTCGCGCAAGGCACCCTCTATCCCGACATCATCGAGAGCGTCCCGATCGCCGGCAATCCCGCCGCCATGATCAAAAGCCACCACAACGTGGGCGGCCTGCCGAAGAACATGAAGTTCGAACTCGTCGAGCCGCTCAAATGCCTCTTTAAAGACGAAGTGCGCCAGCTCGGACTCGAACTCGGCCTGCCGAAAGAGATCGTCTATCGCCAGCCGTTCCCCGGCCCCGGCCTCGCCGTGCGTATCCTTGGTGAAGTCACGCCTGAGCGCTGCACCATCCTGCGCAATGCCGACGCCATCGTCGTCGAGGAAATGAAAGCGACCGGCTGGTATTACAAGATCTGGCAGAGCTTCGCCGTGCTGCTCCCTGTGCGCAGCGTCGGCGTGATGGGTGACGAACGCACCTACGAATACACCATCGCCGTGCGCGCCGTGGAATCGCAGGACGGCATGACCGCCGACTGGGTGAAGCTGCCCTACGACCTGCTCGAACGCCTCGCCTCGCGCATCATCAACGAAGTGAAAGGCGTGAACCGCTGCGTCTTCGACATCACCAGCAAGCCGCCGGGGACCATCGAGTGGGAATGAGCGTGCGTCGCTGCGTCACGCTTTCACTTCTCTCCTTTGCGTTGTTCGCTGCGAGTGCGGTGCAGGCGGCACCGAGGCTTGACCCAGTCACGACAAGCGTCCTTTCGCTGCTGGCGAATGTCCCCAACGCCACCGCGCATCGCTATCGCGCCGCCGATGACCTCGGGCGCACACTCGATTGTCTGAAGATTATCGAGCTCGCGCCCGGCGACTACCTCGGCGTCTATCACACACTCCGCAATCGCGAGTTTCAGCTCCATCTCGGCCGCTCCACGAACCTCCTACACTGGACGCATCGCACCGTGCTCGATCAACGTTCCTCCCAGGGCGCACTCTGGCACGGACCGCGCGGCGACTTCCTCCTCGCCTACGAAGTCAACGTGCCCAAGGCCGTCATCATCCGCCTGCGCTATTACGCGAATCTTGACGCGCTCCTGAACGCCCGCTTCGACCGCGAGATCGATCTCCCGCGCACGCTTGCGCCCACCGCGGAGGGCACGCCGAGCTTCGAGCGCGTGGAACTTAACGGCGACGTCGCCACGTCGCGCATTAATCTGCGCATCCATTACTACCGCGACATGAAGGTGGACCGCGCCGCGCGCGGAACGCTCCTCGGCTTCACGAACTGGACGGCGCGCCCCGTCCCGGAGATCGATGAGGCGCTCTACGGTTGGGGGGTGGCGGGGAACATCGGCGACCGCGATGAGTTTGAATTCGCCGGGCGCAAGTTCCTCATCCAGGAAGGCCAGCTCAAGCCGAACGACTGGACTGCGTGGCGGGTGTTCCTCCTGGACGATACGAACCGCGGCGCTGTGCAGATCAACGTGCAAACCCACGCCGGCTCCCGCTCCTTTGCGAACCCGGCCGTCACGCGCTTGCGCGATCCCGCCGGGAAATGGTGTCTGGCCGCCACGCTCTTCCTCCCCACCCAGGGCAATGCGCGCGGGGAATCCGGCACGCTCATCTACGTGGTGCCGGAGGGACAGTAAGGTTTAGCGCCGCCGCCAGCGGACGATTCCGAAGAGCAGTCCAGCCACGCCAGCCAGCGCGAGGCTGCCCGGCTCCGGCGCGATGTAGAACGTCCGCGTGCTGGGATCCGTGGTCCAGATCACGGTGCCGGGGCCAGCAGGCTGGCCGAGGACGGCTTGCCGCACCGGGGGATTGATGATCGGGACGCCGGACGGGTGCGATGCGCGAACTTGCAGGGAGATGATCTGGCCGGGTTCGGTGGAGGGCAGGGCGAGAACACTGGCTGCTCCGGTGAGGATTCCGGGCGCTCCACCGATGTGGGCCGTGGCTCCGGAGAAGACGAGTTGTTCGGCCGTGCTGCCGGCCGGGCCGTAATAAAGACTGAACGTGAAACCATCAGCAGCGGTGGGAGAAAATGCGGTGCCACCCAAGGGGACAATGAGGATGCGGGTCAACGCAGTGTTGCCCCACATGATGGTGCCTTGGGCGTGGCAAACCGCCGTGATGCCGATGAGTCCGAGGGAGAGGAGGAGTTTTTTCACAAGTCAGGGTGGTTACTGTTATTGCGACGATACCCACATGCGGTCACGAGGCTAAATGCCAGGCCGAGAACGAGGGCTGATGGTTCCGGAACGGAGATCCCTGGCGGCGGCGCGTACGGTCCGTTCAAGTAGGGGAAGCGGGAGGGGTTGCTGATAGAACCCGGTTGCCACACGATTGTGCCTGGGCCATCTCCCGGCCCTAAAAGCACTTGGCGAACGTCTGTCTCGGCGAGGAGGCCGGTTGGGGTGAGGATGCGAAATTGAAGCGACGCCAAGGTGTTGGGTTGACGTCCTGGGAGTGGGAAGATGGTGGGCAGACCGATCCATCTCCCAAAAGCGTCATCAATCACGGCGAATTGCGGGTGATGGGTCAATTCCTCTGGATTCGTCAATTCGGCAGAACCGTAATAGAGATGTAGTTCAAGACCGTCGGCACTTGTTGCAAGGCGGTCATGGAGTCCATCGCCATCTACATCGAATCGGACTCTCCCGATAATACCTGGGAGAGGATTGATCGTGCCATCGGCGGCAGCGCCGAGGGAAGTGACCACTAGAACGGCAAGTGCGGCGAGGAGTTTTCTCATTAGCTAATTTGATCGGATGGACTTGCGGAATCGAACCAAAAGGACGGCGCCGGTCAATATGCCCACAGCGATGGTGGAGGGCTCGGGAACAATGACCAGCGCATAGCCGTGGCTGGACGAGGTGACGACCGAGTTGAACTGGTTTTCGTTTCGGCCCCACACCACGGCACCCGGTCCTTCCTCCGGCCCCAGTCTGGTTTGAATGATCGGAGTCGCCGCCTGCAATCCGAGCGAGTCGCTGAAACGCATTTGCAAGGAGATGATGTCCTGGGACTGCGTGCCGGGGAGTTGCAGGAGTGTGGGCAGTCCCGTGAAGATTCCGTCAAAGGCCCCAATGACGGCGAACTGCGGATACGCCACCAACTCCGCGGCACTCGAACCGGCGGGTCCGTAGAACACCCGCATCTCGATGCCATCGGCCGCTGTCGCCAGCTGGTCGGCGATGCCGTCGAAGTTGAAATCCAGCGCGAGCCGGCGCACTGCACCGTTAATGGGATTGAATGTTCCGCCCGCCCAGGTACTGGTGACCGTGCTGGCGGCGAGGCCGAGGATGAGGAGGTTGAATTTTATCATCGCTCAGTTGGGTTTCCGAGCGCGATGGTGCAGGCGGAAGAGGAGGAACATTCCGCCGAGGAGGCCAATGGCGATGGACGATGGTTCGGGTATGATGCGCAGCGGGGCGAAACGATTGGGGTTCGAACCGGCTTCAGACTGCCAGATGACGGTGCCCGGACCCTGGGTCGGCCCGAGCCTCACTTGTGCGACTTTGGTTTCGCCGTACATCCCGAGGTTGTTCCACGCTCGAATTTGGAGTGATACGATCTGGTTCGGCTCGGTTCCAGGCAGGGCGAAAGCGGATGAGACATTGTCCATGATTCCGGGATACGCACCGATCACGGCTGTGGTGGGAGCCATGACGAGCTGTTCTTTGGAAGATCCAGCGGGTCCGTAGAACGCACCGATGGTGAATCCATCCGCCGGTGATAAGTATCGCACGCTACCTTCAGGTGTCGGGATGCCAACTCGGCTCAGAACGCTGTTGCCGAAAAATATGGTCCCTTGCGCCAGCGCGCTCGCGAGCGAGCAGCCGATGATTGCGATGATGATGATGAGTTTTTTCACGAGTCGGTTGGATGTGAAGGTTCTGCGGACGCGAAACAGGAGAAACATTCCAGCCATTGCGCCAAGCGCGATCGTGGAAGGTTCAGGGATGCAGACTAGCAAAGGATCGAAGCGGTTCGGATTAATGCCGCTTGCGCCCTGCCAGATGACGGTGCCTGGGCCAGCGGTCGGACCGAGGGTTACTTGGCGAACCCCGGTCATACCAAGGACATTCCCAGTGGAGTCCCACCCTCGAATCTGGAGAGATACGACTTGCCCGGGTTCAGTCCCAGGCAGCGCGAAGACGGATGCAGCACCGGTCAGCACGCCCGGAGTTGTCGCGCCGATGGTCGCCGTGCCGGGTGCTTGAGTCAGCGCGCCCTCGCTCGACCCGGCTGGGCCGAAAAAGACGCCGAAGGTGAAGCCATCTAGCGCGGCAGCCAACCTGGCGGGAGAGCCAGGATAGTCATTACACGTGTAAATACGGCTGGCGACGCTGTTGCCGAAAGCAATGGTGCCTTGTGCAACGGCGCTCGCGAGCGTGCAGCCAATGATTGCGATGATGATGATGAGTTTCTTCATGAGTCAGTTGGATATGAAGGTTTTTCTGGCGCGAAGCAGGAGAAACATTCCAGCCAGCACTCCGAGCGCGATCGAGGAAGGTTCGGGAATGCAAACGCATAGGGGATTGAAGCGGTTTGGGTTTGTACCCGATGCGCCCTGCCAGATAACCGTGCCCGGGCCAGCGGTCGGGCCAAGGGTGACTTGCCGAACGTCGGTCTCAGCAAAGAATTTACCGCTAGAATCCATCGCACGAATCTGGAGAGACACGACTTGCCCGGCTTCAGTTCCTGGCAGGGCAAAGACAGATGCCGCTCCGGTCATCACTCCCGGTGTGTTTACACCGATTGTCGCGGTTCCGGGCGCTTGTTGCAGTGCCCCCGCCGACGTTCCAGCTGGCCCGAAAAAGACGCCAAAGACAAGGCCATCTGCCGCAGTAGCCAACCTGGCGGGAGAACCGTCCAGATTTGTGATAATTCGGCTGGCGACATTGTTGCCGAAGGCAATCGTTCCTTGGGCCACTGCACTGGCGAGTGTGCAGCCAATCATTCCGAGGGTGAGGAGAAGTTTTTTCATGGGTTACTTGGCTTTGATTGATTTGCGGACGCGAAACAGCAGATAGACTCCGGCCAATGCCCCGAGGGCGATGGTGGACGGCTCCGGAACGCAGCCGAAGGGATGGAATCGATTGGGATTGGTCCCGGTGCGGCTTTGCCAAATCACAGTGCCGGGTCCGGCGGTCGGACCGAGGGTGACCTGTCGAACGTCAGTAGACATCAGAACCTTCCCAGTGGAGTCCCACCCTCGAATCTGGAGCGAGACGATTTGCTGGGCTTCAGTTCCCGGGAGCGCGAAAACCGAGGAAGCACCGGTCATCACGCCTGGAGTCGAAGCGCCGATGGTCGCCGTGCCGGGTGCTTGCTGCAAGGCGCCCTCGCTCGTTCCGGCTGGGCCGAAAAAGACACCGAAAGTAACCCCATCTGCAGCGGTCATGGATCGGCATCCCGAAAGATCTCCGAACATAAAGCGGCTGCCGACGTTGTTGCCGAAGGCAATCGTCCCCTGCGAGTGCGCGAGGACGGCGAAACCAACAATGCCGAGGATGATGGTGAGTTTTTTCATGAGTTACTTGGCCTTGATCGATTTGCGGGCGCGAAACAGCAGACAGACTCCGGCTAATGCCCCGAGGGCGATGGTGGACGGCTCGGGAATGACGATTGGGTAAAATCGATTCGGATTGGTCCCGGAGCGGCTTTGCCAGATGACGGTGCCGGGCCCGGCGGTAGGCCCGAGAGTGACTTGTCGGACATCGGTACCGATCCAGTGTCTTGAGTCGTTGTCCAAATAGCCGCGAATCTGCATCGATACGATTTGGCCGGGTTCTGTCCCGGGGATGGCGAAGACGGACGGAGCTCCGATCAAAACGCCTGGGGCTGCTTGACCGATGGTCGCAGTGCCGGGTGCTGGCTGGAGTTGGTCTACATCACTTCCCGGCGGCCCGTACCAGACTTTAAACCTCCATCCATCAGCGGCGGTAGTAGGGGTTCCGCCGATATCCCCTAATACGAACCGGGTAGCGACGCTATTGCCAAAAGCAATCGTCCCCTGCGCCACGGCGTTCGCGAGGGTGCAGCAGATGAGCCCGAGGGTGAGGAGGAGCTTCTTCATGAGTTACTTGGCTTTGATCGATTTGCGCGTGCGGAACAGTGCAAACACGGCGCCAATAATTCCGATGGCGATCGTGGAAGGTTCTGGGACCATCTTCACCACCAGCCAGGGGTTTGGGCCGATTTCACCGGGATCCCAGACGATGGTACCAGGCCCGGCGGTTGGGCCGAGGGTCACTCGCTTCACTTCAGTTTCGCCATAACCGCCGAGGTCATTCCACCCACGGAATTGGAGGGAGACGACCTGGAAGGGTTCCGTTCCCGGCAGGGCGAGGACCCCAGGCGTATTGATCATAACGCCAGGAGAGGATCCAATGGTCGCGATCCAAGGCGCCATAACGAATTGATCCGGTGTTGAGCCGGCCGGTCCATAAAATACACCAACCTTGATTCCATCCGCCGCCGTCGCGTTGCGCCGGGCACCGCCTATTTCCTCAACGTAGACTCTCGCAGAAACGCCCCTTGGCCAGGTAATTGTTCCCTGCGCCAGTGCGCTCGCGAGGGTGCAACCGATGAGTCCGAGGGTGAGGAGGAGTTTCTTCATGAGTTACTTGGCTTTGATCGATTTGCGGGCGCGAAAGAGCAGGCAGACCCCAGCCAACGCCCCGAGGGCGATCGTAGACGGCTCGGGAAGAAGAACTATTGGGTGGAATCGATTCGGATTGGTCCCACTGGGGCCTTGCCAGATGACGGTGCCAGGCCCGAGTGGCTGAGCGAGGGTGATTTGGCGAACATCCGTATTTCCAATCATTTGACCGCGTGAATCCAGCACTCGAATCTGTAGCGATACGACTTGACCAGCTTCAGTCCCTGGAATTGTGAAGAGGGATGCATCAGTCAAAATGCCCGGAGTCGATTGGCCGATCATCCTGCTGCCGGGCGCTTGTTGCAGTCCCTCCGCGGATGTTCCGGCTGGCCCGAAAAAGACGCCGAAACTGAACCCATCCTCTGCAGTAATGTTTCGACCTCCGGGCACATCAAGAATCCTAAAGCGGCTACCGACGTTGTTGCCGAGAGCAATGGTGCCTTGGGCGAGAGTGCTTGCGACGGTGCAACTGATGAGTCCGAGGGTGAAGAGGAGTTTCTTCATGGGTTATTTGGCTTTGATCGATTTGCGCGCGCGAAACAGCAGACAGACTCCGGCTAATGCCCCGAGGGCGATGGTGGACGGCTCTGGGATGAAGAGCGGAGGATTAAATCGATTGGGATTGATCCCGCTGGCGCTTTGCCAGATCACAGTGCCAGGGCCGGCGGTCGGACCGAGGGTGACCTGTCGAACGTCAGTAAAAAATAGAAACGTACCAGCGGCATTCCACCCTCGAATCTGCATCGACACGACTTGGCCGGGTTCTGTCCCGGGCAACGCGAAGACGGATGGAGCACCGGTCATAACGCCCGGGGTCGTAGCGCCAATGGTCGCCGTGCCGGGTGCTTGTTGCAGCACGTCGCTACCCGACCCGGCTGGCCCGAAAAAGACGCCAAAAGTGAAACCATCGGAGCTCGTAAGCAATCGAGGTGGGAGTGGGTAGGCAATGGTAATGCGCGAGGCGACATTGTTGCCGAAAGCGATGGTCCCCTGTGCGTTTGCGAGGACGGCGATTCCGATGAGCCCGAGGGTGAGGAGGAGCTTCTTCATGGTGTTCCTTGCCGAATAACTATGACTTCGAGTTTGCCGGTATGCTGAGTTTGCGATGTTCCTTGGACTCGCAGGCCTGCCGCCCACGCTCCATGTCGGTCAGCCTCCCATGTTCACCCCGGAAAATCAAGGCGCCACCCAGGGACATCTGGCTCGCGACATCACCGATGCTGCCGGCCACCGACCCGCGCCTCGTCGACGCCTTCGATCAAACCGCAGCCCATCGATAATGTCTGGTGAAGGCTGCCATCGGAGTGGAATTACGTTGGTTGGCAGGCGTCCCAACATCGGCGCGGTAAACACGGGGGACACCAGCTTCGCAAACGGCGAACCATCTGGGAAACGCACGATGGGCTGGGGTGGGAGATTCGTCTCCGGGCCGAAGCTGACCTTCGTCAGCGGCGCGGATTGCCTGTAATCGGCGAGTGCTGATCGGAGAGAGCCCGGCAGCGCGCTCATCACCGCTGCGGACCACCGCTCGGTTCGTCCCCACCGCTGAAGGGCGACTTCCGTTTCCCACGGCCCGGTCGATTGGTACATCGGGACGTGGATGATTGCGGATGCACCCGGATTTAACTCCGCTGGGACGAGACGAAGATCGGCGAACTGAAAACCACTCCCCATCACAGGGGACTCTCTCAGCTTTTGAGACAAGTCCCGGGGCGCCGACGTCAGCACTTTCACCGGCGTCGGTCCGGAATTGGTGATTTGCAACACCGCCACCGCGAACGTCACCTCCGCCATCTCATTCGAGTGCGTCTGGTTGGTGTAGCTGAGGAAGGTGAGACTCACGCCCGGCCCTGGCGGCGCAGCAGGACCGCTCCACCACGCCACCAACAGCGCGACCATAAGTGCCGCTGCGAACCACCACAGCCTCCGCCGTTTCTTCATGGGCGGCATCTTGTGCTGGAGCGGGGTCTTGTCAACGCGTGCGGACGGCGATTCGGCGGTCCTGGCAGACCCGGATGTTTAACTCGATCTGGAATGGCGGGAACGCAGTGCCCTGCGACCGATTAAAACTGCGCCAACCAGACATCCAAGCGCCAGAATGGTAGGCTCAGGCACAACGAGGGGAGCCGGGTACGGTCCAGCCGCGTATACCGGCGGGTTAAAGCGATTGGCACCACCGGGTGACGCCGTCCAAATCACTGCCGGGCCGCCGACCGTTCCTCCCAAGGTGATCTGCCGCACCGGTGTGCTGCCAGTTGGAGACCCGTTTACCCACGCTTGATACGGATCGTCGCCGTAAGTGGATTCCCAAAGGAAGATCTGCATGGAAACGGTCTGCCCCTCCACCGTTCCGGGAATGCCATAGTTCTCCCCGCCCGGCGCGGTGAACAGTCCGCCGGTGGAAGGAACCCACCGTCCGATCGGCAGCAATGGCCCCTGCCACTCTCCGGGAGTCGTGGCGTAATAAATCGCGACATTGAAATGCGTTGCGTTTCTGGAGCCGCCGCCATCGTTTAGCGCCGTTACACGGGTTAAAAGTCCATTGTTAAAAACGATGGTTCCCTGCGCAAACATCTGAGTCATGGCGCAGGTGGCGACAGCGAGAGTGAAGAAGAGTTTTTTCATCCGTTTCCTTGTTCTTTTGAATGAGTCTTCTGACAGGCAATGCTGCCTTCTCCGATTGATTTGTTTGATTATTGCGATGTTCCTTGGACTCGCAGGCCCGCCGCCCACGCTCCATGTCGTTCACCCTCCCATGTTCACCCCGGAAAATCAAGCCTGGCTCAAGGTTGCTGAAGTTGGCCCCAACGATCGTGGGACGGTCGGAGACCGGCGCTCCATCTCCGAGCCACAATTTTCCCGCTAAAGCCTTCCGGTCTTCCTGCCGATTTCGGGGGTGTGACGCAGCGAAACGTCAACGGACGAATCGGAATCGAGAACGGCACACGCCGTTTCGGGAGCAACGCGACGGCGGGCGAGGTGAGGGTCTCGCCCGGCGGAAACGACGCGTTTCGAAATGGGAACGGGCGCCGGGACACCGACCACGGAGGTCGAAGCAATGACATCGCTGCTGCACGACACGTCAACGGAATGACGCCCAAACACAACGGAGCGCGACGGATTGGCAACGGAGGTCGAATCCTCGCGCTCCAGGGATTTTATGTCGCAGGCTCTGACCGGATGAGTGGTGAGACGTCCGCCCTCACCCCAGCCCTCTCCCCCAGGAGAGGGTGCGCGATAAGCGCACGGTTTGACCTTCAGGCGGCCGCCTCCGCGACTGTGCAGTTTCTGAGGCGTCCAACCGCGGCCGGATACGACCGAAAGTCGAGACACCCGTTTGCGCTCCCTCTCCTGAGGGAGAGGGCTGGGGTGAGGGCGGGCCAATCTCTGGCTCATCCCGGGATCAGTGGCGAATTCAACGCCAACGGCGTTGCGTCTTTCAGCCCAGGGTTGCCCGCGCGTGCGGGCTACCCTGGGGATGTTCGTAGAAGATGGCTCAACCCTGAAGGGGTTGTGGCGTTGGCTGGGCGTGAAGATTGCCGCAACCCCTTCAGGGTTGTTCGATCGGTTGCGCGTTTTCCCAGGGTAGTCGCTGCGCTCCAACCCTGGGCTGAGTGTCGGAACGCCGTTGGCGTTCGCCGGAGAGAGTGCGCTGGTCATCGGCCGTTTCAGGCCGGACGCACTGAGATTGGTTTTGATTCTCAGGTGCGTGTCCATGTAGTGCGTTCGCCATCCCACCGTCTGTTATTGAACCACCCATAATTTAACCTCAACTGACACCTACCTATGTCTGAATCCACCAGTCCCGCTCCATTGTTCTCGCCGGAATCCGGCATTTATACCAACGCCCAAATCTCCGTGGTCGAGCCGCCTGTGGCAAAGCGGCGCTCGCCGTCCACGCTGAACCGTGCTCAGGAACGCGAGCTGTGTTTCGCGGGTCAGATCGTGACGGCGGCAAAGAAGTCCGCCTACGCCACGGTGCTGGCGACGCGGGAGATTACCTCGGAATTCGTCAACACGCTGGAGCTGGATATCGCGACGGCGGCGGCGAAGAGCCGGAACGCGGCGAATTGCACGGTGGCAAAGCGGACGGCGACGGCGAATGAAGGCGCGGCGGAGCGGGTGTTGTTGCGGAGCTTGCGCACCATCCAGGCGGCGGCCCGGCAGAAGTTCCTGCCTGCGCAGCCGGAGCGGCTTGATGATTATTACATCGGCCAGCGCATCAACGAGAATCGCGCGATGCTGGAATCGTTTTCGCAGAACATCATCGCGAAGGCGGCGGAGGATTCGCTGCCGGGCATCACGAGTGCGTTTCTCACGAGCGTGACGACGCAGCGCGGGGATTACATCGCGTCGTATAATGCGCAGGTGACGGAGCTGGCACGCGGCAAGCAGGAGCGGCAGGAGCGCGACGCCCAGATTTTGAGCATCCGCGAGCGGCGTTGGCGCATCCAGCGTGCGGCGGACGCCGCGTGGCCGCCGAAGGAGCCGACGAGCGCCGGCCCGCGCACGGAGTTTGGTCTGCGTCCGAACGCGCCATTTGTATTTTAGTCAGGCATACCTCCACTACCCGCGCAGGCGGCCGATTGCCAGCTCGGCCGCCTGTTTGTTTTTTGGGCGAGTGTGAGGGGAAGGGGAGGGGCGGAAATGGAGCGCGGAGCATTGCTCCGCCGTGGCTCTGGTGCGTCCGGGCGGAGCAATGCTCCGCGCTCCGGTGGAATCGGTGGTTGCGGTTGTCGTTTGAACAGGGCGGTGGGATTCGCGCTTTTGAACTTCTGTAAAGAAGGGGAACCTGAATGATGCGTCGTCCTCGTGCGTCAGCAAATGAACACTTATATGAAGATTTCCACCTTGGTTGTTTCTTCCCTCGTGTTGGTCGCCGGGTTCGGCGTTGTCAGCGTCGCGCAGGCGGAGGAGTTGCACACGTTCAAGCGCATCCAGCTCAGCGACCAGTTCTGGTGCGAGGGCGCGAACTTCGGGGATTTGAACAAGGACGGGGTGAACGATCTGGTGTCCGGCCCGTGGTGGTGGGAGGGACCGGATTTCAAGAAACGCCATGAGTATTATCCGGCGACGAAGACCTTCACGTTGAAGCTGGGGCCGATGACGACAGTGAAGGTGCCGGGCTTCGAGGGGACGTTGGGCAAGGATAACAAGTATTCGGACAACTTTTTCGCCTGGGTGCTGGATTTCAACAAGGACGGGTGGAACGACATTTTGATTATCGGCTTCCCGGGGCAGGACACGTCTTGGTTTGAGAATCCGCAGGGGAAGGGTGGTCACTGGAAGCGGCACAAGATTTTCGCGCAGACAGATAATGAGTCGCCGACGTTCACGGACCTCACGGGTGATGGAAAGCCGGAGCTGGTGTGTATCACCATGGGGCAATACGGGTATGCGTCGCCGGACTGGAGCGCGCCGGAGAAGCCGTGGGTGTTTCACGCGATCTCGCCGAACAACAAATACGGCAAGTTCACGCATGGCATGGGCGTGGGCGATGTGAACGGCGATGGCCGGATGGATTTGCTGGAGAAGGACGGTTGGTGGGAACAACCGGCGTCGCTGGCGGGCGATCCAGTGTGGGCATTCCACAAGCAACCGATGGGCGTGGGTGGTTCGCAGATGTACGCCTACGATCTGAACGGGGATGGCTTGAATGACATCATCACGGGGTTGAGCGCGCACGGGTTTGGTCTCGCGTGGTATGAGCAGTATCGCGAGGGCGGGGAGATCAAGTTCCGCGAACACATCGTGATGAACAAGGAGCCGAAGGAGAACAAATACGGCGTGAAGTTCTCGGAGCTGCACGCGATCGACCTCGTCGATATGGACGGCGACGGCTTGAAAGACATCGTCACCGGCAAGCGCTTCTGGTCGCACGGCCGCACAGGCGATCCGGACCGCAATGACAAGGCGGTGCTCTATTGGTTCAAGACCGTGCGCGGCGCGGACAAGAGCGTGGATTTCATACCGTATCTCATCGACGACAATTCGGGCGTGGGCGTGCAAGTGGTCGCGAGTGACATGAATGGCGATGGCCTGCCGGACATCGTGGTGGGCAACAAGAAGGGCACGTTCGTTCACCTGCACGAGAAGAAGACGGTGTCGAGCGAGGAATGGCAGAAGGCGCAGCCGAAACCGTTCACGCCCGCGAGCGCGTCGGTGAAGTGAGGCGTTCAGGATTTTGGAATGCGGCGCCGGGAATGACATGAGTGTCTGGCGCCGTGTTTTCTTTGTTGTCCGCGGAGTGTGTTCAGCGGTTAATTGAGCTCGATTTCACCATGAAGATTCATTCGTTTGCGTTCGTGGCGACGGTTGTCGCCGGCCTGCACACCGTTTCCAGCGGCGTCTACGCCGCGACCACGCCCCCGCCCGCGGACGCCGTGGCCTTCGCCGGCTTGAGCGCCACCGAGGCCGCCGCGAAGGCGACGATGCCGCCGGGCTTTGCGATGCACGTCTTCGCCGCTGAACCGGACGTGCGCCAGCCGATCGCGTTCTGTCTCGATCATCGCGGTCGCGTGTGGGTGGCGGAAGGCATCACGTATCCGAAACGCAAAGGCCACCCGCCGAAGACGGAGAACGCCACGACTACGCCGACGGCGGATCAGTTGAAGGATATTCTCGGTGGCGGTGATCGCATTCTCGTGCTCGAAGACACGGACGGTGATCACAAGTTCGACAAGCGCACGGTGTTCATGGAGAACGTGAACTTGATCAGTGGTCTCGAAGTGGGCTTCGGCGGCGTGTGGATCGGTGCGGCTCCTTACTTGATCTTCGTGCCGGTGAATGATTGGGAGAACCCGAAGCCGTCCGGCGATCCGAAGGTTCTGCTCGATGGCTGGAATTATTCCGCAGACACGCATGAGACGTTGAACACCTTTACGTGGGGACCGGACGGCTGGCTGTATGGCTGCCACGGCGTGTTTTGTCCGAGCAATCCCGGCAAGCCCGGGACTCCCGCCGTGGAACGTCAGTGGATGGACGCGGGCGTGTGGCGTTATCACCCGACGCGGCATGTGTTCGAAGTGTTCACGGAAGGCGGGAGCAATCCTTGGGGCATCGATTTCGACGAGCATGGCCAGCTCTTCGCGGAGATGTGCGTCATCCCCCACTTCTGGCACATGATTCAAGGCGCGCGCATTGAGCGTCAGGGCGGCGAACATTTCACCGTCGGTGCGGATGAAACGAAGCGCTATCGCAAGAGCGGCGGCAAGCCGGTGCATCCGCACATCTACGAGGACATCAAGCAGCACGGCGATCACGTTCACTGGGCCGGTGCGGGCGGACCGCATGCCGGCAACGCGCGCAGTGATTCCGCAGGCGGCGGTCACGCTCACGCGGGCGTGATGTGTTACCTCGGCGAAAGCTGGCCGGCGGAGTACCGGAATAAACTGTTCCTCGGAAACATCCACGGCCAGCGGCTCAATGTGGACATCCCGGTGCGCGATGGCTCGGGATATGTCGGCAAGCACGGGAAGGATTTCCTCAACTTCAACGACACATGGTCGCAGACGTTGAACCAGCTCTACGATCAGGACGGCAGCGTGTTCATCATCGATTGGTACGACAAGAATCAGTGCCATCACAACCGCGAGGACGGTCACGACCGCAGCAACGGCCGCATCTACAAGATCGTTTACAACAATCAGAAGACCACGCGCACGGACGTCGCGAAGATGAGCGATGAAGAGCTCGTGAAGCTCGTGCCGTCGAAGAATGAATTTATGAGCCGTCACGCGCGCCGTGTCCTGCAGGAACGCGCGGCGGAGAAGGGTGCGGTTGCGGCGAACACGGACGCATTGAAGAAACAGCTGGCCTCCGGCGCAGACACCGCGGCGAGGCTCCGCGCGATGTGGTCGCTGCACACCACGGCGGGACTTGATGCGCGCACCGTCGTGGAGAACGTAAAGAGCGGCGATGAATGGGTTCGGGCGTGGACGATTCAGCTCGCGTTCGAGAGCCAGGAGAACGTTGAACGGTTGATCAAAGAGATTCGTGAGCAAGGGCTGAAGCCTGACCCGAATCTCTCGACCATGGCGGCGAGTGATCCGTCGAAGCTGGTGCGGTTGTTCATCGCTTCGGCCGCGCAACGCACCACGAATGAACAATTGCGAGCGACGCTCGTTAAACGCCTTCTCGCCCACGACGAGGATGCGAAGGACCACAATCTGCCGCTGATGTATTGGTTCGCGATGGAGCCGCTGGTGGCGGACCATCCGGCGGAATCGCTGGCCACCGCGCTCGACACGAAGATCCCGCGCATCCTGAACTTCACCACGCGGCGCGTTGCGTCAATCGGAACGCCTGAATCACGCGAGATGATCGCGGCAAAGCTCGCCGACGTGAGCGAGCCGGCGAAGCAGCTCGACATGCTGGCGGGATTGAGTGCGGCGTTGAAGGGTCAGCGCAGTGTGCCAATGCCGAAGGGCTGGGATGCGGTAGAAACGAAGCTCACCGCAAGCGCGAATGCGGACGTGCGCGCGTTGGCGCAGTCGCTTTCGCTGACGTTCGGCAGCCAGAAAGCGCTGACGGCGCTGCGACAGATCTTGAAAGACACGACCGCCGCCGTGGCCGCTCGCCGTGCCGCGCTGGATTCGCTCGTGGGCGTGAAGGATGCGGAGCTGCCGCCGATGTTGCAGGCGTTGCTGAATGAAACGGCGCTACGCGGTCCGGCCTTGCGCGCGCTGGGTGGATACAATGACGCGAAGACGCCGGAATCGATCCTCGCGGTGTATGCGCAGCTTGATGCGGCGCAGAAGCGCGACGCGTTGAGCACGTTGGTTTCACGCCCGGCTTTTGCGAAACCACTCTTGAGCGCGGTGGAAGCCAACAAGGTTGCGAAGACGGATCTGACGGCGGATGTGATGCGGCAGTTGCGTGGGTTAAAGGATGAGGACCTAAAGCAACAGTTGACGACGTTGTTCGGCACGTTCCGCGAGAGCAGCGCGGACAAGAAGGCGGAGATCGAGAAGTATCGCCGCATCTATGGCGCGGGTGGTTCTCAGCCGGGCAATGCGTCGGCGGGGCGCGTGGTTTACAACAAGGTTTGCGCGCAGTGCCACACGCTTTTTGACACGGGCGGCAAGGTTGGACCGGACATCACGGGTGCGAACCGGACGGACCTGGCTTACTTGCTGGAAACGATCGTCGATCCGAACGCAGTCATTCCGAATGAGTATCGCACGAGTGAGATCGAGACGAAGGATGGTCGCAGTCTCACGGGCGTGGTGAAGATCATGGGCGACAAATCGATCATGCTCCAGACGCCGAATGAGCTGGTCACGATCCCGCGTGATGAGATTGCAAGCCAGCATCAGACCGAGCTGTCGATGATGCCGGAAGGATTGCTCGCGGCGTTGACCGATCAGGAAGTGCGCGACCTTATTTATTATCTCAGCCGTTCCGGTCAGGTGCCGTTGCCGGCGGGCGCCGCCAAGTAGACAATCCCAGATTACAACTCATCCCATGAAATCATTGCTCTCAACGTTTGGACTTTCAGCGACTCTTCTCGTTGCTTGCACTGCGGCGGCGGATCCGAAATCGGAAGTCTCGGCGGCGATCAAGAAGCTCGAACAGCAATCCGGCTACAGCTGGTCCTTCACGCCGAAGGTGACGGGGAGTGAATCGGCGGGCCGCGGGCAGGTGCCGTTGAGGGGCAAGGCCGACAAGGATGGCTACGTGGTGGTGAGTGGTGAGATGGGCGACATTACCGTCGAGATCGGGATCAAGGGCGAGAAGATGATCGTCAACTACACGGGCGAATGGCTCTCGACGGCGGAGATCGGCGAGAACAACCGAACCGTCCAGCGCCTGCGTTTGATCAAGCGGCCGACCGACGAAGCGACCATGTTGGCGGGCAAGGCGACCGGTCTGAGAAAGGAAGCGGACGGCGCTTATGCAAGTGAACTGGATGGCGCTTGGGCCAAGGAGATGTTCGCGTTGCTCGGTCGTCGCGCAGCGGCGGCGCCTTCTGCGCAGGGCGCGGTGAAGTTCTGGCTGAAGGATGGTTCGCTGGCGAAGTACGAGTTTGTGGTGAAGGGAAAAATTACGACGGGAGAGGACAAGACCGAGGTGGAGGTAAGCCGGACGGCGATGGTGGAAATCAAAGATGTCGGAGCAGCGATGGTTTCATTGCCGGACGAGGCAAAGAAGAAATTGCAATAAGCCGGTTCGATTACGCCGCGGCGGACTTCAGATCTGTAGGCAGTGGTTTCGGACTGCGCAGGTGAAGCGGGACAGCGCACGCGCCGACCGGGAGCGTGAACCAGAAGGTCGAACCCTTGCCTGGCTCGCTCGAGCATCCGATCTCTCCGCCCATCAGATTTACCAGCCGCTTGCATAGCGCAAGCCCGAGTCCGATACCGCCGTGTTTGCGCGACGCAGAGGAGTCCCCCTGGGAGAATTCCTGAAACAGTGACGCCTTCTTTTCTGTGGGAATGCCGATGCCCGTATCGGACACGCTGAAGCAGACGTATTCCAGTGCGATGCTGGCAGGGCAGTTCTCCCCGAGCTCCACGTCGCAGGCGTGATCGGTGACGCGTAATTCAACAGCCACGGAACCTGTATCCGTGAACTTGATCGCGTTGTCGACGAGGTTCATCAACACCTGCCGCACGCGTCCAGCGTCGCTGACAAGTTGACCGGGCAGGTCGGCGGCGACGCGCATCTGGATGGCGAGGTTCTTGTCCTGCGCGCGACTGGAGAGCACATCCACGACTTTCTGGACGACTTCGCGCGGATCGTAGGGGACGACTTCCATGCCGAGCTCCTCGCCTTCCAGCATCGAGAAATCGAGGATGTTGTCCACGAGTCCGAGGAGGGATTCGCCTGAGCTGCGGATGATCTGCACGCACTCGGCTTGATCGTCGTCCAACGACGTGGAGAGAAGCACGTTGGCCATGCCTACGACGCCGTTCATGGGCGTGCGCAGTTCATGGGTCATGGTCGCGAGGAATTCACTCTTCGTCCGGTTGGCGGTCTCGGCGGCGCGCCGTGCCTGCTTCGCCTCCGTTTCCGAACGGCGTCGTTCGATGACTTCCTCCGCGAGTTGCTTGTTTGAGGCGTCGAGCTGCGCGGTGCGATCGGCGACTTTTGCTTCGAGCTCGGTGTTGAGTTGCTCGATCTTGCGACGAAACTGCTCGATGCGCGCCTGCAGCCGGTAGAAGCCAATGCCCGCGATGAGCGACAAGGCGATCGCGACGCCGGTTCCTGTCCAGGCCGCGGTGCGCATGGATGCCAGCCGCCGTACGTAGCTGGCAGCGTCGAGGTCCACTCCGACCACGCCCGCCGGCTTACCCTTTGCATCGAAGAATGGCGCGTAACCGCTGATAAACGTTCCCCATGCGTCCGTGTAAGTCTGGGCGTCTGCACCGGGCTTTGCCTCCGTCAATGCCTTCACGAGCTCCGGGCTGGGATCGTCGTACACCTGCATGATGTGAGATTTGTCGTCCGTGCCGTCGCGATCGGCGTCGCCTGCGGGCGTGGGATCCAGGACGAAGTGAACTTGATTCGCAACCATCACGCAGGTGTAGATGAACTTGATGTCTCCGGCTGCGAGACGGATTTGCTCGAGCGGTTGAATCGCGTCCTGATACGCCGCGCTAGTTTCTTGCGACTGCCGCTGGAATTGCCGGTGGCCTTCTGCGTCGATGACCACCGCGGCGGTCTTGGCCGTGCGGATGAGGTTCTCGCGGAGTTCAGACTGCAGCGCTTCGAGCGAAAGCTGGTAAAGAATGCTGCCGCTGACGAGCGCGGTGACGAGCGTCATGATGCCGGTCAAAAGCCCGGCCCTCCACGGCTTGGTCGCCGAGGAGAAAGCGGCCGGGGCCGACCGGTCATCGGGCTGGCTCGTCTGAGACATGGTTCAATTGAGGAGACTTGACCGGAACGCGTATGCGCCGGATGAGTCGCCCCCAATCAATCGGACGAAACTCGTTCGCCATTAGCTGGGTGGAGGATGAAATGAATTGATGCCCCCGCCCCGGTTTCGTCATGGCCGCCCTTATCGGCCAAAACAAAAAGGCAGGCCGCGAAGCCTGCCTTGGGAAACGAATGATGTGCGGGAAGAATTAATCCTTCGGCAGTTCCTTGATGCGCATGTTGCGGAACCAGACCGTGCCGTGGTCGCCTTGCAGGAAGATCGGACCGGGCTCGGTCACCTTGGCGTCGATCTCGGAACCAGTCGCCTTGTTGCACTCCACGTTGTCGTGAATCTTTTTGCCATTCAGGATGACCGTGATCTTGTTGCCAATGATCGTCGCCTCCGTCGTCTGCCATTCGCCACCGGGCTTGGATGCGAACTCGCTGGGCGCGGTGTGATTGTAGATCGCACCGTTGCCGCCCTTGGAGGTTTTGCCGCCCTTGAAGTCGCCGAGAATCTGAATCTCGTGCCGCCCGCGCAGATAGAAGCCGCTGTTCGAATTGTCCGGCACCTGAAACTCGTAGCGCACGGTGAAGTTCCAGAACTTCTTGTCCGTGACGAGATCGGTGCCGTGCTCGCCTTTGTTGACGGTGTTCTTCAACACGCCGCCGTCGATGGACCAGCTGTTGTGGCCGTCCTTGCGGCGCAGATGCCAGCCCGTCGTGTCCTTGCCGTTGAAGAGCGGGACAAAGCCAGCTTCATCGGCGGCGAAGGCGAACGTGGCGCTGAGCGCCAGCGCGGTGAGGAGGGGGAGAGTGCGTTTCATAGCGGGATGAGTCCGGTGCTGCGAGTTACTTCACCAGCGGAATGGCATCGCCCGGGACGAGGCCGAGCGACCACTTGATGCCGCCGAGAATGTGTTCCTGAAAGGCTTTGTTTTCCCACACGTCTTCACGATGGCCGAGCGAGGTGTAGAAGACCTTGCCGGTGCCGTATTCCTTGCACCACGCGATCGGGAAGTGGCCGAGCTCCTTCTTCTTGTTCGGGTGTTTGTCGAGGGAGAGGAGGTCGCGGACCTTGGCGCGGTCATAGTTGATGAAGAGATAAATCTCCTCCTTCTCGATGCAGTAGGATTCCCCGAAATGTTTCACGGACGGATGTTTGGGATCCTGCACGAGGCATTCCACACCGACCTGCGCGCCGTGCGTCTTGAACTCGCCGCCGAGCATTTCGATGTAGGGATCCACCGCGCCGTTCTTGCCGTGGAAGGTGTCACTGGCCGAGTGCATGCCGGCGAAGCCTTTGCCGCCCTTGATGGCGTCGAGGAACGCCTGCTTGTCCGCGAGCGGGAGGTCCAGGGTTGTGTTCGCAAAGATGAACCCGTCGTAAGTCTTCAGTTTCTCGGGCGTCGATTTGGCCATCAGGTCAGCGTCCGTCGCGGCGAGGTCCACGGTGAACGCCTTGGATTTTTCGCCGAGCTCGGTGATGACCTTGGTGGCCGTGGGAATGGAGCTGTGACGGAAACCCTTCGTCACGGTGACGAGGAGGATTTTCTTGGGTTGGTCTGCCGCGTGGGCGGTGGTGAAGGCGCCCAGCGTCATGAGCAGGGCAAGAGATTTCGCGAGTGTAGAGAGAATGCGTGCTTTCATGAGTTCGTAGAGTTCCACACTGACTGAGCCGAGCGGAAGGAAATTCAATGTCGCAGTGAGGTGGGTGACTCGGCTGAGGAGCAGAACGCTGAGGGAACGGGTTCCAAATCTTGGCGTGGAGCGATTCGATGGTTGAAAAAGGCGTAATGTCATGGGATAAACTTTCCGAAAGAAGCCAAGTCAGGTCTTAACATTATGCGAACAAGGAGAACACTGGGGAAACGCTGCTGCGTCTGGGTCAACGCGCTCATTATCATGATCGCGGTCGGTTTGGGAGGCTTGCCGCAGTCGAAGGCGCAAGAGATCACCTCACTCATCGAGTTCACGAACGTATGGAAATACGACCGCTCCGGACTGGATCTGGGCTCGGCTTGGCGGACAAATGATTTCGATGATTCAGCGTGGCCGTCGGGGCCGGGGTTGCTGGGCTTGGTCGGGTCGCTGGACCCGTATTTGACCCACGCGCCATTTGGTTTCGGGACAGTATTCCCATCGCCGCTATCGCAGACCGTAACTACCTACTACTTCCGCACGACCTTCGATTTCCCGTATGTCACCAACCAGGTCCAACTGTTCGCGACGAACCTGGTAGACGACGGTTGTGTAATCTGGCTGAACGGGCAGCTCGTGGGCAGGGTAAATATGAATCCCACGTTCAACGCAGCAACATTTGCTGCGCTCTCGGTCCAAGATGGTGAGCTGGCTGTTCGTGAACTGACCAACTACTTGCGTACGGGAATCAATCACCTCGCCGTGGAAGTTCACCAAGGTTCCCCCACCAGTTCGGATGTTGCCTACGGGCTGAAGCTATTCGCGTCGCGTCCTTCGCCACTCGTCATTACCGAACAGCCTGAGAGCCAGACGGTCTTAAGTGGTGAACCGCTAGTTGTCCGTGTAGGTGTGTCGGGTGGAGTCACCAGCTATAGGTGGCGAAAAGATGGAGTCACACTCTCGTCCCGCAGTAATTCTGTAGTGATTAGTTCGGCCCAACTGGTAAATAGTGGCAATTACTGGGTGGTCTGTAGTGGGCCCTTAAATTCTGTCACCAGCACCGTTGCGGTCGTGTCCGTTTTGTCGGATTTGACTGGGCCGACAGTCTTGCGTGCGTCTGAAGAGGTCTATGCGTATGGGCCGGACAAGATCAGCGTGACTTTCTCCGAGCCGGTAAATAGTGCGACCGTGCGAGCGGTTGGCAACTACTCTTTAACAAGGATCGGCTCTGTGGATACGGTTGGGATCTCGAACATTCTATACTCGACCGCCTTGGGTGCGCTGATCTTTGTGGATGTCACTGATCCTGACTGGCTGCCAGATGCCGGCTACGTGCTTACAATCAACAATCTCACAGACAATTTGGGGAACGTCATGATCCCCAACACTCAGGTTCCTATTAGACGGCCGTGGAGAACGAACATCGTCGATTCGACAGCGATTTGGCGCTGGCATGCTCGCTACTCCACAGATTGGGGGATCTATCAGCAACCGTGGTCAACGCCGGGATACGTCGAAGATCCGCAGTTCTGGTTCAGCGGTGTCGGTCCGTTCTGCGGCGGGGCACTGGGTGAACCCCCTTGTGGCGCGGATTGTGAGAGCACGATCGACTATCAGCTTTCGCCCACGCTCTTCCGCACGACCTTTCTGTGGCCTGAGAATCTTGGGACGAACGGTCAGCTGATTGTCAGCGGCGCGGCGGACGACGGATTGATTCTCTACCTGAACGGCACTCGAATCTGGCGCACCAACTTTACCGGCATTACCGACCCGCTCACCGTCGTGAATTACGCCGCGAGCGAGCTCCCGTCCGCCCTGTGTTTTTCCGATCTGGTAATCCCAGTGACAGGCTTGCTTCCTGGAACCAACTGCCTCGCGGCGGCCGTCCTTCAACCCCGCACTTCCACGACGTTCGAGTCTGCCTTTTCGCTCACGGCCGTTGCGCAAGCGTATGTCGCCAAGCCTTTGGCAGTCGATAACACGCCGCCAACCCTGCGCGTCGAATCCCTCCCGAATAACGCCGCCCGGATTTCTTGGGAGGGCAACGGCTTCGCGCTCGAATACGTCACGAACCTGACCGACAACGCGGGGAGTTATCCCGCCGGTCCGTGGATTCAAGCGCCCGGCATGTCGAATCCCTACACGAACCGTCCGCCGTCGCCGTCGCGGATCTTCCGGCTGAAGAAATAAACGGATGGTTCCGCGAACCTCGGCTCGACCAGATTGATGCGACTTGCGAATTGAATCCTTGAGGCGTTTGGGGGTAGGATGCAGTGCTTTCCGAATCAGGCAGTAATTCTATGAACACAAGGAGACGAATCGTTCCCCCGCCTTGCGCATGGCGAACTCTGGCGCTCATCATATCGGGAATCGCCCTCGTGGCTTCTTCGTTGATGGCCCAACAGTTTACCACCTTAGTTTCGTTCACCAATGTTTGGAGATACGACCAGTCCGGTGCGGACTTGGGCACCGAGTGGCGAACGAATGATTTCGATGACTCGGCGTGGCCGTCAGGGCCGGGATTGCTCGGATTCGAGGATACGCCGCAAGTTTATTCCACGCATGCGACCCTCCTCACTTCGCTGACGGTTTCCCCGGCGGTAACCACGTTCTATTTCAGAACGACATTCCAGTTCGACGGGGCCGCGGAAACGATGAAGTTATTCGCCACCAATCTTGTGGATGACGGTTGCGCGATTTTCCTGAATGGCAAGCTCGCGGGAGGCGTTCGGATGCCCCCGGGGTTCATTGGGACGACAACGTTTTCCGGGCCCGCAGTCGAGGGTCAGCTCGATGTGGTAGTATTGACCAATTTCTTGCGGGTGGGCGTTAATCAACTTGCAGTTGAGGTTCATCAATCTGCGGCGACGAGTGCGGATGTCATGTTCGGCATGAGACTGGTCGCGGTGAACGAGACGCCACTGGTCATTACCAACCAGCCACAGAGTCAGAATGTGTTGGTGGGGGAATCGGTTACCTTGACGGTGGGGGTAGCTGGCGGGCCCGCGGCCTACAGGTGGCAGCGGAATGGAGTGAACCTCGGGTCGACAAACAGCTCCCTGGTCTTTCCAAACGTCCAGCCTGCAAACGCTGGCGATTATCGGGTCATCTGCTCCAACAGTTTGTCCGTGATCGCGAGCAGTGTGGCTACGCTGTCGGTATTTGCAGATCTGGCCGGGCCCAAGGTGCTGAGTGCGATCGCGGAGAGTGATTTTGGTCCTCGCACGATCCTTATTCGGTTCTCTGAGCCGATCGCAGCCTCCTCGGCGCGAGCCATCAGCAACTATGGGATCACCCGACTGGACACAGGGAATACCGTCACCATCACCAATACCCTCTACAGCGTGAGCCTGGGCGTTTTGCTCCAGATTGACGCAAACGAACCTGACTGGATTCGTTACGGTGACTACGCTTTAACCATTAACAACCTTACGGATTCCCGTACCAATTCCATCGCCCCAAACACGCGCGTTCCCGTCTCGTGGCCTTACGTGACCAACCTGATTTCGGGTAATTTGGAATGGGATTTTCATGATATCGCAGTATTCGATCCCGGTGTCTTCGAGGAACGTTGGTCTGATCCTGCCTTTCTTCCTGGACCGTGGTGGGGCAGGGGAAACGGTGCCTTTCAAGGCGGCCCGACGCCGCAATTCTCGTGTCGGTCAATCGCCTCACCTCAAACTGCGATTAGCTACCAACCCGAGCCCACTCTCTTTCGCACGTCCTTTCAATGGCCGGCGCACTGGTCGACGAGCGGAACTCTGCGTTTGCGATATGGGGCCGATGATGGCTTGGTCGTTTTCCTCAATGGGAAAGAAATCCATCGCTACAATGCAGCTGCCGTTGGGACGCCGGTGACCGGTAACTCGCGAGCAGCGCAGTCGGTCCAGCAGGCGTTTTGCAATACGAATGTCACGGTCGACGCGACCAATCTTTTGCCAGGCACCAACTGGATCGCGGTCGCTCTCCTCCAGTCATTCGTCGATCAGGACTCATACTTTGTCTTTGATATGAAAGGTGTTGCACTGATTGCCCCTGAGCTTCCGCATGAGCCTTTGCCTGCTTTGCAGGTGACTCCGTCTGGCGCAGATCGTGTGAGTTTCTCGTGGTCCGGCCACGGCTATGCGTTGGAAACCAGCACCAATCTGGATCTTGCCACACTGAGTTATCCGGCAGGTCCGTGGCTCGAAGTCCCGCAGATGTCTAATCCCTATTCGTGGGACCTGACGAATGGTCCGCAACGATTCTTTCGTCTCCGGAAATAGATTCTGAACTGCAACGTCTCATGATGAGGAACCTATGACACCCACCCCACAGAACGCCGCCTTCACCCGCACCGATGTTCTTGTCGTCGCGAGTGTCGTCGGATTGCTCGTGGCGATCGTGCTTCCAGCGCTGGCGAATGATCGAACACGTTCGTCACGCGTCATCTGCGCGAACAACCTACGGCAAATCAGCGCCGCTCAACAACTGTGGGGCAACGACCACAGTGACCTGCCGCCAGTGATGGTTCCGGTCGCTCAAGGAGGGACGCGGTTGCATCCGCTGGCGGCGAATGCCTGGCTCCATTTCGCGATACTCTCCAATGAGTTGGTTTCTGCGCGGGTGTTGTTCTGCCCGAGCGATACAGGGCCGCTGGCGGATGACTTTACGGGTGTCCCGGGTCACGGCTACCTGCACGCGAACAACCGGAACAACGCGACCAGTTATTTTGTCGGCTACTCAAGTGCGTTCTCCGATCCTCAATCGGCGATAATCGGTGGTGATCGCAATGTAGGGATCGACGGCAGTGCTGCGTGCAGCCTATTTGGCTACGCCAGCAGCATCGACGTTCGTTTCGGAAGCGGGCGGTGGTCCACCAATCTCCACCAACTGAACGGCAACGTAATGATACGGGACGGAAGCGTCGAGATGCTCGACAGCGCCGGGCTCCTGTCCCGATTAGCCTCGCAAGCCGATGATGTTTCGGTGAAGCACCTCGCGGTGCCTCGATAAAAAACTTATGACTTCCAACAACTCAAATCGCCTGTCGTTCGGCGAGCGTTGTCGCCCAGGCAAATTTCCCGCTGGGATTTATGCCACACCCGAAAGCCGCCTGGTTCCGGTCTTTCGCCGTGATGGATTCGGTCGAATAGAGCTCCTCGCTGTTCTCGCCGCCCTGTCGCTCCTGCTGGCGATCGTGTTGCCGGCGTTGGCCAACGACCGTGATCGATCATCCCGTATTGTCTGCGCGAACAACCTTCGTCAGATCGGCTTGGGGTATCAGCTGTGGGGAAACGATCACGGTGATTTGCCGCCGTGGGAGATTCGGGTGGACCAAGGTGGAACTATGCTTCACCCGCTTGGTGTGAATGCCTGGTTGCACTTCTCGTGGATCTCCAACGAGCTGAATTCGGCGCGAATTCTGTTTTGCCCGAGTGACACGGGCAGGGCTGCGGATGACTTTACTTTCCGAACCGAAGGCGGGTATCTCGGGGCGAATTATCGTAACAACGCCACGAGCTATTTTCTGACGCACTCGTTCGTCGGCGGTCAGTGGGTGATGTTTGCGGGAGACAGAAATTTCGTCACCCTTGGGGGCTTCGGCAGTTGCAGTCGCTTTCCGCAAACCGCCTTTGCTCCGCTCCCGGACCTCCCTGGATGGGATACGAATCTGCACAACGCTTCCGGCAATCTCGTGCGCTTCGATGGTCGGGTGAATCAGTATTCCAATGAAGAGTTTCGTTCGGCGATTGCCGCTGATCCAATCGGCGATCGTGGTGATCGTTCCGTGCTCCACATTCTCAAGCCAAGGTGATCATGAAGAAAGTGTTCTTAAACCTTATCGGTGGCGTCCTTCTCTTTTGCGGTGTCTTTGTAGCACCCTCCGCGGTCGCTGCGACACAAGTAGGTTCCGCGCCATACAAACTCTCGGTCGCTGGTGCCGGAAATTCTTACGCACCGGTTTTCAGCGCTGATGGCAAACACGTCGCCTTTGTCAGCCATGCAAACAACCTCGTGGCCAACGACGACCTCGGTCCGCACCTCGACCTCTTCGTGCGGGACCTTGTGGCCAGCAACACCGTGCTGGTGAGCGTAAGCACCAATGGCTTCGGCGGCGCGAATGACAACATCGGGCTCTACACGATGTCTCCGGACGTGCAGGTCGTCGCCTTTGAAACGCTCGCGAGCAACCTCGCTCCCGGTGATACAAACCGCTGGCGCGACATCTACGTGCGCGACCTTGTGAGCGGTGTCACACGTCTCATCACGTCCGGGGCGAACGGTCACTCGTCCAATCCGCTCATCTCTGAGAACGGCCAACGCGTCATCTTCGAGAGCCTCGCCTCAAACCTGGTGACGAATGATTTCAACGGCACGAACGACATCTTCATTCACGACCTGACAACGGGAGTGACGGAACTGGTCAGCGTGAATTCTTCGGAGACTGCCAGCGCAAGTGGCGTCTCGCATTCGCCGTCCATCTCGGCTGATGGTCTGAGGATTGCCTTCGCCAGCCGGGCGAAAGATATCGTTCTGCTAACCCTTCAGCCCTTTGAGTTCGGGGCGGAGATCTTTGTTCGGGATATCGGAGCCGGGATTACCTACTGGGCGGGAGCTGCCTCCAGTTATTGGGCGCACGACGGGCGGGTAAGGTCAGGAGCTTATGACGCCTCGGAGCCGGTCATGAGCCGTGACGGACGCTACGTGGCGTTCAAGACGCTTGGGCTTGTGGCACGATTTGATCTGCTTCTGCCCCGAAACTCGATCGAACTGTCATACACCAATTCCACGCCCGAGGGAACGCGGGTGGATAGTTTCCGTTTCGCTGATAATCCGCGTCCGGCGGCTTCCAGCAGTTCGACGCCTCTCGCCGTCACTCCGGATGGTCGCTACCTCGCGCTGAACCTGTCGTCGAATATTGTTCCGAGCTCGGGGATCGGACTGGTGGATTTCCGCGCGCTGGTCACGAACGTGATTGAGATTCCCGCGGGAGGGGGTACGGCTGGATCGATTTCTTCATTCTCTACGAATGTAGAATCCAGCCTGCGGATTGTACTCACGAATGCAGGACCGGCGTCCGCGCTGACCTGGACCCGCATGCCGTGGTTGAGCCTGAGCTTGGATGGCTCGCGGATTTCGTTTCTCACCGATGCGACCAACCTGGTTGATGGCGTGACCAATCGCGTTACGCACCTTTACAGCCTTGAGGTGGAGAGCGGAGCGGTGGGACTTGTCAGCAGCAATGCCACCGGGCGTGCCGGAGATGATTTGAATTTCGTGGCGCCATCGGCTTCACCGGATGGCTCACTCGTAGGCTGGGACAGTCCGGACTCTGAGATGGTGAACGGCGACTTGAACCGCGCATGGGATGTCTTCGTGCGCGACGTAGGCACGGGCGAGACACAACTCATCTCCGCGCGTCATCCAGATTCGCCGGCTGCTAGCGGCCTGGCTTTGTCCCGACTCGATCTGAATCCCCGTGCCATCAGTGCCAATGGCCAGCGCCTCGCCATTCTTTCGCTCGACAATATGTTGGTTCCAGACGACACGAATCGCTGGCGCGATCTCATCGTCCGCGACTTCGCGACGGGCACGAACATCGACGTGAGTCGTTCATCGCCGGAGGTTGGCATTTCATCACAAGCAAGTTTCCCCGGAACGAATGCTGCCACTGCGCCCTTCCTGAGCGCTGACGGGCGTCAAATCGCGTTCGCTGCCGAAACCATGCAGTTGGGGCAAACCTCTCCTTATGGAACGAACACCATTATTTACCAACGGGACTTGGCGTCGCCTTCGAATAAGGTTGTCGTCTCTGGAGGCCCGTTTTCGCGGCCTGTGCTAAGCCCAGATGGGCGTTTCGTGGCGTTTCATTCCGCGAGCTCGTACGAATCGGATTACTACTTGGACGGGAACAATCAGAATGACGTTTACGTTTTTGGATCGAGGATCGTGTCCGTCTCCGGGTCCATCATCGATTGCCCGCTGGATCCCTCAGTGTTGCCGTCGCGTTTCGCCAGTTCGGCATGGAATCAGAATCGGACAGCCAATGGTCCGTCGATCAATCCTGCCTTCACTCCGGACTCCAGTTGGTTGTTCTTCGAGAGTCTTGCGACCGACTTGCTGGAGAACCCAGTCTCGCCGACGTCCAGGTACCAACTCTACGCACGCTCGTTTATCATCAGCAACCGCCCGGCGCTTGGCTGTATTGGCAGAGTCGACGTCCTCGACTATTCGCCGACACGGCTGATCAGTTATGCTATTGCCGACTCCACTGACCCAGCGCTGGCCGGAACGGAGGTTCCATTGCTTGGAGGGGGGGCGAATCCCCGATTCAGCGCCGATGCTCGATATGTCGCCTTCGAAAGCGGGACAAATCTCATTTACCGACACGACCTGCGTGGCGAGTGGAAGGCGACGGTCGGCGAGATCGAGCGGGTGGCTTTCACCAACTACGCTCGTGCGGAGAATCTACTCGTCTGCTCCAACTGTGCGAATGCGTCATTGAATCTTGATGGGCGTTATCTCGCCTACGAATCGCGGCCAGCGCTTGGAGGTGTGACGAACATCTACATCAGGGATCTCACCGACGGCTCGGTCGAAGTGGTCAGCAGGTCGCTGAGTGGCGCCACCGGGAACGGATCTTCGTTCTCGCCGGCACTGAGTCAGGATGCGCGCTTCGTGGTGTTCGCGAGTCGTGCCAGTGACTTGGTGCCGGGCGACGGCAACCGCGCTACGGACATCTTCGTGCGGGATCGCTGGGCTGGGCTGACGCATTGCTTGAGTCGCAATCTTGCAGGGACGGGCACTGGTAATCGTGTCTCGTCGAATCCGATCTTGTCAGCGGATGGTCGTACGGTGGCGTTTCAAAGTTTCGCGAGCGATTTGGTCGCGAGGGATTACAACGACACGCGTGATGTATTCGTGGTGACTCTCGGCGGACCGGATAACGATGGCGATGGAATGGAGGATGACTGGGAGGTCGCGTACTTCAACACCCTGGCGCGCGATGGTTCGGGTGATTTCGACAACGACGGCTCGAACGACCGAGACGAATTTCGTGCGGGAACAAGTCCGGCGAACGACGCGTCGATCCTTCGCGTGCTGCGGCTGACCACGGGTGTTGCGGAGGGAAATGCAGCGGCGCGAACCACGGTGATTTTGTGGCAGGCGATTCCGGGGAGGACCTATCGGGTGGAAACAAAGGAGGACATTCGAATGCCGTGGGTGGCGGTTGGTGTGAATGTGGTGGCGACGGGGGTGGCAGCGTCTGTCACGCATGAGCAGGACGTCGACTGGGTGGACAATCGCCGCAATAGCTTTTACCGCGTAGTATTGGTGCAGTAGCAGGTCGATGCGTGATTGGGGGCGACGTAGATTCTCGCCGAATAAATTCGGCGACGCACCAAACCTTTTCCCTTCCCTGCGTTACTTCGTTCCGGCTTAAATCGTCGCGCATGATCATCGCCCGATCTCCTTTGCGCATCAGCCTTGGTGGCGGCGGCACGGATTTGCCGTCCTACTACGAACGCTTCGGCGGCTTCCTCATCACCGCAGCCATCGACAAATACGTCTACATCACGCTGCACGAGACGTTCATCCCGGAGCTCATCATCAAGTATTCGAAGCTCGAACGCGTCTCGAAGGTCGATGACATCGAGCATCCGATCATCCGCGAGGCGCTCAAGCTCGTGGGGCTCGATGCGGCGTATTTCGAGCTGACGAGCATGGCGGACATTCCCGCGGGCACCGGCCTCGGCAGCTCGGGCAGTTTCACCACGGCGCTGCTCAAGGCGCTGCATTGCTACAAGCGCAATCTGATTCCGAATGGCGACATCGCGGCCCAGGCGTGTGACATCGAAATCAACCGGCTCAAGGAACCGGTGGGCAAGCAGGACCAGTACATCGCGGCGCTTGGCGGCATCACGAGTTTCAACTTCAACAAGGACGGCAGCGTGGAGGCGACCCCGGCGAAGATTGCCGAGGAGACGCGTTACAACCTCGAAGACAACCTCGTGCTGTTCTTCACCGGATACAGCCGCAGTGCGGGCACGATTCTCAAGGATCAGAACGAGAAGTCGAAACAGGACGATCAGGCGATGCTCGACAATCTGCATCTTACGAAGGAGATCGGCTACGCCAGCCAGCGCGCGCTGGAGACGGGCAACCTGCGGGACTTCGCGAATCTCATGGACCAGCACTGGCAGCGGAAGAAGGCCCGCAGCGGCGGCATGAGCAATCCGAAGATCAACGAGTGGTATGACCTTGCGATGGCCAACGGCGCGCTCGGCGGCAAGCTGATTGGCGCTGGCGGCGGCGGCTTCCTCATGTTTTACGCAGAGGAGGACAAGTCGAAGCTGCGCCACGCGATGCGCCAGGCTGGCTTGAAGGAAGTTCGGTTCCGGTTTGATTTCGAGGGCACGAAGCTCATTGCGTCCTGATGCTCCCACCCGTTGCCATTCTCGCGGGCGGACTTGCCACGCGATTGCGCCCCATCACGGAGAAGGTGCCGAAGGTGCTGGTGCCGGTAGCGGGAAAGCCTTTCCTCGAACATCAGCTCGCGTTGTTGCGGCGTGAGGGAATCGCGCGCGCGGTGCTGTGCGTTGGCCATCTCGGCGAGATGGTGAAACGCGATTTCGGTGACGGCTCGGCGCACGGCGTGAAGCTGGAGTACTCGTTCGATGGTTCGGTCCTGCTGGGAACGGGCGGTGCGCTGAAGCGGGCGTTGCCGATGCTGGGGGAGACGTTCTTCGTGCTCTATGGCGATTCTTACCTGCCGATTCCGTTCGCACCGGTCGCGGAGTTTTTCGAGCGCAGCGGGCGTGCAGGTCTGATGACGGTTTTCCAGAACGAAGGCCGTTACGACACTAGCAACGTGGTGTTCGGCGACGGGGAGATCAAAGTCTACGACAAGAAGAACAAGCTGCCGGAGATGCGGCACATTGACTATGGCTTGAGCCTGTTCAAGGCGTCGGCGTTTGACGAATGGCCGGGCGACAAGGCATTTGATCTGGCGGATGTGATGCAGCGGCTCGTCGCGCAGAAACAGCTCGCCGGTTACGAGGTGAAGCAGCGCTTTTACGAGATTGGTTCACACGCCGGACTGGCCGAGTTGGAGGGGCTGCTGGGGGGCGCCAAGGGCGGCGGTTGACGTGGTTTCGGACAATCCGTGTCGGTAAAATTTTCAGTGGAAATCCTGTCCCTGGCTGGCAAGTATTGCTCGCATGAATTCACAACAGCCGTCTGCCTCCGAGTTTAACCGCCGCGATTTCATCCGGGGCGGTTCGATTGCCACGCTGCTGTCCATGCTGGGCGGCGTGGAGCTCAAGGCGGCGGAAGCGCCGGGTGATGCGCCAGCCAAAGCCGCCGGCGCGAAGGTCAAGTGCGGTGTCGTTGGTCTCGGCGCGTGGGGCCGCGAAATCATCGGCACGCTCCAGCGCCAGGCGGAGGCGGAGATTGTATCCGTGTGCGACACCTACGGTGTGATGCTGCGTCGTGCGGCGAGCAATGCCCCGGGCGCGACGGCGGTGGATGATTACCGCAAGATGCTTGAGGATAAAAATGTTCAGGCGGTTTTCATCGCGACACCGACGCATCTGCACAAGGACATCGCTATTGAGGCGTTGCAGGCGGGCAAACACGTCTATTGCGAAGCGCCGCTGGCCACCACGATTGAAGATGCGAAGGCGATCGCCAAGGCGGCCCGGGACGCGGGCGCGCAGGTGTTCCAGCCTGGTCTCTCGCTGCGTGCTGATCCGCAGCGGCACTTCCTGCTGCAGTTCATCCGCACCGGTGCGATTGGCAAGGACGTGATGGCGCGCGCGCAGTGGCACAAGAAGCAGAGCTGGCGTTTCACCTCGGCGAATCCGGATCGCGAGAAGGAAATCAACTGGCGTCTCTCGAAGGAACATTCTCTCGGTCTCGCGGGCGAGTTGGGCATCCATCACTTCGACAGCATGTCGTGGCTGTTCAAGGATCTGCCGAAGGCGGTGACGGGCTTCGGCGGGATTATTCACTGGAACGATGGTCGCGATGTGCCCGATACGGTCCAGGCGGTTCTCGAATTTCCCGGCAGCGTGCAGGGCATGTATGACGCGACGCTGGCGAATTCGTTCGACGGCGACTACGAAATGCTGCTGGGCAGTGACGCCGCGGTGATGATGCGCGGAAACAAGGCATGGCTCTTCAAGGAAGTCGATTCGCCGCTCCTGGGCTGGGAAGTCTACGCGCGCAAGGATGTCTTCTACAAGGAGACGGGCATCGCGCTCGTGGCGAACGCGAGCAAATCGACCGGTCAGGACGATAATGCGGAGTCCTCCGCCTACACGAACACGTCGCTGGCCTTTGCGCTCGAAGCGTTCCTCTCCAACGTCAACGAGGTCGTTGGCGGCACAGAGGATTTCACCGCGACGTTCGACGCGGCGGACAAGAAGGCGCTCGCCCAGCACATCGCGGGCTTGAAGATGCAGCACGCGGCGACATGGCGCGAAGGCTTGGAGGCGACTGTAACGGCCATCAAGACGAACGAGGCCATCGTTACTGGCAAGCGGATCGTCTTCCAGAAGGACTGGTTCGAGCTCGCTTGAGTGTGAATGGCGTAGCGGCCTGATCGTCCAATTCGCAGGCGCCGAATGGCGATACTGCGGCAGCAGATTCCGAGTTTACGATGGAACAAACCATGAGCCACCCGCGGGTGCGGAAGGCTCTTCAACTACTGAAAACCAATCCCATGTTTACCAACCTCCTCTCCGCTCGCTTCTCGCGAGCCTTGATCGTCACTGGCGCGCTTCTCGCGGCTGGTGCGATCGTCACTGCGGAAACGGTTCGCTTCGCACCGGTGCCGAACAGCAGCAAGCTGCGCATGGACGGCACGTCCACGATTCACGACTGGCACGCCGAAACGGACATCATCGGTGGTTTCATGGAACTGGATGCGACGTTTGCCGACGGCAAGTCAGCGCCCGTCGCGGTAAAGCCGAACGTTGAAGTGAAGATTCCTGTCCGTTCGCTCAAGAGCAGTGGCGGCAAGCGCATGGACGCGGTGATGCAGGAGCACATGAAGTTCGCCCAGTTCAAAACCATCGAATACAAGGTGCTGGAATTGAATCCGAAGGCGGGCGCCGCCGGCCAGTATGAAGCCAAGGGCACCCTGACGGTGGCGGGTGTGACGAAGACCAACTTGATGCCGGTGACCATTGAGCGAGTGGACAAGAAGCTCAAGGTGACCGGCACGACCGCATTGAAGATGACCGATCACGGCATCAAGCCGCCGGCGCCGGACATCGCGGGCATCAGCCTCATTCGCACAGGTGACGAGGTGAAGCTGAAGTTTGAATGGGTCACCGAACCCAAGGCTCCGTAACCGCGTGACGTGATGCCGCTCCGCTTCGAATTCCAGGCGGGTCCGCCGGCACCGGAAGCTGACGTGGTTTTTATTTCAAAGCGCCGCACCATGTGTGCGGCGCTTTTGTTTTGGGTGGTGATGGCATCTGGGCTCTGCGGAGGGAGATCAGCGGAAACGGTGCGGGACCGGAGTTCGACCAATCGATCGGTTACCGTCCCGTTCGAAACGCGCCGGGGTCACGTCATGGTGCCGGCGCGCGTGAACGGGACCAACAAGGTGTCGTTGCTGCTGGATACGGGTTACAGCATGACGATGTTGCACTCGGATCACGTCACGGCGGCGGACCTCAAACCTTCGGGACGCAGCATCACCATTGTGGGCATAGCTGGTGAAGAGCAAGCGAATGTTTTTGAGGGGCCGGAGTTCGGATTCGAGGGATTGACCTGGCGGCCTCGGCGAATCGGCGCGTTTCCGGCGGAACGTTCGTCGCGTTCCCGCCGGCGGGATGGCGTGCTGGGCTCGGGCTTTTTCCGGCGATTTGTCGTCGAGATCAACTCTGCTCGGAAGCGGCTCACCTTGCACGAGCCGCAGTCTTTCGAGCCCTCCGGCGCAGGGGAATCGCTCCCGCTGTCCTTCCGAGGATCGACTCCCATTGTGGATGCCGTCGTGAAGCTGCCCAGTGGAAGCGAAGTGCGGGCGTCGTTTGAAGTCGATACTGGCTGCGACGGAGCACTGTGCGTGGGGAAGCATTTTGTTGAAGCCCACGGTCTGGCTGTTTCCTCTGGCGCAGAGGGAGGCAGAGTGGGAGTCGGCGGGCGGACCCCTGTGCGCGAAAGTCGATTGCCTCAACTGCGTTTGGGCAAATTATCCATCGACCAACCTGCGGCGAATTTCTTCCTGGAAGGATCGCCTGTGGACGCGCCGCTGGCCGGGCACATCGGCTGGGAGCTGCTGAAGGATTTTCACGTCATCTTCGACTATTCCCGAAAGCGGATGATCCTGGAGCGGATCAAGTAGCCAGGCTTTTCCATGAAACACAAAGGGCGCGAGATGAACTCGCGCCCTTGTCGTTACTAGAATGCTGTCGGATTCGTCTACTTCTCCTGCTTCCAGATCATGTCGGCGACGGTGCGGCCCGCCGGAATGAACGGCAGCACGTGCTCGCTGTAGGGCGTTACCACGTCGAGAACATACGCCGTCTTGGAATCAAGCATGCGTTGCAATGCGGCCTTGAGGTCGCGCTTGTGCATGACGCGTTCGCACGGGATGCCGAAGGAATTACACACGCGGACGTAGTCCGGATAAATCTGCGAGCGATCCGCCGGATTGCCGAGATAGGTGTGACCGCGGTTGCCGGCGAAGAAGTTGTCCTCCCACTGCACGACCATGCCGAGGTGCTGGTTGTTCAGGATGATGGCCTTGGCGGCGATCTTCTCGACGTTCGCGGTCGCGAGCTCCTGAATGTTCATCAGGAACGATCCGTCGCCGTCGATATCGATGACCTGCTTGTCCGGGCGGGCGACCTTAGCCCCGAGCGCGGAGGGGAAACCGTAGCCCATCGAGCCGAGGCCGGCGCTGGTGATGAACTGGCGTGGGAACTTGTATTTGTACCACTGGCCACTCCACATCTGGTGCTGGCCGACGCCGGTGGTGATGATCGCGTCGCCCTTGGTCATTTCGTAGAGCATCTCGATGACGGACTGGGGCAGGATGACCTGATCTTCCTGGCCTTTCATGTGGTCCTTCATGTGATCGCTGTTGGCGATCTCCTGCGTCACCCCGTATTGAAACGGCGCCTTCTTCTTCCACTCGGTGATTTGCTCGTGCCACGCGGGGTATTTCTTCGCGATGGCACGCTTGGCGATCATCTTGTTGAGGCGCGTGAGCGCGTCCTTAATGTCCCCGACAATCGGCAGATGGGCTCGCTTGTTCTTGTTCAGTTCGGAGGCGTCGAGATCGATGTGGACGATGGTCGCGCCCTTGGCGAACTCGCTGAAAGCGCCGGTCACGCGGTCATCGAAACGCACGCCGAACGCGAGCAACAGGTCCGCGCCGTCTTTGAGCTTCACCAATGGCTCTGAGGGATCTTTGCGCTGTTTCAGTTCGCCGTTCACCGCCCAGTTCGCGAAAGCCGCGCCGTGCATGCCGAGCCAGCGGAGCGAGAGGGGATGCGTCTCGGGGAAACAGCCGATGCCCATGAGCGTCGTCGTCACGGGAATGTTGGTGGCTTCGGCGAATTTTTTCAGTTCGTCCGCCGCGCCGCTGGTGATGATGCCGCCGCCGCAGTAAAGCACCGGGCGCTCAGCCTTCTCGATCATCCCGATGATCTCGTTGAGCGCAAGCTCGTCGGCCTTCAAGTCAGGCTGGCGATAGCCGGGGATGCCGGCCTTCATTTCGTCGTCGGTCAACCAGCGCGGCTGGGCTTTTGCCTGTTGGATGTTCTTCGGCAAATCGATCACGACCGGACCAGGACGCCCGCTCTCCGCGATGTAGAACGCTTCCTTCACGATGCGCGGAATGTCGTTGATGTCAGTGACCAGATAGCTGTGCTTCACCACCGGCAGCGTGACGCCAATGATGTCCGTCTCCTGGAAAGCACCGCGACCGATCATGTTTTGATTCACCTGACCGGTGATGGCAACGAGCGGGCAGGAATCGAGATACGCATCAGCGATGGCGGTGACGAGATTCGTCGCGCCGGGGCCGCTGGTGCCCATGCAGACGCCGGCCTTGCCGGTCGCGCGGGCGTAACCTTCCGCGGCGAAGCTGCCGCCCTGCTCGTGGCGGGGAAGAATGGTGCGGATCTTGGACTTCGTGAGCGACTGGTGGATTTCCATGCTCGCGCCGCCTGGGTAGGCGAAGATGACTTCCACGCCGGCGCGTTCGAGGGCTTCGACGAAAATATCGCGCCCGAACATCAGCGGGCCGACCTCGGCCTTGCCGGTGGAGGATGCTTTCGTGGTCTTTTTGGTCTTCGCGGTCGCGTTTGTTTTGCTCATACGGTCTATGTTTTGTGGCCGGAGGTCACGGGTGACAAAAAACCCACGACCGTTTCCAGCCGTGGGTTGTTGTCGAAATTGTTACTTACCTTCGACAAGCCCCAGCGGCGTCGCCGCATACGACGACTACCAGCAGGTTAACTTGTACGAAAGTGCTAATCACAGCGAGGAGACTAGCCATTGGCGGGGTGAAGGGTCAAGTCTCGAATACCCTCAAAGGGTTCATGGAAGGCTGAGTGAACTTGCGGGAATACGCGGGGCTCTCAGGCGTCTTACCAGTAAGCAGTCGAGGTTGCGCAGCGGTTGGCCGGCAGCTTCGAGAATTGCGGCAGCTCCGGGTTCGTGGCAGTTTGAACCAGAAACACTGGAAACAGCGCATGACTCTCGACGACGCAACGTTTGAGCAGATTGTAACGGCCTATTACGAGCCGCTGTATCGCTTTGCGTTCAGTTTGGTGCAGCGGGAGTCGGACGCGCGAGATCTGACGCAGGACACTTTTGCCCAGCTGGGTCGCAAGTCGCATCAGGTTCAGGAACAGGCCAAGGTGAAGTCGTGGCTGTTCACCACGTTGTACCGGGCTTTCGTGGATTCGCATCGGTGGAAGACTCGTTACCCGCACGTGGAAGCCGACGACGCGGTGAACGAAATGCCGGCTGTGGCGGCGGATGCGGGGGACCGGCTGGATGCTGAAACGGCATTGCAAGCGTTGAAAGAAGTGCCGGAGGTTTTCCGGGTACCGCTGACTTTGTTCTATCTCGACCAGCATTCGTATCTGGAGATTGCCGAGATCCTCGGCGTGCCGGTGGGAACGGTGATGTCCCGCATCTCGCGAGGCC
Organism: uncultured Bifidobacterium sp.; assembly: GCA_964491875.1. Classification (GTDB taxonomy): domain Bacteria; phylum Verrucomicrobiota; class Verrucomicrobiia; order Limisphaerales; family JADJPG01; genus JADJPG01. The sequence goes on from CAZBIC010000003.1 coordinate 226,245, forward strand.
GCGCGATGTTGCGGCAGTTGATGGAAGACCGGCCGAGAAATTTGATTTCGTTCGATAAACTCAAACGTTCTGTCGTGTTATGAACAGCGAGGAAGCCAAAAGATTATTGGAAGTCTTCCGTGCCGGTGGCGCGGACATGGAAGATCCGCGTTTTGCTGAGGCGTTGCTTCAGACGGAGCGCGACCGGGAATTGGGCCGCTGGTTTGAGGACCAGCGACGGTTCGATCAGCAGTTTGCCGAGGGCGTGAAGACGATTTCGGTCCCGACGGATCTGAGAGACTCCATCCTCGCGCAGCGCAAGGTCGTTCGCTTCAGTCGCTGGGCGCAATGGCGGGCTCGCGCTGCGGTGGCAGCGAGCTTTGTGGTGCTGGCTGTCGGCGGTGGCGTGCTGGCCACCAACAAACCGGCGCAGTTCACGGAGTTTCGCGCGGAACTCATCGATCAAGCCTGGGATGGCGGTGCTCATCTGGATTTCGAATCCTCGGACCCAAAGAAGATTCAGCGCTGGCTGGTCCAGAACGACGCTTCGGCTTCGTTCTCGTTGCCGGACGGTTTGAAGGACGCGCACCTCATCGGATGCAAACTGGTGGAGACGGACGGTCTCCGGGTTCCGATGCTCTGCCTGACGGACGGCACCCGCCATATGCATTTGTTCCTAGTGGACGGTTTGCAGCTGGCCCACATGCCTGCGAGTGACAAGCCGGACTTTGAGAAGTGCGGCGTCTGGAGAACGGCGAGCTGGCAGCAGGGTGGAACCACTTACGTGCTCACCGGCATGAAGTATCAAACCTTCGTGAACAAGTTTCGCAAAGGCGGGCGCTGGACGATGTCCGGCTAGTTTTTCCCGCGATGTTCAATTGCGCGCTGGCGCCCTCAGGAATCCGGAGAGTTCCTCCAGCTTGTCTGTATTGATCAAATCAACGCCTGCGTCCCGTAATTCCTTCCACATCGCCGGCTGATCCGGCGTGGCCCACAATCGGAGTCGTCGACCTTCCGCGTGAGCTTTGCCGACCAGCTCCCGTAACTTCGTCCGTTCCAACTCGGGAAAGACGCCATCTTCCGCGCGCGCCCGCCATTTGAAGTGGTGCGTCCAGTTGTCACTGATTAGTGGAATGAAATGCGGTGACGCCGTTGAACTCAGATCTGCCAAACGTCCGTCGTAAGCCGCCAGTCGTGACGTTTCAGTCAGCATCAGCTCGCGCGCGCGATTGCCGGAGATGATGATTGTGACAGCGTTCGTCTCCGTTCTGTCGTTGCGAAACCGCGTCAGCATCGACGCGTGGCGTTCGAAAACCTTGGTGAGTTCCCGGTAGGTGTTCGTCGCGTCCGACTTAACATCGATCATGAGCGTGAACTCTGGGCCATGTGGAAACACGCGTCCGCCGTTTCGCTCCACGCGAGCTGCAAGTGGATCGAGATACAGCGCTTCCAGCGTGCGTTCTGGGTTTACGTCCTTGAGATCGTGCGCGACCAGCAGCTTCCCGTCGACCAGCCAGACATCGGCCTCGACGCTGCAAAAGCCCTGGTCCAACGCGTCCAGAAGCGGACGCACATGTTCATAGTCGTTGTGTGAATGCGCCTGACGCAGGGGCGATTTAGTCGCCGGATCCGCACCGGTGGTCGGCAGTGAAACCACAGTTGCAATGACCATGGTGAGGAGCTGAAGCGTAGGGCGGAGCAACGAGATGTTCATGGTGATGGGACCGGGTTACTTGAGCTTCTGTAGCGTGCCATTCAGAACGTGCCAACGCTGAAGTTCGCGACTCAGCTCGCGAGGCCAGTTTTCCTCCGTGCACGTCATGAACACCTGGCCACTCGCTTGATGGGCTCGTTCCAGCAACGGCAACAATCCGCTGCGGCGTTTCGCATCGAGCTCTCCCATGACGTCGTCAATCAACAGGATGGGCGGCGAACCGTGAATGCCGGAGAGATATTCGGCTTGAGCCATCTTCAGCGCGACGGCGAGCGTGCGTTTTTGACCTTCACTGCCGAACTGCGCGGCGGACTGGTTGTTCAACTGCAGCTCCACCTCGTCGCGATGCGGACCGACCAGGGTTGATCTATACGTTCGCTCCCGCGCCCGAGATTGGGCGAGCTCCAGGGCGAAATCCTTCTTCACGCTTGGTTGATACTCGATGCGCAGTTCCTCGGCATCGCTGGAAATGCGCCGGTAGGCGAGCCGCGCCAGCGGCGAGATGCGCGGCGTGAGTTGTTCGCGATGGCGGATAATCTGGTTCCCGATCTCCACCAGCTCGCGCGAGAAGCTTTCGAGCTACTCCTCGTTGACGATGCGTTGCTTGAGCAGGGCATTGCGGGAACGCAGCGCGCGCGCGTAGCGCTGGAGCAGGGGCAGGTAGGTGGAATGCGTCTGTGAAAGGAGCAAATCCATGAAACGCCGTCGTGCGCGCGCGGTGCCTTTCACCAGTTGCAGATCTTCCGTGCAAAAGACGACGACCCGCAGCGCGCCGAGGTAGTCGGTGAGCTTGCGCACGGGCTGGCCATCGAGGCTCAACTTCCGCTCGCGAGCCGACCAATACATTTTGATCTCGTGACGCGTTGAGCCGACGGATTTGCCTACTACGA
>CAZBIC010000004.1:0-206748 GCA_964491875.1 uncultured Bifidobacterium sp.
ACCCCTGAACCCTTGTACAGCTTTTTCTTCTCCAATGTGCATGACAGGCTCTAGTGTTGCAGCATTTGCGGCGGACGCAGAAGCAGACGGCGGGAGTGGCGGGTGGTCATGCCTTGCAGGCGAAGCTGGCTGCCTTGACGGTTGCCAAGGCAGATGCCTTGCCGGATCCTTTGGCAGATGCTCAGACACCTGTCTTGGCAGATGCCAAGGCGAATGCCTTATCAGATGCCAAGTCCCCTGTAGCTTCTAGCTTCTTGCTTCTAGCATCTGGCTTCTCTTCTTCTCCTCAGAATTCTGATCTGAGCTTCGAAGGCGCAAGGGAGCTGTTGACGTTCCTGAACGAAAAAGCGTCCGCCGATTTCCGCGAGTCGCCGGCGGTGCTGCAAGAAATCGCCCTGCGGCTGCACGAGGTGGGCGGCGATCTGGAGGGGGTGCGGACGATGGTCACGCGGCAGTGCGCGCTGTGGAAGTCGGACCCGAAAATGTCGCGCTTTCTGCGGCCGACGACGCTCTTCGACTCGGTGAAGTTCCACGAGTATTTCGGCCAGCGAAACATTCCCGTGCAGGCCAGCGACGCGCAGCCGGACGGCTCGGTGCGGGTCAACGCAGCGGCGGTGAACGGTCGGCTGATGATCATCACGCGACGCCTGGCCGAGATTGAGGATTCCCCGTTGCCCGACCAAATGAGCGAGCGCCGCGCGCTGAAGCGCGAGCAGGCGGTTTTGACGGAGCAACAAAGGAAAGCGGCGGGCCTATGAGACGCATGACCGAATTCAAAACTTGAGCAGCGAGAATTGAGAATTTTGTGACGAAATGGGAAACATGAAACACGTGATTTTGTTGTCGTTTGTGTTGGATTGTGTTGGTTGCGGCGTTGGGCTGTTCCGCGCTGGGACGGATGCTGGTAACAGCGCAGGCATGACAAATCGAGAAACGTTGGAATTTGCACTGGGCGAACCGCATTCGCCTGCATTGAGGGTTGATTTTTCTGATACGGGGGAGGGGCTGAATCGCGACGAATTCTCGCGCGAAGGGCTGAACGTCGACGCGCGTTGCAGCCTCCGGTCGCGCCAGTCGAGTGACGGGAAAACGGGTTGGCGTTGAGCGGTCAGAATCCGTTTCCAGGGCCGGGAGTGTCGGATTTGCGACAGGCGCTGGCGGGCAAATTCGTCGATGAAGATGTCGAGTTTCTGGGGGAGATTTTCGAGCTGATTCGGGTGCTGGTTTACGGCACGAAGCGAAGCAACGTAGCCTTTGAGCTTCACGCCGCCCACCCGTTCAGCTTCGGCACGCATTTCGCGCTGTTCTCGCGTTTAATCTAGCTGGAGAGTTGTGAAGCGAAGGCGCCTATTTTGAAGGCTGAGGTCGAGGCGGATTGGTAGCTGGTAGTCCCTTTTCAAGCGGGAGCTGAGGGTCGACTGCCTTGGGATCGATCAAGGGCACAAGCGCCCAACCCCGCGTCGTCTGTCCTGCGACAACGTGTTCGATGTAGGTCCAAGTCGCCCCACTTTCGGTGTCGATTTTGAAGAGGACCGGGCGATTCTCCCAAGTCAGAGAGCCATCCGCCCGTACGATCGTGGTCCTGTTAGTAAAGCTCACGATTTGAAAACGGCCGGCGGAGGGGGGATTGGCGTTGAGAGTGGTGGCGACTGCGGCGAAGACCATGAAGCTTGCGAGAAATTTCATGCGACCCTTCTATCGAATTCGCTCCGGCGAGCAAAATGCAAAATCTTGTTAGGTTTGTATCCGGACCCGGCAACGAACCTAGGCGATGAAGTGCGGCACCGTTGGTCCAAGGTGAGCGGTTTGATTTCGTGATTGGCTGTCGCCTTGCCTGCCGTTACTTTGGCTCGCATTAGAACGAGCGGAATTACGTCGGTGCTAAAAAGTCACTGCAAAAGTCACTGCGTGACCGAAAACATTTGAAATCATTGGCTTTTTTAGAGTGCTGTCGTGACTCGAAATCAGGCGTGCGGGTAACCGTACCGGGGGTTCAAATCCCTCCCCTTCCGCCAATCGATGCTTGAGGCTAATTCCATTCTGCCCAACTCCCCGCCGGTGACTGCGCTACTTTCATGCTGACAATTCGCGAACTTAAGATGTCCCTTGGCGGACGACTGCTCTTCGAAGACGCGTCGTTCACGGTGAACTATGGCGACCGCGTGGCGCTCGTCGGCCCGAACGGCGCCGGCAAGACCACGCTGTTTTCAATCATCCTGAAACAGAAGGAGCCGGACTCCGGCAGCGTCGAGCGCGACGAGTGGACCATGGTCGGCCATCTGCCGCAGGAAGCTGAGGCACACGGTGACGAGACGATTCTCGACGTCGCCACTGGTCGTGTGGATGAGCTGCCGCGCCTGGAGAAGCGTCTGCATGAACTGGAAAAGGCGGGCGATGTTTCCAGTCCGGAATATCTCGAAGCCCACGCCAAGCACGATGCGCTGAACGATCCGCAGGTCGAGACCAAGGCGAAGAAGATGTTGCGCGGCCTCGGGTATCGCGAAACCGACTTTGATCGCAAGGCGCGCGAGATGAGCGGCGGCTGGATCATGCGCGCGCGATTGGCGCGGCTGCTGGTCATGGAGCCGGATCTCCTGCTGCTCGACGAGCCGACGAACCATCTCGATCTGCTCTCGCTTCTATGGCTCCAGAACTACCTGAAGAACTACTCCGGTGCGCTTTTGCTCATTTCGCACGATCGCCAGTTCATGGATGAAGTCGTGACGCAAGTGCACGAGATCTCCGAGCGGAAGCTGATTCCGTACACCGGCAATTACACCGATTACCTGCGCCAGCGCGAGGAGCGCTACGAACAGCAGCTCGCGGCCTACAACAACCAGCAGAAGGAAATCGCCGCGCTCCAGCAGTTCGCCGATCGCTTTCGCGCGATTCCGTCCAAAGCCTCGCAGGCGATGAGCAAGCTCAAGCAGATTGAGCGCATGGAACTCATCGAAAAGCCGCTCGCGCCGCGCAAACCGTTCCGCTTCCAGATCCCTCCGCCGCCGCGCGGTGGACAACGCGCTGTTTCGCTCGTGGGCATCCACATGGCGTACGGAGAGACGAAGGTTTACACCGGGCTCGACCTGACGATCGAGCGCGGCGAACGCACGGTGCTCGTTGGGCCGAATGGCGCGGGCAAATCGACGCTGCTCAAGATCCTCGCTGGCGTCGTGCAGTTCCAGAAGGGTGAACGTGATCTCGGTCACAATGCGAAGATCGGTTACTTCAGCCAGCATCGCGCCGATACGCTCGATCCGGACAAGTCGGTGCTGGACGAAGTGCAGGCCAGCGCGCCGCTCATGCGTGAGGATGAGGCGCGCGCCGTGCTTGGCTCGTTCATGTTTCGCAAGGACGACATCTACAAGAAGACCGCGGTGCTCAGCGGTGGCGAGAAGAGCCGGTTGAACCTCGTGAAGTTTCTCGTCGACCCGCCGAACCTGCTGCTCATGGACGAGCCGACCACGCACCTCGACATTCACACCGTCGAATCGCTCACGCTCGCGCTCGAACGTTACGAGGGCACGCTGGTCTTCATTTCGCACGACGTTCATTTCATCCGCAAACTCGCCACCAAAGTCCTGCATGTGAACGCCGGACGCGTGACTGCTTACGTCGGTGACTACGAATATTTCCTCGAGAAGACCGGAACCGCTGATGATGCGCGCGCGGCTCTGACGGCGGGTTGAGCTGGTTGGGTGGAGAACATCGACACCGCGAACGGGTTTTGCCTAAACTCGGCCGCATGACAGCGACGAAGCTTTTCATCAACGGCGAGTTCAAAGGTTCCGGCGACGGGAAGACCATTCCGCAGACCAATCCGGCCACCGAGCAGATCTTCTGCGAAGTCTCTGCTGCCACGGTCGGTGATGTGGAGACCGCGATTGCCGGAGCGCAACGCGCTTTCGAGGCTGAATGGCGCGATCTTTCGCCCCGCAAACGCACTGACATTCTCTTTAACGTCGCGCGTGTCATCCGCGAGAATCTCGAAACGCTGGCCCAACTCGAAAGCCAGAATGTCGGCAAGCCAATCGCCGATGCGCGGGACGAAATCGCGCTTGGTGCACGGGTGTTTGAGTATTACGCCGGAGCGGTGACCAAATTCTTCGGCCAGACGATTCCGGTCGCGCGCGGAGGATTCGACTTCACGGTCCGCCAACCAATGGGCGTCGTGGCGGCGATTGTTCCGTGGAACTTCCCGTTCCCGATCGCCTGCTGGAAAGTCGCGCCGGCGCTGGCTGCTGGGAATTCCGTGATTCTCAAACCCGCCAGCCAATCGCCGCTCACGGCGATTTTGCTTGGCCAGCTCGCGCATCAAGCCGGTGTGCCGGCGGGCGTGCTGCAAGTCGTGCCGGGGCAGGGGAGCGCCATCGGCGACGCGCTCGCCACGCATCCGCTGATCCGCAAGGTCTCCTTCACCGGCTCGACGGAGATTGGATCGCGCATCATGACGATGGCCGCGAAGGATTTGAAACGCGTGTCCCTCGAGCTGGGAGGCAAGTCGCCGAACATCGTCTTTGCGGACGCCGACATCGTACTGGCGGCGACGAGTTCGCCCATGAGCGTCTTCGCCAACACAGGCCAGGATTGCTGCGCGCGGAGCCGGATGTTTGTGGAACGATCGGTGTTCGACAAGTTCGTGGATCTCTTCGTCACAGCGACAAAGAAGATCGTGGTGGGCGATCCGACGCAGGACGCCACGCAGGTCGGGCCGCTCGTTTCCGCCAACCAACGTGCCGTCTCGGAAGAGTTCATCGAAGGTGCCCGCAAAGCCGGTCGCACGATTGCCTGCGGCGGAAAGCGGCCGTTGCCGAAGGGGTTTTATCTCGAACCGACCGTTGTTCTAGGCGCGGAACCAACCGATCGCGTCTGGCAGGAAGAGGTCTTCGGCCCGGTCGTGTGCATACGACCGTTCGATAACGAGGAGGCGATGCTGCGGGAAGTGAACGCGTCACGCTACGGCCTGAGTGGTTCGCTCTGGACGAATGACCTGAAGCGCGCATTGCGTGTGGCGCGTCGGGTCGAGAGTGGTGTGCTCAGCATCAATTCCCACTCCAGCGTACACGTGGAGGCACCGTTCGGCGGATTCAAACAGAGCGGCCTCGGCCGCGACCTCGGCATGGCCGCGATGGAAGGCTACACGGAGCTGAAGAACGTCTACGTGGCGGATTGACGGCTGCGGCGGAGCTTGAACAGGCGCGTCAAGCGCGCGTTTATGTCAGAGCTGGCGATTTTCCTCGGATTTCTGCAAACCCTCCCGCTTGGCTTTGTTCCATGCTTTGCGGCGCGGAAGGTAGCAGCGGAAAAAGTAAATCGGCGCCCCGATAAATCCACAGATTCCAATCACCAACGCCCAACTCACGCGCTCGATTGGGTCTTCCTCGTACACGATGCAATGAAGCAGCATCCAAATGGCGAAGACCACGATGCCGATGCTGAGCGTGCTGCCGGCTATTTCTGTGACGGACATGACTGCCGATGCGTTAATCGGAGTGATCTTTTTCGGTTACTTCTTGAAGCTCGTCCTCTCTTTCACCCAGTCGAAATCCTTCGGTATGACGCGGCGATGTGACCGCCAGCGCCACCCAGGAAGGGTGGGCGCACGGTATTATTTCTTGGAGGTTGTCTGCGCTACGAGATCTTCGATCTTATCCAAGTCGCCGAGTGACGCGCGGACGAGCAGAAATCCCTTCTTCTCGTCCAAGCTCAGAGTTGCGGGTTTCTGAATGTCGACTTTCTTTTCCTTAAAGAATCGCACCAGTAAATCGTGATTTGATTCACCTGCCTTGGGCGGTAACAGTTTCCTCACATTGCGCATCAGAGTGTCAGTGCTGACTTTGAACTGGCGAGTGTGCAGATTCTGTACAGAAGCCTTGGTGTTTTCGTTGGTTGGTCCAGCGATGCCGGATAATGCCAGCGCCAGTGAGAGACCCAATAGGGATGCCAATGGTGTATTCATGGTCTTTCTTGGATAACAGTCTGTTAGACGATAAGGCTAATTGCCGGCCCTTTCACGAAACCCAAAACAGCACGGGCACGAGATTCGGTCAATACATTGATTTGGTGCCGACGAGGCTACTTCCTAAAGCTCGTTCGCTCCTTCACCCAATCAAAATCCGTCGGTGGTGAGGCCGCGATGTTGCCGCCAGCTCCGCCTTGGAACGGCGGGCGCACGGTGTCCCCGACCTGCCACTTGTGCGTCTCCGTGTGACCATCGGCGAAGGAGAAATTCCCGGCACCGTTGTGGAAGGAGGCTGGACGATTTCCCCACTGATAACCGCCGAGCTGATTCATGAAGAAGCCGTCGTTGATCGTGTCGGGATGTTCATCGAGGAAGACGAAGATTTTCGACGGATCCGAGATGCTCGCGGACGTGAAGAATTGGAGGTAGTCCGGGTTGAATTTGTTCGTCAGCTCGCCGGGATCGCCCACCATGCAATTCATTGAGACGCTCCGAATGCGCTCGCCGTTCGCGGCCATCGCACGGTCCGATGGGCATTTGAACACCGACGCGGATTTGGCGACGTAGATGCCGAGCAAGGCATCCGTCACGAGGGCGGTGTTCACGTTGTCGTCGCTCATGCCCCAATCCTGCACGTTGTTCGCCCAGTTATTACGCTTCGTGATCGTTTCCGGGCGGCCGTGGTTGTTGACGAGCCTGTCGTCGTTGTCATCGGCGTAGAGCGTCCACGCGATGTTCAGCTGCCGGAGATTGTTGAGACAACCGGCAGTCTGCGCGCGGCCCTTGGCCTGGCCCAGCGCCGGGAGAAGGAGCCCGGCGAGTATCGCGATGATCGCGATGACGACCAGCAATTCAATGAGAGTGAAGGCCGCTGTCTTTCGGCGGCGGGAATCAATGCCGGGCGTGTTTATTGGTTCATCCATGAAGAGTTGGTTCCTGTGTTACTGCGCTCAGCGTTTCACGACTCGAAAGAATTTTGTGCCGGGATTCGCCGCCACTTGGAATGACTTTACGGTTCCGTCGCCAGCGATGGTTTGCAGTATCTGCCAGCTGGTGGCGTTCAGATCTTCCGTGAATTCCACGTCGTAGGTGCGGCCGACTTCGGTGGGGAACCTCCAGCGAAACGCGTCGCCAACCCGCTCGACACCTAGGATTCGCAAATCAGTGGCGCTGACGGTGAACTCTGAAAACGCGATACAGGAACGGGTGAACACCGCGTTCCAGGCCACTTCCGAGGGCGTTTCGATGAGCACTTTATCCGGATTACCGTTGGGCAGGTAGTAAATGACGTAGAGATCATTCGAACCCGCAGTGAGCTGGTAGGGTGGCAGGTATTGGGTGGCGCTGGCCGGCAATAGTGCGAAACCGCCATTGGGATACTCGCCGGTTGCCGGGGTCAGGCCGACGCCGATCTGTGTCGCGTCGGGTGGGCCGGCGAAGCTGATGCCGGGGCGGGGCGAGATTCCCGTGGCCCCAAAGGACGGGAAGTTAATTTGTGCCGGACGATAATCGAGGACCGACAATCCGGCGTCCGAGACTTGAAACGTGTAAGACTCAAAGGAAAGGCCGAGGACCAACGATTCCAGCGTCCATTCGCCGTAGATGACGTCGGTCGCGTCAGGAAAGATCGGATAGAGGAATCCCTGAGATGCACTCAAGGTTTCGGTATCAACGAACAGCGAGAACGTTCCGTCTGGGGAAGTAACTTGGAAGCCGTCGATCAACTCGTCGAAGTCGTTTATGTCCGCATTAAGGTGTACGGACACGCCGTAGTTGATGATCGAGTTGCTGAACGTGTAGCTGGAGACGTCGATGCTGAAGTCCAGCGCCGCCGCCGGGCGGGCGGCCATGAGAAACAATAGGCAGCCGAGCAAAAAACGGGTCAGTGATTTCATGGTGCTGATTGGTTTTGCCGCCTCCCTGCGGAACTGTGGCAGTCTAATCAGACGTTTGTGGGCGGCGCAATCCGCGAATTCGGCCGCACGACCTCCGCCACGTCTTGAGCAAGTTCATCATTCGACTTCCACCACGGCCTTGATGACTCCGGTCTCGGGCTTGATCCATGTGGGGAAGATGTTCGCGATCTCGTTCAAGGAGCCGTGGTGCGTAATCCATGGACGCGTGTCGATGCGACCGTCTTCGATCAGCTTGATGATGCGCGTGAAGTCCGGCGGCAGCGCGTTGCGGCTGGCGAGCAGCGTGAGCTCACGGCGATGCATGACCGGCGCGTGCGGGAAGGTGACTTCGGCCTGGGTGATGCCGACGTAGACGAGCCGTCCAGTGAAGCCGCAGTAACTGAGCGCGTGGCCCATCGACTTGTTGCTGCCCGTCGCATCGATGACTACCTGCGCGAGTGCGCCGTCGGTGAGCGCCTTCAACTCTTCCAGCTCCGCGCCGTCGCCCTTGGATAGGATGGTGTGCTGCACGCCCATCTTCTCGCGGCAAAACGCGAGACGTTGTTCGTTCAGATCGAGCACGATGGTCTTCGCGCCGGAGAGCTTGGCGAACTCGATTACCGAGAGACCAATCGGGCCGGCGCCAATCACGAGCACGTTCTCGCCGGGCTGTGGATTGCCGCGGTTCACGGCGTGGCAGCCGATGGCGAGGGTCTCGACCAGCGCGCATTGTTCGAGTGAAAGCTTGTTCGCGGGATGCAGCTTGCGGGCCGGCAGCGTCATGCGTTCGGTCATTCCGCCATCCATCATCACGCCGAGCACTTTCAGGTTCTCGCAGCAGTTGGTGCTGCCACGGCGGCATGGCAGGCACTGGCCGCAATTCATGTAGGGCTCGACCGAACAACGATCGCCGGGCTTGACGTTCGACACACCGGCGCCGACGGCTAGGACTTCGACGCCGAGTTCGTGACCGGGAATGCGCGGGTAGGAGAAGAACGGCATCTTGCCGAGGTATCCGGAGATGTCCGTGCCGCAAATGCCGATGCGATGGACGCGAACGAGCGCCTCGCCTGCGGCGGGCGCGGAGGGTTCAGGAATCTCAATGGAGCGGAAGCTCTGCGGCTTTTCGAGTTGAATGGCTTTCATCGATTGAAAGGGGCGATTGTGAACGAGCGCGGCGGTGAAGGAAGGAGAAAACTTGCGGCGGACTGCTACTTTCCAGACGGGGCGAAATCCTTCGTGATCAGGCCGGCTTCTCGCAATTGCTGCAGAAAGATTGCCGGCCGTTTCGGAAAGTATTCATTCAGCAGGCGCTGGATCTCCGGACGCCAGTGGTTGTCGCGAGTGTAGAGTTCGTAGGGGCCGACCTTGTATGAGTGAACGTCGCGACGGTAATCTCCCCAGCGCGCGGATTCCGCAACGATGGCCTTGTCGAGCCGGTCGGACAATTTGCGAAAGCGTTCGGCGGCGGGTTTCGGTGTCAGCACGCCATTCCCGGACAAATGCTTTTGCGCGTGTGTGGTGAGGAGTTGGCGAAACTCCTCGTTCTCGCACAGCTTGTGAAACAGCCGGGGCGGACTGAAATCATCGTCGAACTTAAGCACGTTCGCGTCGATCGCTTCGAGCGTACGTTCGCCGTCCCAGACAAAGAATACGTAGCGGCCATCGGCGCTGCGGCTGCGCGCGGCATACCAGTTCGAGGCGCGATCCCAGTCGCCGTTCGCGCCGTAGAGATTGAGGATCATGAAGTCGATGAACGCTGGGACGTCGAGCAGACGCTGCACTGCTTCGTAGCGTTCCTTCTCGTGCAGTCCTCCGTTCGCCAGCGCGAAGAGCTCCTTCCAAGCGGCATCGTCACCGGAGAGAATCTTGTCGCTGTTGCGCGCATCGATGTCTTTCGCCTTCCCGCCGAAATGTTCCGCCGCGAAGTTTTCGTCCGGTCGCTCGGCGAGATTGTAGACGCCCCAGTAAAGCCCGTTCAGATACAGGTGAACGAATGTGCCACGCGCGGAGGGATGCCCCATCGCGGCGTAGCTCTCGCGCATCCATTGGTCGCGCAGGTAATCGCCTTGTTTGCGTTCAGCGCCGCTCCAATGCAGCCACGAATTGTTGCAGCCGGCGCGCAGGATCAGGTTGTCGAACTCCTCCGCGCCTGGGCCGGGGAACAGCGGGGATTTCAGTTTTCCGGCACCATACTTCTTGCGAAACGCGAGGCGGAAGGCGTGCTTGGGCGATTCGTCAGGACGCCGGTTCCAGCCGCCTTGAATGCGCAGACCGCAATCGATCTGAAAACCTTTCGCGCCGTCGGCCGCAATGAACTCGGCGGACGTTGCGCGTTCCCAGTCGTCGCCGCTTTGCATCGGATTGGCGTAAATGCCGCGGGCCTTGTCGTAGAGATCACCTTCATTGATCACGAGCGACAGCGCAGGCAGGCTGCGCAGGGCTTCCGGCAATACGTCGCGATACGCCGGGTGATTCACAATCTCTGGATCCATTTCGTAATCGGCGACGACGTCCTTGCCGCCGTTCGTTCCCCAGGTGCGCGGTGCGCCAGCGCCGGTTTGCTTCAACACGTCGTCGGCGAAGATAAACGTGTGCGTGTCGACTTCAGTGACCAGTTCCCCGCCGCGAAAGCCGGCAGCGCGAAGAGTGGTCGTGGTGGAAATGCGGATGGGCTTGCTGAATGGCAGACCGATCTGCGGAGTGGGCGCCGAGCCGTTGGTGGTGAAGTAAAGTTTCGCGTCGCTTGCGTCCGACGAAATAGTGAGGTCGAAGGGAGCCTCGTGGAAGCCGCGCTTGGTGCTGAACTTGACCTTCGCCGGTTTCGCGTCCTTCTCAGCCGCTCGCAGCGGCATTGCGCTGAGAATAGCGATGCAGACGAGAAGCAATGGCAGCGGTCTCATGGGCAAAAGGTTGCCCGAATCATCCCGCGAACGGCAACGGCGGATTCACGCCGCCAACTTCCGCCGCAGCGCAGTCAGGACTTTGCGATGCGCGCTGGTGAAGGCGAGCGCGTCCAGCTCTTCAAGGCTCAGCCAGCGGGAGCCTTCCCTCGCAGGTGGCGTTTTCACGCGGCCGACCAAAATCGCTTCGAGCGAGATTCGATAGCGCGTGATGGAGTGCTTGATGGTGACGAGCGGTTCGAGCTGCGCTGGTTTTCCGCCGAGCAGTTTCTTCGCGGTTGGGAGAAGATCCGTGGTCCCTGCCTCGATCTCGACGTTGGGGAACTCCCAGAGGTGCGCGTTTACGACGCCGGCAGGACGTCGTTCCACCAACCACTGGCCGCGGTGTTGAACAAGAAAGGCAACGAACCGGCGGTCGGTGGCGGTGGCGCGTTTGCCGAGGTTCGGCAGCGCTTCGACGCGATTTGTGGCGCGGGCGATGCATGGTTTCCGCCACGGACACACCTCGCAGTTCGGTTGCTTGGGCGTGCAGAGGAGCGCGCCGAGTTCCATCAAGGACTGGTTCAGCGCGGAGCAGGGGCCGCGGAGCAGGAGCTCCGGGTTTTGAGTTTTGAGTTTTGAGTTGGGGAATTCGCGTGCCGCGAGGACGAGTTCTTCCGCCAACTGCCAGAGCTTCGCGTTCGTTTCCTTGTCGCGGGGATTTTTCTCGATGCCGTGGAGGCGCGTGAGCACGCGAATGACATTCCCGTCGAGGATCGGTGACGGCTGGTTGAAGGCGATGCTGGTGATGGCGCCGGCGGTGTAGCGCCCGATGCCGGTCAACGCGAGCACCGCGTCGAAGGTTTGCGGGAACTGACCGCCGTTCTCACGCACGAGTTGTTGCGCGGCTTTCTGGAGATTGCGGACGCGGGTGTAGTAACCGAGACCTTCCCAGAGCTTGTGAATTTTCTCCGGCGATGCACTGGCGAGCGCGGCGATGTCCGGCAGTTCCCGCATCCAGCGTTCCCAATACGGAATGACGGTCTTCACCTGCGTTTGTTGCAGCATGATTTCCGAAACCCAGATGGCGTAGGGATCGAGCGTGCGGCGCCACGGCAGATCGCGGGCTTCGCGGGTGAACCAATCGAGCAGGGCGGAGACGAGATGTTCGGGACGGCGCGGGCGGGTCACGGCAAGTTACTTCGCCACGCCGGGCAGGCTCTTCCAAAGCTTGTCGAGAATGCCGCGGAGTTTCACGGCGTCGCTCCAACTGTCGGGAAGTTGATGGAGATTGTAGCCGCTGGAGGCAGGACCCATTTCGGGCACGACGTAGATTTCGCGACCGGCCTGGTTGCCTTGCAGCCAGACTTGCAGGCATTTCTTCGCGAAGGGAAGCCAGTCTTCGAGTTCAGGCGAGACGCGGCCGCGTCCGTCGGTGACGGGCACCTGGCAGTGCTGGCCGTTGAAGGGACGGAAATGGAATTGGTTTGCGAGTTGGATGAGATCGGGCCGCACGAGCAGGCGTTCCCAGAAGGGCGGCGCGAGGTGCTTCACGACGGCGATGTGCGAGAAGTCCCATGTGAAACGCAGCGGCTTGGCGGTGACGCGCTGGTAGCCGTCGGCGAGCGCGTACACTTTCTCCGGCGTTTCCGTGCAGGTGTCGCGATGGATCTCAACGGACGGTTGAAGGCCGAGCGCCTCGCCTTCGAGCATCACGCGGAGAGCCATGCGGACGGCGTCGCTGGACGTCGTGTCGTGGTCGCCGAGCTGGATGTTGATCAGCTTGGCACCGGCGTCCTTGTTCTGCATGAGCAGCGGGCGGAAGTCGTCCGGCTTTGCGGAGGAAAAGTAGCCCACGATGATCAGGCCGTACTTCTCGGCGAGCTTGCGGTGCTTGGGCGTGGCGAGGTCGGTGAATCCGTCGAAGCCCGCTTCCTTCACCGCTTCGATTTTCTTTTCGAGCGGCCAGGGTTTCTTGGCGTTGGGAGTATCACGAAGAGACCAGAGATTTGCGATGTGGCGGATACACGGCTTGCCAGAGTTTGCTTGAGCCATAGGTTGGTGGCGGGAGTTTAAGCAACAAATCGCCGTGGACGTAAAGAAAAGTCGCAAAAATCATGCGTGAATTCGCGTTTCGCGACGACATCGCCGTGACGGTTCATGGTGATTCGAGACGCGAGAACCGTCGGGGTGTGCGGGTCGTGGTCTCGTGCGGTCGTGCTTACATTCTCGCGGGTGGCGTGATGCAAATGGCGTCAGGCTTGCCGGAAAAGCCCGTCCCTCTATGCTCCCGCCCGTGCAGCTCGAACCGCCCAATACCCATCATCTGCGCGCCGCGATTGGCTGGCTGGAACTTGGCAGTCATGTCGAGGCGGGCGAGGAGCTTGCCCGCATCGCGCCGGAGTTCCTGGAGCATCCGGACGTGCTGGAGGTGCGCTGGGAGATTTGCGCGAAAGGGGCGAGTTGGGACGCGGCGTTGAAGGTGGCGGAAGCAATGGTGCGCGTGGCGCCGCAGCGAAGTTCCGGCTGGGTTCACCGTGCCTACGCCATGCGCCGGGTGCGGCATGGCGGATTGCAGCTCGCTTGGTCATTGTTGAGGCCGGCGGTGGAGATGTTTCCCAAGGAGGAGATCATTCCCTACAATCTGGCATGCTACGCGGCCCAGCAGGGAAGGCTGGACGCGGCGTGGGATTGGCTGGAGAAATCGATTTCGGTCTGCGGGGATGTGAAGGTGATCAAGCAGCGGGCGCTCGTGGACACTGACCTGCAGCCGCTCTGGGAACGCATTCGCAAGCTGTAGGCCGGACTGGGGAGATTTTGCTGCGAAATTCTTTGCACAAAATTCCGGCGGGCTACGTCTAGTTTCCTGTCATGCAGTTCCGATTTCCTCAATTGATCGCGTGGGCGTTGGTGGCGTTTGCCGCCGGGTCTGCCGAAGCCGCCGTTTTCAAGTCCGCTCGCAGCGCAAAAGGCTCCGCACACGCCGAGATTTCCTACGAGCGCCAGATCGTGCCTTTGCTCGACAAGTATTGCTACAGTTGTCACGGCAACGGCAAAAAGAAGGGGGACTTCGCGCTCGACATCTACAAGGCGCAGCCAGACGCGGTGAACGATCCGAAGGCATGGGAGAAGGTGCTGGAGAACATGCGCAGTCACACCATGCCGCCCGAGGAAAAGCCCCAGCCGAAATTGGAGGAGGTGGAACTGATTTCCAAGTGGATCGAGGCGCAGGTGTTTGCGTGTGACTGCGACAATCCAGATCCCGGTCGGGTGACGTTGCGGCGTTTGAATCGTGCCGAGTATAACAACACGATTCGCGATCTCGTCGGCGTGCCATTCCAGCCGGCGGATGATTTTCCGGCGGACGATTCCGGCTACGGCTTCGATAACATCGGCGACGTGCTGTCCGTTCCTCCGGTGTTGATGGAGAAGTATCTCGCCGCTGCGGAGAAGATCATGGAGGCGGCGATTGTTGCGGAAGATCCGGCCAAGGCGCGCATTCGACGTTTCGCCGCCAGCGAACTGGATGGCTCGGCGCCGACGGACGTCATCGATGGCGGCGGCAAAAAGCTGACGCGCGAGGGTGACATTTTTGTCCGGTTCACGGTGACGCAGCCGGGGGAATACGCCTTGCGCGCGATGGCTTACGGCGACCAGTTCGGTCCCGAGCCGCCGAAGATGAAGTTCCGCCTGAACAAGGAGGATCTACAAACCTTCGATGTTCCGTCGGAGTCGGATAAACCGCAGCTCTTCGAAGTGAAGATCAAGCTCGCCGCCGGCACGAATCGATTCTCCGCCGCCTATCTCAACAATTTGGTTAACAACTCGGACAAGGATCCAAAGAAGCGCGGCGACCGGAATTTGAACATCGAGTATCTCGAAGTCGCCGGTCCGCTCGATGTGCCGCTGCCGCCGTATCCGGAGACGCATCGGCGCATCTTCTTCACGGACGGAGCTCCGACGAACAAAACCGAGTACGCACGAGCCATAGTCCAGCGTTTCGCCACCCGCGCCTTCCGGCGTCCGGCCAAGTCGGAGGAGGTCGATCGGTTGGTCAAGTTCGTCCAGATGGCGACAAAGCAGGGCGACACGTTTGAACGTGGCGTGCAACTCGCGCTGGAGGCGGTGCTGGTGTCGCCGAACTTCCTGTTCCGTGGCGAGCTTCAACCGGAGCCGAACAATCCAAAGGCGGTTCATCCGGTCAACGACTACGCGCTGGCGTCGCGGATGTCCTACTTCCTCTGGAGCACGATGCCGGATGCGGAGCTGTTTGCGTTGGCCGAGAAAGGGAAGCTGCGCAGGAATCTCGATGCGCAGGTGAAGCGGATGCTAAAGGATCCGAAGTCGCGCGCGTTGGTGGAGAATTTCGGCGGCCAATGGCTCCAGCTGCGCAATCTGCGCATTGCATCGCCGGACGCTAAGACGTTCCCGGGTTACGACGACGCGTTGCGCCTGGCGATGCAGCACGAGACGGAAGCGTTCTTCGAACACATCGTGCGCGAAGACCGGCCGGTGCTCGATTTCCTGAACGCGAATTACACGTTCGTGAACGGGCGTCTCGCGAAGCACTACGGAATCGACGGCGTCGACGGCGAAAAGTTTCAGCGCGTGAGCCTAAAGGGAACCGGCCGCGCTGGCGTGCTGACTCAGGGCGCGATTCTTACGCTCACCTCGAATCCCACGCGCACCTCTCCGGTGAAACGCGGCAAGTATGTTCTGGAAAACATTCTTGGCACGCCCCCGCCTCCGGCGCCGCCGGACGTGCCGGAACTCAAGGAGGAGAAGCTGACAGGAACGCTGCGCCAGCGCATGGAGCAACATCGCGAGAATCCGACCTGCGCGTCGTGTCATGCGCGCATGGACCCGATTGGGTTCGGGTTCGAGAACTTCGACGGCGTCGGCACCTTCCGCCAGAGGGACGAGGACTTGCCTATCGATCCATCCGGCCAGCTCGTGAGCGGCGAATCGTTCAACGGCGCACCGGCGCTGGCCGCGATGCTGGCGAAGAGCAAGCGGGACGAGTTTGTGCGCTGTCTGTCGGAAAAGATGCTGACCTATGCGATTGGCCGTGGACCCGAATTTTACGACAAATGCGCTCTCGATGAAATCTCCCAGGGCGTTTCTAAGAAAGGCTACCGGTTCTCCAGTCTCATTCTTGAGATCGTGCGCAGCGTTCCATTCCAGCAACGTCGCGGCGAGGCCGAGCGATTGAGCGCGGCTGCGCCGTAACGCAGTTCGGGAGAATAGAGATTCAGGTTGGTGCGTCTGAGCTTCTTTGCTAAACGTTCCTCCATCTATGACTCCTGAACTTACTTTATCGCTCCGTACCTTGCTGGCCGTGACGGCTGCCTGCGCCTTCGCTGGACAGGTTTCTGCCGCTGACGCCCAGGCCAAGCCCAAACCCACGCCGCCCGCGCATCCCAATGGACCCGAAGCCGCCGCTGCGGACGTCGCGAAGATGACCCCGGCCGCCGGGCTGGAAACCAAGCTCTTCGCCGCAGAGCCGATGGTCGTCAATCCGGCGGACATGGATGTGGACGAGCGCGGCCGCGTTTGGATTACCGAAGGCGCCAACTACCGGTCCACCTTCCAGCGCTGGGGCGTGCTGCGTCCGGGCGGTGACCGCATTGTGATTCTCGAAGACAAGAATCGCGACGGGAAGGCCGACAAGGAAACGGTCTTCTACCAGGACATGACCATCAACACCGCGCTCGGCATCTGCGTGCTCGGCAACAAGGTCATCGTGTCCGCGTCGCCCTACGTGTTCGTGCTTACGGATACCAACGGCGACAGCAAGGCCGACAAGCGCGAGTTGCTCTTCGAAGACACGTCGAAGGGCGACCACGATCATTGCACGCACGCCTTTGTCTTCGGTCCGGACGGCAAACTGTATTTCAACTTCGGCAACGAAGTGCGCGAACTGCGCCGGCCGAAAGGTGGCACCCTGGAGATTCCATTGAATGGACCGGTGCCGAAGCACGAGTCGGAAACCATCGTGGACCTTGCGGGGAATCCGGTGAAGACCAACGGCAAGCCTTACCGTCAGGGCATGGCCTTCCGCTGCAATCTCGACGGCAGTGAGTTTGAGTCCGTCGGCTGGAATTTCCGCAATAACTACGAGCTCGCGGTCGATTCCTTCGGCAACATCTGGCAGTCCGACAACGACGACGACGGCAATCGTGGTGTGCGCATCAACTTCGTGATGGAGTTCGGCAACTACGGTTTCACCGACGAGATGACGGGCGCGAGCTGGGGCACGATTTGGAAGAAGGCGCAGGCCAAGGGCGCGCCAGAAGAGGAACGCGGGTTGTATCATTTCCATCAGTTCGATCCGGGCGTGGTCCCAAATCTTCTCCAGACCGGCAACGGTTCGCCCACCGGCATCGCGATCTACGAAGGAAAGAATCTGCCCGAAGTCTTCCGCAACCAGATGATCCACTGCGACGCCGGCCCGCGCGTCGTCCGTGCGTATCCGGTCACGCCCAGCGGCGCTGGTTACACGGCGAAGATTGAGAATGTGCTCACCAGCCCCGACTCCTGGTATCGCCCGTCGGATGTGTGTGTCGGTCCGGACGGCGCGCTCTACATCGCGGACTGGCATGACGCCGGCGTGGGCGGTCACAACATGGCCGATCGCAAACTCGAAACCATGACCGGCCGCGTCTATCGCGTCGGCGAGAAGGGCGGACGCATCGAGATTCCCAAGTTGAATTTGAAGTCGGCGAAAGGCTGTGTAGCCGCGCTGCAATCGCCGAACATGGCGACGCGTTACCTCGCCTGGACTGCGTTGAACAAGATGCAGGGCAAAGCCGAGAAGGAACTCGTGAAGCTCTGGAAGAGCGACGACGCCCTCATGCGCGCCCGCGCGATTCAGTTGCTCGCCCGCATCAAGGGACAGGAAAAGAAGTACGTCGAAGCCGCGCTCGCGGAT
Organism: uncultured Bifidobacterium sp.; assembly: GCA_964491875.1. Classification (GTDB taxonomy): domain Bacteria; phylum Verrucomicrobiota; class Verrucomicrobiia; order Limisphaerales; family JADJPG01; genus JADJPG01. The sequence continues at coordinate 17,668 of CAZBIC010000004.1, forward strand.
TCTGATGCGAACCTCCGCATCGTCGGTCTGCGCATGGCTCGCGCGTTGAAGATGGACGTCATTCCCTACGTGAAGCAGCTCAGCAAAGATCCCTCGGCGCACGTCCGCCGCGAATGCCTCATCGCGCTTCGTCACAGCCAGTCGCCTGACGCCACCGCGCTCTGGGTCTCGTTCGCGCAACAGCACGACGGCAAGGATCGTTGGTACGTCGAGGCGCTGGGCATCGCGATGGACAAGCAGGAGAACAAGTTCTTCGACGCGTGGCTCGCTGCCGTCGGCGATAACTGGAACACTCCGGCTGGTCGCGACATCGTCTGGCGCAGCCGCGCGAGCAAAGCTCCGGCGCTGCTTGCGAAGCTGGTGACCGACAAGAACACCAGCGCCAAGGAGAAGGACCGCTACCTGCGCTCGCTCGACTTCATCACGGGCCCGGAGAAGGACGCGGCGCTGATCGAAATCAGCACCGCGGCGTTGCCTTAGCAGCGTGCCGCCAGCACCCTGCAGGTGGAAATGAGCGTGATGACGGTGATGTTCTTTGCTTCGCTCGTCAGGCAGGAAGCGTGCTACCGGCGCGCTTTCTGGAATGCGAGCGCGATGCAGTGGAATCCGGCCAGCACTGTGACGTGCAGGGAAAAGTAGACTGCGATGCCCCAGCTCTGATCTTTTGCCAGATAGAGCCCGGGCAGAAGTACGATTGCAAGACTTAGCCACTGAACATGCTCCTGCGCGATCCGTTGGGTGAGGTAGTGAACAATGAAGACCGCAATTCCTGTGATAGCTCCGCCTAGCAGGACGGCTGCCGACGGAGAGAGATAGACCAGCAAAAAAATCAGTGTGGTAACTGCGATACCCAAGTAAAGCGGTGCCCATCGGCGGATACGCAGCGCTGGTTGAGGGTGTTGGCCGATTGTTGATTGTTTCTCCACGTTCATGCGCATCACGGAACCATATTCATCTTCGATGTTCAAATTGATTTAAGCTGGCCTTTTGGTGGTGCCCCGTCACCCACGCGGATGTTTGGGGCCAAACCTCCCTTTGGCCGCTTGTCCGGCTTCGGGGTAATCGCTACTCTGCCGCCGTTGAAACCGAAGAAGAAACATTCCAGCCGCGCCGGCCAGTCCGGCGCGGCTGCTTCGTCTCCAGTTCCAGTGACGAATGCTTCCTCCGGCTCCCGGCGACGCTGGTTCCGACTCATCGCGCTCCTCGTCCCCGTCGTCGGTTTGCTCCTGCTCGAACTGTTGCTGCGCGCGCTGGGCGTCGGCTATCCGACTGCGTTCTTCCTCAAGACTGAGGTGAACGGGCGTGCGATGTACATCGAGAACCAGCAGTTCTCGCGACGCTACTTCCCGCCTGGCCTCGAACGCACGCCGCAGCCGGTGATGTTCCCGGTCGAGAAACCGCCCGACACCATCCGCATCTTCGTCCTCGGCGAATCTGCTGCGATGGGCGACCCGGAACCGGCCTATGGACTCGCGCGCATTCTTGAAGTGCTCCTGCGCGAGGCGCTGCCTGGAAAGAAGATCGAAGTCATCAACGCCGCCGTCACGGCGATCAATTCCCATGTCGTCCGCGAGATCGCGAAGGATTGCGCGGGCAAGGGCGGCGACTACTGGATTCTCTACATGGGCAACAACGAGGTCGTCGGCCCGTTCGGCGCGGGGACGGTCTTCGGCGATCAGACGCCCGGCCTCGGCGTGATTCGTTCGAACCTCGCCCTGAAGTCCACCCGGCTCGGTCAGCTCTTCGATGCGCTGCGTTACCAGTTCGGCGCGAAGTCCAGTGCGCCCACGAGTTGGGAAGGGATGGAGATGTTCCTGCACCAGCAGGTCGGCCGGAGCGATCCGCGCCTTGCAAAAGTTTACGCGCACTTCGAAGCGAACCTGCGCGACATCATTCAGCTTGGCGAACGTTCCGGCGCGAAGGTCATCGTCAGTACCGTCGCGGCGAATCTGAAAGACTGCCCGCCGTTCGCGTCGCAACATAGGGACGGCTTTGGTGGCGCGGAGCAGGCGGAATGGACGAAGGCGCGCGACGCCGGAGCGGCGTTCGAAACCGAGAGTGACTTCGCCGCGGCGCTGAAGGAATACGAACGCGGGCTGAAGCTGGACGATCAATTTGCGGAGACGTGGTTCCGTGCGGGACGCTGTCAGCTCGCTCTCGGCCGCTTGGAGGATGCGCGGAAGAGCTTCGAGCGCGCGCTGGATTTTGATGCGCTCCGCTTTCGCGCCGACCCGGAGATTAATCGCCTGAACACCGCCGCGTCAAAGGAGCGTGCAGCGGTGGACGCCATCAGTCTCGTCGCCACGAACAGCGTGAACGGCATTGCCGGCGAGGAGCTGCTTTACGAGCACGTGCATTTCAATTTCGCCGGAAATTATCTGCTGGCCCGTGCGTATGCGGCGAAGATTCTCGGCGACGCGGCGAAGACGGCGAAGCTGTTGCCTCTGGAGGAATGCGCGCGCCGTCTCGCGTTCACGGATTTCAATCGTTACCGCCTGCTGGATGAAGTGCGCGAGCGGTTGAGGCAGCCACCTTTCAACACGCAGTTGAATCATGCGGAACGCGACATGCGTCTGGGTCGCGAATTGGCGAAGCTGGATCGTGCTTCGTTCACCAATGCCGTGCAGATGTATGAACAGGCCATCGCGCGGTCGCCGGAGGATCCGGTGCTGCATGAAAACTTTGCGACGCTGCTGCAGGACTTCGGGCGCGAACCGGACGCGCAGAAGCACTGGCGTCGCGTCATCGAGTTGCTGCCGCACAGCGAGGTGGGCTTCTTCGGCCTGGCGAACCTGCTTGATGCAGAGGGCCGCTCCGAAGAAGCGGTGGCACTATTTCGCGAAGCGCTCCGGATTCGCCCGCGGTCCGCGGAGACGCGCAACGGACTGGCGCTGTCGCTTGCAAGTCTGGGTCGGTTCGACGAGGCGTTCGCGGAGTATGAGCGGTTGATCCAGATCGCGCCCGGATTTGTCGAGGCGCGGATCAATCTCGGGCTCACGCTGGCCGGGCAGGGGAAGCATCAGGACGCGGCGCGGCAGTATCTCGAAGTCATCCGCCTGCAATCGAACAACGTTCCTGCGCGGGTGAACCTCGGAAAACTCTTCGCGGTGCAAGGCAAGCACGCCGACGCGGCGAACTATTATCGCGAAGCGATCGGCCTGAAGCCGGAGAGCGCGGTGGCGCACTACAATCTCGGCAACGCCCTGACGGCGCTGGGCGATGCGGATGCCGCGATGAAAGCCTACGCTGAAGCCGTTCGCCACGGACCGACGCTGGCGGAAGCGCGCTACAATCTGGCGCTTGGCCTCGCGCGACAAAACCGGAACGCCGAAGCCCTGGAGCAGCTCGCCGAAGCAGTCCGCTTGAAGCCGCGCTTTGCCGAGGCACGATTCAATCTAGGGGTGGCTTACGCGAAAGCCGGACGATTCGCCGAAGCTGTGGAACAGTTCCGCGAAACGCTCCGCCTCGACCCGAATAATGCCGCCGCGAAGAAGTTTTTGGAGCAGGCGCAGGCGAGGGTCGGGCAATGACAGTTGCTTCTTTGGCTTCGTTCTCCCTCGGAAGACTTTCGCTTCTCGATCAGCATTGACGCTTGCCTGAAGTCACCATTTCTGGGGCTTTATGGAGGTTCAAATCTACAAAAGGAATTTAGGTCATGAGATTCATTTCAACCTTTCTATCCGCGAGTTTATTGCTCGGTTTGAGTCTGTCGTCCGCATTTGCCGCTTCGCCGGTTGTTACCAATGTCGTGGCGTCCCAGCGGACAGGGACAGAGTTGATCGACATTCGGTATGATGGGTTCGACGCGGACAGTGATCTGTTAAAAGTTCGAGTGGAGATCTCCCACAATGGAGGCACCAACTATTCCGTACCTGCCATTACTCTGACTGGAGACGTTGGCAACAAGAGGGATTTGAGAACTACGCTTGCATCACGTCTTTTTGGAGAGTTCTCCTCCTGATTTCTTGACAATTATGTTGGGTTCGTCACGCTAGACAGAGAGAAAAATCCACACGAATAATCTATGCGAGCGCGCACCTTCTTTTTGAGTCTCGTTTTTCTCGGTTTGACCTTGAGCTGGGCGGTTAGCGCAGCTCCGGGCAACGACAAGTTTTCCAATGCGACAGTGCTAACCGGTCGCGTCATATCAGTGACGGGTTCGACTACGGGTGCGACGATTGAACCTGGAGAATTTATGTGGGCTGACAATCGGGGAGGGCATTCTATTTGGTATCGTTGGGAAGCACCGGATGACGGTGTCTGCACTTTGTCCGGAAGTGGTCCGGGAGCTGGGGTGTTGTTCACTGTGTTGGTCGGTAATTCGCCGAGGCTGGCGGATCTTTCACTCGTGGCTAACAATGCTTTTGGGGAGAGCGGGATTCCGGTGCGGTTTCGAGTCGAAGCGGGCCGTGAGTACCGAATATGCGTTGACGGTTTTTTGGGAGAAGAAGGTGACATCTCAATGAGCCTCGTGCTCGGGCCTTTTAATGATGCGTTTGCCGATGCCACATCGATCTATGGCGACCAGTACGCCTTCCTGGGCTCCACCCGTAATGCGTCTCGTGAAGGAGGCGAAAGTCGACATGGGGGGCTCGTGACGGGGCGTTCAGTATGGTGGATTTGGACGGCACCAGCGTCCGCACAAGTGCATTTCCAGGTACGGGCTCCAGACCTCGATCCAGTCCTGTCGGCCTATCTTGGAACAGTGTTGACTGATTTGACTCTCATCGCGGCTGCCACCAATGCAGTCGGCGACGAATTGACGGTGTCTTTCGCGGCCACGGCAGGGCTGACCTACGCACTCGCGCTCGATGGACGGCACCCTCACGGCACGAATTACTCACTTTCGATGACGATGGATCTTCTTCGGATAAGTTCACCCCTTTCTGGGGAAGTAATCGGGTATCCAGCAAATATACTATTGGGTGTACAGATTCCGGCAAGCCTTCCGGCAGTGACGCAGGTCGAGTATTACGATAACCAAGAATTGATCGCGATTGTAACCAATGCTCCTTATGGATTTCGATGGGAGCACGTATCACCGGGGAGCCATCCCATCGCTGCTCGCTCAGTGAGTGCTGATGGCAGTACGAACCAGTCTCTCCCAACTGCGGTTCTTGTGTATACGAATGGCGTCCCGACACCAAAAATCGCAACTTGGATATCCAGTACGTTTGTCATCGATGCATTGGGAAATCTTCATGTGTTTGGGCTTAACGGGCAGGGCTTTTATGGCTTGGGTACGCTGCAGGATTATTCAACGTGCATGGATCCATTCGAGTGTGAGGAGGTGAAGACGGACCAGCTTTGGTATCCTGAGCTTGCGCGCTTCCCAAGTGGTGTAACGGGATGGTTGGCGGTGTCCGGAAGCCCGTATTTGGAAATCGCCGGACAGGACTGGTCTTCCATCGGCGGGTGGGCATTGGGTAACGACAACATGCTCTACCGCTATGGCGTTTTGCCGTTTGCTCCGAGTCCGCCGGCGACCCACTGGCTTCAGCTAAATTCCGGTTCGATGGTTGATAATCTAGGGCGGCTTTATTACGAGGGGCGCCTCCGCGATCCCCAGAGCCCCATTCCCTTCAAAGAAACCATCAGTGGAATCCTGATGACCACAAACGGGGTGGCATATACGTTCGATGGGGTTAACTACAACGCGCTTCCGTTCCCGTCCGGGGTGACGAATTGGAATTCGGTATCGTGCAGTACTCACTGTCTCGGAATCGGTGGTGACGGTCAGCTTTACGTCTGGGGTTACAATTACTCCGGGCAGCTCGGACTCGGCGACAATGCCGATCGCCCGCAGCCGACCAAGTTAACTCCGCCTCCTGGCGTTACGAATTGGATCGCCGCTGCTACAGGCGGTAATCACAGCTTGGCCATTGGCGATAACGGCCAGCTTTATGCGTGGGGCCGTAATTGGGAGAATCAGCTGGGGATTGGATACGTGCCTAATAACACAACCAACCGTCCTGGTCGTGTGCCGCTCCCGACTGGCGTGAGTCGCTGGGTTGCTGTGCACGCGGATTTCACGCACAGCCTCGCGATTGCTGACGATTGCCACCTTTACTCTTGGGGCGCCAATGGCGACGGACAACTTGGAACGGGACCCGGACCCTCAACACCCTATCCCGCGCGCGTGCCGGGGCTCGGATCGCTTTGTGGCATACCGTCAATTACTGCGAGTCAGAGCAGACGTTTGCCGGATGGTACTTTTTTTCTCGAATTTCCTACGAAACTCAATCAATTGTATTCAGTCCAGTATAGTGCCGATTCCGTCCATTGGTTTACAGCCTACCCCGCCGTAGTTGGCACTGGCGATCTGGTCCAATGGACCGATTCTGGTCCTCCGAAAACGGATTCGCACCCCGCTTCCCAGCCAACGCGGATTTATCGGATAGTTACTGGTCAATAATTCGGGGGCTGACCACTTGGTGGCGTCCCTAAATCGGAGGGCGGCAAATGAAGTTGCCCTCCGAGGTTCTTTTCACATAATCCCTTCTACCGGCTCACCGGTGCATTGACCAACCATGAACGAGTGGAACATCCAGTCCCGCGCGCACGCCTGCCAGGCTTGCGAGAAGCATTTTGCCGACAAGCAGCATTATCACACGCTGCTCATCGACCATAAGCACGAGGTGCAACGTCGCGACTTGTGCGAACCGTGCTGGAAGAAGGAAGTCGAAGGTCACGCCGCCGAGACGAAGGGTTTCATCTCCCAGTGGCAGGGCGTTTATGAAGCGCCGCCGCCGGCTCCGCCTGAGGCCATTCAGAAGGAGAACGCCGAGACGTTGCTCCGAAAGCTCATGGAGCAGAGCGATCCGAAGTATGTCGCGGCGTCCTATATTCTCGCGGTGATGCTGGAGCGGAAGCGCCTGCTCAAGATCAAGGAACAGTTCAAGCGCGACGGTCAGCGCGTGTTCGTTTACGAGCAGCCGAAGACAGGCGACATCTTCACGATTCCCGATCCGGATTTGCAGTTGAACCAGCTCGAAGAAGTCCAGCGTGTCGTGGCCGACTTGCTCGAACACGGTCTCGGTGGTCCGGCGGAGACTCCCGCCGCGGCGGAACCGGCAGTCGAAGTGCCTTCGGGTGCGGCAGAGATTCCATCCGCGGCTCCCGCAGAGGAGAACGCCGGGCAGCCGGTGCCGGCGGAACCCGTGGCGAGCTGACTCGAATCCGCGTGAGCACTCTCGGAGCTCTCCAGGAAACGCTCGGTTACGTGTTTCGCGATGAAGCCTTGCTGCGGCTTGCGCTCACCCATCCATCCGTCGCTCATGAATCGGCGATCAGCACGCCGCACAACCAGCGTCTCGAATTTCTTGGCGACTCCATCCTCGGCCTCGTGCTCACGCGCGAGCTCTACGAACGTTTTCCCGACTGGGGTGAGGGTTCGCTGACCAAGGCGCGCGCGCAGTTGGTGAATCGCCGCACGCTGGCGGACGAAGCGCGGCGACTGAAGCTCGGTGAGCATCTCATCGTCAGTCGCGGCGAGGAAACGAGTGGCGGTCGTGCGCGGCAATCTGCTCTCGCGGATGCGTTTGAAGCCGTGCTCGGCGCGGTGTTCCTCGACAGCAGCTACGATGTGGCGCGTGATCTCATCCTGCGCCGATTCGGCGATGCGTTCAGCGCGCTGAACCAGGCGCCGCACATCGAGAATCCCAAGGGCGAGTTACAGGAGATGCTTCAGGCGAAGTCTCTCGAAGCGCCGCGCTACGAGATGACGGCGACTTCGGGACCGGATCACGACCGGCAATTCGAGTGCGCGGTGTTTCATCTGGGCGTGGAACTCGGCCGGGGCGTGGGCAAGAGCAAGAAGGAAGCGGAGGGTCAGGCGGCGCTCGCGGCGCTCTTGAAGTTGCGCGAACAGCCGATGACCACCGGGGCTGAATGAAGATTCTTAAACACGGATAGACACGGATGAACACGGATACTGAACGCGCCTCGGAAGATCCCGGACCGCGGCTGTGTCGCAGACCAGCCGCAGCTTCACGGATTCTCGAACCAGCTGCGACTGGCTTTCAGCACAGTCGCGCTCCCAGGGATTGATTCGTCCATGCGCAATCTGACTGACATCATTACCGCGACCGATTCCACGCTGCGCGACCAGTCGCTCGACACGGCGTGCGCGGGGTTTTCGCAGGAGGCGCTGCAAACAGAGGCGTCGATGCTCGATGCGTTTCGGCGTCAGGCGGACAATCTCTACGAACGTGTTCGCGCGCTGTTCTTCCTCCACGCGATTTACCGATTTCACCTGCCGGCGCGATTGATTGAAGGCAAAGGTTCGACGGCGCTGATTCCTTTCCACGGCTACGAGCATCTGCTGCATCGACGCTTCGAAGAAGCGATCGACTCGTTTCTGACCGCGCAAGAAATCAACGGCCCTTCTGACGGACTCTGCTCCGCGCTGGCGACGGCGTATCACCGGCTGGCGTTCCAGACGTTGGCGGATCAAGTGCGGCGCTCGGTGCGTTCCGTGCGCGGCAATCAATGGATGTTCCGCATGGGCCATCCGGCGGATCAGCCACTGCGCATCCGCCCGGAATTGTTGCGCCCCGACGCGGCGGGGGCGTTCCCGATTCTGCGCGAATGCACGCCGGTGCGCATGGACCTCACGCACTCGGCTTGGAGCGACATCTTTTTCCTCGGCATGGATTTCCCCGAGGGCGCGCGCGTGTTGAACGTGTCGATCGACCTCAGCGTGCACGGCCGCGACGCGACACCGCGTCCGCCGGTCGAAGCGTATTTGCGCGTCATCGAAGAGCCGGTGCTGCGTCTCGTGAGCGTGGACCTCGGCGCCAGTGCGGACATCTCCAGCCTCAGCGACGTGTTCGACTTCGCAAAGGATTACCTCGGCCTGCTCAAGGCGGCGGTGATCGCGAGCGGTCTCGTTCCACCGGGACTGGAAGGTTCAGGACAAAGCCTCGCTGAATTGCTCGCGCGCATGGCCGGACCGGGCCGCGGACTCGAACTGGTCAGCAGCGTGAACAACATTCCGAAAGGTTCGCGGCTCGCTGTTTCCACGAACCTGCTCGCGGCGCTCATCAGCGTCTGCATGCGTGCGACGGGTCAGGCGGCTTCGCTCACTGGAACATTGCAGGAAGGTGAACGGCGTCTCGTCCTCGCGCGGGCGTTGCTCGGCGAATGGCTGGGCGGTTCGGGCGGTGGCTGGCAGGACAGCGGTGGCGTGTGGCCGGGAATGAAGTTGATCGAAGGCGTGGCGGCGGGTGAAGGCGATCCGGAGTTCGGCGTGAGCCGCGGACGCCTGATGCCGAAGCATCGCGTGCTCGACGCGAACGATGCGTCGCCGGAGACGCGTCGCAAGCTGCAGGAGAGCCTGGTGCTCGTTCACGGCGGCATGGCGCAGAACGTCGGGCCGATTCTGGAGATGGTGACTGAGAAGTATCTCCTGCGCTCGGAGGCGGAGTGGCACGGGCGTCGAGAGGCACTGGGCATTCTCGATGAAGTTCTCGGCGCGCTGAAGCACGGCGATATTCGCGGAGTGGGCGCGGCGACGACGCGGAACTTTCGCGGGCCGATCCAGACGATCATTCCTTGGGCGACGAATCATTACACCGAGACGATCATCAATCGCGTGCGCGCGGAGTTCGGCGACGCGTTCTGGGGTTTCTGGATGCTCGGCGGCATGTCGGGTGGCGGCATGGGATTCATCTTTGCTCCAGAGAGGAAGGCCGAGGCGCAGAGGCGCTTGCAGGAGATCATGTTGCAGACGAAGCGTGAGCTGGAGAACGCGCTGCCGTTCGCGATGGAGCCGGTGGTTTACGATTTTGCGATCAACGAGCGCGGAACATTCGCTGATTTGATCGAGGGCGCCGATGCGTTGATGCCGCCGGGCTACTACGCGCTGACGGTGCCGGCGTTGCTGCGGCTGGAGCAGCGCGAATTGACGGCGTTGCGTCGTGCGGAGCTGGATCGGTTCGGCGCGGCGTGTCGCAGCAAGCCGGAGCTGCGCGGTATGGTGCAGACGTTGTTCGATGCGCTGGTGCCACGGGGCAGGGAAGAGTCAGGCGGCGGTGCTTCACTGACGGCGTTGCTGGAGGAGAATGGATTTGATCGCACACAGCACGAGCAGATTCGCGGTGACTTGAAGGACGGTCGAATCGGTCTCGCGCAGAATCGCCTTCCGGCGAGCGTGGTGATCGAAGATGTGCGCGCTGAAGACGTGATGGACGTATCGGCGGATGCAACGCGCAGTCGCGACTGGGAAAAGCTAGGGCGTGAATCGTTGCATCGCGGCGAAGTCGCGGTGGTGACGCTGGCGGCGGGCGCGGGCAGCCGCTGGACGCAGGGCGCGGGCGTGGTGAAGGCGCTGCATCCGTTCTGCAAGCTGGGCGGGAAACATCGGACCTTCCTCGAAACGCACCTGGCCAAGAGCCGTCGCGTGTCGCGCGAGGCGGGCATGACGTTGCCGCACGTGTTCACGACGAGTTACCTGACGCACGCGCCGACGGCGGAGTTTTTGGCGCGTCAGCAGAGTTATGGTTACGAAGGCTCGGTGATTCTGTCGCGCGGCCGGTCAGTCGGGTTGCGAATGATTCCGACGGTGCGCGATCTGCGGTTCGCCTGGGAGGAAATGCCGCAGCAGATGCTCGATGAACAGCAGCAGAAAGTGCGCGACAGCTTGCGCACGGCGTTGATCGGCTGGGCGCGTGGCGCGGGCGAAGCTTCGGATTACACGGACAACCTGCCGCTCCAATGCCTGCATCCCGTCGGCCATTGGTTCGAGGTGCCAAACTTGTTTCGCAACGGCGTGCTGCGCGGTCTCCTGCGGGAGCGCCCGCAGTTGAAGAATTTGTTTCTGCACAACATCGATACGGTGGGCGCGGATGTGTCTCCTGCGTTGCTGGGATGCCACATTGCGAGTGGCGCGGGGTTGAGTTTTGAGGTGATCACCCGTCGCATTGAGGATCGCGGCGGTGGTCTCGCGCGGGTGAACGGGCGCGTGCGGTTGGTCGAGGGACTGGCGATGCCGCGTGAGGAGGCGGAGTTTGGTCTCACCTATTACAACTCGAACAGCTGCTGGATTGATGTCGAACGTTTGCTGGGCGTGTTCGGGTTAACGCGTCAGGAACTTTCGGACGAGGCCAAGGTGACGGCGGCGGTGCGTGCGGTAGCGTCGAAGATGCCGACCTACGTGACGATCAAGGACGTGAAGAAACGCTGGGGTCACGGACAGGAGGACGTGTTTCCGGTTGTGCAGTTCGAGAAGCTATGGGTGGACATGACGGGGCTATCGGAACTGGAATCGCGCTTCATGGTGGTGCCCCGAGTGCGCGGGCAGCAACTCAAGGATCAGGCGCAGCTTGACGGCTGGCTGCGGGATGGTTCGGCCGCGGCAGTGGAGCGGCTTTGCGCCTGGGAGTAGCAGGCAAGCGCAGTCGGGAAATCCCCTTGCGCGCGATGGCGTCGTCCTGCCAATTTTCGGCGTTCCCTGAATTTCGGACGATGTGAAACCGCGTTGAGGTCTCGGCTGTCTGGAATGGCGAACGTTCAATCAACTCACATGAAAAAATTCATCACACTCAGCATTGTTACCACCGTGGCGGCCGCTATTGCCGCCTCGTTTCTCGTCACCAATCTCCATGCGGCTGACGGCGACAACGCCACCAAGAAGTTCATGAAGGATTTCCACAAGGCCCCGAAGGGCGTGGACCCGGTTTGCAAGAAAGCGGTCGATGGCAAGGCCAGCAAGGACGAACTCGCCCAGCTGGTCGCCGGTTACAAGGCCATGACCACGGCCAAGCCGCCGAAGGGTGATGAAGCGAGCTGGAAGGAAAAGACTGGCAAGGTGCTGGAAGCGGCCATCGCGCTGCAGAAGGGCGCGGCGGACGGCGCAGCGAAATATAAAGAGGCTGTGAACTGCAAGGCGTGCCACAGCGCACACAAGCCGGACTGAGCGACGGCTTCGCTAAACTTTAAGAAACGCGTGGGCGGGAGGCGTTGATGGCCTCCCGCCCTTTTCAATTTCTCGGGCGCGTTGGTGATGAACTTTTGTCGCGCAGTTGATCCGTGACGTTGGACTGCTATGGTTCGCCGCATGTCAGCTAAATCTGAGTCAGTCCCAACCGAAGCGGCTGGAGCCGCGGCTCTGCCATCCCAGGCGGATGACCGCATATTCCTGTGGGGCGCGTCGCTGCTGGCGGTGGCTGTGGCGGCGGGAGTCGTCCTCATCACGACATTGCGTTCTGGTGGTGGCGAGAGCGAATTGGCGCTCGGCGAGCGACGTCTTGTGGATTTCAATCTCACGGAACGAAGCGGTCGCGCGGTGGGCTTGAGTGACTTGCGCGACAAGTTTCTCGTTGTGAATTTCGTCCACACCGGTTGCTCGATTTCCTGCGCCCTCGTCAATCAACGGATGGCCGAGGTGCAGAAACTGGTCGCTGGCCAGAACGATGTGCAACTGCTCTCGCTGACGGTTGATCCGGGCACGGATTCCCCGGCGGTGCTGACGAAGTTTGCGAAGCAGTTCGGCGCCGATGCCGAACGCTGGCTCTTCCTTACGGGCGACAGACGCTCCGTCTATCAATTGATCGAAACTAGTTTTCTCTCCCGCGACACGAATGCCACGCACATGGAAATGCCCGGCGGTTTTCGCAAGTCGGACCACATCGCGCTGGTTGATCGTGATGGCAAGGTGCGGCGGTATTTTCCCGGTATGAAGTTCGAGACGCCCGGCGCGATCATCAAAGCTATCGAGGAGCTGCGTGCCGCTCGCCGGAAGTATTGAGCGGTAACCTCATTCCGTCCCGCGCCTTCAAGGCCGGACGACACGATAGAACCGCTGGTCTCCATCGAAGCTGTCCACGACGTTGAACTCGGCGACGCCTTCCGCGTTGGCGGTGATGGTCGCGATGGTTATCCAGCCGTCGAGATCGCTGGAGGCTTGGAGTTCGAGTGACAAACCTGCTGCAGCACGACCGCCTTCGACTTTCGCCCGGATTGTTCGGCCGGTTCCACCGTCCGGAGCGGGTGTCGCATTGAATTCGCTGAAACGCAGTTCGGGTGCGTCTGTCACAAGGGTCAATTGACTTTCCACAAGCCCGGCGCTTCCGACCGCCTCCGCGCCAGCGGTTCGGCCACGGGCGCGCAGGAGACCGTTGGCGGGCAGTTCGATGTCCGAGAGCTCCCAGCCGTCCGTGTTCCGAGTGCCTACGCCAAGCAGTGCCCAGGTCTCGCCCCCGTCGACGGAAAGTTCGAACGTCGCGTAACCAACTTCCGGCGCGGAGCCACTGCGCGTCCAGCGAACGTGGTTGTTGCTCCAGGTCGTCAACGATGCGCTCGCGGGATCGTTGAGCAGGCGCGCGAGACCGTGACGTTGCGCGCCGTTCACGGCAGTGAAGCTGCCGAGCAGGAGAATCTTTCCATCCGCTTGCAGCGCGAGTCCGTTGACCGGGCCGTTTGCGCCGAGCCCGACATCAAACGTCGCCGTCGTTTCGTTCGCGCCAGTCGCGAGCAGTCGGCGGGCGGGAAGCACGATTCGTCCGTCTGCTTGCAACGCCATCGCTCCGCCTGAACCGCCCGCTTGCGCTCCGGCGGGATCGAATGCCGCAGTGGTCTCCACGCTGCCGTCGGGCTCCAATCGCGCGAGGCCGTTGCGATACTCGCCGTTGAGGTTCGTGAAGGATCCGCTCACGAGCAGGCGTCCGTCCGCCTGCGCGAGGACCGCACGCACGGAGCCATTGGCGCCGGTGCCGTTGGCGAATTGCGCGAGGCTTTGCAACGAGCCGTCGGGATTCAGCCGTGCGAGATTCGTCCGGGCCTGGCCGCTCACGCTGGTGAAGTCCCCACCGATCACGATCGCGCCGTCGGCCTGGATCGCCATGGTGTAAACGGTGCCGCCGAAACGATTGCTGACGCCGGTAGCCGGATTAAACGTCGTGTCCAGTGAACCGTCGTTGTGGAGCCGGGCAATGCCGCGGTGAGGCTGGCCTTCGACGACGGTGAAGGTGCCGCCGATGAGGATCTTTCCGTCCGCTTGCAGCGCGAGGCAGTTCACCTGACTCGGCGACGCGATCTGCGGATGGAACGTTTCGGTGCTCTCGACGCGACCGTTCCGATGCAAGCGGGCGAGCCGGTAACGATTCTCTCCATTCACCGCATTGAACTGGCCGCCGAGGAGAATCTTCCCGTCGTTCTGCACCGCCACGGCGAACACCGGCGCGTCTTCCGATGTTCCCGAGCCCGGGTCGAACGACTTGTCGATCCGGCCATCGGCGAACAAACGGGTGATGCTGCCGCTGAGCCGGCCGGCAATCGCTTGAAACTGACCGCCCACCACGATGCGTCCATCCGGCTGAACGGCGAGCGCGTTCACGATGCCGGGATTCACGCCAAGTCCGGTGAGCCCGGCGTGGAACTCGAGATCGGATTCCAACGAACCATCGGGCCGGAGCCGCGCCACGAGCCGACGTAGTTGACCGCTCACGGCGGTGAATTGTCCGCCGAGCGCGATGCTGCCGTTGGTTTGAATGGCGACGCTGTAAACGCGCGCGTTGCCGAACGGACCGGACGTTCCGCCACCCGGATTGAACGTGGTGAGACCTTCGAGCGAACCGTCGGCGTTGAGGCGCGCGATGTTTCCGAGCGCGACGCCGTTGAAGCTCGTGAAGCGACCGCTGATGACGATCTTTCCGTCCGTCTGCTGCTGCACGCTGTCGACGGTGCCCGGGCTGAAGCCATCTTGAGTGCCCGTGCCGATGCTGAAGGTTGCGTCCGCCTCCATGCTGCCGTCGGGATTCAAGCGCGCGAGGCCGCGCCGTGAGGTGCCGTTGAAATTTAGGAACGCGCCGCCCACAAGAATCTGTCCGTCCGACTGGAGATGGATCGAGCGCACCGTTCCGTCCGTGCCGGTGCCGGGATTGAACGTGGAGAGATCTTCGACGCTGCCATCCGAGTGGAGCCGCGCGAGCCGACTGCGCGCCTGACCGTTCACGTTGGTGAACTGGCCGCCGATCAGGATTTTTCCGTCGGGCTGCAGCGCGAGCGCGAAGATGGTGCCGGTGCTGGAAGGACCCGTGGTGCCGCCACCGGGGTTGAAGGTCGCAAGGGTCTCGACGGTACCGTTCGGTTCGAGACGCACGATGTTCGTCCGCGCTTCGCCGTTCATGGTGTTGAAGCGGCCGCCCACGAGAATCTTGTCATCCGGCTGGACCACCAGCGCGTAAACCGCCGCCGGCGAGCTGACGGCGCCGCTGCCGGGATCAAACGTGGTGTCCAGCGAGCCATCGGAATTCAGTCGCGCGATGCGGGACCGGTTCACGCCATTCACCCTCGTGAAATCGCCACCGATGAGAATCTTCCCGTCCGACTGGAGGGCCATGGAGAAGATTTCCTCGCTCACTCCCGTGCCGGGATCGAAGGTGTTCGTTGACTCCACCCCGCCATTGGGCTCGAGCCGCGCGATGCCACGTCGAGGCTCGCCACCCACGAATCCGAAGCGTCCCGCGATCAGAATCCTTCCGTCGGGCTGCACGAGAATTTTGTTCACCACGCCGCCGGTGACGCGAGCGGTGTCCGCGATGAAGCTGGCATCGAGTGTGCCGGCGACTTGCGCGTGACTGGCGAGAGTGAGCTGCGCGGCGAGAGCGATGAGGAAGAGGTGGCGGAGTTTCATGATGGCGGGAACGACAACGAATTGAGGAACGCGCGCGGAAGTTTCAGAAGCTCACCGCGTCCAGGCGTTGAACGTCAGCGGGACGTTGGAGGGCAGCGACACAGCGAAGCTTTGGACGGCCGGTTCGGCCAGCGCGTTGTTGATGATATCGGAGACGAGCGGCAGCGCGGGGCCGTTCGCTGGGGTGATGCGGAGATCCACCGGCACTTCGACGCCGAAACCGGTGGCTTCGATCACGACAGTTTGATTGGCGGGCGCGTTGAGCGGGAGTACGACGGTGTAGCCGGCGGGTGCGTCCACGGGAATGGGAATTCCCGCGATGCTCACGACGCGCAGGCGCGGCGGGTTCGGTGGTTCGACGAAGGGAACGAAGTTCGTGGTGACGATCCATGGGCCGGCCGGCGTAAGGTTCATGCTGAAGTTCGAGCGCTCGATCATTTCGCAACTGATGCGCCCGTTGCCGTCTGTGGGGTTCCAGCCGGCGACGTCGATCATGCCTCCGCCGCTGATGACGGGAGCGAGCAGGCGCACCGCGCCGCCCGAGCCGTAGCCAGCCGATTGTCCGCCCCAGGCACGAATGATGCCGCTGTTCGTGATGTGGGTGCTGGACGCGAGGAGAATGGCGCCACCACCGCCGCCACCACCAATGGTGGCGGAGCCGCCGCCACCTGAACCGCCCACGAGCGGGATGAGGAAGCGGCTGCCATAGGTCTGGCCATCGAGCGGGTTCGCCGGGTTGGCGGTGGAACCATACGATGCCTGGCCGGGATCCGCCGCAGCACCACGTCCAGCCCCCGGGCCGAGTCCATCGCCCGGCTGACTGCCGAACGCGCCGGGATTGCCGCCGTGGAATCCGCCCGGCCCGGGCAATCCGCCACGGATGGCGTTGCCGCTCTCGCCGCTGAGGACGATGATGCCATGATTGGTGATGCCTTCGGACGCGAGCAGATAGACCGGCGTGTTCGCAGCGTTGCGAATGAACTGCACGGTGGTGCCTGAAGGGATGTGAACCCGGGTGAAGTTCAATCGGCCATTCTCTGGCAGCACGACGTTGGTGGTGATCGTTGTTGGCTCGAACGGCCCGAGTTGACCGCTGCTGATGTTCGGGATGACTAGGTTTTGGTTTTGCGCGACCACGGGCGATGCGACGGACAGCGCGCAGGCGACGGCGAAGGTTCGGAGTGTTTTCATGGCTGGGAACTATTGGGACTGTTTCGGTTTCAGAAAATGGAGCGTATCAACTGCGGCGATTGCGGCGTGGCGATGTGCATGCCGTTGGTCAACGACATCGTGGGCGCAAGTAACGGCCGCACGGCGCGCGTGGATTGCGGTGAGGCGGGAACGAAAGTTCCTCCGACGCTGTGCAGACCGGTCACCTCCGGGCGGACGGCGCGGGTGGATTGCGGCAGCGACGTGACGAAGCCCGTGCTCACGCTGGCCGCCGGTCGTACCGCACGGGTGCTCTGCGGGCCGGCGATGATGATCGCGCGGTTGACTCCGTTACCGAGGCCGGTGTTCAGCGGGGTGCTGGCGGGATCGAGCGGATCGGAGCCGGCCTCGTTCTCCACGGTGTCGGGGAAGCCATCGCCATCGGCGTCGCCGGGCAGTGAGTTACCGCCGTTGAGCCATTCCTCGCCATCGGGAATGCCGTCGTTGTCGCTGTCCGGCGAGTTGGGGTTGAGGCCGATCAGGATTTCGTCCGCGTCGCCGATGCCATCGCCGTCCGAGTCTGGCGTGTCGAGCACCACGATCTCGCGATTCAACACGGCGTGGTCGCGGATGGCGGTGACAAAGATGGAGTTCGTGCCGGGCTGGAGCAGCAGTCGCACGCTGCGAGTCCGTGCGGTGATGCCGCGCACGCGAAATTCCCGTTCGCCGGCGCGATTGATCACGCGCACGACGACGTCCTGCAGCGTGGGGTTCATCGCCTGCGCTTCGACGAGCCGGCTGACGCGGATGCTGGTCTGCAATCCGTTCGCGGCGTTGTTGAAGTCCGGCCCCGCAACTTCCGCCTGCGATCGGGCTGGTGGATCCGGGATGGGCGCGTACCACGATTTCGGCACGGCCTGGTTGTGCGTGTGAACGGTCATGAGGAAACCGCCAGCGCCCCACTCGCCCGCGATGTGCCGCAGGCCGCCGCCGCGCGCCGTGTCGAAGAGCCGTTCGCCCGCGAGCAAATGAATCGTGCCCGCGCCGCCGGGGCCACCGCCGCCGCCCTGACCGATCGTTTCCCAGTCTTCAAAAGCATTCGGGCTCGGTCGCCCGCCTGCGCCGCCGTTGCCACCGGAAGTGTCCACGATCGAAAACTCGGTGACGTTCAGGGTCCCGCCGGACGCGAGACTGATGGCGTTGCCGCCGCCGCCGCCGGAGCCTCCGCCCAGTCCGATCGCTGGCGTGGTGCGAAATCGGTATCCCCACGGCCGGTAGGATGCGCCGCCGCCACCACCACCGCCGCCGGGCTGAATCATCCGTGCGCCGATGTGAAAGCCGGACCACGGTTGGCGCGCGACGAATCCGCCCGGTCGCCCCTGATGTCCTTTGCGGCCTTCCGGATGATCCTCCGTGAGCTCGTCCGCGAGTTCATGCCAGAAATTGTAGTCGGACTCGTCGCGACTGTTGATGCGCTGCGCGAGGGTTCTGTCGTAGTGCCCATACATGGCTTCGCCGCGGATGGGCAGGGGAAGAAGCGGGTCGAGAATCCACACAGAAGAGTCGCTGCCGGCATGTCCCGGTTGACCGAAGATCCGGTTGAGGGAGCCGGGCAGGTAATCGTTGAGATTCACGACCAGCGCCGGTTTGCCGGGCTGTCCGGTGACTTCGAAGTTCGACGGATATGAGGCAATGGCGCCTCCTCCTGAGTCGCTGTAGGAGCGTTCTGGCTCTGGCAGGTAGCCGGGGAAAAGTCCTTCGCCGTCCGGACCACGAAGCCCCGTCGAAACGATCGTGCCACCGACCGTCACTTCATCCGTCGCCCGCCACGCAAGCACGCGCGCCTGATTGGTGAGCGTGGAGAAGAGCGAAAGCCGGATGCGCGAGTAGAGTGCGCGATTCGTCCCGGGCACCGGCGGCACGGTGAAGATGCTTTGCGGCTGGAGATCGAACTCGTTGAGTCCGGTCACCGTCACGATCACATCGGTAAACCGGCCTGAGCCGACGGTGAGGCGGATGCGATACTGACGATCCTGGCCGACGGGTTGATTCGTGTTGGGGAACGATTTGAGCAGCACGCCGAGCTGGTGCGGCGCAGCGGGCACGCTGATGGATGAACGCACGGTCAGGTGTGTCGTTCGCGCGCCGTCGAGTTCATGGACGGTGATGTTGCGGACGGCGCCCAGCCCGGAGCCGGAGATCAGGATTGGGCGCAATTCGCCTTCACGCAGGCGCGAGGGCAGGACGTTCGTCACAACGGGAATCGCCGGCAGCGTTGGGCCCGTGATGAGTCGACGGCGGATCGACCAGAGCGAGAAGTGCGGCAGCGCTGCCGTGGCGCGCAACCCGCCGGGCAATACGGTCGCGGTGGATTCCTTGTTCCACGTGACGGGCGAACCGGTGCTCGCAACGGACAAGGGCAACACGGTGCTGGGCTCCACCCATCGATTCAGTGGGAACTCGACGCTGACTGGTTGCGCGAATTGGATTCCGTCCGGATGCGCTTCGAACAGCGCGAGCGTTTCAAACTCGTCGGTGTCGTGGTCGATCGCCGAATCGAGCGCGTTGCTGACGCTGAGAATCTGGTCGGCGGACAGCGCGCCCGGCGGCGCGAACAGGCGCAATTCCCTGTCTTCCGACCAGACGAAGCCGCCCGTGTTCGCGACGATGGAGCGCGGGCCGACGGGAATGTCCGCACCGAGAACGGTGAGGAACGAAATGGCTTCCGCGATGGTCCCGCTGGCGAGCACGGCCCGGGCGCGGATCTCGACGACGCGATTCGTCTCCAGCAAGGGCGCGGTGAAGAGGCCGTTGGTGGTGATCGGACCGGAATCCGCCGACCCGCCGGGAATGCCGTTGACCAGCCATTGCAGACTCGCGATGGGAGTGAAGACGGTGAGCGGGAAGGAAACGCTGTCGCCGCCACGCACCGTTGTCGGAGGCGTCGTGAACGCGACGGGCGATTCGGAGGCGGGAGCGGGCGGCGTGGCCGGCACGACTCGGAGCCGGAGGAATTGCTGTGCACCGGACGGCTTGAGGGTTCCACCAAGCGCAGCAGGGGCGAGGCTCCACTGATTCGTCGAATCGAGGCGGGAGGTTTGCTCGATGACGGCGCTATTCGTGCCGAGGTTCGTCGCGTTGAGTCGCCACCTTCCGTCAGCTGCCGGATTGATCTGCAACACTGGTTGCGCGTTGCCAGCGGCCAGCGTGATCGCCAGAAGCAGAAGAATCCCGAGTCTTCGCTGACGGACAACTTCACGTATCATGCCCGCAGGGTAACGGGCGCCTCCTTAAACCACGGTTAGGCCAACCTGAAATCGATTTAAGGTTGGGAGTATGCGCTGGCGCGAAAGGTAGGGCGCGTCGCTCCGCGCGCGCTCCGCTTCGTCAGTGCGATGTCCAACCGGCGCACGCGGAGCGATGCGCCCTACCACCGACAGCCATCCAATTCTCCTGACCGAAGTTCAATTCACGCCCGCGGCGCGCGGCAGTTCGACGGTGAAGCTGCTGCCTACGCCGATTTCGCTGCGCGCGTGAACGGTGCCGCCGTGCGCTTCGACCAACGTCTTCACAATGGCCAGCCCCAGACCAGCACCGCCATCCGAGCGACGACGCGCGGCGTCCACCCGATAGAAACGATCGAACAACTTCGGGAGATGTTCCGGCGCGATGCCGATGCCCTGGTCCGCGACTTCGAGTAAAACGGTTCCCGGTTTTGCCGCGAGCGTGAGTGTCACGGGATGATTCTCAGGCGAATGGAGAATTGCGTTCTCGACCAGATTGAACACCACGCGATCCAGCGCGACGGCGTCGCCGGACAAGGTCCAGTTTGCGCCGCTCGATGTGTCGGGATTGAACTGGAGCAGGACGTGGCGCTGGGAGGCGAGTGGTTCCAGCTTCGCGAGCGTTTGTTTCACGACGGCGGCGAGGTCGACGGCCTGCCGCACGGCGAGCACCTGCCCGGCATCCGAACGCGCGAGCGTGAGCAGGCTCTCGACGAGCCGGGAGAGATGAACACATTCGTCGAGATTGCTGCGGAGCGTCTGGACGAGAAACGGATGATTGCCCGGCTCGCGCAAGGCGACCTGAATTTCGCCGCGAAGAATCGTGAGCGGCGTGCGGAGTTCGTGTGCGGCATCCGCGACGAAGCGTTGTTGCGCGCGGTGAACTTCGGTGACGCGTTCGAGCAGGCGATTGCAGGCGCGGAGCAGGCGCTGGCTGTCGGGATCGCCGGTTGAGACGTTGAATCGTGTGGAGGCGAGTTGATTCAGTTCCAACCGTTCCGCGGTGTCGGCGGCGAGATGCAGCGCGCGGATTTGCCGAAGCGACCACCAATGCCATCCGCCGGTGAGGGCGAGCAGCAGCGCGGTGAATCCGCCAAAGACAATCCAGCGATCGTGGAGCGGGCGTAACGCGTCGCTGAGCCGCATGGCCGCCTGCAGCCAGGCGCTGATGTAGGAGCGCCGGGCGAGCTCGTCGTAGTCGTTCACGGATGTTGTCGCGACCAGCCAGCGATCACCGCCGCTGCTGGGGAGTTCGGCGATCCAGGCTGCGCCAATGATGTTGGTGGCGAAGTGGCGGTTGTAGAGCCGCGGCTCATTGGCGACGAAATCCGGGATGCCCTTGAACGGTTCCAGCGGCGTCTCATCGTGACGTGGCGAGAGCAGTGATGGGAACGCCATTCGCGCGGCGGTGTCATTGAGCGGGAGTGACAGGGTGGAGCCGGCGGGTCGGCCGATTTCCCAGCCGGAGAGATCGTAGAGCAGCACGCGGAGGTGACGTGGATTGCCGGCGACGATGCGTTGAAAATGCGCCGAGTACTCCGGCTTCCGCGGGTTCACATGCCGCGCCATCATCTGCGACTGCATGGAGAGAATGTTCTGGGTTTGCTCGTAGTCGCGGCGGTTGGCTTCGGCGGTCCAGAATCCGCCGGTTCCAATCATCGCCAGAGCCACGGCCCAGAGAATAATGGGAGGAAGAGATTTCATCGCGACGGCGGGCCTTTCGCATCGCGCAGGACATAGCCGACGCCGCGCACGGTGTGGATCAAGCGCGGGCTGAAACCGCGGTCCACCTTGTCGCGCAGCTGATGCATGGTGACATCGATGACGTTGCTGAACGGATCGAAGAACCGATCCCACACGTGTTCGGCGAGTTCAGCGCGCGTCACCACTTCGCCGGCGCGGCGCATGAGCAGATCGAGAATCGCGAATGGCTTGGCGGTGAGTTCCACCGATTGACCAGCACGGCGGACGGAACGGGTTCGAGGATCAAGCTCCAGATCCGCAACGGTCAGCAGCAATGGAGCGTCCGTGCCGCTGCGGCGGAGCAGGGCGCGCACGCGGGCGAGGAATTCATCGAGGTCGAACGGTTTGACGAGATAATCGTCCGCGCCGAGATCGAGGCCGCGCACGCGATCGTGAACGCCATCGCGCGCGGTGAGCATGAGCACGCGGGGTTGTTCCTGCTGACGACGGAGTTCACGCAGGACCGAGAAGCCATCGATTCCTGGCAGCATCACGTCGAGGACGATGAGGTCGTAGCCGTTCTCGCGTGCGAGGTGCAGCCCTTCGGGGCCATCGGGTGCGACGTCGACGGCGTAGGATTGCTGCCGCAGGCCGCGTTCGAGAAAACGCGCCACCTTCGGTTCGTCTTCAACCACGAGGATTCGCACAGGTGACAGTGTGCCGGAACGAACCTGAAATGACGATTAAATCCGGGTGCAGCAGCCGGCGTGAAAATGGCTCGCGAAGATTATGGCACGAGCCCGTAGCCGCGGAACTGGCGGTAGGCAGGATTACGGATGCGTTTGCAGTCTTCGCCGTTGATCTTGAGCGTGCCGTCGTCGCTGAGGATGAAGAAATCGGTCTGTCCGCGCTCGTTCGAGTAGGCGAGCCCCTCGGGATTCAATCCGGGAAACCGCACGCCAGCCATGGGCACGGGAGCATCGGAGCCGCCTTTCCAAGTGTAGGCGCGAGATTCGCCGTCGCTCCCGAAAGAGCCGGCGATGATGAGATAGTTGTCCTTGTCGCGACCGATGCTGCGGATGCCGTAGCCGCCGAGGTCGAGCTGGATGGCGTCGCCGAATCGCGCGGGGCGTCCAAGAATCACCTCGTTCGCATTGAGCAGCGGCACGAGCAGCGCCTTGCCTTGCGGGATGGGATTGCGGAAGCCGATGAGCAGCGTGTTCTCGGGCGTGGAGGTGAGCCCCTCGATGTTCAGTGCGCCGGGTTCTTTCGGGGCGCGTTGGGAGGCAGCGGCGAGATTAAAGCGGGCGAGCTTCGGTTCGCGCACGAGATCGTCGAGGAGTTTCGGATATGGTTTGCCAACGGGCACCATCTTCACGATGTCGTTCGTGATGGTGAATGAAGTCGCAAAGAAGCGTTCGCGATTAGGTGAGTCTTTGCCTTTGGCGTTGCGCCCGTGCGAGGTGATCCAGAACACGTTGTCGCCAATGACGGCGCTGCCCTCGATATCGGCCTCCGGGGATTTCTTCCCGATGCGCAGGAACGACGTCATGTCGAAGCTCTGCGAGGGCAACCCGCCCGCCTTGCGACTGTAGACGCGCAGGATGTTGTCCTCGTCATTCGCCACGGCGAACAAATCTGGCGTAAGACTGACTGCCGCCGAGGCGTCGCACATTCCGCGAAAGGTGGTGGGCACGGAGAGCGATGCCCCGACTGTGGAGGTGACAACGCTCAGCGATGTCGCGCACGAAATGAATAACCGTTTCATGGCGGCAACCTAGCGGCGGGTTTGTGGTGAGGCAAACGGAACGCGGAATTGAGTTTATGCGCCGGTCGCCTTCTTGACCGCTTTCAACTCCTGAAACTCCGGGCGCGCCTTGTAGTGATCGTCGAGCGGGTAGCAGCCGCTGATGATGCCGTTGCGCGGCGCGGTGGTGCAGTCGCTGAAGGTGCGGCAGATGAGCTTCGGCGTGAGCGCGCCCTTCGTGGTCGCGTCGGCGAGCATTTCGGGATAGCTGAGCACCATGCGGCCGAGGCCGACCATGTCCGTCCACCCATTGCGCACCGCATGTTGCGCGACGTGTGGCAGATATTCCTGGAGGTAGGAGTAAGCCGTCCCGATCACAATCGGGCATTGGACATTGGGCATTGAACATTGGGCCTTCGCCATCCGCTCCTTCACCTGCTTCACCACATTGATCTGCCGTGCGACATCGATGAGCGGATCGTGCGCCGGCTGATAGCCGTCGCTCGGCGGATACGCAGCGGGACGTTGGATATGTGGGTTGTAGTAGGGCGAACCGGCGCTGAGGTTGAGAATCTTCACGCCGAGTTGCGCGCAGAGTTCGGCGAACTGGAAAGTCTCGGTGAGATCGTATTCCACGGGGTTGCTCGCGTTCACACCGAAGCCGTAGTGGTAGGGCAGGCAGTGCGAGAAATCTTCCGGGATGCCGGGGCCGAGCTTGCCCGGTTCGGCGCGCGTCGGGTCGGTCTTGAACGGCACGAAGTCGAACGCGCTCAGGCGCACGCCGATGTCGATGGGATTCCCGCTCGCTCGAATGCCGGCGATGACCTCGCGCAGGATGCGTGTGCGGTTCTCGAAGCTGCCGCCGAACTTGCCGGGCCGCGTGTGTGCGCCGAGAAATTCGTGGAGCAGGTAGCCGTGACAGTGCTTGAGATCGACGAAATCCGCGCCGACGTCGCGCGCGATCTTCGCGGCGCGGATGTAGCACTGGATGAGTTCCTCGATCTCCGCGTCGGTGAAGACCTGCGCGTCGCTCGTGACGTTGAACTTGCGGTCGAGAATCGGATGGCGGAAGGCGACGCGCGGCTCCATGCGCTTCTTGTCAGTCGGCTTGCAGAACCGGCCGGAGTGCGTGAGCTGAAAGCCAATGACGAGATCGTCCGCCGTGCCGTAACGCTCGCGATGCGCCTTCACGAGAAGCTCGCGAATCTCCGCGAGGTCGCGCGCGTTCTCTTCCGTGATGATGAGTTGGTTCGGATTCGCGCGTCCGTCCGGGCGCACGGCCATCGCCTCCCCACCGTAGATGACCTTCGCGCCGCTTTCGCCGAAGCGCTGCCAGCGTCGGCGCACTTCATCCGTCGCGCCGCCGGTTGTGGTGGCGTCCCAGCCTTCCATCGGATGAATTGCCCAGCGATTGCCGATGCGCTTGCCGTTTACCGTGAGATCGGGAATGGCCTGCGTCAGCGGTGAGTCCTTGCCGGACGCGATCGTGTCCTCACATGGCAGATCGAGGCCGAGGGCCGCGATGTGATTGCGAAAGTCAGCGACGGTTTTGAGCGTCGGGATGCGGGTGAGTTTGAAGGGGGTGCTCATGGATTTGCGTTTGCTGCCCGGCGAATATCTCTGGGGTCGATCAAGAAGTCGACTTCGAGCGGGCGACTGACGCTAATGTCGAGGCGAACCCTTCTAGTGTCGGCCGGAGGCGTGAACTTCTTGTGGTAAACCAACGTGTTGGCTCGTCCGGCTCTTGTGTATCCGCCACTGGATTCATCAAGTGGTATCTCCTGACCAGTATCGGATGTCAGGCGAAAGTTAATGCGCGGGTTTGGAGAGGTTCCGGTGATTTCGACTAGAAAACTCGGCTGGGCGCTACTCCATTCTTCCACAATCGTTTTGCCGTCGGAACTGGTAGACCAGCTTGACCCGCTACCAGAACTGTTTGGCAGTATCCCAAAGTTCGTTCCGTTTGTGATGCAGAGCGTGCCAGGGCCAGCCAGGGCGTTGATGAGGAACTGAATGCCGTTTCGTTCTGCTGCGATATTGAGCGCTGTGAAATTGCCGTCCGACGGCACGGTGAGATTTGTCACAATGAGCCTCTCGTGAGCATCGAAATCTTCCATCTGCGTCCGGTGCAACTCAAGCTTCAGCTTCCACGCCGGTTCGTCAAAGCGAAGAATGGAACCTTCGTTGCCTGTTGGATCAGAAAACGTACACCGATCAATTTTGGATCTCTTCCAACGTGGCTCGGGCGATTCGATTCTCCGCTCTGGTTTCACGTAGGTCGAATAACGGGATGATTGTTCTTTGAGTCCCAGAAGAGTGAGCACGACTGGCCCATTCGATTTGGCAGCGGGCATTTTGTCAGCTTTCCATACAGGAAAGGGGCCACGAAACGGATTTTGAACTCGCAGGCGACCGAGCGGCGCACGGTTGGCGTCGAACAGCACAAGTTCAAATTCGCTTTGGCGTCTCGGAAACGCCGGGAGAATAATTCCATGCACCGTGCGCTTTCCGTTGCCGTAGCTACACGATCCTCCTTGCATTGGGTATTGGAAACCGTCGTCTGCAACCGCTGCCGCGTAGTTCCATGCCGTGGAACCGCCAAGCCCGCCAGAATGCTCGACGTAAACTGTCAGACCGTTCGAGTAGCTGCCGCAGTGAGCGACCGTTGGACGAGGGATCCACTGTTGAAATCGGGCAGGCAGCAGTCTGCCGGCTTGTTTATGCCAGGGTTTCTCGGTGGTGAAGGCAGTGCGTCCAATGGCAGTTCCAACAAGTGTAATGGTTGATCCATCTTGAAGACGAATGTTGGTCTCGGTGTTGTTTCGGTAAGCAATAAATGCGAGCCAACTCGAGACGGCGATTGCTGCAATCAACAGCAGTGTTTTGCGAGTTTTCATGGCTTGAAGCGGCAAAGTCTTCACCGACCGGTGCAGCCAAAGAACGTCAGATACGGCAGACCCTTCGCCTCGCGGAGGATGAGCAGGGCGAGTTCGCGCAGGTGGTAATCGCCCCACATGGAGCTTTCGCCGTTGGGTACTTTCTGGCCGGGCGCGATGTAGTCCCAGCCATTTGGTCGATGATAGACAGAGTGGAGAAGCAGGCCTTGGTGCTTCGCGTTTGTGGAGAGATAAGGTTCGGCGAGCAGCGTGCGGGCGATGGTGAGGCCGGCTTGGCGGAACTTCGAGGCGAGAGGCGATGGGCGATGGGCGGCGAGGTAGTTGCCGAGACGGATTAATCCTTGAGCGGCGATGGCAGCCGCGGAGCTGTCCACGGGTTCGTGGGCATTGTACGGGTCGGAAGGTTTGGTGAGGTAGTTCGGCGGAAGGCGATGCAGGTTCGGCGCGCCGGTGTCCCACATCGGGATGCCGTCGGTGCAGGAATGAGCGAGGTAGAAGTCGGCCGTGGCGACGGCGGCTTTCTCAAATGCCTCCAGTGCTTCTCTCGCCTTCTTGCGATTGACCCGGGCCACCCAATCCACCAATGGAGCCGACCAGTCGCTTGCTTTTCTGGCATTCTTTGAGGCTGCAATGTCAAGGAACGCTGGCGGCATCGCGTTCTCCAACTCGGTTCGTGGCATTGAGAACAGGAACTCAAGTTGTTCGGCAAACCCGCAAATCGCCCAGGCCAGTCCGCGCGTCCAGGTGCTGAACGGGGAGTAGCCCTGCTGGCTATTTGGGCACCGAAACGCGCCGTTCTTCTCATTGAATACTGCTTCGTGGGTTGTGCGACCGCGGACGTCGTAAACGTCGCGCTTTTCACCGTAGTAAATCGAAAAGCGGGCAGTGTTGATTGAGTGTTCCACCAGACGTTGCAATAAGGAGATTCTGAAGTCCTGTTCCCCCATGAGCGCGTGGCCGAGTTGATGCGCGACGGCGAGCGAACGGCAGGAACGAATGGTATCGACGAAGAGCGAGTGCGCGCCGTTGAAGCTGTGGATGAAGCCCGTGCCGTCCGCAAGCTTCGTCCAGCGCGAGGCCTGCACGGCGCCGCTGACCTTGAGCGCGAGTTCGTAGAAATCCTTCTCGCGTTCGTTCCATTCGATGCGGCCTTCGTGCATCAGGCGGAGCAGATTGCCGTACGTGGAGACGTTGTTGAACCCATGATCATGCACGCCGATGTGCGAGACGTGGCTGGCCATCAGCTCGACGGTCTTGCGCCGGCCGATGTCGAGGAAGCGCGTGTCGCCCGTGGCATCGAATTGGAGAATCGCGGACCCGAACTGGAAACCTTGCGTCCACTCCGTCCAGCCGCGCGACGTGTAGCGGCCCTTGACGGTGAAGACAGGCGTGCCGTCGGCGGGCTTCCAGGTTTTCTCGATGCTGGAAATTTTCTGCGCCGAGAGCTCGAACATCCGCTCGATGGCGGGGACGAGTTTCTGCGGCGTGAGCTTGTTGTCGATCTTGATGGCCATGGGGCGGTTGATTCGTGAGACGTGATGCGTGGGCGGAATTGGAAGCGCTCGTCGTGTGTCAAAGTCTGCGGAGGTGGAAGCCTCCATCCACATTGATGACCTCGCCGGTGCTGAACGGCAGCAGGTCTTGCGCGATGGCGGCGACGGCGCGGCCGATGTCTTCCGGCATGCCCCAGCGCTGGATGGGGCTGAGTCCATCGGCGATGAGCTTGTCGTATTTCTCCTTCACCGGGCCGGTCATGTCAGTGGCGATGACGCCGGGGCGAATCTCGTAAACGTTGATGCCATGCTCCGCCAGTCGTGAGGCGAAGAGCGGCGTGAGCATGGAGAGCGCGGCTTTGGCGACGCAGTAATCGCCGCGATTGGTGGATGCGGTGTAGGCGCTGATGCTCGAGATCGTGATGATTTTGGGAGCTGATGTGTGATGCGTGACGCGTGATGAAGTTGTCTGCTCAATCATCCACTTCGCGGCGAGCTGTGTGAGGAAGTATGGCCCCTTCACGTTGATGTTCATCAAGCGATCAAAGCTTTCCTCGCCGGCTTCCAGAATGTCCGCGCGAACGTTCGGTGCAACGCCCGCGTTGTTCACGAGCAAGTCGAGCCGACCAAACGTCGAGCGCGTGAAGTCAATCAGCTTGCTACGGTCGGCGGTCAGACTGATATCCGCCTGGCAGATCTCCGCGCGAATCGATTTCCCGGCGCTGGTTGCGGCGGCGACGCAATCCTTGGCGGTGGCGCGGGCGGCATCTTCGTTGCCGGCGTAATTCACCACGAGATCAAAGCCGAGCTTGGCGAGTTCGAGCGCGATGCCGCGTCCGATGCCGCGGGAAGCGCCGGTGATGAGAGCCACTTGATTCACGCGGGAACGCTAGGAGTTTTTGGGAGGAGCCAAAAGCAGAAACTCGTGGATGCTTTGCCGGCTTGCGACAGGTGGCGCGGGCTTCGTATGCTCGTGCCAATGCGACAAGTCAAAGTTCCGCTGCGCGAGCGGAGTTATTCCATTTTTATTGGCGGCGGTTTGCTGGCCCGGCTGGGTGCCGAGTGCGCGAAGCTGAAGCTCGGTCAACGCTGCGCCGTCATCACGGACCGCAATGTCGGGCCACGCTACGCTCGTGCGGCCATCGCGAGCTTGAAGAAGGCGGGTTTCGATCCGGTGCTCATCACCGTGCCGGCGGGCGAGACAGCGAAGAGCTTGAAGACGGTGCAGGCGTGCTACGACGAACTGGCGTCGCATCGGCTGGAGCGCAAGTCGTTCATCGTCGCGCTCGGGGGCGGAGTGGTCGGTGACCTCGCGGGCTTCGTTGCGGCGACGTATCTGCGCGGTGTGCCGTTCGTGCAGGTGCCGACGACGTTGCTGGCGCAGGTGGACAGCTCGGTCGGCGGCAAGGTGGGCGTGAACCTCAAGGCGGGGAAAAATCTCGTGGGCGCGTTCTATCAGCCGAAGCTCGTGCTGTGCGACCTCGACACGCTGCGGACGCTGCCGAAGCGCGAGTTCCGCGCCGGGCTCGCGGAGGTGATTAAATACGGGATCATTTACGACGAGGCGCTCTTCGAGCGACTGGAGAACCGGCTGGCGAAGTTGCTCAAGCTCGACGCGAAGTTGCTCGGCGAAGTGGTGGCGCGCTGCTGCGAGATCAAGGCGGAGGTCGTGGGGCAGGACGAAACGGAGACCGGCCTGCGCGCGATTTTAAATTTCGGTCACACGATTGGTCACGCCATCGAGAACTCCTTCGGCTACGGCAAATATCTGCACGGCGAGGCGATTTCCATCGGGCAGATTGCCGCGGCGGAGTTGTCCTGCGCGGTGCTGGGATTCTGCGGCGGTTGCGCGGAACGCATCCGCGATTTGTTCAAGCGCGCCGGTTTGCCAACGGAGATTAGCCTGACGTCCGCGCAGCGCGCGAAGCTGCTGGCCGCGATGAAACTCGACAAGAAAGTGAGCGGCGGCGAGATCAAGTTCGTGCTCGCCGAGGACATTGGCAAAGTAGTTTGGGGCCAGAAGGTGCCGGAGGAACTCGTGGTTGAACTTCTCGGCGGCGGCCCTCCCGACGACTCAAAACAGTAAACTCCAAATCGACGTGTCTGCCGTCAGCGAAACGATCGTCCGCGAATACTTCGAACTGCATGGCTTCTTTGTCCGGCAGCAGCGGAAGTACATCACGTCGTCGCGGCGTGATGATGACGAGATCGATTTCTTCGTGCTGAACCCGAAGCCGGTGGCGAAGGGCGAACTGCCGTTTGAACTGAGCTCTGCGGATCTCGCGGCGGTGGTGCGCGCCGTCGTGGTCGTTAAGGGATGGCACACGGACACGTTCAGTCCCGGCTTGCTGGCAAATGCGCCCGAGATTTTCCGTTTTCTCGAACCGGCGGTGTTCCAGGCGGCGATTAAGGCGTTCGGTGACGGAGAGCCGTTGATGAAAATTCTCGTGGTGCCGGCGCTACCGCATGCGACCGAGGGACGCGAGCAGAGCATCCAGATGCTCAAGGCGAAGGGAATCGACGCGGTGATTCCGTTCCGCACGATGCTGGCGGATTTGATCGAGCAGATCGAAGTTAACCGCAATTACCAGAAGAGCGACTTGCTCCAGGTGATTCGCATCCTGAAGAACTACGGAGTCTTCCGTGAGCCGCAGCTGGAGTTGTTCAAGCCGAAGCGACGGAAGTCCAAGCTGGATTGATCAGCGCCGATTACGGGCGACGTGGCGTGACAATGCGGTAGTAACGGTTCGTGTTGAAGGAAGGATCGACCACTGATTCCACGCGGCTGTTTGTGCGGGCCACGACGTCGCTCAAGCGTTGCCACGAGGTGTCTTCAAAACCTTCTGCGAACTCGATGGTGTAGCTGCGGCTGGCCACGGCGTCGAACGACAGCGTGCGATAGTCGGTGCCATTGATCCCCTCAATCCGCAGCAAGCTGTTGCCGTCGGTGGGGTTGGTGCCCGCTTGATATTCCTCCCAGTTGGTCATGCCGTCGTTGTCGGGATCGAGATTTCGATCCGATGCACTGCCACCATTGAAGCCGTAGCGCTGTTCCCAGTCATCGGAAAGGCCGTCGCCATCAGAGTCGGCCACGGTGGTGACCTGGAACGTCGCATTGGCGGTCAGCCCGAGGCTGGCGAGATTGCGCACGACGACGCGCCAAGTCTGGTTCGTCACGAAGTTCGTGGGCGCGAGGAACACGGGGAAGTCCACGTTGCCGAAAACGGTGTTGCTGGCCCGGAGCGTACTGAGTTGGCGCCATTCGAAGCCGAAAGGAGCGGGGTTGCCCGCGGCGGATGCGCTGACGGTGAACAACGATCCGGTGATGACGGTGATGCTGGCGGGCGGCACTTGAAGGACGGGATTCACGAGAACGGTGAGGCGCGCCGGGTTGCTGAAGATCGTGCCGACGTTGTCGGTGATGGCGATGTCGTAGAGGCCGTCGTTGGAGAGCGTGACGTTGCTGACGGTGAGGCTGCTGGCGGTGGCGCCGGGAATCGCCGCGCCGTTGAAGCGCCACTGGTAGCGCAGCAATCCGGTGCCGATGGCCGAGACGGTGAAGCGCGCGTTGTTGGTCGTGAAACCGTAGGTGGCGAGGTTGGTCGAACCGCGCAGCGCGATGTTGGTCGGCTGGGAAGTGACGTAGGCGCCGAGAACGACGGACAGGTTGGCGTTGGAGCTGATGGCGGCGCCGGCTGGATTGAACACGACGACTTGGTAGACGCCCGCGTTGTCGAATTCAACGTTGGGCAGAACGAGGGAACGATTGGTCTGGCCGAAGAGATTTGCGCCGTTAAAGAGCCACTGGTAACGGAGGGGATTGCTGCCGGTTGCGGTGACGGAGAGCGTCGCCGTCTGCGAACCGACTGCAGTCTGGCTTGCGGGTTGGGTGGTGATGGTGGGGGCGATCGTGCCGACGCTGCCCGCGCCCACGCTTGGAGTCGTGGCCCGCCACGCTGCGGGATCATTGCCGTATTGCGAAGTGGCGATGCGACGAAGCGCGGCGCCGGTGCCGTCCGCGCCGGAAGGCCACGGGGCGGAATCCGCGTAGGTCAATGCCTCGACGAGAATGTAAGGAATCGCGCCGGGCACGGGTGCGTCCGGGCGCAGCAGTTCGAGCGTGTCGGACGAGTTGTCGAGCTTGCCGGAGTAGGGGCCGAGAATGCGGGTGGACGGCGGCACGTTGTAGCGGACGCGGAAGGCATCGGAGAGTTCTGCATTCGCCGGGTCAAAGCTGACGAGAAGCAGGTGAGCGGCTGCGCCAAGGGTGACGTTGGTGGGGAAGTCAAACTCCACCCCGCCGCGCACGCGCCAAGTGTTGACCGGGTTCGCCGGATCGAACAGAGCGACGCTGGACGCGCCGGCGTTAAACAGCTCGATGTATTCGCCGAAGTCGTCGTCCTGGCCGAAGACGTTGTCGGGCGGGCGGAACATGATTTCGCTCAACACCACCGGGCCCACGCGCGGTCCGGAGTTTGCGGCGTTGGGGGTGTTGGAGATCTGCGCGACGAAATGTTCCTCGCCAGTGCTGGTGACATGTCGGCCGAACGAAACGCCATTGGCAGCCGCGCCAAACTGGAAGCCGTGGAAGTAGCCGGTGAGGTTGGTGTTCGCGTCGCCGGAGAAGAGATAGGCTTCATCGCCGAGCGAACTGAACGCGAAGCTGGTGGGCAGCGCGGGTGCGGCGTTGAAATCTGCCTCGGTAAATGTGCGGTAGCCGCCGGGCGGGATCACCACGTCGGTGGCGATGCGGAATTTTCTCGGTGTGCCGAAGTCGTCAGACAGGAACCAGCCGCGTAGGTTCACGGCGTTCGTCGTGGGATTGTAGAGCTCGATGAAATCCACGGCGGGCAGGTCCGTGTGCGAGAGGACTTCATTGATGAGCACCGGGGCGAAGGCTACGGGAGCGATGTCGTTCGCGCCGGGGGAACCGTTCTCGGAACCGCTCGGGCGCCAGCTGGATTTCAAGTCCCAGGTATCAAACGGCGCGTTCTCATTCACGATGACGAGCGAGAAACCGTTGCCATCGGTGATCGGATACCAGGAGTTGTTGTAGCTGAACTCGAGAATCTTTTCGCCGGTGGCGTCTTCGAGCCGGAGAAGTTCGCCGTTGTTTTCCAGCGAGCCGGAGTATTGGCCGGCAATGTTGCCGGGCGCTCCG
This sequence comes from uncultured Bifidobacterium sp., assembly GCA_964491875.1. Lineage (GTDB taxonomy): Bacteria > Verrucomicrobiota > Verrucomicrobiia > Limisphaerales > JADJPG01 > JADJPG01. The sequence goes on from CAZBIC010000004.1 coordinate 50,716, forward strand.
TAGCGGGCGGTGAAGGCGGTTGGATTCTTCACGATCAGCACGCGGGCGCCGGCGGCGAGGTTCGTTACGGCGCTGCCGGTGAAGTCGAACTCAACGCCGCTGGTGAAGCGGACGCCGGTGAGGGGAACGGCGACAGGACCGATGTTTTTCAGTTCGAGATATTCGAACTCCTCGGCGCTGTTGACGTTTCCGGCGAGCGTCGTCGGGTGATACATGATCTCGGTCACGCGCAGGTAACGCTGGGCGAGGCTCGGGGCGCCGACGTAATTGGTGGATCGCACGGAGCGTCCGCGATGATCAGTCAGCGTCAGCAGTTCGCCGCGCGCCGAGAGCTGGCCGCGGTAGTTGCCTTGAACGAACAGGCCCTGTCCGCCGCGCGGTCCGGTGGTGCGGGCTCGGAAGGACTTCACGTCGGGCGAGAGGTAGAGGCTTCCGCTGGCGGGAATCACCGTGCCGCCGCGGAAGGTGAGCTGGATCGCGCCGTCGATTCTCCAGTTCGAAATGTCCACCGCGTAGTTGTTCGGGTTGCGCAGCTCGACGTATTCTTGCGACTGACGACCGGAGGCGGGATTGAACTCAATCGCGCCGAACTGGATGGTGGCATTGGTCGGTTGCGGTCCGACGTAAGGACCGTCGTTCGCGAAGCGCAGCGTGTTGAAGATCCAGCCGCGACGTCGCGCGAAGTATTCGGTTTTAAGAATGTTCACGGCGACAGACATCGTCTGGGTGGGCGCCCAGTTGCCCCACTTGGCGAAGTCGAGCGCGGCATCGGGCTCCAACTGAGCGGCGAGTTCATCGACGCGACGTTCGAGGCGGAGCAGCAGGGGATGGGTGTTGCTCGGGCGGAGGAAATCTTCCTGAACCGTGCTCCAGCGGCGGTGGAACATCTCGTAAGTTTCGTCCGTGAGGAAGATCGCGTTGACGAGCGGATGATTGACCCCGATGTAGTCGTAGGCTGACCGCGACTGGGTGTAATAGAGATTCGTCCAGTAGACGTTGGTGTTGAAGTAACCGTTGATCACCTGGTTGCCGACCTGGAAGAAGCCGAAGGTGCGGCCGAAGACGAGATCCAGATCCCACGGCAGCATCTGCCATTCGCCGGTGCCTTCCGAATCGCGGTAGAGGTAGTAATTCTTGAACCAGCAGCAGTCCTCGTTCTGCACGAGCTGGATGGTGGCGAGAAAGTTGATGACCTCGGGAACGTCCACGTTGTCGTAGAGAAAACTCTTCAGCGCGGCCTCGGAGGGGGCGTTCAATCCGTCGACGAGCGACTGGAGATCGGAGTTGTCCTCGTCGCGGCGCGTTTTCTTTTCGGCCACACCGCCGTAGCCGTTGGTGAGCGGGAGGTAAACCTTGTAGAGCGCTCCATTGGGATCGAGCCCGACGCGGTCGAGGAAGTTGTCGTCCCCTTTCTCCACCATGTAGAAGACGCCGAAGAAGGAGTTGTTCTGCTGGATGCGAACGGGGAAGGCGAAGTGAGTGGGCACCCCGGCATTCGCGAAGGTTTCGTAGGCGAGCGGCTGGCGGACGTAGGATTTGTCGGCGATGGGGGTTAGCAGATTGAAGTCATCGACGCGCGGCGCGTTGGGGCTCCAGCGGAATTTGTAACCGCGATTGAGATCCACGTTCATGCTGCGCTTGTGGAAGACACCCGCCGTGGTCTGCCCGTGGAGGTTGATGAAGACGTTGTCGTAAAACTCGTTGTCGTAGGCGATCGAGCAACGCGTGCCGGTGGCGTTGGTGATGAGCACGGGGTTTTGCACGAACATGTGCAGGACAGGAACCGGATTTGTCAGGCCGGGATTGGGAATGACGACGCCGGCATACTGCGGCGAGTTCTTCGGATCATTGAAGAGCGGGAAGCGCGAACTGTTCGTCGAGGTGTCCGTGGTGAAGACGTAGTAGCGGACCATTTGCCCGGGCTGCGACGCAGTGGCGGGAATGCTCGCGCCATACAAACCGTCGAGCGCCGCGCCGTCGCCATGCTGGCCGTCGTCGAACATCGCGACGTTGACTTCGTTGCTGAACATCACGCGGTAGACGAGGCGAACGCTGTCGATTGGGAAGAAGGTGGGCGCGACGCGGGCGGTGACGATGATTTCGTCGGTGTCGCCGGGCAACGAGGGCAGATGCGCCACGTCAGAGAGCAGCGGACCGACGGCGCTGCCACCGGCGCCGTTTTCTTCGCCGGGCGACGGCGGAGAGAAGTAGCGTCGCGCGTTGGGATCCAAGGCGACGCTGCTGGCGGTGAGTTCAGGACGGATGAGGAAATCGCCGTCGCTAGCGCTGGCGTTGAGGCCGTGAATGGCGAGGACATTGGCGCCGGGCTGGAGCAGTCCGCGGAATGTGGTGAGATTGAACTCGTCGAAGTTCATCACGTCACCATCGGAACGCGATTGGGCGGCGGCGGAATTCCATTGTGGGGTGGCAGGGGCGTTCGCGCTGGCGACCGGCTGACCGTTCAGATACGCCACAAATCCGTCATCGTGCTGGAGGCGGAGATTGAGAAACTGGATGGCGGCGGGATTCGTGACGGTGAATGGAAGGCGAAGATACGCGGAGGCGTTTTGATCCTTCATCGCAGATTGAAGGCTCGACGTCAGGTAGGGCGAGAGGGTTGGCCGGCCGCGGATGGTGGCGGTAACGAACGAGCGATCACCGCCGTCGCCATATGCGCCGCCGAAGCCAGCGGGTTCGAGCACGATGTCGATTGGGTCGCCGGCTTGCACGCCGTTGATGGTCACGGAGCGGAAGGTCGGGCTGGAATTCGTGCCGGGCAGGGTGATGGCGTCGCGCTGGTTGCCGTTGTGGAAGACGCGCGCGGAGACGCCCGCGCCGTTTGCGTCGAGCTTCAGCACGCTCCAGTCAACAGTGATGCTTCCGCTGACTTCGCTGATCCAGCGGCGAACGACCCAGTGCTGTGGGCCGGCGTTGATGCCGTTCGGGTTCATCACGCGCTGGCCGATCTCGGTCGACGGCGGATCGCCGTTCCACCAATCCCACGAGGCGCCGTCCCAGAAATTGTTTGTGCTATGCGGGCCGTTGTTGCGGGGGAACGCTACGAAGTTGGTCGCGCGATAGATCGGAGCGGCGGCGTTGGTGCCGCCATCGAAGTAGCCGTAGAACCAGTTGTTCTCGCCCTGAACTCCGGAGAAGGACCAGTCGGCAACGGAGTCCGCCACGACGGTGAGGGAGGGATCGGATGTTTCGAGATTCGCGGTAAAGACCGTGGAGTCGCACTCGCTGTCCGAGCCGCTGCCGGGATCGAGCACGAAATCCACTCGTGAGCCGAGCCGTGTGGGAACCGTCACGGAATACGTGTCGCTGCTGACGAGGGCGGCGCGTTGGAAGACTTCGTTTCCGTCGACGAAGATGCGCGCGACGGTGCCGTCGCCGCAGGGCGCGGGCGTAGTGTCGATCCAGCCGCCGGAGAAGCGAACGGTGAGGGGCGAACTGTTCGTGGTGGCGAGGTACCAGTAGCTGATGGAGTAAATTTGTCCGGCGGCAAGGCCGGGAATGTTTTGCCAGATCGAGGAGCTCTGGGTGGTGCCGCCGGCGGTGGAAATGATGCGCAGGCTGCGATTGCCGTTGCGTTTGACGGTGGTGGAGAGTGTGGAGTTGGTCAGGTTGGGCGAGACGTTCCACGGTGGGGAAAGTGTGGGGCTCTCGAAGTCGCCGTTGGGAATCAGGTTGGCGCCGCCGTCGGGGTTGAGCCCGGCGACGAGTTTCAGGTCGTCGATGTAACCTTCGCCGAGGCCGGCCAGATAAACGTAAATCAAGCTGCTGCTCGCGACGCCGACGGCGGTGACGCGCACCCAGTCGCTCGTATGGGAAATCGTCCCGGAAATGCGGAGCGGTCCATCGAACTCGGAAACGTAGCGGCGGATGGCCCAGTGTTCCGGGCGCCCGAACGACAAATTCACGCCGGTGGGCCGGCCGCCCTGGGCGTTCAGTTCCGTCTCGGCGTCCGGCGTGAGCCATTTCCAACGCGAGCCGTTCCAGAGATTCGCGGCGAACGGAATGAAGTTCGCATCCTGATAAATGCCGTCGTCGTCCGCGATGCGGGACCAGTAGCCGTAGGACCAGTTCGCTTGACCCTGCACGCCGGAGAAGTCCGTGACGGAATTCGCGATGCTCGTCGGGACGAACGGTGTTTCGCCATCGGTTTCGAAACCGACGCCAGTCGCGGCCGTTGTCCAAGAGGAATCGTCGAAGCCCAGAGCCGTCCACGAATCGCCGAGCGCACCGTTCTGCGGGACTAGGACACGGGCGCTGGCGCCTAGGGGAACCAACGTGGTGGTGGTTTCCTGCAAGGTGATGCCGTAGGAGACGCCGCTGATTTGCACCGGATAGGAGGGCGCAAATTCGGAGACGATGTTGGTGCCGTCCGGTTTGACGAGCGCGAGGTATTCGCCGTCGGCGCTGAGTCGGAAATCTGTGTGCAAGGTCGCTCCGGGGACGCGGCGATCTTTCCCGGACGCGAAGACGATCAGATAACCATTGGGCGGAAGATTGGTGGCCGGAAACCGCCAGGCGTTGGCCAGAGTGGAGCGATCGGAGAGACGCCAGTCCAGGAGGTTGACGGTGCTGGCGCTGGCGTTATGGATTTCAATCCAGTCGGAGAAATCCCCGTCTTCGTCGGTGACGGGTCCATCATTGGCGGCCATGAACTCGGTGATGTAGACCGCTTCTTGGGCAACTGAGGAGGAGACGGTAACCAGCATGGTTACGACGACGCCGAACAAAACAAGCAGGTGCATGAGAGGAAAGCGTTAGGGTTGTTGGCCGAGCGAGTGCGACGATGGCAGAACCCTTCGCGCAAGTCACCTGACAAAGCGCCGTAGCGTGAGAATTATCGCCGCGCTGAGCTAAGGGTTCACCGTTTTGTCGGCGGCGGGCTTCTGGAAGACGATGATGTGTTGGCGGGGAAGGATGGCGATCGTTTCGACCCAGCGCAGGGGCAGGGCGGACATTTCCTTCTTCACCTGCGCCTCGGTCATCTTGTGCAGCGGCTTGATGGGCACGGCCGGATCTTCGCCACGGAACTCAACGAAGACAACGCGACCGCCGGGTTTCAACGCGCGCGTGATGGCGTCCATCATCTCGAACGGAAATTCGAACTCGTGATAGACATCCACCATCAACGCGAGGTCGACGGAATTCGACCGGAGCTTGGGATCGCTGACGGTGCCGAGGACTGGTTTCACGCTGGTGATCCCGGCCTGATGCATCTGGTTGGTCAACAGGTCGAGCATTTCCGGTTGGATCTCCACGGCGAGGACGGAGCCGGTCGGGCCGGTTTTCTTCGCGAGCCGACGCGTGAAGTAGCCGGTGCCGGCGCCTATGTCGGCGATGACGTCGCCGGGCTTCACCTTGAGTTCGCCCACGAGTTTCTCGGTATGCTCCTCCTCGTCGCGCTCTGGACGTTCCAACCAGTCGGCGACCTGGTGGCCCATCACGTGGGAAATTTCCCGGCCCATGTAAAACTTGCCGATGCCGTCGCGGCTGTGTTCCTTGCGGAACTCGTAGCGATTGGTGGCGGTGGATTCGGCGGCGATGACGGACACCACCCAGTGCAGGCCGAGAAACGCTGCGAAGAGAGCACGCATGACGGATGGTTGGCGCGGTCACGGAGTGGATTCAAGCCTGCGCTGCGTTCGGCGAATGGAAGCATGGTTGCCTCGGCGTTGGATTTGCTCTACAGAGCGGGTGGTGAAATCGACGAAGTTCATTCTGCTGCTGGCGCTCCTGAATCTGGGAGTGGCGGCGGGCGTTTTGTACTACGTCTTTCGAACGCCAACGCCCACCGCAGTGACGCCAGAGTCGGCAGAATTGGTTCCGAGCGCTCCCGCGGAACTGGAAGCGGCCCCGGTTCCCGTGACCGTGGAGAAGGTCGTGTTGGTGACGAACCAGTTCCGCTGGGTGCAACTCGAGTCGGAGGATTACAAGACCTACATCGCGCGACTGCGATCGATCGGCTGTCCGGAGCAGACGATTCGCGACATCATCATCGCGGATCTCGACAAGTTGCTCGCACCCGAGGTGGCGTCCGCGCAGGGGCGCCGGAAGGATTTGAAGTATTGGCATTCAGAAGAGGAGGAGATGCTGAACGACGTCGATCCGCGTGAAGCGTTCCGCAAGCAGCGCGACATCGACAAGCGCAAGCGCGACATCATCCGCGAGTTGGTGAACGCCGATCTGTTTCGCGAGCGGATGAAGACGAGCGGACAGGAGGATTACTACGAGCGTCGGCTGGGGTTTCTGGCGGAGGAACGTCGGACGCAAGTGCGCGAGGTTTTGGAAAAGTTCGACGAAGCTGAACGAAAGATTCAGGACAAGGACAGTCTGGAGCCCGTGCCGCTTTCCGTGATGGACCGGACAAAGCTGCGTCTGCTTCGCCAGCAGCGCGAAGACGAAATCAAAGCGCTGATGTCACCGCAGGAGAAGCAGCAGTATGATCTCTGGCTTTCGCCGACGGCGAATGAAGTTCGCCACGCAATCTATGGAATGCAGGCGACCGAGCAGGAGTTCCAGACCATTTATCAGGCGCGCAAGGCGTATGAGGAAACCTGGGGACAGCGCGACCCGGACTTGCTTGATGCGGCGACGCGTCAGCGAATGGAGGAGGCGCACGGGGATATGGAGGGGCAGATTGAACAAAGCCTCGGCCCGGAACGTTACGCGGAATACAAGCGCGGTCAGGATCACGATTTTCATCTGCTCAGCTCATTGGCGACGCAATACCAGCTGCCGAAGGACAGGGTGGCGGAGGTTTACAGTTACAAGGTAGAGGCGAACAACTATCGCCAGCAGGTGAAGGCCAGCTCCGAGATGACGCCGGAACAAAAGCTGGCGGCGATGAAGGAGATTGCCGCTGAGAGCCGCAAGACGGTCGCTGCCGCGCTTGGGCCGAAGGCTTTCAATCATTATCTGAGGACGGGTCAGGCGACATGGCTGGATGAGTAGCTATCTAAGGAGCTTTTCATCGCTTGGTTCTATTGGCTTGTCAGTGTTTGGTGCCGCTCGTATAAGCCCGACCGTGCAACGCAGTTCATTGGCGCAATCTAGTTCGTTGAAACCGTTCTCCCGCTAAATCCCCATGCTGGCCCGAAGAGTTATTCCCTGTCTGGACGTTCACGGTGGTCAGGTCACGCGCGGCGTGCAGTTCGGCAAGGCCGAGGCTGGCGAGCTGCGCAATGTGGGCGATCCGGTCGAACTCGCTTTGCGTTACAACGAGCAGGGCGCGGACGAGATGGTGTTCTTCGACATCACGGCGACGGCGCACGGGCGGGGGACGATCGTGGATGTGATCGAGCGCACGGCGGACCAGTGCTTCATGCCGCTGACGGTCGGCGGCGGCATTCGCACCGTGGACGATATGCAAACGATGCTGCGTGCGGGAGCGGACAAGGTGAGCATCAATTCCTCCGCCATCGCGACGCCGGATTTGATTCGCACGGGCGCGGAGAAGTTCGGCAGCCAGTGCATCGTGGTCTCCATCGACGCAAAAAAAACGGGCACCGACAAATGGGAGGTTTTTGTGGCGGGCGGGCGGAAGGCAACCGGACTCGACGCCATCGAATGGGCGAAGAAGGCCGTGGCACTGGGAGCAGGGGAGATCGTGCTAAACAGCATTGATGCGGACGGAACAAAGGCGGGCTTTGACCTCGTGGTGACGCGGCGCATCAGCGAATCGGTCGGCGTGCCGGTCGTGGCGAGTGGTGGCGCCGGGACGTTGCAGCATATGGCGGATGTGCTGAATGAAGGCAAGGCGGACGCGGTGCTGGCCGCGAGCATTTTCCATTTCGGAACGTATACCGTGGGCGATGTGAAACGGTTCCTCGGTGAACGAGGAATTCCGGTCCGCCTCTAGCACGGGTTTCAACGGTCCTTTGACCAGCTTCCATGAACGATCTCATTCAAACCCGTTGGCTTCCCATCGCGCTGCTTGTCGGTTCGAACGTTTTCATGACGTTTGCGTGGTACGGACATCTCAAGCACAAGGATCAGCCGATCTGGCTGGTAATTCTCGTGAGCTGGGGCATCGCCTTCTTCGAGTACTGCCTGATGGTGCCGGCGAATCGTTGGGGTAGCGGACGCTATACGGCGACGGAGTTGAAGATTATCCAAGAGGTTGTGACGTTGACGGTCTTCAGCGGCTTTGCGGTGGCTTACCTCGGAGAGAAGATTCGATGGAATCACGTAGCGGCGTTCCTTTGCATCATCGCGGCGGTCGGGTTTACGTTTTTGCCGAAGTCGGATCGAACATCGAACGCGGTACAAGCGGAGCAGGGCGAGCGGGCGAAAACGTTGCCGAAACCGTGACGCCGTCGCGAGCGAGAATTCCAGACGTGACTTGAGGCAGGCGCCATTTCATTGTCCGGCCTGTGCGAAGTGTGTTTTTAGGTTTTCTGTTCGGGATGATTCTTGGAGCCTCCTCGGGCTGTAAACCGGAGCAGTCGACGTCGGCGAAAAGCAATGCAACCACTCCAACAAACGAAGGTGCAAAAACTGTGAGCGCAAATACCAACGAAGTGGCGGTGATCAAAACGAGTGCGGGAGAAATGGTCGTTGAATTCTGGGCCGATGTGGCGCCGAAGACGGTCGAAAATTTCAAGAAGCTGTCGAGGGATGGCTTTTACGACGGCACGGCGTTTCACCGAATCATCAAGGGATTCATGATTCAGGGCGGCGATCCGTTTACAAAGGACGCCAGCAAGGAAGCGTTCTGGGGCACGGGCGATCCAGGCTACAAACTCAAGGCGGAGTTCAACGATCGTTCGCATCAGCGCGGCGTGCTCTCGATGGCGCGCTCGCAGCATCCGGATTCGGCCGGCAGCCAGTTTTTCATTTGCCTCGGTGACGCGAGTTTCCTCGACCGGCAATACACGGCCTTTGGCAAAGTGATCAAGGGTGACGATGTGCTCGGTAAGATCGGCGATACTCCGGTGAAGGCGAGCGGCGGCGAGGCGAGCAAGCCAACGGTGCGCGTTGCGGTTGAAGGAATCAAAATTGTTCCCGCGAACACCGTTCAGTAAAGCCCACGGCAGCGAGGGAACACTCTGATTCGACATGACCATCGACCAGCTGACACAGATTTTGGGTCGGCTCGGATGTCCGGAAGGACGGGCGGCGGAAATGGCCGCTCATTTGGATAAGCGCGCCAGGCAACTCGCCGAGGCGCAAGGTCGCACTTACGAAGAGTCCCTCGCACATCTCTTGAACTTGATGAAGCAAGGCTGGGCCGCGAAGGAACGCGGTTTGTAGCCGGACCTTTTCGGAAACATCTCCATGATCAAACCGTGGCCCCAGACAAACTCGACCGCTCTCGGTGATTACCGGATCTTCAAGGTTCGTTCCGATGAAAAGGTTTCGCCGCGCACGGGGAAGAAGCATGATTTCTATGTCATCGAGTGCGTGGATTGGGTGAACGTGATTGCGATTACGCCGGATGAGAAGTTGGTGATGGTGGAGCAATACCGACACGGCTCGAACACGGTGGAGCTGGAGATTCCTGGCGGCATCATGGATTCCTCGGATGCGTCGCCCGTGGCGACCGGTGTGCGCGAGTTGCGGGAGGAGACGGGATTCGAGGGCGAAGGCGCGCGACTGCTTGCGAGTGTCTTTGCCAATCCGGCGATCATGAACAACTCCTGCCATACGGTGATGATTCCGAATTGTTCATTGAAGCATCCTGTCGAGTGGGACAGCGGCGAAGACATGGTGACGCGCTTGGTGCCGATCGCGGAAATTCCTGGTCTGGTCGCTTCCGGCAAGATCCGGCATCCGCTGGTGGTGGTGGCCTTGTATTACTTCGAATTGGACCAGCGCAAGCAGTGCTGAGGCGGTTTTGGTAGTGCCGGGGAGGACGATTCTTCTTTCACGAGGGGGTGGATTCTGCGTTTATCTCACGCGCCGTTTCCCGATTCCCGGGGACGCTGTTTACAAAACTGATTATGAACACGATCTCGACTGTCTTACTGAAACCCGGCGAAGCCGACCGCGTCCTCGCCGGTCACCCCTGGATTTACCACGGTTCGCTTCTCCGACTGACCCAACCTGCTGTGGACGGCGATCTCGTTCAGGTCAAGGATCACCGTCAGCGGTTGCTCGGAGTCGGGTTCTACAATTCCAAGTCGAAGATCAATGTCCGGATGATTGCGCCGGATCGTGTCGAGGTGGATCGCTCGTTCTTCATCGAGCGCATTCGTGCGGCGTTGGATCTGCGGCAACGGTACATGCCGGGAGCGAGTTCGTTTCGGGTGGTGAATTCGGAGAGCGATCAACTCAGCGGATTGATCGTCGACAAGTACGAGGATGTTCTCGTGGTGCAAACGTCGGCGCTCGGCATGGATCGTCGCAAGGCGGACATCATTGTCGCACTGCGCGAGATCTTTTCTCCCCGCGCCATCGTGGAGCGCAACGAAGTGGCGTCGCGGAAATTTGAGGGACTGCCGGATGCGAGCGGCGTGGTTTTTGGGGACGCTCCGGGCAGCATTCAGGTGAAGCTGAACGGTTTGTCATTCGAGACGGATTTGATCGCGGGTCACAAGACAGGACTTTATCTCGATCAGCAGACGAACTACCGGCTGGTGTCCGAGTTCGTTCCCAAGCTGAAGAATGCGCAAGTGCTGGATTGCTTCAGCTTCCTGGGAGGCTTCGGTCTTCACGCGGCCAAGGCGGGCGCGGCCAATGTTCATCTTCTTGATCAAAGCGCGGATGCCATTGAGGCCGGAAAGCGTAATGCAAAGGCGAATGGCGTGGAGGCGAAGTGTTCCTTTGAGAACGTGAACGTCTTTGACTGGCTGAAGGCTCAGACGACGGCGAAACCGAATGAGAAGGTACTGCCGCGGTTTGATTTGCTCGTGCTCGACCCACCGTCGTTCACCCGCAATCGCGCCGCCGTGCCCGATGCGTTGCGTGGCTACAAGGAAATCCACATTCGCGCCCTGAAGCTCTTGAAGCCGGGCGGGGTGCTGGCGACGTTCTGCTGCTCACATCACGTCACGACGGAGCTGTTCCAAGATGTCATTCTTGCGGCGGCCTACGATGCGCGAAAGCTATTGCGGCGCGTGGCGACGTACGGCCAGTCGCCGGATCATCCGGTGATTCCGGCGATTCCGGAGACGGAGTACTTGAAGGGCTTTGCTTTCGAGATCGTTCGCTAGTCGGGACTGCGAGTCTCAAAGCTCGTTTCGCCTCAAAACAGGACAGTTGTCCCGCTGCGTGTCGCACTTTGACTCGGACAATTTGCCGGGCTTGGTTCGACAGCGGCGCGGAACGGCAAATCGATCCGGTGCCGGAGGCAAAGTTGGCCGGTCCACCGGGGTGCTTTCACGGCTGGATTTTTGAATCCGCACTTTTGTGAAAGCGCCGGTCAGCGTGCTGTTAGCTGCGGTCGAGCGGCTTAAAGCCTGCGGTTGGCGTGCGTTCCCGGGATTCGCAGGGAGGCGACGGGCGTTGTTAACAGACTTGAGAGTGTCCCGCGCGGGACAGTCCTTGGCACCTCAGCTGCTAAACCCATCCTTGTTATGGGTGTGCCGTTTATTAGCAGCCACGCCAAGCGGCGTGATCAAGTGGTCGCCGTCGATCTGGGTGCCCGGACGACCAAGGCGGTCCATGTGCAACGTCGTGGCGAGAAATTCAATCTGGTCAACTTTGCCCTGATTGATTCTCCGGCGATCGAGAAGAACTCGTCGCCGGACGTGTTGGGAGATCATCTCAAGAATGTGTTTCGCGCCCTCGGCTGCAAGTCGAAGCAGGTGACACTCGCCTTGGGGGACTGCGATACGGTCTTCAGACAGGTCGAAGTGCCGTTGATGCCCGTCTCCGACCTGCGACGTATGCTGAAATTTAACGCCAAGTCGTACTTGCAGCAGGACTATCCCGACCATGTCTTCGACATTCAATATGACATCGCCCTGTCCTCGCAGGGAAAAGCGGGCGACGCTGCCAAAGCGGTGGCGAGCGGCCAGAAGCAGAAGGCGTTTGTCGGAGGGATTCGCCAGCAGACTTTGAGCGGACTGCAGGCCGCGGCCAAAGCTGCTGGACTGGTAGCTGATCATGTAGTTCCGGGTGCGGTGGGGCCGGTGAACGCGTTTGAGTTGGCCGAACCGGATTCGTTCACGAAAGAGGTCGTTGCCCTGGTGGAACTGGGATTCAAGAGCACGGCCATCACGATTTTGGATTGCGGGGAAATTCGTCTGAATCGAGTGGTTGCCATCGGTGGAGACCGTTTGACCGCCGGGCTCGCCGAATCGTTGGGCATCAGTTATCAAGAGGCTGAGAATATCAAGGTGGGCATGGCGACGGAGGTTGCCCAAAACCTTGAGCCGCTCATCCATCCTCTGGGCCGTGAGCTTCGTGCTTCGATCGATTTCTTTGAGAACCATCACGACAAGGCTGTGGGCAAGGTGTTTCTGTCCGGTGGCTCCGCCTGTGGTGAATTGATAATCCAATCGCTGCAGACCGAATTGATGGTGCCGTGCCAGACCTGGAGTTCCACAAAGTTTCTTGAACTGACACTCCCTCCGGAGCGCATGGCGGAGGTGGAGCAGCTCGGCCCGAAATTATCGGTGGCCATTGGCGCCGCGGCTGCGTCGTTCTGATTTCCAGCAACTCAACCTATGCCAATTCGCATCAATCTACTGGCCGAGGCGCACGCCGCGGAGGACGAACGGAGAAGGGATCCTGTCAAGCGCGGTGGTTACGTCGCGGCATTCATCGTTCTCTGCGTGGTTCTCTGGGCGGTAATGCTCCAGTTCAAGGTCGCCAGCGCCAAGAGCGAACTTGGGCGGCTTGATGCAAAGTGGAAGACGATTGAGAAGAATTACCAGGGGGCGGTCAATGCCCAGAAGGCAAGTCTCGATGTCGATCAACGCCTGGGTGCGCTTCATCAGATGACGACCAATCGTTTCCTTTGGGGAAATGTGCTGAACGCGTTCCAGCAGACGTTGGCCAACATCGAAGGCGTGCAGGTGGTCAAGCTCAGGACGGAGCAAACCTATTTGATCGGTGAAGGCACGGCGGCGCGCACCAACGGTACGACGGTAATTCCGGGCAAGCCGCCCACGTCGACGGAGAGAGTCTCCATGACAATTGAAGCCATGGATGTGAGTGCACAACCGGGGCGTCGCGTGAACCAATTCCGCGAGTCAATCGCCGCGGTCCCGTTCTTCAAGGAGGTTTTGAACAAGACCAATGGTGTGATGTTGCTAAGCCGCTCAGCTCCGCAGAACAGCGCCAACGGCACGCACTCGTTTGTGATGTTCAGCCTGAAGGCGACCTTCCCGGAAAAGACCCGCTAAGATGAAAAATTTGCCAAAAGAGAAGCGTGATCGCCTGATCCTCCTAGTGATCGGCACCTTGGTGGTGGTCGTAGGTCTCTACTATGGCTTGATTACGATGCAGCAGAAATCGCTGCAAGAGACGGCCAAGAAGAAGATCGAACAGGAAACGAAGCTCGGCAACGGCCAGCGAATTGTGGGCAACTCAGCGAAGTTTCAAGAAGCGCTGGATGCCGCCACGGCCAAGGTGAAGGCGATTGAATCCACGATGCCTTCTGGAGACATCTACTCCTGGATTATTCTTACGATCAATACCTTCGTAAACTCGTTCAACGAGACTCATCAATCCCACATCGATATTCCCCAGTTCAGCCGTGAAGTATCGTGTGACATCGGAATGTTCGGCAAGTTTCCCTATCGCGCCGCTAGTTTTGTGCTCCGGGGTACGGCGCACTACCATGACTTTGGACGCTTCGTCTCGGACTTCGAAAACACATTTCCATACATGCGGATTCAAAACATTGATCTCGAACCTAGTCCGGTGACCAGTTCTTCGAGTCCGGACGATGTAGAACGGCTGCAGTTCAAGATTGAAGTAGTCACTCCAGTGAATGTTCCGAACTAAACCCGAGGAGCTGCCATGAGTCATACCATTTTTCACGTTTTCATACTGGCGGGTGTTTTTATCTCTGGTTCAGCCGGCATCGCTGCGCCGGGAAACACGATCGCCGACGGATCGCCTCTCGCCCCGGCGGGCGCGCCACGTTCCACGTTTGTGAACGAGCCGGCGGAAACGGGATTCGGAAAGGATCCGTTTTATCCTAAGAGCACCCGGCTGACGCGCAGCAAGGTGACGAAAACTGAGGTGGACGTTCCTCTTCCTCCCGATTTTCCGACGGAATTGGTCCTGAAGGGAATCTCCCTTGTCGCAGGCAAGAAGCTCGCGATCATCAATTACCTGACTGTCGCCGAGTTGGAGGATTTTTCCATCCGGGTTGCCGGCAAACAAATCAAGGGGCAGTGCCTGGAGATCAAGGAAAAGAGCGCGTTGGTGAAGGTGAATGGCATCACCAAGGAAATTCCGCTCCGTCCGGGTCTGCAATAAACATTTTATCAACATTCATACACGAAACGATTTAGTTCCTAACCACCACCACTATGAACAAGAAACTCACAGCACTCATCCTCGGTCTTGCGACCAGCGGCCTGACCTCCTATGGCCAGGATAACAATCCTCCACCTCCTCCGCCGTTGGACAACGTCAAGCCTGCCGAGACGCCAACGGTGACCTCGCCCGTGGTGTCTCCCGTGGTCGAAGTTCCGGCTGCGACTCCGACCGTGCCTGAGTCGACGCCGGTGGTTGCTCCGGTTGATGGCGCTGTGACGGTTGCCGCCCGGGAGACCGCTGCTGCACAACCTTCCGGTGGTGCTGCCAGCAAGGCGGAAGAGACAGTTCCATTGATTGTGATTGATGATGTTCCGCTGACCGATGCGATTCGCAATCTGGCGCGCCAGTCGGCGTTGAACTTTCAGTTTGATCCTCGCGTCACGACTTCCAACCAACCGAACGTCAGCATTCGATTCGAGAATGTCAGTGCACAGGAAGCGCTGCTGGCGGTGCTCGACAACTACAGCCTCGTTCTGGTGAAGGACAACAAGTCGAAAATCGCCCGCGTGACAATCAAAGATCCGAAGGCTGAAGATCCGCTCGTGGCGAAGATCGTGCAGTTGAAGTACAGCGAGCCCACCAATCTGGTTGGTATCGTCAAGACGACGCTCTCCAGCCGCAGCACCGTGGTTGCCGATGCGCGAACGAGCCAGCTAATCATCAATACAACGGAGAAGGAAGTGGATGGAGTATTCAATCTGATCAAGACGTTGGATACTCCGACCAAGCAGGTGTTGATTGAGGCCAAGTTGATTGAAACCTCCAAGGCGCCCAGTTCGATCAAAGGCATTGATTGGAGTGGTACTCTTTCGGCTCAGAAGTTCGCATTCGGCAACAATACTCAGTCAAAGCCGGGTGAAGATAAGGAAAGCGATAACAAACCCCTGGCTACACGGTGGCCTCGTGTGATGGTGGATACTGCAAAGGGATTCAATCCGGCTACTGCGTTCCTCGACGCTGATGGCGTCAGCGCGGTGTTGTCCTTCCTGAACAGGGATACAGATACGGAAGTTGTCGCGACGCCTCGTGCCGTCACCTTGGACAACCAGACGGCGACCCTGTCCGTTACGCGTGCGTTTCCCATCTTCCAGGTCACGCCGGGTTCGGCCAACTCGCCGGCTGGTGCCACGGTTACATACACCAACCTTGGTGCGATTCTCTATGTCACGCCGCGTATTGCTGCTGATAACAACGTCTCCCTGAAGGTTGTTCCCGAAGTGTCGAACATCGATGGCCGCGATGAGCAGACCCTCAATGGCCAGCCGAATACTGCGAACATCTACGCCATTCGCCGTATTGAAACATCGGTGATGATTCCTAGCGGCAGCACTCTGGTCATGGGCGGTTTGGTGAATGATACCCGCACCAAGAGCTTCACCAAGGTGCCTCTTCTCGGTGACATTCCGTTCGCAGGCCTCGCATTCCGCAAGGAAGGAAAAACCCGCAATAAGCAGAACCTTCTGATATTCGTTACGCCGACGATTGTTGACGACGGCGATTATCAGGCCAACGCCAGCGGACGTGTCTTTTTGCAGAGTCGTCCGACGGAGTCTCCTGAGCCGAAGGAAACCGCATGGGACAGCGGCAAACCTCACGATTGGACCCAACCCGCCCGCTAATGGATGAGTGGCAGTGCTTCGATTGAAGTAATAACGAGCAGCTTCCAACTCAATTAAAATACCATGAAAAATAACTTCCTTCAAAAACGGCTCCTGTCGATCGCCGGCCCGGCTGTGGCCTTGGTGATTGCCGGTGCGGCCGTCCAAACTCGGGCGGCGGCCTTCGATTCGCCAGTCGGTGACTGGGATTTCTCTTTCACCGGATCGGAGAAGGGCGTCGCGCAAATCACGTTCCTCGGTGACAACACCCTGACGGGTTTTGAAATCCTCACTCCGGGAAAGCCATTGTCCAGCGGGACAGTGCCAGACACGAATCCTCGTGGTGGCATATTCAATGAAACGACTGATCCCCGGACCGGTCAGCCGAACTCCGGTTCTTCAGGTACTAATAAGTTTGTTTGGGGCGGGGTCCTCATCGACGGATACTGGGGTTTCGATTCTAAGGGAAAAGTTGTCGGCACGGTGACATTCACCTCCTCAGCCAGCACCAATGGGATGAGTTTCATCGGCACAGTGACGGCGGGCACTCGAATGACGCTTCGCGCTTCCGATGAAACCGGGGGAATGATCTACCGTGGCGTGCCGCGCGTGGGTCTTACGGATATTTCCGGTGACTACACGGCCTCTGGAAAAAAGGGTCGGTCCCGTCACAATGGTTTCTTCACCCTGAGTGCTTCGGGTGATCCGAATATCTATGAAGTCGTTGCGCACGGACCGGGCTACGATGGTGCTGGTTTCGCTTTGCTGACGTCGAACAACAAGCTCGGCATCTATTACGAAATCGGTGAGACGAATCCCGCGATCGTTGCCCTTAGCGGTTCGTTTAATGCCACGCGCTTGAAAGGTTCTATAAGCGGGACCGATGGAACGAATAATATCTCGCTCAAGCTCATTCAGCCGCAGCTCGACTGACCGTTGCCAAGAATTCCTCCGCACAAGCCGCCCGGAAACGGGCGGCTTTTTCATTGGATCGCCAGCCCCTGACGGATGCCGAATTTCTCCACCCGTTTGCGCAGGGTGGCGCGCGTAATGCCAAGCAGTTTGGCGGCTTGAACCTGGTTTCCCTGAGTTTCAATAAGCGCTTGAATGACCAACTCGCGTTCGACGGCAGGTATCACCTTGAGCTTCGAATCCAAACGGGCCCGGTGGAATAGAGCCTTGGCCAGAGTGGCGACATCTGCGTTCTCGAGGCGTGCGACACTGTTTGAATCGCCGGAATGAGAGTCGGTGGACGCCGCCTGATGGCGCGGAGTCGTGAGCTCAGGAGGGAGATCGGATGGCAGGATGGCGTCTCCTTTGGTGACCACCAACGCGCGGCGCATCACGTTCTCGAGTTCACGCACGTTGCCTGGCCAATGGTAGCCTTCTAGGAGGGACAGGACGTCTTGGGAGATGGATTTCGGTGACTGGCCTTGTTCCTGGGCAAACTTCTTCAAGAAATAGTTTACCAGCAGGCGGACATCTTCGCGGCGGTCGCGCAACGGGGGCATCGCGATGCGAACGACGTTCAGGCGATAGAACAGGTCTTCCCGGAACTCCTTCGTCGCCACAGCCGCCTCCAGCGGCTTGTTGGTCGCGGCGATGACGCGGACGTCGACCTTGATGGGTTGGTTTCCACCGACGCGTTCGAACGTTCCCGATTGCAGCACGCGCAGGATCTTTGTTTGCGTGGCGAGGGTCATGTCGCCGATTTCGTCGAGGAAGATCGTGCCGTGATTGCATTGCTCGAACTTGCCGATGCGCTGGTTGGTCGCGCCCGTGAACGCGCCGCGTTCGTGGCCGAATAGTTCGCTCTCCAGCAAGTTCTCTGGAATGGCAGCGCAGTTGATGGCGAGGAACGCTTGCCCCGCCCGCTGGCTGTGACTGTAGATTGCTCGCGCAACGAGTTCCTTGCCGGTGCCGCTCTCTCCCGTGATCAGCGCGGTCGCGTCCGAGGCGGAAAGCTGGCCGATAAGCTTGAAGACATTCTGCATCTGCTCGCAGCGGCCGACGATGCCGAGATCGTAATCTTCGGATTCCAGCAGCGGCTGATACGAGACGACCTGCTTCATCGCGCGTGCGGCCTTGAGGGCATCGAAGACGATTTGTTTGAGCTTCGGCACGTCGAACGGTTTGAGCAAATAGTCGTAGGCGCCCAGTTTCATCGCCTCGATCGCGGTCTGCGTGGTGCCGTAGGCCGTCATCATGATCACGGGCAGCTTGGCATCGAGCTGGCGGAGACGGCGGAGCGTTTCGAGACCGTTGATGCCGCCCATGCGGATGTCCATGATCACCAGATTCGGTTTCAGCTTGGGGATGATGCGGAGACTTTCCTCGCCACTGGTGGCGGTGGTGAGCTCAATTTCCGGTGAATCAAAGATTCGTCGGAATGAGTATTGAACGTCGGCTTCGTCGTCGATCAGAAGTAATTTATCCATGCCAGTGCGAGTTAGTGATACGTGATGCCGGGGAGCTGGAAAGGAAATAATTGGAACTTCGCTCCGGCTTCCGACCAAAGCGGGTCAGGCACCGCGGGTTTGTTCGAGATTGATCGGGACAATGTCTTTCCGGTCTTTCATGGTCAGATAGACCAACCCTCCGATAAGGCTCCAGAAAAGACTGCCGGCGTAGGCGAGCAGGGAAAGTGACAGCGCGGCAGTGGGATCGACGCCGATCACATAAAGCATCTGCACGAACATATTCTCGCGGACTCCGAGGCCATTTGGAGAGATCGGCAGGGCAGAGATGCAGATGACGATGGGAACGGCGACGAACATGACCGTCGTTGAAACAGGAATGTTCATGCCGCGCGCGAGAACGATGAATTGTGCGACGCAAGCTGTGTTAAGGAGCATCGACGTGGTGAGTGACTTGACCACGAACCCACGGGATTGGCCGAACAGCTTGCAGGAGTCGAGCGTTCGCTCCAGCCATTCGCCCTTCGGGAGCCTTCTCAACCAATCGCGGGCGCCGGACCAGCGTCGCGATACACCGCCCCAAAAGGCGGTTCCTAGAACTACGGAGCCGGAGAGCATCATGAGGACGACGATTCCCGCCATCGGACGAATCCACGAGTCCCTCGCGATCAATTCGGTGTTGAATACCATCATGGCGGAGGCGAAGAGCAGCATCGCCCAGAGTCCAATGAGGCGATCCACCACGACGGTGAGGACGGCGTTCGTCTTTTTGTTCTGAGCGTCACGCACTGCGTACCACGCCTTCATCAGGTCGCCGCCGTTCGAGCCCAACAGCACTGAGTTAAAGAAATGGGCTACAAATGAAATTTGCGTGATCCGCTGCCAGCTGACGTTCAGGCCTTGTGCTTGCAGGGCGAATCGCCACCGCACCACGCCAAGGAACAGGGTGGAGCCCATGAAGAGCAGTGAGATGACGAAATGGAGGCGGGGAACTTTCGTGAGCGTGCGTCCCAGTTCACCGGGACCTATGGCCCAACCCTGACGCCACTGCTCCGTGCGGGGAAGTTCATTGAACGCTATCTCGCCCTCCTTTTCGAGGGCCTTGTGCTTTTCGCGCGCTTCGTTGACGAAAATGCTGTGAAACACCCAGACGAGCAGCAGGAGGCAAAGTCCAATCCTCCATGTCTTTTGCCACAGTTTCTTCACTCGGATACAGGTGCTATTCGGAGCCCCAAATCGACTTCAGCTTCTCAATGCCACCTTTGGCATCCGCTGGACTCAGAGACGGGCTGAGTTCGAACACTTTCAGGTGATCGGGTTTCACCAAGGGCTTGAGCGCTTCCCAATCGATGGTGCCCTTGCCGGGCGGGCGATGATCGCGCCCTGGAAATTCAACATCATGCACGTGGAACCCGTAGAGGCGCGCCTGCATGGATTCGAGATGGGCCTTGTGATTGATGAAGCCGAGATTCTCTTTGATCTGCGCATGCCCTGTGTCGTGCCAGTAAACGACGGTGGGATCGCGAAGCTCGCTCATGAACAGCGAGTAGTCGCTCTCGAACGGAATTTCCTCGAGCGCCTCGCGATTCTCGATGCCTAGCTTGATGCCTCGGGGTTTGGCTTCGTCCACGATGCGACGTATGGACTCCAGCGCGTTCTCCATGTAACGAGCCTTCTTCTTTTCGCGGACCTCGCGCACTTCGCGGCAAAGCTTTTCAAACTTGGGGGAATCCTTTTTCCCCTCGCCGACCATTTCGATCAACGTGTCGGTGTAGTCCTTCATGTCGACGCAGCCGGTGTGAAGGACGACGAGTTTGGCCTTTACCCGGACGGCGGTCTCCAGCGTCTTCACCGTGTGTTTGAAGGCGCTCTCGCGTTCGCGGCGATCTTCGGACGAGAACTTGTAGATGTTCGGCGCGGCGCGATCGACGCCCATGGGCAGGGGGCAAAAATTGTGGAGGCTGGAAATCTTGATTTCGCCGGCTTCGACGGCTTCAAAGATACCCGGCAACAGGCTGATGCGGATGCCGTGGCTCAATTCGGCATACTCGAATCCCAGATCGCGAATCTCGCGCAACATGGCGCGGCCATCGGTGTGGCGATGCGAGTTCCAGCAGGTCGACAACGAATACATACGAGACGGAATTTAATGCAAAATGGTCTGGGGACAAAGCGCGGACTGGAAGACGGGCCCAGGGCCGCAGTCGTTTCACCTCCAAGCGCCAATAAAAAGCCGGGTGGGGATTTCAAGGCCCACACCCGGCATGCAAAGTTCGGACAATCGGAAGTGATTACAAGTCGGCGTAACGCGCAGCCAGCATCGCGGAGAACCGCGCTACCTTTTCCTTACGGCGGCGACGTTCACTCGGCTTTTCAAAATGCCGGTGATTACGAACTTCTTTCAGGGTGCCTTCGCGGTCGATTTTCTTTTTCAACCGGCGCAACGCCCGATCCACTGATTCACCTTTTTTTAACCTGATTTCGGTCAACTTAACTCACTTCCTTCCTGGGACGGGAAGCTGGAACTCATGCAACAACTGCAAAGCCCGCTTCAAGTCGGGCCGGAAGCGTATGAATCGGGGTGGGGGTTGTCAACGGTCAAAACCGGATCGTTTGATCGATCGGAACCTCAGTTCCCTGACAACGGCGCTTGCAGAATGCGAACTCCTGTCTTACGGTCCGATCAGTAGAAGCCATGTGCAAAGTTAACTCTTCCCTGTATTCGCAGAGTCTCCCGGAGCCCCGGCGGGACGCGGGCGGCCAGTCTCACTGGATTCCAAACACGGATGTTTACACCTCGGAGGAGGGCTTGGTCGTCAAGGCAGAGCTCGCAGGAATGCGCCGTGAAGACCTGGAGATTTCCGTCGATGGCAACCGACTGCTGATCAGCGGGCAGCGCCAGGACGGTTGCCGCAATCCCGGTTGCAAGTTTCTGGTGATGGAGATCGATTACGGCGCGTTTGAGTGTGTGATTGAGATCCCGCCTGGCTACGATCTGTCGAACGCCAAGGCGTCTTACCAGAACGGTTTCCTCCGCATTGACGTTCCGCCGGCAGCCAAGCCGGTTTCCAAGACCGTTTTCGTTCACATTTCGGAGACTCAATAATCCTCTCCGAATTCTCCGTGGCCTCGGAGCAACCATACTCAGAACCGCTCATCGATGGGCTCAGATACTGAATTCATTCGTATACTTGGGTCCGCATCCGACCAAGAAGCCACTGAAACTCCGGCTCCGAAGCCGCCTCCAAAGGCCCTGCCATCGACGCTTCCCGTGCTTGGCCTCTCGGACATCGTTATTTTTCCCGGGATGGTCGCTCCTCTGCTCGTCGATACCGCGCAAAGCATCCGGCTTATCGATGATGTCGTCGAAGGCGATCGCCTGCTGGCGTTGGTGCTCCAGAAGAAGCCTGATGTCGAATCACCGCTCCCGGACGACCTTTACCAATATGGTTGCGGGGCGCGGGTGATGAAGATGCTGAAGTTCCCTGACAACACCGTTCGCGTGTTGGTGGAGGGTCTCTGGCGCGTGCGCATCACCGAATACGAATCCCAGGATCCTTACCTGCGAGCGAAGGTCGAAGTTCTCAAGGAACTGTCCGTCGATTCAGTGGAAATGACGGCCCTGGCGCGCAACGCACACCGGCAGTTTCAGGAAATCATCAAGCTCAACCCGGCACTCCCGGATCAGGTCAAGATTGCCGCGATCAACACCGAGGCCGGCGGCAACCTCACCGACCTCATCGCGGCGAATCTCAATCTCAGCCTGGACGAGCGGCAGAAGTTGCTGGAGACGACCGATGTCAAAGAGCGGCTGAACCGCCTGCAGCCGCTGCTGAATCGCGAGCTCGAAGTCTCCACGCTCAGTTCCAAGATTCAGAACGACGTCGCTAGCACGATGGCGAAGAACCAGCGTGATTTCTTTCTGCGCGAACAGATTCGCGCGATTCAGCGTGAGTTGGGCGAAGCGGACCCGGTCGCGACTGAAGCCAACAACCTGCGGGAGCAGGTCGAAAAGGCCGACTTGCCGGATGAGGTTCGCAAAGTCGCGTTCAAAGAGATCGAACGCCTCTCGCAAATGTCGCCGGCGGTCGCGGAGTATACGATTACCCGCACCTATCTCGACTGGATCCTCGGTCTCCCTTGGAACAAAACCAGCGAAGACACGATCGACATTGCTGCGGCGGAGCGGATTCTCGACGAACAACACTTTGGCTTGGAAAAGGTAAAAGAGCGCCTGCTCGACTTCATCGCCGTCATCAAGCTCAAGAAAGACATCAAGGGCCCGCTCCTGTGCCTCGTCGGCCCTCCCGGCGTCGGCAAGACATCGCTCGGCAAAAGTGTCGCCGACGCGCTTGGCCGCAAGTTCGCCCGTATTGCGCTGGGCGGCATGCGCGATGAAGCCGAGATTCGTGGCCACCGCCGGACGTACGTCGGCGCCATGCCGGGCCGGATCATTCAGACGCTCCGTCGTGTGGAGACGCGCAATCCGGTCATCCTGCTCGACGAGATCGACAAGCTCGGTTCCGATTTTCGCGGCGATCCGTCGTCGGCGTTGTTGGAAGTCCTCGATCCGCAGCAGAATCACACCTTCACGGATCATTACCTCGATCTTCCCTTCGATCTGTCACAAGTCCTCTTCATCACCACGGCCAACTGGCTCGATCCGATTCAGGCTGCGCTCCGTGATCGTCTTGAGGTCATCACGCTGCCGAGTTACACCGCCTTCGAGAAGCTCCAGATCGCGAAGCGATACCTCGTGCCTCGTCAGTTGGAGGAGCACGGTTTGGCGAAGAAGCGGGTGAAGTTTTCCGACGCCACCCTTCGGCAGTTAATCACTGATTACACGCACGAAGCTGGCGTGCGTCAGCTAGAGCGCGAGATCGGCACGCTCACCCGGAAGGCGATTCGAAAGATTGTCGGGCGGAACGGCGACGCCGGACCGATTGCCATCGAGTCGAAAGCGTTGCCCGATTATCTCGGCCAGCCAAAGTTCGTTTCCGAAGCCGCCGAGAAAATCACGGATGCCGGCATCGCAATGGGACTCGCTTGGACTCCGGTTGGTGGCGAGATACTTTTCATTGAAGCCACACGCATGCCGGGCAACGGGAAGTTGACCCTGACCGGTTCACTCGGCGACGTGATGAAGGAGAGTGCGCAGACGGCGCTCAGTTATCTGCGCAGCAATGCGAAGCAGCTGGGCATCGACATGTCCGACTTCGACAAACACGACTTGCACATCCATGTGCCGGCCGGGGCGACGCCGAAGGATGGTCCAAGCGCCGGTTCAACGATATCTGTTGCGCTGGCGTCCGTGCTGACGCGACGGTTGGTTCGCTCTGATCTCGCGATGACCGGCGAGATCAGCCTGCGCGGGCGAGTGCTGCGGGTGGGTGGCATCAAGGAGAAGGTGATGGCCGCCGCGCGTTCCGGACTGAAACAGGTCATCCTGCCGGCCCAGAACAAGAGCGATTGGGCGGAAGTGCCGGACGAGGTTCGCAAGAAGATGAAAGTCCACTTTGTGGAGCACATCTCTGAACTCATCCGGCTCGCACTTCGTCCGAAGTGATACGATGCGCGTCGCCATTCTGTTGCTCAGCCTGGTTGCGGTAACTACAGTTCGCTCGGCCGAGAGCAAGTCCGCTGTCACTCCATTGCCACTGCCGGATCCGGATCGTGCCGGGCAGGAACTGGCGGCCAAGTTGCGCGATGCCATGCCGGAGGCGGATTCGAGTTTCAGCGGCACCTTTCAAATCACCACTTCGGACGATACGATTCGCATCGTTCCAATCACCTCGACGATCACCGCCACCTCAACGAATTGGACGGTGACGTATCGAGCCACGCCGACGAATGGCGCGTTGCCCGAAGTTCTCACCATCCTTCACACACCCGGCCAGCCGAGTCGTTATTCCCACTCGGTGGGAACGGCGCCAGTCCAGCCGGTGAATTTGGCTGCGGCGTTTGCGGGCTCGGATTTCTCGATCACGGACCTCGGATTGGAGTTCTTCCACTGGCCCAAGCAGCGCCGCGAGAAACACGAGATGCGGCACAGCCGGAATTGTCATGTGCTCGAAAGCGTCAGCGGCAATCCCTCGACTTCCGGCTACGCGCGAGTGATGAGCTGGGTGGACATCGAGAGCGGTGGTATTGTCCGCGCCGAGGCCTATGACAAGGCCGGCAAGAAGGTGAAGGAGTTCAAGGTCGGCCACTTTCGGAAGGTCGATGGACGCTGGCACCTGGAGAGCATGAAGATCTGGACGCCAACCACCGGCCAGGAGACGGAGTTGAAGTTCGATTTGAACAAGTAGCCGCCCGCCTGATTTTTCTGCGTGCCGCGTGTGACATCTGCCGGCGAGC
The DNA here is from genome assembly GCA_964491875.1 of uncultured Bifidobacterium sp. GTDB lineage: Bacteria > Verrucomicrobiota > Verrucomicrobiia > Limisphaerales > JADJPG01 > JADJPG01. The sequence continues at coordinate 75,542 of CAZBIC010000004.1, forward strand.
GCTGTCGAATCAGTGATGTCAGCCCTGATCACCGAAAACCCTGTGGAGCCCGCACCCGAGACATCGAGCGAAACCACCGCCGCGGGACGTGTCCCGCTGGAACCGCCGGAGCTGGAGGCGATCTACGAGGAGCATTCCCGCCCCGTTTATTATCTCGCCCTCCGCATGCTCGGCGATCCCACTCAGGCCGAGGATGCTACCCACGATGTCTTCCTGAAGGCGTATCGCAAGCTCGGTGATTTCAAAGGCAACTCCAGCATTCGCACCTGGCTGTATCGCATCACCATCAACCACTGCCAGAACCTCCTTCAAACCTGGCACCGCCGAAACATCCACGGCACCGATGACGAGGCGGTCTGGGAACGCGCCGCCGGCACCAGCGACAGTCCGTTGCGCGTGCTGGAAACGAAGGAGCTCGGCCAGCGCATCCAGAAATCCCTCGACGCCCTTCCGGAAGAATACCGCCTGCTGCTCCTGCTCGTCGCCGACGAGAAGCTGAGCTACGACGAAGTCGGCGCCTTGACCGGCCAGAGCAGTGACGCCGTGCGCGGCAAACTGCATCGGGCTCGCAAGACCTTTGCCGCCGCCTTCCACCAGACCGCCTGACCTCCCACGCCCAACCACAAGACCACCATGAACCGACCCACTTCCAAGCTGAATCAGCGCCAGCACGAAGAAACCGTCTCCCAACAACAGAGCGCCCAGGAAACCGTCACGGTCGAATTCGCCACCGCCGAGGAAATGCTCCGTCACGATGCGGGGCAGGCAGCGGTGCCGCCGGCCGTGGCGGAGCGATTGCAGCGTTCCATCGCGAACGAGCCGAAGCCACAACCGTCCTGGTGGCAGCGACTGTTCAAGGGCTGATTCCGCGAACGAGTTTGAACTGTGCGGTTGCGAAATGTCCTCCGCCGGGCGACAGATAGCTGAACCCGGACGGACGAGTTAGAACATCGACTGGTGGGCCATTGATGACGCCATCCCTCACATCCAGCATTGCTGCGGAGATCGAAACCCTCATTCGCGCCCGATATCCGATTCTTTATCTCGTCACCAGCGAGGAGCTGCGCGCCGAGCAAATCATCGCGGAGGTCGCGCAGCGGCGACAGAAGAAGGTCTTCGAGTGGAGCTGCAGTACGGGCGTCGTGCCGGCCGGAGCGTCCATCCAATCGCAGAAAAGCCGCAATGCCGCGACCCGCGAACCGCTGGCGGCACTGGAGCAGGTCATCGAACAAATCGAGCCCGCGATTTTTGTCTTCAAGGATTTTCATCCCTTCCTCACGCGGAACAATCATCTCGTGACGCGTCGGCTTAAGGAAATCGCGCTGCACTTGAAGAACAGCTTCAAGACCATCGTGATCATTTCGTCGGTGCTGGAGATTCCAGTGGAACTGGAAAAGGAGATCACCGTTCTCACCGTCCCGTTGCCGTCCCGCGAAGAGCTTGAGTTGTTGCTCGCCAAAATCCTCGATGACGTGAAGCAGTTCAAACACGTCTCCATCGAGCTCGACCCCGCCGGACGCGAGCGTCTTCTGCAGGCGGCGCTAGGCCTCACGCAGGGCGAGGCGGAGAACGTCTTCGCGAAGATCATTGTGAAGGACCAGCGCCTGAGCGCGGATGACGTAGGCGAAGTCTTTGCCCAGAAACAGCAGATCATCCGCAAGAGCGGTCTGCTGGATTACTATGCGGCCAGCGAAAGCTTCGACCACATCGGCGGTCTCGCGGTGCTGAAAGACTGGCTGAACAAACGTGCCGTCGCGTTCAGTTCCGAGGCGCGCGACTTTGGGCTCCCGTCGCCAAAGGGCATCCTGCTCCTCGGTGTCCAAGGCTGCGGTAAGAGTCTTTGTGCGAAAGCCGTAGCCAGCCACTGGCAGCTGCCGTTGCTCCGCTTCGACATGGGACGGATGTTCGGCAGCCTCGTTGGTTCTTCTGAGGAGAACGTGCGTCGCGCGATCTCTGTCGCGGAATCCGTCGCGCCGGCGATTCTGTGGGTGGACGAAATCGACAAAGCGTTCGCTGGCTCGCAGAGCTCCGGCGGCGCGGATGGCGGAACGGCGGCCCGCGTTTTCGGCACGTTCCTCACTTGGCTTTCGGAGAAGAGCGCGCCTGTTTTTGTGGTGGCGACGGCGAACGACATCTCGCAGCTGCCGCCCGAACTGCTGAGGAAAGGGCGCTTCGATGAAATCTTCTTCGTTGATCTGCCATCGCCCGAAGAGCGCACGGAAGTCTTTCGGATTCACCTCGCGAAACGAGGTCGCGATCCGGAGCGTTTCGACATCGCGGCGATGGTGGAGGCGAGCCGGGATTTCAGCGGAGCGGAAGTCGAGGAGGCCATCATCAGTGCGCTCTACGAGGCGTTCTATGGCCGGGAAGAATTGCAGACGGCGCACGTCTTATCTGTACTGGCCGAGACGGTGCCGCTGGCGCGCACGATGGACGAGCAGATCGGCCAGTTGCGATCGTGGGCGGATGGTCGGGCGCGGAACGCCAGCGTGCCGCGTGGCGCGCGGAGTTCGGAATCCTAGCGGAAGCTAAAGACGGAAGGAGAACGGTTATGTGGAAGTCCTTTGCAGAACACTTCAAGGAATGTGGTCGCCACAGTGGCGGATTCTTTTTGCTGGGGCTATTAGGCGCGCCGTTGTGCGCCGCGATGGTATCAATGCTGGGCCCGTGGACAGCGAATCTCCTCTGGGCAACGTGGGCAGTGCTCTTTGCTCATGGATTCGTGAAGTTCGTCCATCAATGGCGCCACCCGGTGCGCCTCGGAAGATTGCCGCCTTTGTCGCGACACGATTTGCGGGTAGCCCGGTCCAAGCTCATGAAGTGTCGAAACTAACCCAGACGACCTCCGCCGCATTGGCCGGGCGAATTTTTCGCTCGCGCCCACGGCCCGTTTGGCGTTCCAGTAATCCCACCAGCCGCCAATACTGCCATGAGCCGCTTCGCCAATCTTGAGTTCAACGACGAATCGAAGGGCCGTTCGCAGCAAACCCCCGTCAATACCGACGCCGACCGTCATAGTGCCGAGGCGCAAACGGCGTTCGAGCGCGCCGACTTCGAGCAGGCGCTCCGCTCCTACTCCCGGGTGTTGGAGCACAATCCCCAGCATGTGCCGGCATGGACGGGCCAGGTCCGGGCGTTGATCGAGCTCGGGGAATTTCAGGAAGCCCGCCTCTGGGCGGACAAGGCGCTCGAACGTTTCCCCAGCGATCCCGAACTGCTCGCGGCCAAAGGCGTCGCGCTCAGTCGCTGCGGCGATCTGGATGACGCGCTGACCTTTTCGGATGCGAGCATCGCGGAACGCGGCGACACGCCCTACGTCTGGCTGGCGCGCGGCGATGTCCTGCTTGCCCGCGGCGAGAAGCGGGCGGATTACTGTTTCGACAAGGCACTCGGTCTGGCCGCGGCGGATTGGTTCATCGCGTGGCTGGCGGCGCGCATCCGGGTGTTCTACAAGCAATTCACTCTCGCGCTGAAGTTCGCGCAGCAGGCGCTGGAGCTGAAGCCGGACAACGAGGTGCTCTGGCTTTGCGCGGGTCGATGCCAGAAGGAACTGGGCTTGATTGGTCCGGCGCGAAACTCGTTTCAACAAGCGCTCCAACTTCACCCGCGCTGGCACGAAGCCGAGCGTGCCATGAGCAGTCTGGCTGAGACGACGATGGTGCAAAGGCTCGGCGGGTGGTGGAGAAGGCAGACGAAGAACTAGGAGGCGAGTATTACTACACTGACACTCATTCGAGATATCCTGCTCTGGCTTGCGGTAATGTCAGCCGTGGTTGTTGCATTTTGGATTTTCCCACGCTTGTTCCTTGCTCAGTTCTCTCCACTGATCTGGCAGAGCGTTAAGCGCCATCCAGTCCTTCATCTCCTTTGGGGAATAACCGGATTTCTGGTATTCTATTTATTCTTCAAAATCCTGATCCCAAAATAGTCCGAAACAAAATGATGACAACTGCTCTAAATGCTGGTCACCCGACACTTTGACTAAATGACCCACACCCCTCTCGACAGCCTTCTCGCCACGGCGCAGGAATATAATGCGTCGGACCTGCACATTATTGCGGGCGTGCCGCCGGCGTTTCGCGTGAACGGCGAGATCATCCTCGCCGAGAGCGATACGTTGATGGAGTCAGACGTCGACGAGATGGCGTTTCAGATGTTGAACGAAGCGCAGCGCGACACTTTCGAGCGCGAATGGGAGCTCTGCATTTCCATGCGTCATCCGATGGTTGGCCGTGTGCGAGTCACGTTTTACAAACGCAACGGTCATCCGGAAATGAGCTTCCGCTTTTGCGGCGAACGCATCGCCACGCGCGAGGAACTCGGTCTGCCGGCGAAGATCGATGAGCTGGTCCGCCGGCCGAACGGGCTGTTTCTCATCACTGGCCCGACTGGCGCGGGCAAGACCACGACGCTCAATTACCTGGTCGATCTCATCAACCGCGAGCGGCGTTGCAAGGTGGTGACGATCGAGGATCCCATCGAGTTCGTGCATCAAAACAATCGCGCGATCGTGGTGCAGCAGGAGGTGCTCACGGATGTGCATTCGTTCAACCGCGCGCTCATCCACGTGCTCCGCCAGGATCCGGATGTGATCGTCGTCGGTGAAGTGCGCGATGCCGAGGCGATCTCGACGGTGCTGACCGCGGCGGAAACCGGTCACCTGGTGCTGGCGACGATGCATTCGCCGAACGTGGCGCATGCATTGGAGCGTATCACTGGAATCTTCGAGGGCAGCGCCCAAAGACAGGTGGTGTTGCAACTCGCGAATTCATTGCAGGGAATCATCGCCCAGGATTTGTTGCCGAGCGCGGACCGGACGCGTCGCGTGCTCGCATATGAATTGATGATGGCGAACAATGCGGTGCGGAATCTGATTCGCGAAAACCAACTGCACTTTCTGGAGAACACGATGCAGACGGCGGCGAAGGAAGGCATGATGCTGATGGATAATTGTCTATACGATCTCTACTGCAAGTGCGCCATCAGCTACGACACGGCGATGAGCCGCGCGCGGCATCCGGACCGGATCAGCCGCAAGAAGGATTGAATCATGGAAATGTCACTGCGCATCGCGTGGGGAGTTTTCGTTTTGCTGGCGGTCGCCACCGTCGTGGCGTGGATTATCTGGCGATTGCTCAAGAACAGCACGGATCCGGCGGCGCTGCTGTTCCGCTGGGTCATGTCCGTGGTGATACTTGGTGGCGGCTTTTATTTCATCAAATGGATGATGGGACCAAACCCGGCAGCGCAGGAGCAGATCGCCGCCGTCCTGGCCGGAGCGGTGATTGGCCTCATCTTCGCGATTCTCTGGCTTCCGGCCATCATCGAGAAAGTCTCTGAAACCATTGGCACGCTTTTCACCGGTGGAAGTGAGCCTCCACCGCCGGAGCCATTTTACTCGCCGGCCATCGCGATGCGAAAGCAGGGCAAGTTTCGCGAGGCGACCTACGAAGTGCAGCAGCAGCTCGCGCGGTTTCCGAACGATGTCACCGGGCAGATGATGATGGCCGAGATTCAGGCGACAGACCTGAACGATCTGCCGGCGGCCCAGTTGACGATTGAACGTTTGTGCCACCAGTCCGGCCATTCCGCGCCGCAGATTGCGAATGCCTTCAATGCGCTGGCGGACTGGCATCTCAAGGCGCTGAACCCGGATGCGGCGCGCATTACCCTGGAGAAGATTATCGCGCGGCTGCCTGGCACCGAGCAGGCGCTTCTGGCCGAGCAGCGCATCTCGCACCTGGCCAGCAAGGAGGCGTTGCAAGCGGCGCATGAACATCGCCCCATCGAGCTGCGAGCAGGCATCAAGGACATCGGGCTGATGAAGGATCCGCCGAAGGTTCTCCGTGCAGAGCGGAGTCCCACCGAAGAGGCGGCGGAGTTGGTGAAGAAGTTGGAGTTACATCCTGCTGACAACGACGCGCGCGAGAAGCTGGCGATGATTTATGCCGAGCATTATCAGCGGCTGGATTTGGCGCTCGATCAGCTGGAGCAGCTGGTGTCCGCTCCGAAACAATCCGGCAAGGAAGTGGCGCGTTGGCTGAATGTGATGGCGGACCTGCAGCTGAAACTCGGGGCCGACTACGACACGATCCGCGCGACCTTGCAGCGAGTGATTGATTTGTTTCCCGAGCTGGCGGCGGCGCAGCTGGCCCAGCAGCGCATTGAGTTGCTGCGGCTGGAGCTGAAGGGAAAAGAAAAGAGCCAAGTGGTGAAACTTGGCTCTTACGAAAAAGACATCGGGCTGAAGAACCCGCCGCGCGCCTAGCGCTTCGTGGGCGTGGCGGGAGTCAGGTTGCCGCTGGCGAGGCGAACGGCGATTTGCTTGTCGATGAACGCAGCCATTTCCATGTCCGCGCCGCCGGCTTTCCCGCGGGCTTGAACGAGGATGCGAGTGGTCTTGGTGTCGAACTCCTCGACCTTCACCCACACGCGGCGCTCGTCGATGCTGGCTTCGAGCACGTTCTTCAAAGTGTCTTCACTCACCAGAGTCCCCTGATGTTTGAGAACATCCTTGGCAGCGGCCCAGAGTTCGGCAGGAGTGCGGTCATAGCGACCTTCGACGCGGTCGCGAACCATCGGCACACCGGCGCGGTGACGACCGTCAATTGTCTCCACGCAGCCGGTCAAACCGAAGGCTGCAACGGCAAGAGCCAGCGATAAAATCCATTTCAATTTCATGGCAGGTGATGTCAGCAGAAAGTGCCGAGCCGTCAAGCATCGTTTTGAAAACCGCGAGGAAACGCCTGTGGAATCAGGCTGGAACAACTCAGGAAGTTGGCTCGTCGGTTGCCTCCGGGGTTCGCCGGGGCAGCATGAGGACGGCGTTCTCCGGGGCGGGGCAGACCTGCTGGCAAATACCACAACCGGTGCAGACCTCGGGCACCACCATCGGGATGATCTGCGAGGCGTGCAGGGCGCCGGGTTCCGGACAGCGTTCGACGCAAATGGCGCAGTAGTTTTCGAGCGCGAGACAATGGCGTCCCTGAATGACCGCCACCATGGGCACAGGCGGATTCGGGGCGGTCGACGGCGAGGTTCCGGCGATGGCATGACCGACGGCTTTCGCTCCGTCGCCGGTGGCCTTCAACGGCCGGGCGAAGAGCGAGAAGAGTCCGCGTCTGGAAAATCCTGAGCTCATGACCGCCGCAACTTTGCCGGAAAAGTGTCCGAGTGGCGAGTTCGGAATCGTAGTTCGCTTAGCTTTCGCGCGATGGCTCGCGCGGGGCTCTGCCGCGATCCATCTTGCCTTGAGTCGGTGGAGTCCTAGACTTTGCGCACGCTGCTGACGTCGCGGAGCAAGTAGTTCCCTGCGCTGCGGCGGACACAATCATGATCCGCTCATTCGCGTTCACGACTCAGGGCAAACTGCACAGCAAGGACATTGAGACATTTCTCATGCCCACGCTGCTGGCGGATACGAATCTTTTTCTGTGGGTCGATCTGGAAAAGCCGACTCCGGAGGAAAGCCGGCTGATTCTCGAGGAGATTTTCCACTTCCACCAGCTGTCGATCGAGGACTGCGTTTCCGTGAGTCCGTCACCGAAGGTCGAGGAATACGTCCCGAAGGATGAGGACAAGTTCTCGCCGTATCTCTTCATGGTGATTCACGCGGTGGACTACAGCCGCAAGGACGGAGTCTTCGCGACGAGTGAGCTGAACTTTTTTCTCGGGAAGAACTTTCTGGTCACGTTCCACGAGGTTCCGCTGCGCAGTGTCCAGCAAACCGAGGAACGTTGTTTGAAGAGCACTGTTCACATCGCGCGCGCGCCGGATCGGGTGGCGCATACGTTGTTGGACGGCATCGTGGAAAACTACAAACCCGCTCTCGACGAGCTGGCGTTTGAGATCGCCGAGCTGGAGCAGAGGGTGATTGAGCACCCGTCGCCCCGGTTACTGAACAAGATCATTCAGATCAAAAAGGAGGTGCTGCATCTCCGGCAGATTATTGGCCCGCAGCGCGAGGTGTTGTCCCGGTTCGCCCAAGGCGAGTTCAAGCTCATCCGTTCTCATTTGGTGCCATACTACCGCGACGTCTACGACGGGTTGTTCCACATCGCGGAACTGGCGCAGAGCTACACGGATTCGCTCACCGGTTTGCTGCACATTCACCTGAGCATGTCGTCCAACCAGACGGGCGAAGTGCTGAAGGTGCTGACGCTCATTACGCTGATTACGACTCCCGTTACCATCGTGGGCACCTGGTATGGAATGAACTTTGGCGAGAGCATGCCGGAGTTGCACCTGAAGTATGGATATGAACTGGCGATCGCGATCACCGTGGTCTCGACCGCGCTGATGTGGTGGTGGTTCAAGAAAAGGAAATGGTTCTGAGTGGTGTTTTGACGGGCGCGAACATTTGCTGAGCTCATGCCTCCTCCGAAATCCAGCTTCCTCGACAAAGTTCTCGGGCGCATCGGGCGCCTCGACAAGGAGGGATTGCAGACGGTGGTGCAGCGCCTGGCGCGCGAGCGATCGTTTCTCGAAACGTTGTTCAACACGATCGAGGACGGCGTGCTGGTGGCGGATGAGACGGGGCGCGTGCTGTATTTCAACCAGGCGGTCACGCGACTGCTTGGGATGCAGGAGGGGCAGTCGGAAGGACAGCACGTAAACCAGTTCCTGCCGGATCTCGACTGGGAGAAGCTGGCGAAGTTCGACAAGACCGGCGGCGTAAAAGTGACGAGGCACGAGTTCGAGGTGGAGTATCCGCGGCCGCGACTGTTGAGCCTGTACGCCGCGCCGCTGGATGGTGAGGCGATCGGCAGTTCCGGCGTGGCGCTGATTTTACACGATGCGACGGAGGCGCGGCAGAAAACGCACGAGGCGATCGAAACTGAGCGCATCCAGGCGTTGACGCTGCTCGCGGCCAGTGTCGCACACGAGATTGGGAATCCGCTCAACGCGCTGCACATTCATCTGCAATTAATGGAGCGCGAGTTGAAGAAGCTGGGCGCGGTGGTGGGCGAGCCCGCGGCGAACTCAATTTCTGGACGAAGGAAGCCCAAGGGTGAATCAACGGGCGCGGATGCGGCGGAGATTGCGCACAAGCTGGAGAAGTATCTGGCGGTCTCCAAGGGCGAGATTGTGCGGCTCGATTACATCGTGACGCAGTTTCTGCAGGCGATTCGGCCGTCGGTGCCGCAGCTGCGGCTGTCGTCGTTGAACGATGTCGTGCGCGAGACGCTGGAGTTGCTGCGGCCGGAGATCGAGAATCGCGGAGTGACCGTGAAGGAGAAGCTGGCCAAGCAACTGGCGGCGAGTCCCATCGATCCGGCGCAGATCAAGCAGGCGTTGGTGAACTTGATCAAGAACGCGGTGCAGGCGATGACCAAGGGTGGCGTGCTGAGCATCACTACGGATTCCGGGGTGGACGGCGTGGTGGTGAGCATCGCGGACACGGGCGGTGGGATTCCGCAGGAACAGATCAACCGAATCTTCGAGCCATTCTATACAACGAAGAAGAAGGGGAGCGGCCTTGGGTTGATGATTGTGCAACGGATCGTTCGCGATCACGGGGGGCGTATTGATCTGGAGAGCCACGTGGGGAAGGGGACGACGTTCCGCATCTGGCTTCCGCTTTATGAACGGCGGACGAGGCTGCTGGAGGCGAGGCATGACTGATTTGCGAATTTCGGGAATAGTCCTACGCTCCGACCAGTCCGACGGATTCATCGAGACACAGGATTACTGATGGCCATGAACAAACCAATGCTCCTCATCGTGGATGACGAGAAGCCGACGCGCGAAGGGTTGCGCGCCGCGCTGGAGGATCGTTACGACGTCTACATCGCCGAGGACGCGGCGGCCGCGATGACATTGTTGGAGCAGGAGCATTTCGATGTTTTGCTGACGGACTTTCGGTTGCCGAACGAGGATGGGATGAAGTTGATCGCGCGCGCCAAGTCGCTCTCGAAGCCTCCCATCTGCATCTTGATGACGGCCTATGGTTCCGAGGAGGTCGCGGTTCAGGCGATGAAGAGCGGTGCGGATGATTACATCGCGAAGGGCCGGATGCAGATCGATGAACTGGAGATGCGAATCGCGCGGGCGATGAAGGGCCAGACGCTGGAGAAGGAGAACGTCTCGCTCCGGCAGCAGCTGGATTCAAAGTTCGGCGTGGAGAATTTGATCGGCGAATCGGTGCCGATGCGGGCGGTAGTGGACAAGGTTCGGCAGGTGGCGCCAGCGCGGGCGGCGACGGTTTTGATTCTCGGTGAGAGCGGCACGGGCAAGGAATTGATTGCAAAGGCGATTCACCAACTGAGCCCGCGCTCGAAGCAGTCGATGGTGACGGTTCACTGCGCGGCCTTGTCGGCGACGCTGCTGGAAAGCGAGCTGTTCGGCCACGAGAAGGGATCCTTCACTGGCGCGCACGAGCGACGTATTGGCCGGTTCGAGGAGGCGAATGGTGGAACTCTGTTTCTCGACGAGATCGGCGAGATCGACGCGAGCACGCAGGTGAAGCTGCTACGTTTCCTCGGTGAACGAACTTTTGAACGAGTCGGTTCGAACAAAACTTTGACTTCAGATGTGCGCTTGATCACGGCGACGAACAAGAACCTCGCTGAAATGGTTAGGGCCGGAACGTTCAGAGAGGACTTGTACTTCCGCCTGAAGGTGGTGGAGATCAAGCTGCCGCCATTGCGCGAACGTCGGAGCGATGTGCCGCTCTTGGCGGGGGCGTTCTTGCGCGAGTTTGCGCGTGAAAATCAGAAAGTGGTGAAGACGATCGCGCCCGAGGCGATGTCGCTGCTGACGAATTATTCGTGGCCGGGCAATGTGCGGGAGCTGCGGGCGGCGATCGAGGGTGCCGTGGTGCTGTGTCGCGGCGATGTCGTCACCGTCGAGGATGTTCAAGACTACGTTCGCAACCCGGAACTGATGAACGCCGGAACTTCTGTTTCCGGGGCGAGCGGTCCGATTGAGACGGTGAAGGATGCCGAGAAGCAGCTAATAGTGCGGGCGCTGAAGGAGGCGGAAGGGAACCGGACGCTGGCGGCGAAGCGGATTGGGATGAGTCGCCGGACTCTGCACCGGAAGATTCACGACTACCAGCTGGAGCATTTGTGAGGTGCGCCTCGATTGGCGCGGCAGGGTTCAAGTATTTTTCCTGGATTCTGAACGGAATCGGCGAAATTCAATCAAAGGAGAGTAATCCACAGGCTCAGGCTGTCTGGAAATCACGCCGATGAGTTCTCGTGTGCCCGGAAACGGGATTTAAAATTTGACAAGCCCATGCTGCGTCCATACAAACCGTGGCGATTTGCCGGGCCGGAATTGGGAATTTCTTGAAGTACCGTGATTTGAACATGAAGAGAGCCGTCGTTGCCGCCGGGGCGCTTGCCTTGGGTGCGGCGGGGCTCCACGGAGCGAGTGTCACAGATGCGCTGACGGCTCAGGAAAAAGACAAGAGGTGGCTTCTGTCTGGATCGCTTCGAAATTTTTTCGACGACAACATGTTCAACTCGCCATCCGCGACGGCGGAGTCGAGTTTCGGAGTGGAGGTCAAGCCGGGCATCGCTCTCAATCTTCCTCTTGAACGGACTTTGCTCACCGCTTCGTATGATTATTCGATGAGTTTCTTTGAAGCCCGGAAGGACAACAAGGTCGACCAGACTCATCAGTTTGACGGTCGACTGGACCATAAATTTTCTGAGCGCTATGAACTAAGTGTCACTGAAAACTTTGTGGTTTCGGATGAGCCTGGGGTTGGCAAAGGGCCGCAGAATGTATTTCGCAGTCGTGCGGATGCAAGCAACTCTCGAAATGTGTTCGGAGCTGAAGCCACCATCTTTGCCAGTCCGACATTTGGCTGGCTATTGGGCTACGGCCAATACTGGCAGGATTATACCTCGGTCGAGTACTCAAAAACCCTTGATCAGTCGACTCACCGGGCCAATCTCGACGCCCGATGGTTTTCAGGGGAAAGCACACTTTTGTTTGCCGGATATTTGATCGGCCACACGGAGTATACCTACGGTCGCCTTTTAACCTGGGATGGAGGGAGCGAGGTATACGCGAGCATTAAAAATAATAGTTTTCATCGGTTTTATTTCGGCGCCAGGCACAAGCTGAGTACACGGACAGACCTGTCGGGTAGAGTTGGTTTTCAATACACAGATTATTACAACCAGTCCGAGTCTGCCATCAGTCCGTACGTCGATGGGAACGTTACCCACAAGTATGCGCCGGGTAGTACCATTTCTTTGGGTGCTAACGTGGAGCGATACGCTGCCGATGTTACCGGTGCACTGGATCAATTGATTGCGAGTGGCTATCTGAGCGTTGCTCACCGGATTACTCCGAGAATCACCGGATCGGCAGATTTTAGGGTTCAACGCGCCACGTTCAACGGCGGAACGATAGATGGTGAGTCTGACTACTACTACCCGATAACCTTGGGAGCGGAGTACAAGCTTCGCGAGAACTTTTTTGCCACCTTGAGCTACACGTGGAGCAAGCTTTCCTCCGGTCGGGAGTCTGCGGGTAACTTCAACCGGAATCAGGTTTATTGGGGTGTGAGGCTTTCGTATTAGTGGTGGCCTCAAGTCAGTTGCGGTAGCATTCAATCTAGCAAGCATATGGAAACGACAAAGTCTTTTGAAACGCCTGAAGAGGCCAAACTGCATTTTCTGGATTACTGGCGCATTGTCCGGGTGCGCAAGGCGGTGGTGCTCGCGGTGTTTCTGCTTGTTACGATCACGACGACCTTGGTCACGTTCATTCTCCCTCCGACGTTTGCGAGCACGGCTCGCATTTCCGTTCAGCGCGATACGACGGACGTGCAGGGTGTGAATCTCGGCCAGGGCTCCGGGCAGAGCTACAGCGTCTACGACTTTGCGTTCTGGATTCAGACCGAGTTCGAAAAAATTCAATCCAAGATGATCCTCTACCCGGTCATCACCAATTTGGATCTGCACATCAAGTGGGGGGAAAAATACAAGGAGGGCGCGCTGCGGATGGACACCACGTTCGCCATGCTGAAACGAAAGATAGATGTTACCCAGTCACCCCGTACCAGCTTGATTGAGATCAAGGCGTTCAGTGACGATCCGAACGAGGCTGCCGCGATCGCGAATCGAATCGCGGATGTGTACCGCGAGTCACGAACCAATCTGTGGCTCGAGATGTCCTCCCGTGGCTTGGAGGCATTGAATGCCGAACTTGCCAGCCAGACGGCGGTGATTACCAACCTTCAGAAAGAGGTGTATGACATGAAGGAGCTGTACGGTATTTCAGATGTTGATTATCAGCAGGGAATGTCTGTGGCGACTGTCGAAGCTGGTATTTTGCAGACTCTGGATCGACTGCGGATCGAAACCCTGAAGGAGTATGAAAAACAGAATGCGACCTACAACCAGCTCACCAACTACACACGGGTCGAACTCAAACGGTCGATGTTGACCGTGGTTCCCGATGTGTTGCTTGGGAACCTGCTTCAACTGCTCTCGACCGAAGAGGGGAAACTGGCGCAGATTACGAACTCGCTCTCGCTGGATCACCCCGACGTAAAAGGCATTCGCGGCACGATCGGAGTGCTGAACGAACAGATCGACGGCAAGCTGGACGGAATTATGCGCGGCCTGGAGGCAAACGTGAACGCCAAGCGGGCTGAGCTCAATGCCGTTACCCAGGAACGGGAGCGAGCCCTTACCAACGATATTTCGAAGGCCGTAGCGCGCAGTCCGTACAACCAGAAAAAGCGGGAACTGGAGAGTTTGATGGTTGCCCGGGATAAACTCAAATCGCGTATCATCGAGGAAAAAGTTCAGGCGGCGATTCCCAAAACGGCCATCGTTCAGGTGATTGATCGTGCCGAGCCCGAGATATACCCAGTCAAGCCTCGCAAGATGCTCAATATCGCACTCGGCGTGATTGTCGGTCTTGTCGTGGGCATCGGTGTCGCGTTCTTCATTGAGTATCTCGATACGAGCGTGAAGACGATTGATGATGTCGAGCGGGCGATGCAGGCTCCGGTGCTGGGCGTCATTCCGCAGAATGTGGGGTACCTCATCTCCGAGGGGCCGGACAGTCCTCATGCCGAAGCCTACCGCGTGTTGAGAACGAACATCCTGTTCTCGCTCAAGGATCCGAAGCTGAACACCATCACGGTGGTCAGTGCTGGCGCCGGTGAAGGCAAATCAACGACGATCTTCAACCTCGCGACGGTGTTCGCCCAGAACGGTTCGCGGGTGATCATTGTCGACTCCGACCTCCGCCGTCCAAGCGTCCACAAGATTCTCAAGGTGTCGAACTCGGTAGGTCTCACGAATTACCTGCTCAAACAGAACACGCTCGAAGAGGTGATTCAGACCACTCCGCTGCCGACGTTCGATTTCCTGCCCAGCGGCAAGCTGCCCAGCAGTTCGATGGGTGTGCTCAGCTCGGCGCAGATGAAGGAGCTGATCCGCGATCTCAAGCGTCGTTACGACTACGTCTTTTTCGATTCGCCGCCGATCATGGGTGTCAGTGACGCCTCGATTCTCGCGAGTGAAGTTGATGCCGTGATGCAGGTGGTCCAATACCGCCGTTACCCGCAGCCGATGACCATTCGCGCCAAGCAGATGATTGAGAAGGTCGGCGGCAACCTGCTCGGCATCGTGCTCAACAACATCAGCATGGCCAGCGACGAAAATTATTATTACTACAGCAGCGGCTATTATTACGAGGACGACAAGGAAGAGGGAGCTGACTCTGCGAAGTCGTCGGCCAAGAAGAATTCGACGACGGAAGACTGAGATCCCGAAGCCCGTTCCAAATTGTGATTGGCTCAAGAGCCCGCACGGTTCAGCTTAACGATTATGACACTGACTAGTCTGAAACAAATCTTCGCATGGAGCGCGCTGGTAGTGCTGCTGATCGCTCTCGCCGGATGCTCCACCACGGGTGGTGGGAATCAATCTCCTCCGCCAGCTTCACCGACGACGATGGGAGGGACGAACGGCGCCACCGCTGATGTAGATCAATTCTCCCGGCTGCGCGTCGGCGATTTGATCCTGATCAACTTCAGCGACATCCAGATGCCGCCCCCGAAGCAAGAGGTCAACATTCCGGACAGTGGCGTCATCACCCTGCCGTTCAACGTCCACGTTAAGGCTGACGGCAAGACGACCACCGAACTGGAGAAAGAAATCCGTGACGCCTATGTCCCAAGCCTCTTTGTCAACCTGACCGTCACGGTCCGGACGGAGCAGCGTGTTTACTACGTGGACGGCGAGGTTCGACGATCCCAGTCCTGGCCGTATATAGGCGAGACAACTGTCCTGCGCGCGATTGCGAATGCCGGCGGTTTCACTGAATTCGCCAACCGCAAAAAGATCGAGCTCCGTCGGCAGAACGGCCAGAGGTTCTTTGTGAACTACTACAAGGCCTTGAAAGATCCCAAGCTGGATCTGCCGGTATATCCCAACGATCACATCATCGTCGGCAAGAGTGCCTTCTAAGTGGTTCAACTCGACATTCTCTCCGGAAGCAAGGCGGGCCATCGCACGGTGGTCCGCCAGTTTCCTTTCAGCCTCGGACGTTCAGCCCAGGCGCAACTCCGGGTTGAAGACTCCGGAGTCTGGGATCATCATCTCGAACTCGCTCTCCTTCCCGGCGAAGGCTTCGTTTTGAAGTCTTCCAGCGCGGGCGCAACGCTCCTAAACGGCGAACAAATTCAAAGTGCCTTGCTTCGCAATGGCGATTTGGTCGAAGCAGGATCGGTGAAAATGCGTTTCGGTTTCAGCCCTATCAGCCAGTCGACACTCCGCGTCCGTGAAGTCGCCACCTGGCTCGCGCTCGCCGCTCTCTGCCTCGCCCAGGTTGCGTTGATCTACTGGCTGACGGATTAACCGTCAGTGCCGGAAGTGCCTCAAGCCGGTGAACACCATCGCGATGTCGTGCTCGTTCGCGGCCGCGATTACTTCCTCGTCCCGCATCGAACCACCCGGTTGAATCGCCGCCGTCGCACCTGCCTTCGCCGCCGCTACCAATCCGTCTGCGAACGGGAAAAACGCATCGCTGCACACCACGCTTCCATTGAGCGACAATCCGGCTTCACCCGCCTTCCACACTGCGATGCGGCTCGAATCCACGCGACTCATCTGACCGGCCCCGATGCCCAGCGTGCGACCTGCGCCCGCGTAGACAATCGCGTTCGACTTCACGTGCTTCACCACGCGCCAGCCAAAGAGCATCGTGTCCATCTCGGCGGCAGTCGGTTGGCGTTTCGTCACCACCTTTACATCTGCGGCGGTCACACGACGCACGTCGCGTTCCTGGGCGAGGAAAGAGTCCGCGCCGACACTGCGCACATCGAGGGAGCCTGGCGTCACCGGATTCTTCAGCACCTTCAGCAGGCGCAGATTCTTCTTCTTCTGCAACAGCGCTGCCGCTTCCGGGGTGAAATCCGGCGCGATGATTACTTCGCTGAAGATCTCCGCGATGGCCTCCGCGCAAGCGAGGTCAAGCGGTTGGTTCACCGCGATGATTCCGCCGAACGGCGCCTGCTTGTCCGTCGCGTATGCGTTGTCCCACGCCTCACGCAGGTTGCCGCCCTGGCCGACCCCGCACGGATTTGTGTGCTTGAGAATGGCCAGCGTTGGGCGTTCGCCGTCGAACTCCGCGATCAAATTCGCCGCCGCCGTGAGATCAAGAATGTTGTTGTACGAAAGCTCCTTGCCGTGGAGCTGCTTGAAGTAATCAGCGAATCCGCCGTAGAGCGCGGCCTTTTGGTGCGGATTCTCGCCGTAACGCAACGGTTGCGCGAGCTTGGTCTGGATGCTGAGCGCGGGCGGGAGCGAGGACGCACCTTCAACCGCGAACACCTTCGCCAGGTGCGAGGCAATCGCCGCGTCGTAGGCAGACGTACGGGCGTAAACCTTCGCGGCGAGCTTGCGTCGCAGTTCCAGCGTCGTGTCTCCATTGGACTGAACCAGCGCGGCCACTTCGGCGTAGTCCGCCGGATCGACGATCACCGTAACGCTGTCGTGATTCTTCGCCGCGCTGCGCAGCATGGAAGGCCCGCCGATGTCGATGTTCTCGATCGCGTCGTGCAGCGTGACATTCGGCTTGGCGATGGTCTGTTCGAACGGATAGAGGTTCACCACCACGAGATCGATCGGCGGAATGCCGTGCTTGGCCACCGCGGCTTCATGCTCGGCGTTGCCGCGGATGTGCAGCAAGCCGCCGTGAACCTTCGGATGCAGCGTCTTCACGCGGCCGTCGAGCATCTCGGGAAAGCCGGTGTAGTCGCCCAACTCAATGACCTTGAGGCCGGCCTCGCGCAGGGCCTTGGCCGTGCCGCCGGTGGAGATGAGCTCCACGCCCGCCTGGGCGAGCGTTTGGGCGAAGGGTACCAGGCCCGACTTGTCGAAAACGGAGAGCAGCGCGCGTTGAATCTTTGCCATAAAAGAGACGGA
This sequence comes from uncultured Bifidobacterium sp., assembly GCA_964491875.1. GTDB lineage: Bacteria > Verrucomicrobiota > Verrucomicrobiia > Limisphaerales > JADJPG01 > JADJPG01. The sequence continues at coordinate 92,947 of CAZBIC010000004.1, forward strand.
GAAAATCTCCACCACACGCCGCCGCGTCAATGGAAGAATCTGCGGAACGGGGGTAGGAGACTGAGCGTGATGAAGTAAAAGCGGCAATTGAAGAACGCCCGTCCTCACCCCATCCCTCACCATGAGAGGGCCGGGGTGAGAGCGGACCAATCCTCAAGTCACCACAGCCTTCACCACGTTGCCGTGGATGTCCGTCAGGCGATAACGCCGGCCCTGGTGCTTGAAGGTCAGTTTCTCGTGATCAATGCCAAGCTGGTGCAACACCGTCGCCTGGAAGTCGTGGACATGGACCGGGTCGATGACCGCGTTGTAGGAGAAATCATCCGTCTCGCCGTAGCTCATGCCCGGCTTGAAGCCGCCGCCTGCCATCCAAATCGTGAAACAACGCGGATGATGATCGCGCCCGTAATCGTCCTTCGTCAGCTTTCCTTGCGAATACGCCGTGCGCCCGAACTCGCCGCCCCACACCACAATCGTGTCATCGAGCAGCCCGCGTGACTTCAAGTCCGTCACCAGCGCCGCGCACGCCTGATCCGTCTTCGCGCACTCGTTGCGAATGCTGCGCGGCAATCCACCGTGATGATCCCAGCCTTGGTGGTAGAGCTGGATGAACCGCACATCGCGCTCAGCCATGCGCCGTGCGAGCAGACAATTCGCGGCGAACGTGCCGGGCTTCTTCGCGTCGTCGCCGTAGAGCGCGAACGTCGCGTCGGATTCCTTCGAGACATCCATCACGTCCGGCACGGAGGTCTGCATCCGATAAGCCATCTCATACTGCGCCACGCGCGAGTTGATGTCCGGATCGCCGAGGTCGTTGTATTGCACCTCGTGCAGCTCCGCGAGCCGGTCGAGCAGCTTGCGCCGGCTCTCCGCCGTCACGCCGGCAGGGTTGTTCAGGTAGAGCACCGGGTCCTTGCCCGAGCGGAACTGCACGCCCTGATGCAGCGACGACAGAAAGCCATTTCCCCACAAGCGCGAGTAGAGCGGCTGGTCGCGATTCGCGTTCTTGGAAATCAGCACCACGAAAGCGGGCAGATTGTCATTCGCGCTGCCGAGACCGTAGCTGAGCCACGCGCCCATCGAGGGACGCCCCGCAATTTGCGAGCCGGTCTGGAAGAACGTGATGGCCGGGTCGTGATTGATGGCCTCGGTGTGCAGCGATTTGATGAAGCACAGGTCATCGACGATCTTTGCCGTGTGCGGGAGCAGTTCGCTCACCCACGCGCCGCTCTTGCCGTGCTGCTGGAACTTGAACGCCGAACCCGCCAGCGGCAGCGACGACTGGTTGCCCGACATGCCGGTGAGCCGCTGTCCCATGCGCACCGACGCCGGCAGCTCCTGGCCGTTCAACTCGTTCAGCTTCGGCTTGTAGTCGAAGAGATCCATTTGCGACGGCCCGCCGCTCATAAAGAGATAGATCACGCGCTTGGCCTTCGGCGCGAAGTTCGGGAAGCCCGGCAGCCCCTGATACGGATTCGCGCTCGCGACCGCCGTGCGCGCCGCCTGAGCAGCGGGGTTGAATAATCCCGCCAGCGCCACGCCGCCCAGCCCGAGGGCGAAGCGCCCGAAGAAGTCGCGCCGGTTCATGCCGAAATTGAGGTGGTTGCAGTTCATAGACAATACTTCGTGAAAGTGATCTGGCTGTGTGATGGAGAATGCATAGAGTGCGGAAGTCTCAATCCCATGGGACTTCTGGTTTCAGTGCATATCGCGTAAATCTCCCGAAGTTGTTGAAAGAAACAATCTCTCTCGAATACTTCATCATTCTGCAAAGCTCAAAGACTGGGCGGATGTAGTCACCTTTTATGCCGGTCCCAATCAGAACGGCCTTAATCTCGGCTTTGATGAATTTGAATTTTTCGTCATGGCCAAAAACTAATCGATACTCCTCCTCGTGTTTCCAATGATGCGACTTAAAACGTAGTCGATCCTTCGTTCCGGCTTTCTCAAGCGGAGACATGTCTTCAAGGTATTCCACTTTAATTAAATCGTGCTCAAATGGTGTCATGTCTAACTCCAAGCAAATGCCGGAATGTCCATTTCCATAATATGACCACATCAGAATCGATTCCGGATTTGCCGAGAAGCAACAGACCCGAAAACGATCTACTTCATCTAGCGATGCTAGAGCAAATTTGACTGATTCGTCGAATTTGGACGAGGCGTTCGTGGTGTCTTTCGAGCTTGGTTGCGATACTCCGAATAAGCCCTCCAATGGATCATTCAGCTCAGATGCATTCGGGCAATACAGTCGCTTGGTAAGGAGAGTGTCTGCGACGTGGACGAACGGCTCTAGGTTTTTGAACTTGTAGAGAATCACTTGAAGAAGGGTATTGGTCGTTCGCCGAGGTCTGAAATGCCGTCACATAACAGCACGGGACGTGGCACCAGGTAATTGATTCCCGAAACAGATCCAGCCCTGAAGGGGCGGAACAAACTTGAATCGTCCGTCGTGTCGCCCTGACAGGGCTCACGACTCTCCGCGACCCCGAACTCAGGGCGTTGCCCTGGGCTGTCATCTCGCGCCCCTTCGGGGCTGGGGAAATGCTCATCGCGGAGCGATGGGGTGAGGGTAGCCGTGGGCTTCAGCCCACGGTAAGGCGCCGAACCACACCCGCGTCGCGTAGCGACGCCTGACCTTCCACCACGACCCACATTCATCCGTCGCTCCGCGACGCCACCGAGCCGCACGTCCTCCACCGTGGGTTCAAACCCACGGCTACCGTCGGTGCCTCGCTCCGCGAGGCGGGCGGAAATAGTTGAACAGCACTTCATCGTATGGTCGGAAGTTCAGACGGTGAACCTGCTCTGTTCATTGCAGAAATATCCGGACTCCGCCGTTCGCAATCAAGCCCACCGTTCCTGGTCTCTGCGTTTCGGTGGCGGGTTGGCGTGTCGTCGTTCTCACCCCTCACCCCGGCCCTCTCCCCGTTGAGGGGAGAGGGGGCGTGGAGGGCGTCTTTTGTTGGTTCATCGTTCAGTGCCGCGCTCGTTGCATTTTTGCTTCGCTGTGAATTTCGTATCGGTGTGCAAAACCCGAAGCGCCACGAACGCGGCGACGTATGTTCGATCCTCAACGCGGTCCCATCGCGAACTCCCTCTCCCCTCAACGGGGAGAGGGCCGGGGTGAGGGGTGAGGCGGTTCGTGTGATCCCCATCTGCTCAACGCACCTTCGGCGGCATCCGATTCGGTCGCAGCGGCACCTTCGCATCCGGCGGAGGCAGCGGCCAGGTGCGCGACCGTGCTTCCGGCGTTACCGGCACGTTCTCCGGATGCGGCGCGCGTTCCTGCAACAGCAGCCACAAATTCTCTTTCACCATTTCCGGTTGCTGGCGCACCTGCGAGTTCCAGAACCGTTTCGTCACGATGCCGCGTGAGAGCAGATACGCTTCCTTGGCTTCATCCCGCTGCTGCTGGTCGGGGAATCCATGTTGTCCACCGTCCAATTCGAGCGAGAGCTTTGCCTCCGCGCAATAGAAGTCCAACGTGTAACGGCCGAGCGGATGTTCGCGACGGAACTTGTAGCCCGCGAACCGACGGTCGCGCAGCAACCGCCACATCCTCCGCTGCGGCTCGGGCATCTTTTGACGCAGAGCGCGGGCGCGGTTGGTGGGATTCCTTCGAGGAGCGGAAGGTTCTGGTAGTTTCTCACCCCTCACCCCGGCCCTCTCCCCGTTGAGGGGAGAGGGAGCGCGAACGACGGCTTCGGTCGAGGCATGGCCTTCACCGCGTTTGGAGTGTTCGCTCACCGCTTCAAAATCGCCTCGTCAAAGTTCATCACCGCGCTGGCCACCGCAGCAGCGGCGGCGAGTTCGGCGCGATCGAGTTTCGGGTCGATGGCTGATTCGCCAATCTTCAGCGAAGCCTCGGCATTGGCCTTGTCCGCACGGAAGAGGGCGAGTTGATCGTCGCGCAGCTTTTGCAGGATGCGGAGCTCGCGCGTCGTCGGCTTGCGTCCGGTCAGGAGGCGAAATGTTTCCGTCACCTGTTCCCGCGGCTCACCCGGATTTGACTTCAGCACCTGCTCGCCGATGCGGCGGGCGGCTTCGAGCATCTGCGGGTCATTCAGCAGCACGAGCGCCTGGAGCGGCGTGCTCGTGGGCTGACGCCGGACGACGCACGTGTTCCGCTCGGATGCGTCGAAGGTCGTCATCATCGGGTGCGGTGCGGTGCGTTTCCAGAACGTGTAGAGGCTGCGGCGATAGAGTCCTTCTCCTTTGTCCGGCGTGTAGCTGGAGCCAGCGGTGTCTTCCCAAATGCCCTCGGGTTGATACGGCTTCACGCTCGGGCCGCCGAGCTTTTGGACGAGCAACCCGGACGCCGCGAGCGCTTGATCGCGCAACATTTCAGAGGTGAGACGCGTCTTCGGTCCGCGGGCGAGGAGCTTGTTGTCGGGATCGCGCGCGAGCAGTTCCGGGCTAGCCTCCGACGATTGCCGGTAGGTAGCGGACGTTACGATGAGTTTGCAGAGCGCCTTGAGGTCCCAACCGATTTCCATGAAATGCATCGCAAGCCAGTCGAGCAATTCAGGATGCGTAGGCAGCGCGCCCTGACTGCCGAAATCTTCCGCGGTGAGCAAGAGGCCGTGGCCGAAGAAGTTCTGCCAGTAACGGTTCACGAGCACGCGCGCGGTGAGAGGGTTCTGGCGGTCGACGAACCATTGTGCGAGGCCAAGGCGATTGCGCGGGAGCTTCGGATTCATCGGCAGGATGTTCGCCGGCGTGTCCGGCTCGACGGTCTCGGCGCGCTTGTCGTATTCGCCGCGCTTGAGGACGTAGGTCGGACGCGGCGTCGGCAAATCGCCCATGCCCATGATTTCAGGGATGCGGTTGATGAAGTTATTCTCGTCGTCGCGGAGTTTCTTCAGTTCGGCGAGCTGCTTCGCGAAACCTTCGTCGGCGGTGGCGAGATAGTAATCCAACGCCGCAGCGCGCTCGGCGAACTGCAGGCTACCATTCACCGTTGGAAAGGCGCCCCCTAGTTCGTGCATCTCCACCGCACTCAGCCGGCGGTTGAAGACCTTCAGCTCGTCGATCATGCCGTCCTTGAATCCGCGGCTGCGGAAGCGCGCGGCGAGCGCGAGCGGCTGGCCGTTCGCGAATTCCTTGGTGAGCTTGTCTTTCTCCACCTCCGTGGCGGCGGTTTGACCATTGACGAAGAGCTTCAGACCCGCGGCGCGGCTGGAGCCGTCGTAGGTGACGCCGACATGGGTCCACGCGTTGAGCGGGAGTTTGTCCTTGGTGCGGACCTTGATGGCGTTGCCGGGCCAGAAATGAATCAGACCGAAGCTGGCGTGGCCGTCTTCGAGCACGAGTTGATAGCCTTGGTAGCCGGAGTCAGAACCGGCTTGCTGATGGTGCAGCACGACAATCTCGGGCAGTTCCTCGGAGGGGTTGATGTAGAGGCTGAATGAGAACGGATCGGTGCGTTTGAAGTCCGCGAACTTGTCGATGCGCACAGAGTTTTCGCCATCAAACTGGAGCGCCTGACCGAATCGACCTGTCACGCTCTTCGGGCCTTCGGAGAGCTTCGCGTGGAAGTTCGTCGCGGCCAGATTGCGCGATGTGGTGTTCGTGACATTGTCGAATGAGTAGTGGCCGATCAACCCTCTCTCAGTCCCGAAGGAAGGAAATCTTTGTCGAGAGGAGGCGTCCTTCGGCTCCGGGGATTCCCCTCTCCTCACTCCTGCGTCATGGGGCGAGGGAATGGTCGCACGCGCTGAGGCGTTCGACGCTTTGGCTTCAGCCAGCCACTTATCAAACGCCGGCTTGGCAGAATCTCGATACGTCTCCAGTTCCTTTTCCTTCGAGGCGACCGCTTGCTTGAGCGCGCGGTGTTTCTGCTCTTCGCCGTCCTTGTAGAGCAGCGTGGTCGGCGTCGGGATGGCGTCGGTGAAGTGCGAGTAGAGGCCGGATTCGTCGGTCGAGTTGAAGAACGCGAAGAGGCGGTAGTAATCTTTCTGCGAGATGGGATCGTATTTGTGGTCGTGACAACGCGCACACTCCATCGTGAGCCCGAGGAACGCGCCCCCGAGCGTGTGGACGCGGTCAGCGTTGTATTCGACTCGGAACTCTTCGTTCACACTGCCGCCCTCGTTGGTCTGGCGATGCAGGCGGTTGAACGCTGTCGCGACTTTCTGATCCTGCGTGGCGTCCGGCAGGAGGTCGCCGGCGAGTTGTTCGATGATGAACTGGTTGATGCGGATGTTGCGATTGAACGATTTGATGACCCAGTCGCGCCACGGCCAGAGGTGATTGATGCGGTCGGCCTGATATCCGTAGGTGTCCGCGTAGCGCGCGACATCGAGCCACTCAACGGCCATGCGCTCGCCGTAGGCCGGCGACGCGAGCAATCGGTCCACGACCTTCTCGTAGGCGGTCGATGATTTGTCGGTGAGGAAGGCATCCACCTCGGCGGGCGTCGGCGGCAGGCCGGTGAGATCGAGGCTCACGCGGCGGAGGAGACGTTCCTTCGTGGCTTCCGGGGCAGGCTTGAGCTTCTCGGCTTCGAGCTTTGCGAGGACGAAGCGGTCGATATCGTTGCGCGCCCACTTGCGGTTCTTCGTTTCGGGCACGGCGACATTGCCGACGGGGATGAATGCCCAGTGCTTCTTCCATTCCGCGCCTTGCTCGATCCATTTCTTGAGCAGCGCGATTTCGTCCGTGCTTAGCGCGAGATTCGCTTTTGGCGGGGGCATGACTTCGTCGGGATCGGTGCTGGTGAGGCGATGCAGCAGTTCGCTCTTTGCCGGGTCGCCGGGCTTGATGATGAACTTCCCGTCCTCCAGCGCCTTAAAGGCGCCTTCCGGAGTGTCGAGGCGGAGCTTGCCTTTGCGCGCCTTCTCGTCGGGGCCGTGACAGAAAAAGCAGCGGTCCGAGAGCAGCGGCTTGATGTGGTAGTTGAAATCGACGCGAGCCGGAAGCGGCGCGGCAAAAGAGGGCAGTGCCGCCAACATGGCGGCTCCCAACGTGACAAGGAAGCGGATTGGTCGGGAACCGGCGTTCTCAGTGGTACCGGGGCTGTTCATGGTCATTGCGGATATAGCTTTGATGGGACCGGAAGCTGCGTATTCGGAATATTCCTGGAGCGTATTCATCAATCCCACAACGAGAAAGATGCTAATGGAAAATTCAGGTCCTCCGATTCAAGCGGTGTAGCGGTCGCGTATCAAGGCGCGAAAGCTCGGTTGCCGGGTCAACTTAGGTGGGCCAGGGGCGAACCGGTTGTCATTCGAAACGATCTCTTGTCAGCCAGGGGCTGGCAGGTGTGGGCAAATGATCAAACGATTCACCGAGCAACGCGGCCGTTCACTTGGAGTCACCTTCAAGGAGGCCGTTTCCATTGTGGGCGCGGGCTGTGCCCGTTTTACCCGCCGATTTTCCGGCCACGCTTCGTCGCGGCCGATTTCATCCTCCGTATCGGGAGATGCCAATTCCGAGTCTCAATCCTTCGAGCTGGTCGGTGCAGACCAATTCTTGTCCTCACCCGCAATTGATACGCTCAAGGAGGGCGAAGCCATTCTTCAGGAAGTTTCCCAGAGCGTTGAGAAATGTTTCCTCGGCCTGGGTTACGTGCTGGAGAAACTGCCGGGGGTGAGCGAGCGGCTGGTTAAACAGAGCCAGCGATACTCCGAAGTTTCATCCGGACGCGCCTCGGGCAATGCGACATTTGAAGAGACGATTCAGCTGATTGAGGAACCGTTGGCGTTCATTGACCAGAGCCAGGACGAAGTTCGGAAGTTGATTGGCGCACTGGAGGAATTGCAGCAGCGAATTCATCGCTTGATTGCCTCCGAGGATTCGTTGAACCGGGCCGTTGCTCCGCTGACCTATATCCAGACTTTGTTCCGGGTCGAATCCACCGGATTGCCCCACGCCGTGCAGCAAATGTTCCTCGCGTTGACGGAAGACATCGAGCGGCTGCACGAACGGGTGAGCCAGACCTTCGGCGAAAAGTTCGCCGTGCTGCGCGTCGCCAACAAAACCATCCAGCGCGTCGCCAGCCAACTGCGCGAAGAGATTCGTTCGAATGGCACGGCCTTGCGCGACCAGCGAAAGAAGGTCGAGGCGGCGCTCGCCCAGCTGAATCTCGATCTCAAAGCCAACGAAGCACGTGGCGTCCAGTTGAACAGCGTGAGCCGGGTGATTGAACGGGAGGCGGGCATGCTCGTCATCAGCCTCCAGGCGCAGGATATCGTGAGCCAAAAGCTGGCGCACATCGTTGGGGCGCTGTCACAGGTGCAAGCGCGGATGACACCCGAAACGTGGCTGGCGCCGCGCGAAAGCGCCCGGCAGGACATCGCCTACTGCGCGGTTTCCAGCCGGCTCCAGGCGACGCAGCTTGAAGGTGTGGGAGTCGATCTCGACCAGGCCCATCAGCAGATCGAGCGGGCGACGGTCGAGATCGGAACGCAGGTTCGCAAACTGGAGGAAGACTACCTGGGAACGGACAGCCGGCAGCAGAATGCCGCGGGCACGGACGCATTGATTCAGGTGCTGCTCGATACGATGGCTGAGGTTCGCGCCATGAGCGATCGCGCGGTGAATTCCGCGGAGAAAGCGTTCGCGGCGATCAGTCCGATTGGCGGCATGGCCTCCAACCTAACCGGCGTGATGCGGCAGCTCTCGGCGCAGATTCATTTGATCGCGCTCAATGCCCAGGTCCAGGCGGCGCACAATTGCGGCGGGACCGGCCTGGAAGTGCTGGCGTCGAGCACGGCGACGATCTCCATCGAGACGAGCGAGATCAGCGAACGCGTGGCGAGCGGCGTGGATGCGTTGACCGAGGAATTGAACCGTCTCGTGGCGGCCTTCGCGAAGTTGCGTGATGACGGCGCGACGCAGCGCGATCGCATGTCTGCTCTCGGCCGGACCAAGGAGGGCGAACTGAACTCGATTCGCGAAGGGACGGGGAAGGAGTTGGGTGCCCTGCGCGAAAGCGTTCACCAGATCCGCGGTCATCTGGAGTCGATGGAGAAGGAGAACCAACTGCCGACCATTGCTGGCGAGAAGCTCACCCGGCTGTCCGAAGTGCTGGTGGCAGCCGCGAACACGATGGAGGCACCGCTCAAAAGCGCCGGCGTTGTCATCAATCCAGCGTCGTTCTCGGCGGAGCTGTCCAAGCGCTACAGCGTCGCTTCCGAGCATGAACTGCATCGGCGGTTCTTCAACGAGCCCGGCGCCAAGGCGTCACCTGCGCCGTCATTGGCCAGCAAGCAGACGGACGATGACATCCTCTGGGGCGATCCCTCCACGGAGTCCGCGCCCGCGGTGTCCGACCCGGCGGCAACGGTCCCGATTCGGGGCGACACGGTCGTGGTGGCGGTTGGCTCCGCTTCGAATGAAGCGACCGCCGCTGAGAAGAAGAAGGACGAATCACTCGGGGACAATGTTGATCTCTTTTGACCGCATGAACGCGACTCTCCACTGGAATTCGATTTTTGAAACTGAGTAGCCAACTGGAATCATGAGCAAGACCATCATTACCGTCGACGACGCAGCCACGATGCGAAAAATGATCTCGTTCACCCTCAAGGGAGCGGGACACGAAGTATTGGAGGCGGCGGATGGCGTCGAAGCACTGAAGACCCTGCAGACCCGGGCAGTGGACATGGTGATCACCGACGTGAACATGCCGAACATGGACGGCCTCACGCTCACCCGCAGCCTGCGCGCGCTACCGCAATTCGCCCGCACGCCGATTGTGTTGCTTACCACGGAATCCGCCCCGGAGAAGAAGGCCGAGGGCAAAGCGGCGGGAGCGACCGGCTGGATCGTGAAACCGTTCCAACAGGATCAATTGCTGGCGGTCGTCGCCAAAGTGCTCGGGCCCTAGAAACCACGAACAACACTTCCACCTGCCATGCCAACCAACGAAGAACTTCAGAAGCAGCTGATTCAGGATCTGCTCGTCGAGAGCAACGAGGGGCTTGATCGGTTTGATCGGGAGATGCTCGCCCTGGAAAAGGGCCAGGCCACTCCCGACACGCCGAACATCATCTTCCGCGTCATCCACACCATCAAAGGCACGGCGGGCTGCCTCGGCTTGAGCAAGATCGAATCGGTCGCGCACGTGGGTGAAAATCTCCTGAGCCTGCTCCGCGAGGGCAAGGTGACGGTGACGCCGCCGTTGATCTCCACGCTGCTCGCCTACGCGGATGCCTTGCGCGCCATGCTGAGTTCATTGCGCGATGAAGGCAACGAGGGCAGCGAGGATTACTCGGCATTGCTCAAACAACTTCAGGATTTGCAGACCGCGTCGTCTGCTACTTCTACGGAAACGATCCCGGCGCCGCAGGCAGCTGCACCCGTTGCTGCGCCGGCCGCGTTGCCCCAAGGATGGGGACTCTTCGATGATGAACCGGCTCCGGCCACGCCGGCCGTGACTCCGGTTCTGTCTGAGGCTGTGGCCCCGGCGCCGGTAATCGAGCGCGCACCAGTCGTCGCGCCGGTGACCGCGCATGCGCCCACGGGAACGCCGGGTCCCTCGCATCCGCCGGGTGAAGGTGGCGCGCGGGCGACGTCCGCGGCGGATACCGCCATTCGCGTGAATGTGGAGCAGCTCGACAAACTGATGAATCTCGTGGGCGAACTCGTGCTGGCCCGCAATCAGATCGTCCAGCATTCGGCGCTTATTCAGGATAATTCGCTCATCGCCGCATCGCAGCGGCTCAACATCATCACCACCGAATTGCAGGAAAGCGTGATGAAGACGCGGATGCAGCCGATCGGAAATGTCTGGGCCAAGTTTCCGCGCATCGTGCGCGATGTCGCGGGCGAGCTCGGCAAGAAGGTGCAGCTCGTCATGGAAGGCAATGAGACGGAGCTGGACCGCACGATCATTGAGGCGATCAAGGATCCGCTTACTCACATCATCCGCAACGCGATCGATCACGGCATTGAGACGCCCGAGGTGCGGCGGGGCGGCGGCAAACCGGACGAAGGTTTGTTGATCCTGCGCGCCTTTCACGAGGGCGGCCAGGTGAACATTGAGATCATGGATGATGGTCGCGGCATCAATATTTCGCGGGTGAAGGAGAAGGCGCTGCAACGGGCGTTGATCACAGCGGAGCAATCCGCACGTATGAGCGACCGGGAGGCCTTCAATCTGATCTTCCTGCCGGGCTTCAGCACGGCGGAGAAGGTGACCAATCTCTCCGGTCGCGGCGTCGGCATGGACGTGGTGAAGACGAACATCGAGAAGATCGGTGGCTCGGTGGATTTGCTCAGCGAGGCGAATGCGGGAACGACGATCAAGATCAAGATCCCGCTGACGCTCGCCATCATTCCGGCGCTGATTGTCACGAGCGGCCGCGAGCGTTTTGCCATTCCGCAGGTGAGCCTGCTGGAACTCGTCCGGCTCGAAGCGGAGCAGGCGAGGAAGGGTATCGAGAAGCTTTACGGCGCGCCGGTCTACCGGTTGCGCGGTCAGTTGTTGCCGTTGGTTTATTTGAACAAGGAATTGGAACTGGGCGGCGCATCCTCCACTGGAGGCGCGGTCGATGAGGCGGTGAATATCGTGGTGTTGCAGGCGGACGGACGCCAGTTCGGCATGGTGGTGGATGAGATCAACGACACGGAGGAGATCGTCGTGAAACCTCTCGGTAAACAACTAAAGGGACTGACGTGCTTTGCCGGCGCCACCATCATGGGCGACGGCCGGGTGGCTTTGATTCTGGATGTGGTGGGCCTGGCCCAACACGCGCAGGTGATTCGCGAGGTTCGCGATCGTTCGATGACCGAGAAGAACAAGGGCGATGCTCGCGCGAGCGAACGGCAGACTCTGCTGCTGTTCGATGTGGGCGAGGGAGCCCGGATGGCCATCCCGCTCTCGATGGTGGCGCGGTTGGAGGAATTTCCGCGCAGCCAGATCGAACGCTCCGGAGCGCACGAGGTGGTTCAATACCGGGGCCAGATTCTCCCACTGGTGCGCGTGTCCGACTATGTGCGGACGGTGGCCGAGGCGACTGGGGGCGGAACGGATCTCATGCAGGTGGTGGTCTATTCGGAGCAGGGCCGGAGCATCGGATTGGTCGTCGGCTCCATCAACGACATCGTGGAGGAGGCGGTGACGGTGAAACGCGATTCCGCGCACGATGGCATTCTCGGTTCGGCCGTCATTCAAAACCGCGTCACCGATCTGCTCGATGTGGCGGCGGTAATTCGTTCGGCGGATCCGAGCTTCTACTCCAGCAGCCGAACTCCTGTGGGGCTCGCCGCGTGAACCTCCCAACCCCTTTCAATTTATGAACGACAGCAAACAGTTCTGCACCTTCTTCATCGACGGTCTGTTCTTTGGCGTCGAGGTGCTGAAGGTCCAGGAAGTCATCCGTTACCAGCAGATGACGGCAGTCCCGCTCGCGTCCCGCACGATCGAGGGGCTGATCAATCTCCGCGGCCAGATCGTCACCGCGATTGACCTGCGACGCCGGCTCGATTTGCCGCCGCGTGGCGAGGAACAACTGCCGATGAACGTGGTGGTGCGCAGTGACGACGGCGCCGTCAGCCTGCTCGTCGACGAGATCGGCGACGTGGTGGAAATCCACGACGACGTCCGTGAGCGTCCGCCGGAGACGCTGCGCGGAGTCGCGCGGGAACTGGTGACTGGCGTATACAAATTAAAGGAGCGCCTGCTGCTCATTCTCGACACGGAGAAGACGGTGAACCTCGCAGCCTGAACGATTCCGACATGACCAAGCTTTACTCCCAAAGCCCTTTCGCCCAAACCGGCCATCGCGTCGAGGGCGTGTTCCACAATTACTGACCAACAACAAAACAAAATACCAAAGCCATGAAAGCCACATCCCCGAGTCCCGTCCGACGCAAGAATGGAGCGCCGCGCGCCAGCCGTCCCGTCGACGCCCGTCAAAGCCGCGAAGAAGAGTTGAGCATCCTGCGCGGACAGGTCGAAGCCATCCACAAATCGCAGGCGGTGATCGAGCTGGAGCTCGACGGCACCATCGTGCGCGCGAATGAGAATTTTCTGAAGGTGGTCGGCTACACCGAGACCGAGGTGTCGGGCCAGAATCACAGTTTCCTCGTCGATGCCGCGCGCCGCGCGAGCGCCGATTACCAGGAGCTCTGGAACAATTTGTCGCGCGGCCTGACCCAGAGCGGAGAATACCGGCTCGTGGGGCAGGGCGGTCGCGAATGCTGGTTCCAGTTTACCTATCATCCCATTCCCGGCACCGATGGAGGGGCCACGACGGTTGTGGCGGTTGGTTACGACGTCACTGCCCAACAGAAGCTGCGCGAACAGTATGCTGAACTGAAGGTGCGTTCGGACATCATCGACATGACGAGCATCGTTTCCGAGGCGGATCTCAAGGGTGACATTCTCTGCATCAATCAGAAGTTCGTGGAAGTGTCCAAATACAGCCGCGAGGAGCTGATCGGCAAAGGCCACAATACGACGCGCCATCCGGACATGCCGAAGGACGTTTTCAAGGAAATGTGGTCGACCATTGGACGCGGGAAAGTCTTCCGCGGCGTGGTGAAGAACCGCGCGAAGGACGGCTCGCCCTACTACGTCGATGCTGTGATCGCGCCCGTGCTGGGTGAGAACGGCAAGCCCAAGAAGTATGTGGGCGTGCGCTACGACATCACGCAGTTGGAACTGGAACGGCAGAACATGAAGGGCGTGCTTTCCGCCATTAACAGCGCGTATGCCTACATCGAGTTCGACACTCAGGGAAATGTCACCGCGGCCAACGAGAACTTTCTGAAGACACTTGGCTACCAGCTTGACGAGATAGTGGGCAAACATCATCGGATGTTTGTGGAACCGTCCTTTGCAGCCACTGGGACCTACCAGCAGTTCTGGACTGACCTGGCGGCTGGCAAAATTCAGGCCGACACCTTCAAGCGTGTGACAAAAGACAAGCGCGAGATCTGGATCCAAGCGGTCTATGCCCCCGTAAAGGACGAGATGGGGCGAGTCACCAAGATCATCAAGATTGCGACAGACGTGACGGAAGCGAAGGTTTCGGCCACCAACAGCAAGCGGCAGTTGGACGAGATTAACCGGACCCAGGCGGTGATCGAGTTCTCGAACGATGGCGTGTGTCTGTCGGCCAACGACAACTTCTGCAATTGCATGGGGTATCGGCTGGAGGAAATCAAAGGCCGGCACCACAGCACTTTCGTCGAGCCGCAGTACCGGGAGAGCGCGGAGTACCGCCAGTTCTGGCGCGACCTGAACGATGGAAAGTTCCAGACCGCGGAGTACAAGCGCATTGGCAAAGGTGGCTTGGAGGTCTGGATTCAGGCGACCTACAATCCGATGTTCGACATCAACGGAAAGGTCAATCGGGTCGTGAAGTTCGCGACAGACATCACCGCGCGCAAAGTGGCGGAACAGAATTTGAAAAACACGCTGACGGCGGTGAATCAAAATGCGCAGGCTCTTGCCAGCGCTTCCGAAGAGCTGACAGCAGTCAGCCAGCAGATGAGTTCGAACTCGGAAGAAACTGCTGCGCAATCCAACGTGGTGGCCAGCGCGTCCGAGCAGGTGAGCCGCAATGTCGCCACCGTGGCGACGAGCGCCGAGGAAATGAGCGCCAGCGTGAAGGAGATTGCGAAGAACGCGAATGACGCGGCGCGAGTGGCGACTGAGGCGGTTTCAGTGGCCAGCAGCACCAATGCGACGGTGGCGAAGTTGGGGGAAAGCAGCATTGAGATCGGTAAAGTAATTAAGGTGATCACAAGCATCGCCCAGCAGACCAACCTGCTTGCGTTGAACGCGACCATCGAAGCGGCGCGAGCGGGCGAGGCCGGGAAGGGTTTCGCGGTGGTGGCGAATGAGGTCAAGGAACTGGCCAAACAAACCGCCACGGCAACCGAGGACATCAGCCAGAAGATCGAGGCCATTCAGACTGATACCAGAGGCGCTGTAACTGCGATCGATCAAATCAGCAAAATCATCGGCCAGATCAATGACATCTCCAATACCATCGCCAGCGCGGTGGAGGAGCAGTCGGCGACCACCAACGAAATCGCTCGCAATGCCAGTGAGGCCGCAAAGGGCAGTACGGAGATCTCGAAGAACATCGCCAATGTCAGTCTGGCGGCCAAGAACACCACTGAAGGCGCCAATAACACCCTGAGCGCGGCGACCGAGCTTTCCAAACTGGCAGGAGAGCTGCGAGGTGTGGTCGAGAAGGCCAAGCTGTAAGACCCCTTGGTGAGGTGAACGGGGGCTGAATTGCCCCTGTTTACCGACCCGTTCCGTTCGTTTGATTCCGTCTAGGAAATATGAAGATGCTAGTTGTTGATGATTCCAAAGCCATGCGTGTTTTTTTGAGCAGTCTGGCTGGTAAGCTTGAGTTTGTTTCGGAGGAAGCCGAGGACGGTCGTGCCGCGTTGGATCTTCTTATCAAGAACGATCCTCGCCAGCCGTTCGACATTGCGCTGGTGGACCTCAATATGCCTCACATGAACGGTATCGAGTTCATCCAGTTCGTCCGTCGCAACCGCCAGTATAACCACGTCAAATTGATGGTAGTAACCACGGAGAATTCCATGGAGACACTGGCCTCCGCCATTGAGGCCGGGGCCGACGATCTTTTGATGAAGCCGGTGACCATGGAGTCGCTCACGGAAAAGCTGACGATCTTGGGCTTGGTGGCTTGAAAAGTCTGAGCTGAGGAACAACTAAAAACTATGCCAAAGATCAGAGTGCTGGTGGTGGATGACGCGGTGGTGATGCGGAAGATGATCACCGAGGTGCTGGCTCGCGACAGTCAGATCGAAGTCATCGGCTCGGCTCCGAACGGAAAGGTCGCCTTGCAGAAGATTCCACAGGTGAATCCGGATTTGATCACGATGGATGTCGAAATGCCGGAGATGGACGGCATCGAAACACTCCGCGAGATTCGAAAGATCTATCCGAAGCTGCCGGTGATCATGTTCAGCACGCTGACCGCCAAGGGGGCGAGCACGACGCTGGACGCCCTCACGATCGGCGCGACGGATTACGTGACCAAGCCGGCGAACGTGGGCTCGGTGACGGACGGCATCAATCGCCTCGAGGCTGAGTTGATCCCCAAGATCAAGGCTCATTGCAAGCACCTGCGAGTGGCCGAGCCGCCCGGTGAGCACACGGCGTTCATCTCGCGGTTGAAGCCGATCGCGTTTCCGCCACGTGCCCGCGCCAAATCGATTGATATCGTGTGCGTCGGGACGTCGACCGGTGGTCCGAATGCGCTGGCCGAGGTGTTCAAATCATTCCCCGCAGATTTTCCGGTGCCGATCGTGGTGGTGCAGCACATGCCGCCGATGTTCACGGCGTTGCTGGCAGAGCGGCTGGCGGCGAACACGGCGATTCGCTTTCACGAGGGACAGCACGGACAGCTGGTTGTTCCCGGGCATGGCTACATTGCCCCCGGCGGCAAACACATGGAGGTGAAGCGCGAGGGGCTGCGGACGGTTCTGCAGCTGCAAGACGGTCCTCCGGAGAATTCGTGTCGTCCCGCGGTGGACGTTTTGTTTCGCAGCGTCGCGGCGACCTACGGCGGGAATGTGTTGGCGGTGGTGCTGACGGGAATGGGGCAGGACGGCTTGCGGGGTTGCCAGCATCTTCGTGAGGCGCATGCGCAGGTGATGGCGCAGGACGAAAAGTCGAGCGTCGTATGGGGCATGCCAGGTTGCGTGGTGACCGCGGGGCTCGCGGATCAGGTCGTGCCGCTGGACCGGGTGGGCGGGGAGATTGTTCGAAAGGTTAAGGAGTCGCGCCGGGCGTGTGCGGCGTAAATGGGCAATTGGGCATTCACTGCATCCAACCACCATCAAACTTACCTAATGTCGATCGCTCCCGAAAATTTCCGCTTTATCCAACAGTTCGCACGAGACTCCGCCGCCATCATTCTGGAGCCGGGCAAGGAGTATCTCGTGGAGTCCCGACTGACTCCGCTCGCGCTTCAGGCCGGATTCGCCTCGCTGGATGAGTTTGTCTCCCGATTGCGGACGAATCCATTGCAGACGTTGTTCCATGACCAGGTGATCGATGCGCTGACGACGAATGAGACTTCGTTCTTCCGGGATTTCCATCCGTTCGAGACGCTGCGCAATCAGTTGATTCCCCTGCTGATCACCCGTCGGGGGCCGATGCGCAAACTCAACATCTGGTCGGGCGCGGCATCCACCGGGCAGGAAGCCTACAGCATCGCGATGATCATCCGTGAACATTTCCCGGAGCTGCGCGACTGGCAGGTGTCCATTCTGGGAACGGATCTTTCGCCCACCGTGTTGAGCCAGGCGAAGGAAGGGGCTTACTCGCAGCTGGAGGTGAATCGTGGCCTGCCGGCGCCGCTGCTGTTGAAGTATTTTACCAAGGTGGGAACGAAGTGGGTGGTGAAAGACGACCTCAAGCGGCTCGTGGAGTTTCGCCAGATGAACCTCTTCAAACCGTGGCCGATCCTCCCGATGTTTGATTTGGTTCTGCTCCGGAATGTGATGATCTATTTCGACATTGAGACGAAGAGGGAGATTCTCAGGCGCATCCGGAACTGCATTCACCCCGAGGGATATCTCTTTCTGGGAGCCGCCGAGACAACCATCAATCTCGATCCCAATTGGGATACCCTCACCATGGGACTCTCAACGCTGTACCAGCACAAAGCGGCGCTGCCGATTGCGGCGTAAAGGCGGTCGGTGGGGGAAACGACTGGTTCGTCGCGACGCGCCCTCACGGTCATAGGGGCGGTGAATTCCAACTGCAGCGGAGTTACTGCGCGGGGTTGTCGACCTTGCTGCTGCCCAACTCCACTCCGGCTAAATATCCGCTCGATATCGTGCGTCCAACGCTCCACATTTACAAAACATGTCGACCATTGAACGCACCATCTCGGTGAGTTTCCGGCACCGGATTCATTTCACGCGAAATGTTTTCGGCCTCGGTAATTCCGTGCTGAAAGAAGTTCTCACTGGCGAAGGCCATCAAGCTCCGAAGGTGCTCGTGGTGCTCGACGAATCCCTGCACAAGGCTCAGCCCGCGTTTTCTTCGCAGATTGAGACGTGGTTCAATCATAACTCTCAGATCGCGCGCCTAGTTTGCCCGCCCATCGTGCTGGAAGGCGGAGAGCGGGTGAAGAACTCCTATTTTCACGTCTCAGAGATCCAATCGCAAATCGACCGGTATCACATCGATCGCCACTCCTATGTCATCGCTGTGGGCGGCGGCGCCGTGCTGGATCTGGTCGGGCTCGCCGCTGCCACGGCGCATCGCGGAGTCCGGCATATACGCCTCCCGACCACAACCCTGAGCCAGGATGACTCCGGCGTGGGCGTGAAAAACGGGATGAATGCCTTCGGGAAAAAGAACTTCATCGGCACGTTCGCGGTGCCGTGGGCGGTGATTAATGACTTCGAGTTGCTCGCGTCGCTTTCACCGCGTGACAAGCGGGCGGGCTACATCGAGGCGGTGAAGGTGGCTTGCATCCGGGACGCGAAGTTCTTTGAAGCAATTGAGCAGGATGCCGTGAAACTGCGGGAGTTCGATCCGGACGCGATGGAGCGACTGATCGTCCGCAGTGCCGAACTGCATGTGAACCACATCGCGACGTCGGGCGATCCCTTTGAAATGGGCTCGGCGCGGCCGCTGGATTTTGGTCACTGGGCGGCGCACAAGCTCGAGCAGATCTCGGAGTATCAGATTCGTCATGGCGAAGCGGTGGCCATTGGCATCGCCCTCGATGTGGTGTATTCGCGCCGCAGCGGGTTCCTCGATGCCGCGAGCGCGGAACGCGTTCTCGCGCTGATCGAGAATCTCGGCTTTGATATCTTTGCGAACGAATTGCTGCACGTCGACTCCGAGGGGGCGCTGATGGTTTTGAAGGGACTGGAGGAGTTCCGTGAACATCTCGGTGGGCGGCTCACCATCACGTTGCTGAGTTCGATCGGGTGCGGGTTTGAAGTTCACGAGATGCATTCGTCGCCCGTCGTGGCGGCGATTCATGAACTGGAGGAACGCGCGCAGCGCAAAGTCCAGGCGCGCGTCGTATCCATGTTCAAACGCTGATCGCGCCGCGCATGAAACGCACGGCGGTTATCAACGTGGTCGGCCTGACGGAGTCGCTGCTCGGCGCTTCGACTCCGCATCTGAATGCCTTCCTGAAGCGGGGAAAACTTTCCCACATCGCCCCGGTGATTCCGGCTGTCACCTGCACTGCGCAATCTACTTATGTCACGGGCCGGATGCCCGGCGATCACGGCGCGGTGGCGAATGGATGGTACAACCGCGAAATGGCGGAGGTGCAGTTCTGGAAGCAGTCGAACCATCTCGTGGAGGGGCCGAAGATTTGGGATGAGCTGCGACAGGCGGCGCCGGGCTTCACCTGCGCAAAGCTGTTTTGGTGGTACAACATGTATTCCACCGCCGACTGGTCGATCACCCCGCGGCCAATGTATCCGGCGGATGGACGCAAGGTGTTCGACATCTACACGCATCCGATGCCGCTGCGGCACGAGATCAAGAAGGACCTCGGGGAGTTCCCGTTCCCGACGTTCTGGGGACCCGCGGCAGGCATCAAATCGCCGCAGGGCGGGCCCGATGCTGCGTCGCGTTGGATCGCGAATTCAGCGAAGTGGATTGAAGACAAGCATCGCCCGACGCTGAGTCTCGTTTACCTGCCGCACCTCGACTACAACCTGCAGCGGCTGGGACCGAAGCATCCGGACATTCAGGCGGACTTGCGGGCCATCGACGAGATCGTGGGCGATCTGATTCGGCACTTCGACCAGCGCGGAGTGAAAACTATGGTGTTGTCCGAATATGGCATCACGCCCGTGGACACTCCGGTTCATCTGAACCGCGTCTTGCGCGAGAAGGGCTGGATCACCATTAAGGACGAGCTGGGGCTGGAACTTTTGGACTGCGGCGCGAGTCGGGCGTTTGCCGTGGCTGATCATCAGGTCGCGCACGTTTACTTGAATGATCCTTCCATCGAATCCGCCGTTCGTGCGCTGATCGAGAAGCAGCCGGGAGTGGCGCGAGTGTTGGGTTTCGCCGAGAAGGCAAAGATGGGACTCGACCATGCGCGCTCGGGAGATCTCGTCGTGCTGGCGAAGGAGAACGCGTGGTTTACTTACTATTACTGGCTGGATGATGCGCTGGCGCCGGATTTCGCGCGCTGTGTCGATATCCATCGCAAGCCAGGGTACGATCCGGTGGAGTTGTTTTTGGATCCGACGCTGAGCGTTCCCAAATTGAAGATCGCCTGGCGGTTGCTGAAGAAGAAACTGGGCTTCCGCATGTTGATGGATTTAATCCCGCTCGACGCCACGCTGGTGAAAGGGTCGCACGGAATCATTCCGGCGAGTCGTGGTGATTACCCGGTGCTGATCGCGGATGGAGGACTGACGTCCACGTCTGAACCGATCGCGCCCACCGAGGTTTATCAGATGATCAAGCGAAGCGTCCTCGGCTAGGTCCAGTCGGGAAAAGAAAAAGCGGGCGAAAGCTTTCCCAGCCCCGGCGGCTGGACACGACTCGCTGAAGTGCGCTTTCAGCTCGTCCTGGCTTCGGCCCGCTCCAACACAAACCAACCCAAACACAGACGCACGGTTGCTTTTTAGCACTGCCAGTGCCAGCGGATGGGAAGTGCCAAGATTGTTGACGCTCATGCTCAAAATCGGACGCGAGCGCGAGTTGTCCTGTCCAGACCCGGGACAGCGTGCCTCAGTTTGAGACAAGGTTGCCGGCGGCGTTGACCTCGGCGTCGAACACCGCGGTGCGCACGGCTCCGTTGATCTTCACCTGAACCCACAGCCGGTAACGACCGGGTTTCGGGAACTCGTAGGGGAAGGCGAGCGGTTGTTGGGGCAGGTTGCCGCTCGGAGGTTGGCAGAGTTGTTCCATCATCTCGGGAGTGATCCGGCGCGGTGGTTTGTCGCCGGCGCGAATTTGAAATACTTGCTGTGCGGCGACGGACAGGTTTCCCGCCGGGTGAAGATGGGTGAACACCGCGCCGTCATCGCGGCGGATGGCCATGTGACCAAGCATCCCCATGTAGGCGTCGAGCTTGGACAACGAGCCGTCTGACTCATGAATCGTGAAGCGCAGGGTGGTTTCGCGACGGACGACGGTTGGCTCTTTCGCGTCCCAGCGCATGACACGTCCGTCGTCGAGATTGAACTCGAACGGCTTCGATGTCTTCCCCAGCGCCGGCCCCGTGAACCACGAATCGTCCGGATCGGGCGAAACCTTCGGCTCACCAGATCCCGCGGCAGGAAGTTCGGGAACCGTTGTCGTCGCGGTCAGCGTTTGGGACAAGCCGCTTTCGTGGGTGACATCGGCGTAGAGCCGGTAATTGCCCGGAGGCATCGACGGAAGGGCTGCTTCGAACGATCGATGCGAACGCCGGATGGGATGTAAATGGGCGAGCACATCGAGCTCTGGTTCGCGCACCATGAAGACGTGCATGAGTTTGCCGTGATCGGGCACCAAGCCGGGCCACACGACGCGAGTGTCGTTGGTGAGGATGTTGAGTTGCGCGATGCGCTGGCCGCCTTCGATGCGGACTTTTACGTCGCACTCCACGGGTTGATACATCTTGTTGTTCCGGTAATCGCCATCCTCGGCGTTCCACCAGGCGCGTCCGCCCGCGATGGCGAGCGCGAGCAGGACCGCCGCGCCCACGCCCGCACCGCGACCGAGCCAGCGCCGGTTGCTGCTGGGCGAAGCACCGGGTTCGAGGACGCTTTCCCGCACGCCTGCGGTAACGACAGTGACTGCGAGCGTGAAGAGCAGCACGCCGAGGGCGATGAGGATGACGGCAAGGGTTCCGGACATCGGCAGGCGCTGGGTGGCGAGGGAATTGACGGGCACAATGAACTTCGAAGTGCCGTTGGCGGTTTCGACTTCGACGTGAACACTGTAAGCGCCGAGCGCCATCAGCCAGAGCTCCGCGTGGTATAGGTTCGGCTCTCCTTCAACCGGCTTCGCGACATCGGGTGGCGGAGCGCCATCCACACCGGCGCGCCAGTGAACGGGCAGGGCGGTGACGCGTTTCACGCCGTTGGTGAGCACGCGGACGTCGATGGTCGCCAGCCCTGGCACCACGCCGGGCGGGCGGATGATGACTCGCACCGGCACGGGCGGAGCAGTGCTTTCGTAAACGACGTTCAGGCTGCCGATGTGCGCATTCGCCAACGGAGCAAACGCGAGCCAGAGCCAGAACAGAAACCAGGGGCGCGTCATCGTTTGACCTTTGCCATCCAGTTGCCGACGGCGAGGCCGGCTCCGGTCATCACGAGGGCGAGGCCCCAGGCGACGGCGGCGGAGGCGGGCGTGAGTCCGTCGCGTTTGACGTTCCAAAACCGGTGCCAGTGATCGCTTGGTTGATCCGCAAAGGTGAAGAAGCCGCTGCCGTTGAAGAACCAGTTTTTCGCCTCGGGCGAGATGAGATACTCGGAGAAATTCCACTGCGTGAGCAGGAAGAGACCGGTGAATGCGGTCGCCAGAAGGGGAATCAGCACGAGGTCCCGCTTCCAGCCGCGGCCACGGCCAATCCAGCGGAAGATCAGGTCCATCGCGACCGCCGGCACAATGAGCAGGAGCGGGAACGCCGGCGGCACCATTGCCTTCACGGGATTGTAGATCGGCGCGAGCATCGGCTGCGCAGGGAAGAGCGGGAGAATCCAGACGCCGAGACAAGTGAGTGCCATATAGATTCCAGCGATGGTGGTTGTGGGCCAGGAGAGCTTGGACGCCCGCGCCATGGCGACCAGGAAGAACGGATAGAGCCCGCACGAAAGTTGGTAGAACGCCCTGCCGTGTTGCTGATTCGGCAGGCTTTTCTCCGTCACCATGATCGCGGCGAGGCAGACGAGAATTCCAGCAGAGAAAGCATAGAGCCAGCGGCCGCCGGCGTGATGATCGTTGGCGGTCCGATTCTGGTAGCCCAGCACGAGCAGCAGTCCACCGACGACGTGAAAGTACATTCCGGCGGCGAGGACGGAATGCGGCGGGCTCAAGATCTCGACGTCGAGGCCGTAGGCGTCATGCCACCAATTGTCGAACGGCGCGCTCGTCAGCATTGCCAGCGCGCCCCAGATGGTCACCCACGCACCGAGCGGACCGCGAAATCCCCACACGCGCACACCTGACTCGCGAATGGTGGGGTCCGAAGAAAACGTCGCGCGGAGCACGAGCCAGCCGGAGAGGAATCCGCCGAGGCTTCCCCCGAGATGAATGCAGATGTGGGCGGGCGTCCAGAAGGTGTCGCGACCGATCGTTGAATGCCACGAGATGTCCCAGACAATGCCGACGAGAATGCACGTGGCCGCGAAGACGATCAGCGGGCAGTACCAAGGGGTGCGGGCCTGGCTGCGCGCTTCCGATGAAGCGAGCGACGAATCAAGAGCGCCGAGGGTCGTGCTGCTTTGCATAGCGCACGACAATTACCGAAAACGGCTGGGGCTGGATATGGAAAACTGGGCGACTACGGAACGAAGTTCTCGCCGGTCAATTCGCGGCGCAGACGATGATTAGGCGTCGACCTTTTCGTTTTTCTTGATCGGACTGAACCGGGCGCCGGATGCGGGAGATTGCGTCGACTCGATGCGGCGCTCGAGCATTTCCAATTGATGGCGTGCCTGCATCAAGCCCATGTAGGCGAAGAGGACGGAAGCCAGTCCGAACGCGGTGCAGAGTCCCCAGTATGAGACGGAGACCACGGAACTACCGCCCTGCAACACGCCCTGAAGGGCGGTCTGACCCGCGACGATCATTCCCAATGTGGCGGCAAAGCATCCCGCGCTGAACCAGTGATGAGCACCATCGAGCTTCAAATTCATGCCCTGAAGCTATCATCGAATGGTGGCATTCCTATTCTGCAAAACCCCACGTCGGGCGGCCTCAAAGTGCCCGGGCAGGGACCGGGGAATTGCGGTAGTGCGAGTGCGGACGGATGGCTTCGCGGCCGATTATGGGGTCCGCTTTCTGAAACGCTTGAATGAGGCGAATAGGAAAGGTCACCCGATGAAAGGGGCGGCGGACTGGGGCCTATGAAGGCAACGACCGAGGGATGATCACCTGATTGATGTTGGTGCCGATGGAGGGGCTCGAACCCCCACACTCTTCCGAGTACCAGATTTTGAGTCTAGCGCGTCTGCCAATTCCGCCACATCGGCCACCTAACTATCAAATACTTACGAGTGGTTTGCTTGCGCTTGTTTGACTTTGTGCCATCATTTGTGCCACTGTTACGCCGTGAAACGTGATGAAGGCGCAAGCAATGGCACCGGGGCCACCGAAGTAAACGGTTTGACTCGTTCGCATCTGCACGGAGCCTATCAAAGGGCGACTGACTCGCGCAAGCGCCCAATTCGCGGCCTGTGGATTCGCAACGGAAAATACTACGCGCGACTGACCGTGCAAGATCCGGCAACTGGCCGTAAGCAAGTGAGCCGTGTGCGTCTCAAGCAGGAAATCGAGGGGGCGAACGGCGAGATGAAGCTGGAGGACGTGACGAGCTTGGCAGTAGCTCAAGCAGTGTTCCAGAAGCTCAAGACTCAACGCGACGACAAGACTCTCCCGGTCCTAAAACAGACACCGAAGTTTTCGGAGTACGTCGAGCGTTACCTGGAATTCCACCAGAAGGTCAAGGACGGGAAGCGACCCGACACGTTGGAGACCGAGCGATCTCACTTGAACGCTTGGGTAGCTCATCTTGGCGACACGCGCTTGAACCAAATCAATCGCTCGAAAATCAATGGCTTCATCGCCAAGCGACAGGCCGATGGAGTGTCAGGCCGAACGGTCAATCTCGCTGTCACGGTTTTGCGCAATGTCCTGAATCACGCCATCGACGAGAACTGGATCAAGAGCCTGCCGACCGATAATCTCCGACCATTGAAGTGGACCCCGAAGAAGCGGTCACTCGTGGCGTCCGAAGAGATTGAGCGGGTGTGTGGCGCGGCGTTCGAGTCTGTGTATTTCCAAGGCCGGCTGGCCAAGCAGAACGAAACCGGGAAACCGCTGAAGAATGCGCGGCAATTTGCGGATTACATAAGGCTCATGGCTTACTGCGGGTCGCGCATGTCCGAAACGCTTCGGTTGAAGTGGAGTGACGTGGACTGGAAGAACCATCAGCTCACGATCGGTTCCGACGGCCTTGCGAAAAATCACAAGTCCCGGGTGGTTGACTTTAATCCCAAGCTCCAGGCTCATCTGAAGGAGATGGAGAAGCGTCGGCCACCAGATTCCGAATGGTTGTTCCCATCGCCGCAGCGAGGCGACCAAGACGCCGCATCGAAGACGTTCCGGGAGTCCCTGCTGCTCGCCCGCGAGAAGGCCAAAATGCCGAAGTTCGGATTTCACGACTGCCGCCATTATTTCATCAGCATGTGCGTGATGAGTGGCATCGACTACATGACGATTGCCCGGTGGGTCGGCCATCAGGACGGCGGGGTTCTGATTGGCAAGGTCTATGGGCACCTGTCCAACGAACACGCCAAGCGGCAGGCGCAGCGAATCAACTTCGAGGCGGCGAATCGGGAGTAGGCACGCTCCATCCGATGGAAAGGACACTCGACAATTCAAATCCAGATCAGGCGGAACTGTTTTTCGGTGACCCTGCCATCTTGCCGGATTGGCAATGTCGTTTCTGTGCGAATTACGAGTATGCGCGCGAGAACGCTGGTTTCCGCGAGGCGGTCAGCAATGCAAGATGTCAAGGGACCAAAGGCTGTCATTCTGGATTTGTATGGGCATTGCGCGATTTCTTGGCAACGAACGTGCCGGAGTTTCCTGACGTTCCGTGGCAGCGAATAAAGATGATACGCAGGACGAAACTTCTGTCTGGAATTGAGATCACCGCTGAGAGTCGCCCTGTGGCAATCCGGGATTTTGGAACACCGGAGCAATATGTCTCCGGAGTGTGCTCAGGAGAGATTTTCGGAAGCTTGGACGATGATGCCTCGGTCGTCTTGCACATCGACTTTTCCGAGCATGACGCGTTTCTCATACGCGAGTTTGCCCTTTGGCTTAAAGCCCGGCGTCGGGAGTTAACGAGTCCGGACCGCCAAGATGCGGCGTACTATCAACCACGCAAGAACCGGAGAGGGCAGGAACGCAACTATCGCGTTTGGACCAATCACCTTGGCCGCCTGGCGCAATATCGGAAACTTCGCAATCGCTCTGGCCAGGCTGCTGATGGAGCAATTTTCAAGAATCCCAAGCGAGAACGGAAACTGGTGACGGAAGTTGAGCGAACGATTCAAACATTTGGCGGAATGAAAAAGATTGGGTTCGTTATTTGACGAGCGCGGAATCGTGGAGATCAGAACGGTATTTCTTCTGAACGGAACGGAACGGTTACAGCGGAGCGCTATCCGACGGCGGACCCTCCGGGTTCAGACCCATGAAGCCAGCGACCAGAGCCGCCCGCCGAGTTGCGCCAAATGGAGTTTGAAACCGAACTGAGTCCGACGAGCCTTTGACCATCCGGAAGCGGCGTGAGTCAAAGGTTCAGCCGTCGCTCTCCCGGCTTTTACTCTCGGCGTCACGCAACCGCTTCCGAGGCCGTTCCAACCCGGTCCTCTCATCCTGGCAAGTTTTCCAATTTTGGAACCCACCAACCTTGCTCGTGACCGCCGTTTACACTGTGCCAGAACCACGAGGACCGTCTATTCAGATCGATTAGAAGTCGATCTCCAAGCAGTGATCGCAAGTCAATACGAGGCGATAGGTAGCCACATGAATGACACTAAGCATACTCAACAGGGCGGTCTGCGGGCCTGGAGCAAGTGGCTCCAGAGCGTGGGCATCGACCCGGTCACGGGATGGCGCTGGCGGCAGCGCGGGTGGCTCATCCCAACCAACATCGCCGGGAGGCTCTACGTGAGTGCCGAAGCCATCGCCGAGTTCGAGCGACGGGCTGAGGCTGGAGAATTCGCGAAGGTGCCTGCGATAGTCAAAGCCAAGGGCAAGAAATGAGATTCTTGAATCTCGAACGTTTTGTCTGGCCCCTTTGGGCGATTCGATTTGTGAGCGACGACGTAGCGAAACCCGCGCGGTCGGAACCCGACGCCGAGCTGACGATCAGGACCAACCCACTGCTCATCATGAGCCTGAGTGCGTGCGCCGCATTCCTCGGCATCTCGTACCGTAAAATCCGCGAGGACATTCGAGCCCGCCAGATTCGCCAAGTCCGCCTCGGCGGAAAAATCCTGGTTTGCCGCGACGCCCTGTTGGCGGCACTGGAGATTCAGTCAGTATGAAAAGACCCCCAACCCTGAACCCCGCAATAGTAGAGCCATCCAGTCGATTGCTCTTTGATGCGACAACCCGACAGAGAACGATCGAAAGTCCACGACCCACCACGGCTTGAATTATGAACCCAAACCCACAGAACCAACCTCCCTCACCCCTCAAGGCGGCCATTGCCAACCTCACGATTGTTGATTTATGGCGCCATTTTCGACTCCGCGGGACACCAGGAAGAGGAATCACCTGTTCCAGCCCATTCCGCTCGGACCAAGACCCCAGCTTCGCCATCTCTCTCAATGGCAAGGTCTGGTATGATCACGGAACCAGTGAATGCGGTGGTCTCGTAGAGTTCGTGCAGAAGGCGACGAAGTTTCCCCGCGCCCGAGCGCGAGAATGGCTTATCAAGTTTTGGCAGGGCTGCGGCCGTGTTGCCGGGACGCCTACCGCGCAGGTGCCAGATCAGAAGCCCAAGGCAAAGGAACCGGAACCCCTCCCACAACTGCCGTATCTTGAACGCGGCACTGCGGATGAGCTGGCGTCATTGGCCGCGCTGCGCGGCTTGGGAGTCCGGGCGCTGGAGATGGCGATGGACCGAGGTTTCCTCTGGTTCACGGAATACTACGACTACCGTGCATGGCTGGTGACCGACCAAGCGTGCCGCAATGCCCAACTGCGGCGACTGGACGGTGGGCCGTGGGCTTCTGGGTCCAAGGTTCAAGGCATCACAAACAACGAGCCTGGCTGGCCCATCGGAATCATTGAGGCGGCGAGGCTGCCCGTCATCGCACTATGCGAGGGGACACCTGACCTGCTGGCCGCGTTCGAGATCATGATGCGTGAGGGTCGCGACGACGTCGCCCCGATTTGCATCACGGGAGCGGCCAACTTGATTCATCCAGACGCGCTTCCCTGCTTCGTCGGCAAACGCGTCCGAATCTTCCCTCATGACGACGACAACCAAGTTGGGATTAAAGCGGCGGCCCAGTGGGCGAAGCAGCTCCAGCAGGCAGGCGCCATTGTCGACTGCTTCTCGTTCGCGGGGCTGGTACGCCCTGACGGGCAGCCGGTCAAAGACCTCAACGATTTCTGTCTGATGAACCCGGCGGGACAGTGCAACGCTCCTGCCATGACCTCCATTCTTCCAAGAATATGAACGACTCATTCCCAGTATTGTCAACCGGCCCGGCTCCAGAACCGATGGAGTACCCCGCTTGGACGAACATTTCCTCCTCCGACCAACCGGGATCAACACTCGACCCGGACCCAGAGCCGGATCTCGCGCCACTAAAACCGTTCCCTGTCGACGTGCTGCCTGCGGGCGTGAGGCAATTCGTTGAGGCTATCGCTGAAATCGAACGTGTGCCTGCTGCCCTTCCCGCTGCTTGTATTCTCGGACATCTCAGCGCCGCGATTGGCAAGGCACTCCGGGTTAAGAGTCTTCCGGGCAAGGAAGCCCCCGCAAACCTCTACATGTTGATTGCCGCGAACTCAGGTACGGCGAAGACCAGTGTGGCCCTGCGCGTCCTACGGCCTCTTCAAAAGTGGCAGGCGGAACAAGAAGAACGCTGGAGAATGGAGCGCTGGCCTGACCTGGTGGCCAATCAGAAGCTCTTGCAAAAGGACATCCGCCGACTCGAAGGAGTGGGGCGCAAAGGGGCACCAGGCGAAAGCCTGGCTGACCGGATGAAGTTGAAGGAGGCTGTCGAGAAACTCGCGCGTATCGAAGACCAACTCCAAGCACCGCAGCATGTGGTCGAGAACATCACAAGTGAGGCTCTGGCGATTGCGTTGAGCCGGAGCGGAGAGTGCGTCGCATCGCTCAGCACTGACGCCCGGGATGTCGTTGACATCATCTCGGGCCGATATCGCCAGAAGGGCGGCACCGATGAAGCTCTCTACCTGAAGGCGTTTTCGTGGGAATCATACCGGATGGACCGCGTCGGACGGCCGCCCGTAAAAATCGCAGAAGCCTGCTTGACCTGCCTCTGGCTGGTGCAGCCCGATAAGCTGAATCAGCTGCTAGGCAATCGCGGCCTGGCGGACAGCGGGCTGTTGCCCCGGTTCCTGGCCGCGAAGATCGATGTGGTGGCGCAACCCATCGACCGGACGAACGAAGAAATTGATGCTGACCTGACGTCCGAGTGGGATCGGCTCACCCGCGAAATCCTCGCCGGCTACCGTGGAAGCGATGCGCGTCACAGGTTGGAGCCAACGACCGAAGCACGGGAGCTTCTTGACCAGCACTACAACGGGATTGTCGAGCGGAGGGGCTCAGACCTCCATGATGTGGATAGCTACGCGGCCCGATGGAACGAGCAGGCGTGGCGGCTCTGCTGCGTCCTGCAGGCGGCGCGTTACGGCGCTGAGGCTCACCTCCACCAAGTTGATGTCGAGACTGCCGGCGGTGCCATCGCCATCGTCGACTGGTTCGCAGAGCAACAGTTGGACATCCTCATGGCCGGACGGCAACTGGCCGTAGAGGACAAAGAGTCCAAGGTCTTGGAACTCCTCGCTGACAGACCAGGCGGCATCGTGGCGGCGGACTTGTATCGCAAGCGAATCGTCGCGAAGGCCAGGGAGGCGCATGAACTCCTGGAACGGATGGCCGCCGAGGGAACCATCACGGCAATCGATACACCGACTCCGGGCGGAGGGCCAACGAAGCGGACGTATAAGTTGGCTGGTCTCTGAGCACGTCGCCAGCCCGGACGCCTCGTCGTGCGCGTCAGTCCTTTCGGGGCTGGCGCGCATTCCCCTTCTGTCTCGGCACTGAGAATGCGCCGACATCGCGCGGCGCGACCGGTTGTTGAGCGCGACCAACAGGCCGAGGACAGCCAAGTCCACCCAGTCGAACGCCCGCTTCGTGCGGACAAATGGATTTTCAATGACCACGATGACTACGCGATGAACTTGGCGACGGCATACGCGACACCCGCCGCGAGGCTGCCGACCAACGCCGTCTGCATCGCGCTCCTGGTCTTCGGAACCCCGGTGAAGTGTCCCTTCACGAAACCGAACACCACCAGCGCCAGCAACGTGACGGCAGCGGACACCACCAAGGCCCGACCGGAATCACGCATGAGAATGTAGGGCGCGAGGGGTATCAGCCCGCCCACGATATAGGAACCTCCGATGGTCACGGCACTGCGGACGGCCCGCTTCGGGTCTGGCTCCTCCAGCCCAAGCTCGAAGCGCATCATAAAATCCCGCCACGCTTCCGGCTTGCGTTGCAGTGCCGTCAGGATGGGAGCGCACTCGTCCGGCGTTACGCCATACTGCTTGAAGATGTCCACGACCTCCTGCTTCTCGACCTCGGTCTTGTCCCGAATCTCCCGCTCTTCGCGCCGTCGCTCACTGAGGTAGTGTTCGACATCGCTCCTTGCGGCCAAATAGCCGCCGAGGCCCATCGCTATTGACCCCGCCGCGATTTCAGCGATGCCCGCCGTGACGACGATGTGCGTCGAGGTCAACGCGCCGGAGATGCCCGTCGCCAGCGCGAATGGCACCGTCAGTCCGTCCGCCATCCCAATCACCACGTCGCGCACCGTCGCGCACCGTCGCGCTGCCGGAAAAATGATGCTCGATGTGTTGCATACGTTTCGTGCGTTCAATCTGCCTCGGTGAAATGTGAGCGTTTCGGCTGCCGACGCACAGCCACAAGTTCGCCCGGCTCGTTGCAGCTCCTGTCACGACGCTGACGACATTGGGCTGCGGGATGCCGCCCATTCATCAATGGCTGTGCCGGTGGTGGATGTCCGGGTAATGCGGATGGGTGTGGGGGTTCGCCGGGTGGGTCAACTGAGGAATCGTTCTGCACGTTCTGCACATTACACGCGCACCCACGGAGGGTTCAGACGATTGGCCGCGATAAGTCCGTCAGATTACCCGGACGATTTGCACGTCCTGAACGTTTTGCACTTTACACATGGCGAAACGGACATGCGGAGATGAGGTCGATAATCATGAAACCATTCTGCGCTATCGACGAAGGCGAAAAGGAATGAATCGACGGGAGCTGAAGCTTCGGTGGGCTGATAAAACAGGAAGAACTATCGGTTGGACACCTGAGCTCGATTGTCATCATCCTTTATTGATCATCGAAGGTCGATAGTCCAAAAGGCTTTGGACAATCATGCTCGTGACGACTTCAGCCGTCACGACCGCCTGGCTTCATTCATTTCATCGGCTGTACATCCCAACTGTGTTGATGTGCAAAACGTGTAGAATGTGCAAAACGATTGAGCGGCGAAGACCGATGTTGACCCGGCGTGTAATGCGCAAAACGTGCAACATGTGCAGAACGTTCGCTCCCCGCCATCGTGCTGGCCATTCCCGCCCGTTCGCCGGACGACGTGTAATGTGCAAAACGTGTAGAACGTGTAATACGACCATTAGCAAGTCGCCCAATGCCGGTGGCCTGACAGTGGCCCGGGACGCTCTCGGACGGGTCGGTCTCCTGATTTGCAGTTGTTTATGATTCCCACGCGGATGGGAACAATTCACCACGCAGTCACCTACCATGCCGATTCTCACGAATTTCCCAGCGTTTTGCCGCACGAAATTACAACTTGTGAGACACAATGCGACGATCCAACTAACTGCTAATAGATCACTTATGTATTTACGCCTGTGTAAATAGATTCAATTCGTCCCACCGAGACCAGCATCGAGTGCAGACGTCATGTCCACGGTGGTATGTTTCAATCGCAGCGCGTGCCCGCGACTTGGGCGCGAATGGAACGTCCGAGGGCCGCTCGACTACCAGTTCATCGAGGCCGTGTCCTGTCGCAGATGAGGCACCTCGAAGCATCATGGTGAACGGTCCCAGCCAAGCCTTGGCCGCCGCCGGTGTCACTCCTCCAGTTGGTCGGTACTGCGGCCGGCTCTCATGGCAATCGCCAAGCGGAGACGTCCGGGCCGGCACGCGGACCGGAATCCTCCACCCGGCCTCACGTGGTCCAGTTGCGCACCCACCTCACCTGAGAGTTCACGGCGGACTTGTACTCCACTGTCGCTCATGGTACCGTAGCAGCATGAACCATCGTCTCGCGATGTGCCTCGTCGGTCCCGTGCAGCTCGTCCTGCATGAACTCAAGCCTCAACTTCGGCTCTGGGACAAGCTGGTGGCGCAGCTTTGCCGTCTGCCTGAGTTCGTCCAGGCCACCAACCAGGCCATCTTGTTGCGGGGTCAGCTGGTCCACCGGTTCACGTCGGCCACCGATTGTCCTCCGTTCCCGGGTGCCCCGGAATTCCTGGCTGCCCAGTGGACCGTCATCGTGATGCTCTCAGGCCACGAGTGCCTCGGGATGATGGGCACTCAATTCCACGACGGCGACCGCGTGTACGAATGGCTGACCAACCTGCCGCTGGCGCAGCTCGACCCGTTCATGCCCGTGGTAAGCGACCTCGAAAGCTTCTTGGGCCGCCTCGACGTCGCCCTGATGTCCCTGACGGCGCCTCGACAGGATTCCCGCGTCACGCCCGTGCTGCATCTCGAAACCCTTGGGGTCGCTGCCAACTGACTATGAATACCGCCGCCCAGAACCAACCGACCGCTGCCCCGCCGAGCCAAGACCCCGGTGCCCTCAACGGCACCATCGTTAATCTCGACCCGGACCTGCGCGACATCTACCGCTACTTCGGTCAAAACACCGTGTTGGTCCCTGTCCGAGATGGCAAACCCCTGGTTGACCAGTGGAACAAGCTCACCCTGGAGGACAGCCTCGCACCAAAGCACCAAGCGGCCCTGTGGGGCGCGGACGTCGGAGTTATGTGTGGCCCTGCCAGCCAGAATCTTTGCGGTCTGCACATCGCGGAGAAGCCGGCGCTCGATCGTTTCCTGGCCGACAACCCGGCGCTCCGCAGCACCTTGATGACGCACGGCCCCGCGGGCACGACGGTCTGGCTTCGCGTCAGCGGCTTCTACCCTGCAGCACAGTCGTTCGGAGTCATGCTCTGGCTCGCCACCGGAGCCATCGGGATCGTGCTGGCTCGACCTCCCGGCGCCCAATACCAGTGCGTCAACGCCGTGCAGCCGGTCACCATGAGGCTGGATGACATTGTGTGGTCGGACACGATCCGGGCCCCTTCATCGACGCGAAAGTCACCGCCGAACAGGGTGCCGTCGTGATCCCCGGGGACAAGCCGCAGCTGAACCTCTATTATGTCGCGGGCTACTTCAGGGAAGCCTGCAAGCTTTTGTACGATCCGCATCAGCAGCGGATGTTCGTGCAGGACCCGAAGCGAAAGCGTTACATGCCGGTTCTGGACGAGTTCATCATGGCACACCTAGCCGACATGATGGTCAAGCTGGGGCGGACCAAACAGGCGGCCGGCGTGACAATTGACAGAAGTCCCCGGGTGCTTCGTCAGCTCGTCGAGATCCTCAAGGTCTTGGCGGTGGGGCGGCTCCCGGCGGAACAGGATTCGGTCGTGCGCTTTCTCACGGACCGCGTGGAATCTCACCAGGATGTCGACGTGACCACGGCCGAACTCTACCGGGCCTACAAGGCATTCTGCGCCGAGAGCAATCTTGATGTCTGCCCCGAGAACCTATTCCAGCGCCGGGTTCCCGACTTGGTGCGGGAACGGTTCGGCGTTGCCAAGCGACACTGCATTGAACGGGACGGAAAGGCCCGGCGTGGTTTCCCCCATGTTCGCCTCCGGGTCATTTAGGAAGTTTGGGACGCCTGGGACGCTTGGGACGGGTCATCGGCTGTCGCGGGAGCAAAAGATTTTCAACTTGGGCTTGTACTCGGCCGGCCAGTGGATCAAAATCTCCGTCACTATGATGAACTCAACGGAAATTCAGTCCGACTCCAACCGGCCACCGCAACCCAAGCACGCGCTCCGCATGGAGTATCGCCTCGTCGTCACCGGTGCCGGACAGACGCCGGTCGACATCGAGGGGGTTGTCGATCTGCCGATGGCCTTCCGGCCCGGGACGGGGATGAACGGCTCGGAGACCTTCGACAAGATGTTTGATCTCTTCCTGCGCGACCCGGCCAGCTCCTCGGTCGCTGAAGTCTACCGTGAGTTGTTCGAGTCGGAGATGAAGGCTCAGCACGCGCAACGCGCCTGGCTCTCGCCGGACCAGCCGTCTCAGGCGGGTGGCTTGCCTCCGACAGCACCGATGCCCGCGTTTCCGGCAGCAGCCATGCCGTCAGAACTGAGCGCCGTGGGCTGAGCCTGACTACAGTATCCCCGGTTCGTCGCCGCGCGGCCTGTGGGCCACGCCGCCGCCGAAGCGTCGAACCGGATGATGCACATCGTCATTTTAGGTCGCCTGCGTGCAGCACTTGTACTTCGCGCAGACCCGTGGTACGTTGTGTCATGATGATACCAGAACCATTACCGGGACTTGTCGGCGGCCCCAAGCTGTCTGAGCAAATCGGTCAACTCAACCTCAACGTGGCGTTCAGTTACAGCTACACATTAAGCACGGACCCGATGGAGCGTCCGCCCAGCGTTCACCATCTCCTCTTGGGCATCCCACAGATGATTCGGCACAGCGAGTCGCGCGTCGTCTTCCGCGACCGCGTCCTCGAAATTCCGGGGCGGGAACGAACTCGCCGAGAACGCCGCCAACATCACGAGTCAATTTCTCGTCCCGCACTTTGAGTTTGAGGTTAACCGTGCCTTTCTCCGATTCCTGACTGCGCTGGACGACCGATTTCAAGGTAAGTGGAACCCCCATCCATTGATGCCAAGTTCCGGCGGCCTCGACTGGCTCCCGCAGGCATCGCCTACGATTGAGAAGTCGCCATCGCAGAACGGTCACCAACGGCCTGAGCGGCATCAGACAAAGTCTTGAGTCCACAGACTGCCGACATTCGGCGGCTCGTGATGTCGCGATTCTCGACCAGGCTCCTGGCATTACAGTATTGCGGCGTCAGAGCGGACTAGGGCGAGGCCAAGGGTGATTGTTCGGCGACAAGTGCAGATACCGCGCCGGCAGCTTCCCGCTTTCAAAACCGCGTCGAAGTGAAGCCATCGGCCCCGAACTCGATCCCCGGCCCGGCCCAGAACCGTCGACAGTCCGTCTCTCCGAACTAAAGTAAAAGAGGCCGGGGCTCATGTTGAACCCCGGCCTCGCCCACCATGAGGCGCGCTTCAACTTTGCTGCGGACTCATGCGACCTTTGCAATATCGTCCAAGCTAATGGGCTTCGGAACGTAGAGCGATGGCCTCCGCTCAAGTTTTGGCTCTGGAATCCAGACTTCCACCCGCTTGTTCTTTACGTTCTCCGGGAAAATAACTACTTCCCTTTCCTTTCGGTCGCTGAATAGGGCGATGATGTCGCGTCTTTGACACTGCCCGGTGACAATCTGTGGCACCGCGTCTGACTGTGAACCGAAGAGGGAGCACCGCCTAGTGCCGTCCGCCGAATACTCGGCGAAGAACTCGGCGATCTTCCTGCTGAGTGTCCATGACAACCCGTCTTGGTAGCAAACCGAGAAGCCCCGATAGATTGTCACCTCGCTCGGAAGCTTGGTCCACAGCAGCTGGCGATTGTAGGGCGTCAGCAGCAGGTCACGGGTAATGCGTGCGCTCAGTATAAATCGCCAGAGACTCCCGTAGTCCGATAAGAGTTCGGACCCGGTCCAGATGTTACGTACAGTGTCCCAATACTCCTCATCGTCCAAGTAAGGGGCCAGCCGCACAAACGCCTTTAGGCGGGAGTTATCATCCGAGGGGAAACTGGCAAAGTACGTTCCCCAATCACGATTTGCGACCGCCATGTACACCTGCTCGTAGAGCAGATGGTCTGGAAGACTCGCCAGATCTTCAATGGCGCTAGTTGGAATACCCAATGTCATAATTACATTCCACCAAACTAATTTGCCCATTCGGGCCACGGTCCCAAGCATGCTGGCGATGAAAACTCGCTAAACACCTCGGCCGTATTACGAGGGGGCTGCCCAGTATATCAATGCACCGGGAACCCTTTGCTCGCTTCTCGCGCGAGCTACGCTGCTTCAGCAGTTGCGTTTCACATAATTCCTCCGGGTTGCTTGCAGCCCCAACCGTCAAGGTCACGGCCGGCCCCGTTCGCGCCGGTCGAGTTTGATTAAGTTGATTCTGCATACGGAACCCTCGATTAGGTTGGATCGCTGGTCCAGTTGGACAACCCCGGACTACAGCATCCGGGAGCCCCGTACCGTGCCAAACCCGACCTGCGGTGACTCCAATATGATGCCGATTTTCCAGTTGAACTTGCGCGCTCCCTTAGTCGTCAGACTGCCCGGCGATAGCCACGCCGCCCGCATGGCCTGAGCGTCTTATCCCGCAATCCCCACCGGGGGGCATTTCCAAACGCCGCTTAGGAGATTTTAATCCGACAGCAGAGAGGCGATTCGGCAGATTCCCGACAGGTGGCCAACCACCGTATGCACCGGTGTCCGACCAGTTGTAGGGACAGGAGACGTCTACGCGATGGAATTGAAGTAAAACTCTTCGCTCCCTGGCGTCCGGAACTGAAATGCGTAACCGTTGGCGTCGCAGAGGTTCTCCCAGCACTCGAATAGTTGGTCGGCAATATCAGCGGTCCAGTTGGGATAAGCCTTCCGGAGCGATTCAAGCGCCCCGTCATAGCCCTCCAGTGTCGCGATGGTTTCGGGATTGGCGCCCACCCAATAAACGAGGGGTTGTGATTTGTGCAGATCGTTCACTGACCGCGAGCCGAAGATCTTGGCGTATTGGACCAACCCCAGCCACATCGTCTGTGAAACCGTCGCAGCCAGTGAAAATAAAGAGGAAGAACCGGCAGCATACTGGCGCTTTTTTCCCTCTATCTCGACGAACATCTTGGCAAGCGTTTCAGTCGTGGAATTGATCTCGTCGGCATAGACGGCAGGTACCATCGCGTGCCCAGAGTGGAACGAAGCGGCAAACTCCGTCAGGAGCAAATCGATGTAATGGTCGCCAATCTGCCGCAAAGAAGTAAACTTTTCGGAAGAGACATCTGCATCGCGTCGTTGATGGTAATCGAGCGCATGGCCAACTTCATGGTGAAGGACGTACCAACCTTGTTGGGAAACTAGATCCCAGTCACCGATAGGCTTCTCACTCACGATGCTGAGAAGAACCGCCTGAACCAATTCTTGCCGGCAGATAATGGTGCTGGTCACCGTGCCGTCAGATTGCTTGCGAGGAATTGTTTTGCCGACTGCGGTGTAGTAAGAATTGTTTGTGTAACCTTCGGTCGAGGACACCACCGCCTGAGCAGAATGAACGCACGACCCGAACTCGGCCTCGCTTGCCAGAACCAGTTTCTCCAGGGCACCCGGCGGCACTTTCATATTCTGGACGACATAATCGCACAGGACTCGGATCGAACCTGCGTCCAAGAGCGATGGATTGCATTCAATCGTCACTGAAGTGCTGTTAAACCAGAATTGTTTTGAAGTCGATGTGGATTCGACAATCGGACGCACCGACGTCGTGCGGTTCACATCTCCAATGCCACTCGCATAGAAGATGAAAACCAGCTATTTGCTTTTACGTGGCTGGCGACACGGCACACTGGCTTCATGAACCTGCCCAGAAGGATCACAATCACAAACCGACCGATTGAACTGTAATCATTGGAGACCGCATGGCGCACCTCGATACCCGTCCCTCTCCCCTATGGCTAAACCGCGCCAAGCAATTGGCGAGGAAGCGATGGAGTGAACAGCACAACTACTACCGGAACGCCGTCTATCTAACCGACCCCGCAGCGGACAAACAGATTGAGGACATTATCCGCAAGGATGTTTGGCCGACCGCCTTGGTAGCCATTGCCACGAGGCGATTT
The DNA here is from genome assembly GCA_964491875.1 of uncultured Bifidobacterium sp. Taxonomy (GTDB): domain Bacteria; phylum Verrucomicrobiota; class Verrucomicrobiia; order Limisphaerales; family JADJPG01; genus JADJPG01. Next base: position 130,953 of record CAZBIC010000004.1, read on the forward strand.
CGCATCTTTGGCGCTGACGAACCGCGTATCGAAAACGAATGGCAGGTCAATGCGTGCAGTTCGGTGGTGATCGTTGTCGAGGACCCGGAACGTCCGTTGGTTCCAGGAACTTATCCGCCGTGGTACGCCCGTCTGCACGTCGAGTGTCAAGTCACCGGCATCGGATTGACTCGTGACTATCTGAGCGTGCATTTGCCGCTCAGTACGCCATTCAACCTTATCGTTGATGTATTGTCTGAGACATCGCACGGAGGACTTCCGACGTCGATGTCGGTGGACGATGACCCTGCCGGGGAACCATCGCTCAATTTGGTCTTTGAGCATGGCGGAAGTGGCAGCAGCAGTTCTGCTGCAACACCCAAGGAGCGCATCACGCGGAAGCTTCTCGCGTATTGTGACTTCGCTGAGTCGGTTTACGAACTCGAACGGAGTCCGAACGATTCGCTTCTGTTCCGCAAACTCATTCGTGAGGTCAATAGCGTATTTGAAATCTGAGCTGGCGACGTCTTTACAACGCGGACTGGCTGTGGTCATGCGCTCACCTGATGCTGAAGCATCAACCGCCCCACTTCGAAGATGGCCGCGAATTCTGGATCGCGCACCGGTTCAATTACCGAACTGTCATGAGCACGACGGAAGTTCTCGCCATCGCATCGGACATGGTCGTAGACGCCACTGATGTCCCGGATGGTGTTGACCCGCAGTTTACCCCGGCCTCCGATGATGCCGGTGGTGATGGAGTGATTGCCGTTCGAAACCCAGACGATGCCAAGCGGCAGCCACAGTTCCGCGAAATGATTATCCCGGTCGTGCTTCCATGTACCCCATTCCCGATCAGCTCCAATGCTGGCCAGCGACCGCGCGAGGCGCGTGCGGTTCCACGGCCAAGGCACCACCAAGGCTTCTGCGAGCGACATGATGCGTTTCTCGTTTGACTCGGGACAAATCTCCCAAAGACTTCCGCCGTCTGGACTGACAGATACATGGGGCGAAAACAGCAGATGGTTCTGGTCGGTGCGCTCCCGTGCCCGCTCCACCCGGCTGCGAATTCGCCACGACAGAAATCGGGCCACCGCGGTCATTCCGCAAAGTCGGACGAATTGGATCAGGCCGCGTGGATCGTGTTCTACAATTTCGTCCGCTACTTCCATGATGGCCTCGAAGGCTTCTTGTTTCCTGGACATGGCGCGACTTTTACCCCGGTGATGCCGCGTACCGCAACTTTTTGTCCCGCACCGACCGCGTTAATGTCGTCGCTCAAGCTGCCGATGACACCGAGTGAAGGGTCCGGCGTGGCATATTGCCGCCTTGCCTGATACCGGTGCTTCGTTTAAGAAGCCGTCACTGACAGTATGTAAATCAATAAGCAAAACGATTTAGCGTAGCTTTGCTACGGTCTGACTGGAAAACCGCGAATTTTCAAAAGTCATCAGACCTGCCGAGCACGCGCCCCATCGGGCGCGGCTTGGCGTACTCTGGTGACGGGCGCTTCGCGGTGCCTCCAGTCGGGGTGCGTCGGGTTCGCGCCCCTTCTTTTTCCGTAGCTGCGGTTGCGCCAAGAGCAACAACAGCATGACCTCCCTCGACGATTTCCACCCGGCTGTCCTCCATCGCTCGGCTGGTCGCCACACAGTCGACGATTGTCCTCACAACCATTCGCCCTCATGAAACCGAACAGATCATTCCTGACTGTCCTGAAACTCCTGCCGCTCATTCCAGTGGCATGGGTCGTCACTTACCTTTGTCTAATTCACCCGAATCCGAGCGAATACTCCCGTCGGGATTCCATCCATCCGGGCCTTTACTGTCGCAGCGCCGTCTGTCGTCTTCCTGGTGCGTTCTGGATCGTTGTGTACAAGCCGCTCATCCGTCTGGACCGCTTCCTCTATCCCCAGCGGTGGGACATCCACACCTGAAATCCACAAACCATCGAAAAGAGTTACCCCGACGATTTGCTGTCATGCGTCAATAACCACGAACCAAAGAAAAACATCATGCACTGTAGAAATTGCTCCAAAGAAATCAGCGACAAAGCCATCGCCTGCCCCGGCTGTGGCGTGCCGCCTCACACCGAAAACAAATTCTGCCACCACTGCGGGAAGACCACGACTGCCGCTCAGATCGTTTGCACCGCTTGTGGGGTCGGCCTCTCGACTCCGAAGCATAAGAGCAAAGTCACAGCGGGCTTGCTGGGCCTGTTTCTTGGTGCCTTCGGTGCCCACAAGTTCTACCTCGGCTACACCGGCACCGCCGTCGTCATGCTCTGTGCCGCCATCATCGGTGGCATCGTGACGTTCGGGATCGCCGCCGTCGTCTTTGGCCTTATTGGTTTGGTTGAGGGAATCATCTATCTCACGAAATCCGACCAGGATTTTGCCGCCACTTATCTACGGAGCCGCCGGACATGGTTCTGAATCATCGCAGGCGCAGCCCACTACTCAACGCACGGCCACGTCATGAGATGTTCAATTGCCGCAAAAACCTTTGTGCATTTTGCAGGACGGTCTCCAGACGGTGGTATGCCCGATGATGTCGGATGCTGGATGGTTTGTATTCTCTTTGGATGGGATCAACGAGGGCAAATCTCCGCGAGGATTCTGGGGAGATTGGGGCCTCTTCATGTCGGCTCCTGCTTTCGAATCCAAGGGAAGGCAAGTAGTGCAGATAGGGAGCTCGCCAAAGACACGAAAGAAGGATTTCAGTATTCGTCGGGGAAGACGTCGCTGAGGCGGACCTTAAGCTTTCGCAAGACGGTTTCCAGGCGGTGCAGGGTCAGGTGATGTTCGCCGTGCTCGATGCGGTGCAGCGTCATGTGGGAGAGCCCCGTCTTTTTTGCGAAGGCGGCATAGGACAGCGCGCCTCTTTTCTTTTTCAAAAAGCCCGCCAACTGCCTGTCCAGGTTCCGCCGCATGGGCGCACCGTCGCAAATCGGCCGTAACGCATGTGTGATGCCGTGGCATAATTATGCTTTACAGATTGAAGGGGGGCCGGTAGGGAAATGGGTGTCGCCCGGGCAAAAGGTGCCGTTGAAGCCGGGCGGCGGGCCGTGGAATGAAATCAATCGTCAAGCGCATGAACGCTCGTCCCCTGGCGCGGAGCATCTTTGGCAAATGGAGCAATTAGCATAGTGGCCTTATCGAGCGTCCCCGTGGTTTTTCCCGAAAGGTTTGCTTCCCGGCTGCGTAATAACAGATGGAACCCTTGAATCAACATCAACTATGGAGAGCAACGTGTGGAAAGCCTGCGCCGGGGCGGCGCGGGCGGTGGTGGCATTGGCAGTTGTAACGAGCCATTGGACGGCGGCAGCGCAGGAGCGCACGGCACAGGAGGAGACAAAAGCAGAACCGCGCATCATCGAGCGCGGGCCGCATCACCGGGTGATTGAGCGAACGGTGACGGAAACGCTGCCCGACGGGAGGACGATTCAGCGCAAGTCTTCCTACACGGAACTCGCCCAAGGCATGCACTATCTCAAGGACGGACAATGGGTGGAAAGCAAGGAGGAGATCGAGATTTTCAATGGTGCCGCCGTTGCACGACAGGGACAGATTCAGGTGATCTTCGCTGCGAATCTCAATTCTCCGGGGGCGATTGATCTGCTGGCGACCGATGGACAGCGGTTTGTTTCGCATGTTCTGGGACTCATTTACACCGACTACGTCAGCGGACGGTCGGTGATGATCGCGGAGGTGAAGGATTCGATTGGAGCACTGACCGCACCGAATCAAGTCACGTATCCCGACGCGTTCGAGGGGGATTGCGCGGCGGACGTGCGTTACACCTACACCAGGGCGGGGTTTGAACAGGACATCATCTTGAGAACGGCTCCGCCCTCTCCGGCGGAATGGGGTCTCGATCCGGAGACGACGAGGCTGGAGGTGTTCACTGAGTTCCTTGCCATTCCAGAAGCGCGGGCGACTTCGGTGACGCTCAAGCGGGAGGAAGATGAAATCGCACGGCAGTCCATGAAGGAGCCGGACTTAATCGATCAGCGGCTGGATTTCGGCGGGCTGCACATCGGACAGGGCCAGGCGTTCCCGCTCGGCACGACGCCGGACCCGTTCGATGAATCGTCGGTGCCCACGGGCAAATCGCTCGAAGTCATCGACGGCAGAACGATCCTCATCGAGAAGGTGGATTATCCGGCCATCCGGGAACAGTTGGGACACCTGCCGAAATCGGCATCGCTCAAGAAGGATCGCAAGATCGGTCTGCCCGATCCGGGCCGCACGATGCAGGCGCGGCTGCTGCCTTCGCGACCAGCGGGCGAGCCGGGCAAGTGGACTCGAAAACTGCAAGCCAGTGTCACGGCACCACGCGCGGGGTATGTGCTGGATTATGTCGCCCACTCTACCAGCTCGTTGACGAACTACCATTTCAAATCGGACACCACCTACTTCATCACCAACAGCGCAACGGTCAATTTCTATGGAACCACCGTGATCGAAGGCGGAGCGGTGATCAAGACAGGAGCCGGTTCATACATCCATTTTAACGGGCCGGTGGACTGCCGGACGGACACCTATCGCCCAGCCTTCGTCACGGCCAAGGACGATGACAGTGTGGGCGAAATCATCGTGGGTTCCACTGGCACTCCATCCGGCTATTACGGCTACCAGCCCATCGGATTGAAGGACACCTCGGCGGTTTACAACCTCCATGATCTACGTGTGAGGCATTGCACCTATGCCTTCACGATGTATAGCAACGTGCGGGCGGACTTCAGCAATATCCAGATCGGCAATTGCGGTCGCGCTGTGGCGTGGATGAACGGCGGGGCCACCACCTGGCGAAACTTCCTTTTCCATGATCTCGCCACTTACGCGTTCCAACGCAACGGCTCGGCCACCAACCGCGCCGAGCACGGCACGCTGCACCGGGTGGGCACGCTGATCAGCTCCACCAACAGCACCACCTTCCTGTATCTCACCAACAGCCTCGTCATTGCCGTTACGAATGCGTCCGTGAACTTCCAAGGCGCAAACAACGTGGTCAGCGCCAGTGATTCGGGGTTCTTCCAGACCGTCGGCGCGGCCACGTATTATCTGGCCAGTGGCAGCACCAACCGGGACGCCGGCACCACAAACATCAACGTGGATTTGCTCAAGGCGCTCAAGACGCGCACCACCCATCCACCAGTGGTGCTGACCAACCGAATTACCGCCAGCACGAATCTGGCGGTGCAGGCCGCCCGCGACACGAACACTCCTGACCTGGGCTATTCCTATGAACCGCTGGACTACGTCGCCTCGCAGATCAGTGTCAGCAACGCCACGGTGACGCTGGCCGAAGGCGTCGTGCTGGGTGTTTACGGCGCAAGCAGTGCCCACGGGCTGAGACTGGAAGATGGAGCGACGTTGAACGCCACCGGGAGTCCGCTGAACCTCTGCCATATTGTTCGCTATAATCTGGTGCAAGAACAGGCCAACACCAACTGGTCGGCGTCGAGCGTGGGGCGTTCCATCGTGGATGCGTCGTGGGGAGGCTCGCCGAGACCCGGCGGGCAGTTCCGGTTCACGCAATGGAGCGCGCCGGCCGGAGGCGGGGCACACTTCGCAGGCGACTACACCAGCGGGCCGGACAGCGCCTACTTCGGCTTCACGGACTGCCAGTTCCACGGCGGCTCCCTGAGCACCCTCGCCGCCAACATCGCCTTCACCAACTGCCTGTTCGACCGGGTGACCGTCACCGACTACTCGGCTTACAGCGATTATTACCACAGCACCTTCTTTGGCGGTTCACTCGATCTGGACGGCAGTTTCGGCGGGCACTGCGCCATCAACAATCTGTTCGATCAGACGGCCATCACGGCCAATTACGTGACGAACGATTTCAACGCCTATGTCACCAACGCCACGCGGATTTCGCCTACCGGCTCGAATGACATCGTGCTCACCGTCACGAACATCAGCTACCACAGCGGGCTCCTTGGCCGTTTCTACCTGCCAACGAATGTGACCAGTCACAACCCGCTCTTTGATGCCGGCAGCACCAATGCCGCCGCTGTGGGTCTTTATCATCACACGACCACGACCAATCAGGTGAAGGAGACGAACTCGGTAGTCGATTTCGGATTTCACTATGTGGCATTGAACGGCTCAAAAGTGTCCGTGGACACTGACGGTGATGGGCTCGCCGATTACATCGAGGACACCAACGGCAATGGAGCAACCGACGGCAGCGAGGCCAGCCACGCCAATCCGGTGCTGAATCTGGTCAGCACGATGACCTATATCAAGCGTGGTCCGGCACGGCGTTTTGATACCAATGGCATAGCCTACGATTCAGACTCCGCCCATCTCGGCGGAGCCTCGCTTACAGTATCGATCACCAGCGGTGGTGAAAGCGGTGACCGGCTGGCTGTGCGCAACCGGGGCACCAACGCCGGGCAAATCAGCGTGAGCGGATCACTGATCAGCTATGGCGGAACAATCATCGCGACCAATTCCGGCGGCACCGGCACCACTCCGCTGGTCGTTTCGTTCAACGCCAACGCGGTAAACGCCTCGCTACAAGCGCTGGTGCGCAACCTGACCTTTCAGAATCTCTCGAACAACCCCGCCAGCTCGAACCGGACGGTGAAGTTTGAACTCAGCGATGGACGGGGCGGGACGAACTCGCTCACCACGCAGGCCATCCACATCGTCTGCCCGGATGCCATTGACGTGATGGTGCTGTTCGATGTGTCGGTGTCGATGGTCGGTCTCTATACCAATGGAGTTCTGTCCGGTTACGACACGAACCGTTTCTGGATGGCCAAGGCGGCGGCGAGCAATTTTGTCGGAACGTTGGAGTTCCCCGGAGACCGGGCCGGACTCATCTCCTTTGCGGGCGGGGCACAGATCCGGGTGCCGTTGACCAACAACGGTCCTGCGGTTCAGGCCAGCATCTACAGCCAGACCAACCAGAACGGGACCATTCTCGATCCAGCCATCCACCTGGCGCGGACGAATTTCACCGGCAGCGGCAGCAACACGCTGCGCGTCATGCTCATTCTCTCCGATGGAGAGGAGGCCCCGTATTCCAACCTGACCAACACCATTGCCGCCGCCCACGACGCCAGGGACGCGGACATCCGCATCATCAGCATCGCCTTCTACAGCGGATGGGATGTTTTCACGAATTCCAACGACGGCGGAACGAACCTGATGAAGGCCATCGCCTCGTCGGAACGGGATTTCTACCTGGCCCCCTCCTTCAACGACATGCAGTCGAACTTCAATGCGGTGGCCCACTCGCTCTGCCGTGGAAATGCCTTTCCAACGGTGGCCATCACTTCACCGACCAACACGGCCGGCTTCAATGCGCCCGCGAACATCCCCATCACGGTGAGCGCATCCGATGATGGCAGCGTGACGAACGTGGCGGTGTTCATCGGCGCGACAAATTATGCAAACCTGACCGCGCCTCCTTACACGGTTACCTGGAGCAATGCCCTGGGCGGAAGCTACGCGCTGAAGGCGGTAGCCACTGATGACGGCGGGCAGTCCTCCACTTCATCGGTGGTCAACATCACCGTGAACATGCAGTTGCCGGAGATCGCCATCGTTGATCCTGAAGATTCCTCGCACTATGCCGCTGCGGTCAGCCTGTTGATTCGAGCTGCTGCCGTGGATGTGGACGGATATATCACCAACGTCATCTTCTACACCAACGGGGTGCATGCCATGCAGTTGACGAATCCGCCCTACCAAATGCCTTGGACCAACCTGCCTGCGGGCAGCAATCAAGTCCACGCCAAGGCGTGGGACAACGATGGGCAGACCCGAACTTCCATCACCAACTTGTTCGTTGTCGATCCATGTTCGCAAGTCGGGATCACCAACCTCACGCTGAGCACAAATTCCGTGACAGCCGGTTCGGGACTGACCGCCACAGTGACTTTGACGAACAATGCCCCGGCAGGAGGGCAGATGGTCGAATTGAGCGTGAACAGTCCGAACGTGTCGATTCCGGCGTCGGTGTTGGTGCCGGCGGGAACCAACAAAGTGACGTTTCTGATCGATACCTTCAACACGGCCTTCGGTGATTCCGCCGCGATCATCGCCCGGACCCCTGTCTCTGGCCGGACCAACACCCTGACCATTGCGGGTCTCGAATTCTCGTCCACACAGTATCGGGGCGTCTGTGGTCCGATGGATGTGGCGATCCTGATTGATTTTAGTTCGAGCATGGGAAACGCCATTGTGAACATCAAAAATCACCTCCAAGATTTTCTGGATAACATCGAGATTGCTTCCGCCGGGGACTATCGCCTGTCTCTGGTTACGTTCGACAGCAATATCTACGTCAAGGAACCGTTCGCTTTCACCAACCGTGTAAGCTTCTCCAACAGCCTTGAGCTGGTAAATGCGCATCCTGACGGCGGCTTTACCGAACCGTCGGATGAAGCGTTGAACATGGTCATCAACAACCTGACGACCAACGGCAGACCTCGACAGTATCAAGCATTCACCAATGGCTTCAGACATGAAGCAAAGAAGATCATCGTCTTGATTACCGACGAGCCTCCAGCGGGGTTCTCGGGGGACTACGAGGTGGGAACCGACGACGTCAACGCGCATCGTCGCGCCGTGGAAGCCGCTTTGAAAGGAATCACCATCTCGGCGATCAGAACCTGGCAGAGTGACTATAATTTCCCGGTGGCTGAACCCATCATGCAGGATTATGCAGAAGTCACAGGAGGCATTTACGCCCTCGGCGAAAACGGAAGCGCCGACCTGCATGAGCTGCTCGACGCCGTGATTGCCCGATGCGGCGCGGATGTGGGTGAAGTGGTGACAACGCGTGACGACGCACGGCAGCAGAGTTTCACCGGGATCAGCCTCGGGCAGGATAACGCCTCGGTGGCGGCCGTTGAATCCTCAACGTTCGATCTGACCGGAATCGAGAAATCCGTGACGGCGGCGCATCTGCGCCGTTCCGGCCAGCTTCGCCTCAACTATGGCAGCCGGTTCGATCTCAGCCTCGGGGTGGCGTCCGTTCTCGACTCTGACCTCCAGTCATATGCTCCGCCCACTCGTTCCGCCCACCTCACCGCCATCGGAGCCGGTTACACCACCAACTGGCACCTTCCGTTCAGCTTTTTCAGTGACATCAACGGATATGCCGGCGGGTTGTATCCATTGGCGCTGGTGGACCGAGTCAGTTCGCTATGCGGAAACAACTTTGGCGTCACCGACATTCCGCAGCATGATTCGCCGACCGGGAAGAACACGCTCACCGTCAAGTCACTGGCGGCATTTGAAGTGGCACAGGGACGCTGCCGGGATTTTGTTCTGACGGGTTCTTCGGCTCCGTGCAGCGGTTGCGGAGCCTCGTGGGAGATTCTTCGTTATGACGAAGTGATCGCCAGCGAGTGTGCTCCCAATGGATGGAGCGTGGAATCGGACCACGGCATCTATGGCGGCGTGAATGTTTGCGCGCCGTTGGATGCGACGACCGGCAACCGCTATGAAGTGAGATTCCTTGATGGTGCCAGTCCGCGCTCCGGTTACTTCTCGGTCCTGCCTGCGGCGGCTCAGAACACGGCTCCCGTGTTGAAGCCGGTCGAGTTGTCGCATCCGCTGTGCTCGACGAATACGGCAGTCATCGTGACGGTTTCGCTTGATGCGCCAGCCCAGGGGGATGGTGCCTATGTCGCCGTATCCTGCACCGGGATCACGAATGCGCGAATTCCGGCCTACATTCACATCGCACCGGGGGGGAGCAGTGCCTCGTTCACTTTCCGTCCAGCGTACGTGAGTTCCAACACGCCGTTCACCGTGACTGCCAACTACAACGGCGAACGCCGGACCACCGGCACGGTAATCATCGAAACAACTCCCGTCGATGTTCCGCAGAATGTAGTCGCGCAAAGTGATTCCCGAAGAATTGCCGTGTCATGGGACGCCGTACCGCAGGCGACCAGTTACAATGTGTGGAGGGGCATTGATTCGTTCACCACTAATGCGGTTCTCATCCAAGTCGGCACCATGCGCCCTTGCTTCGTGGATACCAATCCTTTCTCTGGTGGTAATTGTTACTTCATCGAGGCAGTTAATCTCAACGGGACGGCTATGTCCGCCCAAACCAACCTCAGCTACTGCCAGACGTTCACGCCCACGGCGGTTCTTCGTCCGCACATCACTCCGCACGGCGGACGTTTCAACGACTTCGCCTGGTTCACGGTGAGTTGTGAGACGACGAATGCCGAGCTCTGGTGCAGCACCAATGGTGTGCTGCCGGTGCGCTATGGGTCCGGCTCCTTTGAGGTGACCAACGGTGTGCCGTTTCAACTGACGGCAAGCTGGCAGGTCATCGCCCAGGCGTTTGTGGGAAGCAGCACCAGCCTCGTGGACAAGGCTGACTTTCACATCGCGCAACCGACACCACTCGGCTGTGGCAGCAACATCACCTCCATGCTGGCCGTCACCAACCAGCCGTCGGTCTTCAAAGGCTCTGGCCACTACGGCGCACGCTACAGCTTCACGGGGCGGCGGGGTGACGTGGTGACCATTTCGGTTTCCTCCACCGAGTTCACCCCCGATCTCAACCTGACCGATCCGAACGGAGAACTCGTGCTGCAATCCGGCTACCCGGCGTCGCTGTTAAACAGCTTCTCGCCAAAACTGGTTCACACGCTCAAGACCAACGGCACCTATTACGTCGAAGTTACCTCCGTGTACCAGTTCGAGACCGGTGACTTCACTCTCGGCATTGATTGCGACCCAACCGCAGAACTGGATGTGTTCTTCGGCACCACCAATGTCGTCAGCGGCACTGCGTATGACCTCGGACTGGTCAACACCGGGGCCACGGCGCAACTGACCTTCTGGCTCACGAACTCCGGGTCCGCTCCGCTGACGTTCAGCAGCATCAGCCTCGCACCCGCCGGACGGTTCACGTTCAGCCCGACCAACCTCACCATCCTGGCAACCAACAGCGCCACCAATCTCGCGGTGACGTTCCACGCCACGAACACGGGGCCGGTGACCGGCACGCTCACGTTGGTGAACAACGACGATCCCGATGACACAGCGGCAGGTTATGAGTTTGAAGATCCATTCGTCATCACCTTCGAAGCGTTCGTGAATCCACCCGGCGGCAGGCCGATTGTTTATCCCGCCGGCCTTACCAATGGGCAGGTGCTCACCACGCCGCCCACGCTGGCGCTCAACGCCACGGCCATTTCCACCAACGGCTCCAGCATCACACAGGCGCAGTTCCGCGTGACCGGCCCGGTCAGTTTCATGACCAATGGCTCGCTCGTCAGTGGTGTCGCCACCAGCGGCACCTGGCGTGTCGACTGGGCGAATGCTCCGGGCGGGAGCTATTCGTTGAAAGTGCTGGCGATGGATGCCGGCGGACGTGCCGCGTTTTCCACCAACGTGAGCTTCATCGTCAACACCCCGCCGGTGGCCGGGGACGACGCGTTCGACTTGTCCATGAACGTGACCAACGAGCTGGGCGTGCTGGCCAATGATTCCGATCCCGACGGTCAGGCCATCATGGTCACCAATATTGTCACGCAAGGTGCCAAGGGCACGGCCAGCGTGGCCGATGGCGTCATTTACTATGTTCCCACCAACAACGCGTACGGCCGCGACACGTTCCGTTACGCCATCGCGGATAGTTACGGCGCGCGGGCCACGGGCACGGTGGCCGTGCTCATCCGGCCCTCCGGCCAGTTCTTCACCACGCTCTACTTCAACACCACGCAGATCACCAATCCGCCCAGCCACACGCTGCTGACCGGCCCGACGAATGTCATCGGCACGGCATCCAGTGATTTCCTGGACTATTGGGTGCTCGACTATCGCCGCCGCACTCCGGGTGTCTCGGCCTGGACCAAGATCGCCACCGCCACCACCAACGTGACCCTGGGCTATCTCGGCACCTTCGATCCCACCACGCTGCCCAACGGCCAGTATGACCTGCGCGTGACGTTGACGGATTTCTTCGGCAATTCGCAGGACAGCCAGACGCTCGTGCTGGTGACCGAGAACCAGAAGATCGGCCAGTTCACGCTTGCCTTCACCGACCTGCAAATCCCGGTGTCCGGCCTGCCCATCACGCTCACCCGCACGTATGACAGCCGGAACACCGAGTCCGGCGACTTCGGCATCGGCTGGAGCCTTGATGTCAATTCCGTGCGCCTGGAGAAGAGCGGGCTCATGGGGGAGGACTGGGCGGCAACCATCGGCACTTCGTTCAACGGCTCTCAGGCGCAAATCGACGAAACGGTGACCCACCTGGTCACCGTCACGTTCCCCGGTGGCAAGGTCTACCGGTTCTATCCGGTGCTGAGCCTGAACGACAGCGACACCCCGAGGACAGGATCGGTGGGACTGGATGCCGCCTGGGCGAGTTTTACATACGCACCGGTGCCAGGAACTTCCGGCAAATTGCGCGAGATCAATCGCACTCGGTTCCTGGATGTCAGCTACCCTTACATCGACGCTCCGATCACGTTCCACGATTCGCGTGGCACTCCGAATGATGTCTCGGAAAATGATGATGCCGGCCCGATCTACGACCCGAAGGAATTCGAGTTCGAGACGCTTGACGGGCGTATCTTTCAATTCAACGCCGCCGGCAAGGTGGTGAAGATGTGGGATCGCGTGGGAAATTCCCTGACGTTCAACTCGGACGGCGTCATCCATAGCAGCGGCAAGAGCGTGAAGTTCGTGCGCGACGCGGCCGGACGTATCACGGAGATTTACGATCCCAATGGGCTCGATACGAACGGGGTGCCCACCGGCCCGGCGGCCTTGCGCTACACCTATGATTCCGCAGGCAACCTGGTGGCGGCGCATCAACTGGCCCGGCGCGATACGGTGAAGTATTTCACCACCGGCTTTGGCTACACGAACACCTGGTATCCGCACTACCTGACCGACATCGATGACCCGCGCGGCATCCGGGCGATACGAAACGAATACGGCGACGATGGCCGACTCAAATCCACCACCGACGCCAACGGGAAGACCATCCATTATGTGCATGACCTGGACGGAAAGACCGAAACCATCGTGGACCGCCTCGGTCACACCAACCTCTTCAAGTATGACGCAAAGGGCAACGTGACTGAATCGGTGAATGCTCTCAACCACACCAACCGGTTCACTTTCGACGCGAACGGGAATCAGCTCACGCATACCGATCCGCTCGGAAACACCACGACGAATGTCTTCGATGCGAACGACAATCTCCTGTCCGTCACGCTGCCGCACAAGCCGGGCGAAAACCCGGCGGCGTTCACCACCCGCTTCACTTACGATGATCACGGCAACCAGACGAGCATCACGCTGCCCACCGGCGCGGTCATCAGCAACACCGTGGATGCGGCTACCGGCGATCTGCTTGCCGTGCGCGCGGGAACGAACTTGATCACCAGCTTCGCTTACGATTTGAACGGCAACGTGACGGCGGAGGGAGACAAGTTCGGCACGAACGGCTTTGCCTATGACGCCTTCGGCAACGCCACGCACATGACCAACACGCTCGGCCAGGTGATCGAGAGCGGTTACGATCTCAACGGCAACCTGACGAATCTTGTCGATGGCGGCGTGACCTCGCGCTTTGATTACGACGGCATGAACCGGGAGGCGTTCTCGGATTACGGCAATGGCATCACGCTCAGCAACAGCTTCGAGTCGCACCTGGACTGGACGAGCGTGGACGCGCCGACCATTGGCCACATGGAACGGCGGTTTGATGACCAAGGCCGGCTCGCGGGCTGGAAGACGGTGAACGGCGCAACGCCGGGCTTCGCGTATAACGACAACGGCCAGCTTGAGTATGAGACCAATTCCATCGGCCAGGTGACGCGGCATTTTTACGATGCCGCCGGACGGCAGACGGTGGTGCAGAATTTGACCACGGGCGCGACCAGCGGCAGCGGTTTCGACGCGGCGGGCCGGCGCATTGCGGAGACCAACGCGCTCGGCGGCTTTACGCTCTACACCTACAATCCGGACGGAAGCCTCGCCGCGATGACGAACGCGTTCCTGACCAACGGCTGGGTTTATTCTTACGAAACGGGTGGCGGTTGCTGCGGTGGCAGCGGCGCCACGGCCACGGTGAAAGATCCGCTCGCACGCGAGATCACGAGCGTCGCTTCATCCTACGGACTGCCGCTGCAAACCATCCGCCGCGCGAGCGCGGGAGCCACGGGCGCGAATGCGGCCACCAACTCCATCACCTACTTCTCGGGCATGGTCAGCCCGGAACAGGAGGCGGAGGATTATCCCACCGCGATCACCGATGAAGGCGGGCGCACGCGCAACCTCGAATACAATCCCAGCGGTCAGTTGCGCCGCGCCAGCGACCTGAGCGGATCGGCCTGGTGGACGAACTGGTTCGGCGGGCCGAACAACCAGATCAGCCGCATGGACAGCCCGACCCGCGAATTGACGAGCTACTATTACGACGCGCTGGAAAACGTCAGCGCCATCAAGTTCCCGGACAACAACTCGCTGACGAATCATTATGACTCGGCGAACCGCCTCAACGGCGTGCGCCTGCCCAGCGGCACGTTGCTGACGAACGTCTTCGACTCCGCCGGACGGCTGACGAACCGGCAGGCGCGCGTGAATGGAACCGTGACGGAGAGCGTGGGCTTGAACTACAATGCCAACGACGCTGTGACCATCATGACGGACAACACCGGTGCCACCACGAACGTCTTCGATGCCGCCGGGCGGCTTATCGGGATCGATTATCCCACCGGGGCAAGCGTGCGCTACGGGCACGACCTGTTGGGCCGCGTGACTTCCATCACGAACAAGGCATCGGGCGGCGGGTCGGCGTATGTGACGCGCTATGTGCATGACGCGTTGAGCCAGGTCACGCAGGTCATCGACCACTGGAATCGCACGAATCGTTTCGAGTATGATTCCGTAGGTCGGCGGTTCAAACGCACGCTGGCCAATGGCGTCGTCAGCGAGTGGAAATACAACTGGAAGGATCAGGTGACGAACCTCACGCACAAGACAAGCGGCGGCACCACGTTGGCCAGCATGGCGTATGAGCGTCTTGCCGGTGGTGAACCGTCGAAGATCACCCGCGAAGATGGCAGCTACGTGGAGTTGAAGTATGATTCTGCCCTGCGCCTGACCAATGAGGTTTATTTCACGAACAGTGTGGCGCAAACGACCAATGGCTACGCGTATGATGCTGCTGGAAGCCGCATACGGTTGGTGCAGGCAGGGACGACCCTGACCAACAATATCAGCGCCGGTTACCGGATTGGCCCGGTGCGTAACGCGAGCACGGGTGCCACGAACGAAACCTACGAGTATGACAACGGCGGACGGGTCACGAACATCGTGCGAAGCGGCGTGACGCTGCGCTTGGGCTTCAATGCCGCCGATCAACTGGCAGCGGTCACGAACGGCGCGACCTGGGTGACCTACCGGCACGATGGCAGCGGACGCCGGACCGTTTCGACAAACTCGGCGGGCACCGTGCGACGTTTCGTGACCGCACCTACACCGGGCACAGACCTGGAAAGCCCGCACCTTGTCGCCAACGGCAGCGGGACATTTCAGCAGGGCTATGTGTTCATGGGCGACGAACCCTTGCTGCGTTTCGATTCTGCCGGGAATCCCGTGTATTACCTCGAAGACGCGATGGGCAGTGTTGTTGGCTTGGTGAGCAACGGCACGAGCATCGCGACGTTCAGCTATGATGGTTTCGGAAACTTCCGCTCGGTGAGCGGAACCACGAACGCACCGAGCGGGACAGGAGGCGACTTCCGCTTCCACGGAGCGTGGCTTGAGACTGACACCGGTCTGCTCCACATGCGGGCGCGGGAATATGACCAGAGGACGGGAAGGTTCCTGAGCAGAGATCCTCAGCCAGGTGACGGACGTGTGTCTGAAACGTTGCATCCGTATGTTTTTGCGAGCTGCAATCCGCACATCTATGGAGATCCGTCAGGTGAATTCACAATTGTCGGTCTCAGTTTTGCTGGGGCCATGAACAACGGAATGACGACGTTCAGAAGTGCTGCCGTGTCATACGCAAAGCGGCGAGTCACCGACAAGATCACAGAGAGTCTCGGCAATGTATTGCTTGAACAACTGAAAGGGTTCCTCGGATTCGATTTTTCTACAGCCGGGGATATTCTGAAGAACGTGAACTCAACCTTTGCTGGCCGTGGTTTTGGCAATGCTGGCTGGGCAGCACTCTGCCTCACGTTAGGGAAACTCGAAGGAATGGATGACCAAATTCACCAACAAGTTGCGGTTCTTGATAAGGGGACTGACGCAGGAGATCCTGTCTCTAGCGGAAGCCATTGCGGAAACATTCGCAATGAACCTCGACTCATGGGAGTTGCATTAGGTCGAAGCTTCAGTGTTCCTGATTTCATCATCGGAAACTCGCCTGTGGCCAGCGCTGGACCGATTAGCTACAACAAAACAATGCTGGTTGGGGATTTTAAGTTCACTGCTGGCACCATGTATCGTGACTATGTTGCCCCCGGTAGTCACAAGGAGCAATTGGATGCAATTAGAATGTATGCTTCTAAACACACATACCTCCGAACGTCGGTCTTCGTGGTGCTTCAAAATGATTTGAGCCAGGGACAACTGAATTCCATACGAAATACTTTAGGCCGGCGAATGGTCAGCAAGGGAGTAATACCGCTTATGGTGGTCATTGTTGGAGACTGAAGTTGAATCAAATGAAAACCCCGCAAAATAAGAAGTTAATTCAGGCAATCTTGAACGACGACACAGCGAAAGTGAAGTCGATGGTGGAACGCGGGCTCGACCCGAGGAAACGAATTAAGTGGAGTTCGATCGAGAATTTCACGCCACTTGAGTCGGCGGTAGCCAACAACTCCGTGTCCGTCATCACATACCTGCTCAAAGCCGGAGTGCCAGCAGACGATCCTCATGACCATTCATCTCCCCTAATGCGTGCATGCGCTATTGGCAATGTGAAGGTTATCGAACTGTTGCTTGCAGCCGGTGCTGATGTGAACCGTGAACAACGCTCTCCTTCATCTGATCGCGGGACCACAGCTTTGATGATCGCAGCTAGTCGTGGTTATTTGCCTATCGTCAGGATGCTGTTAGACACAGGAGCAGATCCTAAAAAGCATACTCGTCTTGGCGCGAATGCTATTTCGCAGGCTGTTCCAAAAGGTAACTTGCCGGTAGTTAAGGAATTGGTTCGGTCTGGATGTCCTGTAACCGGCAAAGCTGTTATCCTGTCCGCCGATACAGGGAATTTGGATTTGCTCAAACTACTGCTTAAAGAGGGCGGAGATCCAAACTTTGTTGACGACGGAGTCCCCCATAAACACCTAAAGGGAGAGACAGCGTTGAGCATTGCCGCGCGAAATAAGAACATAGATTTGGCAAAGTGTTTGATTGAGAATCGAGCCGATCCAAACCTCCCAGCGAATAAACTTTATCCTTTGTCGGGTGCAGCTTTTCAAGGCGATTTCAGAATGGTGAAGCTTCTTTTGGACGCTGGAGCCAAAACGGAAGTGGTTAATTTGGCGGGATACACTCCTCTAGGTTCCGCTTGTGAGATGGGGCACACTGAAATTGTGAAGCTACTGCTTTCGCATAATGCGGACTCAAGGGGTAAGGGGCGCAATCAGCTTGGAAGAGACGGTGAAACGCCAATCGAATTGGCCCAGCGAAAAGGTCACACGATGTTGCTGCACCTACTTCAAAAATAAGTCGGCACCCAACCGCACTGGCGTCGTAGTCGTATGACGCCAGCGGGCGGTTGGCATTCGGATCAGGTGCCGGTGATCTGGCGCATGGCGTCGTGGAAGCTCATGCCATACACTTGCGTGAAGAAGTCGATGGCGTTGCCGGCCTGGTTGCGTTCCGGCCAGTGCCAGTAGCTGTCTTTGAGGATCTGTCCGGGATGCGAGGGCAGCTCGTAGTTGCCGGCTTCGCGTTCGACGGGGAGGAGGCCGCGCCGTTGGAGCAGCGCAACCAGCGGGGTGAGGCGGGCGGCGCGGATTTGTTCGCGGGTCCAGCGCGGAGCGGCGGCGTGCGCTGGTTTAGACGAGGGGTTGGTCACAGTCTCTCCTCCAGTGGGGTTGGATGACGACGCGGTTGACTTGCTTGAGATCGACGATGCGGGTCTGGTCGCGGATGGCTTCGATGAGCGAGCTCAGGCAGAGGTTGCGGGTGCGGCGCAAGTGTAGAGAGGAAGTGGCCACGTACGACACCGGTGAGCGGTTTCGGATGTCTATTCGGTACAAAGACGGCACATTGTACGACAGGAATTTGGAAAATAGCAGCGCGGGTCGTTGTTGATTCCGGCATTAAATCATGATGAGATGGAAATCTGATCCAGATTCATTCCATCTACCATGAGATCTAAAGCAATGCGATTCCTACAGGAGTGGAGGTGGTCCCAGATAGTGTGGGTGTTGGCTGTCTTTCATCTGCTGACAGTGGAAGACGGAGCCGCATCGATATTGGTGGTGAGTAACGCAAATGATGCGGGGCCGGGAACTCTCCGTCAGGCGATCATCGAAGCCAACGCCACCCCTGGCCCGGACGAGATTCATTTTGGACCGCGTTTTTTCCCGTGGATCATGTTGAGCAACGCCTTGCCGTCCATCACTGATCCGGTGGTCATTGATGGGACGACGTCTCCGTATTGGTTTTTTGCGCCGATCGTCAAACTCGACGGGCAGTGGAGCGTTTATGGCAATGGCTTAACCATCCAAGCCAGCAACTGCGTCATCAAGGGCTTGGACATTCGTCGATTTAACGGAGCGGGCCTTTGGATCGGCGGGATGAGCAATGTCGTTCAGCGGTGCTGGTTCGGAATAGACACGGATCGTTGGGCTTACAACGTGTGGGGAGTGGTGGTGCATGGCAGTTACAATCTCATCGGTGGCACAACCCGGTATGCGGGCAACTGGATCAGTGGAAACCGGTCGGCGAACATCTTGTTGCGAGATGTCGGCACGAGTTTCAATCAAATCTGCGGCAACATCATTGGGCCGGATCTCACCGGACAGCAACCGGCCCCCAACCAGTCGATTGGCGTCCAAATCGAATCGGGAGCGACAGACAATATCATCGGAGGGACGGAATTTGGTGCGGGCAATATCATCAGCGGCCTGCCGGGCACGGGCTTGTATGTCAGTGGAGCGAACACAGTGATTCAAGGAAACTGGATCGGACTCAGTTACTATGGACAAGGGCCGTTGGGCAACGGGGTCGGGTGCAGGGTCGTCGGCTTTGGCGGTGGAACGGTGATCGGAGGCGCTGATCCGGCCGGTCGCAATATCATCGCTTACAGCGCTTCGGCGGGGATCGTAGTCAAAGACGCCGCCAACGTCGCGCTGCTGGGCAATGCCATTTACGGCAATGGTGGACTCGGCATCGACCTGGGCGGCGATGGAGTGACAACGAATGACGTTGCCGACCGGGATGATGGCTCCAATCGCTTGCAGAATTATCCCACGATATTCTCGGCATCAGGAGATGGCTCAGTTACCGGGGTGGTGACCAGTGCTCCAAACGCCAGCTTCCGGATCGAGTTCTTCAGCAACTCCTCGTGCGATCCCAGCGGATACGGCGAGGGAGAGAGTTTTGCCGGCACAATCACGCTGCAAACGGGGACGAACGGGGTCGGGACATTCAGTGGATTGGTCACGTTCGCTCCCGGTCAGTTTTTCGTTTCGGCAACGGCGACGGATGAGGCGGGGAACACGTCCGAATTCTCACCATGCCTGCCCATCGCCAATGCGGTGCCGCGCTTCGTGAAAGGACCGGACCAGATGGTCAACGCCGATGCCGGATTGCAATTTGTTTATGGTTGGGCGACGGGGATCGATCCCGGCGGTCCGGGCGAAATGTTCCAGGTGATCTCGTTTGTGGTGACGAACGACAATCCGGCGCTGTTCTTGGAACAACCCGTGGTTGATGAACTGGGCACGCTCCGGTTCAGTCCCGCGCCCGGTTCCAGCGGCACGGCAATTGTGACGGTGGTTTTGAAGGATGATGGTGGAACTGCCAATAACGGCCACGACACATCGGACCCGCAGCAGTTTTTAATCACCGTATTGCCAGTGAATCACCCGCCAGTGGCGGTCGCTCAATTTTTCGCTCGCGGGATTCTGGAATCGAACGAATTCCAGATGGCAATCATCTCGGGCAATCGGACGAATGTGCAGGTGGTTTTCGACGGGGCGCAATCCTCGGACGTCGATGGCGACAGACTGGAGTACGAGTGGCTCGAAGAAGGAATGACCGCCCCCTTCGCCATCGGCGCGCGGGCCACGAATTTTCTGACGGTTGGAACCCACGATGTTTCGTTGCGCGTATCCGATGGAATCCTTAGCGATACCGATGCGCGAAGCATCATCGTCATCACGACATCAGAAGCCGTCAGGCGGTTAATTCAACAAGTCAGGGATTCCGGTCTCTCCGAATCGCGCAAACGCGCGTTGGTGTCCGTGATTCAAGCGGCGTTGGCGCAATTGGAACGCGGCCACACCCGAGCCGGGTTGGTTTTGTTGAGCGTTGTGGAGCGGTTTGTCCAGGTAGCCATTGTCCGGATCGATCCGGAGACCGCACAATCGTTGTTGTTCACCATCCGGCCCATCATCGACGCGGTGCGATCCGCAATCGTTCACAACCCACCGCGAGAGACGGAGAGCACGCGCTTGGATTGCACGCTCAGTAATAGATACATCACCATACGCTGGCCTGTCGCGGGTGCTGGGTTACGGCTTGAGGAAAAGGATCTTCACAAGGCAACAACGGAACCTTGGATGCCGGTGGTTGGGCTATATGAATCCAATGCAACGCACTTCTTCATCTCGTTACCTGCCGGTTCCGGAAACAGGCTCTACAGGCTGAGTCAATGGTAGCAGCATCTCAGAAGACTTCAGTATTGTTCCCCCTATAGTTGGCTAAAGCGAGATATGGCCTATTGTTATGGAGATTCTTCGCGAGTTGTAGATCTCGTAGATCGAGAACAGCTTTTCCGTTTTGACGCACAGCAAGCGTTGCTGTCCAAAACTCGACCGACCAGCGTCATGGCTATCCGCCACGACGTGACTGGCGCATGCCTGCCGCCCGTTGTCGCGTTCCGAATCTCTAGGTTGCAGCAGTAACTTCCCGAATACGTTCACGATTCAGCAAGCCCAAATTCGACTGACGCGGCTCCCTCACTTTGGCCGGGTTGCTGAACTTGAGCCGTTGGTGGAGTCCGCGTATCGACAAATTATTATGCTCTTTATCAATCTCGTCGGACTGGTTCTGAATCTCATCGGTACTATTGTCGTGTGCTTTTCCGCGGGTAGTTTATTGACGCAGATTCATACAGCCTTGATGGCGCATCAGACGACCTTGGAAGCATATTTGGGAGGTGCCGAGTATTCCGCTATTCACCGGCCTCGATGATGGCCGGGAGAAAGCGTTGAAGCTGGCGGATACACGTTTACGTGCCGGCCTGTGGATTGTTGTCGCAGGCTTCATTTTGCAGGCGGTCGCAGCCGTCGCACCATTGTTTGCGAAGAGTTGATTTGATGTCCGTGCGGCGGGCCGGTATTGTTCGTTTATCAGAGTGGCAGGCGAGGTTCACGTATGGCCACGCCTACGTCGTGTCCGACGTGCGGCACAGAGTATTTTCTCGATCCGCCGTTCGACTCGCTACCAGAACCTCCGCCGGGTGAATCACTCGCACCGGCAGAAGTCATTCAGATACGCAAACGATGACAACTAATGCGCCTTCGCAAACTCGACCAGCGGGCTCTGGTTGCAATCCACGCGTAATCCCGGACGCGCTCCAATGAATACTTCGTCAGCCTGTCCCTGCAAGTCACCGTGGTGTGCTCGCATTTCAGGAGAAGCTTGATTCGTGAATTGTCCAATTTGTAACAACAAGATGCCGTTTGGACTCCAAATCCACATGACGGCGGCACATGGCTCCGAGAGCGTCAAAAAGCAGCTCCGCTTCGCACAGGAAGGGAATGGAATCTCGCCAAAGAGCAGGAAAGGCGGACATGCCAAACGGAGACAGGGAAAGCCATTCGGCAAGAAGCCACCAAAGCCCCCTCGCCCCAATCGCTATTGACCGGAAACAGGCTTCTCGACCATGCAAGAAGCTGGGGGGGCTTAACGGGGGGGAGAGATCGAACAGAGCCTGAAGGATGACCAAGACATGCCGAGCTAACAGCTCAGTTGTTCGTACGAACTCCGCTCACAAAGTCTCCGTCGCGCCAATCGATTCAAACTCCGCGAGGATGTCGGCATGGTTGGCGTTCAGGAAGCGGACGACCTTGGCGTTGTTCAGCAGTCTTTTGATGTAGCCGCTCGCAAACGTCAGGTTCAGCGTGTTTTCGCCGTAACACTTGTCCACTGTCTTCAAGTCCTGCTCCAGGGTTTCCATCTCCTCCTCCATGCGTGCGATGTCCTCTGCTGACAGTCCTTCTTTTTTCTTTGGTTCCTCCGGGCGCATCAGTTGGTCCTTGCGCGTCCCCATGAGGAGCGCCTCCGCGTAGATGTGGGAGTAATTGTTGCCGCTCACCATCAGCTCGGCCATTTCGATCTGGCGCATGCCGGTAACCTTCTTCAACAGCCGGATGGTTTTTGGAGAAATGCCCTTGTCCTTGAGCAGATCCGCCGCCTCCTCGTGGATGCCGTCCAGGAGCGACATCGATGCCCGCACGATGCGGACGGGGATGTTGAGTGCCGCCGCGATTCGTTCTGGCCGGACACCGTTCTGCACCGCCTTCACGATCATTTTGTGTTCCTGGACGGGGTTCAGCCGGTTGACCCGCGCGTTGTAGGTGAATGCCTCGTCATCCGTGGAAACGATGCAGTCGGCTTCGACTTCGCCGAGTTCTTTCAAGGCAAAATACCGGAAATGGCCGTCTAGCAGCAGATACTTTCCTGTCCCGTCCTTGTGTGGGTGGACCACGAGCGGCTCGATCAGCCCGGCTTCCTTGATGGTTGTCAGGATGGTCTTGTACCGCACACCGCAGTTCTGCAGGTCTTTGACCTGTCGCACCGGCAGGATGGCGTCGAGCGGAAGCCGCAGCTTCCGCATCTCAAATCCAAGTTTGGGCTCACTCATTCTGCCTCCTTCGGTTTACTGCCTGATTTTTCCCATAGACGTCTCGGCATTGTGACCAGTGATTCAGCGCGAAGCAGGGTCATGAAATTTTCGTCACTCAACAGCCTGCTGAACGCAGTGACGATGAAGACCAGCTTTGCCTCGCAAAATTTCGCCTTCCGAATCAGCAGCTTCTGCCGCTGGCGTTCACGTTTGTAGGTGTTCACCAGATTCTCGGCCCCGGTGCGGCTCTTGCGCGGGTTGCGTGCGACTTCGCCGCGCCGCTTGCCAAAGAAGCGCCGTCGTTCGATGAGTCGTTTCACGGTGCGGATGGACACTTGATTCAGTTGATTCGCCTCGTACGCCTTGAGCAGTTCCCGCTGTGCTTGCATGTCTTCCGTCCTGGCAATGTCCATCGCTACGCCCAGTGGAATCTGTCCGGTCACGGCTGCTTCGAGCAGACGCTCCTCGCCGGCGTTCTTCAAGGCGAGCAGGCCGCTGACCATAGTGTCGTAGATGTCACCAGCTTCCGGGCGATGTCGCCATTGCTGTGACCCCGCTCCTTGAGACGTTCGATTTCCCGCATCAGTTCCAGCGGCGCGGTAGGGCGGCGGGCCATGTTCTCAATCAGGCTGCGCAGCAATCGTTCCTCCTTCGAAACCTCGACGACCATCGCTGGAATCTCCTTGTGGCCGAGCACGAGGAACGCCTCGATGCGGCCCTGGCCGCAAACCAAATCATAGCCCGGCCCCTCCGCCTCATCCGCCGAACGTAGGCTCACCTGAATTGGCTTCTTCAGGCCGAGGTTTCGGATGCTCTGGACAATGGTTTCAAATTTTTTCCGGTCGCGGAGTCGAGGGTTCAGGATACGAATCCGGTCGATGGGAATCATTTGTATTTCGTCGTTCACGCCGCCTCCTGAAGGTTGATGCGCTCCGCCATGTCAAAGAAACGGTCCAGAGTCTCGAATCGGTAGGTGTCCAGATAAATGCTGTTTTCTTCCGCGACGCGGAGATTTTCCCACGTCATGTCGAGGGCAGGAAGCAGGTAGTAGTCGCGAACGCCCTCATTGGCCGCATCCATGCGAACCGCGATGGTGATGTCCGGCTTGAGGCCCGCATCCAACCGGATGACCCATCGCGACACCCCGGTGTTCGTCGTGGTGTGACGACACAGCACGATGGAGATTCGCAGTTCGTCGTTGAGATGGAGCAACTGGGTTTCGTCATCCCATCGTACGACCGCTCCCAACTTCTCAATCCGGCCAATGACCGCCGCCACGATTGCCGAGTGTTCATTGCGCAACCGGCGATTGATTTCGATGAACTTGTAATCAATTTCCGGGTCGTAGCCGATCAACCGATAGGCCGACACCAGGCTTCCAAACCGGTGCCGGAAGGCTGCGCTGGATGGCAGGTTCTCCGCTTCATCAATGAGGATACCGCTGATGCGACCGTGCTGAATCAGCAGGCCACGGAGTTTTTCGATCATCTCTTCGTCGGTGAACTTTTGATTGCGGGCCAGAATAAGTTTCCGCGCCCGCTGAAATATATCGGGTTCGATAATACCTGCGAAAACGCCCTCCGCTCGAATCCACTTGTCCGGTGGATTGGTCACATGCTTGCGCTTCAGCTTGAAAGACGTGCGGTGATAGACATTGTTTCCGATGTATTTTTCATTGGTAAGCACCTGATGGATGGTGGCCCGCGTCCAAACCCGTTCAAGATCCGTGACGATTCCTTGTTCGTTTAGCACAGCCGCGATTTCCGACTCCATCTTCCCATCGTCGAGAAACGCCTTATAGATCCCCCCGCACGATCTTTACTTCTTCCTCCGGCCCCGGAACCAGCACCACTCGATCTGTCTGGAGGCACTTGTGCTCTCCCCGCTTGAGCAGGGCTTTGTGCTGTCCACTCTGATCGATCAACATCCGCCGCAGACCA
The DNA here is from genome assembly GCA_964491875.1 of uncultured Bifidobacterium sp. Taxonomy (GTDB): domain Bacteria; phylum Verrucomicrobiota; class Verrucomicrobiia; order Limisphaerales; family JADJPG01; genus JADJPG01. Next base: position 155,936 of record CAZBIC010000004.1, read on the forward strand.
AACCCGGCTGAGCCGCCCTGTTTGTAGCCGAGTTGAATCAGGCGGCACGCGCCCTTGAACACTTTCGACGAAAGCTCCCGGCTGTACTCGCCTGCCATCGCGCGCTTGACGCTCTTGACGATGGTGGATACCGGGCTGCCGTCGTTCTCGAACTGTTCCGCACAGTAATGGACTGCGACTCCGGCCTGGCGGCAGATGTACTCATGGTACGCGCTTTCGTCGGCATCCTGGAATCGTCCCCACCGGCTCACGTCGTAAACAAGAATGCAGGAAAACTTCGCCTCACCGCTTTGCACGTCGCGAATCATCTGTGTCAGCGAGTCGCGCCCCTGGATGTTCAAGCCGCTTTTCCCCTCGTCTGAATACGTCCGCACAATCTCCAGGCCGCGACGCTTGGCGTCTTCCCGGATGACATCCATCTGGTTGCTCGTCGAGTACTGTTGATGCTCCGTGGACATCCGAACGTATGCCGCAGCCAGATTAGGTTTGAGATCCGCGCCGTCCGTGCTCATGTGCTTTCAAGTCCGGGTGATTGGTTTGCCTGCGGATGCAACCGCTTCTGCCGAAGATTTTCGGCGGAGAATCTCATGTCCCTTGGTTACCAGATGACGGCATGTCGCGGCGATGTCCTCTTGCAGCGTACTGCCCGTCAATATGGAGACCAGCCCAAGTACCAAAGGGTCTTGAGGCAGACAGTCATCTTGTAGCGGTGAAAGCGCCGATCTTGGTTTGGAGCCTTTCGGCTGAATTGTTTCGACGAGACAGTCCTCTTGTAGCGCAATCCTCCACGGCGACGGTGATCGTTTCCAGTACTGAGGGTGGGCTTTGCGCCAGATACGCACCCGTTCGACCTGCGCCGGCCCGCGCCAGTGATCTTTGTTCTCCGGCTTTTCTCGACACCGTCGCTGACTTGCCGCCTTGCTGGCCTTGCGGCACCTGGGTTGAGAACAAAACTCCTGGCGATCTCGGTTCCGGGCGTCGGGAACAAACACTCGCTGGCAACACGAACATCGGCGACGCGCTTTGGGTTTCATACAAACCCTGACGCTGGCTTCAGCGCTCCATGACCAGTCTGAATGTTCTGCTGATTATGCCGGTCCAGCTTTTTGTTTGCCTTCGAACTCTCATCGTTGCGCATCACCCCTGTGCGTTTGGCTGGCCGCCTCCGCGATTCGCCAATCGCACCAACACGAATCCTTGACAGTTGACGGTGTGGGATTCCAATCCATCTCTTCCTATGATGAAATTACTCATTACAGACATACACGAAATCGTCCAGAAACCCGTGGAGCCTTCCTCGGTGGCGGTGCCAGCCTCGGCACTCACCGACACATGGCCTGCAGGCTGTTGGTCCAAAGAGCAACAAGAGATTATAGAACGATACGGGTACACGGCGCGCGTTCAAATCCGTGGTGGTAAGACTGAAAGTGGTGAGATGGTCTTGCTGGTTGGTAACTTCAGAGAGCCTTCGATGTCGCCAAACGAGACCTGATGGCTAAAAAAGAGCCGAGCTTGAGGCGCGACTCCTTGTGGAACCGTCGCGGCTACTGCACCGCCAGCTTCCTGAGTTTCGAGTCAGGAACCGGAGTGGTGGCGGGACGGGCGCGGCCTTTGGCCCATTGGCGCAGGCCGGTGATTTGTTCAGCCATGAGTTTCGACAGTGGCATGAACGTAGTGAGAACTTGGGCAATGTCGAGGTCGGTTGGTTCGGTGTTGCGTTCAAACGCGGAGTACATCGCCTCCACGAAGGCGGTCTCGATTTCGGCTCCGGTGAAGCCATCGGTGGCCTTGGCGAGCGCGGCGATGTCATAGTCGCGCGGGTTACGGTCGTGGCGGGTGATCTGGAGTGTCCAGATGGTCTGGCGTTCTTCAGTGGTCGGGAGATCGACGAAGAACAGTTCATCGAAACGGCCCTTGCGCAACAACTCCGGTGGCAACTGGGCAACGTCGTTCGCGGTCGCAACGACAAAGACCGGCGACTGCTTTTCCTGCATCCAGTTCAGGAAGGTGCCGAACACGCGGGCACTGGTGCCACCGTCGCTTGACCCGGAGCTTTTAGCGCCACTGAACCCTTTCTCAATCTCGTCGATCCACAGGACAGCCGGGGCGATGGCTTCGGCGGTTTGCAGGACGGCCCGAAGGTTTCCCTCGGATTGACCCACCAGACTTCCGAACAGCCGCCCGGCATCCAGCCGAAGCAACGGAACGCCGAATACTCTGGCGGTGGCTTTCGCCGTGAGGGATTTGCCAGTGCCGGGAAGCCCGAGGATGAGCAGTCCCTTGGGCAGCGGCAGTCCGTATTGCCGGGCGCGTTCGCCAAAGGCATCCTTCCTTGTCAGCAACCAACGCTTGAGTTGATCGAGACCGCCGATGTCGTCGAGTGATTCCGTGGCTTCGATGATTTCGAGCAGACCGCTTTTCTTCACCGCCTGGGCTTTCTCGCGTGCGACGATGGCGGGTTCGATGGCGCGAGCCTGAACGAAGGACAGCGCGAACGCATTCTCGGCTTCGATGGTGGTGAGACCCGAAGCCGCCTCGATTGCCTTCTCCTGTTGCCCGGACTCCATTCTCTCAAGCCGAGCCGATTGCAGGATGCCGTGGAGGACGTGTCGCAGTGCGTCCTTGCCCGGCAACGCGAACTCTACGACAACCAGTTCCCGTTCCAGTTCCGGCGGCAGCACCAGCCGGCACCCAACAATGATGAGCGTCTTTTGCTTCGTCTTGCCCTCCAGCAGCGCGTCCTTGAGTTTGCGGAGCAACAGCGGGTTGGGGTCTTGAAGGAACAGGTGGTAGTCCTTGAGCAGAAACACCGCCCGGTCCTGGTGCTCGGTGATGGCCTGCAACACGTCGAGCGGATCAGCGGCCTGATGGACCCGGTTGGTCTGTGTGTTCACCAGACCATCGGCCACTGACCAGTAGCAGAGTTGGTAACGTTCCTCCTCCTTGCGACTTCGGTTGAAGCATTCCATGACGGTTTTCAACTCTGCTTCGACGCGCTGTTCTTCCGGCGAAACGATATAGAGGCCGGGATAGCCGGCCTCGATGTAGTGGGTGATTTTCGTGCCCGCTTCAGACGGCAAACTTGCGTTGTCCGAGCCTGGGCGGGGTGGGGATTTTTCTTTGGGCATGTTGGGATGGGGTTGGTTGCGCCGTGCCATAGTCGTATGAGGCGGTGCAGTGGCGGCCGGCCGTGCCCAAGTCCACCCAGCGGGTGTGCTTGCAGGAACGGCTACCGTTGGCGGCCACGCGACGAGTCCAGCCCGCGCAGTTGCAGGACGTGGAGCCGTCGGCGTATTGCAACGTCTGGTATTCCACGTCCGGGTTGGAGTCGGAACGAAACGTCCAGACCCGCTGAATGGGCTTGTTCATGGCGTCATGGAATTAGCGGTTGAAGTATTGGTGTTCCCACGCCAGGCAGGCCGTGCGGAGCGAATGCTGATACATCAGTTCGCCCTGCGCGTCCCTGACCTCCCATTGCTGGGTGGAGTGGTTGTGTTCGATGGCGGAGGCTCGGGTGATTTCGAGCGGGCCGAGGGCGGCAAGGTCCAATGCCTCTGTGTAGAGACAATGGACCTGACCATGAGGGTCGAAGGTGAGGACATGGTGCATGAGTTGTTCAACCTCCAACCTGTTGCTGACGTTGAGTGATGCGACGCTGCTGGAACTCTGGCTTGCGCTGGCGGACCTGAACGGCGCCCAACGCTTCTTCGAGGAAGCGGGTGGCTTGTTCACAGTCCGGGCCTTTGAACCCGATGGCGTCGATTTGGATCTCGCCCGAGGGAGAGATGAGGATTTCGAGAGTGCGTTTCATGATTAAACTCCGGCGAGGATGAGTTTGATGGAACCGTTGCGTTGAGGCTGGCGCAGCACCGACAGTCCCTTGCGGCGGGCTTCCTTGCTGGCCTTGTGGATGCCGTAGAGTTGAAGCAGCCGGCCATACTCCTTGCCGACTTCCTGTTCGACATGGCCGTTCCACCAGTCGGTGGTGAGACCGAAGGTGCCGTCCGGCTGTTGGTTCACGGCGATGTCGAACGGGCCTTTCAGGCGCACAACATAATCGCCATGCCTTTGAGTGGTGCCGTAACCGCGAGCGTCAGCGTTTTGGAGGAGCGCGAGATCCAGCTCCGCACTGGCGGCCCGCAAGGATTCAATGTCTTTGATTTGCGTGTTGATGGTGGTGAAGTGTGACATGATGTTAGGGTTCATGGTTGAGGGTTGGAGGTGATGATCGGGCGAAGCGGCGGAGCAGGCCATCGCCCGGTGATTTACCGGCTGGACTCGATCTCGATTTCATCCAGGTGAACGATGAGTTGAGCGCCGAGGCCGTATGGTTCCCGCTGCAAGACGAGGTTGATGAGGTCCACGGCTTCACGAACCTGCTGCTCGTTGTTACCGTGGGTGGTTTGGCTGGCGTCGAACCGCAGGGACAGCCGATGGACGGTGATGATTTTCATGGCGACTTGAGTGACCGGCGAGTTTTGGTTTCGCGTCGTCTGCGGGCTGGTCGCGACGCAGGTGGACGCTGAACCGGCGGCTCACCGATGAGTTCGGTCAGCGTCATTTCCAGTGAAGGCAGAGAGGCGCGGCCCTGAACAAAGACGCGCTCATTGGTGGAACCGTTTTCCCAGCACGGGCTGGCGTCCACGTTCTTGAATTTCCCCTCGCGCAGAGCCTTCCTGATGATCCGCAGCGCGGCCTTCTCATTCCTGGCCGTCACGACGAAGTCGGCGAAGCAGGCGATGTCGTGGGCGTAGGAACAGGTGTATTTTGGCATGGTGATTTCGGGTTGGGAGCGGGGGCTCAGGTCGTGTGTTGGTTCAACCACTCGCTGGTGCTCATGGCTTTGATCTCAGTGGCGGTGACGATGGCCGCGCCTCCTCCGTAGGCATCCGTGCGCGGCTTGGAACAGTCGTGCGACCACTCGAACGTCACCCGTCCCTGCGGATCAAACCGCTGGAGCAGGTGCTGGATGAAGAGGCAGACGGCATCAATGCCACCGTTGCTGGAGTGCAGCCACAGCGCCGGTTTGTCCCCAGCGGTGTCGGGCTCGATGTCGAAGCGCCAGTCCTCGATGAGGTCGGCGAGTTCCTTGGGGAAGTCGGCGGGCGGTTCATCGCCTTGCTGGATGCGGCTGGTTTGCGTGGCTAGTTCGAGCGCGTAACTCTGGGCTTCTGCACTGGGCAGGGTGAGGATGAGACTGAAGTGAGTAAAATAATCGGCCATGATGGGTTCTTTCTGATGGTTAAAAAGGGAGCTACGCCGGGCCTGGCGGCCCGACGCAGCCGTGATGCGGTCTAGGCGGCCGCCAGGTTGAATCTGCGCCGGCCGAGTTCACCGAAGCGGTTGACCAGTTCGGTGGTGTCTTGTTGAGCCAGACGACGGGCTTCCTGCGAGAGCCGGGACAAGCCCTGTGTGAGCTGCGTTCGGGCCGTCGCGCTGTCGCGGTATTGTTCGGCGGTGCGACCGAGCAATTCCCGGCGGACTTGTTCCAGCCGCTGTTCCATCTCGGTGTCGTTGGCGAAGTTCAACTGCTTGAACTCGTCGATGAACCGGACCAGCCGGTTGAGCGTGCGCTGATGCACGCCGGTCTCACCGGTCTGGATGCTGTGCAGCATGTCGTCGCACAGTTGGGCGGTCTGTTCGCGCAACGCCGCCACGCAATCCGACACGAACGTCTCCACGTCCGCCCGGATCTTTGCACCGGCCGAAGCCGCTGCTGTCTGCCGGGCCGTGATGAGCTGCTGTTGGTCCGTCGCGTTCACAAGGTCCACCCCGAGACGTTCCGGGACGGCGATTTGAAACAACTGCTGGTCGAACCCGAAGGATCGTTCCAACCGTTGGACCGGCGGGAACGATGCTTCGATGGTGGCGACGAGCCGTGCCGGATCGTTCACCAGCTTGCGGGCCATCGTAAGCCATTCCCTGGCGGCACTGTCCCGCAGACCGCCATAGCGTTCGATGAACCGTTGCTTGGCCTGCCAGAACTCGGCTTCGAGTTCCCGGAGTTTCGCTGTCACTTCCGCCAGCCGGGCGTTGGGAAGGAAGTGTGCCAGCCCGTTGAGGAACGGGAAGGTGTTGGCCTCCACGAACGCATGGGCACGGCTTTCGACCAGCGTGAGGGCGGCCGTCGCCTCCTTGGGCAACAGCCGTTTGTGCCCGAGCGAAATCAACCGCTCGGACAACGCCGAAGCGTCCAGCCCGATGTCTTCGGGCCGGAGCTTCTTTTGTCCACGCCAGTAGCGCACCGACACGCTCAGGAGCACGCCCTCGCGGGTGAGCACTTCGAGCAGATGAGGATGTGGAGTGGTCATGGCATCAGGCGGTGGGTGGAACAGGGTTCGTCCGGGCCGGGCCGCCAAACCATTCCTTGAACTGCGGATAGCTGTGGATGGCACCCAGGATGGCCAGGGCGATGATGAGGTAGGGCAGTCCATACCAGACGGCGAAGAGGACGGCGATGATGAGTCCGGAGTAAATGAGGGCGTCGATTGTATTCATGATGGATTCCTTTCGAGGGTTGAAGGGCCGAACACCCTGCGGTGTCCGGCCCGGTTGTTTGGTTCGAGTTACAACTGCACGCGCTGCAGGCTGCGGAGCGTGCGACGCACGGACTCGGTTTCCTGGGTGATGGTCCGGCTTTCCTTCTCGGCCGCCTTGAGCAGGCCGCCGGCATTGTTCACCTGTGCGGCAAGTTCGCGCAGGGTGCTCCGGATGGTTTCGAGATGCTCCACGGCGGCGCGAAGCGCGGACGGGCTGGCTTCCGTCTCACCGTTGACGGGTTGAGGTCTTGGAGCGGATGGATTGGGTGCTGGCATGGTATTCCTTTCTTGTTCCGTCGGATTTTCAGACGGCGGCACGGACGGGGGCGTGGCCGCCGTTGTCTCAGGAGGAGAAGGGGAGGCCACCGCTGGAGACCTGGGTGGTAGTGAGCTGGGTGGTTCGGTGGTGGAGGAACCTTCTCGCATGACCGCCACCACGAGGCGGCGCCCGCCCTGACGAAACACCAGCGGGATGTTGGGATCGCGCAGTTCGATTTCGTTCAAACCCCACCGCAGGGCTTTGGCGAGATAGATGCGGTTGAAACGGACGCACCTTGATTTGCCCTGCACGCTGGTCGTGGCGATTTCGACGGTGGCCCAGGCATCACGTTCGTTGGCCCGGCCTTTGAGCCAGAGTTTTCCTTCGCGCACTTCGAGCATGACCACCTGATTGGCTTCATCGCTGACCGGGAGGCGCGGAGAGGATTCCAGCAATTGCGCCACGCTCCGTTCATTCAGGACAACGTGGGTGAACTCTTCCTTTTCTGACGGTGGCACCGTGCGCCAGTCGGGATAATTGCCTTCGATGGCCCGGGTGAGGAACGTCCATCGGGCCGAGGCAACCTGCACCCACGTGCGTTCTTTCCCGGCGGCCGGCCGCAGTCCGAGCGTCCAGCCGCCGTCCTCCGCGAACGCCGGCCAGAGCAGGAACTTCCGGCTCGGGACGATGAAGGACGCGCGAAGATCCAGCGTGAACGAGTTGGCGCAGTAGAGATGCTGGCCGTCGGTGCCGACCAGATAACTGCCGCTGCGCCGTCCGACATCCACGTAGGCGCCGTTGATGACCGGCCGGGATGATTCGCTGCCCGCGCAGTCGAGTGCTTCCCGCAGTGACCGTTTGAACGCACCGTCCACCGCCGAGGCGGACTCGATGACGGGCGGCTCCTTGGGCCAGTCGTCGCCGTAAGGCACCTCGAAGCATTTCTCGATCGAGCTGGGGCCGATGAAGTAACGCAGCTTCACGCGATCCTTCTCGTCACGCGTCAGGTGAAGCCGTTCCTGCGTCGGGCAGGTTTTGACGAGTTGTTTGAGCGCGTCCAACGGGACCACCAGAGTGGTGGCCGGCCCCGCCTGCGCCTCCGGCGTCCGGTAGGTGAGGAACGAGTCCAGGTCTGTGGTTTGCAGTGTGACCGCGCCGCTCTTGCTGCGGGCCACTCGCACGGCTTGCAGCACCGGCAGATGACTTGATTTGCTGACGACTTTGTTCAGGCCGGCGAGCGCAGTCTTTAACTCGTCCACCGGCAGTTCGATTGCTTGGTTCATTTGTTTTGTTGGGTTGTTGTGGAAACGGAACGGCCAGCCACGTCGCTTGAACGTGGCTGGCCGGGGTGGAATGGCTGACCGGATGGCCAGCCGGGATGGTGGATGGGATGGTGGATGGGATGGGACGAGCAGGGGCTCATCTCCGAGGGCTACATGATGGTCCGGCCCTTGGAGGGCATCCGCCGCGTGTGGCTGCGAATGAACTCTTTCAACTGCGCTTCGCAGGCGAAGAGGAACTGACTGGAGACGCGGGTGAAGCGGTGCGCCCTCACCTTGGAGGATTCGAGCGCGAACTGCCGGACCCGGCTGCGATTGATCAGGATGGTCTTGAGTTCGGCGCTCACGGTTCGTTCTCCTCGTCGGCCGGTTTGTATTTGAGTTGACCGACCGTGCATTCGCGCTCGCTCACATCCGACCGGGGGCCGAGATACGTCGGCTGATAGAGACAGCCGCTCTCCGGGAACGCATACAGGTAACGAACCTCGACCACGCTCCCGATGACGGGCACCCGATGATTGGGTGGAATGGTGACGTTGCCCGCCACAGTCCACTGCCTACCGTCGCGCAGTTTGAGTTCGACGCTTCGCTGGGCGTTCTGTTTTCCAACGACCGCCGACAGTGTCGCGTAGAACTTGTGTTTTAATTGAGAGCCTCCGCTGCTGGGTCGCCCAGATGTGTAGGGCGCATCCAGCCGCTTGAACACCACGCCCTCCCGTTTCTGGAAACGCAGGTGTTCCAGCAGGCTGTTCTTCTCGGTCAACCGATAGGTCGTGTTGACGTAGTGGATGTGCCGCTGTTGCCCGGACATCAGCAGATTGAGCAACGCGGTGAGGCGCTGGCGATACGGCATCGGCCGCTGGTCCTCACCATTGAGTTCCAGCAGATCGAAACAGTGGAGCGTTTCGCCCACGGCTTCTCCATCCAGGATGAAGTCGCCGGGGATCGCGTGCGCCGCCACAAGGATCGGCGAGGGCAGTCCGACGTGCAGTCCCTTGCGGTTGATCCCGTGAATGGCTGCTCCCTGCTTGCGCACCAGCATCCGCCGGCCATCAAACTTTTCCTGCATGGCCCAGGCGTCGTCCGTGACGAGCCGTTCGATTTCACCTTCGTCGATTGCATTGAGCAACTGCGGCACAACGTCCGTCTGCCGTTGCTCCTTGTCGCTCTGCTGATAAGAAATTCCGTCCGGACCGGGCGTGTAACCCTTGGCTTGCTTCTCTTTCACCAGCTTTTCGAAGATGCGCCGGGCATCCTGATAGTCCACCGGCACGTTGGTCTTGGTCCCGGTGTTGAAGGTCGCGCCTCGTCGCCCATAGGCGAAGTTCACGACGAATCGTTCACCCGCCGGTTCAATGCCGCACTGATACACTTTGTCGGACGCGCCCTCCCGGTAGTAGAGCGTGATGCTGTCTGGTTCTGTCGTGGTCATGATTTTCCTTTCTGGTTGGTGAAGACAGGCCAGCCTGCGCGTCATCAGCGCCCGGCCTGCGTTCTGGTTTTGGTGGTTGATTCCTCGTCGAGGCATTGTGTGGCGTCGTTGGGAACAAGGGCCACGCGCTCCCATTCAAAGACGCCAATCTCTCCGTAGTTGTGATGGCGGACTTTGAAGTCGATTTCGGGTGCTTCAGGATCGGGCGCGAGTTCCGTCACGGTCGCGATGCCGCCGGGATATTCTCCGATGGCCTCGGTCTCGACCCGTCGCCCGATGAGTGATGGGCCGTGAATGATAGTAAGTTGCTTCGCTGTCATGGTGGAAATGAAACGAGCCGGAGATGCACAGGGCATTCTCCGGCTCGCTTCGAGGTTGGGTTGGTTCAGTGGGACGTATCCCGTTCTAACGTGGACTTGATCGAGGTGGTCGTTCCGCTCCCGTCCAAGCGCGGCATTCGTTGAAGTATTCGCAGAACGAACAATTGAAACCCGGCGAGGGCACGAAGTCCTTTCGCGCCACTCCATCCAGGTACGACTCGATGCCGCGAAACAACCGGCTCCGTTGCATCTCGGTCATCGGGCCGAGCGGCGTGATGATGACCTTCGGGGTCTTGAGCTTCACCAGATGGTGCAGTTCCACGCCGCCCTCCCGTCGCCCGGTTGTTTCGCGATACAGGATCGAGTAGCAGGAGGTCTGGCCTTCGTGCAGATGTGCGGCCTTCCCGGCATCAGGCGTTTTGCCCGACGTTTTGAAGTCCACGATGCGGCCACCGGCCCGCACTAGGTCTATGACGCCAATCAGCGTCGGCAGCCCGTGCCGGGACAAGTCGGCCTCGACCCGGGCCTCGACTGCCTCGGGCCGCTCGTCGGCTTTGATGGGGGTTTCAATCCAGTAGCTCTCCAAGACGGCCCACGCGGTCTTGCGTTCGGCTTCTTCTTCACCGTCCCAGCGGATCAAGACTCCTTTCTGCAACTCCGGCCATTGCTGGTCGAACACCTTCCGAAACCGTTCGGTGCTGAACGTCTCCTTCCGCCACCGAGCCAAGTTCCACGCCTGCAGGACCGCGTGGACCACGCTGCCGACGTGTAGCGATGGGGTCGGTCGCTTTGACAATCGCAGCACGTAGCGGAAATAGAACTTCAACCGGCATTGCTGCCAGCAACCCAGCCGTGACGCCGAGATGGTACGTTGAAGTTCCACGATGGGGTCAACCGGCGGTGGCATCAGCTTCAGAGCCGGACGTTCTCCAAGGGCGTTCATCGCGCCCTCCCGGCCGGTTGATAGCGGCCGTTCGTGCGACGCTGGTCGGGACCGGGCCGTCCGTTACCACCATGCTGGGCCAGCAGTTCGTCGATGAGGCCCGACATCTGCAATCGATTCAGTTGCCGCACGCCTTGCCCGAAACGGTCCATCGCCAGCCGCTCGACCACGTTTTTGTCCAGCCGGTGTTCGTCCACGACTTTCAGGATGAGGTCGCGTTGTTTATCCGAACAGTGCCACGCATCCGCATCACCGTTCGGGGCCGGGTGTGCCGGGCGTGATGTTCCGTTGCCATTCGCGCCGTCCTGGCCGGGCTGCGGCAGATAACCCGTCTGCTGAATCTCCCGGTCCACACTGGATTGCAGGAGTGCGTAGAGCCGCTGGCTCTCTTGGTCCACTTGATTGAGGTCCGCCAGTTCCGTCCTGACCGTCACCGCATACTGATGTGACGAGTAGCCGGGCAGCCCCAGCTTCTTCGAGTAGTTGGCTTCAAGGATGATTGCCATCTTGGTTCCTTTTGGTTTGAGGGTTTGGGTTGAAAACAAAACGCTCCCGGTGGATTCACCGGGAGCGTTGCGGGTTGCGGAAGGATGATACGGTCGGATTACGTCGCAGGGGCTTTGTCGGTCTGTTGATCATCACCCGTGCTTTGCGGCGGCCTGGTCCGATAGGGCGCCGGAGCTTCCGCCAGCGCCGCCGCCTCCCATCCTTGCGACCCGGCCAGCGCCGACTCCAACAGCCCGTTGGCCAGCCGCGTCATCGGCACCTTCCGCCGCCGGGCCTCGTGATACAGCGCGCTGACCAAGAAACGATCCAACTGCGGGGAATACCATCTTGCTCGTGCCATGCCGCCTCCTTCGTGAGTGAATGTGAAGACTGTTCCCGGTCCATGATCAAGACGATGGAAAACCGCCCCATCCAGGCCGGAACAACAAAGGGCCGAAGCCCTCTGTCAAAACCTTATAGCACGGAATCGGGGGCTATTGCGGGGGGCGATTTCCACACGCTCGCGGTCAGTCACGTTACGTTCTTGAGCGTTGATCCAATCGACGTGGCCATCCTTAGATTCTCTGATTTGCTAAACGCCCCATTCATTTCATTCGACGACATGGGTTTGAAACAGTTGTCCGAACGATCCGTCGAGTGTTTGCTGGAAGCGGTGATTCGCCGCTACGGATAGCGAGCACACGGTTACGGGATCGCTCATTGGACATTTCCTTTCGCCAAGTCGCCGATCAAAACATCGACTGTCTGTTCTTCGTGGACGGCACCGCCAGCCGCGTGCATGGCCGGCATCAATTCACTGTCCCAACTTGCCGCGACCGGGACGCCTGCAAGTGCTAGGAAGTACTTCCGGGCCGCCAGATAATCATCCGCGCCCATTCGCCACGGTTCGGCGTTGTGACGGGCTACAATGGTGTTTGCAATCTGGATACCGGGCCAGTCGAAATCCCCGTGATATGCAAGCCGGACGCCGGTGCCTTGCAGCCGATTAAGCAGGAGGCGGGTTGCTGTGCGCGGCTGGCCTTCGATGCACACGAGCGGCCGGCAATTTGAACCGAGCCGGTTCGCGGCGGCGGCGACCACGCTAGGGTTTTCGCAGACGAAAACGACTGGCCCAACGCTTTCGCGCGTGAATTCAGGCGGCGCTCGCAGGAGTTGGCGAATCGACAAATAGGTTGGCTCCCCAGCATCCGCATAAGCTCGGAGCACTCGGCCCGTCGGGCGGTCGTCCAGAGCGCGTAAATTCAAGACCAGGACCGGCGCGCTCAACTCGTCGCAAATGATCCCCACACTGGCCCAGGCGTCACGGCGCGATTGCGCGTCGTCGCATTTCTCGCATTTTCCCAGCGCGGCAATGGCGCGAACGGTGAGCGAGCCAAGGGGAGTATCCGGGTCGAGGGCATGAGCGTCGCCGAAAACACTCGCCGCCAGTTCGGCAAGAGTGACATCACGGGCCGGCAAAACGGCCAGAACATCGAGCGTTTTGGACAGTAGCATTTCCGCCAACGTGATTCCGTGCCGTCGCAGCGAACCGTTGGCGCGCAGTTGCAACAGCCAATTCTCCAATTCTGGCCGACCAGCAACCTGCTTCGAGGCGGAGGTGAAGATGTGGTTCCATTGGTTTTCGACCTCATTACGTTCGGCGCGGCGGTCCATCACTGGACCAATGAGTTCTTCAATGGCTTCTCGGAGGGTTGGGGAAATACCAGCCGTGCGGAGTTTTTCGTCCAGCCGGTCGAGCGAAACAGCAACGGTACTTCCTCGCGTGGGAGTTCTTCCAAGAAGCCGATTGATGGCGTCGCGTTCCGCTGCGGTTGCGTCGGGGAGGGCCAATGTCCCCTGGAGAGCCATGCCGCGTTCAAGCCGTGTGCGCAATCGTTGCACCAGCCTTTGCAGTTCAGGGCGGCCCAGAGCCTCCTGAAGTCGTACGCGGTCGCCGGTCATAAAGTCTCCGTGAGCGTCGTCGCGCTGTCGCTGGTGGGTGGCCGTGCTTCTGGAAGCGGCGAGTCATCGCGAACACGTTGCTTGCCATTCCACACCCAGCGGGTCGCATGGACGGCATCAATTCCTTCGCGCGCGGAGAGCTGGTAAATGGCGATGGCTGGAACGGTCGGGTAGCAACCCCACTCGCTTTCGCTCGTCATCACAACGTCGAGATCGAAGACGCGTAGCAAATCCATACACTTGGCTCGCATGTTTTTGTCCACACCCACGAAGGCTTCATCAAGGAGAATCAGCCGTGGCGCAGTCTTGCACGCGCTCCGATAATGCGCCGCGGCTGCGGCAAGCTGGGGCAGTGTCAGCGCAATGGCCTTTTCGCCACCTGAGCCTGTCCCATGTGTGCGGCGGGTGAGGCGCTTCCACACACCGTCCTGTTTCCGTTCCACGCCGAACTGATGCCATTTTCGGTAGTCAAATGCCTGGCGAAGATGGTCCTGCCATGTGCCTGTATCATTCGCGGCGCGCACGGCCTTGATTTGCTGCTGCAAAAACTCACCGACCGCCGCGCGTTCAGAAGGCGACCATGTGCCGCGCGCTCCGAGCAAAAGCCGGCGTGCCTCGGCGAAGGCGGGAGGAAGCTCGGGAACCGCTTCCCAAATAAACTTGAGCATCATGCCCGTGCTCATCGGGCGACTCGCCAGCTCCTCGTTTATCTCGTCCTTCCAGTTCAATGCACGATGCAGCAGGTCGTGCAAATGTTCAGCCACTTCATCAATGAGGTAGTTTTCCAGCACCTCGCGTTCGCGCGAGTCGAGCAACTGCTGCCGCTCCTGAATGATGGCGACTACGCTGTCGCGCAGCTCGGCAATCGTGCATGACCGGCCTTGGAATTGGATGCTGACCACGAAGATGCCATCACTCATGGAAGCTTCAGGCATGTAGCCGTGCGTCCGCAGGCTGCCCTGCAAGGTTTCAAAGTGACCGTGAATTTCGCGCTGATTGCGATTCCATGCGTCATCACCGTGATCGATGCTGCTGAGCGCCATTTCGACATGCCGCGCCAAATCGACGGCGCGGGCGACCGACCAGGCACCCGGCTCCAATTCGGAAAAGTCGCTGTGAGCGACGGCAAGCTGCCGTGTGCCCACGAAGGCAACGAGGCCGGTAATGGCACCGCCGCGTTCCAACTCTTTCGTCTGTAACTCGCCAGTCGTCTCGGTGATTTTGGTCTGAGCAACCGCCCGCTCCACCTTCTTCTCTGACTGCTGCTGCTCCGCCGCGCTCTTTTTCCCTCGGACTGCGATGACTTTCTTACTGGCAAGTTCCAGTTGTTGCTGCACCTCGCGCACGGCGACCCCCACGGTGCTTTCCAACGTCTTAAATTTCTCCACTGCCGCTGCCGCTCTACCTTTCGCCTCTACAAGCTGGGTGCTTCGCAAATCCCGACTGGTGGTCGCTCCGGTAACTCGCTCGATGGCGAGAGAGAGTTGGTTCTGCGCTTCGGACTGCGCGCGAATGGCCGGCCACAATTCCGCGAGGGCTTGACCGTAAGCGTGAGTGGCCTCGTCCAGCTCCGGGAGCTTGTCGATCCATTCGGTGATTCCAAGATCAGCAGCAGTCTGATCGCGTTCCTGAGTTGAGGCTGTCAGCTTTTGCCGCTTCTCGGTGGCACGAGCTTCAGCTTCCGTCAGGCGCAATCGCATTGCAGAAACATGCTGTCGGGCCACTTCCAGTTGAGCCAAAGCCCGCCGCACATTTCCATCGTTTGGTGCAACGGCGACTTCGCGCTGCAACTGCGCCGCACGCTGGGTCAACGCCTCTATTTCGTTGTTGATGACGTTGATTTTCTCGTTCGTGCCGTCAATCAGGGTCTGCAATTCCGTCATGCGCCGACGGCGTGCCGCCTCGCGTGAAGCATGGCCGATATGTTGAGCGGCTGGTTTGCTCCACGCGCCGTGGAGCGGCCCCAATTGCCAACGGCCCGCATTGTCCACCCACGCCACGCCCGTCCCTTTGCCAAAACCAATGTGACGAAGCACTGCACGCACTGTGGCTTCGCTCACCGTGCTTGCCCTCTGATCTTGCGGATCAATACTGGGCGTGAGAACGGCATCGAGTCCTTGATCCATCGGGGCTGACTCGCAAATGCCTGCCGCGAGAATCGTGTCGTGCTCGTCTTTAACCAGCAACTGGCCATCGGGCGTGACCCAGGCGTCGAGCAGCCCACTCGCTTCCAATGCGGCTTCGATATTCGCACGATCTGGTTCGGGAACGGAGGGCAGGAAATCACAAAGCGCCCACAGCGGTGCGCCGGGGCGGCTCGCCCGCACATCGACGCCTCGTGTATGAGGCGCTGGAGGCGGCTCGTGGTAACCATCGCGGAGCCGGTTGAACTCGGCTTGAAATCCAACACGCTCCTGATTTGCGGTATTGAGTCGCGCTTGTGTCTCGACCCGCTGTGACTCAATTCGGTGCGTGGCGCTCCGTTCAGCGTCCCTGAGCATCTTCACCAACGGGCTGTCGCCGACCGGCGCTTCGCACCAACCGGCAAAAGCCAGGTCGATCTCATCGCTGTCGGCGGCCTTCAACTCAGTGACATCGGTTGCCCAGGTCCGATAGCCGATCAACAGCGCCCCCCTTTCGGTTTCCAACGCTGTGAAAGACTTGCGCTCGGCTTCGATGCTTTCGTTCAGATGTCCCTCGGATTGGGTGAATCCCTGCTGGGCCATGACAAGCTGCTGGCGGGCCGATTCCACCTGTTGGTTCAACTTCGCGACATGCTTCGACGCTTCAAGCCGGTGCTTCACCGCCTCGCGGACGTTGGCAGCGATGGAATCAATTTTGGTCACGTCTGGCTCAGGCCAGCCGAGACGATCCATTGCTTCTTGATGCCGCTTCACCAGGCCGGATGTCTGAGCGCACTCCAACGATTTCCCGGCAACGTTTTGTGCGGCTTTGGAAGCTGTTTCTGCTTTCTGCGCTGCGAATTGCTGTTGCTGCTCTTCTCTTTCGAGCGCAGTGCCGGCCTGCTGGAACTCTGTCTGCGCTGCTTTCCCAACTGCCTTCGCTTCCTCCGCCATGATGCGCGCACTGTCGAGTGCCTTCGCATCCTTCATCTCCGGGCTGTCACGCAGCGTGCTCTCAGCGGACATCGCACGTTGTTCTTCAATGGAGAGCTGTCCGATTTGTTCTGCCAGTTCAACCAAGTCCGTCTTTGCCGTCTCGAAGGCGCTCTCGGCGGCGCGCAAGCGCCGCATCGTCGCCTCGTATGCGGAATTGGTTTTTCGCACTTCTTCGGCGCGGCGCCGCGCCGCAATTTGGACGTATCGCTGATACTCCCTGAGAAACAGGCTCGCGCTATCCCGCGCTGCTTTGAAATCGTTTAATTCCTGGCGGTCGGTTTCCAAACTGCGGAATGCCTCGGCCACGTCAGCAAGCACCGACTCTGGTAACGGTGGAAGCGCCTGGCTCAATGCGGTCGAGAGCCGCTCTTCGTTCAACGTCCGGGAGAGTTGCGGCTGGCGCAATTGGATGAGCAGATTGAGCAACGCCTCGTAGCGATCTCCGAGTCCGAACAGGGCTTTATCGACCGCGCTTCGATACTCGCGGCGATCATCCTCGACCTTGCCACTCCCGAAAACCCTGCCCTTGTCGCCAATGACAGCCTCCAGCTTCGTTCGGGAAAGCGGCTGTCCTGCTTCGTTTTCAAGGAACAGGTCGCGACCGACGCGCTGCGAAGTGATGAAGAACCACTGTTGAGCAATGCCGCGTCCCTGAACCGCGCGGAGCGCACAGCCGAGCGTCGTGTATTCAGCATCGCCACTTTCGCCGATACGACCAAACTCGATCCAGGTGTAGCCCAGTCGGTCGTCATGCTTGCCGCCGAGCAAAAGGTTCCATTCCATCCGCTTCGCCGAATCCTGATCCGGCTCGACGCGTTGCGGAACAATCTCGCCATCGAGCAAGAATGGAAGCTGAAGAGCCAGGACGCGCGATTTGCCGGTGCCGTTGTTGCCGCGGAGGAGCAGTCGACCGTCTTTGTAGCGGAACTCCTGATAGTCGTAGCGATACACGTTGAGCAACCCGCCACGAACCGGCTGCCATCGCGGCCGGCACGCCGCTGGCAACGATACGTCTCCATTGTGTTTCGGGTCGCTCATGTTCAGAAAAGAGACGGCTCCTTGATTGTAGTCTCCTCCGGCTCATCGGCGAGGCCATAGCGAGCGATGGCCGGAAGCGGTTTCACACCTTCCGCCACGCGACGTACGAGCCGCAATGCCTCAAGTCTGTCGATGGTGGTTTCCGTCAGAACACGGTTGGCTCCCGGCTCCGCCACATCTTTGCGCCAGTGCGACCGATGTTCGGCGATTAGCTCCGCCGTCTCCCCACAGAGTTCAGCGAAGCCCACTGCCGCATCGGGCCTCTCGCGAAGCCGGTTCGCCAGAAATTCGGAGAGCAACAGCGTGAGATGCCCTTCCGTGC
This sequence comes from uncultured Bifidobacterium sp., assembly GCA_964491875.1. Taxonomy (GTDB): domain Bacteria; phylum Verrucomicrobiota; class Verrucomicrobiia; order Limisphaerales; family JADJPG01; genus JADJPG01. The sequence continues at coordinate 173,636 of CAZBIC010000004.1, forward strand.
CTTCTTCGGGAAACGCTACATCCGCGAAATCGCCGTGAGGGTCCACCAGTGCGATTCCTTCCGCGCGAATCTCCGGCACGAGTCCTGTTGCCTCGACAATGTGCGGCAGTATGAAACCGCGTTGCCGGTCGAGATATGTGCGCTCGCGGTCGTTGAGCGTGTCGTAATACAAAACTGGATCGTCCAACAATCGGCGCATTAGGCGCACGCGAATTTGGCGGTTCTGCCCATCTTCCGTATCCGGCATCGATTCCTCAACGACGGCGGCCAGCCGCTCTTCAAAGCTCGTGCTGCTGACCGTTGACGGCCCGCGTTGCACACAGAGCATGGCCGTCAGCAAAGGTCTGTTCACGTTGTAGAGCACATCACTACGCTCGTCCCTGACGAACTGATCCTCGTCACCTTGCCTGCGCCAGAGCACATGTCGCTCGCACAAGAACCGGATGACCTGCACTAAATCACGTCGCTGATCCATCGACTTGAGGTCAAATGAAAGGCCACATCCGGCCAGTGCGGAGTCTCCGGCGAAGAACCCAACCATCGCATCGGCCAGCCTGCCGAGGGTCGTCTGGCGTTCGCTCCGTTCCAAGGCGGCGAGCGCCAGACAGAGCAACACATAGCGGGTCCGCCCAAATGGTACGTTCGTACGCTCATCGCGTGCGGCTCGGGTCCTGTCAGCCACGTCCGGCGGAGTTTTGCGCAGGCGCGCAAACTCGCTGGTCACATGCAACGTCCAGTTGGCGTGATGAGCGAGCCACTCTTTCAGTTGGTCAGCGTGACGGCGAACCAAGCCGAACTCACGGGCATCCGGGCCGTCGGCAGTAAGCAGGGGATTTTTCAGCAGTGCTCGCAGCGCCCGTTGTCGCTCCTCACGTGATGCTTCGCTCAATTTTTCGTCAAGCGGAACTGAGGCTTTGTCCGGTTCGTGAGACGGCCTGGTATTCATGTTGCCGATGAGGTGGCGATCTCCAACTCCGGTTCGGTGAAAGCGTTTGTGATTCTCACATAGTAATCCTGCCCGCGCAGAATACCATCGGCAGTTGTGATTGTCGCTTCGCTGTCGTCAGCAATCGGCTCCAGTTCGATGCGCAAGCTTCCATCCGTAGAATGAGCAACAATGATGTCAGTCGGATGAATTTTGGACGCGAGCGATTCCCCTAAAAGATCGAGAAACAAATCTAGCTCCGCCGTTGTTTCAAGTGCGCCAAAGTCAGATAATCTCGTGCGGATACCCTGCGCGAGTCGGCGCTGAGCGGTGGCCACCTGCAGCGCTTCGTCATGGGCGAGTCGGGCGAGCAGTTCCTTTTCTTTGCTACGATCCACGACACTCTTCGCCGGACCCTTCGGCACATGCCGTCCTGACTGCTTCACGCGGGGTGAGAGACGCAACGGTTCGGTGTCCAACCAGCTTGTTTGCGGGGCGACCGGGTCTTGGTCGCGGCGCTCAAGCGTATCTTCATCAATCCGGAGGTGTCGTGCGCCGGCAAGTCCGAACGCAGCGCGCCAGAGCCGATGAGCGTCGCCATCGGTCGGAGCCTCGGCAAACCAGCGGGCCAAAGCTTGAAGATCGGCCACACGGTCACTGCGCGAGATACGCTGATCGTTGATTCGCGCCACCGCAGTGAGCAACGCGGGAATCGCGGATCGCGCCCGGCTCCGCAGCACTTCAGCTTGTGATTGTCGGCCCGTGTCGCTGATGAACCAGCCGCGCAATCCAACCCAGCGCGCCCTCCACAGTTCGCGTGCTTCGCGCAGACGTGAGTCCTTCTCGTGATCGAGAGCATCAACAACGTCGCGCTGCGCAGCTGCTTCAAGCAGCCGTTCGATTCCGTGTTTTTCGATTTCACGCAGACGTCCGGCAATTTCGTGCGTGGCGATCACCAGTTCGCCGATGAACCGCTCCAGATAATCGATCAGCGTCTGCTTGTAGGAGAGAAATGTCTCCACGGTGATGCCGTGGAGATCGATGGTTCGTTGCAAGCTGCGGAGAAACGTCTGCGCCCGGGCAGTCAATTGCTCGAACCGGCTGCTGAGCGAATGCAGCACGCGATGAGCGACACTTTCGTCTGGCGTTTGACTTTCGCTCAGCTTGGAAAGTTCACCGAGATATTGGCGAATATCCACCAGGGCCGAGGCTTGAAGTTCACCGGGCTGCACCAACGTCTCGAAAAACAACGTCAACGCGCGCTCCGCCGCCTCGCCTTCCATTGTAAGCTGGTATAGGAAGCGCGGACGGTAGAATTCCTCAATCGTGGAGACATCAGCCGTGTCTCGATGAGCCTCAAGATTGCGCCATTCGCACAACTGGATCAGGGCTGCATCAATTGCTCCCGCGTCGCTTTCTTGGAGCAAACCTTCGGCCTGTAAGGCCACGCGCACATCACTGGGACGCAAGTGGAGGGCAAATCCCGTTTTGGCCTGCACGAAGGCCCGAAGAACCGCACGGTAAAGCGTCGCTTTATCCGCATTCAGATGCGAAAAGACGGAGACAGAACTCAGGCTTGGATCAGTCCTATCCGGCATTTAATGACAGGGTTGAGAATCCCCGCGCAAACGTCAACATCGAGTGTGTGCGACGGAAGGATTCGCCCGCTCGGCCCCGCCGGCTGACCCAATCTCAATTGGTTTGTCTAACGCTCGTCTGGATATGCTCCGTGGCCATCGCGGTGACCGCCACACAGCAGATACCGGCGGAGCAGGAATCCTTCGCTCAGGCTCCGAGTACGCGAGCACGAAGCCATTAACTCTCAAATAGCTTCCTGACCGTGTGCCACTTTTTGTGCCACTCCTCTGACTTTCTGGAGAGACTTGAATTGATGGGGTAGACGTGAATACTTACTAATGTTTATGGGACTTAACACCACTTCTCGTGAAACGAATTGAAAAGTCGGGAAATCGCCAAGGAGTGAATTTTGAGTCTAGCGCGTCTGCCAATTCCGCCACATCGGCCACCAAGCTGCGTAAACGCAGGACCTCTTTCCTACACCATTGATCGCCGGTGCCGCAAGCACCCAATTCACATGCATCGTCGATGTGGTAAGTTCCTCGCGCGTGCCCAGCGTAGCCATTGCCCGCTTTACTCCTCCTTGGTGCGGGCCCATGCTGGTGCAGAATGTCAACGCACTCTGAGTCTCCGCTCGATCGTCTTTGGAAGGAATATGGCGCGGCTTTCCGCGACTTCGATGACATCACGCTCGGGCGCTGGCTTTCCCAGACCCTTTCGCAGCTGGCGGGTCGTTCCTGGCGCCTTTCGCATCCGCTGCTGGGTGCCTACCGGCTGGCGGCGCAGCTGGCGCATGAACGCCAGATCTGGCTCAAGCGCATGGCGACTCCGCCTTCAGCGTATCGTGAGTCGACCTGCTGCCGGGCGCCGTTGTTGCCGCTGTTCACTCGCGACGTCCTCGATGCCGGGTTGATCTGCCAGCATTGCGGGGATACCTGCGTGCCTTTCGATGACATCCCGCCGGAGCTGCAGTCGGAAGCGCGGGACTGGGCCCAGAAGTATGCCCCGTTACACGCCGTGGCCCACTGGGATGACGTCCAACGCAAGAAGTGCGGGAGTTACGACGGCGCGTTGGACGATGCGGCCGATGACGTGGAGGAATTGCTCGCCACGGCAGGCCGGGACATCGTGCCGAAGTTCCTCGAGGCGTATCCTGCCATTGTCTGGGAAGATCAGGATGAATGCCTCGAAGTTCGTCCCGAAGACATCGAGCTGTGAGTCGCTCGCCCTGCCTATGAAGAAACGATTCCTGCGCTGGTTGATTGTGCTGCTGGGAATTGTGATCGTGCTCTTTGTCGCGGTGTTGTTGTCGCGGGATCTAGTTCTGAAATCACTCGCGGCGCGGGGCATCGAAGAAGAGACAGGGCTTCGCGCGGTCATCGGGGAACTTTCCACGGAACTCGGCTCGGGCGCGCTGCATGTGCGGAATCTGAAGCTCTACAATCCTCCGGAGTTTGGCGGCCAGCTCATGGCGGATGTGCCGGAGCTTTACGTCGACGTGGATGCGGAGAAGGCGGCGAATGGGAAGCTGCACTTCCGCAGTCTCAAGTTGATCCTCACCGAGCTGAACATCGTGAAGAATGCCGCCGGCCGGCTGAACCTCGACGGAGTCGAGAAACGCGTCCGCGAACGCATCCGCCAGCGTCGTGAACGGAACAAGGGAGAGAAATTCGAGTTCGAATTCGCCGGACTTGAGCACATGCAGCTGACGTTGCGCAAGGTGCTTTACACTGATCTGAAGCTGCCAGCTCAAACTCGCGCACTGGATTTGGCAATTCAGGACGAAGTCGTGCGGGGCTTAAAGACGGAGGACGAGCTGGGGCGATGGGCGGGCGGAATGATGTTTCGCCTGCTGATGCAGGTTTCGCTCAGTCAGCTGGGGGCGCCCGGGCTCGAAGCCACTCCGGCTTCGCCCCCGGCGTCACCCTGAACTGGATGGCGAGTCAGCCAGCGCCAAATGGTTTGTCTGCGGCCGGGAATCACGTTACACCTTCGCCATGGAAACCTTGGAACAGATCAAGGCTCGCATTGAAGCAGCGGTCCCCGGCGCGCAATTACAGATCATCCCGAATGATTCGCCGTCCGCCCAAACCTCTTTGCTGGTGGATTCTCCTCACGCCGTTGCGGTGGCGAAGTTTCTCCGGGACGACCCCGCGCTCTGCCTTGATTACGCCTCCAATGTGACGGGCATCGACTGGCCGGAACGGGTCGATAAGATCAAAACCAAGGTGAAGAAGCTGGTCGACGGCGTGGAAAAGGAAGTGGAAGAGATTGCTGAAAAGAAAACGCCGGCTTACCTGGAAGTTGTTTACCATCTTTACTCCATCGCGAAGAAGCACGGGCCGGTCATCCTGCGGCTGCGAACGGCCGATCGTGGTGAGAACGTCACCGTGCCTTCCCTGACCGGGCTGTGGCGCGGCTGCGAATTGCAGGAGCGGGAGGTGTTTGATCTCTACGGGGTGCGTTTCGAAGGACATCCGGACCTGCGGCGCATCCTGATGTGGGATGGCTTCAAGGATTTCCCGATGCGCAAAGATTATGTGGAACCCGGCGACTACGAATACGAGCCCACACCGCACGATGAAGTTCTCGAAAAAGTGAAGGCGGCGCAGGCGCCCGCGGCGAGCTGAATGGCTGGTGGCCCCGGCGGGGCAGGGCGATGCAACGGTTGCAGCGAAACAAAAAACGCAGTCGTTGACACCGCCATGAACCGCATCTAGGCTGATCAAGAATTTAACTCGATACATCGGAACACATGTTACTTCGAATCTGTTTAATCTTGGCGATTTTGACCGGCGTGGGCGTCATCGGTGTGAGCCAGTTCATGTTGAAGCCCCAAATCGAGGAGATCATCACCAACCGGAATACCTTCGAGCAGGAACGGAACAGCGCGAGGACTGAGCTCTCCAAGACGAAGACCACCCTCAAGAACACCAACGAAAAACTCGCCAAGACTGAGTCGACGCTCGAGGAAACCAAGACCCAGTTAACTGCGACGACCGCCAAGTTCGAAGGCGAGCAGAAACGGGCGAACGGGCTGCAGGACGGCCTTAATAAGTCCAACAGCGAACTTAAGGCGGCGAAGGACGAGTTGTTTGCCTACACGTCAACAAGTGTTAAGCCGGAGGAAATCAAGAGTCTCGTAGCTTCGGTGAAGAGTTTGACGGTGGAGAGTCAGGCGCTGAAGGTTGAAAGCCAGATGCTGGCTAGAAAAGTAACCCAGCAGGAGAACACTATCAAAACGCTAACCGGTGGCGCGGAAGATCCGCCGTTGCCCCGCGACATCCGTGGCAAAGTCGTCGTCGTGGATCCGAAATGGGATTTCTTGGTTCTCGATATCGGTGCCAAGAACAGCTTGGTTCAAAATGGTGTTCTTCTCGTCAGTCGCAATGGTGAGTTGGTGGCGAAAGTTCGCGTGATGGAAGTTCAGGAGAATCGTTCCATTGCGAACATCATGCCTGGTTGGAAGATTAAGGACGTCACCGAAGGCGACATGGTCCTTCCTTACTGAGGCTCCCCCGATGAAGTTCAAACGACAAACAGCGCTGGCTCTGTTGGTCGTTTTTGTTGCTGGATTCGTTTTCTCCGGGTGCAAGACCCCTGACGATATCGACAACGAGACCTCCCGTCCTTGGAATGCTCCCCGTTCGTGGGAAACTGGGCTTCCCGGATTTCAGCAGGAACGGCGCTAAGTCGTTCTTTGCAGCGGGCTAAATTCGTCTCCTTCGGTTACTTCGCGAACTCCACGCAACGCGTCTCGCGCATCACCGTCACACGAATTTGTCCGGGATACTGGAGCTCCGACTCAATCTTGCGGGAAAGGCTGCGGGCCAGCGCGTAAGCTTGTTCGTCCGTCACATCCTCGGGCTTCACCACCACGCGTAATTCGCGGCCGGCTTGCACGGCGAAACATTTCTCGACTCCGGAGAACGACAATCCGATGCGTTCCAAATCCTCCACGCGCTTGATGTAGGTCGTCATCGTTTCCGAGCGCGCGCCAGGACGGGACGCGCTGATGGCGTCAGCCGCACTGACGAGAATTCCCAGCGGTCCGTGATGCGGTGCTTCGTCGTGATGGGAGGCGACGGCGTTGACCACTTCCTCGGATTCACCAAGCCGTCGCAATACATCCGCGCCGACCAATGCGTGCGGTCCTTCCACCTCGTGACTGACGGCTTTTCCGATGTCGTGCAGCAATCCGCAGCGGCGCGCCGCTGCGGCGTCGAGCCCGAGTTCGGAGGCCAGTAGGCCGGTGAGATGCGCCACCTCGATGCAGTGATCGAGGACGTTCTGGGAGAAGCTGTGGCGGAAACGGAGGCGACCGAGAAGTTTCGCGACCTCTGGATGAATCGAGGCGATGCCGGCTTTCAGGATGGCCTCGTCGCCATAGCGGGCGATGGTTTCGTCCATCTCCTGGCTGACCTTCGTAACGACTTCCTCGATGCGCGTCGGGTGAATGCGGCCGTCGAGAATCAAACGTTGCATCGATTCACGGGCGATCTCGCGTCGGACCGGATCGAAACCGGACAGCACGACGGCATTCGGCGTGTCGTCGATCAATACCGTGACGCCAGTGGCGGCTTCGAAGGCGCGAATGTTCCGGCCTTCGCGACCGATGATGCGGCCCTTCAATTCCTCGCTCGGGAGCGCCACGGTGGCGCTGGAAATTTCGTAGGTCTGCCCGCCTGCGTAGCGTTGGATGGCGAGGCTGATGATGCGACGCGCCTTTTCTTCAGCCTTCGATTTGGCCTCGTCGAGAATGCGCCGCGTCAACTGGCTGGCGTCCTGCAACGATTCCATTTCGATCTCGCGGAGCAACTGGGTTCGCGCCTCGGCTTCGTTGAGGCGGGCGACCGCCTGAAGCTGTTCCCGGCGCTGCTTGGCGATCTCTGCGGCGGCGCACCTGAGCTTTTCCAGTTCGTCCGCCTTCACCTTGCACGTTTCTTCCTGATCGCGAAGCCGGCGTTCCTCCTCCACGAGGCTCTGAAGCTGTTTGTTGATCAGGGACTCGCGCTCGACGAGGCGGCGTTCCGCTTCGCCGAGTTCCTGCTTGCGGGAAGTGAAGGAATTCTCGGTGTCCTGACGGATCTTCAGCGACTCCTCATTGGCCTTGAGGCGGGCTTCGCGGGTGATGGTTTCGGCCTGACGGCGTGCGTCTTCGAAGGCGGTCTTCTCCCTGAGCTCAAGCGCAGCCCGGAGATTTCGCTCCTTCCATCTCCACAGCCAGTAGCCCGTTGCCGAGCCGGCAACAAAGCACACGGGCCCCCAAACGACAGGATTTTCCAGCAAACTCATTTCAAAACCGGGCGCGGGCACCTACCAATTGCCAGCGCGTCGGTGTCAGGATGCAATTCAATTGGATGTCATGAGGCTCCAGCGGGAACTCACTTTCGATCTGGCAATCAAACGCCACACCGCACTTCAGCGCTGGAACCCCGGCGAGCAGCCGGTCGTAATACCCTTTTCCCCGACCCAGCCGACCACCGTTGAGGGTGAATCCTATCCCCGGCACCAAGACCAAGTCCAGCCGCATTAAATCAAAAATGGGACAGTGAGCCTTGGGTTCCAGGATTCCGAACTGTCCGGCCTGCAAATCCCGATCCCGATCCTGCACCAGGCAGGGAACATATTGATCCGCCTCGGGCGAATGCCGGAGCAGCGCGATTTGCTTTCCTGCATCCCACGCCTGTACGAGCGATGGCCAGAGGTTGGGCTCCTGCTGCACCGGAACGAACGCGAGGATTGCGCGCGCTGACTTCCAGACGGGTTGCTCTTCCAGTCTCCTTCGAATCGCAGCGGACCCGCTCTCGTGCTCCTCCGCCGTCAGAGCCTTCAGCCGTCCGCGAATCTCCCGGCGCAGTTCGGCTTTTCGCAATCGATCTGCCTCGTTCATTTGCCCCCGGCTTTGCGCCGTTCTTCCATCATCAACGCCCGCCATCGCTCCACGCGTTCCTTAATCTTCTTTTCCGTGCCCTGCTCGGAAGGTTCGTAGTAACGCTTCTCTGCTCCGAGGTAATCCTGCGCCACAAAATGATCCGGATGATCGTGAGCGTACTGATACCCGACTCCGTGCCCGAGCCGTTTTGAACCTGCGTAATGTCCGTCGCGCAAATGTTCCGGCACCGGGAGCGTCCGCCCGGATCGAACATCCTCCAGCGCGGCGTCGATCGATTTGATCACCGAGTTGCTCTTGTTCGCGGTGGCGATGTAGATGGTCGCCTCCGCGATGGGGATGCGTGCTTCCGGCCACCCGATGAACTCCGCCGCCTGATGCGCGGCGTTCGCGAGCACGAGAGCCATCGGATCCGCCAGTCCCACGTCCTCCGCCGCGTGAATGACGATGCGGCGCGTGATGAAGCGTGGGTCTTCGCCGGCGTGAATCATCTTCGCCAGCCAGTAGAGCGCGGCGTCCGGATCGCTGCCGCGCATCGATTTGATGAAAGCCGAAATCGTGTCGTAGTGCGCGTCGCCGTCGCCATCATACACCACCGCCTTCTTCTGAATGCTCTGTTCGGCGGCGGCGAGGTCGATGTGGCGCGAACCGTCTGCTCCCGGCGATGTGGTCAGCACGGCGATTTCGAGCGCGTTCAATGTCTTGCGCGCATCGCCGTCGCCGACGCGGGCGAGGTGTTTCAAGGCATCTTCATCCACCCGAACCTTGAGGTGTCCGAGACCGCGTTCTTCGTCAGCAATGGCGCGGCGGAGCAAGCCCAGCAAATCCTCCTCGGTGAGCGGCCGCAACTCGAAGACTTGCGAGCGGGAAACGAGCGGGGAATTGACGAAGAAAAACGGGTTGTGCGTGGTCGCGCCAATCAGCCGCACCGTGCCGGCTTCCACGTCCGGGAGCAGAACGTCCTGCTGCGATTTGCTGAAGCGATGGATCTCGTCAATGAACAGGATGGTCGGCTGGCCTGTGTTTGCAAGACGGTTGGCGGCGCCCGCCAGAACGCGGCGCATGTCGGCGACGTTGGATTCCACGCCGCTCAGGCGCTCGAACTTGTTCTTCGTGTGATGCGCGATGATTTGCGCGAGTGACGTTTTGCCCGTGCCAGGAGGTCCATAGAAAATGAGGGACTGAATACGATCGGCTTCAATCGCGCGACGTAGGAGTTGGCCGGGCGCGAGGATGTGCGATTGCCCGACGTATTCGGTGATCGACCGGGGCCGCATCCGCGCCGCCAGCGGCGCCGACGATTGCGTCGGCTCCTGCGGTGTTGGGGCAGGGGGCGCCTCCAGTGGCGGATTCGGAGCGAATAGGTCATCCCGAGACATGCCTGTGAAATATGAACCTGCGTCCGCCAAACCAAAATCAAAATTTGCGGCGGGCTCGAGCCCTCTTTACGAAACTTTGCCGGGCGACGGCGGTTTCACTGTGGTCGGCGGCGAAAGGATCGTCCGCCGACTCAACACCAACCCATTCCCTGATGCATGAAACCAAATCACCGACGCGCGTTCACCCTCATCGAAATCATGATCGTCGTGGCCATCATTGGCATCCTCGCCGCGATATCCATTCCCGCCATCCAGTCATCCGTCGAGAAAGCCCAGCGCCAGGCGTGCGCGATGAATCGTCGAAACATCGATTCCGCCAAGCTGCAGTGGAGCGTGGAGAACAAGCGTCCGTCCTCGGCGACGCCGTCCGATGACGAATTGTTCGGCAAGGCTGCTTACATCGAACACAAGCCCGATTGTCCGACGGGAGGCAGCTATGCGTTGAACCCGGTCGAAGAGAAATGCACGTGCAGCGTGCCGAAGCACGGCCCGTGAAGCTCGTTCACGAAAGCTGGCGGTAGAGCTTCTTCGCGCGCTTAATCCAGACGCGATCGCGGCGGCGCTGGAAGCCCGGCGCGTGCGGGTCGTCATCAATGACTTCCTGAATCTCCGCGCGCGCCTCGGCTTTCTGGCCCTTGGCGAGGAGCAATTCCGCGAGCTGCACCTTGGCGCGCGGATACGAGTGATTGCTGGTGACCCATTGCCACGTCGAGATGGCAGCGTCTGTTTCGCCCAGGGCACCGAGCGTTTCGGCAAACGCCATCATGCTATGACCGTAGTCGTGTTTCGGATTTTCGGTGACGACCTTTTCCAACAGCGGCCGCGCTTCCTGTGGACGATTTTGCCGGAGCAAACATTGGCCGAGGTGCGCGCGGGTGTCGATGTCTTCGCCGTCGCGCTCCATGGCGGCGCGGTAACTGGCTTCCGCCTTGGCGAGCTTGCCTTGCTGGAAGTAAACGTCGCCGAGCTGCGAGTGATGGTGTGCCTTGTCGAGGTGATGGATTTGCGCCTGCAGCTCCTTGATGCGTTTGCGACTGGCGGCACCGGGCAGTTCGAACCCGCTCGTTGAGGAAGACCGGCCCCGGTAGATGAAGAAGAAATACCAGAACGCGGAGAAGCCCGGGAGGATGATGAAGAATGCGACCCACATCCATTCCTGATGGCGAATGGCGTCGACGAGCATCCAGATCTTGAACGCGAGCAACAACAGCGCTCCTGGAGAAGACAACAGGTTCCAGAGAATGTCGCCGACCGAAGCGATGAGCGGATTGATCACCGGCGGAGGGTAGCGAGCGCTCCTGCCCGCGCCAACGGAGAAACCGTCGGGACCGAACGGCTTGTCTTGGGGCTTGGCAGCGGGGATCGGAGCGCTAGAGTTTCCCGGACTTCACCATGAAAAAACGATTCGCGCTGACTCTTGCGACGGGCTTCGTCGCTGCCTTGCTTGCCACTCAAACTCTCCACGCTGCCGACGCGGTCAACGAGCTTTCTGCGGACGAGAAGGCGCAGGGCTGGCGGTTGCTGTTCGACGGCAAATCGCTGACCGGCTGGCATCTCTATGCGAAAAAGAGTCCGCCGGAAGCGGGTTGGAAGGTCGAGGACGGTTTGCTGAAGAAATTCGCCAAACAACGCGGCGGCGACATCGTGACCGACCAGACGTTTGGTGATTTCGATCTGCGCTGGGAATGGCGGGTGGGGGCGGGCGGGAACAATGGCGTGAAGTATCTCGTGACGGAGCAACGCACCTCGGCGCCCGGTCATGAGTATCAAATGATCGACGACGTGGGGCATCCCGACGGCAAGCTCGGCGCGAAGCGTCAGACGGCGGCGTTCTATGACGTCCTGCCGCCAGCGGCTGACAAGCAGCTCAAGCCAGTCGGCGAATGGAATTCATCGCGCATTCTCGTTCAGGGCAATCACGTCGAGCACTGGTTGAACGGAAAGAAGGTGCTGGAGTACGACCTTGGCAGTGACGCGGTAAAAGCGGCGGTGGCTGCCAGCAAGTTCAAGAACTCGGCGGGCTTCGGCACGAAGATCAACGGCCACATCATGCTCACCGATCACCAGGACGAATGCTGGTTCCGGAACCTCAAGATTCGCGAGTTGCCAGCCAAGTGATTCGTGACCGCCGACGGTGTTTCGTTACGATGGAAGGGGTGGGTTTCCGCTGGCCGGTGGACGCCCACTTTTTTGTTCCCTTCCCGAAATCACCTGAATAACGTCACCGCCTCATGCCGACTATTCCATTGGAAGACAGCTTTAGGGACATCGTGGGTAAAACCCAGCGCGGGCTGAAACTCTCGGACGATCAACTCGCGGCGCAGGCGGGAATTTCCGTCGCCGAACTCTCGCGCGTCAAAGGTGGCGAGGCCAACGAACCGCTGCTGCGCAAGCTCGCCGCCGTGTTGAAGCTTGGCGCGGACACGCTCGTGGATAGCGCGAACAAGGCATGGTTTCCGGAACCGGTCGCGGTCGCAGGATTGAAACAGTTCAACACCGTCTACGAGGACATGACGGTGAATTACTATCTCGCCTGGGACGCCAAATCGAAGCAGGCCGTGGTGTTCGACACTGGCGCGGACTGCGGTCCGGCGCTCCAATTCGCCAAGGCGAACGGGCTGACCATCAAACTCATTCTCATCACGCACACGCACATTGATCACATCGTCGATCTCGCGCGGCTCAAGGCGGAGACGGGCGCGCCCGCGTGGGTGGGCCAGGGCGAGAATTTCGCGGATGCGCAGCCCTTCGCAGAAGGCAAGACCTTCACCGTCGGCGCGCTGAAGATCGAAACGCGGCAGACGTCGGGTCACGCGGCGGGCGGAATCACCTTTGTCATTCGCGGACTGGAACGGCCGGTCGCGGTGGTGGGTGACGCGGTCTTCGCCGGCTCGATGGGCGGCGGGATGATTTCCTTCGCAGAAGCGCTGGAGAACAATCGGAAGAAGCTCTTCACGCTGCCGGACAACACGGTGCTTTGCTCCGGCCACGGTCCGCTCACCACGGTGGGCGAGGAGAAGACGCACAATCCTTTTTACCCTGAATTCCAAACCTCATTAACCAAGAAAGAAAAATCTATGGCAGAACGAATCGGAGTCGTTGGCGTCGGACGCATGGGAGCGAACATGGCCCGTCGCCTCAAGGAATGCGGTTACCCGGTGACCGCGGTTTACGATGTGCGCGCGCAGTCCGCGAATGAGATCGCGAAGGAAATTGGCGCCGAAGCCTGCACTGCTCTCTCTCGCGTGACGGAGCTTTCGGATGTGATCATCACGGTCGTCACCGACGACAAGGCGATGGACGCCATCTTCACCGGCAAGAAGGACAGCCTGCTCAAAGGCGCAAAAGGCCGCGTGTTCATCAATTGCGCGACCGTTTCGCCCAAGACGCACATTGCCGTCGAGAAGCTCGCGAAGAAAGCTGGCGCGGCGTCGCTCGAAGCCTGCATGGCATCGAGCATCAATCAGGCGCGCGCGGGCACTCTCTACTTGATGGTCGGTGGCGATGAAGCGGTCTTCAAGAAGGTGAAACCGCTGCTCACCAAGCTGAGTGACGAAGGCAAGCTGCTGCGTTACATCGGCAAAGCTGGTCAGGCGGGTGTCGTGAAGGCGCTCGTCAACATGGTGATGAACATCAACACCGCCGGTCTCGCGGAAGGCCTCGCGGTCGGCCAGGCGTATGGCATCGATTTGAAGATGCTCATGGAAGTCTTCTCGCAGACGGGCGCGAACAGCCGCGTGCTCGTCACCGACGGCGAAGACATGATGAACCGCGATCACTCCTGCTTCTTCAGCGCGAGCCACGCGGCGAAGGATTCCGGCATCGCACTCAAGCTCGGCGTTGAGAAGAAAATGAATCTCCCGCTAGGCACCGCCACCTTCAAGCAATACACCAAGATGGTGAAGGAAGGTCTCGGCGAACTCGACAAGTCCGGCATCGCGGAGCTGACCTTCAAAGGCCGTCACAAGTCCAAGAAGAAGTAAGCGGCGAGCCGCATCGGCTTTCGAAAGGCACTGCGATCTCGGTCGCCGTGCCTTTGTGTTTTTAGGGATGAGGACGTCCGCGAAACACGCTAAACGACGCGAAAGGGGGAGGAGGACTTTGATGTTGCGGCGAGCATCATGAGAAGCTTTTCAGCCATTTACCATTTTCGCGTCGTTTAGCGTGTTTCGCGGGCAATCCTTCCCCTTGAAGGCCGCCCCAATTCGCCGATGTCACAGGCAAGTTTGCTGATACCTTTTTACACGAGGTTCCGTCTGAGAAAGGCAGCAAGACATGCTGTTGTGCCTATGACGAACGACCCGAAATACCTCGCGGACCATTCGTTGCGGATCGAAGACCTGTTTCAGACCCGCCGCCAGTTCCTGAACCGCTTTGGCCTGGGCTTGGGCGCGCTCGGTCTGGCCACGCTGCTGGGCGAGGGTGCTGGGTTTGGCGCAGAGGCGGTCTCTGCGGACCTGTCGAACCATCCGCTGACGCCCCAGAAAGCGCCGCTGCCGGCCAAGGCGAAGCATGTTGTTCACATCTTCGCCCAAGGTGCGCCGTCGCAGGTGGACACCTGGGATCCGAAGCCGATGCTCGCGCAGTATGACGGCAAGTCCATCGCCGGCTCGAATGGCGTTGGCTACGCGTCGCCGTTCAAGTTCGCGAAATACGGCAAGGCGGGCGTCGAGGTGAGCGAAGTGTTCGCGAAGACGGCGCAGCACGTGGACGACCTCGCGATCATCCGCTCGATGTACACGGACATCCCGTCGCACGACGTTGCGACGGTCTTCATGAACACCGGTTCGCTACGACTCTCGAAGCCGAGCCTCGGTGCGTGGACGCTCTACGGCCTCGGCACGGAGAACCAGAACATGCCGGGTTTCATCTCGCTGCGACCGGGCAATGTGCCGCCGGGCGGTGCGTCGAACTGGCAGGCCGCGTTTCTGCCAGGCATCTATCAGGGCACGAGCGTGAACACGAAGTCGCCGAACGTGGACCAGATGCTGGAGAACATCCGCAATCCGTTCCTCGGCCCGAAGGAGCAGCGGCATCAGCTCGACCTCGTCGCGAAGCTGAACGCGATGCACAGTCAGAATCTCCAGAAGGAAGCGCAACTCGAAGCGCGCATCGAGGCGTTCGAGATGGCGTATCGCATGCAGATGGAAGCGACTGATGCGTTCGATATCAGCAAGGAGCCGCAAAGCATTCGCGAGATGTACGGAAACTCGCCGCAAGGTCGCCAGTTACTGATCGCGCGGCGGCTCATCGAGCGCGGCGTGCGCTTTGTGCAGGTTTGGGCCGGTGGCTGGGATCATCACCAGGACCTGGCGGATCGCCTGCGCCAGAGCGCGTCGGAGATTGACGGACCTTGCGCGGCATTCCTCACGGATTTGAAACAGCGTGGGCTGCTCGACAGCACGCTGGTGATGTGGGGCGGCGAGTTCGGTCGCAAGCCAGTGCGCGATCGCAATGGCGGCGAGAATCCGGGCCGTGACCACAACAACAAGGCGTTCACGACTTGGCTCGCTGGCGGCGGCGTGAAAGGTGGGACGGTTTACGGCGCGACGGACGAGTTCGGCGGCGCGGCGGTCGAGAACAAGGTGCATGTCCACGATCTGCACGCGACGATTCTGCGCCTGCTGGGTTTCGATCATGAAAAGCTGACGTATCGCTACAACGGTCGGGATTTCCGGCTGACCGATGTTTACGGGAACGTGGTCAAAGGGGTGATCGCGTGAAGGCGCCAAACCCATTTGTAGCATTCGGCATCGGAACATTGGTGCTTAGTGTTCTGTCGGCTGCCGGAGCCGATGCACCAAAAATTACCGCGTCTCAATCCGAGTTCTTCGAGAACAAAGTCCGGCCCGTGCTCGTGAAACATTGCTACAAGTGTCACAGCGCGGAGGCGACAAAGGTGAAGGGCGGGTTGTATCTCGATACGCGCGATGGCGCGCTCAAAGGTGGCGACTCCGGTCCGGCGATTGTTCCCGGCGATCCTGAGAAGAGCCTGCTAGTGAAGTCGATTCGCTACGCCGATCCGGATCTTCAGATGCCGCCCAAGGGCGAGAAACTGTCCGACGCGCAGATTGCTGACCTCGTTGCATGGGTGAAGATGGGTGCGCCCGATCCGCGCGTCGGTACAGTGACGGCGAAGAAATCGACCGGCAAAGATCACTGGGCGTTTCAACCGGTGAAGAAGCCGGTAGTTCCAGTAATCAGTAAGTCAGTAAACAGTAATCAGCCAGCGACAGCCGGGCGACCACTGAAAACTGATTCACTGATTACTGATTACTCAAATCCGATAGACGCCTTCATCAACGAAAAGCTTACCGAGAAAGGCATGACGCTTTCGTCGCCGACGGACAAACGCACGCTCATCCGCCGCGTTTACTACGACTTGATCGGCCTTCCGCCGACGCCGGAAGAGGTGCAGGCGTTCATCGACGACGCGTCGTCGGATGCGTTCGCGAAGGTCGTCGACCGCCTGCTCGCGATGCCGCAATACGGTGAGCGCTGGGGCCGGCACTGGCTCGACGTGGCGCGTTACTCCGATACGAAGGGGGAAATCAAGCGCCTGCGGGACACGCCGCTGTATCCGTTCGCGTGGACGTATCGCGATTACGTCATCAAGTCCTTCAACGACGACAAGCCCTACGACCGATTCATCATCGAACAGATCGCTGCGGACAAACTGCCGCTGGCGAAAGGGGACCCGACGCTGGCCGCGCTGGGCTTTCTCACGCTCGGCGAACGTTTTCAGAACAACGAGAACGACATCATCAACGACCGCATCGATGTGATGACGAAGGGGCTGCAGGGATTGACTGTGAGCTGTGCGCGGTGTCACGACCACATGTTCGATCCGATCTCGATGAAGGATTACTACGCGTTGCGCGGTGTCTTCGCGAGCAGCCACGAGCCTAAGGTCGCGCCACTCATCGGTGGAGATCCGACGCGCGACCCGGATTACGCGGATTACTACACGCAGCGGACGAATCTCCAGCAGCAGCTCGATGCTAAGGTGGTGAAGTTTCGGCAGGGAAACCAGCAGGCGAACCGGGAGATTCTCCGTGAGCGCATCGAACTCCAGAACAAGATCGACGCGCTGGAATTGACGCATCCCGGCGCTCCGGCGCGGGCCCATGTGTTGCTGGACAATGAGAAGCCAAAGGACTCGCCCATCTTCCTGCGCGGTGAAGCGGAGAACAAAGGCCCGACGGTCCCGCGCCGTTATCTAGAATGTGTCTCAGGACCGAATGCGAAACCGTTCACGATTGGCAGCGGACGAATCGAGCTGGCGAACGCCATCGCGAGCAAAAACAATCCGCTCACGGCGCGGGTGATGGTAAACCGCATTTGGCAGCATCATTTCGGCGAGGGAATAGTTTCCACGCCCGATGACTTCGGGACAATGGGATCCGCCGCGAGCCATCCGGAGTTGCTCGATTACCTCGCGAGTTACTTCATGGAGCACGGCTGGTCGGTGAAGCAGATGCACCGGCTGATTCTCACCTCGGCCGCGTGGCAGCAGGGCAGCGACAACAATCCACGGTTCGCCCAGATTGATCCGTTCAACCGCCTGCTCTGGCGGCAGAACTTGCGCCGGTTGGAGTTCGAGCCAATCCGCGATTCGCTCCTCGCCATCGGCGGGAAGCTCGACACGAACGTCTATGGCAAACCTGTGCCGCTCGCGATGGCGAAGGGACGCAACTTTCGCGCGGCGTTGATTCTGGAGCCGAGCGGTCGCGCGATGGATATCGGATACACGACCCGCCGGACGGTCTACGGCTATATTGACCGTTCTGATCTGCCCGAGGTGTTCAACAGCTTCGATTTCGCGAATCCCGACATGTCGAACGGGCGCCGGCACGAGACAACGGTGCCGCAGCAAGCGTTGTATCTGATGAACAGCCCGCTCGTGGTGGAGCAGGCGCGGAACGTTGTGGAACGAAGCGATGTGAAATCGTGCAAGACGGATGAGGGCAAGATTCGGCGCCTCTACGAAATCATTTATCAACGCCCGCCGCGCCCGGAGGAACTGAAGCTTGGAATGGAATTCCTCGAAGACGCTTCGACGCCGGCGGACTCTGCCCCGCTCGCGCCCGCGGCGGAACCGGTGCGTCCGGGCAAAGGCCGGATGCGCGAGCAATTCAAAGCGAAGCAGGAAGCGCGGCAAGCTGCACGCAAGGCGGGCGTTCGCGATGCCCGCCCGCTGGGTGCGCTCGCCGAGTACGCGCATGCGCTGTTGCTGGCGAACGAAGCAGGGTTTGTGAACTAAGTCAGGGAAACCTCACTGCATCCGGCTGAACCACCAGGTAACGAGGCGGTGGCCGCCGAAAATCCAGACGGTGGCAGCCATGGCGATGTAGGGTCCGTAGGGCAGTCGACTTGACCATTCTTGTTTCCGAATCGCGATCAAGAAGACTCCGACCAGTGCTCCGAGAACGGAACTGAACATCAGCGAGAACAACGCGGCTTTCCAGCCAAGGAACGCGCCGATGGCTCCCATGAACTTCACGTCGCCGAACCCCATCGCCTCTCGCGGGATGACGAGGCGGTCGGTGACGACTTCCATCCGGGGCACGGTTTCGGGATCGAGCACTTCGTCGCCGAGATGGAGTTTCTCCGGCATTAAACGAACTTCGATGTCCTTGTAGCTGCGGTCAGGAAGTTCAACGATCTTGGCCTGGAACTTGATCACGTCGGACTTGCGATAGAAGAGCTCTTCAAACGGGATTTCTTTATCGGGTAGGATGACACCGGTCTCGGTGAAGATGACACGCGTGTCTGGCGGCAATTGAATGTCCTGCTTGCCGAACATCAGCTTACCGACACGAAGAACGAGATAGACCACACCCCACCCGACAGCGAGTCCGAGGAAACTTTGGAGGAGGGAGACCGCGTGGGAGGAGGTTCCGTGAAGGGCCGGAATCGCTGCGGAAAATGCAACGCCGGCGACCATTCCGCCGATCGTGATTTCATCCGGGATGATGAAGTGCTCGAAGTCGATGAATGTGGCGACGACGAATCCCGCCATGATCACGCCGTAGGCAAGCGCGAGCAGAACGGATTGTTTTCCGACAAGAAGCCAGCATCCGAGAAAGAGGAGGCCTGTGAGCAGTTCCACCAGAAAGTAGCGCACAGCAATGGGCGCGCGGCAGTTGGCGCATTTGCCGCGAAGCGTCAGCCATGTGACCAGTGGCACATTGAGAAACCACGGTATGGAATAACCACAGTGCGGACAGTGGGATGGTGGTGAAACGACGCTGAGCCCTCGCGGCATCCGATGGATGCAAACGTTGAGGAAGCTTCCGACCATGCTGCCGAAAACGAAGAATACGACCGACCAGAAGTGGAACGGTACCGCGGCCCAGACTTCGGGATCAAACGTGCGCGCCATGCTGGATGCCTGATCGGTTATCGACCATAAACGTTTTTGGTGAGTGCTTCACGCATCACC
This sequence comes from uncultured Bifidobacterium sp., assembly GCA_964491875.1. Lineage (GTDB taxonomy): Bacteria > Verrucomicrobiota > Verrucomicrobiia > Limisphaerales > JADJPG01 > JADJPG01. The sequence goes on from CAZBIC010000004.1 coordinate 192,856, forward strand.
TCTATCGGCGGATTGAACCCGCTCCAAAGCTCCAGCGCCTTCGCTCCTTGATAAAGCAACATACCGATACCGTTAGCGGTCCGACAGCCAGCAGCCCGGGCTGTTTTGAGCCACAGCGTCTCGGCGGGGCGATAGATCATGTCATACGCGGCGCCAGCCTTGGAAAGGGAGTATTGAGCGGTGTCGAACGGGGATGGATCATCTGCTTTCAGGCCGAGGGAAGTAGCGTTTACGACCAGATCAATCGTTTGGTTCGGCGCCGGATATCCGGAGTGAGCTCTGACGTTCGGAAAGCGCTGGGCGATTTCGGCGATTAAACCGGCGACCTTGCTTTGCGTGCGATTGACGAGAAACAGTTCTGCTACGCCCTCGGCGGCGAGTTTGAGTGCTGCTGTGCGGCCCGCGCCGCCGGCGCCGAGGAGGAGGATCTTGGCGTCCCGAATTGTCACTCCGAGATCTTCCTGGATTGATCGAGTCACGGCATCCGCGTCGGTGTTGAAACCGTGGGACCTTGTCTTTTGTGGCGTCGCGTCGTTGAAGTCTGCGATTGAGCGCCAAGTGCCATCGGCGGCGAGGCCTTCGAAGCAGATCGTGTTCACGGCGCCCCACGTGCGAGCGGTATCGTCGAGGACATCGACGATGTCCACGGCGAGCAGTTTGTGAGGGACGGTCAGGTTGAGGCCGACGAAGCCCATCGCCTGGGCTCCGACGACGGCGGTGCGTAGTTCGTCTGGCTGAACATCAAACGCGAGATAGCGCCAGTTCAGTTTCAACGCGGCCATGCCCGCGTTCTGCATGGCGGGCGACGCGGAGTGCTTGATGGGATGTCCATAGACCGCGCAGCAGCGCGTGGTCGCGCTGATCGATGTGGAAAACAGTTCAGGCACGCGTGGCTTTTAGCAGCCTTTCTCCGGCTGTCCAACCTTCAAGCGCTCGACGGAAGGCGGGAGCGTTCGTCGCCGACGGCGATTGTGCCCAAGGTTGAGACACGGTGATGGATTTCGAGACGGTGAAAACCGATCGATTGGCTTCAGGGGAGTTTCGGGGGGGCGAAATCTGCCAGGTTTTCGGCGTTTTCGAGGTCCTGATGGACGGGGAGGCGGGGCGAACACCTCTGGCATTCACACTGCTAAAAGCACGGTGCGGTCGGCAGTAGGCAATCTGTGAACGATGTGCAGCAATAAAATATAACCCGCCTACTGTCTGCGTTCACGCCGCATGTGAAAGGTAACGAGTAATGAAGATCAATACGCTCCGCAAGTCGGGCTTCACGCTGGTTGAAATCATGATCGTGGTGGCCATCATCGGCCTCCTCGCCGCGATCGCGATTCCGAACTTCGTAAGAGCGCGCACCGCCAGCCAGACCAATGCCTGCATCGCCAATCTCAAGCAGATTGAAGGTGCCAAGGCCAACTGGGCTCTGGAAAACAAGAAGACCAGCGCGGATACGCCGACGGCTGCGATGCTCTACGGTGGCAACCTCTACATCGCGCGCACTCCGGTGTGCCCTGGTGGTGGTACCTACACGATTGGCGCTGTGGATACGGCTCCTGCGTGCAGCTTGTCCGCCAGCGGTCACGCGCTTTAAGCGGTTCTGCTGACAGTCAGTCTCGACGGGCCTGAGGTTTGCGCCTCGGGCCCTTTTGTTTTCCAGCCACCCGGCCGTCTCGAAATTCACTCGTCAAACGTTTGCGCGTGACTAGAGTCCCCACCACGTTCCTTGGGGAGAATCGCCGTGGCAGCGATTCTTCAGGAAGCCCGGTTTGTTTATGAAACCTTCTCTGCGCGTCTTGGTGGTCGAAGATTCAGAGTTCGACACTCAGATCATGGTTACTCTCCTCCGGAAGGGGGGATATGACGTGACCTACCATCGTGTGGAGGACGGCGAGTCATTGCGGGCTGCGCTCAAGGAGCAGGAGTGGCACCTCATTCTCGCGGATTACAATCTCCCTGCTTTCAGCGCTCCTGCGGCGTTGGAGGTGTTGAAGGAAACGGGTCTCGATCTACCGTTCATTATTGTTTCCGGCGGCATCGGCGAAGACATCGCCGTGGCTTCCATGAAAGCGGGAGCCCATGATTACCTGATGAAGGGCAACCTTCACCGTCTGGCGCCGGCGGTGGATCGCGAGCTTCGCGAGGCTGCCAATCGCGCGAGCCAGCGTCAGGCGAAGAAGGCGGTCATCGAAAGCGAACTGCGTTATCGTCTGTTGTGGGAGACGTGTCCGGATTCGGTGGTGTTGATCGATCCTGATGGTTGCATTCGTTTCGCCAATCCTGCGGTGAAGGATGTTTTCGGCTACACCGTCGAGGAGGTTATCGGTCAGCAACTGGGTATGCTGCTTCCCGAGCGCATGCGAAGCGGGCCGCTCGCGGGTTTCGAGAGATTCTTTCAAGCTGGCAATGCTCGCGTCCGGCTTCGTGCCGTGGAGACCGTTGGCAAGCGCAAGGATGGAACGGAAATCCCGATTGAAGTCAGTTTCAGTGACATGATGCTTCACGACCAGCCGCGTCTCGTGGGATTCATCCGCGATATCGCGGAACGCAAGCGCGCAGAACGTGAGTTGAGGGAGAATCAGGAACAGTTTCGCGTGGCGCGGGAGATTCAGCAGCGCCTGTTCCCAAAGAGCGCGCCGGCGTGTGCCGGGTTTGATATCGCCGGAGCATCGTTCCCGGCCGAGGCCACGGGGGGTGATTACTTCGACTATCTTCCGATGCCGAATGGCAAAGTGGGCATTGTCGTTGGTGATGTGACGGGGCATGGAGTGGGGCCGGCGTTGCTGATGGCGGAGACGCGCGCTTATCTCCGGGTTTTGGCGGGCAGGCGCGAGGATCCGGGTGAGATCCTGACCCGGGCCAACGGAGTGCTGGCGGAAGACGTCGGCACGGAACGCTTCATTACTCTGTTTCTTGGCTGCATTGATCCAGGCACGCGGGGGTTTGTTTACGCGAGTGCCGGGCATCCGCCCGGTTACATCTTGGGTGCGGATGGCAAGGTGAAGACGGCGTTGAAGAGAACGGGCATTCCACTCGGTATGCGGCCGGACAATGTCTTTGCCGCGGCGCCAGAAATCATTCTGTCTTCCGGCGATATCGTGCTGCTGTTGACGGATGGAATTGAAGAAGCCTCCGCGCCGGACGATTCGTTGTTCGGGATCGATCGTATCATCGAGACCGTGCGCGCCAATCGCGACGCTTCAGCGCACGACATTCTGCAATTGCTCTACGAATCGGTCCGAAGCTTCGCGAATCACGGCCCTCAGCTCGATGACATCACGGCCATCATCATCAAAGTGCAGTAGCTTCCCCAAAAAACCGACCCGTCTCATACGTAGAATTTTTCGAAGGCGCCTCCAAGAAGATCCTCTGCGTCGCGTTTCACTTCCGACTCCGTCACGTGCCAGCCAGTGCGAGCGAGGTCCGCGTATTTGCCCACGAGCACCTTGGTGATTAGTTGCCGGGAATGCCGCCACTTGTAGATCAACTGGTCGAGGACACGGGCGTCCGAGTGCTGGGGTGTCATGCTCAGGCCGATCAATTCGATCCGCATCCGGGCGATCTCTTCAATCAAGCTCGGGACGTTGGTGAACCACCAGCATCCGAAAACGTGCAAGTTGCGGAACTTTCTCGCCAGCACGCAAAGCTCGTGTTGATTCTCGCGGGCGAGGACAGTGACTACAAACTTGTTCTGCGGGAACCGCGCACACAACTCCTGCAACGCGGTCAGTTTGCTCAGCCCGACGCCATCGCCGGCGAGACTGAGTTGGGGATTGACCTGGCGTTTCACTCCCATCATCAGGGCCATAGGAAGTCCGTGTTCCTCGCAGTGCGGCAGGACGGCTTGGGCGAGAAGCTGCGAGCAGATGTCGTTGGAAGGAAAATCGAAGTCTGGTGACAGCGATACCATGAGGTAGCGTGCTCCGATTCGCTTCGTCCAATCACGAAGGAACCGGCGCACTTCCGAGATGGTCTTGTCATCGAGAGTGGCGGTGACGTCGTATCCCCATTTGGCCAGAGTAGGCGCGGTGGAATTCCATGCGAGTAGCAGAGGATCAATGCGTAGTGCCGCGCGAAAACGTGAATCGCGATCGAATCCCTTTTCCCAGACTGGTCGCTCCAGATCATCGAAGGGCGAGTTCGTCATGCAAACGCTGCTGACACCGGCCAGTTCCAGGCAGCGGGTTATATAGCTCGAGGCGGACTGTTCAGTGAACCACTTCCGGAGTGCGGTGAGATCTCTATGACGGACGTCCAGTCCGAGCGCGTTGAGAGTCGTGAGAACGCCACGGCATGATTCCGAGATGGGTGAGTGCTCGATGAATAGCTGCCTCCAGATGAGATCGGCCTGCTGGGATTTCGTCAACGCCCAGAATTTCTCATAAGGGATGTCCAGATAACGGAACGCCTCGGCGACGAGGTAGTGGTAGACGAGCAGATCATCGATTCCCCACAGGAGAAGTTCGCCAAAAGCCGGATCGTAGAGGTGAGTATGGATGTCCTGAATCGGGGTGCCGGCCACGATCCGGGTGACCATCGATTCCAGTTCCGGAAAATCTGAACGAGACGAATTCATTCTGGCGCCAAGCTATCAATCCTCTTTGCCGTCTCGCGATCAAAATCTGGATGGCGCTTGCCTGACCACTGTCAAAAGGAGCAGTCCAGCTGCAACGCATCCTGAAGCAGACGGTTGTAGTCGGCTTGCGGGATCTCGCAGGCGCCGAATTGCTCGAGATGAGGCGTGGTCCATTGGGTGTCGAGGAGTGTAAATCCGCCGGCACGCAGCCTTTCCACCAGTGCGACGAGCGCACATTTGGAGGCGTTCGTCGCGTGATGAAACATGCTTTCACCAAAGAAGGCCCCACGAATGTGAACGCCGTAGAGTCCGCCAACGAGCACGCCGTCCTGCCGAGTCTCGACGCTGTGCGCGAATCCCAGCGCATGCAGTTCGCAGTAGGCGCGAATGATCTCCGTCGAGATCCAGGTTTCGCCGTGGGCCGTGGAACAGTGGCGCATGACGAGTTCGAAGTCCTGATCCACGGTAATCGTGAAGGGTTGTTTCTTAAGCGTGCGCTTCAGGCCGTGCGGAATGTGAAAACGTTCATCCAGCGGAATGATCCCTCGCGGATCGGGTGCGAACCAACGAATGTCACCGCGCGCATTCACGGCCATGGGAAATGCGCCGCTGCAATAAGCGGTGATCAGCATTTCGGTGTTCAGTTTGCGCACGTGCCGATTTTACCGAACGAGGGAGCTGTCAACCAGACGGCAGTTTATCGGACAGTCCGCCCCTTCAAGGCCGCAATTCGTCCCTCGATGGGCGACGAGATGTAACCGCTCGCCGCAAGATTTTGTCTCAACGGCACGGTGGCTTGCCATTCGCTCCTACGTGAGCGACGGTCCACTTTCTGGTTCCCGTGACGATATAATCGCGGAGACGGTGTTGCTGCGAAGATTATGATGAAGTTGCTCAGTTTGTTGGTTGCCGGCTGTATTTGCGGTCCCGTTTCGGGATTCGCTGCGGCGAGCGCTTCGGCTCCAGTTAAGCCCGGAGTTCGGAAGATGGAGCAGCGCTTGCGAGAAATCATTCGCACCGAAGACGTGATGAAGAACTCGTTCCGCAATGTGGAACGTGTGGAAGTTCTCAAGAACAGGGTGGCTTCCGAGACAAATGCTTTTCGCGTATGGCAAATGTTACCGCAGCTCGCTGATGAACAGTTGCGGGCTGGTGACCCGCACGGCGCGCTGTCGACCTACGAAAGGTTTGACCAGTTGACGGCATCGTTGCGACAGAATTTGGAACCGAAACATCGGCAGATCATTCAGCATGAAAAAGCTGTTTGCTACCTGCGAATCGGTGAACAACAGAATTGCCTGACCAATCACACGGTCGAGTCATGCCTCTTTCCGATTCGCCAGTTGGGCGTTTATCAACGGCAGGAAGGGCCGCGTGCAGCCATTCGCATTCTCACCGAAACCCTCCAGCAATACCGGGGTGACTTGAAAGGAATTTGGCTGCTGAACATTGCCTACATGGTCTTGGGTGAGTATCCGGACAAGGTCCCTACTCAGTGGCTGATTCCACCGAAGACGTTCGATTCGGAGTACGACATCAAGCCGTTTATTGACGTGGCGTCCGGTGCCGGTCTGGACCTTCCTGGATGGGCGGGTGGCTGTGTGCTGGAGGATTTTGATGGCGATGGCTTTCTCGATGTCATGCTGTCGTCATGGGAGATCCGGACTCAAATGCGATTCTTCCGCAACAATGGCGACGGAACGTTTACGGATCGCACGAAGGAGTCCGGACTTCTTGGCGAAATCGGCGGTCTGAATATGATTCAGGCTGATTACAACAACGACGGTTGGACGGATGTGCTGGTGCTACGCGGCGCGTGGTTGGGGGCAGCGGGGCGTTATCCGAATTCACTGTTGCGAAACAACGGCGATGGAACGTTTGAAGATGTAACTGAGGAAGCCGGGCTGCTCAGTCTTCATCCCACGCAAACGGCTGTTTGGTTCGATTACAACGCGGACGGCTGGCTCGATCTCTACATCGGCAACGAGTCGTATGGAACGAACTACCATCGCAGCGAACTGTTTCGAAGCAATGGTGACGGGACGTTTACCGAATGCGCGGCTGAGGTGGGCGTAGATGCGAACGCGTACATAAAAGGAGTCGCCGCTGCGGATTTTAACAATGATGGCCGTCCGGACTTGTACCTCTCCAGTCGTAGCGGTGCGAATTTCCTTTATCGCAACGACGGACCGCAAGGCGGGAAGACCGGGCCGAAAGCGCCGTGGCGATTCACAAACATCGCGGAGCCAGCGGGCGTCACGGAGCCGATGATGAGTTTTCCCGCCGCGGCCGCTGATTTCGATAACGACGGACTGCCGGACATTCTGGTGACGGGCTACGCATTGACTGGCGTGGGAGATGTGGTCGCGGATTACATGGGCCGTCCGTTCCGTTCGGAGAAGGCGCGGTTTTATCGCAACAAGGGAGATGGCACGTTCAGCGACGCCACGAAGGAAGTGGGGCTCGACAAGTTAATCTTCGCGATGTCGCTCAATTTCGGCGACTACGACAATGACGGCTGGCTGGACTTCCTCGCCGGCACTGGCGATCCGGATTTCGCGACGGTGGTTCCGAACCGGGCCTTTCGCAACGCCGAGGGGAAGCGATTTCAGGATGTTACGACTTCCGGCGGGCTGGGCCACTTGCAGAAAGGTCATGCCATTTCGTTCGCGGATATCGACAACGACGGGGATCAAGATGTCTTCGAAGTCATTGGCGGAGCCTACACGGACGACACGTATCGCACGGTGCTGCTGAAGAATCCCGGCCATGGCAATCACTGGCTGACGCTGAAACTGGAAGGCCGGACTTCCAATCGCTCGGCGCTTGGCGCGCGTATCAAGGTGAACACACGGACGGAAAATGGCGTGCGCGCGATCTACAAGACGGTGTCCAGCGGTGCGAGCTTTGGAGCGTCGCCGCTGCGGCAGGAGATTGGTCTCGGGCAGGCGAAAGCAATTGAGTCCGTCGAAATTTTCTGGCCTACCACCGGCCAGACGCAGGTCCTTCGCGGCCTTGCGATGAACCAGTTCTATTCCGTGCGCGAGGGCGAGACCAACGCCGTTCCGCTGAAGTTCGGCTCGTTTGCCTTGCGCCCGCCGTTGGAGAAATTCTGCGGCCCTCCGGGAACGGCCATTCCTTCGGCGCTTCCACCGCGCAGGTAGTCCTCTGGCCCTATTCGCCAATCACCTGGTTGATCTGGTTAAAGTAACCGGACCAGAACTGGATCACCTGCCACGCGACGAGGATCACCACGCCGAAGTAAACGAGCTTGGGCGTCCAATCCGCCACCAACTGCAACTGCCTCTCCCCGTCATCCTGATAAAGCCGGTAGAGTCTGCGAAGTGTGTCGTCCAGTGAGCCGGTGATTTCTCCAGTGTGATACAAGTTTGCAAACAGCTCAGGAAACACTGGCGACAACCGGAGCATTTCCGACGGCGTTGCTCCGGACATTAGTTGCGGCCTCCAGCTTGTGACCGCTTTCCCGATGGCCGGTGAACCGCTTGCGGTGGCCGCCAGTTCCCAGCCTTCAATGATGTTTACGCCCGCTGCGGTCAATGCTTCCAGCGCGGACGCCAGCCTGGCCAGCGCGAGATTTCGACGCGCCTTTCCGAGCAACGGCACCCAGTGCAGTATCGATTCGATCAACGCCCGCCACCGTTCGCCGTGCTGGCCTTGCAACGCCACCACCACAAACCCCACTAATGCGTAGACCGGCACGAACACGACGAGGACTTTCGCGAGATACGCGACGATGTTCCAGGTCTTCACGAGCTCCTGCAATGGGGCGATGAGCACGGCCATGTGGAAGAGCAGGGCGGGGTAGAACAGGCTCGTCAGCGTCTTCCGGAGCAACGCGGCATTCCGCTCGTAGTGGGTGGCGAGAAGGTCGAAGCACGCCGGCAGGCGCCCGCTCTGTTCCCCGGCGTGTAACAGCGCCGCATCAAACGCAGGAAGCCAGTTACCAGTGCTGCGTAACGCTTCCGCAAACGTCGCACCTTCGGTGAGACGTTGCTGGATGACGCCGAGAGGAGAACGAAATGAGGAGGCTGGCGGCGAGCGCCGCTGGATTTCAACTGCTTGGGGAATTCCGATTCCCGCAGCGGTCAGCCGGGAGAACTGCTGATAAAGCTCCGCCCGGCTGGAGAAATGCCGGGGGAAAACAAGCAGTGCCATACCTCGCGGGCGCGAGGGGTTGGGAGACGAGAAAGGACTAGGCGCTCAGTTGATCGAGCTTCGCCTTGAAGTCTTTCTTGCTCTTCAAACCGACGACCTGATCCACGACCTGGCCGTTCTTGAAGAACAGGAGCGTCGGGATGGAATTAATCCGAAATTGGATGGCTAGGTTCTGGTGATCGTCGATGTTCACCTTGCCAATTTTCACCTTGCCGTCGTACTCCGCGGCCAATTCGTCGAGGATGGGCGCCACCATCTTGCAGGGGCCGCACCATTCCGCCCAAAAGTCCACGAGGACGGGCTGGGTGGATTTGGCAACTTCCTGTTCGAAGTTATCCGTGGTCAGAGTGACGATGTTCGCGGCGGCCATAAATCAATTAGGTTCGGTAGTGGCGGAGAATTGTTTTGGAAGTTCGTTTTCCTGCTGCGGGGAAGCGCTTACTTCAGACCCATCAGCAACAGGAGGCTGACGACTGCGCCCACGCCGACAACGGCGGCGGCGATGCCGAGTCCCATGTCCAAACCGCTGATCTTGCGCGCACCGCCGGATGCGACCGGGCGCGGGGCGGGAGTCGGAGCTCCGGGCGGACGGGCGGCAGGAGCACCCGTGTTCGTCGCAGGTCGACCAGCCGGGGCGGCCGCTGCCGGTGCGGCACCGGCGACGGAAAGTGCCGGAGCGCCAGCAGTGGGCGGACGCGGTGCGGGCGGGGCGCCACCAGCGGGCGCGGCTGCCGCTGCGGCACCGGGTGCAGCGGGAGCTGCAGGACCTCCAGCAGGCATGGTCGGAAGTTTGATCGTCGGGGAGGAGGTCGGCTTCGGCGGAAGACTGATGCGTACCGTTTCCTTCTTCGGCTGAACTTTGGCGGCTTCAGGCGGCTTCGGCGGAACAGATTCGCCGGGCGTGATCGGGTTATTTTCTGACATATTGGTTGCTCGCTTCGGCCAAGCTAGAATCGGTCATTCGGGGTGTCAAACCTTATGTCGCGTTTGCCGGCTTGTGGGTGATTAAACGTTGTTCAGGGCGCGGTGCGGCGGGCTGAAGCCGGGAGCGGAAATGTGCGCTGAGCGGTCTGGGCGGCTTGCGCGGCGGTTTGCCCGCCGGAAACTCCCACCGCGACGGCGCCGGAGAAATACGCGGCGGCCGGTGAGGTGCCGTTCACGATCCATGTGTTTCCGCCGTATTGAATCCGTGCCGTGCCGGGGGCCATCGCGTCGTTTACTTCGCTATAGTTCGCGTAGGGGGCAAGGCTGGTGGGGGAATCGCCCGCAGTCACCGAGATCACTTCCGGGTAGCCAGCGGGGAAGGTGGGCGCATCGGTCGGTGTGTTGCCAGCCGAGGCGACGAATACGGCGCCTGCGGCGGTGCCTTGTCGAATGACCTCGTGCAAGATGGGTGTGTCACCTTCGCTGCCCAAGCTCAGGTTGATGATGCGCGCTCCGTTCTTCAGCGCTTGCGCAATCCCTTCCGCCACCTCAAAGGTCGTGGCGTTCCCGCTTCCGAAAACATCCACCGGGAGAACCTTCACCGGCGTGGCGGATCCGTCCGCTGAGAACGCATCGATGCTCTTCAGCAGAACTTCGAACATCGAAGTGCCGTGCGAAGGCTCCGCTGGATTCGACGCGGTCTGCGAAGCTGAAACGGAAATGCCGGGCAGGAGGAAGTCGTCATAAGCACCTCCCGTCTTCTGGACCCCGGTGTCAATCAGCCCCACGATTAAAGGATCCCCGTCCTTGAGTGGTTTGAGATTCAAACTTCCCGATGACGGAGTTGCCGAAGAATCGAGCGTCGGCTGATCCATCACTGGAAAATTGGGATCGGTCGATTCGACGTCGGGATTCTCCTGCAGCGTTTCGCGGGCTTTTGCCGCCGCTTCTTCGTTGTCGAATTTCAATCGCCCGGCGTTGAGCTCATCCGATTTGCCGAGAATCTTCGCGCCGAGCTTGGACGCCACGTCGTCGACGCTCTTGCCCTTCTTCATCCGCACGATCAATTCGTCCGGGATTGGCTTGGCGCGTTTGCGCGCGCGGATAAGTTGCGTGGCGTCGCGTTCCTTGTTGCGGAAAACGAGCAGTCGCGGCGGACCGCCGTTCGTGCCGGGGAGCAGTGCGCGGCCGAGGTTTCCGAGCAGCATGTCGAGCGCTCGGTCTTTGGACCGTTCCTTGAACTTGGTGGAAACAGCCTTCTTCGTTCCCGGTTCGAGATAAACCTGCCAGCCGGTCGCTTCGGAGATCGTCTCCAGCGTCTGCACCAGGCTCCACGAGGAAATGTCCGCATCGACGCTGTCCTTCTCCTTGCTCCACTTCAGCGAGTCGGCGGCGTGCGTTGAAACGGGTGCGAGATGGGATATCCCCAGAATGGCCACCGTGACGGCCCATCGACGTGTCTTACAACCCAGTTTCATGCCCGGCAATATATCGGAATTCAACGCCGTGACCAACGAAAGGTTTCGCGATTAGCGTCCGGGGAAATCGCTTTGCCTCGCCTTCATGATTTCTTAACCTCCGCCCCATGCCGCCGCTTGCATCCCGGACCAGCGCCACCGTTGCCCATACCATCGACGCCGTGATGGTCGAGGAACGCGCAGCGTCGTTTTCCAAGCGCAGCATCAAGGCCGGTGCCAAGCTCGCCGGGCTCAAGATGGCCGTGAGCATGATGGACCTCACCACGCTCGAAGGCAAAGACACCCCCGGCAAGGTCGCGCAGCTCTGTCACAAGGCGCTCCATCCCGTGGATGCGAAATACGGCGTGCCGCCCTGCGGCGCGGTGTGCGTTTACCCGAGCATGGTGCGGCACGCGCGGAAGTTTCTTGGGAACGATTCGCCGGTGAAGGTTGCTGCGGTCGCGACCGGCTTTCCTAGTGGCCAATACCCATTGCGCACGCGACTTGCGGAGACGCGTCACGCCGTTGCCGATGGCGCGGATGAGATCGACATGGTCATCAATCGCGGCGCGTTCATCGCGGGCGAGCATGCGCTGGTCTTCGACGAAATCGCCGCCGTGAAGGAAGCCTGTGGTCCGGCGCATCTGAAGGTGATTCTCGAAACCGGCGAACTCGTCACCTATGACAACGTCCGCCTTGCCAGCGACCTCGCGATGGAAGCGGGCGCGGACTTCATCAAGACCAGCACCGGCAAAGTTTCGCCCGCCGCCACCATGCCCGTCACGCTCGTGATGCTGGAGGCGATTCGCGATTACTTCTTCGCCACCGGCATCCGCATCGGCATGAAGCCCGCCGGCGGTATTCGCACCAGCAAACAGGCGCTCGCCTATCTCGTGATGGTGAAGGAAACGCTCGGCGACGACTGGCTCACGCCCGACCTCTTCCGCTTCGGCGCCAGCACGCTCGTGAACGATGTGCTGATGCAGATCGTGAAGCTCGCCGAGGGCAACTACCAGAGCGCGGATTATTTTTCGCTTCCATGAAACGTTCCTCCAAGTCTGCCTCCAAATCCGCTGTTGCGGTCGCTGCGCCTGAACGCTCCTTCGTCCCGCTGCGCGAACGTCGCCTGAACTTCGGCGACAAGTGGGAATACGCGCCAGCGCCGGAGGACCACAAAGGTTATCCCATCGCGCCGCGTCACGAGCTGTTCATCGGTGGCAAGTTCGTGAAGCCGCGCGCCCGGCGTTACTTCGATTCCATCAACCCTGCGACCGAGGAGAAGCTGACCGAGATTGCGCTGGCGGATGAGCGCGACGTGACCGCGGCTGTGGCCGCCGCGCGCAAGGCGTATGACGGCGTCTGGGGCAAGATGCCGGCGCGCGAACGCGGCAAGTATCTCTTCCGCATCGCGCGCATCATTCAGGAACGTTCGCGCGAGCTCGCCGTGTTGGAAACCATCGACGGCGGCAAGCCGATCAAGGAATCGCGCGACATCGATCTGCCGCTGGTGGCGGCGCATTTCTTTTACTACGCGGGCTGGGCGGACAAATTGAAGTATGCCTTCCCCGGTCGCACGCCGCGTTCGCTCGGTGTCGCCGGGCAAATCATCCCGTGGAACTTTCCGTTGCTCATGGCGGCGTGGAAGATTGCGCCCGCGCTGGCCTGCGGAAATACCGTCGTGCTCAAGCCCGCCGAGACCACCAGCATCACGGCGCTGCGTCTTGCGGAGATTTTTCAGCAGGCGGACCTGCCGCCGGGCGTGGTGAACATCGTCACCGGCGCGGGCGAAACGGGCGCGGCATTGGTGCGGCATCCGGGCGTGGACAAGATCGCTTTCACCGGCAGCACGGAAGTGGGGAAGTTGATTGCCAAGACCCTGGCGGAACGGAGCAACACTGCTCCGCGGCTCACGCTTGAACTCGGAGGCAAGGCGGCGAACATCGTCTTCGAGGACGCGCCCATCGATCAGGCCATCGAGGGCATCATCTCTGGCATCTACTTCAACCAGGGTCACGTCTGCTGCGCGGGCTCGCGGCTGTTTGTGCAGGAAGGGATCTACAAGACTGTGCTGCGCAAGTTGCGCGACCGCATCCAGACACTGCGCGTGGGCAATCCGCTCGACAAGAACACCGACATCGGCGCGATCAACTCGGCGGCGCAGTTGAAGAAGATTCGTTCACTCGTGAAGAGCGGTGAAGAACAGGGCGCTGTGGTGGAGCAAACGAGCTGTCGCCTGCCGGCTAAGGGCTACTGGTTCCCGCCCACGATGCTGACTCGCGTGAGCCCGAGTCATCGCGTGGCTCAGGAGGAAATCTTCGGGCCGGTGCTGAGCGTGATGACGTTCCGCACGCCGGAGGAAGCTATCGAGCGCGCGAATAACACGCCGTACGGCCTGAGCGCGGGCGTGTGGACGGACAAGGGCAGCAAGATTTTCAAGGTGGCGCAGAAGCTCCGTGCCGGCGTCATCTGGGCGAACTGCTACAACAAGTTCGATCCCGCGAGCCCGTTCGGTGGCTACAAGGAAAGCGGCTTTGGACGCGAAGGTGGATTGCACGGGCTGGCGGCGTATTGCCGGCTGGACTGAAGCGGGAACTGCGAGACACGAATTTCACGAATTGGCACGGATTCAGAATTCAATTCGTGAGAATCCGTGGAATTCGTGTCTGTCCTCTCTGTTCTTCACATCGCCCCGCGCTGGCGTGCGGCTTCGTAGAGGAACACCGCCGCTGCATTCGCCACGTTGAGGGAATCCACTTCGTTCGCCAT
>CAZBIC010000004.1:206758-228261 GCA_964491875.1 uncultured Bifidobacterium sp.
CAGTACGGCGGGAGAAACTCCGTTGCCTTCGCTCCCGAGCACGATGCAGCAGTCGCCGCTGAGGTCGCACTTGCCGAGCGTTTGTGAGGTAGAATGGCCATGCGCCGCGATGCAGCGCACGCCGCGGCTCCGCAGGTAGAGCAGCGTCTCCACGAGCGACGGCGACTCGATAATCGGCAGCTTGAAGATCGTGCCCATCGAGTTTCGCACCGCCCGCCGCATGTAGGGCGAGGCGCAACTCTCACCGGCGATGAGGAGGTGAACACCGAATGCAACGCTGTTGCGCACCACCACGCCGAGATTCTCGGCGTCCGCCAGTCCATCGAGGGCGACCAGCAAGCGCGGGCTGGGCGCGGTAGCGAGAACGTCATCGAGCGCGGGTGGTTCTGGAAACTTTGCGACAGCAAGGATGCCTTGATAAATCGTGAAGCCGACGAGTTGCTCCATCACTTCCTTCGGCACGACGAAGACTTGAATGTTCTCCTGCCGTGCCGTGAGTACATCGTTCAGTTCGGGCAGCCATTTTTCGACCATCAAGATGGACTCGACGGTGAACGGAGTTTCGAGCAACCGGCGCACGACTTTGTCGCCTTCCGCTACGAAGATGCGTTGAAGGACATGCTCATGATGCCGGCGCATGGTCCGGTAGGGCGCCAGCTCCGGTAAGTCGAGCGAATCAACATGTCGAATCTGAAACATCGTGAAGCGCGAGTGTCGCGGGGCGCTTGGCGGGTTGGCAATTCTGAATGCGATGCTGCCTTTGCCTTTGCGGGTGGGGAGAGACTCGGCACGGAAACGAACGGGGCGGGATGCGTCCGGTCGTGTATCAAACCCAATGCACGCGCGCCAAAGTGTAACCAGAGGTGCGAGTCTGAAGTGTCACTCAAGGTGTGAGTCCGTGCCGAGTCTCGCCCCACCAGAACAAAAAACGTGGCGGGCAACGTTCGTCGCCCGCCACGTTTGGAGTTGGATTCGGCGCCTTACAACTTCCAGCCGTCGCGGTATTCGCGTCTCACAAACTGCGTGGCGGCTTTGTTGTTCTTCGCGCGCATCTTCGGGCCGTCCCATTCGAGTTTGCTGCCGGCGCGCAATGAGACGCAGCCGAGCAGAATGATCTCGGTGAGATACGCCGCGATGTCGAAGTTCGAGTACGCCGCGCGTCCGCCTTTGATGGCGTCGATCCACTCGACGTAATGGCCGGGGCTTCGCCAGATGTTGTTCGGGATCGCGTTGACGGCTTCGTGATCCTTCGCGGCCTTGAGTTCCTTCTCGTCGTTCATGCGGATGAAGAACTGCGAGCCATAGTCGTCCGGCGAGAAGATGCGGCCCTTGTCGCCGATGATGAGACAGCCGCTGCCGGGAAGCTTGCCTTGCTTGGCGACGATGTCGGTCGTGAGGTCGGCGTGTGGACGGAACGTTTCCTTGGCGTCGGGCTTGCCGTCATACCACCAGAAGGTGAGCGGCGGCAGACCATCACGTTTCGGGAATTGAAAACGAATCTTGCTGCTGAGCGGCCACGATTCCTTATTCATGCCGGTCGATTCGGCTTCGACTTCGGTCGGGTAGCCGAGCTTGAGCGCGCGGAAAGGCATGTTGACGGTGTGGCAGGCCATGTCGCCAAGCGCACCGGTGCCAAAGTCCTGCACGCCACGCCACGCGAAGGTGTGGTAAGCACCTTTCTTGTAAGGGCGGAGCGGCGCGGGCCCGAGCCACAGATCCCAATCGAGCGAATCCGGCACTGGATCGGAACCTTCCGGACGCGCCTGTCCTTGAGGCCAGATGGGGCGGTTGCTCCAAACGTGGAGTTGCTGCGGCTTGCCGATGACGCCGGCTTGGATGACTTCCACCGCGCGACGCAATCCATCGCCGGCGCTGCCCTGGTTGCCCATCTGCGTGGCGACCTTCATTTTCTTCGCCACGTCGCGCATCATGCGCGCTTCGTAAACGGAATGCGTGAGCGGCTTTTGGCAGAAGCAATGTTTGCCCATCTTCATCGCCATCACGCTCGCCGGCGCGTGTGTGTGGTCGGGAGTCGCGACGACGACCGCGTCGATATCCTTTTCCATCTCCGTGAGCATCTTGCGGAAATCCTGGTAACGCTTCGCGTCGGAGTATTTCTTGCCGCGTGATTCGAGCGTGCCTTTGTCCACGTCGCACAGGCCGACGATGACGCCGCCAGCCTTCGCCGTTTCGTCGGTGTCACTGGACCCTTTCCCGCCGGCACCGATGATGCCGACTTGCAAACGGCTGTTGAGGTTCGCGCCGCGCACGATGTACGGCCCGGCCACGGCGAAGGCGCTGGTGGCGAGCGTGGTGTAGCGGATGAATTGACGACGGCTCACGGACGGAGCCGTCCCGAGGGGGACTTGGGGCTTAGGCATGGAGCTACTGACTAGCCCCCACACCGGGATATTCACAAGCAGAAAAAAGAGCCGGCAACCATGGCAGGTTGCCGGCTCGGGCGAAGAGCCTGAATGATCGATTAGTCGCGGTCGCTGCCGCGCAGGATCATGATGAAGTGTAGCAGCGTGAAGAACGCCGAGACCATGCCGGCGACGTAGGTCAACGCAGCGGCGCCGAGCACGCTGCTCACGCCGGAACGTTCCTGATTATCGATCAGGCCGAGCGCGAGTAATTGCTCCTTCGCTCGGCGGCTAGCATCGAACTCGACTGGAAGCGTGATCAGCTGGAACAGGAAGATGATGCCGAACACGATCACGCCGGCCCACGCGAGCTTGGCCAGACCCATGAACATGCCACCAATGCTGATCCACATCGCGGCGTTGCTGGCGAAGCTCGTGATTGGCACGAGCGCCATGCGCAGGTTGAGTGGCGCATAGGCGGCCTTGTGCTGAAGAGCGTGACCCGCTTCGTGCGCGGCGACGCCGACGGCGGCCAGCGTTCGCCCGTGATAAACGTCCGAGGAGAGGAAGAGCGCCTTCTTCATCGGGTCGTAGTGATCGGTCAGATGCCCGCCGACTTCGTTGATGGCCATGGTGTGCAGGCCGGCGTTGTCGAGAATCTCGCGGGCCGCCTGTGCGCCGGAGATGCCGGAGTTCGTCGGGACGCGCGAATAGCGTCCATAGGAGGACGACAGGCGCATCTGGGCGTAGAGCCCGAGCAGGAGGCCCGGGATGAAGAACCACCACCACTTATCAAAAATCAGCATCGCTTCCATCATAGATGTCTCTCAGTTCAATTGTTCAAATCGTTGCTGCTTCGATACACCGCAGCAGCTGAACGTCAAGCTATTCGGATGCCGTGCGGGTTTCGTTGAGTTTGGCTGGATTGCGATTATTCGCGGCGGAAGGGTGTGACACTTTTAGTCGGCACGCGGGTTTGGCGGAACAAATCTGGCACACCGCGTGGACCACGATCCGGTCACGGATAGACGACGCGGAAGAAGTTCGCCGCGCTCGCCGGAGCGGAGTTCGTAAACCAGAAGTTCGTGTTGGCAGAAGTCGCGGTGCCGGCGGTGGCCCAGGTCCCAAGCGTGGAGTTCGTTTGGACGGTGTAGGTCAGTCCGTTGACGCCGGTCCAGCGAACCACATCAGGCGCGACCAAGGTGAGCAACGGAGCGGAAACGTCGAGTCGGTTCGTGATCGAGTAGGAGATGCGAAAATCCTTCACCACCGCCATGTGCTGCATGTTCACGGCGGCGGTGTCGTTGGTGAAGACGATGCTGGGGTCGAAGAGCAGCGGGCGGACGCGCGAATCGAACACCAGGCCGTTGGCGAAGCGGTTGGTGCCGACGACGGTGGCCGTTTGGTTGGAAGCGAGATTGAAGCTCGCGAGCACGTAATCGTAGGGCTTGGCGCGGGAGAGGTTGGTGTCCGGGTCGCCGGCTTGATCGGTGGGAATCGCGGCGTCGCTCAGGAAGGTGCGGAAAGTCGTCAGCGCGGTCTCGTTCCGATTGTCCGTATTGAAATCGCCGGCCACGACGACGAAGGCGTCGGATGGAAAATTGGATTGAATCAGCGTGCGAAGATTCGTGGCCTCGGTCGCGCGCGAACTTGAACCGCCGCTGCTGTGGAGGTGAACGCTCACCACGTAGAGTTCGTTCGTGCCAGGGATATCGATCTGCGCCCACGCGAATCCGCGGTCGGGCACTTGCACGTCATCCCAAGTGCCATTGGTCAGGATGGGCCAGCGGCTGATGATTCCGTTCGGGATGGTGTAACCGCTTCCGGATTCGCGGTAGTAGAAGAAGTTGGTGCCGAACGCGGAATCGATCATCTCGCGAATCGCCGCCGGCGTGCTGATGCCGGCGCCATTGGTGCTGGCGTAGTTGAATTCCTGCACGGCAACGATGTCCGGCTGGAGCGCGCGAAAAATCCGCATGCCCGGACCTTCATAGCGCTGATTGTTACCGGTGGTGGTATTCGCCGCCATCACACGGATGATGGTGTTGGTCGTGGTGACGGTGGCGACTTCCGCCGACGCAGAGCCTGCGGAAAGCAAATGACCGCCGAGAAACAGCGCGGCGGTCGAAAGGAGATGGCACAGCAAACGACGCATGAAGCGGCCATTATTTACCGTAAGCGGAGACTCGGGGCAAGCTGCGGTTGCTGCGTCGGGAGCAGGTTCAAGCCGGCAAGCCATTGGCGCCGGAGCAAACGACGCCGTCGGCCAGTTCGAGCACGCGCGGGGCGCGGGTGGCGACTTTCGCGTCGTGCGTCGCGATGACGAGCGTGGTTTGGTGTTCCGTGCGCAGGCTGCAAAGGAGTTCGATGATGCCTTCGCCGGTGTGCGAATCGAGATTGCCGGTCGGCTCATCGGCGAGGAGAAGTTCCGGCGAATTAATCAGTGCTCGGGCGATGGCGACGCGTTGTTGCTCGCCGCCGGAAAGCTCGAACGGCTTGTGATCCATGCGGTCGGCGAGACCGACGCGCTTGAGCAATTCGCGTCCGCGTGCAACCGCAGTATCGACTTCGATGCGGGCCATGCGGGCAGGCAGGCAGACGTTCTCGAGTGCGTCGAGTTCCGGCAGGAGATGATACGCCTGAAAAATGAAGCCGACCTTCTGGTTGCGCCACCGGGAGAGGGCGAGGTGGGGCAGCTTGGAAAGGTTCGTGCCGCCGGAAAAAATCTCACCTTGATTCGGCGTGTCGAGTCCACCGAGCAGATGGAGCAGCGTACTCTTGCCGGCACCGGACGCGCCGCGCAGTGCCAGAAATTCGCCGCGTTCGATTTGCACGCTCACGCCGCGCAGGACTTCGAGCGTGCGCCGCCCGATGTTGTAGCTCTTGTGCAGATCTCGGGCTTCGAGCTGGACAGAGCTGGCTTGCGACGTTCCGGCGTTGGGGGAGAGGTTCATTTCGCTGGGCGCAGAGTTATTCGTGACGCAACGCCTCGACGGGTTTTAGACGTCCGGCGTTCCACGCAGGCGCCAGGCCGGCGAGGCCGCAGATGATCAGCGCGCTGGTGCAGATGACGACGATGTCGCCGGGAATGATCAGCGCGGGCAGTTCGGTGAAGGCGTAGATTTGCGCGGGGAACAGTTCTACTCCGGTCATGCGGTTCATGAAGTGGAGGAACTCGTTGCGGACCTCCAGAAGCAACATGCCGAGGCCGAGGCCTGCGGTGACGCCGACGACGCCGACGACGAGGCTCTGGCTGAGGAAGAGCCACATGATCTGCCCGCGCGT
This sequence comes from uncultured Bifidobacterium sp., assembly GCA_964491875.1. Taxonomy (GTDB): domain Bacteria; phylum Verrucomicrobiota; class Verrucomicrobiia; order Limisphaerales; family JADJPG01; genus JADJPG01. Next base: position 212,407 of record CAZBIC010000004.1, read on the forward strand.
GGCGCCGAGCGCCTTGAGCATTCCGATCTCTCGCGTCTTCTGGACCACGAAGGTGATTTGTGAATTCATGATGCCGAAGGCGGCGACGATTACGATGAAGATGAGGATGTAGAACATGACGTTCTTTTCCACCGCGAGCGCAGTGAGGATTTGCGAATTCTCCTCAGTCCAGATGGAGACGTGGAAGTCGCCGTCGAGCTTATCGTAAAGCTCAGCGCGGGTGCGTCCGGCGAGATAAGGATCGTCGAGCATGACGAGCAGGCCGTGAACTTTGCCGGGGAGCTGGTAGAGCGACTGGGCGTTGCGGAGCGAAGTGACGATGACGTTCGCGTTGTACTCGTAGTAGCCAACGTCGAAGATGCCGCGGACGGTGTATTCGTCGGGCAGGATCGCGACTTCATCCTCCTTGCCGCGATGCTTCTCCATCTCTTCGAGATTGCGCGGGGAATAGATCGAGATGCGATCACCGACGTTGAGACGGAGGTGCCGCGCCAGTTCGCTGCCGATTACGACGCTGTCGCCTTCGAGGTCGAGACTGCCTGAAATGATGTTGGTGGTGATCGAGGTGACGTCCTTTTCCAGTTCCGGAACGATTCCCCGCAACCAAGGCGCGCTCACGAGGGGCTTGCCCGTTTCCGGCTGCGTCTTGACCATGACCTGGCCAAGGATGAACGGCGCGACCGCCCGAACGTGGGAGTTGGAACGAATCGATTGACCGAGCGCTTTGTAGTTGGCCAGGGCTTCGTCGAATCGCTGCACTTTCATGTGCGCGCTGAAGCCGAGGATCTTGTCGCGCAACTGGCGGTCGAAGCCGGTCATCACGCTGATTACGATGATGAGCACGGCGACGCCAAGCATGACGCCCATCACGGAAATGAGCGTGATCACGGAGACGAACGTGCGCTTGGGGCGCAGGTAACGCAGGGCGAGAAACAGCTCGAAAGGCAGCCGCGACATGGGGCGAGAGGCTAGTCGTGGGGCAGGGGGGTGTCAACGCGAGCACGGCTTCTTTACGTAAATCAGTGGCCTGCGAAATTTGTTTTTCGTGGCGAACAATGGTGTGCAGGATTTGCCCCGACGTGACTGTTCCAACCCCAGCTCGATCCAGTTATCGCGGGCGTCTCGCGCCGTCGCCGACGGGCTTCATGCACCTCGGCCATGCGCGGACCTTCTGGACGGCACAAGAACGCGCACGCGCGGCTGGTGGAACGTTGATTTTGCGGAACGAGGATTTGGATCGCGATCGATGCCGGCCGGAGTTTGTGTCGGCGATGCTGGAGGATTTGCGATGGTACGGGCTGGACTGGACGGAAGGGCCGGACGTCGGCGGGCCTTTCGCGCCGTATTCGCAAAGTGAACGGATGGAGTTTTACCGCCGGGCGTTCGAGCAACTGCGCCACGGCGGGTTTGTTTACCCGTGTAAATGTTCGCGGAAGGATGTGGAACGGGCGATCGGCGCTCCGCACGCAGGGGAGGAGGAACCGGTTTATCCGGGAACGTGCCGTAACGATTCCGCGCTGCAGGCGCAGTTCGCGGCGTGGCAACCTGAGATGGATCCGGTGCCGGGTGCGAGCCAGCCTCCGAAGGTCAGCTGGCGTTTTCGTGTTCCCGACGGTGAGTCGGTCTCGTTCGTGGATGGCGCGATGGGACCGCAGTCGTTCGTGGCCGGACGAGATTTCGGTGACTTTCTGATTTGGCGTCATGACGGGGTGCCGTCGTATCAGCTCGCGGTGGTGGCGGATGATGCGGCCATGCAGATTACCGAGGTGGTCCGCGGCGCGGATTTGTTGATGTCGACCGCCCGGCAGTTGCTGCTGTATCGAGCGCTGGGCTGGAGGGAACCATTATTTTTTCATTGCCCGCTGATGACCGACGAGCGGGGTGTGCGGCTGGCCAAACGTCATGACGCGCTGAGCTTGCGCACGCTACGGGCCGAAGGCAGGAGCCCGGCGGAGCTGCGGAAATAAGCTTCAACGAGGGTCTAACGTCGCCCGAATGAGCTGGGTTATTCGCCTGCCTTGATCTCGGACAGGCGTCAGTTGTCGTTGTTTATTAGGGTGTTTTGTCCCTTTTCCCAATAGTCACATGGGCGTCATCCGTTCGTAACATTCGGAGGCGATGGTTACTGCGAAATGAGAAACGAAGAACGGAACCAATTCGGGTTCCCAATGAAAGCAGTAACTATGACGACGAACAGAATCAAGACGAGGAACAAGAGCCAGCAGGTCGACGCGGTTTCGTCCGACCTCAGTCAAATCGTAGGCGAGCAGACGTTGCTGAAGCTGGCCTTGGATTCCATCCAAACTCTCAATCCTGCGCTCCTTCAGGAAGCGGCGCGTCGGATGCCGGATTTCCGCCCGCAAATGATGCTCACGCTGCTGACTTACAGCTACTCGTCGAGCATCTACGGTTCGAAGGATATCGAATGGGCGGTCGAGAATGACCGCACGGTGCGTTACATCTGCGCCCGCACACGGCCCGATTGGCAGAGCTTGCGACGATTCCGGCGTCAGAACCGGGAGTTGCTCTTCCAAGCGTTGCTTTACGTGATGAAGCAGACTTGGGCGTTGAAGTTCGACAACGGTGACGCTGACTATGTGGGCTACGAATGGTTCGAAGGCGACCTGCTCGAACGGCTCAACCAAAGCGCGACCGAGCGTTTGGATGTGGCCGCACTGATGGACGGCGCGGAGAGTGAGTAAGCATCGCGCCGGGGAAGTTCGCCGCGCCGACGATGCCGACTAAACGGTAGCGACCAATGGCCCGGTCAGCACTGGCGGTTGGCTTGCGGACCAAATCGCAGCGCCAGTGATCGGCGCCAGATCTCCTAGGCGCGAGGCAACTAGTATGGGGAGTGGTTGGGTTGAGGAGGATGAATTGCGGCTGAAGCTGGCTTGAGCGCGCGCGAGAATTTCCTCCTTCATTTCATCTAGCAAACCTCCGCCCAAGGCGATGATGTCGGTCGAGAAGTGCCGATGGAGGCGTGCGGCGCATTCGCCGGCGAGGTCGGCCAGTCGGTTGGTGTAGTCGCGAATCGCTTGGTTATCCGTCTTCTTGAGCGCCTTCCGGAAATCCCGGCCGCGGAATTCTCCGAATACAGGGTGGGGCAGGGTGGCCAGCACGTGGCGTTGAAGATTCTCGACGTCCGCGGCATCCCTCTGCAGAGGCGTCAGGTCCTGCCACTCTCCGTCCACACAAACGCCCGAGCCGATCTGTGGCCCGACGAAAATGGCGGCGAAGCGCTGGACGGGTTGGTCGATTTCGAGCGTGAGGATCCCCAGTGCCGCACGTTCGTAAAGCTGGCCGACCGAAACCGGGATCTCGAACTGTCCGGCGATTGCGGTCTGGAGGTTGATATCCTCCCACAGCAGCTCGGGCGAAGACTCCACTACGGTTCCGCCGTGAACTTTCCCCGGAACCGCGATTCCGATCTGGGCGACTTGAGACATTTGCAGATCGCATTCATCCACCGCATAGCGAATGCATTTGGCGATGCGCTCGATGACGGCGGCGGGACCGCGTTCGATCCGGGTGGTGATCTTCGTTTTTCCGAGCAGGTGAAAATCCTTACCGAATACCCCGGCGCGAATGATGGCGGGTCCGACTTCGACTCCTACCACGACCGTTTCTGACGCGACGGCGGTCGCTGAAGACAGGTTGTGGGAAGCCGGATTCATGGGGGCAGAGTCTCACATTCTCGCGACGTAAGAAAGCAGCTCTTGCGCTGTCGCCAATTTGTAACAATTCACGACATGGCGGGCGGCGTGTGCGGATTGACGGAGCGGTGAGTGAGTCTCCTAGGCTGGCATGGGCTTAGCTAGCCAGTGGGAACGGAGCAGCTCCCGTCTGCTAGGGCATCATTGGAATGGCCTGCTGCACCTTTAGTCCACTTTAACACGAACTCAGATGTTACCGTTTATGAAACCACTTGTAGTTGTCCTTAGCATTGTCTGTCTGGCGCTCGCTGCCCAAGTTTGGCTGCGTCAGGGGCCGGGAAACCGCGCTCATCAAGAGATCGTCGCCCTTAACGCCAGCGTCAGCACCTACTCCAACGAGGTGCGTGAAACCCGCTTGAAGGCCGATGAGGAGGCAAAGTTGGCTGCTTATCTGCAAAGTAATTTGACGGCCAAGGTCACAGAATTGGCGACCATTTCCAACCAACTCACCCAAGCGGCGACTTCGTTGGAGGCCGCACAGGCGGAGTTGAAAGCAGCACAGTCAGCAGCCCAAAAGAGCGATATTCGCGTCGCGGCCTTGGAGGGTCAAAAGGATGAACTCCAGTCGAAGCTCAATGAGCTAGCTGGCTCTATTAAATCGCTCAATACCCAGATTGCCGAGGCCCGGCGCAAACTGGCAGCGGCGGAAGGCGACCGTGATTCTCTGACCCGGGAGCTGACGAAGTTGCAGTCGGACAAGGCGGAATTGCTGCGGCAGTTCAATGACATCGCCGCGCTGAAGGCTCAGGTGGCCCTCTTGCGTGACGAAGCCGCCGTCAATCAACGCCTCGCCTGGATGGCCCAAGGTGTTTACCAGACCGCAGGGCGCAAAGGCGCCGAAGCGTTGATGGCCCGGCCGGGCTCGCCAGCCTTGGCCGGCGATCCGGCGCTGAATGTGGAAGTTCGGGAGAAGGGAACGCCCTCCGACGAGCCGGCGAAGAGTATTCCGGCCAAGTAAACGTTCGCGCTCCGAGCCGTTTGACAAAGCCCGTGTGGTCATCTAACACAGCCGCATGCGTAACCTGATTCTCTCCTTGATCGGACTTGTTGTTTGTCACACGGCTGCGGTGGCGGCGGACGCGCCGAAGACATTCACCGTGAGTGAATTCACCTTCACCCGGCCCGAGAAGTGGCAGTGGGTGGAGGTTTCGTCCTCGATGCGCAAGGCGCAGTTGAAAGTGGACGACGCGGCTAAGAAAGAGAGCTGCGAAGTAGTCTTTTTCTACTTTGGCGAAGGCGGTGGCGGTTCCACCCAGGCCAACATCGATCGCTGGCTCGCGCAGTTCGCTGAGCCGAAAGAGAAGCTCAATTCCAAGGTCGAGAGCGTGACAGTCGGCGGCCGCAAGGTCACCTATGTCCATGCCGAAGGCACTTACCAAAGCGGGATGCCGGGCGGACCCAAGACGGCTCAGCCGAACTCGATGTTGATGGGCGGTATCATTGAAAGCGATGGTGGCAACATCTTCATTCGACTCACCGGACCAGTCGCACTGGCGAAAGCGTCGCAGGCCGAGTTTCGCAAGATGGTGGAAAGTCCGCTCACGAAGAAGTAACCGCGGCCGCGCTTACTGCCGCTGCGCGTTCGCTTCGTTGATTTGGGAATTAAACGTCCACAAATCGTAGAGGTAACCAATGCCCACCAATCCACCGGTCACCAGATACAGAAGGCCGGTCAGCCATTTCCCGATGTAGAACCGGTGGATTCCGAACAGCCCGAGAAACGACAGCAGCAACCAGCCAACGGAATAGTTTGATCGACCAGTTTGGAAACGTCGATCCGCGCTGCGGTCCATCCCGGGAATCAGGAACAAATCAATCAGCCAGCCGATTCCCAGCAGTCCGAGGGTGAAGAACCAGATCGTTCCTGAAACCGGGCGGCCGTAGTAGAAGCGGTGCGCGCCGGTGAATCCCACCAGCCAGAGCGCGTAACCCACCACTTTGCTGTGCGTGTCATTCGTAGTTGTCATAGACGCGGGCAACCTACGCGCTCGCTTGCCGTTGGCCGATTATAGAAGTTCGAATTCTTTGGATGGTAGGCGAGGGTGCTTCTCAGTTTCTCACGCTCAGTTGAAACGCGGACGAGTTCGCGTTCGCTCCGCGGTGGTCCGAGCTCAAGGCTCCCTCGAATGACGTGGCAGTAGGAGCGCGCAGCCCAATGCACCAACGGCGAGGAAGCCAGCACCCAGCCAGGCGGCGGCGTGAAAGCCATCGAGGAATCCATGTGTGAGCGCGGCGCGGATGATGGTCTCCGCTTCCGCACCGAGCGTAGCACCGGCGTCTTTGGCCACTTGTGCGCCGGCGATGACGGAGCCCTGGCAGAGTTTTAGCGCTTCGGCGGGCAATGGCAGTTGCGTGAGATCAGCGGCCACAGTGCGCGAGTAGAGCGAGGCGAAGAGGCTGCCCATCGCGGCGACGCCGAGGGTGCCACCGAGTTCGCGCGCAGTGTCGTTCACGGCGGAACCGATGCCGGCTTTTTCCTTCGGCAGCCCGGCCATGATGGTGTCGGTGCCGGTGGCGTTCACGAGGCCGAGTCCCATGCCGAGCGGGAGCATTTGCCAGATGATGATGCTGTAGGGCGTGCTGGCGTCGTTGGCGGAAGTCAGCGCGCAGGCGAGGGCCATGAGTGCCAGCCCGATGCTGACGACCCAGCGCGATCCGAAGCGTCGTGCGGCGAACGGTGCGAGCGGCGCGGTGATGCCGGTGAACAGCGCGAAGGGCAGCGTGCGCAGGCCGGATTCAAATGCGCCATAGCCGCGCACGAGCTGGAAGTATTGCGTGACGAGGAAGACGAAGCCGAACAGTCCGAAGAACGCCGTCGCGATGCCGTAACTGCCGCCGGCGAACGTGCGTCGTCTGAAGAGCGTGATGTCGATCATCGGTTCACGACAGCGCTTCTCCCACCAGACGAAGGCGATCAGGAAGGCGAGGGCGGCGACGGTGACGGTGATTGTTTGCGAGTGAAGCCAGCCGACTTCCGGAGCTTCGATGATGGCGAAGGTGACGCCGCCCACGGCAAGCATCGAGAGGAACGTGCCGGCGATATCCACGCGTCGTGCGGTCGGATCGCGCGACGGCGGAACCCAGAGCGTGACGCTCGCAGCGATAATGAGGCAGAGCGGGACGTTGATGAAGAAGACCCAGCCCCACGTGGTGCGTTCGAGAATGTAGCCGCCCGCTGCGGGGCCGATGGCAACGCCGAGTCCGCTCATCGCGGCCCACGCGCCGACGGCGCCGTCGCGCTTTCGCGGTTCTGGGAAGAGATTGACGATGATGGCGAGTGTGGCTGGAAAGATGAGCGCAGCGCCGATGCCCATCATCGCGCGCCAGAAGATCAACGTCTCGGCGTTGCGCGCGAGGCCGGCCATTGCGGAGAATGTGGCGAACAGGACGAGCCCGGCGAGCAGCGCGCGCTTTCGACAGAAGCGATCGCCCAGGCTGCCGGCGGCGATGAGCAGTCCGGCGAAGACGAGGATGTAGGCATCTACGATCCACTGGAGCTGGCGAATGGTGGTGCCGGTGCCGAGTTCGCGCAGGAGCGTGGGCAGCGCGATGTTCACGATGGTGCCGTCCATCACGATCACGCAGACAGAAAGGCAGAGGAGCGCGAGGGCGATTCCCCGGCGTGGATGGATGGTGACTGGCTCTGACATCGCGGCGAGCTTCGGAGATTCCCTTTCGGTTCGCGAGTCTACTCGCGCGTCAGAGCGAGAATCTCCAGCATGCCGCCGAAGCAGTTACGGGAATGTTGCAGGCGGAAACCGTGCTTCGAGAACTTCTCGCGGAGGGCGATACGATCGGGGAACTGGCGCAAACTTTCCGCGATGTAGGCATGTTCTGGTCCGCCGTGGAGCACGACGCCCCAGAAGCCGCCCCAGAACTTCAGCAGCGGAATTTGCAGGGACTGCCGCCACTGCGCGGGAGGTTTGGCGAAGTCGAGAAACGCGGCGCAACCGCCGGGCTTGAGGATGCGGCGAATCTCGACGAGCGCCTCGTCGAGCACGGGCGCGTTCCGCAGCGCGTAGCTTCCGGTGACGATGTCGGCCCAGCCGTCCTCGATTCCCGTGCGGCACATGTCGCGCACGCGGAAGTCGACGCTCGGCTGCGGATAACGTTCGCGCGAGACCTCGATCATCGCGGGAGTGAGATCGATCCCGACGATTTCGCCCTGCGGAAAACGTTTCGCGAGTCCGGCAGTTACATCGCCGGTGCCGCAAGCGAGATCCACGCAACGCGGCGCGGGGAAGGATGGCAGTGCTTCCACCAGCCAGCGTTTCCACGTCTGGTCGCGCCCAAGCGACATCGCGCGCGTGGCGCCGTCGTACTCGCGGGCGACGCGCGTGAAGAGTCCGGAATTGTAGTCGCGCTTCTTGTCCGGCGTTTGGATGTCGGCGCGGATGTTGGACCAGGGAGGCATAGGTTATTCAGTGGCGAGGAAATCGCGCGGCACCCAGTTCAGGTTGCGATACGGGACGGTGAGCATCGCGAAGTGCGGCGCGAGGTGACGCTCCATGAGCGGGCTGAAGAGCACGTCGCGGATCAGGTGCTTGCGGAACCACGAGGCGAAACGGCCGCGGCGAGTGCCGAGCCACATGCCGCGTTCGGCGCGGTTCGCAGCGACCTCATAGGAACGGCGGCGAATGCGATCGTAGGCGGCGAAGCTGCGGGACATTTGGTCCGGGTTGCGCAGCGTAGCAGGCAGGATGGCGGCGAGCATTTCGGCGTCGGCGAAACCGGTGTTCATGCCCTGGCCGCCGATGGAACTCATTACATGCGCGGCGTCGCCCGCGAGCAGGACGCGGCCGGCGTGATAGCTGTCAACGACCATGCGTTTCGCGCCGAACGCGCTGAAGTAACGCGCGGTGCGCTGGCCAAGATCAAAACCCGTCAGCCGGCGCACGGTGCGAATGAGGTAATCGATCGGCGTGTTGTCCTGTGCGCCGTAGACCTGGACAATCCAGCGCCGGAAACCATCGGGCAGCGGGAACGATTCAATGGACGCCTCGGGCGTGAAGAAGAGCCGCGCTTCGTTGCCAAGTCCGCTGTCGTCCATGAAGTCTGCCATGATGAAGCGCTGGGGATATTGCCGCTCGCGCACGCTGAGTCCGGTGGCCGAGCGAACGACGCTCTTGTGGCCATCGGCGCCGATGAGGAAGCGACCTTGGTGTTCAGTATTCTTCCCGGTGGCGGAGTCGCGAAAGCTCGCGCGGACGCCGTGTGCATCCTGTCGCAGTTCGCTGAACTCGATGCCGTCGTGAATGATGACGCTGGGGAACTTCGCGAGGTTCTGGCGAAGAATCTCCACGGTGCGCGCTTGGGGAAGGGAGAGGAAGAACGGGTAGTTCGAAGCGATGCCCGCGAAATCGAGCCGGCCCACGCGTGTTCCGAGCTCATAGACTTCTGCGTGCCGCACGGGAACGCCGGCGTCGCGAAAGACGCCGTCGAGTTCGAGCACGCTCAGGATGTCGAGTGACGGCGGCGTGATGCCGATGGCCATCGAACTAGTCAACGGCTCGGTGCGTTTGTCGAACAGGGTTGTCTGAATGCCCCGCTGGCCGAGCAGATTCGCGAGGAGCAATCCCACCGGGCCAGCGCCGACGATGAGGACGTCGCTGGCGGACTGGCTGGAAGTTTGTGCGCGGTGAGCGCTCGGGTTCATGGAGCGGTGAGTGTTGTTATCACAAGGCCGCGGATGCCAGGGCGAGTTCGCCCGTGGGTTCGCGGAGCGCCGGACTGGCGGGCATGACGCGGAGAAGTCCGCACTCGACGGTGAGTCCGGGACCGAAGGCCATCGCGGCGATTGTCTTCGAGCCAGCGGTGTGATCTTCGAGCATGCGCTTCAAAACGAACAGGATAGTGGCGCTGCTCATGTTGCCGAATTCCTGGAGGACGGTGCGCGACGCTTCGATTTGTTCTGGCTGCAAGGCGAGTGATTTCTCCGCCTTGTCGAGAATGGATTTGCCGCCGGGATGGACCGCCCAGAGATCGATGTCATTCGTTCCCAGTTCTCGCGGCGCGAGCAGATCGCCGACGATGCGCGTGAGGTTGGCGGAGATCACGTCGGGCACGTAGCTGGAGAGAACGAGGTTGAAACCGCGGTCGCCGATTTCCCATGCCATCTCGCCGCCGCCTTCGGGCGCCATCGCGGACATGAACCCATCGAGCGCGAGAGTGGGCTGGCCTTCGACCGGCTTGCGCGCACTGACCAGTGCGCCCGCCGCGCCGTCGGAGAACAGCGCGTTGCCGAGAATGGAGTCGTTCGTAGTCCGCAATTGCATATGCAGCGAACAGAGTTCGAGGCAGACGATGAGTACAACGGCGTCTGGTCGCGCGATGCAGAATTGGCGGGCCATGCGCAGCGCGGGCAACGCTGCGTAGCAGCCCATGAAGCCGAGGTTGTAACGCTCGACGGTCGGGCGCAGGCCGAGTTCGTTCACGATGGCCCAGTCGGGTCCGGGATTCACGAAGCCGGTGCACGACACGGTGATGACATGCGTGACGTCGCTGGCGGTGAACTGCGGGCTTTGCTCAAGGAGATCGCGCGCAATCTTCACGCAGATGGGCGCGGCGTGACGGCCGTAAACGCGATTGCGCGCTTGCGTGCCGGCTTCCTGTAATTGGTCAGGTCCGTCGGCGCGAAAGAGTTCGGCGTGTTCTGGCTCGGTGAAATCGCGAAGCACGCTGTGTCGGCGGCGGATGCCGGTCTTCTTGAAGATGTGACCAATGACGCGCGCTAGCGCCGGGTCTTGCGCCCACGCACCGAAGCGAACGGCGAGTTCATCCTGAGGAGCGCTGTTGGGCGGGACGTGAGTGGCGATTTGATGAAGATACACATTCATGGCTTGGGTGCAGACGGAGCGGAAATGGTTTTGGAAGCGGTGACGTCGGCTTCGAGTTGGATGCGGTCGCCGACCTTGATGACGCCAAGCACGGACGGTGGCTTGAGCGCGTAGTCCTTGAGCGAGAGTTCCCATGTCGCGTGGAACTTGATCGCGCTGGCGTTCTCGGTCCAGCCGGTGATGCGCGCGGTGAGGTCGTTGGTTTTGTCGCGGATGATGAGCCGCAGTGGGGCATTCGTTCCGGCAGCGCCGGGAATCGGCGTTGCGGTTACAGTGCCGTGCATCTTCGGAAATGAATTGGTCGTGAACATCTCGTGCATTTTGCGGTCGCGCTTCTCGTGCGCGGTGTTCATGAGGCCGGAGAGCACATTCGCGTTGGCAGACCACGTGCCGTTGGAGAGCACGAGCGTGAATGGTTGGGAGGGTAGGGAACCGCCGAAGTCGTGGAGCGTTGAGGTGCCGGCGAACTTGATGGAGGCGATCGCGGGCAGGCGTTGAACGGGGGCTTCAGCGGCTCTGCTGTTCAGGCATGAACCTGTGAGCAGTAGGGCGGAGAAGCCTAATGTCGCGAGCGGATTCGTAAGAGGGCGGCTTTGCTTCGAGGAGTTTGGACTGAGGAGTGCCGATTTGTCGGTGTTCATTGGTGATTCGTGATCGTGGTCGGCGGAATCACGAAGCATGGACTTCACGAACTGACGAGCGTGGTGGGGAGGCCGAATCACCAGGTTTCGCGAAGTCCCGGAACTTGCGACGGCGAAGGAGGTATTTCATGCGAACGAGGATGAGCGGCAGAAGGGTTCGGGCGGTTCCGGATGAGTAGCGTTTCAGGAAGCGGAGGCGTTCGCGGTTCGATACAAAGCGCAGCGGCGCGGTGACACTGAGTGCGGCGAGGTCCCGCGCGCGCAGGACGGGAGACAGCGAACGTCGGCGATCCAGGCGGGCCATATCTATGAGACAGAACTGTGGAGGTTCAACGGTCTCGTCGACGAAAATGTGTCGCACGAACAGATCCGGCGAGGCGAGTCCCGCATCGTGCATCTTGCGAATCTCAAGCGCGAGGGCTTCGAAGACGCGGCGCCGCTGCGACGGATCATTGCAGCTCTGGAGAAAATCGCCCATCGTCTGCGTGCCGGGCGCCTCGGCGGTCAGGATGAATGAGAACTTCTCCCACAGGAGTCCGCATTCTTCACCCAGGGCGATGAGCGGAGCGCTGGTCACACCAGCGGCTTCGAGAGCCTTCGAGTTCTCCCATTCGCGCCGGGAAATGGACCAGACTTGGCCATGTTGCAGCAAGGAAAGCAGGCCGTCCTTCTTGTAGGATTTCCAGATCCGTTTCAGATACAGCGTGGTCGATCGCCCGGAGGAGTCGGTCACGGGAATCCGGAAGATGTCGCGGCTGCTCTTGTGGTTTTTGACGAGAATCCCTTTGAACGATCGCACTCCGTCCAGAGTGTTGAGACCAAGTTTCTCGAGCGCGGCTGCGAATCGAGGCCATTGCCGCTCATTCCGTTCCATGTGGTGAGCTGCGGTCTTGCGTTCGAGCTTTGCTGGCATCGCGTTGGCAGTTTGATCGAATCCATTCGTTATCGCATGACGGCTGCATGACAATCTTGTCATCCGCGGTTCATTGGCGGGTCATCGACCGAACCGATCCTCTTGCTCGTGTTACCTGACGCGAAATTACGAAGGGACCCGGGAATAGCAAGCCGCGAGAATCGCGCGCCTGCCAATAGTGCGTTGCCGCGCATGGCCGCCGAAGGTAACTTGTCCGCCATGCGAGTTCTGATCGTTGAAGATGAAAAGAAGACCGCGTCCTTTGTCCGCAAGGCACTCCAGGCGGAGGGATTTGCAGTCGACGTCCTGCATGATGGCTCAGAAGCGTTGAGCGCGGTGATGAACACTCCATTTGATGTCGCTGTGCTCGACGTGATGTTGCCCGGGCGCGACGGGTTGAGCGTGGTGCGGCAGATGCGCGAGAAGGGCATCGGCATTCCCGTTCTACTTCTCACGGCGCGCGGCGAGGTTTCTGAAAAGGTGGAGGGATTGAACGCCGGCGCGGACGATTACCTCCCGAAGCCGTTTGCCCTGGAGGAACTGGTGGCGCGCGTGCGCGCACTCGGACGCCGCACGAGTGAAGCCAAGGCGGTCACGATGCGAGTTGGTGATCTGACGTTGAACACGGTGACGCGGACGGCTCATCGCGGTGAAAAATCCATTGATCTGGCGCCGCGAGAATACTTGCTGCTCGAGTACTTGATGCGTTCCACCGGGCGGATCTGCGGGCGGATGGCCATCGTTGAGAAGGTTTGGGACTACGATTTCGATCCGGGGACGAATCTTGTCGACGTCTACATCAAGCGGCTCCGCGAGAAGATTGACGCGGACTTCGAAACCAAGCTGCTGCACACCGTCCGCGGCGTTGGATACGTGATGAAGGAGCATCCATGAGGCTGCGGACCCAGCTTGCGCTTTGGTATTCGGCCATCTTGTTGGTGAGTCTGTTGCTCATTTCCGGGTGGGCTTACTATGAGGTTGTCGTCGAACATCCAGCTGTCTCGAAGGCGCTGGCCAAGGAGGGATATACTCCAATGGACGAGTTCATCGAGATCATGCTTTACGGTGGTCTCCCGGCGCTACTCATTGCGTTGATCGGAGGCTGGATTCTCATGCGGCGCGCGCTGTCGCCGGTCAACACCCTGACGACGACACTGGAGAGCATTCACGTCGATACGCTCGGTCGCCAGCTGGCCCGCACCGGAAACCGCGACGAGCTGGATCGTCTCGCGGAAGTCTTCAACTCGATGATGACGCGTCTTGAGCAGTCGTTCACCCGGGTGCGTGAGTTCACGATCAACGCCTCGCACGAACTGAAAACTCCGCTCACGATCATGCGCGGTGAAATCGAAACACGCCTGCGCGAATCGTCGCCCACCGCGGCAGATCGTGAGTTCCTTGCCAGCCAGCTCGACGAAATTGCGCGGCTGACCAAGATTGTCGATGCGCTCACGCTGCTGGCCAAGGCTGACACGGGGCAGCTCGCGACCGCGCATGAACCGGTGCGGTTGGATGAACTGGTGCGCGATTGCTACGCGGATGCGCAGATTCTCGCCCAGCCGTCCCATGTGCAGGTCGAGATGAATTCTTGTGACGAGGTGACGGTTCGCGGGGACCGGCATCGCCTGCGACAGCTGCTGCTCAATCTGGCGGACAATGCGATTAAGTATAATCAACGGGACGGCCGGGTGGTGATGAGTTTGACGAAGAACAACGGTGCGGCGGAGCTGGTTGTTTCGAATACAGGTCCTGGAATTCCGGCGGAGAAACTGCCCCGCGTCTTCGATCGCTTCTACCGCGGCGACCCGGCTCATGGTGGCGAGGTGGAAGGCAGCGGACTTGGATTAAGCATCGTGCAATGGATTGTAAAAGCCCACGGCGGCGCCATTGAACTCACCTCCAAGCCTGACCAATGGACCAGCGTCACCGTCCATTTCCCGTTTCAATCTCCGGCCGCTGAGCTGGCCGGGAAGTAAAAGTGAATCAGCTTCGAGGCAGCCACTTCGTCGCTCGTGTTTACTGCCTTCGCTTTTGATTCAGCGGAGCTTCAACCGTGGTTTCGGAAGGAGGGTGCGGCGGTGGGAACGAAACGGTTCTTCTCTACAGAAACGAATGGCTCGTTCAATGGAATGGACAGTTGTCAGCCACTGGTCGGTGCCTACGATGCAGATTATGAAAGTATTTCGAATCCAGACTACCGGGATGTGGAGACTCGTTACGGTGGCGTTGTTCCTGTCTCTTTCTCCGACGGGCTCGGATGCGGCACCGAAAGTTCAGCAACGTGGCGCGGTGGCGACCGTGCATCCGCTGGCCAGCGAGGCTGCCATGCGCGCGATGGAGTCCGGAGGAAACGCGATCGATGCAGCGGTGGTGGCGGGCCTCACGCTCGGAGTGGTGGACGGCTTTAACTCCGGCGTCGGCGGCGGTTGTTTCATGGTGATTCACCGAGCCGATGGTTCGGTGATTGCACTGGATGGGCGCGAGAAGGCTCCGGCGGCCGCGACGCGAGACATGTTCATCCGCGACGGGAAGGGCGATTCGAAGTTGAGTCAGACGGGTGCGCTCGCGATTGGTGTGCCGGGTTCGCTGGCGGTGTATGAACACGCGATTCGCCATTACGGCAAGTTGACGCTGCGGCAGCACTTATTGGCTGCGGCGGAGATTTCGGAGAAGGGGTTTCCGTTGACGCGAACCTACGTGCAACGCCTGGAGTCCGCGGTGAAGGAGTTGCGGGCGTTCGACGCGGCGCGTTCGATTTTTCTGACGGCAGACGGTTCGTCGTTGGAGCAGGGGTTCGTGCTGCGCCAGCCGGACTTGGCGAGGAGCTATCGCGTCTTGGCGGAGCAGGGGATTGGCTGGTTTTACGGAGGCGATTTCGCGGTACGAACGGAGCGATGGATGAAATCGAACGGCGGGATCGCGACGGCGAAAGATTTTCAGGAGTATGATTTCAAACTGCGCGAGGCGGTTCGAACAATCTATCGCGGTCATGAGATCGTGGGTTTTCCGCCGCCGAGTTCTGGCGGTGTGCATGTGGGACAGATTCTGAACATTCTCGAGCAGTTCGATCTCAAGACGATGGGGGCTGGCTCCGCGGACTTTGTGCATGTGGTGACGGAGGCGATGAAGCTGGCGTTTGCCGATCGCGCATTTTGGCTGGGAGATCCTGATTTCGTGCCAGTGCCGCGCGGGTTGATGTCCAAGGAGTATGCCGCGAAGCTGGCGAAGCGGATTAATCTGCGACGGGCCAGTCCGGTGCCGAAGCACGACGAACCGGATGGTGCGTCGACGGATGTCTTCGGAAAGCACACGACGCATTTCTCCTGCGCGGACGCGGACGGGAACTGGGTGGCCTGCACGGCGACGGTGAATACGACGTTCGGCTCGAAGGTTGTGATTCCGGGCACGGGCATCGTGATGAACAATCAGATGGATGATTTCTCGATTCAACCGGGCGTGGCGAACGCGTTCGGTTTGCTCGGAGCGGAAGCAAACGCGGTGGCGCCCGGGAAACGGCCATTGTCCAGCATGAGTCCGACGATTGTGCTGAAAGAGGGAAGGCCGGTCATGGCGGTCGGTGCAGCGGGCGGACCGACGATTATCAGTCAGACGTTGCTGGCGATTCTTCACGTGGTGGACTTCGGTGCGGATTCTTCGAATGCGCTGGCGCAGGCGCGGTTTCATCATCAGTGGCAACCAAACGAGTTGCGGGTGGAGAAGCGATTGCCGGAGAGCGTTCGCGCTGAATT
>CAZBIC010000005.1:0-198813 GCA_964491875.1 uncultured Bifidobacterium sp.
GGTTACGTGTTCCTCTCCGAGAACGCACACTTTGCAGACGTTTGCGAGATCTGCAATATCCGGTTCATTGGCCCAAGCTCCAGAGCGATGAATGCTTTGGAAGACAAGGCGGTGAGTCGCGCCTTGGCCAAGAAAGCCGGAGTTCCGACTCCCCCTGGTTCAGATGGCAACATTGAGAACGAACAAGACGCTCTCGCCACAGCGCGGCGTATTGGATATCCCGTTATCATTAAAGCTATCGCGGGCGGCGGCGGTCGAGGCATGCGGGTGGCTCACAACGACATTTCGTTGGTCAAGGGGTATCACACGGCTAGGACGGAAGCGGAGAAGGCGTTTGGCAACTCGAACGTTTACATCGAGAAGTTCATCGAGAACCCGCACCACATCGAGTTTCAAATACTTGGTGATAATCGCGGCAACATCATTCACCTCGGCGAGCGTGATTGTTCAATCCAGCGACGCAACCAGAAGATACTCGAGGAAACTCCGTCTCCGCTAATCGAGAACAAATACAAGAAGCTGCGGGAAAAAATGGGCAAAGCCGCGATTCGCATCGCTGAGATGGCCCATTACACGAACGCAGGAACCGTCGAGTTCATCGTCGACGACCATGGCAACTTCTATTTCCTGGAAGTGAACAAACGCATTCAGGTCGAGCATCCGATCACTGAAGAAGTCACCGGCTATGACTTGGTGAAGCTTCAGATCATGATCGCCATGGGCGAGCCGCTGAAGCTCTCCGAGAAAGATGTCCAATTCCGTGGGCACTCAATCGAATGCCGTATTAACGCGGAAGATCCTTTTGACGACTTCCGCCCGTCTCCGGGACGAATTGAAATGTATTACGCGCCGGGTGGTCGCGGTGTGCGCGTCGACAGTCACGCATATGCTGGCTACAGCATTCCGCCTCACTATGATTCGATGATCGGCAAGCTTATCACCTACGGCAAAGATCGACGGGAAGCGATGGACAAGATGAGCCGAGCCCTCAGCGAGTACATGATCACCGGGATTAAAACGACGATTCCGTTCGAGTTGGCGATTCTTCAGGATCCGAATTTCCGTCGAGGGGTTTACTCGACCAATTTCGTTGAGACCTTGTTGAGCGGCGCGCGCCGCGAATTGATCGAAGAGAAGGCTTAGCCCTCGCAGTTGAAGTTGGTTGCAGCCCGGAGTTTTCCCGCACAGGGGGCAAAGCTGTTGCCTCGGTGGGATTTTGCGGCATCCTTTCCCCCATGACGAAACGAGATCCGATTCCGGTAACGGTATTGACTGGCTTTCTTGGTGCCGGGAAGACGACCTTGCTCAATCATCTTCTGACTCAGAAGCACGGATACAAGTGCGCCATCATCATCAATGAATTCGGCGAGATCAGCATCGACAATCAGTTGGTCGTTGGTGTCGATGAAGAAATCCTCGAACTCAACAATGGCTGTCTCTGCTGCCGGGTGCGCGGGGATCTGATCAAGAGCCTCGAGGGATTGATTCAGAAGCAGAAGCGCTTCGACTACGTATTGATCGAAACGACTGGGCTCGCGGATCCCAGTCCAGTTGTTCACACCTTCAAGGCGTCTGACTTGGCGGACAAGATGCGCCTCGATGGTGTTATCACCGTCGTGGATGCGCGACATTTGGAGAAGGAACTTGAAGACGGTCCAGAGCCAACGGCGCAGATCGCTTTTGCGGACGTCATTCTGCTCAACAAGACCGACTTGGTTTCACCCGAAGAACTGGAACGCGTGGAAGGTCGCATCCGGAGGATCAATTCCCTCGCCACCCTTCATCGGACGTTGAACTCCCAGATCGACCCGGCGAAAATCTTTAACCTCAAGGCTCGCGAACTGACCACGAACTTCTCCATGCCGGAAACCGCCGCGCATGGTGATCACGATCATGATCATGACTGTGGCCCCGGATGTGACCATGACCATCACCATGATCACGATCATCTTCACCATCATCACGATGAGAGCGTGACGTCGTTCTACTTGAGCGATGATCGCCCGCTTGATTTGAAGAAGGTCGAAGCGTGGCTCAGCGAGATCATTCGCGAGCTGGGAGCGAATATTTATCGGAGCAAAGGCATCCTCCAGATTCAGGGCCAGGCGAAGCGTGTTGTCTTTCAGGGCGTGCAGACCATGTTCGATGCAAAGCCGGATCGCCTTTGGAATGTCGGCGAGAAACGCGTCAGCCAGCTTGTCTTTATTGGCAAGGATCTCGACGAAGCGAAAATCCGCCGCGGCTTTGCGGCCTGCATCGCCTGACGCTTCGGTCAGCCTCTTGCGCAAAGCCGCGGGGCTGGGCCATAGTGGTGTGTCGAAAGAACTGAGACCCGATTATGCCGCTCTACGAATATGAACTCTGCGACGGAAGCTGCACGGCGTGCGGCGGCAAGTTCACCTTGCGCCGCCCGATTAGTGCTCCGGAACTGACAAAGTGCCCTGGCTGCAAGCGTCCGGTCCGCAAATTGATCTCCAGTTTCAGCACCCCGAATATTTTGAAGCCGACCTCGTACTCAGATGCGAAGAAAGCTGGCTTTACCGTGTTCAAGAAAGTCAGCAAAGGCGAGTACGAGCGACAATAGTCTCGGAGGAATCCTGCACGGAGAAAAGAAAAACCCGGCGCGAAGGCCGGGCTGTGGTTGAGTTCAAATTCCAAAGTCTTCGCGATTATTTCTCGCGCTTCGCTTCCCAATCGCGACTGCGCTTTTCCCCATCACGTTCGGTTTCCATCTTGCCCTTGATGGTGTCACCGCTGAGCTTGCCATTGTATTTGGCAGTCATTTTGTTGCCGTTGAACTCGCGGGTGACCGAGAAGGAAATCTCCTCGCCCTTGATTTTGGCTTCGTCGATTGCGGTGTCTCCGTTGCGACCCGACACCGATCCGGTCAGCTTCTCGCCCTCCAGCTTCAGCTTCAGCGTGGTTTCGCGGGTCTGACCATTCTGGCTGGCGAAGCTCCATTTCCAGGTTCCTGTTGGATTGGCTTTCTTGTCTTCGGCATGAACTGCGGCAACCAAGCCAAGCAGCAGGCAGAACGTGAGTGAGAGGGCAGAGGTGAGTGAGCGTTGCATAACGGATAGTATTGAATGACTGATGCGCCGAGCACAGCAAGGACACGACCGCATTCGCGGGTCCTGAACGGCTTATGCGCTTAATGACTGCGGCCGGGCGCTTCCGGTTACGCAATCCCGGCACCGGGCATCACTCATGATTCCACTGTCGCAAGCGTTTCTCCAACCCGGCGAGGTTTGAAGCTGCTCCGAACATTGCAGGAAAATCTTCCGTGAGCTGTGCGAGCGTCGGGACCATGCCCCAGGCGGTGACGCGAAAGACCTCCACCGCGTGAGGAGATTCGATGCCCAGCTCGCGATTCTTCCGGTCGAAACGCGCGCGAAGCGTCGTCCTCCATTCCGTGATCGAAGCCGGCGGCGCCATGTTGTGCCGGCCCACCCACGGCAGCCATTCGATGATTTGCGATTGGTGACACCACGTCATTTCGCAAATCGCGGCAAACGCCTCTTCCACGTCGATGGCAAAGTCGTGAGCGTTCGCACCGAACATGTAGCCGTCATAAACGTTGATGATTACCGGGACTTTGCACGGCATGGATTTCGTCTCATCCGCCGGGTATTCCGGAGTGAAAGCGTGCGGCACGTTGATCATGTAAGAGACCCGGCGCACCGCCTCGGCGATCGTCTCGTGATCGTTGTGGATGCCCGCCAGCGGATCGCTGCCGAGCGGCGGACAGAAAATGTAGTCGGGCTCGTAGTCACGGATCGCCTTCCAGAGTGCGGCGAGCAGATCTGGAGTCACCTGCAAGCAGGCTTCGCGAGGTGGGTGCCCGTTCGGCAGGCGCAACAATTCGAACTCATAACCGCCGATCTTGGCCGAAGCTGCTTGCTCCTCGATCCTGATGCGTCCCGTCTCCTCGCGCGTGCGGAAGTGGTGCCCGGCCTTGCCGTCGGTGCAGACGAGAACTTTCGCCTGAAACTCGGGCCCGAGTTTACGACGCCACAATTCAAACGTCCCGGAGGCGGTGAATTCGTAGTCGTCAAAATGCGCGTGGATGAAAAGGGCTTTCATGGTTGACCGGTTCGAGATGGCATCACAGTTTTCGCGCGACCTGTTTACCTGCAATGACCGCGAAAAGCCAACTTGTCCTCGGCATCATGTCCGGCACCAGCATCGACGCGGTCGATTACGCGCTCTGCGAAATCAGCGCTACGAAGGTTCGATTGCGGGAGTTGTGGACGGCGAAGTTTCCGCGCCCGTTCCAGGCGCGCTTGCATGCCGTCGCGCGTGGTTCGGCGACGAGTTGGGAAACAGCGCAGTTGCATCACGATCTGGGACGCTTCTACGCACTGCACGCGAACGGGCGTCGAACCAAGCTTCGGCCTCAGCTCGTCGGCCTGCATGGCCAGACGGTTTTCCACCATCCTGTTCGCGGAGCGCCCGCGACATTTCAGCTGGGCGAGCCTGCGTATCTGGCCGAAGCGTTGCGCGTTCCTGTGGTCAGCAATTTCCGCGTCGCGGATCTTGCGGCGGGAGGACAAGGCGCGCCGTTGGCGACGATGTTTCACGTCCGCGCTTTCGGCGAACGCGGGAAACACGTTTGCGTCAACAATCTCGGCGGCATCAGCAATGTCACATCCATTGATTGGTCGAAGCGCGGCTCCGCGCCCAGACTCCGCGCCTTTGATACGGGTCCGGCGAATGTGTTGATCGACCTCGGGGTCCGCGAAATTTCGGGCGGCAGGCTTCACTATGATCGCGGTGGCGAGATGGCGGCCCGCGGTCGCGTGCATGAGAGGTTGGTAGCCGAATGGCTCCAGCATCGTTTTTTTCGACAGGCGCCGCCGAAAAGCACGGGACGCGAGTTGTTCGGAGAGCCGTTCTTCAAGCCCGCTTTGCTGCGAATGCGTCGGGCCCGGTTATCCGACGTCGACATGGTGGCGACGTTTACCGAGTTCACGGCGCGTTCGCTGGCGATGAACTACCGGTTGCATCTTTCTGTTCCGCCGGATGTGGTGGTGCTGGCGGGTGGAGGTGCGTTGAACTCGACGTTGCGCGAACGTATCGCGGCGCAGTTGGAAAAGTTGAATCCGCGCGTCGAAATCAAAACTTCGGGAGAGCTTGGCTGGCCGGTGCAAAGTATCGAGCCGGCGGCGTTCGCGTTGCTCGCGTGGATGCGGATGCGCAGGCAGCCGGGAAATCTGCCGGGAACGACGGGTGCGAAGCGGGCGGCTTTGCTGGGGCAGGTTTCGGAATGCTGAAATGATACGCCGTCCAAGGAGCGCTCTGCTCAGCGCGGCCGCACAATCAGTTCCTCCACGATCGCGCGGCTGGGCAGATTGATCGCCAGCATGGCGCATTCAGCAACGTCTTCGGCACGCATCATTTTCGCGCGCGCTTCGGCCGGCGGTGGCGATGGACGTTTGTCCAGCAGTGGCGTGTCGATGTCGCCTGGAAAAATCGCCGTGGCGCGAATGCCGTTGCCGCGCTCCTCCGCGTTGATGCTTTGAGTTAAACCGGCGAGGCCGAACTTGCTCATCACGTAGGCGGGGCCGGCCTTGGGGGAGGCTTGCTTGCCGGCGTCGGAAACGATGTGAACGATGGTGCCGGATTTCTGTGCGCGCATCGAGGGGAGGAACGCCTGGGTGATGTAGTAAGCCCCGTTGAGGTTGGTATCCATCATCCCGTGGTAATCTTCGAGGGAGAGCACTTCGAGCGCGCGCTTTGGCGCGTTGGTGCCGGCGGCATTCACGAGCACTTCGATGGCACCAAATTTCGCGAGAACCTCTCTTCCCAGTTTCTCAACGGCGTCGCTCTTGCCGATGTCGCATGCGAAGGCGGTGAGCTGATCCTTGCTGGCGCCGGCGAGATCGATGGTCTCCTGCAACGTGGCTGTGCGTCGTCCCACGATGGCGACCTGCCAGCCTTGTTTGATCAAGGCGAGCGCGACGGCTTGCCCGACGCCACTGCCCGCACCAGTCACCACAGCGTTCTTGCTCATAGGTGCGCGGAATGATCCGGATCGCGCGCGTGGGCGCAAGCTCGCGATTGCAGTCGGGAACTTCCGTTTACGACGTCTTGTCTTTCCGGAGCCGGCGGATTTCCTCGTTGAGGAACTGGATGAGGTGCCGGAGGCGGGCTTCGACCGGGACGGTTTCGAGGATGGTTTGGCGTTCCACCGCGCCGGGGAGCAGCGCGCAGGAGACGAGGTCGGCGACCTGATCGGGATCAGCGAGGGATTCGAGGTAATTTAGGACATCTTTGCCCGTGAACTTCGGCGCGGACTTTTTCTTCTTTCCGGGCGCGGCTTGCTTGATGGCGGAAAACGGAAACGGAAACGGACCGAGGCGAATGCGTTCGTCCACGAGTTCGTGGACTTTGGAAACAAGTGTGTCGACTGCTTCGTCCTTGGTTGGCGTCGCCTGCAGAGGACGGATGCTCGCCATGCGGTACGGTTTGGTGCAGACCGTTTCCACCAACTCGACGCGGGTGAGGCCCTGAAGAATCAGGTGCGACGTGCCATCCTGATGGCCGACGGAAACGCGGATGAGACCGAGGCCGGCGACGTTGCAGGGAGTTTCGCGGAGTTTGCCGGGCTTTTGCATCGCGACGGAGAACATGCGGTCCGCCTTGAGCATGTCCGAGAGCATCTGGCGGTAGCGTGGCTCGAAGATGTAAAGCGGAAGGAGCGCCTGCGGAAAGAGCGTCGCGCTCGGCAGCGTCATCACCGGGACCGTGTTCGGCAATTCCATGAATCAAATCTAGGCGAGCGCGTCTGTTTAGCAAGATGCGGATGTCGCGCTTGCCATTTGTCGGGCGGGTCCGCATTCTCCGATTCCTATGAAGGCAGCTATTATTATACTGATTCTGGCCTCCCTCGGTCTGGGGGTGGGTTTGCTGACGGTTAAAAAGAAGTCCGTCGAAGTGAAGCAGCAGGACGAGGCGAAGATCGCCGAGCTCACCAAGAACGTCACTGAGACCAAGAGCAAGCTCGACGAGCAGGAGAAGCTGCGGATTTACCTAGAGAATAATCTCGTCGCTCGGGGAGAAGAGCTTTCTGGTGCCTCAAATAATCTGACCAAGCTCTCCGCCGATCTCGCCCGCACCCAGAAGGAAATGCAGGCCGCCGCTGAAGCCGCGAAGGCGGAGATCGAACGTCGCGACGCGCAGATTGCCCAGCTGACCACGCAGACCAACGCTCTGACTTTAAAGATGGACGACCTTACGGCGTCGATCGGCAAGCTCGGGAAGCAAATCGCGGACACGGAACGCAAGCTGACTGCTTCGGAAGGCGACCGCGAATTCCTGCTCAAGGAGCTCAAGCGCCTTCAAGTCGAGAAGGCGGAACTGGAACGCCAGTTCAATGACCTCGCGGCCTTGCGCACGCAGGTGGCGAGGTTGAAAGAAGAGCTGTCAGTCGCGCGTCGTCTCGAATGGATCCGCATGGGCATCTACGGTGCTTCAGAGAAGAAGGGCGCGGAGAAACTCATGGCGGGATCAAACAACCAGGCGTCCAAGACCAACAACTTCAATCTGAACGTCGAGCTCAAGCAGGACGGCGGGGCGAAGGTGGTGGCGCCAGACGGAACGAAGGCACCGGCTCCGACCACGCCCAAGTAATGAGGCGTAGCGGTCTGTTGGTGGATTCGCATGGTCGCGTCATGCGCGACCTGCGAATCAGTGTCACCGACCGCTGCAACTTCCGCTGCCTCTACTGCCTCCCGGAAACCGAGGCGGCCTACAACTTCTATCGCGGTCGCTGGGCCAACGTCCCACACGCCACTCCGATTGCCCGCCAATGGACGGAGCGCTCCAAGATTCTCAGCTTTGAGGAGATCGAACGGTTCGTTCGCGTGGCTGTGGAGTTGGGCGTTGAGAAGATTCGCCTGACTGGCGGTGAGCCGCTGCTGCGTCAGGAGCTGGAGAAGTTGGTGGAGAAGATTGCGCGCATCGACGGCGTGCAGGATCTCGCTCTCACCACGAATGGTTTTCACTTCGCGGACAAGGCGGTCGCCCTGCGTGAGGCGGGCTTGAAGCGGATCAGTTTCAGCCTCGATTCCCTCGATCGCGACAACTTCAAGAAGATCACCGGTCGCGATGGCTTGGGCGAAGTGCTTGGAGGCATCCGCCTGGCCAAGGAACTGGGGTTACATCCGGTGAAGGTGAACGCGGTGATCATTCGAGGCGTGAACGATCACGAGCTCGAATCGCTCGCGACGTTCGGCCGCGACGAAGGACTCTCCATGCGCTTCATCGAGTTCATGCCGCTCGACTCCGCGCGCGCGTGGCTGAAGGAGCTGGTCGTTCCGGCGCGAGAAATTCTCGAACGGCTGCAAAGCCGGTTTGCGCTCCGGCAGATGACCTCGCTCAATCTTTCCGAAACCGCCCGCCGTTGGTCGTTTGCGGAAGGTGATGGTGAGATTGGTCTCATCGCTCCGGTAAGCGAGCCGTTCTGCGGTCATTGCAACCGGCTTCGCATCACGGCTGATGGACGCCTCCGCACGTGTCTGTTCAGTGTTTCGGAACATGATTTCCGGGATCGGATGCGTTCGGGAATGACGGATGAGGAATTGAGCGAGTGGCTGAAGGAACGTGTGCTCCACAAGGAGTCTGGACATCGAATTGGCCAGAAGGACTTCGTTCCTCCGGCGCGTTCGATGAGTTGCATCGGCGGTTGAGGAAACGCCCCGCATGAATTCTTTCCATCTCTTTGCCTTCGTCCGCGTGGCGGTTTTGTTCGCGGTGACGACGTTGATTTCCGGCTGCGCGACGAGCGGTTTTCGGGAGGAACGGATTTCGGTTATCACGGCGGAGCCGCAGCCCTACATGCGGGTGGCCAAGCCCGACACGAACACCATTTTACTTCAGATTGCGTTGCGGCGTTTCGTTCCCGCGAATGGTCGTGGCCCCGAAGTCTGGCTCTCCGGTGTGTCGCACCTGGGAGAATCAAATTACTTCACCCAGCTTCAGAGGCATCTCGAAACGTTGCCCGTCGTGCTTTACGAAGGCGTGGGCGGGAAGTCGAAGAAGCAGATGAGGTTTGATCCGGGAGAGGAAACATCCATTCAGCACACGATGGCGTCCGCGCTGGGGCTTGTATTTCAACTGTCGGCGATTGACTACGATCGTCCACAGTTTCGGAACAGCGATCTGACCGTGGCGCAGCTTCAGGGGTTGCTCACGGGCGGTGCTGGGACGGGGCAGGGTGGGGGAGGCGGTCGCGAGTTTCAGCAGCTGATGGGTGTGATGGACGGCAGTTCGGTGCTGGGCACTTTGATGCACGTGGGGCTCAAATTCATCGGTGCGAACCCGAAATTGCGCGCGATGACGAAAGTGATGATGATCGAAATGCTGGGCCAGTTGAGCGGTGACATGGCGCAGATGAAGGGCATGCCGCCAGAGATTCAACGCCTGCTCGAAGTCATCATCCAGGAGCGCAACAAAGTGGTGCTCGATGATCTGCGAAGGGAAATGCGCGCGCCGCGACCGGCACGGGCGGTCTCAATTTTTTACGGCGCCGGGCACATGGCGGATTTGGAGAAGCGTTTGCGAGGGGAGCTGGGCTATCGCCCGCGAAGCGAGATTTGGCTGACGGCGATGTCAGTGGACGTGCGGCAATCCGGACTGACTCCGGGCGAAATGGAGATGATGCGCGGGCTGATTCGCTGGCAGATGGAGGCGATGAAAGGCGAGTAGTCGACGGCGTTCGGATTTTCCCATTGCCATGCGGGCGGCATCTTTGCAGCTTCTTGGCGCAGAATAGAAAAATTTTCAGCTATGCCTACATACGAGTACGTCTGTGAGAAGTGCGGACATCATTTTGAGAAGTTTCAATCGATGTCCGCCAAGCCGTTGGCGACCTGCCCCGAGGACATCTGTCCTCAAAAGAAATGGGCCAAGGGCAAGGTGAAGAAGATGATCAGCGCCGGGGCCGGCCTCATTTTCAAGGGGACCGGATTTTACATCACCGACTACCGCAGCGAAGGCTATAAGGAAGCGGCCAAGAAGGACGCCAGCGCCTCGAGTTCCACGTCGACATCGAGTTCCGACACCAAAGCCTCGAAGCCGGCGGCCAGCGACAGCAAACCCGCCGCGAAGAGCGAGTCGAAGCCGGCGAAATCAGCAAAGTCCAAGACGTAGAGGACGCGGTTGAGCGCCGCCCAACGATTCGTGAGTGCGATGCCCTCCAATGTGACCAGCCGCCTCCCGGCGAAACTGCGGGTGCTGGTAGCTTTTTGTCTGGGACTGTCTTGGCCGACGTTCGCGCAGGAGCCGGTCAATGTTCGCAGTCAGTCTGGCCAGTTTCTCGTGCGCGGGCTGCCGCTTGGCGCGCCGGTTTCCGGATATTCCACTTCGGCCGTTCAGTATCTTCGACTGGACCCCACGTTGACGGCGGTTTCGCTGGAACGAATCAAGCAGAGCATTCTCGGCGAACTGCAATTGAAGGATCAGTGGCGCGGATTGATCTCCATCACCACTCAGCCGGTAGAGGAGGATGTGCCTGCGATCCATGTCGATTCTGTGCGCTTCAAGGATGGCTGGGGCTATCGCGTCGAGATTCCGGAACGCATCGACAAGGATCGGTTCATGCGCGCTGCGGTTAAAGTGATCCTGGCGGAGATCGCCAACCGCACGGCGCTGACGCGGGAAGCGGAGCTGCCGCCCTGGTTGGCAGAAGGTTTTGCAGCGGACCTGCAGTCGACGATTCTTGCCACACTGGCACTCGAACCGGAGACCCAGGTGATTCGGCGGGACCTCCGGCACGATCCGTTGCGCAATGCCCGCGAAGTTTTGCGGCGCCGACCTGCCTTGAAGTTTGACGATCTTTGCCTGCCCACTGCCGCGATGCTGGCTCCGGAGAACATCGAGCTCTATCGCGCCTGCTCTCAGGTCTTCGTCCACGAGTTGCTGCGCCTGCGCACCGGGCGCGAATGTTTGCGAGAAATGCTCGTGCGGCTGCCGCAGAATCTGAACTGGCAGACGACCTTCCTGCAGTCGTTCAACGTCTACTTCCAGCGCTTGATCGACGTCGACAAGTGGTATGCGCTGAGCATTGCGAACGTGGCGAGCCGCGATCTGCTGTCGCGTTGGCCGCTGGAGACGAGCTGGAAGCAGTTCGACGAGATCCTCGCGACACAAGTGCAGGTTCGCTTGGAAGCCTCGGAACTTCCCATCAACACCAGCGTGACGCTCCAACGCATCGTTTCGGAGTGGGACGACGCGAAACAGCATCCGGTCATCGCCGAGAAGGTGAATCATCTGCTCGCGTTGCGGCCGCGCGTGGCGCTGGAGCTGGGTGAATTGGTCGATGCCTACGCAGAGATTCTCCAGAAACATCTCGCAGCATTGAATCCGAAAGCGAAGGCGCGCGGTGGTGATTCGGTGCGGAAAATTTCCAGCAAGACGCGCAATGTTTTGCGTCGGCTCGACGAGTTGGATGCACAACGCGCGACGCTTCGTCAACAGCCGAAACCAGCCGCGGAAAGCCGATGATGCTTCAGTGGCGCGTGTTTCCGGCGGGTCGCTTGACACGTCAATGACTCAACCTATAGTGCGCGCACAATGCACAACATAAGTTCAGGTGCCGCGGAGGAACTCAGTTCCCAGCTCGCCCGCCTCAACGAATTGAAAGTCTTCCACTCCGCCGGTCGCGGCTTTTGGAGCGACGTTTCGGAAACAGACTGGAACGACTGGCGCTGGCAGCTCAAGAATCGCATCACCACGCTCGCGCAGTTGCAGCGATTGATGCCGACGATGTCGCCGGAGGAATATGCCGGCACGCAGCTCGCCAACACCAAGCTGGCGCTCGGCATCACGCCCTACTTTTTCAATCTCATCGATCCGGCTGACGAGAACTGCCCGATTCGCCGCCAGGTTGTTCCGCGCATCGAGGAGACGACGACAGCCTCCTGGGAGATGAGCGATCCGTGCGGTGAAGATTCCCATTCGCCTGTGCCGGGTCTGGTGCATCGCTATCCGGACCGTGTCCTGTTTCTCGTGACCGATCGGTGCGCCAGTTACTGCCGGTATTGCACGCGCGCCCGGTTGGTGAGCAACGCGACGGGCTACGATTTTCACCCGGAGTTCGACAAGCAGATCGATTACATCGCGACCCATCCGGAGATTCGCGACGTGCTGTTGAGCGGCGGCGATCCATTGCTCTTCAGCGACGAGAAACTGGAATATCTCCTCAGCCGCCTGCGCGCCATTCCGCACATTGAGTTCCTCCGCATCGGCACGCGCATTCCGATCTTCCTGCCGCAACGCATCACCGCCGAGCTCTGCTCGATGCTCAAGCAGTTCCATCCGCTGTTCATCAGCGTTCACTCGAATCATCCGCGCGAGTTGACGACCGAAGTGCGCGAAGCCTTGGGCCGTCTGGCAGACGCCGGCATTCCTCTCGGCAACCAATCCGTGCTGCTCAAACATGTGAACGACGATGTCACGGTGATGAAGGCGCAGGTTCAAAAGCTCCTCATGTGCCGCGTGAAGCCGTACTATGTTTACCAGTGCGATCTCATCGCCGGATCGGCTCACCTCCGCGCGAGTGTGCGCAAGGGGCTCGACATCATGAAGGGATTGCGTGGCCACACGACGGGTTACGCGGTGCCGCAATATGTCATCGATGCGCCCGGGGGCGGCGGGAAGGTCCCGGTGAATCCGGATTACGTCCTTCAGCGCAACTCCAGCCGTGTGATCATCCGGAACTTCGAAGGCAAGGTGTTCGAGTATCCTGAAGCGCGCGACGGCACGCCGCTGTTCAAGCCGTCCGAGGACTTCATTGCCCCAGAGCTGGTCTAGGCCATGCCCCGCGAATCCTTGGCGGACCGGCAGGCGCGGACAAAGAAGATCATCGCGACGTTGCAGCGCGTGTATCCCACCGCGCATTGCGAGCTGAACTTCACGAACCCGCTGGAGCTTCTCATCGCCACGATCCTTTCCGCCCAATGCACGGACAAACGCGTGAACATCGTCACGGCGGAGCTGTTCAAAAAGTTCCAGACGGCGTCTGACTACGCTGAGTCGCCATTGAGCGAGATCGAGGAATGTATCAAGTCGGCGGGCTTCTATCGCAACAAGGCGAAGAATATTCAGGCGTGCTGCCGCAAGCTGGTGGAGAAGCATGGCGGCGAAGTGCCGCGAACGATGGATGAGCTTACGCACCTCGACGGCGTCGGGCGCAAGACGGCGAATGTCGTGCTCGGGAATGCGTTCGATACGAATGTGGGCGTGGTTGTCGATACGCACGTGGGTCGGCTCTCATTGCGGCTGGGACTGACACGGGAAACGAATCCGGAGAAGGTTGAACAAGACTTGATGAAGCTGGTGCCGCGCGAGCAGTGGACGCTTTTCAGCCACTGGCTGATCTGGCACGGGCGGCGTCGATGCGATGCGCGCAAGCCTGACTGCGCCGCGTGTGAGATTCGCGAGTGGTGTCCCACCAGGTTGAAGTCGTCGTCGGTCGCTTCCAAGTAATCTCATGTCATGGCTTTTGCTTAACTCGGGTGTCTGTTCCCCCGCCGATAACATGGCGTGGGACGAGGCTTTGCTGGAGTCGGTGAGCCGCATGGGGCGTCCGGTACTTCGATTCTATGGCTGGACGGAGCCCGCTGCGACGTTCGGGTATTTTCAGAAGTACGCTGAGGTGGAGCGCCTGACTCAGCTGCGTCCGTTGATTCGCCGTTCCACGGGCGGTGGCCTGGTTCCACATGACGTGGACTGGACCTATAGCCTCGCGTTTTCGCCGGATCATGCGTGGTATGCGCTTCGCGCGACGGAGAGTTATGAACGGGTTCACGAGTGGGTGCGTGTTGCGTTCGAACAGCTGGGCGCGCCTGCCGAGCTTTCACCCTGTTGTCGCAAGGAAGCGCCCGGTCAGTGCTTCATTGGCGCCGAGCAGTTCGATGTGCTGCTGGACGGGCGGAAGATTGCCGGCGCGGCGCAGCGGCGGACACGGGATGGACTGTTGATTCAAGGCTCGATTCAACCACCTGCGCGAACGGAACGCGCTGCGTTTGAGCGGGCGTTCTGTGACGTGGCAACGCGGCAGTGGCAGGTGGAGTGGTTGAAGCTGCCGGTGGATGACGCGCTGGTGGAGCGGGTGACCGAATTGTCGCGGACGAAGTATTCCCAATCCACCCACAACCAACGGCGGTAGACGCAGAAACCGAGCGTTGGCTACTTGGCCGCAGCGGGGGTCTTGGCGGCAGGCTCGGTCGGTTCATTCGCCCGGTACTTGGGATCGAGGATCTCGATGTCCGCCTCTTTGGCGACGCGCGCGAAGAACTCCGGCATGACGCGCTGAATTTCCTGCTGGGTGAGGAAGTCCTTCAAATCGGGAGCGACCTTGTCGAACTCCGCCTTCTTCGCCGGCAACTTTTCGAGGAGCTTGATCACGTGCACGCCGATCGCCGTGGAGACGACGTCGCTGAGCTGGCCGGGCATCAGGGAAAAAGCCGCCGCCTTGAACTCGGGCGCGAACGGATCTTCGCGCGAGAAGGTGTACTCCCCCTTCGTCTGTTTCAGGCCGCGGTCCTCGGAAAAGTCCTGCACCAGCTTCGCGAAATCCTCGCCGTCGATCGCGCGTTTGCGGAGCTTTGCCATCTGCTGGCGCTTGAAGGCGATCTGCTCCGCCGGCAACGGTTCCTCGGACTGCCGGTCGATCGTGGTCATGAAGATATGGCTCACCTTGACGCGCTCGGGCTGTTCGAGGCGCGCGAGGTTGTTCTTCCGGATCTCGATCATCCGCTCTTTCATCTGCTTGACCAATCCGGCTGGCGCGGCGGGATCTTTTTCAATCTTGGCCAGATCCGACTGGATCAACCGGACGATGACGTCATTGCCGGTGGTGTAGAAGTCTTTCACCTGCTCGTCGGTGATCTGAATCGTCGAGGTCACCTCGCGTTTGATCACGGCTTCCACGAGGGATTGCTCGGTCACGCGACGGTTGAACTGTTCCGGGGTCAATCCCATCGCCTTCAGCTGGCGGTTGAAGGCCTCCTCGGAGGTCGCGCTCTTCCTGGAATCGGCAGCGAACTTCTCGCCGAGTTCCTTCGCCAGTTTTCGATCTGCATCCGTCACGCGATTCGTGAGAACTTGGGTGACGATCAGCCGCTGCAGCAGCTGGGCTTCCTGACCATACCGCTGGTCTTCCCGCATTTGCTGTCCGCGCGCAGCGAGGTTGGCCTTGAAGGCGGTGAACGCCTCCTCCAGATGGCTGCGCTTCACCTCCACACCCTTGCCCCGGGCGATCACGTCGTCGCCGAAGAGGTCTGAGAGCTTCGGCGTTCGAGGAGTGTTCTCCGCGCCATGCACCGCAGTGGAGATGACGGCGAAAGCCAAAGTCAGGGCGGCAGCGGTGCGACGCATGATATCGAATGAGTTGGGGTCAGAGTTTGATGACGCGAACGTTTGTGATGTCCGGATCCTTCGCAATCTCGTCGAGCGCAGCCTGGGGCGGCACGCTGTCGAGGTTCAGCACCGTGAGCGCCTGGCCGCCGACCTGATCGCGGCTGAGGCTCATGCTGGCGATGTTCACCTTGTGCTTGCCCATCAGCGTTCCGATGTGGCCGACCATGCCCGGACGATCCTTGTTGTTCATCAGGAACACGACGCCGGACGGAATGATTTCCACCGGCAGGCTGAAGAGCCGGACGATGCGCGGGTTGTTCGGCGAACCGAAGAATGTGCCGCCCGCTGACGCCACCTTCTCGGTGCCGCTGAAGGCCTGCACGTGCAGCCATTCGTTGAAGGTCACTGGCTCGGATGAACGCTTTTCTTCCACGGTCAGCCCGACGCTCGCCGCCACGCTGCGGACGTTGACGTTGTTCACGTCCATAGCGGGAGTGCGGGAGAGAAAGCCAGTGATGATCGCGCGCGAAATCGGATCGATGTTCGGAAGCTCCTGCGCCTTGCCGCCGTAAGTGATGTGCAGCCGGTCCACCGCGGCGGGCGCGATCTGGCCGATGAGCTTGCCGAGCTTCTCGCCGAGCACGAGGTAAGGCTTCACGAGCTCGTAAGTCTTCGCGTCGAGGAACGGCAGGTTGACGGCGTTGCGGACCTCGCCGGTCAGCAGGTACGAGGTAATGACTTCGGCGACTTCGATGCCGCACTTCTCCTGCGCTTCCTTCGTGCTCGCGCCGAGATGCGGAGTGAGAATGAGATTGGGGTGCTTGCGGAAAGGATGGTCGGCTGCCAACGGCTCTTCGCGGAACACATCCAGCGCGGCGGCCGCAACCTTGCCGGAATCGAGCGCCGCAAGCAGATCGGCTTCGACCACAATTTCGCCGCGCGCGCAGTTCACGATGCGAACGTTCGGCTTCATCTTGGAGAACGCGGTGGCGTTCAACATGCCCTTGGTCTGCTCCGTCACCGGCATGTGGACGGTGATGAAGTCAGCGACGCGATAGATGGCATCCAAATCCGCAGCGAGCTCGACGCCAAGCGCCTGGGCGCGGGCTTCGGTGAGATACGGATCGTAGGCCATCACCTTCATGCCGAAGGCGAGCGCGCGTTTGGCGACCTCGCCGCCGATGCGGCCCATGCCGAGAATGCCGAGCGTCTTGCCAGCGAGTTCGACGCCGGAGAAGGATTTGCGATCCCACTTGCCCGCCGCCATGGAGGCGTGAGCCTGCGGCACCTTGCGCGCCAGCGAGAGAATCATGGTGAAGGTCAGCTCCGCCGTGGTGACGGTGTTGCCGCCGGGCGTGTTCATGACCACCACGCCGCGCTGGGTGGCGGACTCGACATTGATGTTATCCACGCCCACACCTGCGCGTCCCACGACGCGGAGTTTTGGCGCAGCGTCGAGCACCTTCGGCGAAATCTCGGTCTCGGAACGAACGATGATGGCAACGGCGTCGGCAACGAGCGGGATCAGCTCGGCTTCGCCGTGTTTCTTGTCCAGCACGACGACGTTGAACTCGGGACGCTCCTTCAAGAGAGCGATGCCTTTGGGCGAAATTGGGTCACAAATGAGAACTTTCATAAAACGGAAGGCGGAGTGTAGGCATCGCTCCGAGTCGGGTCAAACAATGATCTGGCAACACGGGCTGCCGCGAAATTGACAGGGCGCGCCGGCTGTGATTCTCTCCCGTCGCAGCCTAAATCCGGCTTCCTTCCTGAGGCCGGATACGGGGGACCCAAGCGCCTCGTGCGACGCAGTAAGATTCGCGCGGGGATGGGGCGAACGGTGCCGGGTAACTGGTGCCAAGGCCACTTTCAAGGCCGAGCCCGTCAGCTAACCTCGTCGGCATTTGGAAGGGCGAACTTCGAGAACTGCCTGAGGCAGCTTCCCTGATTCTCCCAGACGTAAATCGCCGTGAACGCTTTCTGGCGTCTCCTGGCGCGGCAGGCGGCTTTTCGCCGATCCTGTAGTTTGGTCAACGCGGGAAAGTTATGAAAACGACTCAGTCGGATTCGAAACGAATGGTGGGCCTGATGGTGGGTGCGCTGGGCGTCGTCTACGGCGACATCGGCACCAGCCCGCTGTATGCGTTGCGTGAATGTTTTCACGGCGCGCATTCAGTCGGTGTCTCTCCCGAAAGTGTCCTCGGCATTCTCTCGCTCATCTTCTGGTCGCTTACTGCCATCGTTTGCTTCAAGTACCTCATCTTCGTCCTGCGCGCAGACAACAAGGGCGAAGGCGGCATCTTGTCGCTCCTGGCCCTGGCGTTTGGCGATGAACCCGTCGCCGGACGGCGACGCGCGATCCTGATTGGGCTCGGTGTTTTCGGCGCGGCGTTGCTTTACGGCGACGGCATGCTCACTCCCTGCGTCACGGTGCTGGGTGCGATTGAAGGTCTTGAAGTGGCCACTCCGCTCTTCTCGCCCTACGTCGTGCCGTTGAGCATCGTCATTCTCGTCGCGCTGTTCGCCGTGCAGCGTGTCGGCACAGGCGGCATGGGGCGTGCGTTTGGGCCGGTGACGCTGGTCTGGTTTCTGGTGTTGGCGGCGCTCGGCGTTCGGGGCATCGCGATGGCTCCGGAAGTGTTGGGCGCGTTGAGTCCTCATCACGGTTTCCAGTTCCTGCTCAACAACGGCTCTGCTGCGTTCGTCGTACTCGGTGCGGTCTTCTTGTCCGTGACGGGAGCGGAAGCGCTGTATGCCGACCTCGGTCACTTCGGCGCCAAACCCATCCGCCGCGCATGGTTTGCCGTCGTGTTTCCCGCGCTGATGCTGAATTACCTCGGGCAGGGCGGGTTGCTGCTGAGCGATCCTTCGGCGGCGGTCAACCCCTTCTACAAGCTGGCGCCGCAATGGGCGCTGTATCCGCTGGTCATACTGGCCACCATGGCGGCTGTGATCGCGTCGCAAGCACTCATCTCCGGCGCGTTCTCGATCTCGATGCAGGCGATTCAGCTTGGCTACCTGCCGCGCATGGAGATTCGCCATACCTCGGCGCATGAGCGTGGGCAGATCTATCTGCCGCTGGTGAACTGGATTCTCATGCTCTCATGCATCGCGCTTGTGCTCGGCTTCCAAAGCTCCAGCCGGCTCGCCGCGGCGTACGGCATCGCGGTGACATTGACGATGGTCATCACCACCATCCTGTTCTTCTTCGCTGCTCGGAAGCTGTGGCGATGGACGTCATTCCAAGCCGGCCTCCTGTGCGGCGGATTCCTGGTTCTCGAACTCGCGTTCTTTGGAGCCAACGCGCTCAAGATTCTTCACGGCGGCTGGTTCCCGCTGGTGATTGGCGCGCTTCTTTTCACCATCATGACGACCTGGAAAACCGGCCGGCGTCTGCTCGGTCAACGGCTCGCGGCCAGCGTGCTGCCGCTGGATGTGTTTATCCAAAGCATCGCGCAGGACCCGCCGCATCGCGTGAAAGGCACGGCTGTATTCATGAGCGGCAATCCGAACGGCACTCCGCTCGCGCTGCTGCACAATCTCAAACACAACCGCGTGCTGCATCAACGTTCGGTGGTTCTCACCGTCAACGTCATCGAAGCGCCGCACGTAAATGCGGACGAGCGGGTGAAGGTCGAGGAATTGGGTCATGGGCTGTTCCGCGTGATGTGCAAGTGCGGTTTCATGGAGCGCGTGACGATCGCGGAGCTGCTCGCAGCCTGCGTGCCCCTTGGACTTGAACTGCGGGAAGCAGACACGACCTTCTTTCTCTCGCGGGAAACCATCATCCCATCGAAGCGCCCCGGAATGGCGCTCTGGCGGGAGAGAGTCTTTTCGTTCCTTTCGAGGAATGCCCAGCCGGCGACAGCCTTCTTCAACCTTCCGGCCAACCGCGTCGTGGAGCTTGGAATGCAGGTTGAGTTCTAGCGATTGCGCACAAACATCTTTCCGGGCAGCTGCTTGATCAGCCGTTTCATTTCGAGGCTGAGCAGCGCCACGGACGCCGCGGAACTCGGCAGGCCGCTGAAGCGAATGACTTCGTCGATGCCGATCTCGCCGTCCGACTTCAAAGTGTCGTAAACCGCCTGTTCATTCGCGGAGAGTGTCAGCGCGGGCAGCACGCCGGTTTCGTTCGGCGACGCGGGACGATTCGGTTTCGGGAAGAGATACTCGAACTCGCTCAGGATATCCTCGGCGCCTTCGCACAGTTTCGCGCCGGCCTTGATCAATTCGTGGCATCCCTTGCTGCGCGGCGAATCGATTCGTCCCGGCACCGCGAAGATTTGTCGTCCGTATTCCGTCGCGAAATTCGCCGTGATCAGCGCGCCGCTGCTGAGGTTTGCTTCCACTACGACCGTGCCGAGCGTCATGCCGGCGACGATGCGATTGCGAATGGGGAAGGTCTGCTTGTCCGCCTGACGGTTGAAGGGGAACTGCGTGATGATCGCTCCGCTCGTCGAGATACGGTCGAAGAGTTCCGCGTTCTCCGGAGGGAAGACGATGTTGATGCCCGTGCCGAGGACCGCGATGGTGCGGCCTTTGGCATTGAGCGCGCCCTGATGCGCCGCGGTGTCGATACCGCGCGCGCCGCCGCTCACCGTCGTCACGCCCACGTAGCCGAGCTGGTAGCCAAACTTACGCGCGACTTCGAGGCCGTAATGCGTCGTCTGGCGCGAGCCGACAATGGCGACGCTGTTGCGGTCTTTCGCGTCGAGCGTGCCTTTCACATAGAGCACGATGGGCGGATCGTAAATCTCCCGGAGCGACGGCGGGTAGTTCTCGTCGTCTTGAATCAAGACGTGACAGCCAAACTCCGCGATGCGTTTCAACTCGCCGGCGAGGTCGACCGTCTTTTCCCAGTTCACGATCGAATCCGCTGTGTCCGGCCCGATGCCATGAACGGCGAGCAGTTGTTGCCGTGAGGCGCGGAGAATGGCCGGTGCCTCGCCGAAATGTTCGAGCAACTGGCGCACGCGCACGGGGCCGACCCGCTCGATCATGTTCAGGGCGATGAACGCTTCCCTGGAATCCATGCGCGGTGAAATAGCGTGTTTGCCAGCCCGGAGCAAGCCCACGCTGGAAGCGCGGTCGGGAACTGGGACTGCGGCGGGGGAGGTTCCCGGCAAAAGACTCTTCCCGGCCCACCCTTGACTCGACCACTCCGACCTCACACGATTTGCGCGAATGAAATCTGGCCTGACGGTGAAAAAAGTGGCCCTGCTGTTTGCGGCAGTGCTGGCGGTGTATCTGGCGCTCTTTTTCTGGATCGAGAAATCGCGCCTGACCAAGGGGCCGTGGCAGGTCGAATTTCAAGCGGCGGCTGGCGGTGATGCGATAATGTTGGTCACTCAGCCGTATTTGAGCATCACCAACGCCCGCGTGATCGTGCACGGCGAGAGCGTGACCAATACTTCGGCGCAGATGACCTTCGATCGCGTGAAACAGCCGGTGCCGTTCGGCAGCGTGATTTTCGAGGACCTGACCTTCTTGCCCGGCGTGGTGACGTTCAATTTGCTCGGGCACGAAGTCGAGCTGATGCCCCGCGCGCTCGTCGTGAACAAAAAGCTGGTGCCATGGCAGCCCGGAATGACCGTAGAGCTCTGGCCCACGAACAAGCCCGCCGAGCCACCGCACGCACCGAAGATTCGGCGGAGCTGATTAGTTGATGAAAACCCAAGAGCCCAGCGCCGGCATGCTCCGATCTGTTCTTTCGAGAATTGTAATAAGCGCCGGCTTATTGCTGTTGGTTTCGGGGTGTAGCTTTTATCGATACGACAACTACACGCTCAAATTTGAACAATCGGTTTACGGTTCGCCGTCCCCATCTGACAAACGAAAGCTTGAGGTTGAGTTCAGTTATAAAATTTTCCCCCTGAATGCGCCTCGCTCGATTTCCACCAACCTGAATGAAATGGGCGTGGTTGCGTTGAGGCTCCCAAATCACTTTCCTACTGCCTTCATTTTGCCGGACCCAGCCGATCGGGATTATATCTGGTTCCGAGTTGATCTGCATGGTTTCAGGCGTGCGCCTGCGCGGAGTATGCAAGTCAGTGATCAGCTGACAGGATCGTATCTCCTCACGATCTCTAAAGTCTCTGATTCAAAACCGTAGGTCCGTCATTCCGGGCTCACTTGTAGATCAGATACTTCGCCCGACGTTTCTTGAACTGCTCCAGTTCGCCTTTCCACTGTGACTTGATGAAGTTCAGCGAACCGCCCGCAACGATCGATTCGTGCGTTGCTGGTTCGCGCAGCAGCACCTTGGTCTTGTCGAGCGCGTAGTCCTTCGGATACAGCCGCTGCGCCGTGAGCGCGATCACGATGCCAACGTCCACCGCCTGCACCTTCTCGCGGTCAGTCACCACGATGGCCGCGCCGCCGCACTCGCGGTCCTTGAACGTGCTGTAGGTGGGCGTGAAACGAATCGGCACGAAGCGCACGCCAGGCAGCTTCGCCTTGTTTAACTCCGCAGTGAACACGAGGTCGTCGATGTAAGGCGCGCCAACGATCTCAAACGGCGTGTCGGTGCCGCGTCCGACGGAGAGGGCGGATTCGTGCAAGCCTGTGCCCGGATACAACGTCGCCGCGTTCACGCTGCGCATGTTCGGCGAGGGATGCCGCCACGGCTGGCCGGTTTCATCGAACCACAAATCGCGTTTCCAACCTTCGACGGGAATGACTGTCAGTTTCGCATTCACCTTGCGCTCGGCGTTAATCATCTGCGCCAGTTCGCCCACGGTCATACCGTGACGCAGCGGAATGTCGTGCCACGCCACGAAGTGCGGGTCGCCCTGGTAGACCGGGCCTTCCACGGCGACGCCGTTGATCGGGTTCACGCGGTCCAGCACGTAGAACGGAATGCCGGCGCGCGCGGCCGCTTCCATGCACAGGCCCATCGTCGCCACGTAGGTGTAGAAGCGGCAGCCGATGTCCTGAATGTCGAACACGAGCGCGTCGAGATTCGTGAGCACAGCGGGCTGCGGCGAACGAAGCTGGTTGATCAGCGCGTTGTATTCCTTCTCGGTCTGATCCTTCTTTTTCGCCGGCGACTTCGGGTATAGGCTGTAAACCGGCAGGCCGGTGATTTCATCCACGCTGTCGCCCACCGCCTCATCGAGCGCGCCGCGGATGCCGTGTTCGGGGCTGAAGAGCGCCTTGAGCTGCACGTCCGGCGCGTGGAAGAGCAGATCAATCGTCGCATTGCGCCAGCGGTCCTGGCCGGTGTGATTCGTGACCAGCCCGATGCGCTTCCTCTTCAGCGGCGCAAAGTTTTGTTTCACCAGCACGTCGATGCCATTGAGCACGCCGGGCAACGCCGGACGCGGCGCGAAGAGGTTGTTCGTCTTGGCGATGGCGTTCGTGTCCACCGCGGCCGCGATGAAGTTCGTGCGGAATGGCAACTGACCTTGCACCGCACCGAATTCGAAGCCATCCACCGCCTTCGCGGCGAGCGTGCCGAGCGTGAGGTAGAGCGGCAGCACATTGCCCTTGCCGTCGGGATGCACGCGGTTCGAGAGGAAAACCCAGAACGTCTTCGAAAACGGATCGATCCAGATCGCCGTGCCCGTCCAGCCCGTGTGCCCGTACGAGCCGCGCGGGAACACGCTGCCACGCGGCCGGCTGTAGGGCGAATCGATATCCCAGCCGAGCCCGCGCCGGCTCTGGACAGCGTCGGGCGATTGCACGGAAGTCATCAGCTTCACCGTCTCCGGCTTGAAAACGCGCACGCCGTCGAGCTCGCCGCCGTTCAGCATCATGCGTGCGAAGCGCGCGAGATCATTCGCCGTGGTGAACAGCCCGGCGTGCCCCGTGACACCGCCCATGCGTCGCGACGTTGGATCATGCACCACGCCGCGCAACATGCCGTTGGTCGTCTGTTCCGTCGGCGCGATACGGGCGAGCTGGTTCGACGACGGCAGGTAACCCGTGTCGCGCATCCGCAGCGGGCCGAAGAGCTCGGTCGCAACGAAGTTGTTAAGCTTCCGCTGCGACACGCGCTGCACTATTTCGCCGAGCAGGATGAAGTTGATGTCGCTGTAGCGGAACGTGGTGCCGGGCGCGTTCGTCGCCTTTTCCACGCAGGCAAGTCCGATGCCGACATCGTAGCCGAGCCACGGCGGAGTCGCGGACAAGCCGGGCTTCAACCCGGACGTGTGCGTGAGCAAATGGCGCACAGTGATGGCCTCCGTGCCTTCGCCGCGAAACTCCGGGATGTAAGTGCGCACCGGCGCTTCGAGTTTCACCTGACCGCGCTCGACCAGCAGCATGACGGCAGGCGCGGTGGAGATGACCTTCGTGAGCGAAGCGGCGTCGAAGATGGTGTCCTCGGTAATGTTTTCAGCAGCGGGAACCAGCGCGCGTTTGCCAAAGGCTTTGTGGTAGGTGAGCCCTTGTCGTTCTACCCAGAGCACGCCGCCGGGAATGTTCTTCTCCGCGATGGCGTTCGTGATGGCGGCGTCCATCTCGGCGAGCCGCGCGGGCTTGAACACCGGTGCAGCAACCAGCGATGCGGTGAAGCCGAGCGCGAGGAGCAGCGCAGCGAGGTCAGGAAGGCGGGATCGAGTTCCGCGAACGACGGTTTTCATAAGCGATGGCGCGAGGTCACCAAATCCACGCACTGAACGCCAGCGGGAAAACCGGTTTCGTGAGCGCTCAACCGAAGACGATGAATCCGAGGATGAGTCCGCCGAGCACGATTCGGTACCAGCCGAAGATGACGAACGTGTGGCTGCGCACGAATTGCAGCAGCCAGCGCACGACGATGAAGGCGGTGATCGCTGACACCAATGTCCCAAGGCCGATTTGCCACCACGGTTCGTGGGGTTCGTTGAACGATTTCAACATCGTATAGCCACCGGCAGCGATCAGCGTCGGAACGCCCACGAGAAACGAAAACTCGGTCGCCGCCGGCCGGGCGATGCCGCAGAGCAGGGCGATGATGATCGAGGCGCCGGAGCGCGACGTGCCGGGAAACGCCGCAGCAAGCAATTGCGCGCCAGCGACGGCGATGGCGACGGTCCAGGTGATGTCGTTCGAGCCGGGTTTTCCCTTCAGCCAGCGTTCCATCGCGAGAATGACCACGCCGCCAATCAGCGTGGCCCACGCGACAGGCGCCGCGGTTTCCGGGAGCTTCAAGCCCAGTTTTTTCAACACCAAGCCGCCGACGCCCGTAATGAAGAAAGACACTGCGATCTTAAGCGCGAATTGCTGCACTTCCGGCGATTTCCAGTTGGTGACCATGTCCTTGAGCCGGTTCCAGAAAACCACCGCCACGGCGATGACGGCGCCGGATTGAATGACGACGTTGAACATCTCGGTCGGATGCGTGGCGAGTTTCAGCCAG
This sequence comes from uncultured Bifidobacterium sp., assembly GCA_964491875.1. Taxonomy (GTDB): domain Bacteria; phylum Verrucomicrobiota; class Verrucomicrobiia; order Limisphaerales; family JADJPG01; genus JADJPG01. Next base: position 24,707 of record CAZBIC010000005.1, read on the forward strand.
CGTTCCACGAGGATGAGGTGACCGGTGGAAGAGATCGGCAGAAACTCTGTCACGCCTTCGACGATGCCCAAGATAATGATTTCCCAGATGTTCACCGGCCTTCTTAGAAGGGAAATGCCCGCCCGTGACAAGTCGCAATCGGCGCGCAGAACTTGGAACTTGGAACTTGGAACACCGACGGCATACTCGCCGCCCGTTATCGATTGTTGCGAACTCTTTGATCCATGAAATCCATCGGCGTTGCGATTGTTGGCTGTGGCGGCATCACTCTTCAGAATCATCTTCCCGGACTCGCCCTCTGTCCTGAGACGAAAGTCGTCGCGCTCTGCGACGCCAACGCGGCGACGCTGGAGACCGCGAAACAACAGACCGGGGTCACAGTCGCATCCACCAACTACGAGGACATCGTGAAGCGCGATGATGTCCACGCTGTCATCATCGCCACGCCGAATTTCACCCACGGGCCGATCGCGCTGGCGGCCATTGCGGCGGGCAAACACGTGCTCTGCGAGAAACCGATTGCCATGAGCTACGCTGAGGCGGTGCAGATGGCTGAAGCGGCCGATCGCGCGAACGTCCGGCACATGACGGCGTTCACCTACCGGTTCGTTCCGGCGATGCGTTACCTCGATCACCTTGTGAAGCGCGGCGACCTTGGGCAGCCGTATCATTACCGCTCGTGCCGGTTACAGGACTGGGGCACGCGCAATGTGGGCTGGCGTCAGGTGAAGAAACTCGCGGCCACGGGTGAGATTGGTGACATGCTCAGCCATCGCATCGATTTCGCTCATCTTCTGATCGGCCCGATGAAACGTCTGGTGGCGAATATCAAGAATCTTACCCCGATTCGCGGTGGCGCGCCGAATGACACCGACGACTGGGTGGCGATTCTCGCCGAGTTCGAAGGCGGCGCCAGCGGCGTATTGGAAAGCTCCAAGCTCGCCAGCGGCGTGAACGAAAGCTGGCGTAGTCCGGACCGCGTCGAGCTGAACGGCAGCGCCGCGAGCTTCAGTTTCACGACGGGCACCTGGAACGAGCTTCAGTATGGTCAGGTCGGCGGTCCGGGGCTGAAGGCACTCTCGGTGCCGAAAGAGTTCTGGACCTGGCCGGGTTCGCCGCGGGATCCGGGCGTGGGTGACCCGCTGGTTTCCTTCCGCTACGACCAGGCGTGGGAGTTTATTGACGCCATCCGCAACGATCGGCCTTGTGTACCGTCCTTTTGGGATGGGGTCCGTATGCAGGCGGTGATTGATGCTGCCCTTCACTCCGCCGAAACCCGCCAATGGGTCGATGTGCCGGCCTGATTGGCTTAATCGAACGTTTCCGCAGCTCCGGTGGGCGGGTTTCCGGTGAAAGTACCTTCGCTGGCAAAAATACCGCTTGCTTCCAATTTGGGCGGTCCCTATATTGCGCGCTCTTTTCTAAGAAAAGCTAAAGACTATGCGTCGTCCTAAAGGCATCAAAACGAAGAAGTCCGTTGCGAAACGGTTTAAACTCACCGCGCGCGGCAAGGTGCTCCGCTCGAAGGCGGGTCGTCGCCACCTGCTCCAATCCAAGAGCTCCAAGCGCCGTCGTGGCCTCGGCAAGGCCGCAGTGGTCGACGCCACGGACACGTATCGCATCACGCAGAACCTGCCGTTCGGCCTGAAATAACTTTCACCCTTTAACTTCCTAGACAGACCATGCGAGTTACCAACGCCCCAGCTTCCCGCAAACGTCGCGGGAGAATGTTACAAGCCGCCAAGGGCTTCCGCCTCAAGCGCTCCAAGCTTTACCGCTACGCCTCCGACGCCGTCGACCACGGGCGTCAGTACGCCTTCCGGGACCGCAAGGTCAAGAAGCGCACCTTCCGTATGCTCTGGCAGGCGCGCATCAACGCCGCTGCCCGCGCATCCGGCATCACCTACAGCCGCCTCATCGAAGGGCTGAAGGAAGCGAAGTGCACGCTCGACCGCAAGGTCATCGCGGACATCGCCGCGCAAGACGCCGCCGCGTTTGGCGAACTCGTCAAGCTCGCCCAGACCGCGCTGAAGGCCAAGCCCGCTGCCACTCTGGCGAAGGCTTAATCGAAGCGAACTGTTTTCAACCAACGGGCGACCTGCAAAGGCCGCCCGTTTTTTATTTCTGAGAGATGTCTGCCACGAAGGTTCGGTGTGCCGGGAATTTTTCCTTTGCGTTCCCCGTGTCCTTTCGCGGCTAATTAGCCTATGTCGCTCCTGAACGAAATCGAACCGCTGAAGTTGTCTGCGCTCGCCGAGTTGAAGGCCGCGCCGGACCTCGCCGCCCTCGAGCAAACCAAGGGCGCGTGGATCGGGCCGAATGGCAAGTTCACCGCGCTGATGAAACAGCTCGGCACGTTGCCGAAGGAAGAGAAGCCCGCCGCCGGCAAGCTCATCAATGCCGCCAAGGTGGAACTCGAAGCCGCGCTCGTCGCGCGCCGCGAGGAACTTGAACTCAAGGCCGCGCTGCCGAAAGAGCCCGCCGATTTCACGCTGCCTGGACGTCGCCGTGCCGTCGGCAAGCTGCATCCGCTCACGCAGGTGACGGACGACATCGTGCGCGCCTTCCGCAAGATTGGCTTCGTGGTGGCGGACGGGCCGGAGATCGAAGACGACTATCATTGCTTCGATTCGCTGAACACGCCCGCAGACCATCCCGCGCGCGATTCGCAGGACACGTTCTACGTCGGGAACAACTCGAAACCCGAAACCCAGAACGCGAAACTGCCTCTCCTCCGCACGCACACTTCCTCCGTGCAGATTCGCGTGATGAAGTCGCAGCCGCCGCCGATTCGCATCATCGCGCCTGGCCGCGTGTATCGTCGCGACAACGCGGACGCCACGCACAACCCGACCTTCCACCAGATCGAAGGCCTCTACGTGGACAAGAATGTCACCGTCAGCGACCTGAAGGGCACAGTCGAGTTCGTCTTCAAGGAACTGATGGGCTCCGATGTGAAGCTGCGCTTCCGGCCGCACTACTTCAGCTACACCGAGCCGAGCCTGGAGATCGATTTCACCAACTCGCTCGTGAAGAAGCTGGGCAAGGACTGGCTGGAGATCGCCGGCTGCGGCATGGTCCATCCGCAAGTCTTCGCGAACGTCGGCTACGATCCGGAAGTATGGACCGGCTGGGCGTTCGGCTTCGGCATCGAACGCATCGCCATGCTTCGCTACGGCATCAACGACATCCGGTTGTTCTACGAAAACGACGCCCGGTTCTTGCGCCAATTCTAAGCCGCTCATGATTCGCCTTCTCCTGCCCTTATTGGTCAGCGCATTTGCTCTGAGCCTTCCCGCCGCCGAGCTGAAGACCCAAAACGTCTTCCTCATCACCGCGGACGGGCTGCGCTGGCAGGAAGTGTTTCGTGGCGCGGAAGACATGCCGTTCAACAAGGAGTTCGGGAACTTCGGCAACAGCAACGCGATTCGCAAAGAGTTCTGGCGCGAAACTCCGGAGGCGCGGCGCGAGGTGCTGTTCCCATTCCTCTGGGGCACGGTGGCGAAGCAAGGCCAGCTCTGGGGCAATCGTGACAAGGGCAGCGAGGTGCGCGTGTCGAACGGGCGGAACTTTTCCTATCCCGGCTACAACGAGTTTCTCACCGGCTATGCGGACCCGAAGATCGACAGCAACGACAAGATTCTCAACGCGAACACCAACGTCTTCGAGTGGCTGCATGGCAAGCCGGAGTTCCGCGGGCGCGTCGCTGCGGCGGTGAACTGGGATGTGCTGCCGTGGATTCTCAATGCGCCTCGCGCCGGCTTCCCGGTCTGGAGCAGCTTCAAAGTTCCAGAGGGAACGGAGCGCATGTCCGTGCCGTCCGCGCTCACAGAAATGGCCGAGCGCGGGCAGACCATCTGGTCCGGCGTCTCGCTCGACACTTTCGTCGGGTATGCGGCAAAGCACGCGGTGCGCACGATCAAACCGCGCGCGATGTATGTCTCCTTCGGCGAGACGGACGACTGGGCGCACGAAGGCAATTACGAGCGTTACCTGCGCGGTGCATACGAATTTGATCGCTTCATCGGCGAGCTGTGGGCGCTGACGCAATCGATTCCCGAGTATCGCGGAACGACGACATTCGTCATCAGCGTCGATCACGGGCGTGGACCGGCGCCGGTCGCGTGGAAGAATCACGGCAAGGAAATCGTGGACTCCGCCTACATGTGGTTCGCCGTGCTCGGGCCGGATACTGCGGCGCTTGGCGAGCGCAGCAACACGCCGGCGATTCGGCAGGCGCAGATCGCGGCCACGGTCGGTGCGTTCGTCGGACAGAATTTTCACGGCGCGTTCCCGCAAAGCGCGCCGCCGATCGCGGAAGTGATCGGCTCGAAGCAGCCTTAATTTTTTACGGACATGAAAGTCACCCTGAACTGGCTCAAGCAATACGTTGATTTCAACTGGTCGCCCGAGGAACTGACCGAGCGGCTCACCATGCTCGGACTCGAAGTCGAGGGCGTGCAGAAGCTCGGAGGCGAATTCACCGGCATCGTCGTGGCGCAGGTCATCACGCGCGACAAACATCCGAACGCCGACAAGCTTTCCGTCTGCCGCGTGAACGACGGCACCGGCGAGCGCCAGATCGTTTGCGGCGCGCAGAACTTCAAGGCGGGCGACAAGGTGCCGCTCATCCTGCCCGGCGCGTCGCTGCCGATGAAGCCCGGCGACAAGGAGCCGTTCACCATCAAGGTCGGCAAGATCCGCAGCGTGGAATCGCACGGCATGATGTGCTCGCCGGCGGAACTCGGCTTGCCGGATCAAGTTGACGGACTGCTCATCCTCCGCGAGGACGCGAAGGTCGGCCAGCCGTTCGCCGAGTATCTCGGCCGCGCGGGCAGCGACGTGATTTACGATCTCGAAGTCACGCCGAACCGGCCCGACTTGAATAGCGTCATCGGCATTGCGCGAGAGATTGCGGCGGTTACTGGCAACCCTCTCAAGCTGCCGGAATTGTCCGTTGCCAGCGGTCCCGTATCTGTCGCCGGGGCACCAGCGGGCACGGGCGTGGATAGCTACGTCGCCGTCCGCGTGGATGAGCCGGAGCTTTGCCCGCGATACACCGCGCGCGTTGTCACTGGCGTGAAGATCGGTCCGAGCCCGGACTGGCTGCGCACGACCCTGGAGAAGGTCGGCATTCGCAGCATCAACAACGTGGTCGATATCTCGAACTATGTGATGCTCGAAATCGGTCAGCCGCTTCACACGTTCGACTATCATCTCATTGGCAAGGGCGCGAGCGGCAAGCCCACCATCGTTGTGCGTCGCGCGACCGAGGGAGAGAAGTTCAAGACACTCGACGGACAGGAACGCGCGTTGGCCGCCGAGAACCTGCTCATCGCCGACGAACAACGCGGCATCGCGCTCGCCGGCGTGATGGGCGGATTGAACACGGAGATTAACGACTCGACTAAGGACGTGCTCATCGAGAGCGCTTACTTCAAGCCGACGAACATCCGCCGCACGAGCAAGACGCTCGGTCTGCGCAGTGAATCGAGCTATCGCTTCGAGCGCGGCTGCGACATCGGCATCGCGGATTGGGCGAGCCGTCGCTGCGCGCAGCTCATTCTCGAAACCGCCGGCGGTCAGCTCGTGCCCGGCGCGGTGGACTTCATCGGTCATGATATCAGTGCGGGAGACGAGGCTAAAAAGCATGAGGAGCAGCTAGCAAAGCGGATTGCCGAGGATTACTCGAGCCAAAGCCTCCCGAACCCATACGAGGGTTGGAATTTTGTTGCCTTACGCCCGGCTGTTGCGCTGCAGCAGTTGGGAACCAATGTTAACGAGGAAGAGATCGAATCAACGCTCAAGGAAATTGGCATTCGCTCCGTGGGTGGCATTATGGGATCCTTGGCTCCAAAAAATTTGAGTGACAGAACCAGGGACTGGTGGGTATTTGCTGTACCGCAAAGTATTTCCAGAATCCGGAGTGAGCAAGACTTGGTTCAGGAGGTCGCAAACCGGAAAGGCTTTAGTGTTGGGGCCATGCCGGCTCACATCGGTAAAACCATTTCAATTGAGTTTTCCAAAACAAACGAGTTACTCGGTATCAGTATTCCGGACGGCGATCAGATTTCGTATCTCACCAAGCTTGGACTCGAAGTGATCGAACAGCAGGCGGGCAAGTGCTTGTTTGGAGTTCCATCGTGGCGCGTGGATTTGAAACAGGAAGTTGATCTCATCGAAGAAGTCGCGCGGCTCTACGGCGTGGACAAGATTCCGAGCACGCCACCGCGCGGCGCCATTGGCACGAACGCGTTCGATGCGGTTTACGATCAGATCGCCGAAGCGCGTCGCCTGTTTTCCGGCATGGGCTTGAGCGAAGCCACGGGCCAGACGTTGATCGCGGATGCAGCGGCGAAACTCGCGGTCGCTCCTGAATCTCTCGTGATGCTGGCGAATCCGCTCAGCAGCGACATGAACGCCCTGCGTCCTTCGCTGCTGCCGGGTTTGCTCGATTCGCTCCGGCACAATGTCAGCCGCAAAAATTACGACGCGGCCTTGTTCGAAGTCGGACGCGTGTTCATCAACGTGAACGGCCAGACCAAGGAAGAGCGTCACGTGGCCATCGCGTTGACCGGCCAGCGCGCGCAGAGCTTCTGGAGCGGCGACGACCGCGATGCGAAGTTCGACGTCTACGATCTCAAGGGTCTGCTCGAAGAGTTCCTCGAACAATTCGGCCTGCGAGGTGTTGGTTTCAACCGTCGTGCTGAGAGCACGTCGCTACTGCTGGAGTCCGCGACGATTGCGCTTGGCGGCAAGCTGGTGCTCGGTGAGATGGGACAACTCCTCCCGACGCTGGCGAAGAAGTATGACCTCCGCGACGCCGTTTTCCTCGCCGAGCTAAACCTCGATCAACTGCTCGCGCGCCGGAATGCCGCGAAGTCGTTCAAGGCGCTGCCGCAGTTCCCGAGCATTCGCCGCGACGTGGCGATGCTGGTCGGCGAAACGGTGACTCACGATGCCGTGCTCGATGTCGTGAAGAAGGCGAAGCCGGCGAACCTGGAAAACGTGGAGCTCTTCGACGTCTTCCGCGGCCAGAACGTGCCCGACGGCCAGAAAAGCGTGGCCTACGCGTTCACCTATCGCGCAGCGGACAAGACGTTGACCGATCCGGAGGTGAACGCCGCCCATGACAAGCTCGTCGCCGACTTCAAACAGAAACTGCAAGCGGCGGTGCGGGAGTAGAGACGCCTCGCGGAGCGAGGCTTCGATGGTAGACGTGGGCTTCAGCCCGCGGGATTGAGTTCACCGCCTTTCTCGTCGCGGCGCGACGATTGATGTTTGGCCTCCTTTCAAACCCGGTCATGCGTCGCTCCGCGACGTTGCTCTTTTGCCAGCGATGCGGGTGCATCAACGAGTTGCGGTGGGTTGCGGTGATGAGTGCCAGCAAGTATGCCAGTGACGGTGCTGCTCCGGCAGTGCTGGCTAACTGCTCACGCTGACCTCTGCCACTACTCGCTCACTCGTATGGTAAGCTCTGCTTTAGCCTCATAACTCATCAATCAATTGTTATGAAGCAAAAATTCAGACTGTATCGACGCAAGCAGGGTGGACGTTTCTATTTGCAGGACGCGCTGACGGGAAAGCAGGAGAGTTTGCACACAACGGATCGTTCCGAAGCAATGCGCCTCCTTCACGCGCGCAATGAAGCAGCCCAGCAGCCGGGCATGGGATTTCAAATCGCTCGCGCTTATCTTGTGGCCAGTGATTCCGCTATCGCGAAACGCACGTGGCAGGAGGTCATGGAGGCGATCGTGAAAACTAAACAGGGAGTCACTCAAGTGAGATGGAGTGTCGCCATCCGCCAGAAGGCATTGGACTCATTGCGTACGTTGCGCGTCATGGAGACTAGGCCGGAACACTTCCTCGAAGTGCTGGCGGCGGGCACGGTGGCCACCAATGTTTACCTACGCCGGATTCAACAGTTCGCGATCTCCATGACGTGGCTGCTGTGGCCGGTGCTGACCAAGCACCAATGGCCGGCCATTCGCTATCAACCCAAGCGTGCCATAACGGCGGAGGAACATGAGCGCATCGTCGCAGGGGAATCCAACGCGGAACGGAAGGCGTTCTATGAAATGGCGTGGCATGTGGGTGCGGCGCAGATCGATCTGGCAGCTCTGCAAGCGGGCGATGTCGATTGGCGAGGGCGCATCATCAGCTTCAAGCGTCAGAAGACGGGATCAGTTGTAGTGCTGCGCTTTGGTGACGAAGCTGCGGCGGTCCTGAAGCGATTGCCGTCCAGTGGCCCGCTGTTTCCGACGTTGTCGCAACGGGATTCCTCTGAACGGTCGCGCTGTTTCCGGCAGCGATGTCAGGCAGAGGGAATCGAAGGTGTAAGTTTGCATAGCTATCGTTACGCGTGGGCAGGCCGGGCCAAGGTAGCGGGATATCCGGAGCGGTATGCGCAGGAGGCTCTAGGGCACCAAAGCAAGGCGGTGCATCACAGCTATTCTCGTGGAGCAGTTGCTGTGCTGCCTGCATTGGAGGACTTTGAAAAGCGACACAGCAAAGCCGAGCCTGTTTCTTAGATTCTGCGGCGGCGCGGATCCCGCGCTATAGCCTCTTTGCTTGCCTTGGAGAGAGGATTCCATGAGCAGATAGATGCAGTTAGCTGTTGTGGTCATTCGGGAAGATCGTCAAAAAACTGAGCAACATCGTAGTTCGCGATTGTGCGCGCTAAGCTCAAGGCGCTGACACCGTGCTTGTTCTCGCGGTGTGGGTCTGCGCCTGCGCGTTGTAGAAGCGCGATGACCTCGCCACGTCCGTTGGACTCGAAGACGGCTCGGAACAGCGGGGTGTTGCCATGCGAGTCTTGGGCCTCAACGGGCGCGCCGTGCGCGATCAAGAGCGAAACAGCGCTGACCGAGAAGTCCTGAGCGGCGAAATGCAGAGGCGTCCATCCGGACTTGTCAGCGGCTCCGACGTCGTAGCCGGCGTCAATCAAGCGCTTGCACTCGGCAACGTCGTTCTCAAGCGCCGCATAGTGTAGGGGTGTTCGTCCTTCTCGGTCTGCTTTCGTCTTCATTCTCGGAGTGCGAACGAGCAACGGCTAACGTCTAGCTCAACCACGGCGGGGATGGAAGTCCGAATTCAAATAGGAGCGTTACCCGCCGTTGGATGGAGCGACTTGTTCTCTCATCTTTTTATCGGTGTAGATCGGGATTGTGTGTCCGAGATATTGGTTCCCTGTTCAGCGAATACCAGTCAAAGATCTTCCGCTCTATTCGATCAAATAGATCGTCTTCGGTGTAGGGGTGCTCATAGTCTAGGATTCGTTCAACATCACGCTTGAGGTCAATCTTCGCCTCCTCGGAAACGTCGGGCGATTCTGTTAGCGTGGTGAGAATATAATTCGCTAGAATCTCGTGCCCCGAGTCCCAGTTGATATTCCCGTTCCGATGGCATTCGTCCCTTAGCTTCTCGTTCGCTCTGAGCAACTCCCCCTGGATGGTGTCCGACTGCCCGCTTTTGGGGACGTAGTTCTTCCAGATGAATCTGCCGATCTCGCGATATTCTTCTTCCGTCATAGCAGGTTTGTTGAGTTGGCCTTCGTCACTTCCGACGAGCAGCAATACCATTGTGGTGATGAAAAGAATCGACCGCATGATCGAACGATTGTTTTTTGAGAGAACGACCCAAGCTCGTCGTTGGTTCTTCGACCTTGGTGTGTTCGCATCAATTGGTTGCAGTTTGTCCTGACTGCCTTTGCCAGCAGTTTTGCCAGTGTGAACACCACTCTGACATAACCCCGAGACCCCTCGGGTATCCCGACCCGCTGCGCCGCATCGGCTATCGCGATCCCGAAACAGGCCAGGCGCTCGTCTTCCTGACCAACAACTTCACCGTTTCAGCTTTGACCATCACCCACCTGTATCGGGGCCGCTGGCAGATCGAATTGTTCTTCAAATGGATCAAGCAACATCTGCGCATCAAAGCCTTTTATGGCACCAGCCCCAACGCGGTGCGCACCCAGGTCTGGAGCGCCATCGCCGTTTATCTGCTCGTCGCCATTTTGAAAAAGCGTCTGCATCTGGATGCCAGCCTCTACACCATTCAACAGATTTTGAGCCTCACGCTCTTCGAGAAAATGCCCGTTTCACAGGCCCTTGCTCAACTTCCACCCACGCCCCCCATCACCCGACACTGATAATCATCAATGTTTACTGGCCTTTTAAACGGGACACTTCTGAAGTTTGATACAGATACCCAAGAACGCGATTCGTTTGTAGAGGTTTGCTGCACTGAGAAAAAGCTGACAGTGAATCGACCAGGAATTGACGGACTTTAGTGATTCTAAACGCTTGTCGCAGACTGGGAGTCGTCTTATTCCTTCGCATCCGTCTCGTGTTGCGGGTTCAAGGCGGGCGACGGTAACTCCAACTTGCCCGATGACCAGTTGCTCTTTCATATTTTGCCTGTCTTGCCTTTTTTCTCATGAGTTGGATTGCAACCGGCGTGATAGTTACGGAAGAGTGGACCCTCAGAGAATCAATACTAAAGATCGTTCCAATCTTTCGCGCCGCGCAAGATCTTGGAATAAGAGTGTGAATCCCGCTTGAGATTTTCACCCGCCTTGTCAATGGCACTTCGAACGATGTCCTGCTCCCGCGAGGAAATACGACCCTCCGAACGGTTGAGTTTTTGGGAGAAGGATTTGGCTAGGGCGTGAGAAAGCACGCCCGCAATGTGGCATTTGCCATAGGCTTTGACAGCCTGTTGCAAGCGGTCCATTTGCGGCCGGGTAATCCTATCGTGCTTGTAATAGAGCAGCGATTGGATCGCCAGGTCTCCAACCAAACGGTGCTTTTGTTGGTAGGCCTTTGATTTCTGGTCCGGCGCCAGCACATGGAAGCTGAGTTTGTTCGAGCGCACCGGGGTTTTCTTCGATAATGCCATTTCAAGCTGCACCGTATAGTCGCCAGGGTATGGAAACGTCAGCCCGCCACCTTGACGAAAGAAGGGGATATCCCTGCGAAACGGGCTGGCGTGAAGAATGTCCCTGGTTTCGAAGTTCTGACAAAAGCGAACCGGGGCACGGTATTTGCGCCGCCAGCCCCGCTCATCCTCGATCCAGAGGGTGAAGCAGTCGTAGCCGGGATCAAACACGTTACTGACCTTGATGGAGCGGCGTCCGTGTCCCGGCCACACGCTTATGTCCAACTCCACGGGTTCGAATGCCCAGAAGTCTTGTTGGTGGACGCTAATCTTCAATTTGATGGCCTGCGGAAGCTGGACGCCGTTGACAATCGCACTGACGCCGGCCGGATCGACGCCGTTGGGACCTTCAGGGTCTCGTCTTCCGAACTCGTTGCCGCCGGGATGGACCGTGATGGCACTGGAACATTTGGAAAGAAATTTGCGCTGATTGAGAATCGGCTCATCACCGGGTTCGCCAATGAACCGGAAATAACTGTCATCGCGCACGGCATTCTTTTTGGGCAAACTGGAGGCCATGAACGAGGCCCCGTTTTCCAGGTGCCAGAGGTTGAACACGTGCCCCATTTCGTGCATCGCGGTGTAGAGAATTTCCCGGGAAAATGCCTCGCCGAGGCGGACCTTTGCGATGGCGTCCAGAAAAACGGCGCAGCCCTGGCGTGGTGTGGTGCTGTAGGGGGCCGCTGCTGAATTCGGATCCGCCGCGGGCGAATCAAACATCATGCCGAAGACGCCGCTTTGATTTTTAAGTTCGCCGGCAAACAGGAGGCCGATTCGGTCAACGCCGAGATTGTGGTCGCGCTGGGTCCCCACGATTTTTTCGAGCGCCTTCTGTAGTTCGAGAACAGTCACCGCGGAACCTGCGGCTTGAGCCCCCGGCAACGCGACCGTGGAAAACGCGACGTCGAAATCGGATGGCTGGGCTTCGTAGGATGAGCCGTAGGCAAAGGACTTTTGAAAAAAATCCGCCATCCAGTTTCCCCATTGCGCCCGTTGCAGTAAACCGGGCGCTGTCTCGGCCACGTTGCAAAGGAAAGTCTTCACTGGACGGTAAAGTCTGCATTCCCGATGACTGGATCCTGATCCTTCTCGCCGATTTTGTATTCCAAGTACAGGTAATAGTCGTCAGGAGGAATCGAAGCGGATAAACGCACTTCCCACTCGGTATCAGATTTTCTTTTTACAGTTCGAAAGAATGCGACCGTCGTGTCATCATTTTTTTTCTTTACGGCAATCGAACCTTTCACCAATTCCAGTCCCTTAACCGCTTTGCTCGCTGCCAGTTGGCAGATCAGCGGCCTCGAGCCCAGGATGCGAACGAGGTCATCGTACTTTGCCGCCGCTTTTTCGTAGTCCAGCCTAAGGGCATTCTTCTTTGGTTCCGATTGTTCTGCATCAAGTGCTCGTTTGACTTCATCCCTGGCCTGCCGTGCCTGGACCACATCTCCTTGGTTTTCGAGGGAGGTCAACGGATCACCAAGGATCGTCCACGAAACCTTTTCCGCTGGTGCCGGAGGAGCCTTGTATGGCTTTGCCGTGCGAAACGTGTCCTGCTTGCCCGGCTCAGGGTTCGTCCCGGCCAGAACCGGCGTGAGGCGAACATCGAAGCGGCCTCTTCCTTCGCGCAATTCATTTGAACTGGCGACGGTCCGACCTTCCTGAATGGAAAATAGTAAGGGCGCGTAAACGAGAGGCAAATTAGGTGCGTCGTCCGCTTTTCCGTCCGGCTGCCCCGCGTCCTTCGTTTCTGCCTTCGGGTCGGTTTTGGCCGATGGATTGGTGTCACTCGTTCCGGGAGCCTTTGGTACTATTGGCGGCTTCGCCCCACTCTTGGGTGGATCAGCCGCAGCGAGCGAGGCGGAGGCAAAGATCAATCGAGGCATCTGCTGAGGAACGATTTGCCGGGACGCAATGCGAGCATTGACTGGATTGTTCTGCAAACCGCCGTCGGATTTGCCCGTTTCCTTTGCCACAACAACGTCGTCGCTTTTGTCTTTCCTGACCGTCCCCTTGCACGCTTTGTCGCGTTTTGCTTCTCCGTCGGCGAGTTTGACTTTGGCCTCATTCAAAGCGAAACCAGCATCGTCCGCCTTTTGTTTTGAACTCAGGACTACATCTTCCAGCTTCGCAATCTCGGTCGTGTTTGTGCCGGTGTATTCCTTCAGCCGCCGCTCATCACGGGCCAGGTTTTCATCGGCTTTTTCCTTGTCACGCAGTTTGGTGCGGACTTCTCCTTCAAGGGTTTTGACCACCTCTTCCGCCTTTTCGCAATTGGTCCTTTTGGTTTCCTTTTCGGTTTCGTCGTCCTTGCGGGCATCCTCGTACAGCTTGGCGGTGCTGACTGCGGTCGTCGCAGCCTTGTCGATGGCGTCCTTCAACACTTGCGCGGAGTCAGGACTCCATATTACCTGGGTCAGGAACCCGTTGCTGTTGACGTCCGCCTTGAATACATGACTCGCAAAATAGCTATCCGTGTCGATAGCGTAGGTGTTTTCCGGATCCGGTATGAACACGAACTCCGCCTGCATGGTGCCATTTGGGAGGGGATTGACCTTCAGCATTGGTTTCGGCAATGAGTAGACGATGCCTTTGGCGACCCGCCCGCGTTCCACTTTCTGGACGGACATCTGGGTGCAACCGGTGAGGATTAACGCCAGCACGCCGCAGGCAACAGGAGCAATATGGAAAATGGTTTTCATTGTTCTGCCGGAGTTGAGTAAAGAGCATCGAGACTGGCAACCGAACCGCCTTTCAGGGTGGTAACACCGTTCTCGGTTACAAACTTGTAAAGCTGCGGAGGTGGAAATTGGTTTAACTTGCTGTCAGGCGCCTCGGTTGCATTCAAGAACGCCTTGGCCACGAGGGGGGCGATTTTCTCGGCGGCTGCGATCAATTGTTTCAGAACGACCTGGGAATCCGCTGTCTCGTCTGAACTCATCAGCGCTCCCTTGTCACTAAATTTGAGGGTCATTTGCAAGGTCGACCAGACGTTATAGGGCTGCGCTGAAGCTTTGGTCGCCAGATCGGGCAGGTAGTGAATTTCCCAGTTTAAGCTGCCCTTCCCATTGGAATAAACCAGCAAATAGGGCGCTGGGCGATAGTAGCGCAGTCCTTTCAACTGCGCCTCGCTTTTGGCGTTTCTGATCCGGATGGCATTGTTGGTGCATGAAACCTGGGAGGCCAGATTCGCGTCTCCGGGCATGAAGTACTCGGGCTCAAGGGTAACTAGGCGATGCCCAACTCCGGCACAACCGCCAAGCAGTAAGACCGCGCACAGACAGGCGGGGAGTTTGAGGACGATGGTTTTCATAAGATGTTATAGAGAGGTTGAATCATACTTTAAGTTCGCGTTGAAATAGCGGGGCGACGGCTCCGAGCAGGGTCGATACGATTAGAACCATCAACCCGGCCAAACCGGCCGAGTATCCACCTGGCGCGAATTGAGAGAAAGGTGTTCCAGGCAACGCATAGGCCCACGCAACGTAGGCGATGGTCGCTGCGGACATTTCCCAGACCGGCCACTTTGATGGTGCCAAAGGTAATGGCTTTTGTGCCGACTTAATTTTAATCGCATACACGAGCCAAACCACGACGGGGGTCAAAAAGAAAAAGGATCCGAAAGCAATCCATTCTGCGACGGTGACCTTGTCGCCTTTGTGAAGAACAGCGACGCAGGCGACGTAAAGCGACAGGACTTCGGTGGGAATATAAGCAGCGATTACCTGCAAAGCATTTGTCGCGCTATTAGACGGAGGGGCGAGGACGTCCGGGGGGTTGGGAACAGGAGGAGGCGCCAGCGGAACTGGCCCGGCCATGACGCCCGCGATGTCATGCAGGTTTTGTGGCACGCGCTTGAACGGTGGAAAATCTGGCCGGCGCGCCAGAGCCGCGTTAGTCATGGAGCTGATGCTCATGGGCTTTTCTGGTTCGTTGTTTCACGTTGGAGTCCCTTGCGATACGTAAGCTAGTATAAATGAAATGGTAGCGATTCCACTGCTACTCCTCCGCCACCTCGCTAAATTATTAACTCCGCGACTAATGCCCCATGGTATGTAGATTCGAGGGAGCGGGCGATTGTTGACTCCACCGCACTCCACTCCATGCAACATTATCGAGCGAACACTTATTTCTAAGGAACTTGCCTCATCCAGACGGCTTAAGTCGACCCGAGGTTGTCTCAAGAATCAAGACAAAAGCACATCCACTCGAAGGCTAGGTAATGATGGAGATCTTTTAGGAAAGGTTTTTACAGTAATCGCGGGATGACTATCCGGACCCCTCGATGGCTTGCCACTTAGTTGCACCTTGGATTGCCTAGGACTTGCGCAAGCGAATGTTTCGAGTATTTCCGCACGGCAAAGAGGAATTTTTGTAGAGGCCGCCGAAGCACGGAGACTTCGGCGGGACTAGATTCTGGCGGCGCGAGTTTTGGGACGCGCGAGCAAATGAAGATCAATAGGCCTCTTCGGAACGCGTGCGAGGGGGTAGTGGCGATCTCGCTTACCGGTCGTGTTCTTCGTAAAATTCTAACATAACAATTATGTTGCTTCGGCGAGTACCGGAGTGCGCACCTACTTTTGAAGCTATTTTCTAACAACTGATAAGAAAGCCCTATCGGTTCCAAGGGGACTTAACCTCCCGGATCGGCCCGACATTTTGGAAGGCTCTTGTACGCGGCACGCCGTTGCGCTATGGTCCTGGAGGAGGCGGGATCCCATGGAGGCAGAAACGGAATCGGTTCTCGCGTATGCGCGGGACGCGAAGGCGCCCAACACCAAGCGCGCCTATCAATCGGACTGGAAAGCGTTCGCGGCGTTCTGCTCCGCGCGAAATCAGGTCTCGCTTCCGGCGCCTGCGGATGTTGTGGCGCTCTACTTGCGTCACGCGGCGGAAAAGCAGCGGTTGAAAATGAGCACGGTGGCGCGGCGCATCGCGGCCATCACCGAGAAACATCGCTCCAACGGTTTTGTGTCACCGTCCGACGAATGGGTCGTGCGCAATACGCTCCGGCGTCTTCGCCGTGAGCTGGGCACACCAGCGCAAGGCAAGGCTCCGCTGCTGACCGCCGACCTGCAAAAGATCATGCGGTTGATTCCAGCGACGCTTACGGGCTCGCGCGACAAGGCGGTGCTGTTGCTCGGCTTCGCCGGAGCGATGCGCCGCAGTGAACTCGTCGGCTTGAACGTGGCGGATCTGGCGCTGGCCCCGGAGGGTTTGGTTCTGTCCGTGAACAAGGGCAAGACGGATCAGTTGCATCAAGGGCGGAAGATCGGGATTCCGAACGGCCGGAACGAATCGACATGTCCCGTGTGCGCGGTCAGTCGCTGGCTGGAGGAATCGAGGATCGTGGACGGTCCCCTCTTTCGCAGCGTGAACCAGCATGGTCATGTCAGTTCTACGCGTCTCACAGATCAAATCGTCGCCGACATCGTAAAAAAATACGTGGTCGCGATCGGGAAGTATTCGCGCAAGTTCAGTGGCCATTCGTTGCGCGCTGGTTTCATCACGAGCGCCGACATGGCGGGAGCATCCGAGCGATCGATTCAGGAACAGTCCGGCCACAAGAGCCTGCTGGTGCTGCGGCGTTACATCCGTGACGCGTCGATCTTCCGCGCGAATGCGGCGTCGAAGGTGGGATTGTAGGTATGCAGGCGGATGGAATTTCACAGGCGACGGATCGAGGTTACTACATCCAAAACTCCCATGGTGGGGACGGTAAACTCTGCTAGACTGGTGGCTTGAATAGCATGAAGCAGCAGAACCAAAGCACCTCTCCCGAAATCGCCGCTGGCCAGGTCTGGGCGATGGCGGACTCCACGATCGAGGTCAGGTTGATCGGCAAGACACTCGCGCATTACAAGCTGATCAAAACCGGTGCCGTCCGGGTTCCTGTTTCGCTCATCAACAGAATCGCTTTGCAGCAGTTCCTCCTCAAGAACAAGGCGGTTATGATTCAGCAACTGGCGCCGAAGCCCGTTTCGTGACACGCGGTGGCATGCAGTCGGAACTTCCGCAGTGCAGGGGACCCGTGCGGGACTGAGTCCTCCCCTGGTTCTCTCCGCTGCTTGATCGGGGTGAAACCGCCTGCTTGCCTCACCCGTTCGCTTTCACTCGCGTGCATTTCTTCTCGATCACGGGCGACACCGTCTTGATGAACATCACAGATCCTTTCGACGATCCCACGGATACATTCGGACCTGCCGTGGTCAGAGACTCACACCACCACTTCTCCCTTCATATCTCGACCTTCACCCGGCAACCTCACCGCATGCCTGCATCAATACATCTCCGCCCACTCGCCCTCGCGTTCATCTTGATCAGTTCCGGCTGCATGAGCACCACGACGCCGACCTCGACCGCGGGCGCTGACACCAATGCGCCCACGATGGCCAATATCCTCGCGTCGACGCACCCTGTGGACTGGCAGCCACTCGATCCCGAAAACACGCTCTATCTCGAGCTCGCGACTGGTCGTGTCATCATCCAGCTCGCGCCGGCCTTCGCGCCCCGTCACGTCGTCAATGTGAAGGCACTCGCCCGCGAAAATTACTTCGATGGACTCGCCATCGTGCGCGTGCAGGACAACTACGTCGTGCAATGGGGCGACCCCAACGCCGAGAACCCGGCTCTCGCCCGCAAGATTCAACACGCCGCCCGCACGCTCCCGCCGGAATTCGATCGTCCGCTTGATCCGCAACTCCCGTTCGCGCGCCTGCCTGATGGCGATGTCTACGCGCCCGAAGTGGGATTCTCCGGCGGCTTTCCCGTGGCCCGTGATCCGCGCAGCGGCCGGATGTGGCTCATACACGGCTACGGCATGGTTGGCTCCGGACGCGACAACGCAGCCGACAGCGGCGGCGGCACCGAACTGTTTGCCGTGATCGGACACGCCCCGCGCCATCTCGATCGCAACGACACCTTGATCGGTCGCATCGTCCAAGGCATCGAACTCCTCTCTGTGCTGCCGCGCGGGCCGAAGCCGATGGGCTTCTACGAGAAGCCTGAACAACGCGTGCCCATTCGCTCCCTCCGCGTGGCCGCGGACGTGGCGGAATCTGAGCGCACGCCGCTCGAAGTTCTACGCACGGACACCGCCACGTTCCGATCCCTGATCGAATCCCGCCGCACCCGCCGCGAAGACTGGTTCCACCACCGCGCTGGCCGCATCGAGATCAACAATGTTCCCATTCCCGTGCGCCCTCAAAACTCCGCCACCGTCCGCTAGACGCTAGTCAGTTCAGTCCAGGCTCCCGCCGCCTGTCTACTGCGCACTGACTGCCCTACTGGTTCCCCTCTCCATAAATCTTCACCAGTTCGACCGCGATCTTCCGAATCCGATCCGCCAACGCTTGGGGTCTCACGGCCCGAGCGTGGACACCCCAGCTCAATACCCACCGCTCCATCTCCTCGATGTTGTTCAGGCGCATCGTCAGGCGTGAACGACCATCTGGCAGTTCGAAGAACTGCTGGCTTGCGTGCCATTTGCGACCGCGGATCAAGTCCGTCGCCCAGGCGTCGAACTCAATCACCACCTCGTAGTCATCGCCGCCCTTGAACACGCTGAAGCTGCCCTTCAGATACTCGTCGGCCTTGAAATCCTTCTGCGGCGTGAACTTCTTCCCCGTCAGCGCCGGTTCGCTCAGGCGCGTCAGCACAAATGTCCGCATTGCGCGCCGCTCCACGTCGTGCGCGAACACGTACCATACGTTCTCGATGCACGCGAGGTGATGCGGATGCACATGCCGCCGCTCCGGCTTGCGCACGCCGAGCTTCTTGTATTGGAACTTCACCGCCACCCGCTGCTGCACGGCGCGCGAGAGCACGTCGAACGTCTTCAAATCCGTGTCCTCCGGTGCCAGCGGACGGAACGACAGCGCCTCATCCAGGCTTCCCAGCGTGAACCGCGCCGATTGGTCGAGCTGGCCGGCCAGTTTCTGGAACGCCGTCAGCAAAGGTTTTTGGAACGGCGTCCCGCGATACTGGGCGATGGCCTTGTGCGCCACCAGCATTGCGAACATCTCCGCTTCCGTCACCGGCAACCCCGGAAAATGATCCACCGGCTCCGTGTAGAAGAATCCGTAGCGCCGGGCATCATACTCGATGGGCAGCTTCAAACGGCACTTCATGAAATCCACATCCCGCTTGATCGTGCGCGTGGACACCTCGAATTCCATGCCGACCGCGCTACAGTTCGGAAACTCCCCATTCTTGATCAGCTGATGCATCCGCATCATCCGCTCCCATGGCGGCCGGCTTGAGACTTCTCGTTTCACCTTTGGCATGGCCAGCCTTCTGCCCCCGGTGACAGTCCTTGTCAAACCCCATTACAATTGCCGCTCCGCAAATCAGTACCCGGTGACTACGGATGTCACCCCCTCGGTGTTACCGTCGGAATCGCAATTCAAGATGGCACCAACGTCGGGGAGGTGGGGAATGGAAGTTTTACGAAACGCATGAACACAGTGGTCTGACGATCATTCACGTTACCTCGCCACTCAGGACTTCAGTGCGCAGGCCCAAAATCGGATTGGCAATTGCTTTGCCGATAGTGCATTAAACGTGGCTAGAGAACTTGCATCCTATCTTAAAATTACGAATGGCGGTCGCCTTTCTTGGTGAAAAGGGCCAGTCAGGTTGGTGGGACACGGGGTTTCTGAACGCCACTGGCTCCAGATACCTGGGCCTCGTCTTTCCCCGAACCGGTCCGTCGGCCACGGTCACTGCGGCTTCAGAAGCTGCGTGCAAAGTCCACGATGAACGGATCGGCCGCGGTCGCGTGGCCCATCTCTTTCGTCTGCCCGATGACACGGAGCTGAAGATTCGTGCTGAACTCGCTGCCTTGGACAACGCCTCTTTTCTGGCCTTCTGCTCGACCGACGCCGCGCTGCAATCCCTTGACGAGATCGCCGGCATTGCCAAAGCCGCAACCGCCTCAGGCCCCGTCCAGATCGGCGCCCTCAATGAATTCTCAGCCTCGGCCACTCTGGCTCGGCTTGCCTCCACCTACGCCGCTGGCTTTCGTAAAGCTACTCCGGTTTTCCCCTATTTCGCATGATGGTCACAGAGCGGGAATACAACACCGGCTTGTGCAAGGGCCAGGGCATGTTCCCGGAAACGCTGCGTCTCCTTCAGGTCTGGGAACCGGGCATGACGTCGGTGCAGCTCTCGGAAAAGGTCAGGCGTGAAGGACTCATCCCGCGCGCCACGGCACAGCGTGTTTCCGACATCGTGAACCGTACCTTCGTTCCCCGCTATCTGAACAAGGACGGCCACCCGGCCGGCTGGTTGCGTGACCTGGTTCGTCGCGGTTTACCCGTCGAACAGCTCAATCAACTTTTCCTGCTCTACACCGCCCGGGAACATCTGATCCTCTACGACTTCATTCGCGAAATCTACTGGCCCCGTTACTCCGCAGGTGCGCAGTGCCTGTTCCGGGAGGATTCGGTGAATTTTATCAAATCGGCCCAGGCGACCGGCCGCATCAAAACCAAATGGACGGACGGCAATAATACCCGCATCGGTCGCTACCTCCTGTCCGCACTTTGCGACTTCAAAATGGTCGGCGACCCCCAGGGTGACCGTCGTCCCATCGTGCCGTTCACTCCCTACGCCTCGACGATCGTTTACCTCGCCCACGAGCTGCACTTCTCCGGCGTCGGAGATTCGCAGCTTTCTCTGCACACCGATTGGGAGCTGTTTGGTTTGACGCCCTCCGATGTTCTCAACGAACTGCGCCGTGTGGCTCAACAGGCTCGGTTCATCGTCCAGGTAGGTGATTTTGTCCGTATTTCGTGGGGGTTCGATTCAATGGAGGAAAGTCTCAATGCAGTCGCCGAATGAAACATTTGAACAGGTGTGGTCCTGGATCCGTTCCGGTCCCGGTCTGAGCAATACCGGTGACGATCCGGTTTGCTACCTGGTCTTTCATCCGGAGCAGATGCTGGAGGTGAAACGCCTCCGCAAGCAATGGACCGCAAAGCTCGGCAAACAGGGGTGGGCCATCGAATGCATGTCGATGGCCGAGACCGTTCTCGACATCTTTCGCACCGAGGAACTGCGTGATGTCTGGCTGGCCAGTCCCGCCAATAAGGCCTGTGATCGTGAGTCTGTCGCCGAGATCAAGGGCACGCTCGAGGATGTCCTCACCGGCAACGATCTGCTCAAGCATCGCATCGAGGAACGTCTGGAGTCGCTGCGGGGCCGCACACAGACCGTCCTGTTCCTCACGGATTTGGAGGCGCTGCATCCCTACCTGCGCGTCGGGGTGCTCGAACAGAAACTGCAGGGCAAGTTCACCGTCCCCACAGTCGTCCTCTATCCCGGCGTGCGTGAAGGCAAGACCACCCTCCGCTTCCTTGGATTTTACCCGCCGGACGGCAACTATCGCTCGGTTCACTTTGGAGGCTAAAACATGATTCGCGAACTTTTCGAAGCCAACCGCAGTCTCGATCGCCGTATCGAGAAGGTCATCTCGTTCGACAGCACCGAGAACGATCAGCTTAAGCGCGAAGTCACCGAGTACGTCGTCACCGACAACATCGCCAAGAACTTCGACCGCCTGCTCACGCGGCTCGATGAAGGTCTGGGGGGCGGTGCCCACGAGATCGGCGTCTGGGTTTCCGGCTTCTACGGCTCCGGGAAGAGTTCCTTCACCAAGTATCTCGGCTTTGCCCTCGATCCCTCGCGCACCATCGATGACCGGGGCTTCCTCGAATGGCTGCAGGCCCAGCTCAAGTCCGCGCCGCTCAAGGCCCAGCTCGGTGCGCTCGCCAAGCGCTATCCCGCCACCGTTATCATGGTGGATCTCGCCAGTGCCCAAATCGCCGGCGCCACCATGGCAGAGATCTCGACCGTCCTTTATTGGACCGTCATGCAGTGGGCCGGCTTCTCCAAGGACAAGAAAGTCGCCTATCTCCAGTTCATGCTGGAGAAGGACGGAAAGATGGACGCGTTTGAGAAACGCATCGTCGAGCTCTCCAAGGGCAAGACCTGGAAACAGATTCAAAACCAGCCCCTCGTCGTCAATCAGTTCGCTTCCCGCATCGCCCATGAGTTCTACCCCGAGGTGTTCACCGACGCCCTCGCGTTTCAAAAACTGAAAATTGACGAGGCCGAGAAGGAAAACGAGCGCGTGGCTGAAATGCTCGACTTGGTCCGCCGTCGCTCCGGCAAGCCCAACGTTATCTTCATCCTCGACGAAGTCGGCCAGTACATCGCTGCGCGCGACAATCTGATCCTCAACCTCGACGGATTGGCCAAGAACATCAAGAACCTCGGTGGCGGCAAGGTCTGGCTGATCGCCACCGCCCAGCAGACGCTCACTGAGGACGACCCCAATGCCCGCTTCAACTCCGCCAAGCTTTTCAAGCTGTCGGATCGCTTCCCCATTCGCGTGGATCTGGAGGCCAGCGACATCCGCGAGATCTGCTACAATCGTCTTCTCACCAAGTCTGCCGTCGGCGACAAGAAGCTCGCCGACCTGTTCACCGCCCACGGCCCGGCGCTCAAGCATCACACCCAGCTCACCGGCACCCGCTATTACAAGTCCGCTCTGGAAAAGGACGATTTCCGCAAGCTCTACCCGTTCCTCCCTCAGCACTTCGACATCCTCTTGGAGCTGCTCGGCCGGCTCGCCAAGACCAGCGGTGGCATCGGCCTGCGTTCCGCCATCAAAGTCATTCAGGATGTGCTCGTCGATCAGAGCGGTCTTCGTCAGGGGCAGCCTCTGCTCGCCAATGCCGCGGTCGGCACTCTCGCCACCACTGTCACCTTCTACGACACGCTTCGCCTCGACATCCAGCGCTCCTTCAAACACGTCGTGGACGGTGTGAATCGCGCGGAGAAATCCTTCGGCACGGATTCGATGGAATCGAAAGTCGCCAAGACCATCGCCGTGCTTCAGATCCTCGACGACTTTCCCACCAGCCGCGAAAACGTCGCTGCACTGCTCCATCCCACCGTGGATGCGGCGTCTCAGTTGGAGGCCGTCAAGGAAGCCGTCTCCAAACTCACCGACGAAAAGGCCGTCCACCTCAATGAAATCGACGGCAAGCTCCGCTTCATGAGTGAGGCGGTCGCCGAGATGGAGTCCGCCAAGGCCAGGATCAACGTCTTCGAGCGCGACCTCCGCAAGGTGCTCAACGAAAAGCTCACTCAGATTTTCACCCATCCGCCGGAAGTCAGGCTCCAAGGCACCCGCACCGTCGCCGCCGGCCTGAAGACCACGGTCGGTTCCCAGCTCGTTCCGCTCCTCGGCGAACGCGAACCCATTCAATACGTCATCGAACTCGTCGCCGCCGAGCGATACGACAAGCGCCGGGACGAGCGAATCACCGATTCCGCCGTGCCGGCCAACCGCGCCTCCGTCTTCTGGCTCGCCCGTCAGGACGCTGACCTCGAACGCCTCCTTACCGAGATCGTTCAGTGCAGCGAGATCTTCAATCAGAACCGCAACAAGACGGTCGAGAAGGAGGTCGGCGACTATCTCAACAGCCAGCTCCAGCGCGCCAAGACGCTCAGCGGCGATCTCGAACAGCGCCTGCGTAAAATGCTCTCGGGCGGCTCGTTCGTTTTCCGCAGCACCCCGGTTCCCGTCTCGTCCCTTGACGCCGGCGTGAATGAGGCCGCGAGCAAACATCTGGAAGAGGTGGCCCGCACCGTCTTCAACAAATACAGCCTCGCCCCCATTCAGGCCGAAGGCACTTTGGCCGAGCGCTTCCTCAAAACACCCAATCTCCAGCAGGTCGCCTCCCAGAACGATCCGCTGGGTCTGGTCGTCACCGCCGCGGGTCAGAAGAAGATCAACATCGACCACCACGCGCTCCTCGCATTGCGCGATTACCTGGCCAAGCACGGCCAGGTCGATGGTGGCAAATTGCTCGATGATTTCTTCGCCCCGGAATTCGGCTGGTCCAAGGACACCACCCGCTACTTGCTCGCGGCGCTGCTCGTTTCCGGTGTCATCAAGCTGCGCGTCGGCGGGACCGACATCACCGTCCGCGGCGATTCCGCCCTCGAAGCCCTGCGGAATAACAACTCGTTCAAAAAGGCCGGCGTGCTCTTGCGCGACTCCGCCATCACGCCCGAAGCAAAGATGCGCGCTGCCGATCGCCTCCTCCAGTTGACCGGCGAGCAGGTCATGCCGCTCGAACAGGACATCAGTGAGGGCGTGCTCAAACACTTCCCCGAGTTGCAGCGCGCCTACGCGCCGCTTGCCGCCCGGTTGCAGCCGCTCGACCTTTCCGGTGTCCAGCGCGCGGACGATCTCCAGGACTCCCTCACCGAAATTCTCAAGGCCGACGCCTCCGACGCCACGCCCCGGCTCGGCGCCGACGCCTGCCCGCTCTTCGATGACCTCATGTGGGCGCGCGAAGTGGACAAGGCGTTCAAGAACGGACTCGACTCCACCGTCCTCCAGCTCCGCCGGCATTTGAAGGAAGTCGGCGAGTTGCCCACCGCCGGGGCCACCGGCGATCTCGTCACCAACACCGCCTCTGTCCGTGCGGACGCCGCCGCCCTGCTCAAGCGAGAGGATTTCTACGCCCAGGTCCCCGCGATCCAGACCGCGCTGAAGAATCTTCAGGTCGCCGTGCGGGACGGCTGCAAAGCCCTGGCCGCAGCTCAATCCGCCTCCCTTGAGCGCGCCATCACGGCCATCGAATCCCTGCCCGAATGGATGAAGCTCGGCGAAGAGATCCAGAATCAGTTTAGCGCCCGCTTCGACAAACTCCGCCTCAACGTGTCGGAAGACCTCGACGGCATCCGCAGGTTGCTCAACCACCAGTACACCATCTCCACCGAGCTGGAACGCATCCGGGATGAGGTCAGAAAGCTGGGCAAACCGACTGAGCCGCCGCCCAACGGAGGCGGGCGCAAACCCGCCACCGAAGTGGCCATCACGCTGCCCAAGGAGATCTCCTCCGGTCAGGAGATCGACACCCTCATCACCGAATTGGAAAAGCTCCGCCTCCAGCTCGGCGAGTTCGAAAAGATCACCATCAAATGGCAATGAAGCCGTGCGGCCACGACACCAAAAGGATGGTCCATTAACCTATGTCATTCACGCTTGAAGAACTGCTCCCGAACGACCAGCGCTTACGCACGGTCTATCTGCACGACTCGGTGCAGCAGGCGGTGAATTTGATGCACCAGCACGGTTACAACCAATTGCCGGTGGTGGATAAGGACGGACGGACATCCTTGGAACAAGTGGTGACGTTCGACTCGGTGCTTCAGGCGATGCGGTCCTTCGATACCAAGCTCGAACTGCTCCATGTCAGGGACGTTGCGCGCGCGGTGCGGACTTATCCTGCAGATGCCGATTTGCTTGCGACCCTCGATGACATTCAGCGCGAAAATTTCGCCCTCATTGTGGACGAGGACAATGTGCTGACCGGGATTGTCACCACGGCGGATACCACGGTTTTCTTCCGGGAATATGCCCAAGACTTGATGCAGATTGAAGGGATAGAATCGCGCATGAAGGAGGCCATTGCCGCACTCTATGCCGGCAACGATGCTGGCCTGGAATCGGCAATTGCAACTACAACCGACCGGGCCGCAGACATCCGCAAGAAGTTCCCGGGCGCAATCCGAGCGTACCTTGAGAAAGCTGGCCTAACAGCGCCGGCTACGGGTGATGCCGAGGCTCTTGCTGAGGCGGAGAAACGGCTCGCTCTCCCCAAACCGGGTAAGGCGTTCGACCGGTTGTCCTTTGATGAGTTCACTGAAGTTCTGCTGGGCCATCCCAATTCGCCGAGGCTAACCCAATCCGGCGGCAGCAACGGATTGAGAGGTTTATTGCAACAGGTCCGCGACGCGCGCAACAAGCTCGCCCATTTTCGGGGTGAACTGAGTGCGGAGGAGCGCCGTACCATTCAGTTCGCCTCGGAATGGTTGGAGCGAAATCTCCCCGTGCCGAGTCTCGCGCCCCCGGCGGTGCCTACGACGGCCGTCGCGCCTCCGCCCGGCACACCGGTGCCACAGGAGGATGAGGACGAGAAGCCCACGGGCAGCTACTCGTTGCTCGCAGCGCACTTAAAGGGGCTGGCGGCGCAAGTGACCTCGCTGCCCCTCACTTTTCAGGAAGTTGAAAGCATCCTCCGCAAGGACCTTCCTCGTTCGGCACTCGAATACCGCGCGTGGTGGGCCAATGATCCTTCGAAGCCGCAGTCCGCAGCTTGGTTGGAGGAAGGCTGGCGCACGATGGCCATCAACATGAGTGAACGCAGGCTCACTTTTGTTCGCACCAATGATCGGGAGGATGCATACATCGCTTTCTTTGCGAAGCTCAATACTCGGCTCGAACAGGAGCCCGGCTTTCCGCATCGCAACATGTCTCCTCAAGGTCAGAGTTGGATCATCCTCGCCTCGTTTCAGAAAGACTCGGCGCTGATCAACGCTGCTTTCACACAGCGAAAAGAATTACGCATCGAGCTCTACGTGGACACCGACGACACTGCGGCCAACAAAGCGCTATTTGATCAGCTACATCTAAGGAAGGCCTCCTTCGAAGCCCTGGTCGGAGAGCCGTTGAGTTGGGAAAGACTGAACAACAAGCGTGCCTGCCGCGTGGCGGTCTATACGAAAGCGCAGATCCTTACGGATGTGGATAACCCGGCGCTGTTGGATTGGGCGACCCAGAAAGCCGTTGCCCTCTGCAAGGCTTTTGGCCCTGAGTTCCCAGACCTGCCATAGCCGTAACCAGAACCTGAACAGCCATGGCCTTCGACAACTCAACTCGCAACCGCCTATCCGGCCTCGTCGGCCGCGTCCGGGATTTGCTCACGCGCGAGTTCGATGCCCAGCTCCAGGAGCTTTACGGCATCTACGCCGGCGAAGGCCGCGTGCTGGACCTCTCGAAGCTCCCGCATCTCGACGACGAAAAACTCCGCGTCGCCCACCTCCTGCGCGAACGCATCCGGCACCTCGCCGCCGGCGCGGGCGGAACGCCCGATGCCATCACGCAAGCCGTGCGTCGGGTTCTGCGCGAGCAGGCCTTCACCGTCTTGAATCGGTTTGCCGCGCTCCGCATGGCGGAGGAACGCGGCCTCATCGTCGAAGCCGTCGGCGGTGGGCTGAACTCGAAAGGTTTCAAGACATTCTCCGAAGTGGCCTTCTCCGGCCTCGGCGCCGCCTATGAACGCTACCGGGTGTTCCTGCTCGCCATGTTCGACGAGATGGCCGTCGATCTCGGCGTTCTGTTTGATCGCCGGTCGCCCTACGGCCTGCTCCTTCCGCGTGAAAACGTCCTGCTCGAAGTGTTCCAGCTGCTCAACGCGCCCGAAGTGAAGCCGCTCTGGAAAGAGGACGAAACCATCGGTTGGATTTACCAGTATTTTAACGACCCTACCGAGCGGAAGAAGATGCGGGACGAATCCGCCGCCCCGCGCAACAGCCGCGAGCTGGCCGTGCGCAACCAGTTCTTCACCCCGCGCTACGTCGTCGAGTTCCTCACCGACAACACCCTCGGCCGCATCTGGTATGAGATGACCCGGGGTGAAACCACGCTCAAGGAACAGTGCCGCTATCTGGTGCGGCGCCCGAATGAAACCTTTCTCAATCCGCGGTTTCTAAATTTGTTTGCCGACATTCGTCCTTGGGTGGCGGAGATCGCTGCGGGGAAATTTACAGCGGCGGTCGCAGACGCGAGCTGGAACGAAATCTCCACCGTCGCCCTGCTGCTAGATTGTTATCAGTGGATTGAGAAGACAGGCCACCAGGAGCTTTTCAACTGGGCCGAACCTCACCTCAAAGCCGCCATTGAAACGGAACAGGTTCCAGCCCTCTCGCACCACGAATTGTGGCTCCTTCTCTTTGCCTGCCAGCGCGCGTATTTGAAAGAAGGGTTGCGCGACGACGATACCAAAACAGCCGACGGCATCCGGCGGATCTGGAACGCCTGGTGCGCCGCCGCGAAGGAACCGCAACAAAAACAGGACAATCTCTCCCAGGAAGACCTGCTCAAACAACCCGTTTTCATCCCCCATCGCCCGCTCAAGGACCCGCGCACCATCCTCATGCTCGATCCCGCCTGCGGCTCGATGCACTTCGGCCTCTACGCCTTCGACCTCTTCGAGGTCATCTACGCTGAAGCCTGGGGTTTGGAAGAGGTAGGGCAGCTTGTCCCCAGCCGGCCGCCTGGGCTGAAATCGCTGCACGAAACTTACGCCGACAAGCAGGCGTTCCTGCGCGACGTGCCGAAATTGATCATCGAGCACAACATTCACGGCATCGATATCGACCCACGGGCCGCCCAGATTGCCGGGCTGGCGCTGTGGTTGCGGGCCCAACGGGCCTGGAAAGATATGGGCCTTGCGCCTGCCCAACGCCCGGCCATCAAACGCTCGAACATCGTCTGCGCCGAGCCGATGCCTGGCGAGAAGGAGCTGCTGCGCGAATTCGTCGAGCGCGAATTCCCGGCGGCGGAACGCGCCGTCTGCCTGCGGCTGCTGGAGGCCATCTTCGACAAGATGCAACTGGCCGGCGAGGCCGGCTCGCTGCTCAAGATCGAGGAAGAAATCCGCAGCGCCATCGAGGACGCCCGGGACGCATGGCAGAAACTCGCCACCAAACCGCCGGAGCTGTTCACCAACACGGAACTGAACCAACTCTCCACCGCCCCCGAACTGACCGGACTGGAACAGGCCGTGTCTTCCCTGACCACCGACCCCCGACACCTGACCACCGACTTCTGGGAGCGCATCGAGGAACGCATCTACGCCGCCCTGCGCGACTACGCCGAGCAGGCCGAAAACGGCGGCGGCTTCCAGCGCCGGCTCTTTGCCGAGGACGCGGCGCGGGGCTTCGCCTTCATTGATGTCTGCCGCAAACGCTACGACGTGGCGCTGATGAATCCGCCGTTTGGCAGAGGCACAGTCGAAGTCGAAGGATGGTGCAAAGCGAAATACGAAAACGCTTACATCGACATCTATGCGTGCTTCGTCACCAGATGCTCAGCGATGTTGCTCGAAACGGGTTGTCTTGGAGCAATAACCGCTCGGTCGTTTTTTAACGCTGTCACTCTGGAGAGATTCAGAATGGACATCCTCCCACGCCTTCAGGTGCTTATTGAACTCGGCGGGCAGGTTCTTGACTCGGCATTGGTGGACACAGCTCTGACGATACTTGGCCCGGCGTCGCTTATCGGCAAATGCCTGTGCCTAGACTTGACCCAGTCCCAAGACAAACATCTCGACTTGCAGCGCCTTACGGGAGGCGACGTCTCTGATGCTAACGTTTATCTGGTCGCCCGGAAACGCTTTGCGGAAATGCCAAACGGGCAGCTTCTCTATTCGTTAGCAGGCGAGAATCTGAAAACTGAACTGATGTTCGAGCCTGCGGCCTGTGGCGTAAGAGCCGGCTTAAATACCTTCGACGATTTTCGGTTCTTGCGACTCTGGTGGGAAGTGCTTCCGCGAGACATTGGCCCGACTTGCAAGTGGAGCAACCACTGGAAAGGCGGAGATTACGAAACGTTTTACAGCGAACTCTGTGTTGTCTGCAAATGGTCAGGAGACGGTCGTGAGATGCGGCAAGTGAATTTCCAGCAACATGGCATGGAAGCACAGGCGAAACAAAGCTCCGCGTTCTACTTTCGTTCGGGCGCGGCATACACCTACCGCAGTTCGAGAGGCTTCAGCGTTAGGGTGTTCCCAGAAGGATGCACTTTTGCTGTCAACGGCCCTGTTATCCAACCCTGTGGTGTGGTGGATTTCTACTATGTGCTCGGCTGGGTGAATTCCGAACTCATCAGGGCGCTTGTCCACGCGCAAGCCAACGCAAATCTCTTCACTCCTGGTATCGTGAAGAGCTTGCCTTGGATTAACCCCACCGAGGCCATCCAGCAAAAGGTTGCTGGCAGGGTGCGTCTGATTCTCAGGAACAAGATGAGTGAGTATGCACGGCACGAAACGGGGCGTTACTTCCACGCGGCGCGGCTTGTCTCTGCTGATACCGGTGTCAAAGCGGCAAACGCCGACATTCAAAGCCAACAAGATGCGGCTGATGTATTGATTACGCAGGCAGCGGCGGAGACTACAGATGTGGTTCGGGAATTTTACGCCGGAGTCGTTACGGTTGACTGGGAAAAGCACGGCATTCAAACGGACGACCACAAGCTCAACGCGGAAGTCCGTATCCTCGGTTCTGACTACAGCTCAATGCTTGTCTCGAAGTGCGTCGGCGTCGCCTTTGGCCGGTGGGACATCCGGTATGCGACGGGCGAGCAGGCCGCGCCGGAGTTGCCCGACCCGTTTGCGCCGTTGCCGGTCTGTCCGCCCGGCCAGTTGCAGAACGCGCAGGGCTTGCCCGCCCGCCCTGAGGACGTGCCCGCCGCGTATCCCGTCCGCATCCCGTGGGACGGCATCCTCGTGGATGACCCGAATCATCCGCTGGACATCGAGCGCCGCGTCCGCGAGATCATCGAAATCATCTGGAGTGGCCAGGAGGGCGGCCCCACGGCTGAGGCCATCGAACACGAAGCCTGCGAAATCCTCGGTGTGAAGACGTTGCGCGACTATTTCCGCAAGCCCGCCGGCTTCTTCGCCGACCACCTGAAACGCTATTCCAAGAGCCGCCGGCAAGCGCCCATCTACTGGCCGCTCTCCACCGCCTCCGGCAGCTACACGCTCTGGATCTACTACCACCGCCTCACCGATCAGACGCTGTTCCAGTGCGTGAACGAGTTCATGAAGCCCAAGATCACCGAAGTGGAAGGCGACCTGGCGCGCGTCATGGCTGAAGGTGTGGAGCAATCCGGCAACCGCGCCGAAGCCGAACGCCTCACCACCCTGCGCACCGAGCTGATCGAGTTCCGTGACGAACTACTGCGCGTGGCCGGCCTCCCCTACAAACCGAACCTGAACGACGGCGTCCTCATCACCGCCGCCCCGCTCTGGAAACTCTTCCGCCTGCCCAAATGGCAGAAGGACCTCAAAGCCTGCTGGCAGGAACTGGAGAAGGGTGACTACGACTGGGCGCACCTCACCCTCACCCTCTGGCCCGATCGCGTCCGCGAAAAGTGCAAAACCGACCGCTCCCTCGCCATCGCCCACGGCCTGGAGGAATTGTGCGAAGTCAAAGCACCGGAGAAGAAAGCGAAGAAGGGGATGATCGCAAAGGATGCTTCGGACACCGAAGCCGATCTGGAACTGGCGCTCGCCGCCGAAGGAGGGGAGCCGGCCGAGGATCGCCCAAAGAAGCGAACGGCAAAGTCGGACAACGAGCCGGTGCCCATCGAGAAGACGGACCGGACGGAAGTCCTGTGTGTTATCCGCCAGGTGTTCGGCTCCGGCGGTGCGCGCGACCGGGACACAGCCATCAAGGATATCGCCTTCGCCTTAGGTTACCGGCGCACCGGAAGCAAGATTCGTGACGTTTTGCACATCGACATCATGACCGCCGTGCGTCGCGGCATCCTCCGCGACGAAGACAGCCTGCTCTCATTGATCAGCAATGACATCCGGGATTTCGAGCGGGATTCACTCAAAGAAGATTTTCTCTCTGCCCTCGGTCGCACCTGGACGGAACGGGAGGACGCGGTCCGCTCCTTCGCCCGTTTCCTAGGCTACGCCCGCACCGGCCCCGTGATCGAAGACACCGCGCGCTCACTAATCAACGGATTGATCCGCGACGGCCGATTGGAATCAGATGGAGACAGGATCAGGAGAGCCTGAATAGAGGGGAAATTCATATGGCGAACAAGAACGAGAACGGCGACGACATGGGCGGAGATCCTGAGAAAGACGATCTACCGGGCGGACTACTGGACATGTTCGGGCGAGCATGGATGGTGATCAAGACCACGGTCCAGAAGGTGCGCGGGACGGAGTTTCTGCTGGTGCTGGTGGCGATGGCTGCCGTGGCTTACATCGCGGTCCTGTTTTTCGGCGGCAAGTGGCAAAACGCTTTACTGGGAGTGGTCATCGTCTTGTGCCTGGCGGTACCGGCCACCGTTTTGGCAAATTTGCCGCGAATCACCGCCAGCAGGGATTTTGGCGTGCTGGCAAAGACGGCAATGTGGGGGTATTTGGTCGTCTCATTTGTTCTGGTCGGGTTGGTGATCAGCACGTCCGTCTGGCAGGAGCCTCGATCAATCGAGAGAATCCTTCACATCGAACCGCACGTGATCACTAATACCATCAGAGAGGTCGTTGCTGTTACGAATTACGTCGGAGTGGTTCCGGACGAGAGAACGGCACTGGTGCCTGCGCGGCATAGTTTATTCGACACGAACCTTGTGGGGCAGATCGATAGGGAAGTCGGAACGATCGAGGTATCGGCCGGAAAGCAGGTGCGTTTTGTGCGCGCCAATACGGTTCGGTGGATGACGGATCAAAGCGGCGGCATAGACACGTTTATTTCGAAGGTGCCGTTTGTGTACGACCTGCGACCATTCCACGAGAAATTCCTTTCTTCTGGCGCAGATTTCCAAACCTTCAAAACGAACTACTTACGAAGAGAAGTCTTTGGGAAAATGTTGGAGCTTGGATTGGCAAGCGTACGAACTTCCGCGGAAAGCAATCTTACGGAAATGGTGGTCAACAGTTACATCGACGGGGAGCTGATGCAGATGTTGACCAATGCTACTTTTCAAAGCGTAGTTGATGACACGCGACGACTCGCAAAGAGCAATTTCCTTGCGGTGATCGATTGCCGAAAGGAAGGGAGTTTTATTTCCAATCCGCATCTCATGGGAAAACGAATGATTTGGAAACGCATTTTGGCGATGGATTTTTTTAACGCCAAACTGTTGGAGAAGGTGCCGGGACCTCAGTTTGGAGTGGAAGCAGGCGGAAATCCGTCGCCTGGCGCGAGCTGGCGGCCGTTTCCAGACCCAAACGCTCGCTCGGGAGTATTGGTTGCGGGTCTATTTCGGGTAACTAACGGTGCATTTACAGTGGTGAGCTTGCCAACCGAGTTTTCAAACCCCTCCCATGTGATTAAGAATCAAACGTCGGAGACACTTTATCTTCGCCTAGGGATCAATGACGATATCCCCGAGGACAACGGCACAGGTTATGCCAACGTGACAGTCTCTATTGAAGCCATCACGACCAAATGAGTAATTCGAACGCCATTCGCCAAGCGGGCATCAAGAGTCTGCTTCTTCATAACCTAGACGACGGCCAGAAGGGCGCCAGCGGAGGTTCCTGCCTCCCCAAAGCCTCAGGCCACGCCGCCATCGGCGACCGCCATACCCACTGCCCACAAAACGCGTCGTGCCCCGCGCGTCGACGTCGGACATTGTTGGCCGCACGAATAAGCCAATAAATGACCAATACATGCCCGAACAGCCAATGCTCCGCCACGTTGCAATTTGCCGAACCAGCCACGGGCTCCCGTATCCGCTGTCCTCGATGCGGGTCGGTCTTCGCCATTCCCGAAGAAACTTCCTTCGTCATCTTCGATTTGGAAACGACCGGTCTATCCCCGGACGGTTGCGAGATCATTCAGATCGCCGCGACGCGTTTTCGGAACGGCGAGGTCGTGGCGGGCGATTCTTTCTACAGTTATTGTCGGCCCACTCAGCCCATCTCCCGCTTCATCTCCGAGTACACCGGCATCACGGATCGCGACGTGCGTGATGCGCCGCGTCCCATCGAGGTGCTGGCGCGTTTCTCCCGGTTTGTCGGCGACTCGGTCATCATGGCCCACAACGGCCATCGTTTTGACACCAAGTTCCTGGAGTCTACCTGCCATCAGCACCGCGTGCCCCGGCGCACGGTGGAATCGATTGATACCATCACGATTTCACGCCGGCTCTTCGGCACGACGCGGGGAACAGGCCACTCGCTGGACCGGGTCATGCAACGGCTCGGACTGAGCGCCTCCCAATACCGGCGTCACGATGCGCGTGGCGACATCCAGGCGCTGGCCGATGCGGTTCGCATTATGTGGCGTCGTCTGGAGCTGGACCCTCACGGCACCGGCATCCCACGGCGTGAAACCATCCTGCCCGCCCTCTAGCGCTAGACAATCAACCTGAAAGATTGCCATGGAAAAACAGAAGATGGAGAAGTTGCTATTGGAGAACCTGACCGACGGCCAGAAGGCTGCCGTAAAAGCCGGCGAACGTCGCCTTCTGGTCGTGGCCGGCGCCGGCTCGGGCAAGACCGAGGTCATGGCCCGACGTATCGCCTGGTGGGTGGGGATGGAGGGCGTTTCCAAAGACCAAATCGTCGCCTTCACCTTCACCGAGCGGGCCGCCGAGGAAATGAAGTTCCGCATCCGGAGCTGGATCGAAAAAGTCACGCCCGCTGGCGAAGAGGTCACGCTGGGCCGGATGTATGTCGGCACCATCCACGGTTTCTGCCTGTTGAAGATCCGCGAGTTCTGGCCGGACGAGTACCATAACTACGACATCCTGGATGAAAGTTCGCGCGCCTCGCTCATTCTGCGCGGCTTCAACGGAATGCTCGGACTCCGGGAGCTCAAGGACGCGCTGGTTAAGAAGGGTCAGTTCGCCACCCTGGAGATGTTCATGCAGGCTTACGATCAGTTGCAGGAGCACAACTGCTTCGACATCGCCTTGCCCACCGCGACGCCGCCGCACCAATTGGGAGCGGCTGAAGCAGAGTGGTGCAAGCAGGCGATCCTGAAAACCGACACCGGCTCCGGCGCGCCGGCCAAGGCCTTCGCCGTCTCTGCCGCCCGCTACTACGCCTACCTGCGCTGTCGCCGCTTCCTCGACTTCAGTACCTCCCAAAGTGAATTCCTCCGCCGGCTGAGCGAGGACAACGCGTTTCGCAAAAATCTCGAAGAGTCGCGGATCCATCTGGTCGTCGATGAAGTGCAGGACATCAACCCCGTCCAAAGCGAGCTCATCACCACGCTCATCGGACGGAACGGGAAGTTGACCATGGTCGGCGACCATCGGCAGTCCATCTATGGCTTTCGCGGCGCGAAGGTGGAGATCATCGGCGAGTTCTGGGAGGAGTTCAAAAAGGCGAAGGACGCCACCGTGGTCGATCTGCAGGAGAACTTTCGCTCCACGCCCCGCATCCTCGATCTGGCCAACGCCTGGGCGGAGACCATCTCGCCGCTCAAGAGCATGGAGACGCCGGCCATGCTGCCTGGCAACAAGAAGCGGAAAGATCTCCATCGCTCGCACGTGGCCCTGATCGGTTTTGCCGAACGCGAGGCCGAGGCGGCCTGGATCGCCGAGGCTATTCGCGCCCTCGTCCCCACCGAAGCCGAAGGCGCTGTCCACGATAAGAAGGACGGCAACACTCGAGGGTTGGCTCTCTCGGATATCGCCATCCTGCTCCGGGCTTCGACCGAGGTGCGAACTTACATGCGCGCATTGGAGTCGGCCGGCATTTCGTGTGTCGTCCGCGCCGGCCCGGATCTGTTCTCGCAGCCGGAGGTGCTGTTGCTGGTCGCGGCCTTGGCCATCACCGCGCAGATGGATGAGTTCTGGGGATCGGAGCACAATCCCAAGAGCCTGCCGCAGCGCATCGACAAGGTTCTCGGTTGCGCCCCGAATCCGACGGAAGTGCTTCGCGCCTCCGCCCGGATGCTTCGTGAGTCCGGTCTGACCTTCGGCCGAGAGGTGGAGGACCGCTTGTTGCTGGCCGCGGGCGCCATCGGCGATCGCATCGCGAACGGCACCGCGCTCCCGGCAAAAAAGGCGGCGGTATTTCGCACTCCGTCCTTGCGGGAGTTTCTCACCAAGTCCGGTGAACTGCGGCGCATCTTTCCGCAAAAGCTGTTTCACATGCTCCTCTCCGAAGCGGAGGTGGATGCCTGGGACAGTTGCGAAGGCCGCGGCCAGACGGCCCTGTTCCATCTGGGCGCGCTCAGCGGGTTGATCACCGGCATCGAAACGCCGGGCTGGACCAGCATTAAGGACTACCCCTGGCAAATCATCGGCCTTTGCCAATATGGCGCGGAGGAGGCGCGCGCCGAGGAGCAGCCGCTCATGGTCCAGCCGGATGCGGTCACCATCAGCACCATTCACGGCGTCAAGGGACTGGAATTCGCTGGCGTCTTTCTCGGTGCCGTCAACCCCGGCAGCTTTCCAAGCAGCATGGCCAGCCGGAAGGTGGATCTGCCCTTGGACGGCCGCATTCTGGAGGAGATTGATGTGGAAGGGCTGTCCGAAAACGACAACCACGACGGCGAACGTCGCCTGATGTATGTCGCGCTCACCCGGGCCGAGCGGTTCCTGTTCATCAGCCACTGCGGCAAACGCACCTCAAGTTTCATCAAGGAGCTGCGGGACATGGTCAGCGCCAGCGGCGGCACCGTCACGGATGATTCCAAGCAACTGCTGCACGAACTGAAATACGCGCCCAAGGAACACCTGCGGGACGTGCGGCTGGCGACTTCGTTCTCCGACCTCCGTTACTACCTGGAATGCCCGCACGATTTCTATCTGCGCAAGGTGCTCGGCTTCGCCCCGACCATTGACCAGGCCTTCGGCTACGGCCGGGGCATTCACAACCTGATGCGGGCGGTTCACACCGATCCCAAGAAGTGGGCCGCGCTGGCGAACGATCGGCCGGCCCTTGCGCGGGAAATTCAGAAGCTGATCGACCGAGGTCTGTTCTACCTCCGCTACACCACCGGCGATCCGGCGGATAACATGCGGGCCAAGGGCCTGCGCGTCGTCGCCGATTACATCAAGCGCTATGCGGGCGAACTCGCCGATGTCACCTTCGAGCCGGAGAAAAGTTTCGAGACCCTGGTGGATTACGAGGATGGCGAAGGCGGCGTGTTGGTGTCCGGGGCCATCGACGTGGTCCGGCGCGACAACCCGCCCCGTGTGAGCCTGATTGATTTCAAGTCCGGCGACCCGGACTCGGACAAACACGACAAGCTGGACGAAGACGAGATGCGCTTGCAGGTGGCGCTTTACGCCGTGGCCGCGAAGAAAGAGCTCGAATACCAACCGGAGCAGGGCCTGGTGCGGTATCTCGATGCCGAAGACCCGGCCAAGGCGGAGTTGAATGTGCCGTTGAACCAGGCTTCACTCGAGGCCGCCACCAAGTTGGTCGCCGCCACCGCGGCGAAGATTCGCGGACGTCAGTTCAAACAGGGGCCGGCCAAAGGCAAGGGTGGACCGATCCGTTGCGCGCACTGCGATTTCCTGGGCCTCTGTGGCACCAAGGAGGCGCGCGACCAAAAGGGCGAAAGCCGGGCCGAGTGGTGATTTTTAACAATGAAGATTAGCGAGTTCATTAAAGAGACCTTTCGGCAGCGCACCGAGAAAGCCGGTGCCTTAGTCGTTTACGATCCCGAGGGGCGCTTCCGGGACATCGTGAGTGGCATGGCTGACGCGCAATGTACCGTCGTGGACGCCGGCAATTCCTACATCGAGGCCCACGAGCAGGCCGTGGCCTGGTGGATGCGTGCTGGCGAAGCGGCCTTCGCGGACAAACGCCTGATTGCCTACGTGCCCTTGGAGCCGCCGCGCTCTGAGGAGGAACGATGCCATGACCCGTTCAGCAGCATTGCGGCCGGCTCCGACTCGTTCGGCGTCCGCGACGAGGACAGCTTCCAAAGCCTGTGCGAACGCGCCAAGCCGGAGCACCGGGACAAGATTCGTGAGCTGTTCGCCACCGGTCGTCCTCAACTTGCCGCCTTGGAGGCGGTAGGCGGTAACAACAACTGGCCTCAGTTGCAAACCCTCCTCGGCGTCGAGTCCGTCTCCGAAATCATCCTCGCCCTTCTCTCGCCGACGCCTGAGCAAAAACAGATGCTGGAAGCGGGCGACGCCTGGATGACGGAAGCGAAGGATTTGTTTTCATCCCAACTGGGCTTTCCTCCGAGGACCAAAAGCAAACGGTGGGAAACACTGGCGGATGAGTTGTGGCGTTTGGTTTTGTTCAGCGAGTTCGCCTACGATCTTCCCGTCGCATTGCCCCAAAGTCTTGCAGACGTTCCGGTGGCCAAGCCCGGTTCGCAATTGCTGATCAACCGCGTCTGCGAAAGCCTCCGGGAAGAGCGTTACCACAGCGACTACATCGCCCGGGCCGATCACATCGCCAGGGAATTGGGCCTCGAAGAGCGGATGCGTCACGTCGAGGATCTGGGGGCGCGCGATACGTTCGCCTTTGAAGAGCGAAGTTTTCTCCGGCAATACGTCAAAAAAATGCTCGCCGGGGATTTGGGCAAAGCCACCGAGATCGCCGCCCAGCGCAAGACCTCGGTTTGGGTCAAGCATACGGATCGAGGAATGTTGTGGACGGTAGCCGAACGCGCCCGCGAAGTGCTGTTGGCCGCCGACGACCTCGATCGGGATCTCGCGGCCAACGCAAAGTCGTTGAACGACCTCCTCTCTTTCTATGCCCGACGCGGCTGCCGGCTCGATCAAACACACCGCGAGATGGAAACGGCGGTGACCGACGCTTGCGGGGAAATTGACGGCCTCGAAGAGCTCCTCGATGCTGCCAGAGGCCGTTATCAAATCGCCGCTGAAAAAATGCAGCAGCGCTTCGTGGATTTGGTGGCCAAAGAGGGCTGGCCGCTCGGCGGACGCCTGCGGGCCACTCAGGTCTTCGATCGTATCGTCACGCCGTTGCTCGAAACACGCGGCAAGCGGGTCGCGCTCTTCTTTGTCGATGCCCTGCGGTTCGAGCTCGCGGTGGCGCTGGAGCGGCAGCTCGCCGGCGGTTACACCTGCCGGCTCCAGCCTGCCTGTGCTCAATTGCCGACAATTACTCTGGTTGGGATGGCCGCTCTCCTGCCCAAAGCCGATGGCAATCTGTTCCTAAAACGCAGCGATGACTCGCTCCTCGCCACGCTCTCGGGCAAACCGATTCGCAATCCGGTCGAGCGTTTCGCCTATGTGCAGGAGTTCTTCGGGGATCGCGCCCGCATGGTGGACCTCGACGAGTTGGTCGCACCCGCCGCCGGCGCCAAGAAGAAGCAGAATGCGTTCGACGGCGTGGAACTGCTCTTGGTGAAGACCACCGATATTGATGAACAGGGTGAAATCGACGCGGGAAACGTCTGCGTTTTTCTCCCGCACATTCTGGCCCGGTTGA
Source organism: uncultured Bifidobacterium sp. (assembly GCA_964491875.1). Classification (GTDB taxonomy): domain Bacteria; phylum Verrucomicrobiota; class Verrucomicrobiia; order Limisphaerales; family JADJPG01; genus JADJPG01. Next base: position 63,637 of record CAZBIC010000005.1, read on the forward strand.
TCGCAGCGGTGGGCAGGCTCAAGAAGCTCGGTTTTCACCACGTCGTCTTTTCCGCAGACCACGGGTTCGTCCTCCATTCTCACACCGGCGCGGGCAACACCGTTGCCAAGCCTCCGGGCGACTGGCTCGCCATGAAAGATCGATGCCTCTTGGGCTCCGGTTCCGGCAACACGGACACACTCGTCTTTCCCAAGGAGCAGGTCGGCATTCCCGGTGATTTCACCTCCTACGTCGTGCCCAAATCATTTGGAACGTTCAACAAGCGGCATCCCTATTTTCACGAGGGACTTTCCCTTCAGGAAAACGTCATCCCCGTCTTGGAGGTGGACCTGGGCGTTGCCGAGACGGCGACACGGCCGCCGATTGACGTGCAGCTCCGCTATCGGGGCGAGAACTCCGGCACCATTACCACCCGCCGCCCTGTCCTGGACGTCTGTGTTTTTGGTGGAGAGCTGTTCTCCGCCGAAGTGACGTTCCACTTGCAGGCCCGCGCCAAAACCGAAAAAGGGGAAATCGTCGTGGGCGAGGCCGCGTCTTGCGCCCATGTCGATTCGGCTACCGGATTGGTAAAGGTGAAGACCGGGCAGGCGGTCAAGATTCCCCTTCGCATCATTGAGGATTTCACGGGTTCCATGGAAGTCCGGGCCGTCGATCCGGAAACCGGCGTGGTTTACGGTTTGCCGATCAAACTCAAAGCTGAAATGATTGCTTAGCATGATTGACTTGGACGCCCGCCTCAACCGCACGTTCCCGGGTTGCGTGGTCCGCAAGGATCTGCTGCACCGCATCAAGAAAGGCACCAACGTGCCTTCCTTCGTGCTCGAGTTTCTTCTGGCTAAGTACTGCGCCACGGATGATCCGGCGGAGATCCAGGCCGGCATCGATGCCGTGCTGGAAACGATCCAGAAAAACTACGTCCGCCCGGACGAATCGAACCGCGCCCAGTCTCTCGTCCAGCAGAAGGGCAGCCACAAGTTCATCGACAAAATCCACGTCTCCTACGTCGAGCGGGAGAAGCGGCACTGGGCCGCCATGGAAAACTTCAACTCGCGCCGCATCGCCATCACCGACCGCTTTTACCGTGACAATGAACGGCTGTTGGAAGGCGGCATCTGGGCCGAAGTAACGGTTGCACACAATGACGTGGAAGAGGACGATTACGCTTTTCTCGTCGAAGACCTGCGGCCCATTCAACTTTCCCGCTTTGATTTTGCCGCCTTCTGCGCGGGGCGCCGCGAATTCACTCGTGACGAGTGGCTCGCGGTTATTCTGCGCTCCATCGGGTTGGAGCCTGAAAAGCTCTCCAAGCGCCTTCAATTTCATTTTCTGGCGCGTCTTTTTCCGTTCGTCGAAGCCAACTACAACTTCATCGAACTGGGGCCTCGGGGCACCGGCAAGTCTTACGTGTTCAGCGAGTTCTCCCCGTATGCGACACTGATCAGCGGCGGGCAGACCAGCACCTCGGTCCTCTTCTACAACAACCAGCGCCGCCGGGTCGGCATCATCGGCTTTTGGGACGTGGTCGCCTTCGACGAAGTGGCCGGGATCCGGGTCAAGGATCGCGACACGATCCAGATCATGAAGGATTACATGGCCAACGGCCGCTTCAGCCGCGGGCCCGCCGAAGTCATCGCCAACGCCAGCCTCGCCTTCGTCGGCAACATTGACGACTCGATTGAATCGCTCGTTCTTTCTCCGGAGCAGGATCTCTTCAAGCCGCTGCCGGAAGCCTTCGACCTGGCCGTCCTCCACCGCTTTCACACGTATTTGCCCGGTTGGGAAATCCCGCCCAGCAGCAGCGATCTGCTCACGTCACGCTACGGCTTCATTACCGACTACCTGGCGGAGACGTTTCACCATTCCGCCAAAAGCACGAATCGCTTTGCCTATGTGAAAGGCAAAGCCGCCTTGGGTCCTGCTGTCAGGGGTCGCGACGAGACGGCGGTCCTCAAGACCGTCTCCGCCTTTCTCAAATTGCTCCACCCCGAGAGCGAACCTGCGGACCATGAGTTCAACGAGTATTTGGAGTACGCACTCGAAGGCAGGCGCCGCGTAAAGGAGCAGCTGAACAAAAGGAAGCCGGACGATGAGTTCGCGGCTCTTCAGTTCTCTTACTTCACCGCGGATGGGCGGGAGCACATTGTCTATTGCCCGGAGTCCCAAGCGGCCCAGCGCGGAACCGTTGCCCTCTCGGTGGCCGTGGCGCCTCCTTTTGCGCCTCTCGCATCGCCGCCGCCCGCCGGATCGGGCTCTCTCGCGAAGTTGGAGGAGCGGCATTTTACGATTCGCTATGGCGACACCGGATACAGCTACGAAAGCATCATGGGACCCTACCTCGCCGGCGCCAAGGTCGTGCAGGTCGAAGACCCATACCTTCGTATCGCCCATCAGATCGCCAACTTCACCCGTTTCTGCGAACTGTTGATCAAAATCGGCACAGCGGAGAAAATCATCCTGCGTACGGCTGCCGACGATAACTCTCAGGAGGTCGAGAATTCCGAGAAGTTCGACGTGCTCTCCGAAGATTTGCGGGAACATGGGATCGCGCTTGAGTTCACCTTCGATCTGCATTTGCATGATCGGCAGATCAAGGCCGACAACGGTTGGGTCATAAAAATCGGACGTGGCTTCGACATTTATCAGCGCGTGGAGCGTCCGCGTTCCGGTCTGGGCATGAACGATTTGGACCTGCGGCCTTGTCTTGAAACCAGTGTCGATATTTTCAAGAACAGTTGAGATGGAAGCGGAGTTATGGCCAGGAAGCGATTCACAGCGATTGATTTATTTTGCGGTTGTGGCGGCCTGACCGAGGGCCTCCGCCAGGCGGGCTTTCGAATGGTTGGCGCCGTGGAAATGGATTCTCTCGCCGCGAAAACCTATCGTGCCAATCATCGCCGGGTGAAGCTCTGGGAGGCGGATATCCGCACGGTTTCCACTGACACGGTCATGAGTGAACTCGCCTTGTCCCCCGGTAGCCTCGACTTGCTCGCGGGCTGTCCGCCCTGCCAGGGATTTTCTTCAATGCGAACCCTCAATGGTTCTCTGTCCATCACCGATGAGCGCAACGACCTAATCTACCAGTTCTTGCGATTTGTGGAGGCCCTGAGGCCGAAGACCGTCATGATGGAGAATGTCCCCGCGTTGCGCGAAGACCGGCGTTTCGTCGATTTCTTGGAAAAACTGAAGCAGTTGGATTACGGGTTTATTGAATACGCCGTTCACAACGCGAAGCATCATGGTGTGCCGCAGCGTCGTCGCCGGCTCATTCTCATGGCCAGCAGAGTTGCCCCGGTGAACCTGCCGGAAAAGAGCGCCGCTCCTCGTACCGTGCGCGAGTTCATCGGCGATCTGCCTCCAGCTGGCCGCAGCGGTGATCCCGCCCACGACCTCCCGGAAAAGCGTAGCGATAAAGTGCGCAAGCTCATTTCCAGAATTCCTAAGGATGGTGGTAGCCGCACCGACCTTCCCGCTCGGGATCAGCTCGACTGCCACAAAAAGTGTGACGGCTTCAAAGATGTGTATGGCCGCATGGCGTGGAACGGCGTGGCGCCCACCATCACGGGCGGATGCTTCAACCCGTCCAAGGGCCGGTTCCTGCATCCGCAGGAAGACCGTTGTATCACCATGCGCGAGGCCGCGCTCTTGCAGTCCTTCCCTCCCGACTACCGATTTCCCGATGTTTCCCAAAAGCAGCACCTCGCGTTGCTTATTGGAAACGCCTTGCCTCCCGAAATGATCCGCCGTTTCGGGAAAGCGTTGAGCAGGTCGATTCCCTCTGCCGCCGCTAAGCGTGGACGGAATTCCTGACCTTTGCCGCGGCCAGGGCATGGCGTATATTCTCAAAGAAGGACAGCTCGGAGATCATGTCGCGCGTCCGCGACCGTGGAAACCAAGCCACTGAAATTGCTCTCGCGCGTCTCCTCCGTATCGAAGGCATCACCGGATGGTGTCGTCACCAACCGGTGTTCGGCAGGCCCGATTTCATCTTTAGGCAGATGCGCCTCGCGCTCTTCGTGGACGGCTGCTTCTGGCACGCCACCTTTCCCTCCACCCGCCGGGCCTTCTGGTCGCAAAAGATCGCCCGCAACAAAGTTCGCGACCAACGCGTCAATCACGAACTCCGCCGGCGCGGCTGGCGCGTCCTCCGCATCTGGGAACACGAGTTGAGGAAACCTGCCCTCGTCGTAATCCGGATTCGCAAGGCTTTGCCTCCTGCGCAATGACCTGCACTGCAGCCATCCCCTACACGTTGCTTCAAGGGTGAATGCTGCGGCGCGTTGCCGCTGCCGGAAATCGTCCTTTTGAAATCTGCCCTCCTTACTTGAACCGGGAACTCAATCCGCCAGCTCGATGAATTCCATCCATCCCCGGTCCGAAAAAGCGATGCGGGTTGTATCGGCTCGGTCCTCGAACTGCACCTTCATTCCCTTCGCGTCCACTTCGATCACGGTCGCAAACACCCCGCTGTGACCAGTGCGTCCATCGTTGTAGACGATTCGTCCGCCCTTCTTGATCTCGTCCACAGTGCCCCGGATTTTCATGACGCTAGTATGCCTGACCGCTCAAGCATGTTCAATCTATTCCTGGAGTTTTCCCCGGCCTTTTCTCCCATCGCGCCTTCGCGGCCTTCGCGGCAATGCGTTTCCTCGCCGATGCAGAAAGCTTCTCCGCTCGCGCCTTCCCGCCCTTCAATCCGCCCAGCCGTCCCAGCGCCACAGCCGCAGGATTCTTCGATTCGTATGCCTTTGCTGCCACACCCCAAAGGTCGCATGAACAACCCACCGCCTTGAAGCCTGATTTCACTCGCTGAGCTTCGTGGCCGAAACCGGGTCAGCGGGCTGCGCGGCTGCACATCCAGCTTTCATTCGATACCCGGCACTCTTCACTCTTTTGGGAAGGTCCCGTTTCTCCACACCGTCATTGAACTCCCCTGTCACGACAATGCGTCAGCCAGGGACCAGTTCTGTGGACAGGCAATGGGCGTGGGCCTGTGACCATCTGCTTGGACACGAGGCCTTGCAGCGACGAAGGGGACCGAAGCCTCGAGATGATTTCCCGGAGATTTACCTGCTCCCCCACTATCCGTGGACTACTGGTCGACAGCTCGCTAACCGTCCGGAATCGACCGCAAGCACACTGGCATCTGCAGTTTGCAGATGCCATGAAAACACGATTTGCTTCAGTCCACCCGTGCCGCCAGGAACTCTGTTGTTCTGATTGTCCCGATGGCGGGCGATCGTCATCAGTTCGATCGCCAGTCACCATCGATCTCTTCTGCGGCGCGGGAGGAATGACCGAGGGTTTTCGGCAGGCTGGTTACAGTTGCCTCTACGGTAACGATTGCATGAAAGGGGCCATCGAGACATTCGCGGCGAATCATCCGGATGCCTGGGCCGATGCCCGCCAGATTTCCGAGATTGACCCTGCATCAGTTCGTAAACGCCTTGGCCTTCAGCGCGGCGAGTTGGACGTCCTGGTCGGAGGCCCGCCTTGCCAGGGTTTTTCCATCAACGCACCCGAACGGTTTCTGAACGATCCCCGCAACAAGATGTTCAAGGATTACGCCCGTTTTGTTGAGGAGTTTGATCCTGAGACGATTGTGTTTGAGAACGTTCCCGGCTTGTTGTCGCTGGGAGACGGCAGGGTGTTCCGGCAAATCACGAGCGAGTTTCAGCGCCTGGGTTATCACGTGACCTCGAAGGTGCTCTGTGCTGCCCATTACGGAGTTCCGCAGGAACGGTGGCGGCTCATTATCCTCGGATCCCGCCTGTCTCGAATTGGTTTACTTCCCCCTACGCACTACGCCACCGTCCGCGCGAACTTTCGCGGCGGCGGCACAATGACATATCAAGTCTCGCCGACGGACCGGGACCGGCTCTTGCCAGAAGTCACGGTTGGAGACGCGATTGGAGATCTGCCCCGGCTGGGTATTGGCGAGGGCGGGGAGGTCGTTTCCTATGCCTTGGAACCAACGAGTGCGTTTGCAAAGCAGATGCGCAACCCCAGGGGAGTCACGTTTAATCATTTCGCCGCCAGGCTCTCTCCGCAGAATATTGAGCGGATGAAATATGTTCGACCAGGTGGTTCCTGGCGCGATATTCCGGACCGTTTGCTGCCGGGCGGAATGCGACATGCCCGGAGGTCGGATCATACCAAGCGCTATGGTCGACTTCGGACCGATGGCCTCGCGGGCACGGTGATGACCAAATGTGATCCTCACTGGGGAACGGTGTTTCTTCCGGATCAGGAACGAACCCTCACCGTGCGAGAGGCCGCGAGATTTCAGACCTTCCCCGACGCGTATCGATTTCACGGCCCGCGCGTTTCCCAGTATAGGCAGGTCGGGAACGCAGTGCCCGTTTTGTTGGCCAAGGTGATCGCGCTCCAAATCCGGACTCATCTTCAATTTCCGGGGTCCGGCCCGGCGTCGATGAGTGAGTGATTTCTCCATGCCGGCCCAGGGTGTCATCGAAGAGTGAATCGAGAGGTTCATCGGCGCTGTTGAAGCACCAGTATCCCGGACAGGCAGTTGGCGTGTTCATCATCCACCGGCAAGCCTTGCTTCAAAGGCAAACCCGCGCTAGCACTCATGGCCTTACTCCCCCACTACACCCGCATCACTCTTCGACTGCCCGTGTGACGAACCCGCCGCGAGCCTGTTGGCTTTTGTCGTGAAAAATGTTATGAGCCAGAGACGAAGGTTTTACCCGCGGCATTCCGCCGCCTTTTCGCAAGGAGCCTGTCATGTCAGCAGAAGCCAACGATTACTTTCCTATGCCAAAAAACACACCCAAACAAAAACCCATTCACGAGGTCCGGCTCGGCGCCATCAAGGCCGCAGTCTGGAAAAACGAGACCGAAAACGGCGTTCGCTTCAACGCAACGCTCTCCCGCCTCTACAAGGACGGCGAACAATGGAAATCGACCGACAGCTTCGGACGGGATGATCTGTTGTTGCTGGCCAAGGTGGCGGATGAAACACACTCCTGGATCTGCGCACAGGCCCAGGAGCAACCGGCCGCCACGTAATCGGACGCATCGCCACCGGGCACGCTTCCAGCGTCGGTTTTTACCAAGGTTCAAGGCTTCGTGGATTGTGCCTCCAAACAATCCACTCCCCATTATTCTTCGTCGCCATCTCTGGAACTGATCCATGAACGAACTGTCGCCGATATCGCCCGAACGAAAAGCCCGGCAAACGGCGCTGGAGGAACTGCGCCGCTACCTGAAAATTCCGATCATCCCGGTGCCGCACGAGGCATTGCGGCAACTGCACGACGCGGCCATACAGGACACCGGAAGCAGTCAGGCGTGCCGTAACTTTTTGTTCTGGCTGGCCGGTCAACCGGATCCGACCGGCTACCGCGGGGACGGCGGACTCGAACTGCGCCGGCTCGATGGCGCCTTGCGAAACGCCGCAACCGAAGTGCTGACCTGGTGGGCCAGTCCCACCAAAAGCGATCAGCCGCTCTACGAGATCCTGGCGCCGTTGCGCGAGCAGTTTGGCGATCGCGCTGAATAGTAATCAGAGTGTTGTCGCGGAAGCCACCGAGGGTCGCGTTGGCCCCATGCGTCACGGCGCTGCGATGACGAGCGCAAGTCTGGCGTCCGCCAGTTCCCGACACGCCGCCGCAATGCTGTCACGCCGGGCTGCCGCCTGGAGAAATACCATGCGATCGAAGACGACGGGGAGTGCCACTGGCTGAGGATACTACCGAGTCCTGTGCAGGTCGGTGTAACGGCGCTGGCGTGCTTCGTCAAAGACGGTGTCGAGCTGCGCGTCCGTTACGCCTGCCCGCTCCACGTCATTGCGAAATGGCGCGAGTATGTCCTCCACACTGCGAGATGGCAGGCGCTCGTCCGTGAACGAACATCTGATAGAATTCTGGAGAAACGTCGGCACATCCAGGCCGGCACGTTGCACGCGTTCCGTCGTCGTGGCTTCCAGTTCGAGTGAGATGTTCATACGTTTGTCATGCTGCTCATCATCGCCTGTGCAGCATCGCTCAATATTCATCTGGCAACAACGAGGTCGTCGAACTGCGATCGGCCTCCGTTATGATCCAGAAGCGTTCGCCGTTTGAGGCGACGTAGGCGGACAACAGTCGTGTGCCGTCGAGCAAGGCGGAGTCGTTCGCCCGCCAGTCGTGCTCGTCGAGTTCGCCCCAGTCGCCGGACAGATGGCGACCCAGCGCCGCGAGCAGTTCCTCCGGCGGCACCCGCGTCAGCACGCCCGGAGTCGCGACAATGGCTCCGGGAGGAAAACGCAGCGCCGCGGGAGCCTCCTCCCGTGTGACTTGCGCCAGCACGAAGAACTGGATCGCTTCGGCGGTGATGGACCATTGCTCGCCCCACTGCGCGACGTGCGTGCGCTTAAATTGCTGATAGTGGCGCATGGCCATGTCGCGATCGCCCAGCGCGTCCAGGAGCAGTGCCAGCGAAAGTTGCGCCGGGCCGCTGCCGCCGTAGCCCCACCCAAAGCCCGTCGCACTGTGCGCACGCACGTTAAGTTGAAGACCCAGTTCCGATCGTTCCGGCGGATCGTCCGGGTTCAATCTGGTTTCGATCCAGACGCGACAGAACCCTTCGGCGCTGCGCTCACCGCGATACGTCCGCCAGCCTAGTTGTGGCGAAGACAAGCTGGCCCAAACACCTCCGTCACTGTCAGGGGAACGCAACACTCCGGGACTCTGCATCACGACGATTCGCCTCCATCCTCCGCGTACCACGAAGAGCTGAGTGATGTCAACCGGCTCACCGAGGATCATCGCCTCTCACTTGGGGACTGGCGAGGTCACGGCGATTCGAGTTACTTGAACCAGAGGTATGGGAAACGTCACGGAACACTTCTTCACCTTGATCCGGCTGGCTCTGCTCATCGTGATCGTCGTTGCCGCGTTTCGATGGGTGCGAAGAGGGCGCAGCCAGGTTTCGTCGCGCCATCTGCGCGGTCGTTCGCTGCGTACATCTCAACAAGTTCGGGACGCGCTCGCCGATACGTCGCCAACTCAAGGCATCCGGCTCGGCCTGCATCTGTTGCCACATCGCGTCGCATATGGACACATCGCCATCGTCGGGGCGACCGGCAGCGGCAAGACCCTGCTGCAACGGTTGCTCATGCAATCCGTGCTGCCCCGCATCGGCACCGGCCTGGATCAGCGCGCGCTGATTTACGACGCCAAGCAGGACATCCTTTCGCTGCTCGCCGGCATGGATCTGCGCTGTCCCATCGCGACGTTTCATCCGCTCGATGCCCGGTGTGTCGCGTGGGACATGGCCGCCGACATCACCTCGCCCGCCGCCGCGCTGCAAGCTGCCACGCTGCTCGTCCCCAAGGCGCAGCACGACGCCAATCCATTCTTCTCCAATGCCGCCCGGCATCTCACGTCTGCGGCGTTGCTCGCTTTGATCCTGCAGGCGCCGGGACGCTGGACCCTGCGTCATCTGCTCCTCGTGTTGCGCAGCGAATCATTGCTGCGACTGGTGCTCGCGCAAAACGAGTTCACCCGGCCGCTGCTTCAATACGGCGAACACGCGGCCACCTTTCAAAACATTCTCTCCACCTTGCTCACTCGCATCGCCCCGTTCGAAATCATCGCCGCCGCGTGGGATCAGGCGGAACGAAAGCTGAGTCTGCGCGCGTGGCTGGATCAGGAATCGATCCTCATCCTCGCCAACGACGAGGACAACCGCGCCGCCATCGACACGATCAATCAGCTGCTCTTCAAACGCCTGTCTGAACTCGTCCTCGCCTGCGATGAACGACCCGAGGACAGCCTGCGCACCACCTGGTTCTTTCTCGATGAAGTCCGGCAGGCCGGGAAGCTCGACGGCCTCTCCGCGCTCATGACCAAGGGTCGCAGCAAGGGCGCGGCGGTGTTGCTTGGCTTTCAGGATATCCACGGGCTGCACGACGTGTATGGCCGCGAAGCCGCCAACGAGCTGGTCGGCCAGTGCAACACCAAGGCGCTGCTGCGCCTCAACAGCCCGGAGACCGCCCGCTGGGCGTCGCAGCTCTTCGGCTCCAGCGAGTTCCTGGAGAGCCGGCGTTCGCATAGCCGGAGCCGGAACTTTCGCGAGCTCGGCTGGCGACACGGCGGCAGTTCCGGCGAATCGATCTCCAACGGCATTGCCAAACGCGAGCTGGTGCTCGACTCGGAGTTTTTGGATCTGCCCGAGACTTCGTTTGAAACTGGCGTGACGGGATTCTTCCTCAATCCGCTGACCGGCGCTTTCAAACACCATCTTCCGCCCGACTGGTTGCGCCAGCATCTGCGACTGCCCAACCCTTCGACTCCGAACCTGATTCGTCGCCCGGACGCGCACCAGTTCCTCCGCCCCTGGTCCGATCAGGACGCCCTCGATCTCGGTCTGCCACCTTTGGGAATTTCCTCGCGAGCCGCGCCATGATGCACGGTATCTGTTCCAGTTCGATCGACTCCACGGAGGCACGTCATGGTGATTTGATGAGTCCACACCCCACGCATTTGAACCTGCCAAACTCGGTTTGAGGATTTCCATGCTCACGATCTCCAAAGCAATCAAAGCGGGCCAGGGGGAATACTATCTCTCGCTGGCGGGCGTGGATGACTACTACACGCCGGGCACGGAACCACCCGGTTACTGGCTCGGCAGTGGTGCCTCGTCGCTCGGGCTGGCGGGTGAGTTGAACAAGGATGAGTTTCGTCATCTCCTGCGCGGCCGGTCTCCCGATGGCACGCGCAAGCTCGTGCGCAACGCAGATGCGGAACGGCGCGCCGGTTGGGATCTCACCTGGTCCGCGCCGAAGTCCGTCTCGGTCGCGTGGAGCCAAGCGGATCCAGAAACGCGCGAGCGGATCGAACAATGCCTGCGTCGCGCGGTGGCGGCGGGAGTCGCTTACCTCGAACCGATCGGCGGTATCAGTCGGCGAGGCGAGGATGGCCTCATTCACGAATCCGCCCGTCTGGTGCTCGCGGCGTTCCTCCACTCCACCAGTCGCGCTCAGGATCCTCAGTTGCACGTCCACACCCTCCTTCTGAATCTCGGTGTGCGCCGTGACGGCACCACCGGAACGCTCGAACCGAAAGCGTTGTATCGTCATCAAATGGCGGCGGGCGCACTCTTCCGCGCGGAGCTCGCTTATGCGCTGGAGACGGAACTCGGGTTGCGCTGTCGGCGGGAGGGACGTTCGTTCGAGTTGCTCGGCGTGGATCCGGAACTCATGACCTACTTTTCGAAGCGCCGTGCGGCCATCGAGGCGGAACTGGCGCGCACCGGACTCAGTGGTGGCAAGGCGGCGGAATCGGCGAACTTCGCGACGCGGCAGAAGAAGGAGGTGCGTCCGCGCGCTGAACTCTTTGCTGAGTGGCAACAGATCGGACGCGAACATCATTGGAGCACCAAGGAGCTGTCGTGGCTGCTGTACGCCAGGTTCCCGGCCCGCGATCTCGACGAGGAACGCCGTTCCGCCGCCATTGAAGCCATGGCCGCTTTGACCACCCGTGAAAGCCATTTCTGCCAGCGCCAGATGGTTCAGTCCGTCGCGGAGAGTTGTCAGGGCCGAGCCCTGAACGCGGAGACCGCCTTGCATTTGACGCGGCGGGTGATGGCTTCGCCGGAGCTTGTGCGGCTCTGCGACTATCGCGGTGAACTTCACTTCACGACGCGCGAGATCTTGGCGTTGGAACGGCAAGTCGTCGCTCGGGCCGAAGCCATGCAGCGACGGCGGATGTTCTTCCCCGATGCGGACCAGACGATTGCGCAAGCTGTGGTTCGTCATCCGCAGATGGGCCACGAGCAGCGTGAGGCGTTGCGGCAAGTGTGCGCGGCGGTCGGTGGGTTGGCGTTGGTGCAAGGCATGGCTGGCACCGGCAAGTCCACGTTGTTCGCCGTCGCGCGCGAGGTGTGGGAGGAACAAGGGCGGACGGTGTATGGCGCGGCTCTTTCCGGCAAGGCGGCCAAGGGACTGTCAGACGCGACCGGCATCGCCAGCACGACTGTGCACCGGCTGTTGTCCGCTCTGTGTGACGGAGCTCTTCCGTTGGAAAGGAACGCCGTCGTGGTGCTGGACGAATCCTCGATGATTTGCACTCGGCAGCTGGCGCAGGTGGTTGCGGCCTGTTCCCGCACGGGTGCGTCCCTGGTCCTGTGCGGCGATGTGCGCCAGCTTCAGGCCATTGGATTGGGTGGATTGTTCGCCGAGCTGTCGCGGCATCTCGACGCGTCGCAGCTGACGGAGATTCATCGGCAGCGCGAGCCGTGGGCCAGGCAGGCGGTGAAGGATTTTGCCTTCGGCCACGCCGAGCAGGCCATGCTCCCCTATCAGGAACGCGGTCTGGTCAGCGAGAACAAGGACCGTCCTTCGGCGATGGGGAGATTGTTGAACGACTGGACGTGCGAGCGGTTGTCTGATCCCAAGAGCTCGGTGATCCTTGCCGGCACTTCAGGCGATGTCGCGGAGCTCAATCGCCAGGTGCAGGCCGAACTTCTCGCCCAGGGGCGATTGGGATCGGTGTCCGTTCCGATCGGTCCCGACAACTACCACGTGCAGGATCGCGTTCTCTTCGTTCGCAACTCCACCACGTTGGGTGTCTGCAACGGGGACCTCGGCACGGTCACCGCCATCGAGGGGCAGAAGTTGAGTGTGACGCTCGACACCGGCGGCACCGTCGCGTTGAACGCCGAAGGTTACGAACACTTGCGTCTCGGTTACGCGCTGACCACCCACAAGGCCCAGGGCATGACGACGGAGAACACGTTCATCCTCACCGGCGGCTCGATGACGGATCGGGAGCTGTCCTACGTGCAGGCTTCCCGCGCTCGCGGCACCACCCGCTGGTATGTAGCGGATGAACTCTCCTCGGTATTGCCGCAGATGAAACGCAGTCACGAGAAACGCGCAGCGATGAGTTTGAGTCAGGGATTGGAATTGGAACTGACGCTCAATCGTTGAAATCTCAGCTACGGTTGGCCTTCTTTGCACTTGCAGCAGCCTTCTGAATAACCCGGCCCAAATCTACATTCAGCACTTCAGTTATCCGCAGGAGAGTATCGAGAGTGGGATTCCTCAGATCGCGCTCGAAAAGACTGATCATGCTGGTTGATAAACCGGCTTTCTCTGCCAGTCGTTCCATCGAAAGACCCTGTCGCTTGCGCTCATCGCGCAATGTGTGGGAGACCGTCAACGTAATCAAATCGCGTGTCTTGACTTTTGGCACACATCTTCAGTAACGAAGAATTCGTTTGACAGCGTATTTGACTATAGTCAAATACGACCATGATCTTACGACGCCTTGGTCCACAACCGGATGCCGCCCTGTGTGTCAATGGACGTGCCTGCCCGGATCTCTTTGAACTCACCACCGGTGATTTCGCCATCATTGGTGCCGACATCACCGAAGAGGCGTCCTCCTGTCTGCCTCCGGGAAGCGGGTGCGGTCCAGAGGAACGCATTGTCCGCGTTCCCCGGCGCACCTTGGTTCTGGCGCGTTCCGACATTCCAGCCACGTTGTAGTCCGAGGGGTTTGGTTTCCCGCCACATTCGTGCTATGCACGAAAGATGGCGGCATCCTTTCCGTGGCTTCAAGAAAACTGGTTCAATCTTGCTCAGACAGTGGGCATTGTTGCCAGCGCCTTGCTGGCGGCGGCAGCTTTCACGCGGGAAACACGGGCGCGCAGGCTTGGCTACTTGCTCTCGCTTGCCCAGCAACATCGTGAAGTATGGAGTGAAGCCCACCGTCGTCCCGAGCTCGCACGCATTTTTAAGAGCGAGGTCGATCTTGTGGCTGATCCCATCTCCACTGCCGAACAGGAGTTTCTAAACATCGTCATTGTCCACTTTCACACGGGGTGGCTATTTGCCAGGGACACAAGATTTCTGGATGACAAAGCTCTTGCGGCAGACGCCCGGGCCTTCTTCTCCCTGCCACTACCGCGCGCAGTCTGGGACAATACTCGGGATGCTCGCGATCCCAAATTCGTTCGCCTCATGGAAAAGGCATTTGCGTCCAAGCCGTCTGGTTCTACTTCGTCCTAAAGTTCGCGTTTTACAGTTCAGTTCCCGATTCTGAATAGCCGTTTCGCCTTAGCCACTCGCGAACCGCCGTGGCAACCATCTCCTGTTGGGTGTAAGGCTTTTGCCGTTGGAGCTTTCTTGCGACCGAAACGCGCAGCAACGCGTTGGGCAGTTCCACCGGAACACGAACCGTCATCGAAACAATGGAAGGTGACGCGGGCAATGGTTCCGACCTTTCGCGCGGCGGCCGGGCCTTTGCAACGCGAGGGCGTTCCGCCACGGCAGACTCCTCCAGTTCAATGACCGCCCCTTGTGATTCCATTGTCGGGATTTCTGGCTGCGGGGGAGCTGCTGACAATACTTTCGTCAGTGGTTTAGCACTGCCTTCCCTGATGATAGCCATCGCTTCAGGCGAAAGTTCAACTGTTTGCAACGCTGCGCCCATTGAGCGTCTCACGGGCTGATTCATGGCCGGTAATCTCCTGTAATAAATTCTCCATTTCGTTGGCGGCATCTTGCGCGCGGGGTCCCATGCGCCAGACCACCGTCCCTTGACCGGCCGCATCGGCATAAGCCTGACGAAGTCGCAATCCACTTGCCGCCGGAATCTCCAGCGACCTGGCGGTTTCAAGGAATTCCTGACTCAAGCGGTATTGCACCTGCAATTTGTTCGGCACGAGCACGGCACGCGGTGGTCCTTTGCGAATGGGCTGTACCTGACGCACCACGCGGATGGCGTCCCGCGCCGCGCGGAGATCCAGCACCGACGGTCCACACGGCAGAAACGTCACATCCGCCACAAATAAGACGGTGCGCGTCACTTCCGACAACCCGGCGGGGCCGTCGATGACCAGATGATCAAATTGCTGCGCCAATAACGGAACCTGCTCCATCACATCGTCAGGCGTGTGAAGTCGCACCACTTTGATCTCAGGTGCCGCCTCTTGCAGCCAGATGGAGGACGAACCTTGCACGTCGGCATCGACCAGCGCGACTTTGGCTCCCATCTCGTGCAGCCACACTGTGAGATGAACGGAAATAGTGGACTTACCCACGCCTCCCTTGGAATTGGTGAATGCGAAGATCATCTTGGACCTCCTCTTCGATGGGTGCTCATGAAACTCCTCCTTAAAAAATAGATGCCAGCCTGCTTGCTGGATTACATGCAAGCAGCCATGCACGCAAGAGGGTATGTTTGCAAACCCGCCAGCAAGCCAGCCATCAAGAACACATGCATTTCAGCTTACCTGTTTGCTGGCTTGTTTTCCCGCCGGCATGCATGCAAGCAGACTTGCCAGCTTGCATGAAATCAGACGAGTGACTGACGCAGACCGAAGCTCTGCACCGCGACGTTGAGGGCGTCGGTAGCGAGATCGGGCGGATAGGGCCATAGGCGCTTCGTATCGACCTGGGTCCGTAGCGAGGGTGCTCTGCGATTGATTTTGTCAGCCAGAGGGCTCCGAAGAATGGTTTTGAGCATCGCCTCTGAGGCAGAACATTCTTGGTTATGAGTGGCAACACCCAGATCGCTCGACGACGACATGATCGAAGCGGGAGCCGGGAGGCTGGCGGCAGGTCGTGGCGATTCTGGAGTCCAACCCATCACCCTGACGAATGAACGCTGCGGCGTCATGCTCTGAATCTCCTGCCAAGGCTCGGACTACCGGGAAATGACACAGATTTTTACCGGGATTTGAAACAGCCCACTACCGGGATTTGAAACAGCCCACTACCGGGAAATGAAACAGGAAACTACCGGGATTTGAGACAGGTTTTACCGGGAAATGAAACAGCCACTACCGGGAAACGAAACAGGTTTTACCGGGAAATGAGACAGGAAAGTTCCGCCAACCCATTGCTATCCGGGCAGATTTTGATCTATAACTATTAAACTTGTTATTAACCTATAACAAACAACAACACGGCCCGCTGGTTGTTGTTCTTAAATCCAAGGAGGGGAGGGATTGGATTCAACATCTCCAGATGAACACCTCGAACCTGAACTGTCGCCACCCAAGATCTCCGACGGGAAGGATGAACTCAACCTCGCCGAGTTCCCCTTGTGTTCCATCTCGGACCGGCATTCCGACCAGAAGACCATTAGTTTTGAGGACGCCATCTGGGACAGCAATCGTGGCGAGACCATCACGCGCCAGCTCACCATCACAGGTTCCGACGAACATGGATTGCCGACTGCGCAGGATGACGAAGTGCTCCTGGGCCTCATCCAGCTCACCCGGCTGCAGGGTTTCGCCAATCGGCGGGTCGATTTTACGCGCTACCGGTTGATTCAGGTGCTGGGCTGGCGCGACGAAACCAAAACCTACGAGCGGCTGGAGCGATCACTCAACCGCTGGGTGGGAGTTACGCTCTACTACAAAAACGCCTGGTGGAGCCGGGAGGACAAGTGCTGGGTGGATGAAAAGTTTCACGTTCTGGACAACGTGACGCTCTTTGACCGGGAAAGCGCACGGAGACGACGACAATCCAGCGGACAATCGTTGCTGCCACTTTCCAGTTTTGTGTGGAACGATGTCCTCTTCCGCAGCTTCGCGTCTGGGAATCTGAAGAGCATCGACTTCGATCTGTTCAAGTCTCTTCAAAGTGCCATCGCCAAGAGGCTCTATCGTTTTCTCGACAAGCGCTTTTATCATCGGCGCCGCTGGCAGTTCAATTTGAAGGAACTGTGCTGGGCGCACATCGGCCTGGCTCGAAGCTATGACGCCGCCAGTTTGAAGCGCACCCTCAAGTCAGGCCTGATTGAGCTGGAATCAAGGGGGTTTATTCGTCCGATGGAGGACGGAGAGCGTTTCCAGAAAGTAGCTTCGGGCGCGTGGACTGTGCTGGTTGAGAAGGCCCTTGATCATAAGATCCCGCGAGTGCCCGAGAACAAGCAGCCCGAATCTCCCTTGCTCATAGAGGCTCTTGAGAGACGCGGGGTAACGGCTTCCACCGCCGCAGACACGGTGAGCCACCATCCAGCCGATCATATCCAGGCGCATATTGAGGTCTTTGACTGGCTGGTCGATCAGAACGATCCCAAAGTGTCGCGCAATCCCGCAGGTTTTCTGGTGGCTTCAATCAAGGGCGAATACGCGCCGCCCCGTGGATTTCTTTCGCTTGAGGAACGGGAACGTCAGGCGCAAAAGGCCGCCCGCCACAAGGAGAAGCTCGAAGAACGGGAGCGCCAGCGGATGCTCGACACGATTGCCAGGGCACAGGCGGTCGAGAATTCCATTCAACACTTTTGGGAAGGTGTGTCCGCAGATGAACGCATTCGGTTGGAGAACGAGGCACTGTCAGATGCGACCGGCTTGCAACGGAGTATGCTGGCAGGGGACGGTTCGCTCGCGGTCGCCACCCGAAAATCGATCATGGATGCCTTTGCTCTGCGCATGATGCAGGTGGAAGGGTGGTAGCGCGGTGAAGCATGAACATGCAGCGACAGACTGCGGGAATTCACTTCGCCTGCGCCGCCTCGACTACGCCTTCGTTTCTTCCCGCAGACTGCCGCCTTCTGCCGACAAGCAGGCACCCGTCGATCGAATCCCGCCAGTCGCTCCGGGCCTGGCGCGAGAACAGCGTTCGCCCCCCCCCCCCCGAGACGGCTGGCGGGTTCTTGGACCGGTGCTCCGTTGAATTGAAGGGGGCATGAACACGAAATGGCGGTTCACCAAAGTTTCATCACCGCGTCGGTCTGGGAGTGGTTCAGACGATTTCTTCCCCGTAGTGATTTGTGCTATGTCTGTGGCTGGAGGATTTGCCCATGTCTGAATTTCAATCGCTTGTGGATCACACCCGCTTTGATCTAGTCCGCCGTTTGCTGACGCGGCCAGGGTCGCCCGTTACATATCTGCTCTTTGTTGAGAGCGACGACTTGATGTGCGAAATGGCCGAGGTCTTGACGAGTCCGGTTAATCACACCAGACGGCAGCGCCTCCAGCGGTGGTTTGAAGAGGGGAGGGTTTCGGTTGGCACCACTGCCGCCCAAGGCAACCAGTCACCTGCGGAGTATCAGCATCTCGATGTTCATTCCATCGATCGTGATGCTCTATGTGATGTGATCCACCTGCCGCCTTACTATCTCGTGCATCTGGCCGGTGGCCATGCCACATCGGTGGTAGCAGATTTGGAGCGGTGAACATTGACGCAGCTCATCTCCATTCAGTCGCTTGGTCGCAATCGCGACACGCCTCGACTCTGGATTGAATCCCAGCGCCTGTCCTCCCTCGGGTTTCCTCCCGGCACTCCGCTGCAACTGGAACAGCGCACCGACAGTCTGACGTTACGTGCCGGCATTCTTGCCGAGAATCATGTTTCCAGTCGCGCGGCCGCGGGTGGTCGTCGCCCTATCATTGATCTCGAAAATCAGTCGCTCCTTCGCGATCTCGTCCGGTATTCGGAGGTGAAGATCATCGCCTCGTTCGAGCGCATCCAGGTCATGCCATCCATCCGCGCCTTTGCCATTCAACGCAGTCGCTCGTTGCAGCCACCATTTCGCGTGCTCGAAGTGTTTGCGGGCGGCGGAACCATGACGGCGGGGTTGCGGGGTGATTCACGGTTCCAAGTGATCGGCGGAGTTGAGATTGAGCCGGACTATGCGGACGAATGGCAAACCAATCATTGCGAGGCTGCATTGTTCCAGACAGACATTCGTTCCTTGCACACGTCCGATCTGCCGGAGTTTGATGTGCTCATTGGTGGCATTCCCTGCACCAGTCATTCAAATCTCGGACGCGCCAAGAAGTCCCTCGCCGGTAAGCCTGAGCTGGGTGACACCGGAGATCTGTTTCTGCCTGTGCTGACGTTCGTGAGTGAACGAATGCCAGCTGCGGCGGTCTTCGAAAACGTTCCCTCCTTTGGTTCCAGTCTCGCAGGGGAACTATTCGTCTCGCACCTGCAACGTCTGGGTTACCATGTCTCCGTCAGCATTTTGGAACCGCATCGGGATTGGGCGGAGATCGAGGACCGTCGTCGTTGGGTCTTGGTCGCGACGCTGGATCGTCCGTTTGCTTTCCACGTCCCACGACAAACTTCGACCACTCCGCTCTCGGCTTATATTGATCCGCCTGATCCGGATCGGGATCGCTCAGATGCAGAACGGATCGCACGCACGATCACGGGCCTTCGCGCTCACAACGCCCGCCATCAGGCGGCGGGTCACGGGTTTGCCTTCACGACGGTGGACGGATCAGCGCTACGTCTCCCGGTGATTCCAAAGTCCTACCACAAGATCAATACCGGCCCGTTCGTGCAGACTCCGTTTGGTCCGCGACTCCTGCGTCAGTCCGAAATTGAAAGAATTCACGGGTGTGAACTGAACACGCAGCACTACAGCACCGCCGTCCAGATTCTCGGGCAAGGGGTGCAGACTCGGATCTTCCAGCACATCTTCAGACAGTTGGGAGAGCATCTGACCATGCCGTGAATAAACGGCGGCCGTTCCTTCGGCACGCTCAAGGCAGGGGGTCTCGGCGGCGTGTCTGACGTTCCCGCCGTTCGGCGTCGCGATGGAGGGCATCGTCGAGGTAGCGTCGATCAATTCGAAAATTGGTGGCGAGCAGGCGCTGAAGTGCCTCCGGCAGATCAATCAGGTTTCGTGCGGCCGCTTCTTCCAAAATGCCAATCGTCCCAATCACCGGGATGCGACGACGGGCGGCCTCACGGCGTGCTTCGCGTTCGTCAATCAGCACCAGGTCGGCCTTCAGTTCACTGGCCAGGGCAATGGCTTCGGCTTCGCCGGGGTCCAGCACGTCCGCCAGTTCGATTTGCGCTGCCTCCCGGATCACAGCCCAAGTTGGTAAATCGTTTGCCCACCTCCGTGCCGCCTCAGGTGCGCGAGGATGCGTCAGTTCGGCCAATACTGCTTTTGGGATGATTACCTGCTCGAAGAGTCTGGGCAGGAGGTGAATCGATTCGATCACCGCGAGATAGCGCACCGGGCCGGTGTCCGCAACAACCAGGGTCATTTGACGGTCAACCCGTCGAGGGACTTGCGATCCAGGTTCCAGTCGGCGAGTGAATAGGGTCGCTGAGCCTCGTGCTCTGCCAGAAATGACTCGGTCTGCCAGCGGTCCATTCCCAGGATCTGGCCGACCTGATGGCGGGAGAGTTTCTCCGTTCGGTAACCTTCCGCGGCGTAGGCTTCCAGCAACTTGCGCGGTAGCTCTGCTGCCGTTCCCAAGAGACGGGCGATTTCATCCGGAAGTTGAACTGTAATTTGCATGGCCGTTTCCTGTATATCGACTGCAAGCATAATAGCACAAATCGGCACCGTCGAGCAATCGGTATAAGGTGATGCTTTTTTGCGCAAACCATTTTGGATTGGTGCTCCGTCCGCGCAGGCTCCGCGTCCGGCACACGGCGACTTCACTGGCACATTTGCCGGGAGACCCACCCACCCAGGGCAGGTCTGACAAGGACATGAGAGTCTGCCCAGGTCTTGCAGCACCAATCGCTGGCTTGGCATGTTAGTTATTAGCTCTTCTGTGAGCCGCAACTTGCCGCGTTGTTCCACAATGACGCAAGGCACTTTCAGCAGTTTGTCGTGCTTACAATTTGGTTCGTAAATCGACCATCGCTTCAATCGTCGAGAGCGCGTTTCCTTCCAGCCGGTTGTTCACGTAAATGTAAGTCTTGCGTCGCGGCTCGTAACGTTCGCCTTCCTGAATCAACGCGCGCCCTGCTTCCCGTGCTTCCGGATAAATCTCCTTCGCCTTGTCATACGGCTGAAACGATTTCACCGCGTCCTCATACTTGCGACCTGGCTTGAGCAGGAATCGCGCGGCGACCAATTCCGGATTCGGACGGCTGCCCGGCAACGCCATCTGCTCCGGCACCGACGGCATCGCTTCCCAAGAATTGAACACGTGCGTGATGCCGTGCCGCGCCAGGCACTCGAAATACTCCGGCGCCAGCCAGTGCTTGTTCCGCATCTCCACCGCGTACGGCCAGCCCTTGGGCAGTTTGCCGAGAAACGCATCCAGGTCCGCGACGAACTCCCGGCCGTGCTCGTAGTCGGCCGGGTAGAAGCGCGAGAATTCGAACATTAGCACGCCGATCTTCGGCTGGATGTATTCGCACGGTTTGAGGAACGCCGTGGCAAACAAATCCGCGTTCAGGAAATCGCGGTTGGGCTGACCGGCCTTCGCGCCGAAGCGTTCGAGGTTCGGAAACTTCCGCGTGGTGATTTCATCCGTCACCTTGAAACCGAACCGGAAATCGTCCGGCACCTGATCCGCCAGGCCCTCCAGATATTCGCGACGCGGAAACGCGTAATACGCCGCATCGACGCACACCGTCTTGAACACCTCCGCATACTCGGCCAGGCACAGTCGCTCGAAGCGCGTGCGCGCGAACTTGCCGCGATAGACATAGCGCGCGTCATCATAGAGCTGCCCTCGCCACCCTTCGTATTTCCAGGACGACGACCCGAGATACACGCCCTTGGACGCGAGTTCGGCCACCCGCTGCGCCAGCGTTTGCCGGTCAAAACTCATATTCGTCCCGCGAGCCAGAGCGTTGTTGAAATAGTTGAATGCTTCGCGCCACCGGAAACGTGCGCCGTTCGCGAGGCGATTGCATCACATCATCGCTGTTGCGGTGATGGGAACTCATTTTCGGAAGCGCTCCGCAAACGCCTCCTTGCAAGTAACGCACAGTCTTGGCTGCTTCGAATCATGCTCGGCCAGGTCGTTTGCATAGGCGCGAGCGCAAGTTGGTTCGGTGCATCGCTGCAAACCAAAGAGCAGCCCCGCCGAACTCAGGGCCTGCTTTAGTGTCCGCTCTCGCAATCGAGCGCGGTTCGGCGGTTCCTTCACCAGCGCGCTCCTGTAGCGGCAGTACGAAATGATGCCGCAGTTCATACCGTTTCCCGCCATCCCAAAAACGTAACGGCTTTGATTGGCGTATAGATCCAACTTGGTGACTCCAAGGACACCCCTCGCTGAGCCGCCTACAGTACCGAACGTTTGCTTCACTTGATCGAGCAGCGGAACGGAGTCCCACTGCGGGCCGAGTCGCCGCAGGAATGCGAGTTCCTCCCGAAAACGAGCCACTTGTTCCTTGTCGCGTTCCGTTTCCAAAATCTTCTCTGTGAGCGCCAAAACTCGTTCATCGTCGTCCAATCCGTGAGTGGAGAGTTTGTGTTGCCGGAGCATTGCTTGAAAAGCCGGGTCGTTCTTGGCCTTGCCAATCCTCTCCCGCAAGTCTTCAGCCTTCAGATGCAGCGCGTCGCGTCCGGGTTTGGGAATCGTCATCGGGCGGCGCTGAATGATCACGGGCATCTGGAGAGCGCCTTGTAATTCCCGGCGTAAATCCAGCAATAGCCAGGCATCGATCTCGCCCACTGGCGCCAACGCCAATGCGTTGGTGTTCGCCGGCCAGGGCTCTGGCTCCAGCAATGTCGATTCGAACGACGTGCCAAGAACCATTGCAGCCCGGCCCAGCAACGCGTCCGTTTCGGCACGATCGAATACAAGGGTGGCTTTCTCCTTCGCCTTATCAGCGTCGCCGATGCCGAGGAGCAATTCGGCCACCGTTACTTGAACCTCCAGATTCCATGGATGGTGCTCCAACCCCTTCGCGTAGAAACTCAACGCTTTGTTTGTCGCGCCTGCCGTTGCGTATCGCGAGGCCAGATCAAACACCGGAGCGATTCGTTTGCGCCGCGAAACATTGTCAGGATCAGAAAGAACTTCGTTGGCCTCACGTTCCAGGTCGGCCAATGGTTTCTCCGCTGCAAGACCGACGACACACGTCCACATCAAGAGGACCGTCAGCGGAAGAAGAGCAGGAATGTGGAGACGCATGGTGTGGATGGTTGTTATCTGACGAGCCGCACTCGCACCAGCAGATCATTCAATGCCTGACGCGTTGCATCGCTGGGAAGTTCCCGCAACGAGCTCGCGTCGTGCGCGGCTTGAAGCTCGGCCCGCAGGCGATCGTATTCCCGGCGGTGAAATTCCACGTCGGCGTCTTCCAGCGTGGTGTTCTCCCCAGATTGTTTGCGGGCGATGAGATCGGCGATGTAGGGCAGACGCGCCTCTTCGTTCAAATTCACCAGGTTCGCGTTGATGACGCCGGTGCGCATCAGGTGAATTCCCGTGAGCAGCACGCGATAGACGTAAAGCAACGGCTTCACTCGTCGCGGCCGTTCCTTGTCGAAGAGCTTCCACTGCGTCTCCGAGAAACCTAAGTAGTGATGCGAGTGATGTTTGGTGATGCAACCGTGGGCGATCTCCTTCAACTCCGTGTGCTCCGGCGTGGTGTGGACGACGAGCGGCGAGTAAAGCTGCTCCAGCACGTAACCGTTCTTCTTCAGCAACAGGCGGAAGAATTTCTTCACGTCATGGCTCACGATGTCCATCTCCAGTCCATCAATGATGCGCTCGTCCTGGACCGTCTCGTCCCGCACGTCCAGCCCGACAACTGCGTCAAGCGGCAACACATGCGCGCCGCGCAAATCGTAATCCGAGTCCGGCGACGGAAATCCGTAGAGATGCGCCCCGCTGATCGTGGCAAACAACAGCGGATATGGCTGCGCGGCAACGATGCGGTGAAGGCGTGGGTCGATGGTCATACGAATGGTGGGTGGCTCAACCGCACTTTTTTCGGATCTTGCACAAGAACGATCGCTCGTTTCTTCGCCCGAGTAACAGCGTTGTAAAGCCAACGTCGTGCCTGTTGCGCGTCAGTTGGTGCTGCAAACGGCCAAAGCACAATAACAATGGGAAATTCTCGGTTTTTCGCTTGGTGAATTGTCATTGCGCTCCTTCCATGCTGTGCGGATTGGATGGAGCGTACGTGCTGCACTGCCCGTTGAACTTCGCTTCGTATTTCAGATGGAGGAAAATTTGTTCGTCCCGAGACACGTCGTTGATGGTCAATCCACTGAATCAAGTGTCTTGCCACGCGACCGGGGCCAAGTGTGCGAACCAATGCCGCTTCTACTGGATTTGTTTGGTCATTCGTCAGGCCTAGCTGGGTGAATGTTTCGGACTCAATCTCGCCTACGGTTTTTTCCCAATGGATGGAGAACGGTCCCGCCTTCTGTTTTCCATACTGCTTCTGACTCACCAAGTTTGTGATTTCTCGCAGCCACGGAGAGGTTTGAAGGCGCGCTGGCGAAAGGATGACAACGTCTTTTGGAGAATATCCCGCAATAGTCTGAGAGATAAAAGAAGCTGCCGGAGCAGATGTGGGTAGGCTGACAAGTTTGAATGCTGTTCCGTTCGAGAGTGATCCTCCATGGCGCAACGCGTGCGCCGCAGACAGGAGTTCGGAAACTTGCGTCCGATGGTTCGTGGTAAGTTCCTCAACAATCCCCAACTTTGTCAGCCATGTGACGGCAGGACTTTCACTTGTTGAATTGAGGTTCTGAAAATCGTCAGCGGCCAAAAACATTGCAACCTGTCCATGCAATTGCTGCACGATTACCAAGCGAACCGCTGCACAATCTTGAAACTCGTCGACGAGAAGCACCGGATATCGAGACGCTATCCATTTCACTACGTCTGCAAAGTTCAACAGCTGCCCTGCTGCGGCGCATGTTCCGTCATAGTCAGGTGTATCAACAGGCAGAGAGATGCCAATCGTCTTAAGCCTTGATCGCCATCGACGACATAGCTCCCAAGCGAACCGATCAAATGTCAGGCAATCAAAACGACGACGGACTGACGATTGAGAAAGTCTTTCCATCAGCCGAAAGCGAGAACCATGCATGAAGGTCAATGCCAATACGCGTTGTCCTTCGGACAATGGCTGCGCTACTAGGTGTGCTTCGACCTCACACAAAAGCTTGGTCGTCTTTCCATTACCCGCCGCACCACTGAATGCCCGGGCCGTCATTGCTGAAAACGATAAACGCTCACTGAAAGCGTAGAGCTGGCCTGCTTAATCGCGCGAGGATGCGATGCACCCGTAGCCGCGCTTACAAGGGCTTCACAGAACTCGACTACACGCGCTCGACAACTGGGATCCAAATCGAGAATACCGATGATTGCCTCATGAGCTAGGACGTCCTCTTTAAGCCCAGCGGTTTTGCTTTTCTGGTCGTTGACAGTCTTTAGAAGGACATTCAATTCATCCAAAGTGGAAAACGCAAATCCAGTGAGTTCGGTCTTAATATTTGCCAACACCGCCGCTCCACCTGGCTCCAGAATCCATCGCACCACGTCTTCGATGGTCCAGCCCGCTGGTAACTGAAAAATGGCGCGTGGAGGTGGTGTATTTGCCAGCAAGTTCGTTACATATCCGTCGCCAGCAGAATCCCCATCCACGAGCGCCATGAGGCGCGAGCGCAGTGGTACAAGTTTGCTTGCCGTGAAAACTACGGACGCATTCTCTGTCGGGACGATTCCGAATAGTGCACTGAACGGCGTTGTATTTGTCATCTGAGAATCGGCGACCTCCGCAAAACGACATAGCCACTCGGCATCAAATCGCCCTTCCGGCACCAGCACGAACGGAAGCATCAGCGCGCTCACAACGCGGCTGCGATTTTGGATGAACAGTTTTCGCTCGTTGTTTGAAGCGCTGGTCTTGAGGGGCTGAGCAAGGAAGGGATTTGCTGAAAGTTGGCGGTTGTTGTTCGTTACGATCAGGACGCTTGTAGAATCAAAGACCCTGGCAACTTCAGGAGAGTGCGTTGTGCAGATGACTTGGTCAGCAGTATTCAGCGCCTCGGCGACGAGCCTGCCTTGAAGTCCTGGCGCTAGATGCAGTTCGGGTTCCTCCAATGCCAAGATAAACGGCAAGCCTTTCTCCAAGCGCACGCGTCCGACTTCGAGGAGCAGAAGCAAGCTTTGCAAAGACACCAATCCGCTTCCATGGCGAGCGGCAGGCAATGACGGGCCGACAGTTGTCGAGTAGTGCGGCAAGAGGGCCTGCAATACCGATTCGCAGTCGCCCGCTGTCACTCTCAGTTGAAACCTCGGAGCATCCGGCGCCAGCCGTGCAAGTCGAGTATTGAGACCATCGACCAGTGCGCTCAGCTTCGGGGAGTTCTCAATCTTGGTGGGTGGATTTCTAAGCGCATCGCGCTGGACAATAATCTCGTCGGCAGGAATTCCAGCAGCATTTGAGACTGTGCGGCGAAACAGATCAGAATTAAACGAAGCAACTGCGTCCCAATCGCGCTTCGCCGGAAGGACAAACAACCCGATTTCTGAAATCAATCGCCAAGGGATTTGCATCAACCCCCCATCGTCGTCAAACGGATCAGTTGCATCGTCATCGTCGTGGAAGTAGCGAATGCTAACTATGTCAAGTTCGTCGCGGTCAAAGCGTGCGCAGAATCCGACATTCGCGCAGAGCTTGCGGTTCGGACCCGGTTGAGTTTGCTCTTGGCCCTGTTCATCGAACCACTTGGGCACGGCTCGGCCTGATTGAAACCAATCGTCGTGATCTCCGGGATCATCGCTGGAAAAGCCTGCGAGTGTTGCGACGATACGAATACGCGAAGCTGGCCCGGGATCACTTGCAGTAAAATCATGCTCTGTCAGCGGACGGACCATCCGACTCCGCCCCAGCACAAGCGATAGAGCATCGACGACCGAGCTTTTTCCACAACCGTTCGGACCGATTAAGACTGTATGGCCCGAGAACTTGATGTCCGCCTTTTCAATTCCTCGGAATCCTTCAATTCGTAATCGAAGTATTTTCATTTGGTCATTTCCTTCCTCGCCTTCAGCAAAAACTCGTTGGCCCAAACATAGTCCGGGTGCTCGGGCAATTGGGTTGAGGCGAACGCTTCATCGAATTCTTTGTGCAGGCGCAGGCGCCAGGCGTTGACGTCCGGCCAGGGGCGTTCGCCGCGTTTGATGGTGAGCAGGGCGTCACGCTCCTCATCGAGACGAACGCGAAGGTCGCCCTCCCTCAGCGCGGAGATGCCCGAGAGCAACAGGCGCATGAGGTGCATGGCGTGTTTCCATTTGATCTCGCCGCGGGCGCGGAGGTCCTGCTCCAGCTTCTTGAACTGGCTCATCACATAGCCGTTGTAGGTCTGGTAAACGAGCTTGGAGAGAAACACCTGACGATGGGCCACCAGTTCCTGAGCCAGCGGCGTGGCGTGCTCAACGAGCGGAGTGTAGAGGCATTCGAGGATGTTCGGGTTGGCCTTGAGCGCCATGACGAGGAATTTCTGGAGTTCCCAGTAGGCTTCCTGCGTGTCGTTGTTCTCGATCTGTTCGGGCACGCCGTAGAGGGACCAGTGAAGGTTGGCGGGCGGGAGGTAAATGCCGCGACGGTCCACATCGGAGTTGTCATCGCTCAAGCCGAATGCCTGCGAACCGACGACGCAGCGGTAGATGATGAAAGGTTGCCAGTCCTGAAAATCAGCATCGGCCCGGTTGGAGTCCCGCCCCACCGCTTCGTCATTCTTGAATTCCTTGAGGATAGAGAATTCAGTGCGGCGGAGCATGGCTTCGGCGCCGTCGTTGAAGCGGACTTTGTAGGCGTGCTGTGCGTCGGCGGGAGAGTCGGTGATGACGGCCACTGCGCCGGTCGGGATGAGTTGCCCACCACCAATACGATTGGCGTCATTGCGCGTCACGATGCGCGTGCCGGGCGAGAGGATGAGATGGATCGGATGGCTCATTGGCATTGCCATCGGGCTTGTGCGGAAACGCGGAGGCCGGAGCTGGCGCGGAGCTGGACGGCGGCGTCCGACGAACGCGTATCGAGCGCGACGATATCCGTAACTTTTGTGGGTAGACCGATCCGTTGCATGGCGCGACGTGAGACTATTTCAGCTCCGCACAAAGGCAAGCCCGGCAAGCTTTAGAGAACTTCAATCAGGCGTGGGTCCGCCGACCAGCCAGACGTAGGCGTTGCTCGCTTGAACTAACCCCATCGGAACGCCAGATTGTGTCCATGTTCGCGAGAATGAGGGGAGGGTGCGCTGGCTTGGTGCCGATTCTCAGTGCTTTCGTTGCAATTGCTGTCACGGCTGCCGATGGGGCAACAGGGCCGTACCGACCGGAGGTGAAGGATGGTATCGGAGGGGCCGGCGAGTTGGAGTTGTATTGGAACAGCGGAGAGAGCTTCAAAGATTTCCCGATACAGATCGACGGAGAATCATTCCGGCGAAGTGGCATGGTCGGCAGTTCAGGAGACGTCAAGCTCTACCTGCAATTGGACCGATACTGGCCCTGGCGTGAGCGGACGGTCTTTCACGTCTTCAATCCCCAGGGAACCGACCCGTCATTGGCGACGGCGGTGGTGCGACGGGTCAATGTCACGGTCCGATTTGCGGACGCCCCGGAATCGCTCCGCAATCGCTTTCCGAGCTCGGCGGGCGAATCTGACGGAGCGACCGGCGTGGCCTCGATCGATACTCACTGGTGTCAGCGGCACGGTCTGAAGAATCCGTGTCAGACCATCTCCAAGCTCAATCTCATCGCCACGCGGGAAGCATCGGCGGAGGGGCGTCTCTCCGTCGTGATTGAGCTGAAAGATCGCATCCCCACTCCTCCTGCGCGATACGTGGTCTTCGTCAACGGCTTTACGGCGCGGTTGCATCCCGATGGATATTTCACCCTGGAAGGCGTGCCGGCAGTGGAGCGGGACTCGCGAATCATCGTCAACGTGACGGCCGTGCGATCCCTGAACGATCCCACCATCCCGCCGGTGCATCCCTTCGGTGTCGCCTTGCTGCGAGAGCCGATGAGGATACCGATTTCACCGCCCCATTTCCTGGAGAGGTTGAACGGTGCGATTTCCAACACTCTGGCGGAATTCACTCCGGTCCTGGACCAGACAATCGCCATGACCAACGCCGCACAAGTGAACAAAGTGGCCGAGGCGATAAACAACCTGCAGCAGCGGGCGAAAAGCCTTCTGTCCTCCACCAATGAGCTCACGCCCCACGAAAACATGAGGGTCACGAGCATTGCCATGCACGCCGAAGACCTCGCCAGAGCATTTGCAGACCATCGTGGTGTCGCACGAGTCAGGGCGGAACAAACCCCAGATCGATTTGGGCTCCGAAATGTCCGGGCGGAACGATTTCAAGCCGTCCTCGGACAGTACGCGACGAATCTGGCCCGACACGCGCAAACGCCTGTTCAACCTTCACCCGGGGTCGCCATAGAAGGTGCCGAGTCGCGGACGCTTTCCGTGACCAACCGTCATCACACGTCCGTTTACTATCTCGACCTGAGCGCCCATGTGCGTTCAAACGCACCATTTCTGGTAACGCTGGAGGGAGGCGTCACGACCAACGGTCGTTCAATCTCACCACGCTACCTTGTGAGCGGCCGCTACAATCCGGTAGATGAACCACACTCAATTTGGGTGGGTGACCTTCAGCAAGTTCACTTCCGGATTTTGGCATCCACGAATGGCCCCATGCTCTGGTCGCACTGACCGCACCCAGCTCGATGTTTGATTTATCAAGAATCACTGCGATCTCGGCAACAGCACTCATAAATCAATGCCCGACCTCAGTGGCGGGCATGATGTTCTGGCCACCAGTCAGAGCTAAAATTGACGGCGTCCTGATCTGGTCGGCAGGTGAGAATATAAACATCCCGTCCCTACATTGATTTGAATCCGGCCGAGTTCAAATCTCGCGCGCGAGCTAGGTAATTTGGGCGCTTGCGGGGTTTGCTGGCAAACGGCTGGCCGGGCCTGGTTCTCGCGTGCTGTCGCTGAATGCTCCGGGCCGAGGCCGCGTTTCCCTCCTCGGCGGAGCGGAGTTGCTGTTTGACCTGGGCGGAACCGTGCGCGGCCGCCAGATGGATCTGGAGGCCAAAGGGCATCTTTTGATTACAGAGGGGACAGTTCACGGGTGAGGCGTCAGCAAAAATGTGATGCCTATTGGTAGCTGGATTCCACCAGAAATCAAACCGTGCCGCGCGGATTTCCATGAATGGGTTACTGGGCCTGTTAACAAGGAGGATATTAAATGGTCCGGACAACGAACGCCAAGGAGGTGGGGGTGGAGAACCCCGCTGAAGAAACGTTTCGTCGCCCGAACCAGTTAAACGTTACGCCGACCACTCGGTGTGTCAAAGTTTGAAGCTGGACCTATAGGACACACGACTGCTGACCCGATGAAACATTTATCGCTCTTCATCATGAATCCCTCATGTGAGTCACTCCGAGTCATGCCGGATTTTGCCGAAGGCGAATGCTTCGCCCTTGGTGCCCGATGTCGCTTTCGATGACCCACACCGCGTGGCGTCGTCGGCTCCCGAGTTTCCGGGCTTCCCCGACTTCCGCGCGAACGTCACCTTCGTCCCGCTCCAGTTCTTCACCGTCGTGCTGCCGCATCGCAAGCGTGGCTGCGTGCGTCTCGTCGGCTACATGATCCGGCGGCTGCTCGGCTGGGTGGACACGGACGGCAATCCCACTCACGCCCGGCTGGAGTTCAGTTACCGCGAGCTGATGAGTGAGGCGGGGCTTTCGCGCGAATCCATCGCCGAGGCGTTGGCGGAAGCGCTGGCTAACCGGTTGATCGAATGCGTTCGCGCGCCGCGACCCGATCGTCCCGGCCTTCCGGCGCAGAGTGGCATCTATGCGCTGCGCTGGAGCGATGTCTATACGAATGCCCCGGCGGACTTCGCGGGCTTCTTTCAGGGCGAAGCAGTTCCGGGTTCCTCCGACGCTGTGGGTCGCCCGATCACCCACGCCAAGGCGGCGCGCAAAAACATCCCCAACGCCTACTTCGATTACCTGCTCCGGCGTGAACGGCTCTCGCTCACCCGTGTCGTGGGTGTGCTGCTCTTTCGCAGCATTCAATGGGGCGCAGGCGGCGAGCGCAAGGTGCCGGTCTGCCTCTCCATCTCCGAACTCGGACGGCTCACGCGGATGTCGCGACGGCATGTTCACGAGGCGATGCAGGAGGCGATGACCCGTGGCTACGTCGAGCGCGTGCAGGAAGGTTGTTTTGATCCGCGGGCGGGGGCAAGCAGTCACGCCGCGACCTATCGCATCCGCTGGACAGCGCAGCCCATCGCGCCGGTTCATGACGTTTCGCCGGACCCTGAAAGCCCACCGGTCAGAAAAGGGGCACGGCACCATTCCGAAAAGGAAAACGGGGAAGCGGTCGGAAAAGGGCTACGGGACCAGTCAAAAAAGGGGCACGGGAACCGGTCAGAAAGGGGAAACGATATAAGTATTAAAAACAGAAGCATTAAAGACAGATCAACAGCAGCAGGGGAGCCGAAGCAGTCTGCTGCTGCTGCGGACGGGATCATGGCGAAGCTTCTGGCGGTCGGATTCGACGCCAGTGCGGCCGGGCAACTGGCCAGTCGCTGGTCTGCCGACGTCATCGAGCAGCAGCTCGCGTGGCTGCCACAACGTAAGGCGGATCGGAACCGCCTTGGGCTGCTTCGTCGTGCTATCGAGGAGAACTGGCCTCCGCCCGAAGCCAGCGTCGTGCCGCCTGAACACGCGGCAGGTGCGATCTTCGTTGGACACTTCGAAGCGGCCTTGCACGGCTACACCGAGCCTCGAGCCCGTTGCTCGCCCAAGGAGGCTGAGCACGCGGTCCGGATCCTCCGAGAGCTGGCTGGTCCGTCCGCGACCGCAGAACACGCCGCCCATTGGGGGAGTCGCTTCGGCCGGTTCGTCCGGACGAAAGCGCCCGCCAGGCCGTGGTTCATTTGGGTGCTGAGGATGCATGGCAGCGAATTTTTGAGGGAGTGCCGCCGGGCCGTTCGAAGCGAGAACAGGAGATCCGACGCGCAGTCCCGAAAGGCACACGAGGAACAGTTCACCCCTCGTTACCACGACTATCTGCGGGCATTGGAGGCAGGCTTCCAGCGTGATCAGCCTGCCCTCTACGGGATGTTTGAAGTCCGGTGCCAGGAGAACCTGGATAGATTCAGTTTCTCGGAAGAAACACGGGCTCGGTTGGGAAGCGAAACAAGCCGCCTAGCGATGATGATCGACCTCATTCGAGATTACGGCGTTCCATTGATGGAATTCTGGGAATGGGATCGGCAATTGAATCCCGAGGGCTGGCAGAGTGGGGTGCCACTCCACCTCATCTGATAACGCTGCCGGCCGCGGCCTGCCGCCGGTCTTACTCGCGCGGCTGCCGCGTGATCTTCGTCACATGCACGGCTGCCTCGCCGTCCACGGCTTCGTCCTTCTGCTCGCACACGCGTGCCACCTTGAATTCGGATAGCTCCACATACAACCCGTGCAGGCCCTGGCCTTTAATCGTCACGTCGTCATGGACGAACGTGAGAGTGATTTGGTCTTCCCGCCATTGTATTGATTTCAGCAGCGAGTAGGGGAGGAAGAAGCTTTCCTTGGCACGATAGAACCGGATGCCCGGCGGGCGCTCCGGTTCAGTGTCGAAGGCAGAATCCGACGGAGGCAGCGACGAAGCGCCGCCCACCACCGTCAACGAGAATCGAGGTTGTCCACGTAGCATAGGTAATGGGGATTCAGGACGGGAGTTTCATTCTGTTACACCGCATCCTTTCTTTCAGCTTGGTCGAAGGCGCATACGCGGAGCGGCCTTCTCCTTAATCTCCGTCTTGTGCAGAAACTCCAGTGCGGACAGCCGGTCACCGCTCTTGCCCAATGCTTCTCGGAGCCGCTCCAGGTCGTCCGTGTAGATCTTCACCTTCTCGCGCCCGCGTGAAGCGCTGACGTAGAATTGTTTCAGATTCGCGGCCTGGCCGGATCGCGCGTCCACGGCCACGTAAACGTGATCCGCTGTCTTGCCCTGCGCCGCCGGGCTGGTCACGCAATACCCGTGCGTGAACTGCCGGAAGTCGGGAGGAATGACGCGTCCGTCGGTCAGGGTGATCTGTCCGTTGCGGCGCGCTGATTTCACGGTCACCAACTGGCCGTTCAACAGCCTTGCATCACGGCGGCTGGCTTGCAGCAGCAGACGTTCGCCCGGCGCCACGGGCAATCGGGCCGCTTCCGCGACGTCGTAACAGCCGCTTTGCTTAATGGTCAGCGTCACCTTGGTTCCGCCCGGTTTCTCCACCACCAACTGGTCGTGCTTCGCGGAAAGCACCCGCGCCCATTCCCCGCGTGCGAAGTCCCTGGTGGATTGATGAAAGGTAAGCACCTGCCCGCAGCGGTAGCTGCGGAAGTCCCGCTTCTCCGGCTTCGTCCAGCGTTTCGGCACATGGACTTCCACCTCAGCGTCCCGGCCTCCCAACTGCGCTTCTCGTTTCAGCGCGGCTCGCACTTCCACCGTCACCTCATCAATCTCGCGCCACGTCGGGGCGACGATGATCGCGCTCTTTCCGGCCTTCAGCGAAGCAGCATACTCGGTCGCCAGATGTTGATGGCGCTGCTCGCCTTCAATCACTTCCACGGCACCGAGCTTTTCCAGTCTGTCCAGCGCGCGCCGTGGGCGGCCGTCCGCAATCTCCGCAATGGCCTGTCGATACTCCGCTCGGACCTGCCGTTTGATCTGATTCAATTTCGCGGTATGCAGATGGCTCCGCGTTTGCAGCACCCGCAGCCCGTCCCCAGCCTCCACGCTCGTGTGCTGGCGGGCATCGCCACAGAGGATGAGCCGGCAACCCTGGCGCTGGCCCAGTTCGACCAGCGCCAGCAACTGCCTCACGGAGAGCAGACCCGCTTCATCGACGATGAGCACCTGTCCGCGGGTGCGTTCCTGCAGTTTGGAATCCACAAGATACCGCTGCACCGTGTCCGCCCTGCAAAACCCATCGTCGCGCAGCACTTCCACCGCGCCGCCCGTAGGTGCCAACAGCTGAACGGCCTTGCCCCGTACTTCGATGCCTCGCGCCACTTCCCGCAGGGCAAAGGTCTTGCCTGTGCCCGCGCCGCCGCGCAACCCGATCACCCCATCGGGGGAACGCAACACGGTGTCCACCACCTGCCGTTGTTCGTCCGAGAGCGCGCTGGCCGTTGCAAAACCGCGATGCAACGGAGCGCACGAACCAATGCTCATGTTCACCAGATCAATGAGCCGCTTTTCCCGCGCCTGCGCCTCCGGGGTCGTCATCGCCCCGTCCTTCCGCAGCAGTCCCGGATGCACCGCGAGCGCCGCCCGCAATTGCTCCGGCGTGAACGCGCTGCGCCCGAATCGTAATGCGGCCATCAGAATCTGATGCTCCTGGGCGACGCTCAGGCGCTCGAAGACATGTTCGCACGCCTGACGAATGACCTCCTCGACAGCGGGCGAAGGGGCCGGTTCCGTGAGGGCCCCTTGGAAACGTTCACCTGGAATCAACCGCGTGAGAAGAGTGATTTCCTCCCGGCTCATCTGCGCCCGCTGCTGCGCCACCAGCTCATCAGCGCCCAGATCCCGCCGCTTGCGCGCGCGCGTCGAATGGGCCAGGGCTGCGCGTCCGTTGTTGGTGAGCTTTTGGCCCAGCTTGGCGGCGATCTTCGCCTCTGCGTCGTCAATCACCCGCTTTCGTTTGCTGAAGCGGCTGATCAATTCCTCCGGCACCCCTTCAATCTCAAAGCCGTTCTTCGTGGAGCAAAGCCGGTAGCCCAGCGCCGTGATTTGCGGTGCCAGCGCATTGCGATAGACCTCCGTGAAATAGGGGCACAGCTCGAACATCCGTTCGGGCTCCAGCGCACGCCAGGCCTGTTCCACTGGATCAAAAGTCGCATTGAAAATTACCAAATGCGAATGGATCAATGGATCCAAAGTACGGGAGGAGTCGTGGCAGAAGACCGCCGCGACAATCTCGCCCGTCGTGCGCTCGCTCCGCTGGCCGCCACGGCGCACCCGCACGGCGGCGGCTTTCTCCAGTTCCACTAAAACCACGGCCACTGCCGCATCGTGGGCCGCCACGAGCCGTGTATCACCCAGCGTCAGGCCCATGATCGACACGCTCTTGGGAGGCGAGATCACAAAGTCATAAAACACCCGGCGTTCACGGCGTTGACGAGCGGTAAGCTGAAGGCCCGTGGTGGGATGCTGATTGTCGCACAGCCGCTCGAAGGCCTCCTGACTCACCGGGGCATTGAGATTCAATCCGAGCCGCTGCGCCCCCCGGCCAAACCATTGTCCAAGGATGTTCTGCTTCTGGGAGTGATAGTCGCCTTGGCTCAGGTGCTCGCGAAAATACTTCTTCGCGGCCAACAGTTGCTTCTGAGGCCGGGCGGTGATCATGGCGCAAAAAGGCGAACGAGGAATTCAACGCCGCACCCTTTACACGGGCCGCATATTGCCGCCCTTGGCGAATCATTGCCCTGATCACGACGAACCGATGACGATGGAAAAGCGCTTTGCATCCATACGGATCATCACTTCGAGCACCTCGTTTTGTTTCAGGGCGGGGGAGAAAAAAGCAACCCGGCGAAACGTCCGCGTTTCTTGGCCTGATGGAACATGTGACAAGGAAAGGTTGTCGGACGTCCAAGATTGTTTCCTCCACGCACGGCGCGATTCACCTGCAGGGCATTTTTGACCGGCCAGCTCCCGTCAATGCCGGACTTCTCAAGTCCCGTCCACCTAGACTGGCCGCTGGCCTCCCGTTTCCAGAAACCAGGTTCCGCGTGAACCATCCTCTCGCGGTCAAACCCCTCTTCACATAGGCCGCGCTCCATGCTACAAGCCACGGTTGGAGGTTCATCATGCTTCACTTTTCATCACTCATTGACTCGACCGACTTCGGCACTGTGCGCCGATCTCTGCACGGTTCCACGCCGCCCATCATCCGTGCGCTTCTCGTCAGCGAGGAACGGCTGCTCGCCTCCGTCGCGGAACTGATCTCGGACGAGCATCCGACGGAGGCGCAGCGGGCGCAGTTCGCAGGGTGGATCAGAAACGGCCAGCTCAAGGTGGGCGTAAGCGGCGTCACAGTCCCTGAAGGTCAAGACCTCGATGGCCGCGTCGATGTCGATTCCATTTCGAATGAAGCCCGTTGCCGCGTGCTCCTGATGCCGCCGTATCTCCTCGTACATCTGCGCGCTCCTTTGAGCTGAGCGAAGTCCGTCGGCCGAAACGATTGGGCGCGCAGCTCATCGCGGCTCGGGCCGTCGCCAGGTTTCATCTGGTCTCAAGTGGTAAACCTTTTAGCCGGTGCGGACATTCCAGCCCGTGGTGCGTCTGCCGACGCTCCCTCTCTTGGCGCTCCGTCCTGCGGCGCGGACGGCAAACGCAAGGGTCGCGCCAGGAAACCTGTCACGTCCCTTGCACGCAAGTTCACCGTCCGCTCTCTCCCGCAGGAGCTGCGCGTTTGTCCTCCAGAAGTCGTCCTGACGGACGCGACCCCATTTTGCTCCGCCGCGCGGCGCAGCGTCCCCGGAAGCAAGTCCCGCCAGTCCGGCCCTGACGGCTCCGCCGGTTTCCTGGAAGGAAACGGGCCGTCCTGTCATGCCTTGCTTTAACCGGGGCCGCGCTTCTCCCGCGCGGACTCCATCATCCATGAATGCGGCCCAGCCCTGGGCTGGACTCTGTTCTTCTGGTCGCCGTTCCCAAGGGAAGGCGGGGTGTTTCAAAATAAAATGAAAACACCCCGCTTCCTCTGGGAACTTTTTTTGGGGGGAGCAGGTGCAAATTTTTTTGGAGACAACCAATGAACATTTATGAAGAGACGACCACGCGCATACTAAAACAGTTGGAAGAGGGGGTGATTCCCTGGCGCAAAACCTGGGCCTGCGGGCTGCCCGCCAGCCTGCGCACGGGCCGGGAATATCGAGGCATCAATATTTTGATCCTGAGCGCGGCGGTCTTTTCCTCCCGTTACTGGGTCACGTTTCGCGAGGCGCTGCGCCTGGGCGGAAACGTGCGCAAGGGCCAGAAGGCAACCCAGATCATCTACTGGCACTGGCGCACGCCGGAAGAGCTGGCGAAGCTCCAGGAACAAAGCGGCAAGGCGGACCTTGCCCCGTGCGTGCCGTTCTACAGCGCGGTGTTTAATCTGGATCAAGTGGATGGAGTGACTGCGCCCGAGGACAATCAGATTCACAGCCTGGATCGTCGTCTGCAGCTTGCCGAGGACTTGTTTGGCACCATGCCCGACAAGCCGGAGATCGTGCATTCGACCATGCACGAACCTTCTTACAGGCCCGGCGCAGATCAAATCGCGCTCCCGCACCTGTCCCAGTTCGAGAGTGCGGATGAATACTACGCGACGTTCTTTCATGAGCTGGTGCATTCCAGCGGTCACGTCCGGCGGCTGAACCGCAAGGCCGAGGCGCAAGGCGATGTCATCGAGCGTTATTCATTCGAGGAGCTCGTCGCAGAATTTGGCGCGGCGTTCCTCTGCGGATTTGCCAGCATCAGCAACGCGGACACCGAGAACCTCGCCGCAAGCTACATTCACGGATGGGCGAAAAGCCTGCGCAATGATCCCCGGATGGTCTTGCGCGCAGCTTCCGCTGCGCAACGTGCCGTGGATTACATCCGGGGCAAGGTGATGGCAGATGGCAAGGCACCACTTGAACAGGCACCGCGACCGGCCGCCAGTTCGCATTTAGCAGCTTGATGAAACACGTCGGCAACCGGCAACGGTTGCCGACTTTTAGGAAAGGAGAATGGAAACATGACTAAGACTCAAAAGGATTTTGAACTGGGCCAGGTGGTCATTACGCGGACCGCGCTGGCTGTGCTCCCGCTGCCGGAAGTCACCGCAGCCCTCGACCGTCATTCCCAGGGGGATTGGGGCGACGTGACGACGGACGACTGGGAGGCGAACGACCAGGCGCTGGAATTCGAAGACCGGCTCCTGTCGGTTTACCACACCACCGGTGGGTTGAAGTTCTGGGTGATCACGGACGCGGATCGCCTGGGCACCACCGTGCTGCTGCCGGAAGACTACTGACCTGGCACGCCGCAGCCGACCCAGGCTGCGGCCTATACCGTCCCGTTCTCCGCGCCGGTGCGACCCCGGCCCAAGCGGCACCTGGTCACCGCCTCGCGTGGCGGGGGAAGGGAGACAAAATTCAGCCACCTTTTACCCCGTCTTTGATGCCTCCTTGCTCAACGATTCCGATCACCCATTCCATCCTTATCCAGCCATTATTTGCCCCGGCGACTTTTCCGTGAGTTCATGCCCATCACCCTATAAATGCAGAAAAATGGATCGAACTAATCCCATGACACCAACTCCTATCTCCGATAGGCCGACTTCGTAGCGCAGCCGCCCGGCGGAGGTGACCTGCCTAAAGTGGCGCTCATGGCTGCTGCTTTGTGCTCTTGGCGCTGAGGCCTAAGCGAGTGCCAATGGCGCTTAAAAGCGCAGCCAACAACCTGACCGACCAGGACGACCGTATTCAGTCTTTGCTTTCAATTGACGGTGCGTGCTCCATGCTTTTCCCAGTAGCAGGAATTTCCATCACGCGCATCAGTGACGGACCGCCGCTCTCATTGGAGCATGACCTGTGAACACATGAATGTTTCAACGCCAAACCAGGAATGATCTCACTCTCCCGTCTCCTTCTTTCCACGATTGTTCAATTTGTCATGGTTCTTGCTTTCCCGGTTCTGGGCCTGGCCGCCGAAACGACCGATGCCGCCGCCAAGCGCTCAAACCGGACTGCGGCATTTCTTGATGCTAATACCAATCCAAACAGCGGGCTCTATTCATATCTGAACAGGCCGGACCAATGGTTGAAACGTCAGTGGAGCTACCATCACGACTTTGATGGACAGGTTTTTTTGGTGGACCCCATCCTGAATCACCGTCATGCCTTGGTTGAGAATCCAGGGGGAGAGATTTTCAATGGAAAGGAAATGATCAGGGCTCCCAGAAGTTTCGGTCCGTTGATGGGATTGCCTCCCACGATTGCCGCTTCCGATGCCCAAATGATGACGGCGGTCATCGCATTGAAAGGCGTCGGAATGGAAATGGACATGCTACTCTGGCGGGAAATTCAACGCAGCACGAACGCCGGGATCGCGCAGTTAAAACTACGGTTGCGGGAAGAGCAGCGGCGCCTGCAATTCTTGGGAACCAACGGAATGCTCCTTCCCACGCAAGTCGTCATGTCGGCCGTGGATCGCATGCGATGGCGCAGTTTAGGTCCGAGATCCAACGCCGTCTTTCGCATGGAGGCAGCACAGGCGGAGGCCAAAGCCCACGGGATGAGCGCCTTGGAACTGCAAAAGGCCGTCAGGAGCGGCGCGACCAATTCCTATGTGGCCGAATACCGTGCGGCGGAGCGTGAATCATATCGCATCAGCGCTTCCAATACATCCTTCATGACCGGCCGGCAAAGCTTCAGTAATGGTTCCGAAGAGATGATTATGGAATGCGAGGCAATCCGCCAGGAAGCTCCCGGTCGAAGCGGAGATCTCCTCGCGGCGATTCGTTCGGTTGACGACGCGCGGGCAAATTTGTTCGAGGCGATCTGGGGGCAGAACATCCGGAGCCGCACGGAACCCCCAGCGCTGACTGACATTCAAAATGCACTCCCCGAGAAAGGTGTGGTGGTGGAGTTCGCCTATTATCAGGAGATCTATAAAGGCGGCTATCCCGAATATGCGGTGGTCATCATCGCGAAGACGGGAACGCCGGTTGTGCTGCGACTGGGACGGGACATTCCCATTGAAAAGCGAATCTCGGAATTTGAGAACATGATGCGCAGCGATCAATCGCAGGAAGACGAACAGGTGGAGCGGATGCTTTCTGGTCTCCACCAACTGCTCTGGCAGCCGATTGCGGCAAAGCTTCCTCCTGCGACCCGAAACATCTTTCTCGCGGTCGATGGAATGCTGCATCGCATCCCTTTCGCCGCCTTGCGCGTCGATGGTTCATTCCTCGGCGACAAACTTGTTTTCCACCACATACCCACCGCTCGCTCACTGCTCTGGCCCCCGGATGAAATCGTATCCAACCGTCGCGTCGAAATCTGGGCCGATCCGGATTTGGATCGCTTCCCGGTTCCGGGCACGATCGGCCCTGTCCTCGCAACCACCAACGGGCCTTCTCCCACTGCTAATCCGTCCGTTTCTCGCAAGAGCTTCGAACGGATTCCCGGAACGGGGGAGGAGTCAAAGAAAGTTAAACAGATCACCAGTGAGGCTGGCTGGCAGGTGGTGGAGCACACGGGTGCCTATGCCAGTGAAGCTGATCTGCGGACCATGTCTCCGCCGCCTTATGTTTTGCATCTCTCCACTCATGGCCTGGTGCTGGGTGATCCAACCAGCCAGTTGCTGCCCCCGGCCAATTTCCTCAGCCACCAGCCTTTTCATCGACATGGCCTCGCCTTTGCCGGCGTGAACCACACGCTTGCCTCCTGGAAGCGTGGCCAGATCCCAGCGCCCGCCTCGGATGGCGCGCTCCTTGCCGCCGAGGTGCTTGATCTGGACCTGCCGGGCACCTGGCTGACCGTCCTCTCCGCCTGCGACACCGGTCATGGCCAGGTAGTTGACGGGGAAGGAGTGAGAGGACTCGGACAGGCTTTCCTTCGGGCAGGCTCGAAGAACGTTCTTCTGAGCTTGTGGCCTCTTGGGGATGTTTACACATCCAGCTTCATGGCAAAATATTACCAGGAACTCATCAAAGGGGGCAGTCCGACCGAGACAATGGCCAGAGTGCAGGCCCGCGAGCTCAATCGTCTGGCCAAAGATTCCCTGTGGGACGGCCTGCGACTGGCTGGACCATTTGTCGTTATTTCCACAGGCTCGGTTCAGTGAATCGAGCTTGGTCCCTCGTGCCTAGTGGTTTCGGCCACGCTGGCGGTTTCGAGTCGGTGCCGACTGCCGGACGTCACGGTGGCAGCACAAAAAGCCGACTGATCCTATTTGAAGTACTCCCACCCACATTCAAGATGCCTGTCAGCCGGACGTCTTTAACGTCCGTTTCGGTAGGAATCCCAACCACGGCCTCCTTGTAACGAAGGACAAGCTGACCTTCTGCCAGTTGGATCGGCTCCCCGTCTGGCATCAGGGCGTTGAATCCAAGGGCGAATGTGCGGTTGGTCGGAGAGGAGCTCACCTCCCTCAATTCAGCCGAGTATTTCCCCTTGTCGGTTTGTAGGGTCACCTGTGGATTCTCACCGAGTAAAAGCCTCATTCGTAAATGACCTGCAAAAGTGGACGCGGGGCCAGTCGTTCCTCTCACCGCTTCCGAGGCGGAAGCCAGCACGAGGGCACCATCGAACCACGGGCGAATGAAAAATAGAAAGAGCAGAACGGTTGTGAGCGCAGCCAGTGAACTCAGCCGGTGTCGGCGGAAGAACTCCAGAACGATCTGGAATGAACCCTGGGACTGCGTTTTCGGGGACCGGGCCTGCTGGATGCTTCTCCACACACGTTTCTGGAATGCATCCGATGGCTCATGTGCACGTTCGGCTTCAGCAAGCTTTTGCTCCTGATCCGCCTGGGCGGACTTTTTGAGGGCGTCGTAATCAAATTTCATAGCCAAGTTCCTTCCACGGTGGACGGCAAAGCATTCTACGAGCGATGGCCTTTAGTTTCAGCTTGATCTTCAGACGCCGCAAGCAAAACGCCACCTGGGTGATTTTGAGTATGTTCCACGGTTTCTGCTCCGATTCATCCAGGGCGACGACGAGGCGTTCAGCCGGCGTGAGTTGCGTGAGCAACGCCCGGTTGAACTCGGTTCGGAGTCGTTTCAGTTCAACCTCCGACGCTGCTTCGGACGGATCCAGGTTCTCAGTGAGTTGTTCGACGTGCGCCGTCAGCTCAGTTGAATTCGTGTCGATGGTTTTCTTCTTTCGAAGCATCTTGTAGCAGTCATGCTTCACACAGCGCGTAAACCACGTCTTGAAGCTCGACTCTCCGCGAAATGAGGTGGGAGCGTCCCAGAGCTGAAGCAAAAGGCGGTGAGCAATGTCCTCGCCATCGGCTGTGGTCAGGCCATGTCCCGTGCACAAAGACATGGCCCACGTCCGACCCCAATTAATCAGCACGTCAAACGCCTCCGCACTTTTTGAAGTGCGGAAGGTTTCCGCCGCTGACTCCACATCCGGATAGTCATGATTCATTCTTGGGACGCACCTTCGCCGACGAATCTAGCGGCGAGGGGTGACGGATAACAACCTCCGAGTTCACGTGTCATACAAACACTGCTGGTGCAAGGCGCTCTTGAGTCATCCATCCACGGTGCCACCCGGTGACTCTTTTCTACCGCGGACGCAATTCCATGGATGGAATTGAGGTGCCAGCCGACGCTGAACATCGACACCCGAGCTTGCTGATGCCCGCTCGGGCCGAAAGCGTTGCCGGGAGTCAGAACCACCACCAGCGCCGAAACCACGGTGCCACGCTACCATCAGGTAGGAGCGGCGGGAGAACCCGGCGGCGGTGGGCACCTCGACAATGCAAGATGAGGCATTGGTGGGGGCGGAGCTGGCGCAGATGGTGCGGTGGAATCACGAAGTCAACCTCCTGCGCGACGCTGCGCTGCCGGCCACCGCGACCGTAACTGAAGCTCACCTTCGGCTTCTTCCGCTTGCCCAGACGGCCGACGACTTCCTCGGCGTCCTCTTGATCGGCGGATCTGAATCCCATCCGGTTACGGACATTCAGGGCCAGCACTTTGGCCGTATCCCTTCCCAGCACGGCGACCAGCGACGTGATCGATTGCGTGGCGAGGACCACCGCGCAGTTGGCCTCCCGCACCAGATCGACCACGGAGGCTTCGCCGTGATTCTTGGAGGTGGTCACGAAGCGCTGCGCTTCGTCGATCCAGATCACGAGCAGGTTCTTCCGGGCGCGTTCCTCGGCTGGCAGGTTATAGCGACGAAGGACATGCAGGTAGACAAGGCCTTTGAGGAACACTCCGACATATCGCCGTGCGCTCTGATGCCGGTGCGGCATGAGCAGGCAGACGATCTTCCCCGCATCCAAATCCTCCAGGCGA
Organism: uncultured Bifidobacterium sp.; assembly: GCA_964491875.1. Taxonomy (GTDB): domain Bacteria; phylum Verrucomicrobiota; class Verrucomicrobiia; order Limisphaerales; family JADJPG01; genus JADJPG01. The sequence continues at coordinate 106,366 of CAZBIC010000005.1, forward strand.
AAGGTCGAATCGCGACAGAACACTTCGGCGACGTCGGGCTCGATGAAGTGGTGCAGATAATTGAGCACCGTGCTGGTGACGCCGGAGCGCTGCTCGAAGGGCGCACGCAACAGTTGCTGCTCGAAATGATCCGCCAGGCGGAGGCTGGCGGGGCACATGGCCTGTCGTAGGTGAACGATGGCTTTCGACAGCTCCGGTTCCTGCGTCAGAAGCTGACAGGCGTTCTCCAGCGTCACGTCGTAGCCCAGAAGCTCGAGTGCTTCCAGGGCGTGCGCGATGTGCAGCTCGGCCTGTTCACGAAAGAAGCCCTGGTCGTTTTTCTGACCGAGCGCCTGCGCGGCATCGATCACCATGTGGGCGTAAGTGGAATACGGAATGGATCGATCCCCCACCAGATTGAAGCGGTGGGTCGGTTGCCAGTTTCTGGCGTCTCCCTCGGGACGGACTTCCAATACCAAGACATCCCCGGTGCGGTCGTGGTGCGCGGCCATGCGGGAGAGCGTTTCCCAGAAGACGCCCTTTTCATCGATGCACAGTCCTCCCCAGGCGGGAATGTTGCGGAACAGTTGCCGCATCAGCTGGACGATGCCGGAACTGGTTTTGCCGGACCCGATGTCGCCGCTGATGAGCCATCCGCGGGCAAAATCGCGCGTCGTCCAGACGAGTCCCGCCAGACGGGCGGCTATATTCCTGGGCTCGTAGAGCAAGCCCCAGCCGCCCAGCGTGAGCAGAGTCGCGGCACCACCAAGTCCCGGCCACCCGCGGACCATCGTGCCGACGATTACTGCCACGACTACGCAGCCACCGCCGATCCAGCGCCAGGGATTCATTCTGAGCCCCTCCGCAAAGACAGCTTTTGGTGCTCAACGACGAGCTGGCCGGAGACGGGGTTACCTCGCAGCAACTCCTCCACGATCACCTCACCAATATGAAATCGGATGACCCTCCGCAACGGACGTGCGCCCCAGCGGGCATCAAACCCTCGCAGCATCAGGTAGCGCTCTGCCTCCGGCGACGAGGTCATACGAATGTTCCTGGTCGCAAGCCAGGCAAGGAATTGACCGAGTTGAAGGCGTAGCACTTTTTCCTGCGCCCCAAGGTCCAGCGGTTGGAAGACCACAACGGCATCGAATCGGTTCAGGGTTTCGGGACGCAGCTCGCGGCGGACCTGCTCCAGGACGTGATCTTCCAACGCTTGCGCGGAAAGCTGCCGGACGTCGGTGACCGCTGCGGTGGCGAGATTGCTGGTGCAGAGGATCGGCGTGGTCGTGAGATCGAGGCGGACTCCGCTGGCCGTCGTGAGGTGGCCGGGTTCGAGCATTTGCAGCAGCAGATCGAGCACGCGTGGGTGGGCCTTCTCAATCTCATCGAGCAGCAACAGCCGGGATGGCGAACCAAAAAACGTTTGCTGGAGCAGGCCAGGATCACCAGAACGATTGCCCAGGAGAACATCGAGTGCCTCCGGGCGTTGATGCTCACTCATGTCGATGCGCAGGGGCGGTTCGCCGTGGAGCGCTTCGGAAAGCGCGAGCGCACATTGCGTCTTGCCCACTCCGGTCGGGCCGAGGAGCAGAATGCGCGGGGCCTTTTCGAGCACACCCGCGAGCCAGTGACGGCCCAGGGCGCTCACGGTGGTCAGCGCTGCTTCCTGTCCCAGTACGCGACGCGTGAGTTGATCCGGCAGGCTGCGGATGCGGGTGATTTGTTCAGGTGTCATCATCAGGGAATCAGGGTGAACCAGTTCGAAAGTTACACTTTCTCCCGCCCTATACTTTCCCCGTCACTTCCTCCCGATGGGTGATAGCGAAAGATTTTTGGAAAAGAAATCCACCCGACCGGTTCTGTGAATATGTGAACAGAACTCTAAGAGACAAACGGTGGTCCAAGACAGGTCGCCAGATTCGGCTTCAGGTCGTTGCTCCAGGAAGGCGCTTGGTCATCGATTCATTCACCCTGCGGTCCCATTCGAAATTGTTACCCCGAGCGATCTCCATGCTAAAATCCATCTTCCTCGTTCCATTGGCGCTTCATCAGCTTCCTCTGGCCCTGCGTCTCGCCGATCGTTTTGCCGCCCACCATGGCTGCTCCAAACTCCTGGTCCGCCTGCTGGCGCTGCGCGGGTGGCTCCGAGCGGTGCGAGCGCAGCGTGCTCATCCGGAACTGCCACTGCTCGGGTTGATGGTTTACAGCTACGTGCTCGGAGAACTGAACGCCTCGCGGCGCAATCACCACTGAGAGAAGGGTCGCCACTCCACAATTTAATCCAACTATCATTCACCAAATCTCCATCAATAATATGTCATCCAAGAAACGCCGCCACTCCCGCAAGACCAACGCCATGAAGTCTGCGCCGAAGCACTTCAATTGCCCTGGCTCAAAGGGATCACAGTCGAAGAAATCCCAAAGAGCCAAACGAAAGAAGAAGGGTTTGACCTTCGATAAGATTTGCCGACTGCTCAGACCGAAACACGAGCCAATGCTGATTCGATTCGAGCGCTATGCGCGATGGCGTGGCCGCCGCGCCAAACTGCCGGAATCGGAAGCTGTCGCCTTGGAGGCGCTCGTCCGAGCCGTGGTGACGTTTCGTTCACCATCTCGATCCGAGGAGCAGCGTCGCAAGGCGCTCTTTTCATGGATTCAAAAAAAGATCAATTACGCCCTGCTGAACCTCGCGACTCAGTATCCGTTCACGGAAGTGCGGGACGCGTTCGTTGAGTTCGAGCGGCGCTTTGGTTACAAACCTACGTTGCGGGAGCTCTGTCGCTTCTCCCGCACGAGAACCCGCCGCGTGAAGGGGCGCCGCGTGAAGACCCGCTCGTTTGGTCCACGGCAAGTACTCAATGTTTGGGAGCAGGTCGCTGCTGAACTCGAACTCACCTCGGAGACCGATACCGTGATGAAGAGTCTTCTCGATGAGGTGAAACAAGGTCAGCTTGGTGTGGTGACAATTCCGGCAGAGTCGAGCTACATGGCCCGCCAAGTGTTGGCACGAATGCGTCCTGATGATGCGTGTTTGATTATCCTTAAGGATCATTGCTGTTTCACGGAGGAGGGAATTATCTGGTTTCTTAAACGCGCTCGCGTTGCGGCATCACGTTTCACCAGCTACGATGAGATGCAAGAACGGCTCGACCGGTTTGTCGAATCCAAGTTGGATGGGTTGGCAGCTCCCTGGGATGCCAAGCTCTTGAAGATCAAAAAGCGAGGTCAGCTGGCTACGCGCCTCCACCGAGCCAGGAAACGCGCCAGTGTCATTCGCCGCCGACTCGAAACAACCAAGTAGCAGGATGGTTTTGGGTGCGCTGCCAGCGCCGCCGGGTTCGCAGCCCGGTGGCACCTCATGATTAGTGCCGGCTGCGATGGCAACGAGACGGTATTCCTGTCCGTTGGATCGAGTCGCCGAAGATGATCCTGCCGTTCAGTGATGGCTTGAAAATACACGTAGGCTGTCAGTTCGCATGCCTTGACCAAGACGTCTGAAGGCTCGATATGCGGGCCGTTTTTTTGGGTTTCATCTCCGAGGAATTCCCCGGCGGACTGCACTGTGGCGGAGAGGCCCGAGCGGATGCCGTGTTGAAACGCAAAGATTCTCCCTCCGATCCGACCACTCATTCAGACGCTTGGGTTTTCGGCAACGCTGGTCGGCCCTGAATCCTTGGGCCATTCACTGATGCGTTTCCAGCAGCGCTCCAGCCACTGGAGATGCGCCTGCGGATCGGACGTTTGGTCGAGAGCGGATCGGCTGCCCAGCGACTTGTCCGGCCACAAATGGAGGTGATCGGCAGCTCCCTTTTCTGCCGCAAGTTGTTCAACCGTCCGCAGCGACTCCATCGCGTAGTTCTGCCACCGGGCGCGTGTCGCGAAGACGTCGGTGCGTAATGAAATTCCATGATGGGCCGCTTCGGCTTCAATTCTCGCCACGTTCTCGGCGCGCAGATTGATGGGTTCATGAAAGATCGTGAGGGGATTCAGTTCGACAACGGCCCGCAGCGTGGCGCGCAAATCGGAGGCATCGCATTCCGGATACGTCGGGGCAAGGGCGACATACATATGCAGTCCTGCTTCCTTCGCGGCCCGCAATGTGGCCAGACGTTGTGAGGGCGCCGGTGCCTTGGGCTCATACGCCTTGGCCAAGTCGTTACGAAGTGTCGGTAGACTCATGCCGAAGAGCAGGCGCGGACCAAAAGATCGGAAGATCTCGAAATCAGATCGGGCAAGCGGACTGCGAGTCAGGATGCGCACATTTAGCGTGGAATGATCCCGGATGAGTTCAAGGGACCGGCGCACGAGGAACCGCGCATGCTCCGCCAGTTCGCGCTGGCGGGCGGGATCGGGATGGCGAATCACCTGATAGGGGTCCGTCGTGCTGCAATACATGATCGCACGGTTGCCGTCTGCCTTGAGCTGCGAGAGCGGTGTGTTTTCTGCAACGCGCAACGAAGCGAGAAACCTATTTTCATTCCACGGACGAAGCAGCACGTATTGCCCCCACTGCGCATCGGCGTCTTCAATCCCGTATGCGGCCAGCGCGGGTCCCTGTTTGATGGTGGCCGCACTGGGCACGTAACAAAACCGGCAGGCGTGAGTGCAGCCGACGGCGGGGTTGAAGGCCCAGTTTGAGAGACTCTTGTAAACGAAATTGTTGGGTGCGATGACCGCCGGCGCGTGCCACATGTCCACCGGGGACTTGGGCCGGAGGGTCGTCGAATGGCCGGAAACAAGGGGATCGGGAGAGATGAAGTTTGCAGTGTTCATTGTTTTTGATGCTGAGAGTTGCTGACGTTCAGCGGATCGATGAGCGACGCCGTGGATGAGGAAAGATGTGTAGGTGGATTTTCACTGCCACCATCCTTCCGGGGTTGCACCGCCCGCGTGTGTTCCTCCGCTGATTCACTCACGAGAATGCGCGGCCCGTTGGGACTGATCTCGTAGGCCTCCCAATCCCATGACACCGCTCGGTCCTGGAGTTGATGTGAGACTGCCACGAATTCCAGGTGACAGGGCGCATGCTCAATCACCAGATCACACAAGGCGGCGGACTGGACCGCAATGTCCTCCTGCCCGGTGTGGACCACGACGCAACCGACACCGCCCTGGCTCTCCGGACAATCCACCAGCGTTCCTTGCAGGACAATTCCGGGAGCTGGCACCACGAGCCGGGCGAGACCGGAACGCAGCACCGGCTCCAGCACGGGCCGCCCGTCCTCGATTTCATCACCCGCCTCAAAGTCGAGCCGATGATACGCAATCCAATGTGCGGTGCCTTGCCGGGCAGACTCCTCGATGCCGGTTGGCAGCGTGGAAGGGCGGGACAGCAGATCATCAGAAGAATGCAGCGGGTTTTCTTTCATGGACGTGAGGCCTGATGGTCAATGGTTCCTTTTGTCATGGGCCCTGGGGCGGGCACTCATTTGCGATGCGACGGCTTTTCTCCCAAAGCATCCCCACCAGCACCGTAAGAGGGGGACAAGAAAGGCGAGCGCCAGCAGAAACATCACCCCGGAAGCCGTCCGCCGTAGAAGGCGATCTGGTCCGAAACTTGAGGCGATGACTGTCTTCAGCAGCAGCAAGACCGTCAGCACCACCAGTCGGGTCTGAAGTTCAACAACCATCAGATCGGAATCCTCCGTGTTCCCCAGGAAAAGCCGGCGGCAGGCCTGGGCCAGGGAGTTCTTATCTGCTGGAACCAAGTCCGGCGGTTTCTCCGGATCGGTCATTCTTGCGAAGGTTTGTTGAGGCTGTGAGTGCATGGGCTTTGAAGAGTCTGTTTATGTGCAGAGAAGACAGAATCCATTACACCTTCCTCCGGGTGGCCGGTTTCTGGTGCAGTTCACGGTCGAGGTTTTGCCCGGCATTTGGGCGAATGAGCGTGCCCTCAAACAGGCCGGGCGTATGCACGAGATAAAAGGGCGGCGAGTAAATCACATGACACAAGGCCTTCCGGGGAACGCTTCGCGCATCAATGGCGCCTTCGGAATCAGACGGCCGATGGCGGGCCGAGAGGCGCAACGATCCTTCCGCCAGCCCGCGTTCCACGACGGCCGGAAACAACCACGGTGCCTCATCACTCTGTTTGCTCAGCTCCTCTGCCAGCGGCGCGAGGGCTTCACGAGATCGGACGTGCAGCAGAAAGAAAATGGGGCTTCGCGGGCTGCGCAGATAGTCGGCGATCAGCCCAAACTCTGCGGGATCGATCAGGGAATTGAAGGAAGACATAATGGCATGCGCTGGGATGGATGATTTATGCGGCGGTTTCTGACGGCAGGTTGGCGTGCGCCTTTCGTCCTGTGGGTCGCTTGCGCGCATTCTTCTCCTTCCAATGACGGTGAATCGCGTCGCTGGCCCGGCCCAGCCACCGTGTGTCCTTGGAAATCTCCTCAATGGTGGCAGCGGCGAAAAATTTCTGCCCATTGTCAGGAGGGTTGCCTAGAGGTTTGAGCAGGCCAGCGGTGACCAGGATCGGAATTTCGTGCGGCTGGAATCCAAGAATCCAGGCGGCGTGCTCGGGACTGAATCGTGCCGGGGTGATCGTGAGTGATAGAAACTGTTTTTGTTCCGAGTCCATAAGTTGAATTGGTTGAGAGAATTGTTCCTTTGATTATTTGAGACGCATCCCGTGACCCGCCTGGAGCACGGGCTTGGGTCGGTACAGCGGTTCCACGAGGACAGGCAGGGTGACGAGTTGAAGCGGAGCATGCTTTGGCTGCTTCATGGTGATCATCTGATCGCCCAGTTCGCGCAATCGGGGAGCCAGGGCCAGGGCGGGAGACAGCGCGCCGGAAACCTTCTGCTCGATCTCCCTGCGGCTCTCGACGCTGTGGGTCAGCCGTTCCTCCTTCACCATTATGGCTTCCGTCAGGAGGATGATTTTGGAACGGACCTCCGGGATAATGAGTCTGGCCCGCAGAGGTTGAAGCGTCCGGAGTGCTTCGCGACGCCGGGCATTGGCTTCCTGGAGGCGACCTTTCAAAGGCCGCGCCTTCCACGCATGACGCGGGGCGTGAATGAGCCAGTAACTCCAGCCACGGGATCGTTCCTGTGTGGTGCGTAAGCTGATGGCGAGCGCCTCCAGTTGTCGTCGCGCGGAAAGCACGCGCGCACGGGCATGATGAACCCGTTCGTTGGCCTGCTGCCACTGCGGGCCCAGGACCTCGTTCCTGGCCAGAGTGCGGGCGTCCTGCTCCGAGAATTTCTCCTTTCCCCGAGGATGAAGATCGTGGAGCGCCTGCTGTTCGCTGTGCAGGGCGCGCCGCACAACCAGACGCTGCTCCGCCAATGCCTTGATTTGAAACTCCACCCGCGCCAGCCATGCGTGGGCGGGCTGGGTGCTCAGCTCGAACGTGTCCTCGGGCGGAGCTGACATCGGGGGAGATGGATTTGTTTTGTCCATGAGTTTGGCGAAGAAAGAATTAGCGGTTCGTGGAACCCGAGCCCGGCCAGTTGGTGAAGCTCGTCGGACGTGACCCGCCTTCCAATTGTCGGAGGCGGGACTCTATTTGCATCAGGTGCTGCTGCATGAGCGTGCTCAGCTCAACCGCCTTGCGGGCGGCGGGCACCAGGGCGTCGGCGGACTGTTGGAAGCGCTGGATTTGTTCGGCCTGGGCCAGCGTGTTCTGCTGTTGCCGCTTTAATTCCTGCCCGAGCTGTTCGCTTACCGGCAGCGGAGCGAATGTGGCATCCGGCGCGGCTGCAGGAAGCAGAAACGTGCTCGCCGGTGCGGCGGGCGGTTGAAGGTTCCAACGATCCGAGGTCTCCCGCACATACAGGACATGGGACTCGTGCATCATGGCCGGATTGGAGGCGTCGGGGCGGCGGCCCACCGTGTAACCCTTGTAAGTGGCGGGGAACCGGATCACATCAAGGCTGTTGCTGGAGGACACCTGCACGGGCACCTCGCGCACGACAAAAGTCGGCGGCATGTGCTGACAGCCGGCGAAGCCAAGGAGCAGGACGGGGAGGAGGGTTTGTTTCATGAGGTCTTAGGGTTGAGGGGACGAGGTGTTGTTGGAAGGAGTGACCGGCGGACGAATCGGTTCGAGGGTATACAGATAAAACGACTTGCCCCCTTGTACGCGGACGAAGGTGCTTTCCTGCTCAATGGTGCGCAGGAGGCGTCCGGCATAGGATTCGATCACTTCCCCGGTGCCGGAGAGCGCGGCGTTCTTGAGTGTGGGCAAGACCTCAGATCCGAGCAGGGTGTTCTGCCGTTGTTGAAATGGCTCGGTCAGGCCGGCTAGAAACGTGGCGGCAAACAGCTTTACCTCTTCGGCACTGCCCGAGCGCTCGCGGCTTCCGCGCAGACCGGCACTCCCATCCGTCAGTCCCCATTGGTCGTCCTTCTGGTCCATGTCCAGGGCAAGGCCGTTGATGGAAATCTCCTGTCCGTCCGGCCAGATTAACACCCATGCGCCCTGGCTGCCGATGCGGTCACGCAGATGATGCGCCTGAGCACGGCCGTGCACCTCTGTGCCCTTGGGCACCAGCAACCGTCCTTGCCAGAACACTTCCCTTGTCACAAGCGCAATGATCGGCGTGTCCAGGGAAGACGAGTCCACGGTGTTGACCAGCTTGCACGGAATGAGACGGCGGGCGGGCAGCATGAGACCGGCGGACGGGGCGGGCGAATTGGAGCCCGCGAAGCGAATGGCCGGCAGCACTGGGGTCGCCGCGTTTGTCTTGGACACGGGTTGCGGACGCGGCGTGGGCAGTTTCTGGTCGTCAATCTCCCGCACGCGTTCCCCGCTGGTATCCCGCGGGATCAGGTTCGACACGTCGACCGCAAGCTTTGGCTGCTGACAGCCGCGAACAACCACGACGGCGGCCAGGGCCGCCACCACGATGCTGATGAAACGGCCGGCCTGAGATGCCGTAAGCCGCCGGAAGTATTCTAGAATCTTGTTCATGTCGTAATGGAATAGGGGTGGGAAGGGGCAAATGTTACTGAGGGTTGAGCAGCACGATGAAATCGTTCCGGGGTGAGAGCAAATTGCGCTGACCATCGGGCGTTCCTTGAATCAGAAACCACGCTGTGACTTCACCGTGTGCCGGAATAACCCCGCTGGCGTCGGCCAGGGCCTGCGGGTAAAGCCGGGCTCCCACGCGCACGGCCCACGATCCCGCACGATAACGCACCTGGTTCCCGGTCTTGCTTTGAAGCGTCACCCGAAAGGCGAGTGCGTCCGCCCGATCAAAGCGCAACACTTCTTCCAGCCGCACTGTAAACGTGGGGTAATCCGTGATTGAACGCGGCTTTGCCTGGGTCACATCCGCCACGAAGAAAGGATGATGCTGGCGCAACGTCGTGTAATGACGCGCGCGATCCAGAAGCCCGACCAGTTGTTCCGGCGTGAATTGAGCTGCGCGGATTTCGGACGCCGTCTCCGTCGTCGAAGTCTCCGTCACGATGCCCGTGCTGAGGAAGTTCACCGTCAGCACCGGGCTTTTGCTTTCCGTCAGGAGGAAGACGTAGGTGCGGTCATTGAGGCGCACGTTAAAATTCGCACTGGCCCCACCAGCCAGAGCACGCAATGCGAGCGAAGAGCCGGACTGCGCCACTTGAAAGAGTCCCGGCGTGCGGACGTCGGCGGTCAGGCCTGCGCCGTCCAGCGACTGGATGGGATGAGGAAAGTTGACGGTGGTGACACGGTGCTGGCCGACGGGTAGCTCGATCACCGCTTGATCATTGAGCCAGAGGTTGGTGATCAGAAGTCCGTCCGCCGCCGCAAGACGTGCGGCCAGACAGGCGCTAACGAGAAGGAGGAGTTTCATAACGGTAGTGATGGACCACGAGCGGGAAGGCCGCTTGCAGGAGGAGGTTTGGGTTGGGAACGAGTTCGAGATCGAGCTGGAAGGGGATGCTGTTCATCAACGGCTGTCCGTTGAAGGAGCCGAACTGCAACAGTAGCCCCTGCACGGTGAAGAGGACGCGTTGATTCGATGCTTCGAGATATTGCAGGCGCGCTATCTGCACCTTCTCGTGCATCTGCCGCGTGCGCCGTCCCGGCATTTCCTGATCGCAGTCGGCCCGCGCCCGGCGTGCCGCTTCGAGATCAAATAGCAACGGGATGCGTTCGGGTTGGTCAAAGTCTGACGGGCTGCGACTCAGGAAAGTCTGGGTCACATCAGTCGCCACGCGCACATGCAGATTGGTCAGCGTGGCCAGTTCCGATTCGTTCCCGCCGTAGCCTCGCCCGTCACTGTTGATGAACACCAGGCGGTTTTTCCCCGCAGCCGGGGGACGCAGCAGTAGGAGCAAAGTGGCGGCTTCGCACAGGGCCATGAACAGAAAGAGTCCGCACCAGACCTTGGCCGCGAAATTGAGATCCACAAGCAGGCGGACGGGAGCAAACGAGCGAGGGACGGGGGCAGTGGGATTCATGTTGGTAGAGGATCAGGAACGAACATAGCGGCTGGCGGCGCGGGCACCGTCGGCGGTCATATGCACTCCGCTGGTGACGGCGAGCAGGATCGCGTAGGGCGCGTAAAGCGTGCTGAGGATCATCCAGACTCCCAGGAGGAGCGCGCCGAACAAATTGCGCATGGAAAAGGAGAGCGCGTTCACCACATCCTCGGTGGCACCTAATTCCTGAGAGGTGGCAAAGTTGATCAGGCTGTCTGAAACGAGCGAGGCCGCACCCCAGCCAAGCGGGAAGAGCGCGATGGCCAGCATGTAGAGCAGAAACTGCGCGCCGATCCCGCGCGTGGCCGGCAGAAGAAGGAAGCCCACGAGGAGCGGCGAGAAGGCAATTCCCATTTCCAGCGCGAGTTCCTGGGCGAGATAGGCTAGAAAATTGAACACCATTGCCGCGAGGGCGACGAGGGATATGAGGGCAGCCAGCAGCGCGTGGAACAAATTGTTGCCTGCATCGGTTACGCTGCTAAACCAGCCTTTGTCCGCAGACTCCTTTTTTGACATCAGCTTCCCGGCAAACTTTTGCAACACGAGCTCCGGGCTGGCCTTGAGCTCCTCATTCACCAACTGATGCACGAGCTTCTTGGTCGTTTGCACCGCGAGATCGAAGTTCGCCAGCAACGCCACGATTGCCGTCACCTGCACAAGGCCGCGCAGTTGATCCATCACCGTGCCCGCGCGCTGAAAAACGGACAGGAGCCCTGCGGCCACGAGCAGCGATGTAGCCGGCAGCAGCAGATTGAAGAGCTTGGAGTAATCAAACAGCGGATTTGGGATCAAAGAGGCAGTCATGGGGCGATGGCAATTGGAGTGATGGGTGTGCCCTTGGCGGGCAGAGCGGGTTCAGGTACAAACGAGGGCGGACGCAACATCTTGATGAACTTCTGCAGGGCTTCGTGGAATTCGACCGCCTGTTCCTGCTCTTTCGCCTTCTCCTTCCGGTCCTTGTCCGCCTCCTTCTCGTGGGCCATGACTACGACCTTCTCAGCCGCATGGGTCTCCTCCCAATGCGTTGCCTGCACCTCGGCGTTTTGCGCCGTCAGCATGCCGTTGGCCTTGAGCACTTCCACATGGGTGGTCCCCATTTGGATTTGCGCCACGGTCTTCTGCATTCCCGACCGCAGTTCGGCGCGGCGTGCTTTGACGTCTTCCTGCACGGCGTCATGATCACGGACGGCACCGAAGATCGCGGCCTCCGGCTTGAAGACATCCGGCCGGGTGATGAACTCTCCACTGCGGCTTTGGAATATCTCGCCCACGGGCTTGTAAAGCCCGTTGCCATCGTAGGTGGTGCCGTCGAGAGTGGTGGCCGCAGCGGCGATTTCCACCCGGGACAGCCCGACGCCTTCATTTTGGAAACTGGCGTAGAGTTCATCGAGACCCGCCAGATCCAAAACTTCGGCCGCGTTGCCCAGCCAGTCCTTGGTGGTCTTCAGCTCCTCGATCAGTTTCACCAGTTTCAAGATCTCCTCGATCCGGTGCTCGATGGCGATCTGGGCGTTTGTTGGATCATGAACGATCACTTGGCCGCGTGCCGGTGGTCGGATGAGGAACACGGCGGCAAGGAGGATGGAGGTGAGGTTGGTGGTTTTCATGATTCAGGGATGGAGTTTTATGTATTCGGTGGAAGGAACGAGGCGCACGCCGTCGGGAGTCACGCGTTCGGGTAACGGCACCGGCAGTTGCACCGTGGAAGAGGAGGCGGGCCAGTGTCGGAACTGCTGCTGCCAGTATTGCGCCTTCATCTGATCGGAGAGCGCCTGCTGGTAGCCATTCTCAAAGGCGCGCTGCTTCGACTTGGAAGCGGCGTAGTGGGCGGTTTCGCTGAGGAGAACTCCGGCAGCCGCTCCCCCGGCAATTCCCGCCGGGCGGCCGTTGCTCAGCGCGCCTCCGATCACGCCGCCAGCGGCTCCCGCCACCAGGGTGGTGGCCGGACGCATGAAGGAACTGGTGCAGCCGGTGCAAATCACAACGGCTCCGATAAGTGGCAGAAGTAATAATTTCATATCAGGTGGTGGCTTGTTGAATGCGTGAGATCAGGTCGCTCTCATCCCGCAGGGCGGTGCGACGCGCCTCGCTGAGTGCGGGCGTCGTGTTGGACACGTAGAACATTTCCTTGGAGGGCACATGACGGGCCACTCCGCACACCGGGTGCGGCGTGTCCCGGGTGAACACCGTGAAGTCGGCGTAACCGGTGTTGGCCGGGCGCGAAAACTGGCTCATCGTACTTATCATGCTCGTGGGCAGACCGAGGTCTTCCACGAGATGCTTCAGGTCGGGAATGCCATCTTGTTTCATTAAGATGAACTGCTGGGCGTTTCCCAGCAGCGCCGGACAGAGAGCCAGTTCGCGCAAGCGGCTGTAGTTCTGGAAGACGGCAGCCAGCACGGTGTTGAACTTGCGGGCCTGCTCGAAATTGCGGCGCAGCAGGGCTTCGGCTCCCGGCAGCGTGAGCAGCGCGGAGGCTTCTTCAAAAACCACAAACTTCCGGAGGTGGCGCGGCAGCGTCAGGTTGCGGCGCATGGCCACCAGATGCGCCAGATGCGCGCCTGCCGCGCGCAGCGTAGGATTGCCTTCCTCCAGATGACCGAGCTCCAGGTGCATCACTGGATCGTTCATCGAAACCGTGCTGATCCCGGAGAAGAGCCGCCCCGCGCAGCCGCCCCGGCCGAAGGCTTTCATCAATTCCGCGAGATCCCCTAATATGGGATCGCGCGTGCCGGCGGCGCGCAGATGCAGCCATTCCTGCAGTTCGTCGTGCGTCGGTTCCTCCGCAGGAGCCAGCCGGGCGCACGCCATTCGGACCGCTTCGTGCCGCGTCGCCGGGTCTTTGAGGAACGTCACGGCCTGCCCTTCTGAAATGCCGGCCAGCATCGCCTGGGCCTCGTCTCGATGCCGTGCCTGCCAGTCGCGAAAATCAATGAAGGCATCCAGCGGGTCCGCCTGGGTGCCGCCGTGCCGCAGGACGGCCAGGGCAAGGCGCGCCGTTTCAATGGCCTGTTCCGGCTGCCGGCGTTCCAGCAAGTTGAACCGGGAAGTGTAGAGCTGAATGACCGCCTCGGTGATCGCCACCCGGCGGAGCCGGTCCTCGCGCTCAGTCGCTGCGCCGCCACACATGATGCAGGCCAGTGCGGCCACATCCGCCAGATGCCCGTTGGTCAGGGGCAGCCCGCCCGTACCGACGTAGTTCAGGAGAGTGACCGGCGAATTGGGGTGCAGCACCATTGAGCGGCATTTCGGGTCCAGCGCCCGCGCGACCGTTTCATGCGATCCGCCATAATCGAGAAACACAATCGATCCAAAAAAGAGCGCGATCTGGCTGACCAGCTCGGCCAGCCACACGCTTTTGCCCGCCCCTGGCCCGCCAGTGAGGACAATGTGCAAGGGTTGTTCACCACTGCGCGTTCTCACCCCCACCAGACTGCCCCGTGGACTTTCAATAAGAGCCTCCGCGTCGTGGAGATGCCCGGTGAAGCTCGTGATGAGCGGGAGCAGATAAGGCAGGTAATCGCTTTGCGCATACCGCTGGTAGTGCGTGCTGGAACCCCACGGATAACCTGGCCAGGTTTGGGCGAAGAGCCGCTTGCTCGTGGTCGGCAAGGTGGGGGCGAAATACTGGGCGCCAGCGGCGTGGATGGCCTGTTCGAGGGCGGAACACTGGCTGGCCAGCTCTTCGCGGGTGGCCGCCCAGACGTGGACGACGATCTCGGCACTGAACGGACGCAGCAGGCAGGAGGCGAGCTGCGCGATGCGCTGGCGTTTCTTTTCGATGGCCGGGAGCAGGCTCGGCCTCCGTTCCGCCGCCATCTGTCCTTCCAGCCGGCGCAACTCGCGCTCCTCCCGTGCAATCAATTCCTTCGTGGCAAGGCTGCGGATGTTAACCGTGAGACGGTGGTTGGCCCCCGGCAGATCCCACAGCGGCTCCAGCGTGTCTGCGGACACCTTTGCCGGCCAGCGGGTGAATACCCGAAGCGCATGATAGTGGGAGTCCATGTAGAAATCATGGTTGCTCCCGGCCGCTTCGCTCCACCAGCAGTTGGCATGGATGGAGCGGGCCGGATCAAAAACAGTCAGAGGATCAAAGTCCGGTCGTGCGGCGAGGGAAGGGTTGAGAAAGCGCGTGAAATGCAGATAGTGTCCTGCGTCATCCAGCGCCTTGAGATGTCCGCCCTGAGGACCAAGCGCGGTGCCGATCCTGTCCGCGATTAGCTGCATCTGGTTTTTCGCCGCCAGCAGCACGGCCCGATAGCGTTCCTCCAGGTGCAGGGGGTAGCTAAAAACGGTCGGCATGTTTTCCAGCCGCACAGAAAGAAACAGCACGGTGCGCTGGCGCACGAGTTTCCCCGCTCTCATCATCGCCATGCACCGGGCGTGCCGCTCCTGGCGCACCCGGCATGACCAGATGTTGGCGCCGGCCTCCGTGTCGCGCGCATAACGGGCCAGCTCGGCGTTGAAGTCGGCCACCCGCTCGCTTTGAAAGCTGACGCGGACTCCCTCCGGCAGTTGCAGCAGAGATTTCTCCCAGAGCGCCGCGAATTCATCCCGCACCGCAGGCTTCGCTTCTCGCAAATCGGGCAGCGTGAGTTCGTAGCCCCGCGAGGCGACATGCGGAAAAACGATCAGATCGTCGATGAGATGGCCGTCGGGAAAATTCATGGCAGTTCCTTGTTGGGTAGCTGGGGACCGAAGCCCGGCCCGTGCATCCAGAGATCCAGCAGGTCGGTGTCGTAACCCGGCGGATGGGTCTGGCGAAAGATTGCGAAGCTCACAGTGAGAATCGCCGGCCCCGTGGCCAGCACGGCGCGGGTGAGTGTGGCATGCCCACCCGCAACCAGCGCCGCAATGATCAGAAGGCTCGCGGCCACTCCACCGAGGGCGGTCCAGAGAAATTCATAACGCAGTCCCCACACCTCGCCGGCGGATTCGGCGCCGGCCGCGTGGGTCTCGATGATGCGCAGCGATTCCATGACGCCGGGTTAGCTGCCAAAGATCACGCCACTGCTGTTGAAGAAGATCTCGTAGAGGATCTTCATAATGAGCGGGGCGGCGGCGAAGAGCGCCCCGCTGATGATGGCGGCTTGGCCTTCCTCGGTTTCGCCCCGGCGGATTTGGCTAGCACCGCCCATGATCCGGATGGTGCCGACGAGAAAACCGAAGAGCATTAGGATGGTCAGCACCTCACCGAGCTTTTTCTTGAGGTCTCCGGCTGCGTCCGCGAGGAGGTATGGGCTGAAGTGCTGACCCAGGTTCGGCAGGGAGTCAAGGGTGCCGCTGAGGAGGTTTGCCGTCTCTGAAAGAATCGGGACGGCGGTGGATAGGAATGTAGTCATGGCAGTGTCAGGTTTTTCAATGAAGGGTCATCCCTTCACTGCCATCTAAGGGTGGGAGCCCGCTGTTGTTACAGGAGGCGGGGAAGAATCTTTCCTGGGCGGCTCAGCGCCGGCGCGAAGCCGGGCCGAGCTTGTGCACGAGCGTCTGGTAATTCACCGCGTCTTCGAGGACGCCAGCGGCAAACTCAGTCTGGAGAATCTTCTCGCGCAAGGCGCGGCGCACGAGGGTCAGGTCCACGTCCGGATACGCCGACTGGATGCGGCGCTGTTCGGCGGCGGGGCGTTTGGAGAAAGCCTTGAGCTTGGCCGAGACGAGCTGGCTGTAGTCGTCCACAATGTCGCCACGCCGATCTCCTTTACGACCGCGCCCGTCTTCTGCGCGGGCCTCGAGCACTTCCACCAGCGCTTCCGCGCAGAGATAATGGCGGCACGCCAGATCAGCATTGCGCCGCTGCGCGCGCGTTGCCTTCAGCGCGGCATTGAGACGGATCATCAGCGCGGGAAACAGCGCCGCCAGACGCCGCCAGCCGAGCTCTTCCGCATCCTGGGCCGCTGCCACGTTGCGGAGCAACGTCCCGGCCAGCGCCGGCGTGAGATTGAGTTTGCGAGGCACGCCCAGTGACCATGCCAGAAAAGAGCGGGGACTCCAGACAATCCTAGATTTTAAGAGCGTGCTGTATGAACGGGAAACGAACGCTATGTTGTTACCAGCTTTCAAGGTTCCTGATTGTGGAACGTTTCTTTAGCGCCGTTCCCTACGGCCACCTCTTGGCGTCCGCGATCAGGACAACTTGTTTTCCAATAGAGTCGAACGGGGCTTCCCGGCCCGAATCACCCGCAGCGAAAACCCGCGTCCGTTCTCATACGGTTCCACCCTGGCTTCGAACTCCAGCACTGGATACCGCACGGTGGCCAGTCCGTAACTGCGATAGGTGGCGGCGAACAACTCTGTCTCCACCATGCCTGTCGAGTCGGCCAGCGTCAGAAACTTCATTGGCTCGCCTGTGATCTGATGATGCGTGCGTTGCTCGACTACTAGCCCGCAGGTGGTGATGGTTTGCCCGATGAAATTTCCCAAGCGATTTACCGGACAATAAGTCTCCCAAGCGATGTCGGAAAAGAGTTCCAGCGGATGCCCGCTAACGGCGAAGCCGTAGAGCTCCGTCTCCCAGCGCAAGCGTTCGAGCCGCGTCGGTTCATCGAGTGGGAGACCGGGCTCCGCCCGCAATCCAGGCGGCGGAATCAACCAGCCCTGATTTGGTTCCGTCGAACCGCCGTAAGTGCGAATGAGATGTTGGGCCTGCCAGAATTGGCGGGTGCGCGATTCGCCAAAGTCATCGAACGCACCCACCCGAATCATCGCCTCCAACTCGTCGCCAGAAGGCGCCACCCGCCGGTAGAAGTCAGGTAATGACAGAAAGGGTCCCTCGCGAAACGCGTCCAACAGTCGATCGCCAGTCCGTTGCGTGAGACCCTTCACCCGCGTCAGGGGAGCCCGAATCGTCCGATGATGAGCGATGAAGGCTGGTCCCGGTTCATTCACCCACGGCGGGAGCAGCGTCACTCCTAGCCGATGACATTCCAGAACATAGACGAGGGGATGATAGAAGCCCTTGCCGTGAGTGAGCACGCCCGCCATGAACTCCGCCGGGTGATAACACTTCAACCACGCGGCCTGATACGCCTCGACACCGTATGCAGTCGAATGCGCCTTGTTGAACGCGTAGCCACTGAAGCCCGTCACCAACTGCCAAACCTCGGCAATCTTGGCTGTGTCGTGACCCCGAGCGCGGGCACTGGCGATGAACTCCTGGCCGATTTCCGCAATGGTCTCCCGCTTCTGCTTCACCAAGGCCCGCCGCAGCACATCGGCGCGACCGGCTGACATGCCGGCAAAGGCCTCCGCGATTTGCAGGATGTGTTCCTCATACACCACCAGACCAAACGTGCTCCGCAGACACGGTTCCAAGGACGGATGCGGATAAGTGACCGGCTCCATCCCCTGATAACGTCGGGTGAACGACAGTTTCTTCGACTCATTGGCCGCCCCTGGACGAATGACGGAAACAATAGCGATCAAACCATCAATCTCCCGCACGTTCGTCATCTTGTTCAGGCTCGTCATGGCTGGGGACTCGATGTGATGCACGGCTCGTGCTCCGCCGCTGGCGATCATCTCCCAAACCTGTTCATCCTCCCACGGCTCCAATACCGACAGATCGACCGTGATTCCTTTTCGAGCGATTGCTTCGCGGGCATCGCGCATCACAGCCAGTCCTCCCTGCGCCAGAATATCCATCTTCACCAAACCGATCTCCTCCACGCCATCCATGTCGTAGTGGGTGGTGGGCAGTCCCTTGTTGGAGATAAAGATCGGCGTCAGTTGGTGCATCGGCTGACGCGAGAGCACCACTCCGCAAGGATGCATTTTCGGATAACGGGGTCGACCATCGAGAAACGCCGCCATTTCGATGGCCGTGCGATACGGCTCCTCGTCCAGCGGCAGCGAACGTGTCTCGGGATTGGCGCGCAATAATTCGATGAGGCCATCGCCTCCCTTGGGAGCAGGCTCATCCGGCACCCAGCCACCGCCAAATCCCCACGGGAAATGCTCCGTGAATTTGCGCACATCACGCTCCGCCACACCGAGCACCTTGGCCACTTCGCCAAAAGCCGAACGGGCCTGGAACGTGGAAAACCCGCCGACCACCGCGCAATGTTCCGGTCCATACTTGGCAAAGATCAATTGGACGACGTCATCCTTGCGGTCGTGGGGGAAATCGATGTCGATGTCCGGCAGTTTGTGCAACGCCATCCGCTCCGGGTTGAGAAAGCGCTTGAAGTAGAGATCGAAGCGAATCGGGCACACATCGGAAATCCCCAGGCAGTAACAGACCAGCGAGTCGGCTGCTGAACCTCTTGTGATCCATTCGATGCCACGCGCCCGGCAGTCCTGGAGAAGATCCCAGGTGATGAGGAAGTAGCATTCGTAGCCGACGGCGGCGATGATGTTCAGTTCTTCGTCCACCTGGGCCTGATGCTTGGCCGCCCCCTCGCGGTATCGACGCTGAAGTCCCTGAGCAACCAGCCGGCGCAGGAACTCGCGGGGCGTCGAACCGTCGGGAGGACGAAAATCAGGGAACTGCGGTTTCCCAAACGGAAACTCGAAGTTACAGCGGTCCGCAATCTCCCAGGTGTGACGCAACCATTCCGGATGCTCCTGACAAGCGGTCCCCATCTCATCTCGGGTGCGCAAATGAAGTCTGCCTCGGGATTGTTTCTCGGGATGCGCCTGTTGCAGCAGGGTCAAGGTGCGAACGCTCTGCACGATGTCGAATCGCCTCCGGTGTTCCGGTGCAGCGTAGCGCGCTTCAGGACAAGCGACGCTCGGGAATTCAGCAACGGCGTCACGCGAACGGACCAAGTGGTAGAACCGGTGAGGAAACAGCGCCGCGAGGGAGGGATCGCTACTGACCCCGATCAATCCCTCCGTTCGTTCCCGCAACGCTTCAATGCGGAACGGTTTTCGTTGCTGATTGGCGACCGAAGACTCGTCGTCGCCTCCCGTGTGGGCGTGCTCGGACAACACTCGACACAGGTTGTGGTAACCGGTGGCGGATTCGACGTAGAGAAGAAGTGGGTTCCCCCCGATTTGCAGGTGAGTGCCGAGAATCGGCTTTACTCCGTGCTGGCGGGCCGCGTGCATGAACTCAACGGCTCCATGCAGATTGCCCGTGTCGGTCAGCGCCACCGCTTCCAAGCCGTTCTGTTTGGCCAGCGCCACGATCTCCGTCGGCGAAAGCGTCGAATCCAGGAATGAGTAATGACTGTGAACGCGAAGGGGAACATAGCTGATATTACCGGCGCCGGATCGGATGGGGCGGCGCTTGATCGGCTGGCTGAGGAGGGTGGTGCTATCGCAGGCCGGTTCGCGTAGCCGCAAATCATGTCCGCGCAGCAGCACCGAATGCCCCTTCGACTGGCGTAACTCATCCACCACTGATGCCAGCCGACGCTGGGCCTCGTGCTGACGCCCTCGGGTTTCCAGTTCCAGCTCACTCCGCATCAGCCCATCGTAGACTTGGGACAACTTCAGAGAAACGAGTCGCAAGCTGACCCGTCGGCGCCAGGCCCGGTGCAGCATGGTGTGCAATCGGCTGTAGACATCGGTTTCGAGATCCGTGGGTTCCGCCAGGCTCTCGCTCACCTGATCCTCGGTCATGTCATTGTAGCGGACCTTTACCGTGAGCGTGCGCACGGAGCGCTGTTCCTCCCGCACCTTGGCGAACAGACTGTCGGCCATCCGTCGGAGAACCGCTCCGGCGTATTCCTCGTCCGTGAGATCCTGCCCGAACGTTTCCTGGTGGCTAAAAGTCTTCTGCGGCTCCCGAGCGGGAACCAGAGGACGATCGTCGATGCCGTGAGCGAACTGGCGGATGGCCCGGGCCTGCTGGCCCAGGAGCAATTCGAGCATGTCCAACTGCATGGCAGCCACCTGACGAATGTTGGCCAGTCCGGCGGCATTCATCCTCCGACTTGTCACTTCACCAATGCCTGGCAGCCATTTCACGGGCAGGGGATGGAGGAACTCGGTTTCCCCTCCGGCAGGAATCTCGTGCAACGCCGCTGGTTTGTTCAGCTTGGAGGCGATCTGGCTGACCAGCTTGTTTGAGCCGATGCCTTCGCTCACGGAGATCTTGAGCCGCTGCTGGATCGCCTTGCGGATGGTGAAGGCAATGTCGACGGCGGGTTTGGCCCGGTTGGCGGTCAGATCGAAGTAACCCTCGTCAATCGAGGTCTGCTCCACATCGGGAGTGAAGTCGTAGCAATACCCGAACATCCAGTGGGAGAACTGCTCGTAACGCTCGTAGTCGCCCGGCACGACAATGAGCTTCGGGCAGAGCTTGCGCGCCCGCATCGTGGGCATCGGGGTGTAGACCCCAAACTTCCGCGCTTCATAGGAGGCGGAAGCGATGATGCCCCGCTTTTCACCGCCCACCGCCACCGGCCTGCCGCGCAGTTTAGGATCGGAAGCTTGTTCCACCGCCGCGAAGAAGGCGTCGGCGTCGAGGTGGACGATGGTTCGGGTTTCCATACCGCTCAGGACAGGATGGGGGCATGGATGGGGCAACCGTGGTCCCAGGCTCAGTCTCTAGCCCGACGAATCAGGGCCTTGAACACGCCCTGGATCACCAGTTCCTCGGAGGGAATGAGGTCGGGATACTTCAGGTTCTCGGCCTTGAGGAACGGTTTGCCGTTCTTCACGACAAAGGTCTTTAGCGTGTTCTTGCGATCGATCAGGGCCGCGACAATTTGACCGGGGCGGGGATCGGGACCGTGCTCAAAAATAGCAATGTCTCCATCGCAGATGTGTTTGCCGATCATCGAATCTCCGGCGACTCGAAGGGCGAAGGTGTTTCGGGTGGGCTTGAATCCGATGGAATCAATGGCCACCGGAACAGTTTCGTCCGCTTCCTGTTCACGTTCCCCGGCGAAGCCGGCGGGAATGGAACCGAAGAGGGGAATCTCCACGGTCCGCCGCACCGCCGCATTCAGTTTCCCGGCAAGCCGCAGGGATCGGGCCTTGCCGGCCTCCGAAGCCAGCCAGCCTTTTCGGATGATCGCATTGATATGGTCGGACGCCGCCTTGGGACTCTTCCAGCGAAAGCGCTTGGCCACCTCGCGAAAGGACGGTGCGGGAAATCCTGCGGACAATCGATCGCGGATAAACTCAAAAACCTGGCGTTGGGCATCGGTGAGTTCAGTCATGCTATACATACGTATAGTATTCGCTTTCCCCCCGGTCAATCGGGTGTTATTCACAATCCGCCATGTCGCCCACCACCAGTTCCTTGATTGAGCTCTCAACCTGCCGCTCACGGAAATGCTCTGGCGTCCGTAGATCGATGGATGAAGACGAGAAGAAGCCGGTGAGAAGGATTGCCGTTCATCGATTGGCGCCCTGGCCCAGTGAGGTTCACTTTCTGTTGGGCATCATGCTGGTCGGGCTGTCCGCGCTCGCTGCGCAGGGCGGGGTTCCGTCCGGATATTATGATCGGGCTTTGGGCAAATCCGGGGCCGAGCTGCGGTGGGCCTTGCATGTCATCATCCGCAATCACCGGGTCATTCCATACTCGGAAGCCACTCAGCTCGATACGTCGGATGCGTTGAAACGGTTGGAAGAGGATCCGGCGGATACCAACCTTGTTCGCCTGGTTTATTCCGGATTATCGATGCCGAAAGCGGAGTTTGGAAAAGTCACGGGCTGGAACCGCGAACATCTGTGGCCCAACAGCTATGGCTTGGACGACGTAGAGCCGGCCTTTTCCGATTTGCACAATCTTCGGGCAGTGGATGCTACGGTGAACAGCAGCCGGGGCAACAAGTGGTTTGATCGGAGTGACGTCGGCGACTCCAAGTATTCAACACCAGCGCACGAGGAAGCACCGTGGTCTTCGTCCGACTCCGACTCGTGGGAACCCGGCGATGAAGAAAAAGGGGATCTGGCGCGAGCCATGTTCTATATGGCGGTTCGTTACACGGGCGACAAGGTGGGGGAGCCGCGCTTGGTGATGACGGATCGCATTGAGGAAGTTACCAGCAGCACCAATTTAATGGCTCGCTTGTCGACGTTGCTGCTATGGCACCTGTCGGATCCGGTGGACGAGCGCGAACGATGGCGCAACGAACTGGTGTTCGTGCTCTATCAGGGCAATCGCAATCCGTTTATCGACCATCCGGAGTGGGTCACTGCCGCGTTCGGCCCGCGCCTTGAGATATTACGCACGAGCGAGGGGGTGAAGCTCTCCTGGCAACCGGAGTTCACCCTGCCGGAACTGCAATCTGCTCCGGCGATCGACGGCCCGTGGGAGCAACTTGGGGTGTTGCGACAGAACCCGGCGGTGCCGCCACAGGTAACAGGCGACCTCCGATTCTTCCGGATCATCGCACGGTAAATCCGAAATTGGCGCCGCAATGCCGGCAGAAACGAGCGCGCGCCATAATTTCACCACCGCAGTTCCCGCATCGGTGCGGCAAGGACAGTTGGAGAATCAGTCCCGCAAACCCGACTCCGCCGAAAACCATCATCGAGAATTGTGAAAAGAACATGCTGCCAGAGAAGCCGAACAGGCCGAACAGCAGGAGCCAGCGGGCCAGTCGGAGGGATTTGGGATTCGGCACGATGCGCGGCGCCTCGTCCTTGGAATCATCCGGTGTGATTTCGTGCCCGCAGTGAGAACACGTTGAAGCGAGATCGCGATGGAACGAATAGAAGTTGTCGCAGCGCGGGCACCTGTGATCGGAAGCAGCCACGCGGGGAATGTGAAGGGTGCCAGATTCCTGCGTCAAAGCTATCTTCAATGGCGGGTGGGTTTGCAAAATATAGATCAGCCAGCTCACCGGGTTGCGACGGATTGGCGTGCAATCGGAGAGCCGAAGTGCATTTCACTCGCCCGCATTCCTCGTTCACCGACGCGAAGGGGGTTCCGAATAGATGAACTGTTTGTGCAGCTGCTGCTGACGAGAAGCCTCCGCCGCCTCCTGATCGCTCATGGTCCGAAGTCCTTCACTTCGCGACCACGTGCAGCCACAGCCAAGAGCAACGGCAGAGAAACAGAGCAACAGCCAGGGCGGACAAAGCTGATAAAGTTTCATCGTATCAAAAAGGTAAGCCAGCGATCGGAGTTCACCCAATGGCGGAGTCGAGCAACGTGGGTCGCAAAGCGTTTTCGCTGCAACGACTGCCCCGCGTTCGGTCCATTGCCCAGATTGGGCAATCGGATCATCAACCGCAAATGCAGATTACGACTGTTACTTGAAAACTAAACACGCCTCCACGACGTGCGGCGCCGGCGCCAAATGGGCTTTCTCGGCTGATGAATCGACTCTTTCCAAGCATTGCCCGATGTGGCTTCCTCTCCATTTAGGAATGAAAACTGTCATCACCGGTCTGTTGTTCGCGGCGAGCCTTCTTATTGCGGGTGCTAAAGACGAGAAATTGTCGCAGGCAATGCGGGCCGCCAACAGTGTCGTTTGGGCGGGTCTTGATTACTCGTTGATGAAAATGATTGGTACCACGAACACCATCAGAGTTCCAGACCTGCTGTTTCAGGAGATGCCCGCCAAGTGGAACGACTTGTTCCTTGATGAGCGGATTGAAGGCGTGGCCGCTTCGTTGGGCAAGCGAATCGATATCGACATAGCGGGCGTGACAGAGAGGAACCGACAGCTAAGTCCGGGGCAACTGGAACTGAACAATCAATCCGTTGATGCCATCAAGGAATCGCACATCGGTGGAAGCCAAATCGCCAACGCCGTCCAGTCCCTTAAACTTAGTCAAAACAACGGCCTCGGCTTGTTGTTCCTGGTGGACCGCTTCGTATGCGACAAAAAGTTGCAGCCAACTCCCGGTAGGACTAGCAACAATGCTCCACCGACCTACCTTTCACGAGCCGGGGCGATTTATGTGGTATTCTTTGATATCGCGACTCGCGAGGTGCTGTCCTCGAAACGTGAGATTCGCTATATTGGCACGGGTGGAAGTTTCCGGAATTTCTGGTTCGGTCCCATCAAGGATATCGATTCAGAACTGTCCCAGTATCGCGAGTAGGGCTGTCCGCAAGCGGGGCAAGGCTAAGCTCTTACTCTTGACTCCATAACGGCCCCAGATCCGGCTCGTCCAGCGATTGGAGCTTCAACGCCTTTGCGTCGCCCAGCGCGAAGGCTTCCGAAAGCAATTCACGGGCTTCTACCAGACTGCCTAGCTGCGCGGCATAGCGAGCAAGGTTGTAGGGGACTATCCATTCCTTCGGGAATCGGTGAGCTACGCGGACCAACCTTCTCCAAGCCTCTTCCGTTCTGCCCAGGGTGTGGAGAGCTGCGGCAAGATGGACATGGCCGAAAGAGTCTCGCGGTAATTCGCTGGCGAGCGTTTGGGCGACTTCAACGACGTAGTCCCATTGCTCG
This sequence comes from uncultured Bifidobacterium sp., assembly GCA_964491875.1. Taxonomy (GTDB): domain Bacteria; phylum Verrucomicrobiota; class Verrucomicrobiia; order Limisphaerales; family JADJPG01; genus JADJPG01. The sequence goes on from CAZBIC010000005.1 coordinate 131,074, forward strand.
GCTTCAACATAGACTTCGATGCGAACCTTCAGCACTTCGGGGTGCGTTCTTAACTGAGGCTGAATCTCCTCTAGTTCCTCGTTGGCAGACTCCCAATCGCCTAGCTCAAGCCAGCCTTGGGCGGCTTGTAGGTGCATGGCGTCGGTGCCTTCCGGCGATTTGAAGCTCACAGCCATATCCTTTAGGCTTGCGGGGCGATAATGAAGGGATACTTTTACTCCGCAATGAGAGAGCCGCATCCAATTCAGCGAAACAGCATCGAAAACGCTGTTGGGCAATCGGTTGCCATCGCTACAAGGCTTACGGGCGGCTGGTTGTATATTCAATATACAACTGGCCCGTCGTATAATCAAAGTTAGGCGTCATCGCACACCATGAGTGAAGACATCGCCATCAGACTTTCGCGCGACGAGGCTCTTGTCCTTTTCGAGTTCTTTTCTCGCTTCGACGACAGCGACGATTTCACACTCAGACACAACGCCGAGTATTTGGCTTTCACACGACTTTCAGCTCAGCTCGACAAGGCACTTGTTGAGCCGTTCCGGCCAGAGTATGCGGAGTTGCTGCAAGCAGCTCGCGAGCGCATTGCTGCCGGATACGAGGGGCTTGCACCGGGAGTTACGAATGTTGACGCCTAACCATGCGCTCCAGCGAACGGCGGCGGGCCGTCGCGATTGCAATCGGCGCGCCTTGTGGCCGCCGTCGCTGAGCTTGGGTCGTTGGGCCTCCATGAATGCGTTAAGATCGCAATCTATTTTCCCTTTCCTCACGCTTGCGCTTTGCCTATGCGGTTGCGGAGCATCCGATCCTGTGGCGGATGTCGCGCTGACAAAAGCGCCGCCTGAGGCCCAGACTTTTTTTCAGCCTGGGATTGAGCGCGGCGTCCTGTATGCTTTTATCACCGCAGACGGCGACATCTTTATTTATCGACGTGATTTGGATAAGTTCGGTTGGGTTACGTTGCCGCAGTTTCGTCGCTTTGTTGCACACGCTAAGGCATGTGGCGGATATTTGGTTTATTCGCTCGAAGACGGCGATCTCAAACAGGCCGGCTGTCGTGACGCTTTCCATGTAATCATAAAGGCGAAGATAGACACACAAGATCCAGTCGATGTATTGCCACTTGTTAAACAGGAATTACAAAAGCGCAGGAAAGCCTAACACAGCACTGGAGCCATCGGCTTTTACGCGCTTCGATTCGCGCTTCGGCGTCAGATTCACGGACAGGTTCAGTGGCCATGGCTCAGCTCTTGGTCGTTAGGCGCCTCGGTCTATCATGAAAATGAGGAAAGCATTTGCAATTGGTTGGCTGGTGCTAGCGATCCCGTTGGGCGCTATCAAAGCAATTCAGCTCATTTGCATGTCCGTGGGAATTTATGACCCTGTATTCCACGATCAGATGCCAGCGGAGGACGTTGCTGGCTTCCGGAGTTGGCTCATTGCCGTTATCGTGATCGCATTCGGTTCATCGCTGATTGCAGCTTGGTATGTCCGACACACTTACACTTCTGAACGCACCTCCTGAGAAACTAGACGCGCAAGTCGTTGATATGCATCGGCGGTGGCCTTTTCAGTTTCTTACGTCATTGCTCCGCCGCCGCGGCGGTTGGTTCGCTAACCATGCGCTTTCAGCGAACCCGGCCATCGCGTCCCGGTTGCAATCGTCCGCCCTCGCGAGCCGGGTCGCTGAGATTGGTCGTAGCCCACGCGACACAATGCCTCGTTTACTTATCATTATTGGGCTGACGCTAGCAGTCACGGGATGTGTGCCGATGACCGTCGATCACACACGTGGTTTTTCTTCCGTTTGTGAGGTTCATCAAGTTGCTATGACTGGGAAGCGGGTTCGCACGGGCAGCACGACGCGCGAGCGGTATGATGCTGCATACCCGCACGCTGCTTACTCCATAAAGGCATGCGGTGTGCCAACGCCGTTATGGGCACGAGTGTATGTTTGCCCTGACTGTGATCGCGGATACAGAGAGAGACACGGACATGAGGCATCGGATTTGTAAAGCGGGGGCTAACCAAGGCTCCAGCAATCCCGGCCATCGCGTCGCGGTTGCAATCGTAACGTCTCGTGGGGCGGGTCACCTAATACAGACAATTCCAGTTCGCCACGCTCGTTGGTAAAATCAGTTCGCGCTTCGTTCCTCAGCGGCTCAATTACTACGAACGCGCGCCGCAGTTCGAACGCCAGCACGCCGCGCGCGTTTCGCCGACGCTCATGCCCGGCGGTGTGCTGGCGCACACCCTTGCCGGGCACCGGGCAGTCAGGCGTTGAGGTTCGGAGGCGCGCAGACGGCTGTCCTTTCGCTACAGCGCGCGCATTGGACCTTCCACCACGCTCGAGCGCCACGGTTGCAGGCTACCCGTCCTGGCCGCTCGAACGTTCTCCAGGCGCGCTGTCGGCGTCACAACTCGCCGCTGAGGCGGCTCGACCAAAAAAGGTAGGGGCGCGTTCCATCCGCGTCCGGCTCATTCTTCACCCTCTCCGCCACTTGGGGGAGAGGGCCGGGATGAGGTGGTTCGGATTTCGCTCCCATCCTGCTCGCCGTTCGTTACGAGCGCCACACCAGCCCCGCGAGCGTCCTTCGGACCATCACCGGACTGGTTACCGCATTGGGGCCTGCCTCGGCGACCTGAGCCGCAGCGTCTCAATCGCGAGACAGGCGCGTTGGCAGACTGCGCGGCTTGGCGCAGGCACCCGCGCTCCGGCTACGATGCTCGTGTCCAATGTGGGGCTCACCCTGCGCGTCTGGGCCTCCGCCGCGGGACCAGGCACCAACACGCGCAGACTGCCAGCGCAGGAAACCCAGCGCCTGACTCCGGCGTTTCAGCGCGCTGCACGTCGCTTTCCTCCGCGATTTCCGCAGAACAGCTCCTTCGTCTTATCGCTTCGGTCGCTCCCGTTCCGTTCCCTGAATCCGGCGGAGACAGGCGGGAGGAATCTCGCCTGGCTCGCCCGCATTCCGCGGAGGTAGGGACGCGTTCCACCGCCGGTTAACTCTTCAAGGCAGTTTCGAGGAGCGGAACGAATCTTGGATCATCGTCCCCGGCGCCGGAAAGTGCCTTGCCTGATTGTACGAGATGCAAAGTGTCTTCGCCCGACTTGCGCGGCACACTCTGCGCCTTACCAACTCCATCTGCCCGTGACCACTTTTCGTCGGGACTCCGGCGGCGAAGTGTTGCGCTGGTCTGTTTTATCAAAATCTGACCACCGCCTTCCGAGTCCCGACGAAAGCGCGGACACCGGCAGTTCCTCACATGTTGCCGGTGACGTTCACACCCGCCATCAACTACAACACGCCATCGTGGGTGATGCGTTTGCAACCCATCAAAAGCCGGCAAGGAGGTGCCAGTTAACCACACGCGGAAATGAACAGCCGGCGGGCGGCTCGCGCTGTCAAGATACTCCTCGCTGCGCTGCGGTCCATCTTGACAGCGCCGCCCACCGCTGCCGGTGGCTCTTAGGTTTTGCGGTCGCAAAACCATGACGGGTCTTGGGCACAGAACCAACAGTTTGCACTATCCGTTCAGATTGAAGGCTCCAGACTCGAATCCGTAGAAAATGCTGCTCCACGCCTCACAATGAACGTACCGAAAGTGCCAGCGCCCGTGCCAGCAATAGCGTAACAGGTGAGTTAGAAACCGCCGTGTACGAGTTGGACTAGGTAAGGCTTGATTCGTCACAGTAAACCTTTCACATTCAAAGGTGAATCGAGTGCTAAAGCCTTGGCTTCCAAAGCTGAATCGAAGGAGAGAAACGTCGCTCCGCGACGCGTTTTCCTTCTACCTCCACCGTGGGCTGAAGCCCACGGCTACCATCGGCGGTCGCTCCGCGACCGGGATGCAGGTGGCGAGTGGTGCGGGGCTTGATGGCGTCAACGTCTCAGTGCTCATGCGTTATCTGTACAATTTTTCGGCTCAACGAATGGTGGTTTATTCCGATGCCTTGGGTGAATGAACGTCAGTGGATCAGGTCCGGCTTCACTCTTCGACAGCGTGCTGCAAGCACAGGCTTTGCGCGACGAGATCGGCGTTCGTTTGCTGAAGAAGTCGCAGGACGTGGCGACGCAGCAGGGCGAGGCGATGGTTCAATTGCTGGAACAGGCTGGACAGCCTTTATCGCGCGCGAGCGGGCAGCTGCTGGATGCCTACGCCTGATCCTTCCGCGACTCACTGAGAAGGTCGCATTCCCGCCAATCTTCGCAGTCGCGCGCCAAACTCGTGAGCTAGGGCGCTCATGGCTTCGGCTTCCGCCGAGGGCAACTGGCGCTGGCAGTTGAAATCCCAGAGTCCCAGCCAGAGCTCGAAATGCTGTGGCTCGATGCCGATCCGGAGATGCGCCGCGCCGAAGCCGCCGGAGTAGCGGGATGGGCCGCCGGTTTGCAGCGCCCAGAACTCGCCGATTTTCGCGAGGTGCGCGGGCCAGTCGTGAATGCGGGCGTTGAAGATTGGTCCGAGCACGGCGTGTTGCCGGACGTCCGCATAGAAGGTGCGAAGCAGTTCCGCGATGCCGGTGTGGCCGCCGAGGCGTTCGTAGAGAGTGGACACGTCAGGAGGAAGTTTGAATGGCGAACTTGAGCACGACGAATTCCGCGGGCTTCAGCGGGGCGAAGCCTACTTCGAAAATGAGCCGTCCGTTGGCGACGTCGTCAGCGGACATCGTCGCGCGATCGCACTTCACAAAGTAGGCCTTGGCTGGAGCGTTGCCTTGGAAGGCGCCCTGGCAGAAGAGCTGGTTCAAGAAGGCGCCGACGTTCAGACGGATGTTCGCCCAGAGCGGTTCGTCGTTCGGCTCGAATACGGCCCACTGCGTGCCGCGTTCGATGCTTTCCTGAATGAAGAGCGCGAGCCGTCGAACGGGGATGTATTTCCACTCGGACGAGAGCGCGTCGGCTCCCATCGTAGTGCGTGAGCCCCAGATGACGTGCCGTGACTGTGGTTGTTTTCGCAGGCAATTCAAACCGAGTGGATTCAACAAATCTTGATCACGGTCGGTGATTGCGACGGACAAGTCGTTGACGCCCGTCAAAGTTGCTTCGGTCCCGGCGGGCGCTTTCCATACGCCACGCTGACTGTCCGTGCGCGCGAAAACTCCAGCAATGGCGCCGCACGCGGGAAAGGTTTCGATAGCGCCTGTCCTTAGCGGATTCGAGTAGCGGAGCCGGGGGAAGTAAACGGCGGCATTCGCGCTCCGCAGGGGACTGGACTGCATCGCGGTTCTGGCGTCGCTTGCGGATGTCCAACGGCTGTCGCTATCGAGAATCAGAAAGGCCCGGCGATCAGCGCACAACGCGGCGGCGGCTTCCGCGACGGTATCGTCGACATTTTGGTGGGCGTTGTAGGGCGGGAGGCAGAGCAGGTTGAACGAATCAGCCTTCTGCAAGGCGTAGAGTCCGGTCCGATTCTTGCGATGTGTCGCGCCAATCAGGTCGGTGGATTTCAACTGTCCGCCGCGACCAACGCGAACGACGAGCGCCTCGGAGCCGCCGTTGAGAAAGAAATCGCGGACGGCGAATCCGAGAAAGCTGCGCAGCCAGAGCCCGCCGAAGAGCCGCTCAAAGTCTCGGAAGCTGTGGACTTTGGTGGGCAGATTGTATTTGCCGCGGCGGGTGGTGCCGACGAACGCGGTCACCGAGGTGGCAACGCCGGGAATGGGATGAACGCCCGAGGCTCGTTCCTCGATGTAAACGCCGGGAGCGATGAACTCCGGCGTGCTCATCGCCGGCGGCCTCCGCCGAAGATGGAGCCAAGCAGGCCGCGGACGATCTCGCGTCCGACGGAGCTACCGATCGTTCTCACGGCGCTCTTCGCCATCGTGGTGGCGAGTGATTCCGGTTCGCGTCCACCGCGTGAACGCGGTGCGGGTGATGAACCGCCACCGCCCAGGCCGGATAGGAGCGAGCCGAAGAATCCGCCTGATTCCTTACCAGTGGGAGTTGGAGCGTTGGACGTGGCAGACGCCTGGCGCTGGGCGTGCGCACTCTTCAATTTTTCGTAGGCGGACTCGCGGTCAACGGCTGTTTCATATGCTCCGTAGACGAGTGAGGAGCGGATGAGTTGCTGGCGTTGTTGCGGATTGATGGGTCCAATCTGGCTGCGCGGCGGGCAGATGAAGGCGCGTTCCACGATGCCCGGCTGGCCGCGTTCATCGAGGAGGGAGACGAGCGCTTCGCCGACGGCGAGCTCGGTCAACGCGGTTTCGGTATTGAGCTTTGGGTTGGTGCGGAAGGTTTCCGCGGCGCTGCGGACGGCCTGCTGATCGCGGGGCGTGAACGCGCGCAGGGCGTGCTGCACGCGATTGCCGAGCTGGCCGAGGACATTGTCCGGAATATCGCGCGGGTTCTGGGTGACGAAGTAAACGCCGACGCCTTTCGAGCGAATGAGCCGGACGACTTGCTCGATCTTCTCCAGCAATGGCGGCGGCGTATCAGCGAAGAGAAGGTGAGCTTCGTCGAAGAAGAACACGAGTTTTGGCTTCGGGAGATCACCGGCCTCGGGCAATCGCTCGAAGAGCTCGGAGAGAAGCCAGAGTAGAAACGTGGAGTAAACCTTCGGTGACTGCATGAGGCGATCGGCGCTGAGGATGTTCACGAAGCCGCGTCCGGCGGAATCGGTTTGCAGCAGGTCATCGAGATTGAGCGCGGGTTCGCCGAAGAACTTGTCTGCGCCTTGATCGTCGAGGGCGAGGAGGTTGCGCTGGATGGCGCCAATGCTGGCGGCGGAAATGGTCCCGTATTCGGTGGTGAACTGCGCGGCGTTGTCGCCGACGAATTGGAGCATCGCACGCAGATCCTTCGAGTCGAGCAGCAGCAGTCCGTTTTCGTCCGCGATGCGAAAGACGAGGCTGAGGACGCCGGCTTGCGTATCGTTCAGCTGAAGCAGGCGGCTGAGAATGAGCGGGCCGAGCTCGCTGATGGTGGAGCGCACGGGATGGCCGTTCTCACCGAACACATCCCAGAACGTGACGGGGCAACCGCCGAAGGTGAATCCCTCGAGCTGGAGCTGGCGGATACGTTCCTGAACTTTCGGCGACGTGCCGCCGGGCTGGCTGATTCCGGCGAGGTCGCCTTTCACATCGGCCATGAACACTGGCACGCCCAGCTGGCTGAAATGTTCGGCGAGCACCTGCAGCGTGATGGTCTTGCCGGTGCCGGTTGCGCCGGCGATCAGCCCATGGCGATTGGCCATTTGCGGGAGGAGAAAAGTATCGGAAACGCCTTTGGCGAGCAGGATGGGCGACGAGTTACTCATGGATGGATGTGTGTTTTTGGTTCGCGGTTCGCTGATGCGAGCAGCGCACGGCGACTGTTCTGGCCGAGCAAGCCGGGTGCGGCAAGCTGAGACTTCGTGGACGAGCGTCTGCTACTTCGAACCTGCCGTTGTGGACTTGGCCGCGCGCCACGCTGCATTGCGTTCGGCGATGAGGCGGAGCAGGGGAGCGCGGGAGTTTTCGGAGGTCACATTCCAGTCGGCCGATTGTCCATCGAAGTCGTAAACCCACAGGGCGGCCAGCGGAACGTGGTGGGTTTCGATGGCATCGAGCCATTGACGGAACTGCGCGAGGGATTCGGCCGTCAGCGCACCCGGGACGCCGAATTCTCCGATGAAGAGAGGCTTCTTTGCGGTGCGTGTGGCATCGACGGCCCACGGCAGGCTGGCGAGATCATTGGTGCTGTAGAGACGGCCGCTGAGGGATTCGATGGGCGATGGGTTATCGGCCAGCAACATCTCACGCCATTGAGGGGCGGAATCCTGGCCCCAGCGTTTCTCGTGTTTCTGATGCCACGCGGTCGGACGGGGGAAGGCGTTGCCGCTGAGGATGAGTCGATGCGGATCGTGGCGGGGGACTTCTTTGGCGAATTCAGCCAGCGCGATACGAATCATGTCGTGGGTGAGTTCGTCGCGTTTCGAGCGCGAGCTGGCCGTGCCGAGCGAGGGGTGAACGGGTGGACGATGTTGCGCGGCATTCGGAAGGTCGGCGGGGAGATTGAATTCGTTGCCGAATTCCCACGCCCAGATGGCCGGAGAATCTTTGAAGCGTGTGACGACTTCGCGCGTGTAGCGGCGCATGAAGTCGATGGTAAGGCTGGAAGGATTGCCCCACTGGTCGAGGGATTCGCCCACGAGGTCGGAGATCGTTGCCTGGTGCCAGAAGAGGGACGGAATCAGGCCGATGCGATGTTTCTCGGCGATGTTCACGACGGAGGCGAGGCGGGTGAAATATTCGGAGCGATTGGTTTGGTAGAGCGCCCAGTCGACTGGCCAGTAGCCGCACGCGGCGAAGCGGGCGAAGGGAACGCCGTTGGTTGCCAGCGCGTGAAAGGCCGGCTCGATGCTGCGCGCCGGCGTGGAGCTCAGGGACCGGACGAAGGCGTCGTAGTAATTCACGCCGATGCCGCGAAAGGGTTTGCCGCGAAGCTGCAGTGTCCCGTCGCCGGAGGTGGTGAGGCCGGGAGGTTCAGCGGCGATTCCCGAGGCGACCATTGACAGGATCAGCGCCACTCGGATCACGAGAGGAAGCATGCACGGGCTGGTTCGATTGTTTGCGAGGCCGTTCATTTCATTCGAGTCCATCGATGTGGAAAACCAGACGTCTCGAGGTTCAGTGGGATTCGTTCCGAGTAAGTTTTTGTCCCGGACCATCGGCTGAAGCGTTCGGCAAAAGTGACTGTCACCAAGCATTTTTTGTCCTCGGGAAAATGCGCGTCCCGCCTTAATTGCCATGGAGATCCTGCCGTTAACAACTTTGTCGGCTGGCGGAACGTCCGCAGCCGCTTTCCCGGGCGGGCATCGGTGGCTCGCAAGTGAAGGCACAATTGAAACAACACGCTTTGGCGCGTGGTTTTGGTTGTGCCTTTTTTCTTTGGGAGAGCCAGTCGCATGAATGGTCCGTGGATAGCAACAACGCACTATGACACTTGGAAAAAAGATTATCGGAGCTGCGCTCGGCGCCGTGGCGGTCAGCGTGGCGGTGGGTTTGGTTATTCAGACGCGAGTGATTCGCTCGCAGGGAATCGAGCTTACCCGCGAGACGATGAGCGCCATCATTTCCCAGGCGGAGAATGTGCGCGAGTCGTTCTCCAGCCTGAATCAATCGGGGGCTTTCGACCGGACGAAACTGGTGGAAGAGGCGAAGAAGGAGACTGATCTGCGGAAGACAGCGCTCTATCGCACGATCCCAATTGTCGCCGCGTGGAAGGCGCTGGAGGAGTCTGCGCAGAAGAATGGCTTTGAGTTTCGCGTGCCGAAGAATCAGGCGCGAAATCCCAAGAACAACCCGACCCCGGAGGAGGCTGAGATCCTGAAGCTGCTCGAAGCGGGCGATCAGGATGACTACTTCAAGGTGGATGCGCAGCGGAATCAGATCGTTTACGCGCGGCCCATCGTGCTCTCGGCTGATTGCCTCGCCTGCCATGGAGATCCGAAGAACAGCGCCAGCAAGGACGGGAAGGACAGCCTTGGCTTCGCGATGGAGAACTGGAAGACCGGAGAGATTCACGGTGCGTTTATTCTCAAGGCGCCATTGGACAAGGTGGATGCGGTGACACGGGCTGGTTTCATCAGCACATTGATTTGGATCGCGCCGGTCACGGTTCTGATTGGTCTGGCGTTCTACTTCCTCAATCGCCGAATCATCGTTCGTCCGCTTAATGCCGCCCTGGCCGAGCTCGGCGCCTCCAGCCAGCAAACGCTCGAGGCCTCGGGGCACATCAGCGCCAGCAGCATCGCTCTGGCGGAGGGCGCGAGTGAACAGGCGGCGTCGCTGGAAGAAACCAGTGCTTCGCTGGAGGAGATATCCAGCATGGTCAAACGCAACGCCGATAACGCCGGCTCCGCCAAGGCAATTGCGAACGAGGCACGCGCCGCCGCGGATTCGGGCTCGAGCCACATCGACGAGATGAATACTGCGATGCTGGAGATCAAGGCGGCGAGCGATGACATTGCGCGCATTGTGAAATCGATCGACGAGATCGCGTTTCAAACAAACATCCTCGCGCTGAACGCCGCGGTGGAAGCGGCCCGGGCCGGGGAGGCCGGCCTGGGGTTCGCGGTGGTCGCGGATGAAGTTCGGAATCTGGCGCAACGCAGCGCTCTCGCAGCGCGGGAAACGGCGGAGAAGATCGAGAACTCGATTACCAAGAGCGCCCGTGGCGTTGAGATCAGCGCGCGGGTGACGACGGGCCTGCGTGAAGTCGCGGACAAGATCCGCGAGGTGGATCGCTACGTGGCCGAGATAGCAGCGGCATCGAGCGAACAGAGTCAGGGGATTCAACAGGTCAACATCGCCATCGGCCAGATGGACAAGGTGACGCAAAGCAACGCCGCCAGCGCGGAAGAAGGGGCCAGCGCGGCTGAAGAACTCAAGGCGCAGGCGTCCACGCTTCAGGGTTCCATCCGACAGCTTTCCATTTTGGTTTCGGGCGATGGCGGTGGATTGGTTCAGTCGTCCGACGGGCCAGGAAATGTGAATCCGCCCAGACGACAGATGAACGTGGTGAAAACTCCGGTGCCCGCGCGGGCGCAGGCATCGCCAAAGCTCCAGGCCCACTCGATCGCTGCCAGCCGCACCGGAAGCATAAACGCGAATGAGCTGCCGCTGCCTGAGAGCTTCAAGGACTTTTGACGGTGAAGTAGACAACAGGCGTTGTGCTTGTTTGCCCTTCGACGAATCGATCTTGGGATAGTCCGCATCTTCGGTCATACGATGCGGTGACGACTTGCCTGAGGGTTCCCCTCGCTAAATTGCTCATGCTGCGTTCTCTCCGAGGTTAACAATTGGCAAGATTTGCACTTCACGGATTTGGTTCAAATCGCATAAATCAGTTCTAGCGAATTGATGAAAGCTTCGGTGACCAAAGGGACCTTGGTCGGGACACTTCTCGGAGTGGCGCTCGGAGTTGGTGCCTACACGTTCATCTACGCCAAGGGCGGCTCTTACCTGACCAATGACCCTGCGGCCTGTGCCAATTGTCATGTAATGCAGGAGCAGTATGATGGCTGGATCAAGTCGAGTCACCGTTCCGTGGCCGCGTGCAATGACTGCCACACGCCGCCCGGCCTTATTCCGAAGTACGCCACGAAGGCCGAGAATGGTTTCTGGCATTCCCTCAAGTTTACGACTGGCGATTACCACGACCCCATCGAGGCGCGGCCGGTCAGCCGACGCATCACGGAGGCGGCCTGCCGCAAGTGCCATGCGGACATTGTTGAGATGATCGACCACAAGCCCGTCGAGGGCACCGAACTGAATTGTATCCGCTGCCACCGGGAAGTGGGTCATCCCAAGTGATTACTTTCGGGCAACTCCAGATTTTCCTATGAGCACCAGCTTCACTTCGTCCCGCAAGAAACAATGGGGTATCTTCGTTGCCACGGTCGGGGTAGCCGCGCTCGTGGCCGTCGGTGGCCTCGCGCTCTTGATTAACATCATGGAGCACAAGCAGGAGGCCAAGAATCCCTTCTTCCGCGTCGTGGAGTTGACGGATGACACCCAGGATCCGGCGGAGTGGGGAAAGAATTTTCCGTTGCACTATGACGGCTACAAGAAGACCTCCGACCAGATTCGCACGCGTTACGGAGGCAGTGAAGCGTTGCCAAAAACGCCCTCGCAGGCGGACCCGCGTTCCATCGTAGCTCAATCGCGGCTTGAGGAAGATCCGCGTCTGAAATCGATGTGGGCCGGCTACGCGTTCTCGCGGGATTTTCGCGAAGATCGCGGTCACGCCTTCATGCTGGACGATCAGACATTCACCGAGCGCCAACAGGCGGTGAAACAACCCGGGGCCTGTTTGCACTGCCACGCCTCGGTTTACGTGCCTTACAAGAAGGCGGGCAACGGTGACATCATGGCGGGCTTCGAGAAGATGAACCCGATGCCGTTTGCAGATGCCCGTAAGGAGGTGACTCACCCGGTTGCCTGCATCGATTGTCATGACTCGCAAAGCTTGCAATTGCGCATCACGCGCCCCGGCTTCATCGAAGGCATTCGTACGCTCAAAGCCAGCCAGGGCGTGAAAGATTACGACGTGAACAAGATGGCGACGCGTCAGGAGATGCGCTCGTTCGTCTGCGCTCAATGCCACGTGGAGTACTACTTCAAGGGCACGGAGAAGCGCCTGGTCTATCCTTGGCACAAGGGGCTGAAGGTCGAAAACATCCTCAGCTACTACGACGAGGTGGGCCACAAGGACTGGGTCCATGCGGAGAGCGGAGCGCCGGCGCTCAAGGCGCAGCATCCGGAGTTCGAGCTGTGGAGCCAGGGCATCCATGCGCGCTCGGGCGTTTCGTGCGCCGACTGCCACATGCCTTACGAACGCGTCGGCGCGCACAAGATTAGCGATCACCATGTGCGCAGCCCGTTGCTGAATATCAGCAAGGCATGCCAGACCTGTCACAAGTGGCCCGAAGAAGAATTGAAGTCCCGCGTGCAAACCATCCAGGACCGCACCTACGCCATGCGCAATCTGGCGATGGACGCGCTGATGGATCTTATTAAGGACATCAAGACAGCGCAGTCGGCGGGCAAGTCGACGAATGAAATTGCGAAAGCGCAGGACTACCAGCGCAAGGCGCAGTTCTACCTCGATTTCATCGAGGCGGAGAACTCGATGGGCTTCCACGCGCCGCAGGAATCCGCGCGCATCCTCGGAGAGTCGATCGAGTTCACCCGGCGCGGGCAGAACGCCTTGCGGCAGTAGTGCGACTGCCGGTCAGACCTGCTTTCGCTGCGCCCACTTCCGGCCTTTCGCGAGGGCGGCGAGAGTTTGCTTCAAGCGTTGGTCACGAGTTTCGGGTCGCTTGGCCATCGTGAGCCAGACCAGATACTCACGTTGACAGGTTTGAGAGAGCTTCTTGAAGTTTTCCGCCGCCACGCGGTGCTTCTTCTCCGCCAGCGCGGCCTTGAAGAACGAAGGCGTCGGCCACGGTTTGCGTTTCACCTTCGGTGCAGGCGGAATCATCGGGTCCGCGTCCAGCTCCACGGCTGCATGGAGCAAGTTCTCCAGCGCAGCGCGATTCACGGCGGCGAGGTTGGTGACGCGTATGGACCGGATGTTGGTGTTTCCCTCGCTGGCGTCCGTGAAGAGCTTCGCCGGGTCGGCGATTTCCGTCCCGCGAAAGAAGGTGATTCCCAAATGTGCCTTGCACGCGCTCAAGCCGCAGACCAGCTTGCGCCCGGAGAAACAGAGCATGTTCCACTTGATTGATTCGCGCAGGTCTGGTTCCCAGGTCAGAAACCAATCGGTGACTTGTTCGGCGAGCGGTTTCGAAAAGTCCGGACAGATCTCCAGCCACTCGGAAGGGTTCTTGGTGCGGGCGCGGGAGCAGTCCATGATTTGATTCAGGCGAGGGGCAGGTTTGAACCCGTGCGCGATACCTCGTCGTGAGTTTTGATCAAGATCTCGAGTTCCGGCGCCAAGACGTTCGAGCCGATGTCCGCAATCACTTTGCAGGTCGCATGCTGGGTGGCCTTGGAGAGATAGCGTGCCTCCCAGACTTTGAAGAGCGATTCCGCTTTGGCATCGGGCCACGGCCAGCGCGCCGGGATTTTCTCTACACCGCATCGCCATGGCTTGGGTGTCAGCCGTGCCCGGAAACATTTTTGGCGTCCGCAGAGCGAGCGGTAGAGCGGGTCCGCACCAAAACACTCGAATGCCTCTTCCACGACCGCTTCTTGTGGCGCGAACGCTTGATGGGTCGCCATCAGCCGGACCCCGGCGGCCGTTCGGTAAACTCGCCAGTGCCAGCCGGGATGCGTTTCGACCCATCGCCCCGCAATCGCCAAAACCTTTTCCTCAACAGCGGCCCGGTGATTCACGGCGCTTCTGCGAAACAGGCTGCGAATCGATTCGCCAAAGGTTTGTTCTGGAGTGTCGACGTCGACGAAGAGCAGTCCGACAGTGTTCATGACCAGACATCCGTAGGCGTTTCTGGTGATGACTCCGATCGGTTTCCCGTCTGGAGCGTTGAACTGGCGCAACACCTCCTCGCGCATGGGCCGATCCGGGTAGCCGTAGGAGTTCATTGGCGACTTCCATCCGGAATCGATCCACCTCAAAACTCTCTTTTGCCTTTCCGTTGCGCGGATCTCGGCGTCCTCGATACTCGTGTCGGACCAGCCCCAAGTTACGATCGAGCCTGATTTCGCCGTCCTCCAGAATCGTGGGAAATACATGGGTGAAGGTTCAGGGCCGATCGCCGATTTCCAGTGTCGCCACGACCGCGCGGTGATCGGAGGGATACGGCTGCACGACGATGTCCGCGAACGTGGAGGATTCGCCGACGACATCGCAGCGTTTCGTTGTAACGTTCGCGCCGGCGAAGAAGACGAAATCGATGCGGTCGTGACGGTCGTTCGGATCGTCAGGACGAGTGGTTGGCGTCCATGTGTTGCCCGGATGCGTCAGTTCGTCCGGGTGCGCCGTGCGATAGGCGTCGCGCATCCCGGTCTTCATGACGGCGAGCGTGGAAGGGTATTCGACGGCGACGGGGTAACGTCCGGCGGCTGCTGCGCGAGCGGTCCAGTCGAGCGACGACGGTTCGTTGAAGTCACCCGTGAGAAACACCGGTTTGCCACTGGCCAGCGCGGGCTTCAAATCCACGAGCAATCGCTCCACCTGTTCGCCGCGGGCTTTGCGTGCTTCGTCCACGGCTTCCGCTGCCGTCTTGATGAAGCGCCCGTTGGAGTAGGGGATTCCGGCGAGTTGATACGGCTGATACGGCGCGTGCGCCAGATGGACGTTGAACATCATGACTTCCCGATCGGGCGCGATGCGGACGGTCACGCCCCACTTTCGCGGGGTGTTTGTGACGATGGGATAGCGGCTGAGTATTCCGGTGCGCTCACCTTGATCGAAGTAGTGCCAGCCGAGAATTCCCGCGAGCTTGCGACCATTGTCCGGCCGCCCGGAACCTTTCTCTGTCTCGTAGCCGCCTGTCTCTTGAAGCCCGATGATGTCCGCCTTCGCCGCGCGAATGACTTCCGCGGTTTGCGATAGCGGTTGCTTCCCGGCGTCGCCGCCATGCCAGAGGTTGAAGGACATCACGCGCAGTTCCGCCGCAGAGGAGATCTGAACGGCGACCAAGGCAGCTACGGTGGTGAGAAAGATGCGTAACTGGAATCTCTTCATGTCGGAGTTTTTGTTGGGACGTTACGGAACCACGCATCGGTTGCAATCCCGAGCCGAGTCGTTTCTGCAGCTGAGTTTCTTCTTGCGACCAGGTGCCCGCTTCGCATCCTCGGCCCACGATGCCACGACAATTCCTGCTCCTCCTTGGATTGCTGCTGATTTCATTCACCGGATTTGGCGCCGGTCGTCCGATGCCGGACACGCCATTCCAGCAAGACATCGCGGTTCGCTTTCAGGTCAGTCCCGAGTTAAGCGGCGCGGACTACCGCAAGGTATTCGTGAATCGCGACGGCATCGTTTACTCGCTGACGGATCGCGGCGTCGCGCGGGTGTTTGATCAGACGGTGGCGCTGGACCGGAGCTTTCGGCCGCTCGCGGACTTGAAGCCGCGCGATCTCACCATGCAAGGCGGCGAGTTGCTGTATCTCTACGAGGATCGGTTTCTGGCGAACGGCTGGGCGGGCAAGGTGAATGGACATTTGCCGGCGGGACGCTTCGAGCGCTTCGCGCGGGCGGACAATGGAGCAATGTTATTGGTCGGCGGCACCAACGTGGCGGTGCATCGTGACGGCAAGTTGGTCGCGTTGGCGTCACCGGTGGCGGGAGGAACGGAGATTTGGCCCTACGCGTGGGGTGCGGAGCTTTTCCTGATGAGCGGAAGCGCGATTCATCGGCTCCGCGGCGAGGGTTGGGAATTGTTTCACTCCGGAAGCGAGCTGACGTGCCTGGCCTTTCGATCGAATGAAATGGTGGTGGGCACACGCCGTGGTTTCTACGCGGTCAGTCTGAAGGACGGCCGCGAGACGCTCGCGCGACAAACGCGGCTGCCGGTCACGCACATCACCAGCATTGCGGCAGGTGCGGATGGAATTTGGGCGGGAACGCCGCGTGGTGTGTTCCACTGGAGCGCAAAGGAAGGCGTTCGTTACTACGCGTCGAAACGTTGGTTGCTGGATGACGCGGTGGTGGATGTGACGTTGGACCGCGAGGGAAATGTGCTCGCATTGACGAGGGCGGGTCTCAGCAAGATTGAGTTTCGCCAGATGACGCTGGCGCAAAAGGCGGAGCACTACGAACGCAAGATTCGGCAGCGCCACATGCGCTACGGACTGGTGTCTGAGCTTCGGCTGGCGAGGCCCGGCGACATCACGAGCGGGGAGATGATCGATACGGACAACGATGGGTCTTGGAGTGCGTTCTACATGGCGAGCCAGGCGTTTCGTTTCGGGGCCACCGGCGATCCTCAGGCACGCTCGAATGCGTGGGAGACGTTCGAAGCCTTGGAGCGAATGGAATCGATTAACGGGCTGAAGGGTTTTCCATCGCGCACGTTTGAGCGACGGGGTTTTAAGTTCTCGGATCGCGATCGCTGGCGCGTGGCGCCGGACGCGGACTGGGAATGGAAGGCGACGACGAGCAGCGATGAGTTCACGGATCACACGTTCGGCTACGCGGTGCTTTGGACGTGCGTGGCGATGACGGCGGAGGAGAAGCAACGCATCGCGGCACTCTACGACAACATCATGAACCACATCGTGCGGAACAACTGGTACCTGATCGATTGGGATGGCAAACCGACGTTGTGGGGACGTTGGCATCCGGACTATGTGAACTGGTTCCCGCCGTCCATTGTGGACCGCAAGTTGAACAGCGCGGAGATCATCGCGGGATTGCAGTTCGCCTACCGGGTGACGGGCAAAGAGATCTACAAGACGAAGGCGTTCGAGCTGTTCGAGCAGCACGGTTACCTGACGAACATTCTGAACAGCGTGGGGCTCGTGGCGCCTACGAAGGGATTCATTTACGAAGGCAACGACATGGGGAACGAATGGAACCACTCGGATGACCAGCTCGCATTCTACACCTACTGGACGCTGCATCAGTTCGCGTTCAGCGGGGACCTGCGTCGCAAGTATGCGGCGGTGATCCGGGATCACTTCGAACTGGAAAAGCACGAGCGCATACCGAGCTGGAACTTCGTGCTGGCGTCGACGGGCGCGAAGGAGTTCGACGTGGACGGCGCGTTGTGGACGTTGCGGCGGTTCCCGCTCGATCTGATCAGTTGGTCCGTGAAGAATTCGCATCGGGAGGACATCACGAAGCTGCCGGAGAATTTTCGCAGTCAGGAATTGGCGGAGCTGTTGCCGCCGGGTGAGCGCCGCATGTCGCGTTGGAATTCGCATCCCTTCACGATGGATGGCGGCGAGGGCGGGCAGATCGAATATGCGGGTGACGAGTTTCTGCTGCCGTATTGGATGGGGCGTTACGTGAAGTCGATTCGGTAGCGGTGGTTACTCGGAAACTTCCTCGACGAGTGCGGGAGCTTTGCGGGCATTGCGGCCCCGCCGAATCTCCGGAACGAGAAGCAGGGTGGCGAGCAGAATGAGAACGGCGCTGAAGCCGGCGAGCACGCCGAGGGAAACTTTCGCGGCGAAGTAGAAGGCGACGAGCGGCGCCGCGACACCACGCACGCCGGTGAGGAACGTGTGCACGGACATGTAGTCGGCGACACGGCCGGGCGGCGCGAACTTCGTGACCCACAAGCTCCACGCCACGTCGCCGCCGGCATTCGAGATGCCGAAGACGATGGCACCGGTGACGAGCCCCGCGAAGGAGTTGCTGGTGAAGAAGGTGAAGATGCCGATCGCGAACCCGACGTTGAGCGTGACGCGCAACGCGAAGAAGTTCATGTGATCGAAGAGGTAGCCCCACACGGGACTGAGCGCGAGGCGGGCGAGGTTGGGAATCACACCAGTGACGAGCGCGATGGTTCCGACGGCGACGGCCTGGTTGTATTTCGGGTTGGCGAGGTATTCGACGCGCAGGGGAAGCATCATCAGGTTCGCGAAGCCCATGAGCATCCAGCAGATCAGCGTGCGGCGGAACAGGGCGTCGTCACGCACGAAACGCAGGGCGCGGAACGGATGCGCGCCGCCGTCGGACGGAATCGGGTTGGTTGGACAACGCGAGAGGCAAAAGCTGGCCACGGCCAGCGCTCCAGCGAAGACGAGGAGCAGCCAGCGGTATTGATCGATATGACCGTCGAGGGCGTCCCCGGCCAGCTTGCTGAACCCGGCTGCCATCGCGATGCGGACCATGACGGTGCGGGAGAAGAGCCGGCCGCGTTCCTTCTCCGGGTAGTTGTCCTGATACATCTGCGTGAGCAGGGGAATCACGGCGGCGGAGGTGGCCATGCCGATGACGCTGCCGATGACGAAGGTTTCGAGCGAGGGAAGCAGGGAGGCAAGCAGGAAGCTGATGGCGCCCGCGGCAACGATGCGCGATGCGGCGAGGCTGGTCGGCCAACCGCGTGACGTGACGAACGAGACAACGAGGGGAGAGATTAAGAGGCCGAGGCTGCCGGCGCCGGCGACGATTCCTTTGGTGACGGAGCCAGCGGCGAATTCTTTGACGGCGATGGTGAGGAGGAAGGTGCTGCCGGCGGTTTCGATGATGCCAGCGGTGGCGGAGCGCCACAGTTCGTAGAAGTAGGTGGTTCGAGTTCGGCCGGCCGTCGCACTGTCAGACATTCAGGCCATGAGGGTACGCCTTGGCCACGAAGGCACGCAAAGAGATTCGTGAACCCGGCGGCGGGTTGGTGCGTACCGGCAGCGCGGTGAGTCGATCAGCTTTCGAGCCGGAAACCGGGCCCCTGGCCTGCGGGATGGGCCGGGAGGTAAATGGTGAACACGGTGCCTTGGCCGACCTTGCTGTGAACGTGGACGGCGCCGCGCGATTCCTTCAGGAGCCGGTGCACGATGCAAAGGCCGAGGCCGGTGCCTTGTGAGCGGGGCTGGGTGGTGAAGTAGGGTTCGAAGATCTTCGGCATCACTTCCGGAGCAATGCCGGGACCGTTGTCCTGCACGGAGAGCGCGAGAAGTGGACCGGTATTCTTGAATTCCTCGCGGTTGATGAACCGGTCTTCGGCACCGTCGACGAACATGTTCAGGTCGAGGGGCAGTTGGTGCAGTTGGCCGCGGATCTCCACACGATGGTGCTGGGGCGTACACTGGAACGCGTTCAGCGTGAGGTTGAGGAGGATCTGGATCAGGTCCGTGCCGTGCGCTGGAACGGCGACGTCTTCGGTGAGCGGATGAATGAGCAGCTGGTTGTTCCGCGCGCAGGGATGGACGCGGAGCAGTTCGCCGAGATCGCCAAGGATTTGGTTCACCCAGACGCGGGCGTTGTCATTGGGATTCTGGCGGAGGAAACTGAGGTATCGCCGGGAGATTTCGATGCAGTTGGTGACCTGACGGGTGATGCGCTTGAGGCGATCCTTCACTGTTTCCAGATCTTCATTCTCAATCCGCGTGGAGTCGCCCATGCGTTGATTGATGATCTGAAGGAGGCCGGAGATGATGGTGAGCGGGCCGTTGATGTCGTGAATGATGCTGGCGTAGATCTCGCCGCGCGTGCGGACGATTTCCTCTTCCATCCGCAGTTGCTGCAGTTCGTCCTGGAGCTGGACGAGCTTTTCGCCGTTGTTTCGGACTTCGCTGCCAAGAGAGCGGCGTTCCAAGGCGCCAGAGACGGCGGCGCGCATGGTGGCGAGGTCGAACGGCTTGTTGATGTAATCGCAGGCTCGCAGACGGAGAGCTTGTCGCATCGTCTCCGTCGTTTCGAAAGCGGTCATCATCACCGCCTCGATGTTCGGATCGAGGTAGCGGAGGCGTTCGAGAACTTCGATGCCGGACATGCCGGCCATGCGAATGTCGAGAACGACGACGTCGATGGGATTGTTCCGGGCAATTTCGATCGCGGTCGGGCCGTCTTCCGCCATCAAGACTTCGAACTGGTCGCCGAAGACGACCTTGAGCGACATGCGTGGTCCTTCCTCGTCGTCGACGATGAGCAAGCGTGGTTTGGCCGGCAGCGAAGCCGGGGAGGAAACGTCTTCGCTAAGTGTGGTTACCAGCGGCAGGGTGGATGGCATGGGATGGACGCTGCGGTTGACTCGCGGATTGAGACCGGACCCCCGTGGGGTGGGGAACAGGACGCATCGACGAGCCTGGGTTGACTGCGAACGGCGTGGTGAACATGCGTGCAGTGCGATGGTTGGTCGCTGCCTCGCCAGGTTCCTTAAGCCGGACTGACTCTTCGGACGTCTCCTCAGCAAGCTCACATTGGCCGGTGGTAGTCGGCGCGTGCGAACTTCTCTCTCCTTCCGAAATCCATGGGACGAAACCCTGCTTGCGGCCCAAATCCTTCGTGGGCAACTGCAGGGGACAAATCTTCTTGGGGTTCAACCGAGGTGAGTCAACCCATGTCCATGCCGAGGTCGTGAAGGTTGACGAGGCACTAACGCTGCAGAGATGGGAACGAAGCCGACGGTCTTCAGCTATTTTAACTGAAGCAAACCGACTTCGAACCAGTCTTTGAGGAGCGGCGGATGCGAAGGCTGGAACATCTGCCTCTGCTGTACGCGACAACGCTTTAAAGTCCATTTCTCAGAGCTGTGCTACGACTGAACGGCGAGACGATTACTAAATTGTAATCGTTGAGACAAGACTTATTCACAACCCCGAGCCGGCTTCGCCAAGGCCTCTTCCGCAGCAAAGTCGGGCTCCGTATTCCCGGAGCCGAGGGACGTCAGTGTGCGCGGATCGCGACGTGACTCGTGGATATTTGGGATGCAGGCGGACTCAGGATCAAGAGGCCTGACCACCTCCGCAGGGAGATTGCGGAGGGGCAGGCACTCGGGCGTCCGTAGTATCGGGACTTACTCGCCGAGGTAGACCTGGCCGGTGCGGTTCGTGCCGGGGAAGAACCCACCGCCCATGTTTTGTCGGGGAAGAATCGCGCCCTGGATGGCGACCGGTTTTCCGCCCGTGGGCGGCGTGACGGTGCCTTTGAAGGAACCTTTCGCGCTGGTGACGGTGATCTTCAGAGCGTTCGAACTGAGGTTGGTGATCTTGTTGTCGATCTCCAGCCGGATATCGTTCGTGATGTTCTGGCTGAGATTCCCGTCCGCCAGAATGGTCACGCCGTTCGTCATTGCCAGCACGCGGCCCGCGATCGGCAGCGGATAAGGTGAGCCAAGCGTCGCCCATTCGTTGGTGAAGCCGGACGCGAAGGGTTGCTTCGCCTGCGCGGGACGTGTCCAGAGGAGTCCGTCCGTGGCGAGCAGCGCATTCGGCGCGTTCGAATCGATTTTCACCCAGCCGATGATCGAGCCCTTGCCAGCATAGAGCGACGCGAAGAACGGCCAGTCGCCTGTGGCGGACATGCCCACCTTTTGTACGACCGGAGAATTGTCCGCGAGAATGCCTTTCAGCGCCGCATTGCCCGCGGCGTCAACCTTCGCGGTGCCAAAGCCGTCCCCAATGCTCACGGTGTTGTTGGTCGTGGGCTGGACGAGCAGTGTGTAGAGGCCGGCGAGACCAGTCGCAGGAGCGGTCTTGCTGAAGCTCACGCGATTCATGCGCACGGGAATGGAGCGACCGTTGTCGGAGATCGTGCCGAGGATGACGTCGCCTGCGGGCTGCAACGCTAGGCTGATGGTGAGTGGCAACGGAGCGGTAATGTTCAGGCTCGCATTGCCGGCGATGTCGAATCCGCCTTTCAGCGAGATCTTCTTTCCGCCGTAGATAAGCGTTCCGGAGAACGCTCCGGCCGAGGTGAGTTTGAGCGTCGCGAAGCCGGACTGCTCATGCGTCGGCGCGGTGGAGTCGAGCGCGAGACCGTTAAAGACGCCTTGCGCGGCGAGGAAGCGGTTCGTGACGAAGTTCGCGGTGACGACGAGGTTCGATTGCATCACGAACGTCAGCTTGTTGCCGAGCACCGGTGAACTTCCAACGAGCCAGTTGCTAAAGACCCAGCCGCTGGCGGGAGTCGCGGTGAGGCTGAGGCTCTTGCCGATCTCCTGCAGGGTGTTGTCGAGGTTCGGCGCGACGACGCCGTTGCCATTCACGACGATGTCGAGCGGGCTAGACACTTTGCGCACGATGGCAATGGTGGCGAGGGCGGATTCGAATCCGGCGGCATCGAGAGCTTTCACCGCGATCTGGTTCGTGCCGGGTTCGAGTGCGAATGTCGCGCTCCAGGTGAGTGTGCCGGTCGCGGGCGCGAACGATCCGCTGCCGATGCGCGCGACGACTTGCGTGACGGAGCCGTTGTCTTTCGCGGTGCCACTGATGGTGATGCTCGTGTCGAGCGTGGTGAACACCGGGCCTTTCGGCGTGGTGATGGCCACGGTGGGCGGCTGGGTGTCCGGCGCGGGAATGCCAGTGATGGTGAGGTTCGCGGGAGAACTGGTGACGCTGCCGCCAGGTCCGGTGACCACGCAACGATAGGCGCCTTGGTTGGCGGCGTAGGCGTTGCTCACGACGAGCGTCGCCGTGTTCGCACCGAAGACGTTGGTGAGTTCCGAGGCGCCCGCGGCGGTGAGGACCGGGAGTTGTTCGCCAGCAAAGAGCCAGGCGTAAGTGGTCGCGTTGTTCGCGGCGACGGTGAAGGTGGTGGATCCGCCGAGCGCCACACTGCGATTTGCGGGCTGGGTCGTGATGGCCGGCTTGGCGAGCGGAGTGGGCGTGGAGCCGGCGATGCGCGCGAGCTTGGTGCGCGGTGTTTGACCGACTTTCGTGAAGTCACCGGCAATGTAGATCTTTCCGTTTGCGAGCGGTTCGATGAGGCGCACCGTACCGTCCGGATGGTTCGCGCCGGGATTGAAGTTGGAGTCGACCGATCCGTTGGCGTTGAGGCGCGCGATGTTTGTGCGGCCGGTGGAGGCGTAGGATTGGAAGCCGCCGCCAATGTAGGTCTTGCCGTCAGGCATGCAGCGGATGCCGTAGACGGCACCGTCGATATTGAAGCTGAAGCCGGGGAACGAAACCACCGTGCGAACGCCGAGCCCGGATTGGAATGAGGAATCGAGCGATCCGTTCGCATTGAGGCGCGCGATGCCAAAGAGATTCGCGTACTGCGCGATGCGGATGAAATTGCCGCCGACGATGTATTTGCCGTCCGGCTGGCGGTCCATGGCAAGGATGAGGCCGGTGGTGTTGTTCGACGGCGCGATAAACGAGGAGTCGAGCGAACCGTCCGCGAAAAGGCGGGTAACGCAATTAGTGCCGACGGGCCGGGAGACGTTGCCGGGAGCGACGTAGTTGAGTTCCCCGACATAGGTGACCTTGTCATCCGGTTCGACGACGAGGGCGCGGACGGAGCCGCTGAACTTGGTCTGGCCGCGGGCGAAGTTGGTGTCGACGGTGCCATTGGAATTCAGCCGCGCGAGACCGAAGCTGGTGCCGGCGATGAGGATTTTGCCGTCGCTCTGGAGTTTCACGATTTCTGGGAACGCAAGGGCCACGCGGGAGAATGTCGGATCGATACTGCCGTCTGGATTGAGTCGATCGAATCCAAAGAACCACGAGACGAGAAGCTTGCCGTCCGGTTGGAGCGCGAGGGCTTTGATGGCGAGATTCGTCGGCGAGGCGGCATTGGTGAGAGCTGGGAGATAAGTGGTGTCGAGTCCGCCGGCGCTGTTTAGTCGGGCGAGGCCGCGGCTGGGCTGGTTATTGAAGCGATCCCAGTAACCGCCCACCACCAAGTTGCCGTCCGCGAGTGGAACGATTGACGCGATGCTGCCGCCGATGAGCGTGCCGCCAAAGCTGGCGACGGGGCCGGCCGCGGGATCGAAAAGAGGATCGAGTCCACCCGGCGCCACCGGAGGAGCAGGGGAGACGGTGACGCGGCAGACGCGACTGGTGACGGAGCCGTAAGGATTCGTGACCACCACGGTGTAGTCGCCTTCGTCCGCTTCCGTCGCGGCGGGAATCAGGTAACCGGTCTCGAAGTTGAACACGTTGGTGCCGGTGGAAATCGGTTGCCCGTTCTTGCGCCACTGCACGCTCACACTGTCCGCCCAGTGGATGAAGTTGGCGTAAATGCTCAGCGGAAGATTCTCGTAGATGTTCGTATTGGCCGGCGTGACGAAGTTGATGCGCGGCGCGGCATTGCTCGGGATGGCGCTGATGTTGGTCGCGAGCAGCGTAAGTCGCTGAGTGGCGGGGCCGGCGACGAAGTTCGCCGACGTGATCTTCATGACGTTGCCGCTGACTTGGGTGGCGGGCGCGGGCTGTGGCCCATAGGGCGGGGAGAATGGCGCGCCCTCATTCAGAACAATGGTACCGTTGTCGTTCACCTGGCCGGTGACGTACGGGTAGTACCGCACGGTGTTCTGCATGTCGGAGGTGCCGATGGTTTCGGTGACGAGGGTGCCGTTGTTGTCGACCGACATCGTCAGGAAGTAAGCGTCCGTATCGTTGACGGTGCCCAACGCTTCGACCCTCATGCGGATCACGCCCTTGTAATAGCCCGCGAAGGGAGAAGCTGCGTAAACACTGGTGGCACCCACCAAGAAGCAGAGGAATGCCAATAACCGACGCCCTGAGAAGCCCATAAACTTAATACGACGAAGTTTGAGTTGAACGTTTCTGAAACTGAGTTGGAGATAGTATCAGAAAGTTCGCGTGCTGCAAGTGACTGTTCCAGCAATCTGCATTTTTGAAGCGGCATGAACTTCTTCTCCAGTGCTCGCGGCAAAAAATGTGGATCCGATGACCTGCGGCATCGCGGAGACGCCGTGCCCGAAGTGGACCGCGGTGATTTGAGGAAGGTTGGTTGTAGCGCGCCCTGGCGCGGACTCACCACTACTGCTGAATGCGAAACGTTGCCGGCGTTGGCGTGCCGGTTGATAGAGGTGTCATCGGCGGTGCCGGCCAGTCAAGATGCAGGGCGGACAGCTTTTCGCGGAGCAGGTGGAGATTCCAAACCTCGCACCAGCCGCCTTCGCCCGTGACCACCAGTTGGTTTCCCGCGGCGGCGAAACCAATGGCGACCACTAGGCGATCAATCGGCAGCGATGCCAGGGTCGTGCCGTTGACCGTGTCGATCAGCCAGAGTTCCCGGTCCGAGACTGCGACCGCAAGCATCCTACCATCTGGACTGAACGCCAGCGAGTAACGGTTCTCTTCCGCGTCCGGGTGTGGGATGCGGTGCCGAAGTTGAAACGTGTCGCGCGACCAGATCGTCGTGGAACCGATTCCGGAGACAGCAATCCAGCGTTCATCGGGACTGAATGCGGAGTGGCGGATCGACGTTCCTGTTTCATGGCTCGCCAGATGCCGGCCCGTTCGCGGACTCCAAATATCCAGCTGCTTCGGATGCCGGTCGTTCCGAGCCAGCACTGCGGTGCCGTCGTGGTTTATCGCGTGCATGTGGATGCGGTCCGCGCCGGCGTCGACGAACTCCACGGTGCTGTTGGCGCGGCCCAATTCGAATGCGAACGGAACGGTGCCCTCCTGCGGGATGGCGACGCACCAGCGCTCGTCGCCCGAGACCATAGCGAAGTGGATTGGTTTCAAGTACGTGTTGGTCTCCGGAGCGCGCGGGCCGATGGTAACTTCGCCGGTCGATGCGTCGGATTGGATCGGCCAGAAGCGCAGACCGCGCCCGCCCGCGGTGAGCAGGGTCTGGCCGGTCGCGAGGAATGAGACGCTCGTGGTGCCGCCAATCTCGAACCGGCCCACCGGGGCAGGATGCGGAGGGCGGAAAAGCGTCAGAGCCGACCTGTCCACCGCTACGAGCCACTGGCCGGAGGGATGGAAAACCGTCCGGTAGGTGTAACTCGAGGCGGGGACATGAAAGCGCTGGACCACTTCCGTGTCGGCAAACTCGAACAGTTGAACTTTCGGTTGAGCCCACGACTTCATCGCCAGGCGTCGTTGGTCTCCGCTCAGCCGCAGGCCTCCTCCAGAGGCGCCCAGACGCGCGACTTCGCGCACCGTATCTGCACGCCAAATGCGGGTCGTGCGATCCCAGGACGCCGAAACCAGCCAGTCGCCAGATTTGTCAAAGGCCAGGCCCACGATGGCGGAATCGTGTCCGGCGCCCAGCGCCCGTTGCCGGCCGGTCGCGATTTCATACACGCCGATGTTCTTGCTCCAGACGATGACGATGCGCAGCCCATCCGGATGCCACTCTGTGGCTCCCACCACCTCTGGCAGAACAATGGTGCGGATGATCGACCCGTCGCTGCGCCGGAGGATGTGGACGCGGTTGGCTTCCACGATCATCAACCGGCTGCCATCCGGGCTCATCTGGATCGACCGAGCCTCGGGCAGTTCGGACAACGACTGTGCGACCGCTCCGTTGGTGACGTTGATGAAATCGACGCTGTCATTCGACGGACGAATCATCAGCAACGCGCTGTCCGGTGTAAAATCCGCGAGCTTCGATTTGGACCCGAATGGCAATCGCATCGGCGCATTGCTGCCGCGGGTCCACAGCCACGCGCGCCCAAAGGCATCGCTCGTGGCCACATACCGGCCGTCCCGGCTGCTGACGGAGCTGGTCAGCGGCGCACCTTGGCTCGTAAGCACCTCGTGCAATTCGTCCGTCTCCGTGTCGCGGATGAAGATGGCGCCGAATGCGTCGTTGGTGCCGTAGGTAAGAAAGTCGTGGCTGAAGTTGAACGAATCCCAATAGGGCGTTTTGGCCCATTCCTTGATGAGCCTCAAGTCCGGCAGTGCGAGGCAGGCGATGGCTTCGTTGCGGTAATCGAGTCGGTTCGAAAACGCCGCCGCCTTCGCCAGTTCCGGCAGGCTGTTGAAGCGAAAGCCAGTGCGGCCGGCGAGACGGTTGGCGCGGGCGAGATTGAAATTCGCCTCATGCAAACGCGCCTGCACCTCGTCTTCCGCGCGCTCGGCGCGTTTGAGATTTTCGTTCGCCTTGCGCGTTTGTGCCGATGCCCAGAGAAACCCGGCGACGGCCAATGCGGTGACGACTGTGGCCATCACGCCATACTCGACGATGAACCGCAGCCGCCGTTCCATGAGATGCAGGCGACGAACGGATCGCCCGGCTTGCAGAAGCAATAGATCTTCGCGCATCGCCGCGGCGCTGGCGTAGCGGCGTTGCAGATCGGAATCGCACGCCTTAAGCACGATTTCGTTCAGCTCCAGCAACGCGCGGCGATCCGGCACTTCGTCGAGATCGTCGGGTAGATTCGGGAACTCGGTGCGGTCGCGGCCGGTGCTGATTTCGTAGAGCACTTTGCCGAGGCTGAAGACGTCCGCCGCCGCCGTGCCCGGGCCTTCCGGCGGCACGAAGCCCTCGGTGCCGACGTAGGAATGCGAGGTGTCGATGTTCGAGACAAGGCCGATGTCCGCCAGCTTCGGGATGCCGTGAACGAAGATGACGTTCGACGGTTTGATGTCGCGATGCACCAGGCCTCTCTCGTGCAAATGCGCCAGAGCACGCGTCAGCGCGAGACCAATGTCGAGGCAGTCTTTGGCCGGGAGACGCTTTTGGCGATTACGCAGTTCCTTGAGCGTTTTCGGGACGTAGCGCTCGGGATAAATCTCCTCGCCGGTCTCCACGTCGTCGGCGAGTTCCATCACGTAGTAGAAGAACCCTTCCGCGTCGTTGCGGCCCACGTGGAGCAGGCCGACCTGGGATTCCTCGCCCATGCTCACTGGCTCGAAGCGTTGGATGCCCGAAAACTCGCGCTCGAACGGACGGTCCTCGCTGAAGCTGTCCCGCCGCACAATCTTCACCGCGCGATGCACGCCGGTGACGCTGCGCGCGAGCCACACCTCGCCGTACGCGCCGCGCCCGATGGGGCGAAGCAGCGCGAAGTCTGGAATGGGCGGAGGTGTATCCGGCATTGGATACGTTTTTAGCAGAATCCGGGCGGCAGGGAAATACTGGTCACCGGTCAGCCGAAAGAAACGCAAAAACAAAGGAGTGTTGTCCGGCGGCCAGCATTTTCATTCGCGTCATAAGTCCGGCGTTTTGATCCCGTCTCTTGATTCTTTCGGCCATCCGTCGTCGCTACTCCAGTCGCTGGCCGAGATACTCCACTTCCTTCCGCAGCAGCTTGGTCAGGCGATGGTTCACGAGATACACCTGCACCATCGTCACACCCAGTTCGCGCGCCACCTTGGACGCCGCCCAATGTCGCTGCGAATAGAGGTCGAAGATCTGGAGATGCTTCGGCTTAACCTTGCGGCCAATGCGGGCCAGCGCCGTCTGCATGATGTTCCGTTTCCATTCGATCTCCCACTCCGCTTCGAGAGCGTCCGCGCCGGGAATGCGTTCCACCGTGGGCGTGCGCGTGTTCGTGGCGTCGGAGGGCGTCGTGCTTTGTGCGACCGGGTCACGTTTGCGGAACTGATCCGCGATCCGCCAGCGGGTGAGATTCAGTAGCCAGCTCTTGAAGGAACCACGTTCGGGGTTGGACTCGAACTCGTGGATGGTCTTCGCCACACAGAGCAACGTTTCCTGCTCCACGTCCTTCGCCTCGGATTCCGACAGGCCGGACTTCATCGCGACGGCGCGAATGAGCCGGGAGTAGATTTGCGAAAACTCCTCCCAACTGTGGGCATCGTCCCAGTTCTTAAGGCGGCCCAGGAGGCTGGCGCGCGTGGCCAAAGTTCCTTCGCTGGCCGGCTGATCTTTTCGTGCGGACATGATCGTCATCAGTGTTCAGGAGGGAAACGTCCGCGCAACGGCAAATCTTTCAATAAACTTTTGCCGTCGCTTCGGTCGCGTCCCGGGCCCGCCGGTTCCGGGCAGCCAGAGTCCAAGACACGTTCAGGGAGAAGTGCTCATTTTGATGAAAGTACGGGGCCGGGAACGACGTTTCCTTCCTTCAGAAGAATCAGTTCATGAAACCGACGTTTCGACTTTTCAAACTGGTAACCGCTGTCACCGCCGTCCTGGCGGCGGGCAACATACTTGTTTCCACAGCCGCAGCCCAGGGAACGGCCTTCACCTACCAAGGACGTCTCCAGCAGAACGGTTCCGCCGCGACCGGTCTGTACGACATCCGGTTTTCCCTTTATAACGCCTCGGAAGGTGGTGCGCCGGTGACAGGCTCCTACACCGTCAACGGCCACCCGGTGTCGAACGGCCTGTTCACGGTCACGCTCGACTTCGGCAACCAGTTCCCCGGCGCGATTCGCTGGCTGGAGATCGGCGCGAAGACCAACGGCGCGGCCAGTTTCGAGACCCTTTCTCCGCGGCAATACCTCGCAGCCACGCCGTATGCGGTTACAGCCGGTAACTTGAGCGGAACGCTCCCCGCCAGCCAACTTCCGACGAGTGTGGTGACCAATGGCGCTTCGGGACTCACGTTGTCCTGTGCCTTCATTGGCAACGGCGCGGGGGTGACGAACCTGGATGCGTCGCAGTTGGCTGTGGGTATCGTGCCTGCTGCGGCATTGGGTAACGCGTGGAAAACAGGCGGCAACGCAGGCACGAGCGTCGGCGCCCATTTCCTCGGCACCACCGACAACCAACCGCTGGAGATTAAAGTCAACGGCGAACGGGCGCTGCGCCTGGAGCCCAACGCCGTCAGTCCGAACATCGTTGGCGGTTACGCAGGCAATATCATCAGCAACGGCGTGGTGGGCGGACTCATCGGCGGCGGTGGCGACGCCACCTACCCCAATCGCGTGGGCGGCAACCACGCCTCAGTGCTGGGCGGGGTGAACAACACGGCGAGCGGGGACTTCTCGACGGCGTGGGGAAACGGTGCCACGGCCAGTGGCTTGCGCTCCACAGCCATGGGTTCGGACACGACGGCGCGGGGCAATCACTCAACAGCGATGGGCCGCTTCACCATTGCCAGCGGGAGCTCGTCTACGGCGATGGGTTTCATGACCACCGCCGGCGGCTTTTCCTCGATGGCACTCGGGAACAGAAGTGTTGCCAGCGGCGACTTTTCAGTCGCCCTTGGATTTGGAGCCGAGGCGACACACTCGGGTTCGTTTGTCTGGTCGAATCCGAGTAACACATTGGATTCGACTGTCGTGCCGTTTTCCTCCACGGCGGCCAACCAGTTCCTCATCCGCGCGTCCGGCGGCGTGGGCATCGGCACGTCAGATCCCCAGGCCGGATTGCGCGTCAGCACGCCGGGCGGATTCAATCTGCCCCAGTTGTTTCTCAGTCAAACCACGCCCGGCGATTGGTCACGGTTCCGCCTGCAAAGCGACGGACCGGCCTGGGACATTGCCCTGGGGCCGGGCAGTACACCGGTCATGAACTTCTTCAACGGCTCAGCCAATGTCCTCCAACTCCTCCAGGCTGGCGACGCCTGGCTCAATCGCAATCTAACCTTCGATACCTCGCCCGGCGTGCGGCAGATGATCGATTTGTGGAACGGCGAACACGCCATTGGCGTGCAAAGCTGGACCACCTACTTCCGTACCATCGGCGGAGCCACGCCTGGCGCATTCGTCTGGTTCCGCGGAGGCACTCACGCCAACGGCCAGTACGACGCCGGCAGCGGCGGCGAGGAATTGATGCGCCTCAACGCCAGCGGCCTGACCGTGCGCGGCACCATCGTCAGCAGCAGCGACCGCAACGTGAAGGAGAACTTCGAGCCGGTGAACCCGCGCGAGGTGCTCGAGAAAGTCGCCGCCCTGCCGCTCTCACGCTGGAATTATAAGGAAGACCCATCGCATCGGCACCTCGGCCCGATGGCACAGGATTTCCACGCCGCCTTTGGCGTCGGCCCGGACGACAAACACATCGCCACCGTGGACGCCGACGGCGTGGCGCTGGCGGCGATTCAGGGCCTGAATCAGAAATTGGAAACCCGAAGCCAGGAAGCCGGAGAAAAGATTCACCAGCTCGCTGCCGAGAATGCCGCGCTGCAGGCTCGGATCGAGCACCTCGAAAAACTCATTTCAAAGCTGACCCTCCAACCCCAACGTCCATGAACCGACAACGACTTCTCGCGCTGGCGATCCTCACCTGCGCAACGCTCTTCCCTCGATTCTCAACCGCGCTCGCCCAGGGCACCGCCTTTACTTACCAGGGCCGGCTCAATGACAGCAACGGACCGGTTACCGGACTGTTTGATTTTGAGTTCCGAATTTTCGACGCCGCCTCCGCAGGAATTGACCTGAGCGATCCGCCCGTGTTGCTGGAGGAAATGAGTGTGACCAATGGCGTGTTTACGGCCTTGCTGAGTTTCGAGGGCGCATTCACTGGCGCGGATCGCTTTCTGGACATTGGTGTGCGACCCGGCAACAGCACGGGAGCCTACACGCGGTTGACTCCACGCCAGCCGGTCACTTCCACGCCCTATGCGTTGCGCGCTAAAGCCGTGGAGGGACTGCGCTATCAAGCTGCCAACCAATCGCTGGCAATTGGTGCTTCCACCGAGGCGATGGGCAGCGGCTCTCTTGCTGCGGGAATTGGAACGCTGGCTGGCGGTGACAATGCGGTGGCCTTCGGTGACTCCACTTTCGCCACTGGCAATGGCGCGATGTCGATCGGGCTTAACTCGACGGCTGCGGGAGCGCAATCGTTTGCCGGTGGCGCCCGCGCGAAGGCTCAACACGATGGCTCGTTCGTGTGGGGAGACAATCAGGTGGGCGACTTCGCCTCGACGGCTCCGAACCAGTTCCTGATCCGCGCCGGAGGCGGGGTGGGCATTAACACCAACGTGCTTCACGGCCGGGCCCTGTCGGTGAATGGCGACGTGGCGATGAGCGGCAGCTTCTATACGAGAGGCTGGGTCGGCATCAACGTGACCAATCCCACCAGCCGGCTGCACGTCGTCAGCGAAGGTCACGGCCCGGCGATCCACGGCGTCAGCCCGCATTCATCGCATAGCGCTATCGTCGGCGAACATCTTTCTGGCGGCGCCGCCGTGGAGGGGCGAAGCTCGGGTTTGGGGACCGGCATCTTTGGCTACAATGCGTCGGAACTCGGCTGGGCAGCGTCGTTCAACGGACGGGTGTTCGCGAGCGGCAAGGTGGGCATCGGCAAGATTCCGGACACGGCCCTGGACGTGGCGGGTACGGTGCAGGCCACGGCTTTCAGCGGCAACGGCCTAGCCCTGACCAACCTGAGCGCCACCCAGATTGCCAGCGGCGCCCTCCCCGACGCGCGGCTATCCAGCAACGTGGCATTACGCAGTGGGGGCAACAACTTTTCGGGAAATCAGACGTTCTCGTCCGGGAGCATCGGCATCGGCACCGGCGCGCCTGCGACCAAGCTTCACGTCAGCGACGCTGAGTCCCGCCTGCGCCTGCAATCCACCGCTGCCAACGCTTATGCCGTCACCGAGTATCAGACCGACGCCCGCACCTGGCACAGCGGCGTGGGCGGTTCGGCCACTGGTCCGCTCGCGGACAAGTATTATCTCTACGACGCCAACGCTGGTCAGACACGTCTCGTCGTGGACCAGACGGGCAACGTTGGTGTGGGCACCACAAGTCCGGCGGCGAAGTTGCATGTGGCCGGCAACTTGATGGTGGAAGGAACTGATGCCGTCGTGACGGCGAATCGCGTGAAGCTGGGCTGGAACAACACCGCCAGCGGTTCATCCGCAACGGCGCTGGGCTTAAACACCACCGCCAATGGGGATTCCGTCACCGCGATGGGCGAAGGCACTTCGGCCACCGGTTACGCCGCGACAGCCATTGGCTCCGAAACCACCGCCAGCGGGACGGCTTCCACGGCAATGGGTCGTCGCACCACTGCCGCGGGGGGGCTGTCAACCGCCATGGGCCATCGTGCCCGCGCCAACCATTCAGGAAGTCTGGTTTGGGCGGACGCGCAGGATGCCGATTTCGCCTCCACGGCGGCAAATCAGTTCAGTGTCCGCGCCCAAAACGGCGTAGTGATCCAGGCCGCGGCCAGCAGCACCGCGCTGGAGTTGCGGACCGGCGGTGGCATCAAAGTCACGGGCGCCGGCATCGGCACAGCAACGCCTGTCTTCATCCATCGTGCGACTGCCGCCAACATTCAGGCGGGCGCTGCACATCGCACCACGATCGATCATCCGATGTGCAACGGGGATCCCAACGCGATCCTGATCGTCACCCAGAACTACAACGCCCAAAACATCGGGAACGTGAGCGCCAACCATTCCGTCGGGGTCTATTTCAATCCGGATCTCAACAAGTGGCAGATTTTCCACCAGAACATCCAGTCAATCGAGGTGAACACCGCGTGGAATGTGCTGGTCGTAAAACAGTGAAGCAGCGTCTGCTGCAGCGCTGTCCGCTGCCGCACTGCGATGGTTGCCTCGACACCAGCCCGTTTTCAAACCGACCTCACGGATGACTTCGGACGATCCCAGACTGGTGCCTTGCTCCAAAGTTCGTAACTGCGAATCCCTCAGAAAGTTTTTGGAGAAAAATGAAAGATCGCCGCTCTACCGCCCGTTCCCATCTCAATTGTATGAACACACTCGTGACCACTCTCGCCCTGGCGCTGACCGCCGGAGCCGCTGTCGCCCAATCTTATTCCCTCAACTGGGCCACCATTGATGGCGGCGGCGGGACCAGCACAGGCGGCGTCTTCGCGGTGCGCGGCACCATCGGGCAGCCGGACGCCGGCGGGCCGATGACCGGCGGTTCATTTGCCGTCACCGGCGGATTCTGGGCGCTGCCCATCGCCGTGCAAACTCCCGGCGCGCCCACCCTCACCATCGTTCGAGTCAACGCCAGCCAGGTGCGCATCTCCTGGTCGCCGAACACCCCAGGCTTCGTGCTCCAAGAGACCACCGCGCTTACGCCGCCGAACTGGGTGAACTCGCCCAGCGGCGCGGCTAATCCCGTCACCGGGGCGTCTGGTCCGAACGCGAAATTCTATCGCCTCCGCAAACCCTGATCTCCCGACACCCAAGGCCAAGCTCTCTACCCACTTTCCAGACAACCTGAAAACACTCCAGACTATGAACCATTCCCATCGCAACTTGAAATCGCTGGCGCTCGCGGCGCTCGCCACTGCGGCACTGCAAGCCAGTCTCCACGCCCAAGGCACGGTCTTCACCTACCAAGGCCGGCTGGATTCCAGCGGCACGCCTGTGACCGGCCTCTACGATCTTCAATTCAACCTTTACAGCGTGGCCAGTGGCGGAAGCGCCCTGACTGGTGCTGTGTCACTGAACGCGCAGCCGGTGACGAACGGCTTGTTCACCGTGACGCTGGACTTCGGTAATCAGTTCCCCGGCGCGCCCCGCTGGCTGTCGATGAGCGTGCGCACCAACGGAGCGGGAGCTTTCACCACGCTGGCACCGCGTCAGGCCGTCACCGCCGCGCCGTATGCGATTACTGCGGGCGCCATCACAGGAACTCTTCCCTCGGGACAACTGCCATCGAACGTTGCGTTGACCAATCGAGCGCAAAGCTTCACCGCCAACCAAACCTTCGAAACGCGCGCGACTTTCAACGACCGCGTCGGCATCGGAACGAGCTCGCCGCAACAGCCGTTGCACGTCGCCGGAGGCTACCTGCGCGTGGACGGCGTGGGTGGGGAAGAGGCGGTGCTCGGCGGCGATGGAAACGGTGGCGACGTAGAAATCGGCAGCTCAAATCCCGGAGTGGGCGCGGTTGCGCTGTATAATCAGAGCACAGGCGATTACATGCATCTTTTTGCCAAAGGGGCGACGTTCTTGGGCCCGATCTCCGGAGACGGCTCGGGATTGACCGCGCTTCCGGCGGGCCAGTTGAGCGGCAGCGTGGCTGACACGGCGTTGTCCGCGAATGTGGCGTTGCGTTCCGGCGGGAACAGTTTCACCGGGAACCAGACTCTTTCAGGCGGCAGCCTCGTCTTCGGCGACGCCAATGCGTCCCTGACATTTCCCTCGGTCAATGCTTCGAGCGCCCCGATGATCAACATGTTCTCCGGCGGAACCCAGAACTCCAATCGCATGGTGCTGGCGCATTCGGCGCCGTTTTCTACCTGGGGCTTGCAGTATCAGGACAGCACGGATCAGTTCAATTTCGTGGGTAGCGGCAACACAGCCATGAGCGTGGTGCTCAGCGGCGGCGGTCGCGTAGGCATCGGCACCAGCACACCGCAATCCCGGCTGGACGTGGCGGGAGAAATTCGCGCCAGCGTCGTCACCGGCACTGCGGCAAGTGGAAACGCCGTGCAAGGCACCTCCACCTCCGGCAACGGTGTGCAGGGAACATCCGCTTCGCCTTCCACCAGCGGCGTCTATGGCGAGAACAACAGTGGCGGCGGATTCGGTGTTGCCGGGCGCGCCTCTGCCGCTGGTTATGGCGTCTACGGCGACAATCCGGATCCTGCCGGCTGGGCTGGCGCGTTCACTGGTAACCTCTATTACAGCGGCATCCAGAGCAAACTCGACGTTGGTGAAAACTTCGCGTCCTACATCCGTTCGGCCGATCTATTCTTTGGCTTCTCGGGCCGTCGCGGCACGCCCGGACGTGCGCTCGTCGACTTCTCGGATACGCTCCATCTCAACTTCGCCGACGATTGGGCCAACACCTTCATCGGCGGTGCGAACGTCAGCGTCTGCACGCTCACCATTCGCGGCGGTTGCGACATCGCCGAGCCGTTCAAGATGACCGACAGCGAAATCCCCAAGGGCGCGGTTGTGGTCATCGACGAGAATAATCCCGGCCATCTCAAGATGAGCTCCGAATCGCACGACCGCCGCGTGGCCGGCATCATCAGCGGCGCGAACGGCGTGAACACCGGCGTGCAACTGACGCAGGAGGGCATGTTCGATAACGGCCAGAACGTCGCGCTGAGCGGGCGCGTTTACGTTCAGGCGGACACCGGCAACGGCGCTATCAAGCCCGGCGATCTCTTGACCACTTCCGACGTTCCCGGTCACGCCATGAAGGTCACGGATCATGCGAAAGCGCAGGGCGCGATCCTCGGCAAGGCGATGACGAGCCTCGAGAAGGGCAAGGGCTACGTGCTCGTGCTGGTGACGCTCCAGTAATTGGAAAGACCGTTCCATGAAACGCAATCTCGCCACGACGCTGACCGCCGTGTTCGTCCTCTGCGGATGCTTGGCGCAATCGCTGCGCGCAGACACCACCAGGGAACCTGCGCCCTTTCCGGAGTCGCCTTTCCAACCGGACCTCACACCCGGCTACGTCGTGATCGAGGGCGACATCCAAATTCCGCTGGCGCAGTTCCAGGCCCTGACCGGCGGCGGCATCCAGGCGGCAGGAACCTTCGGTCCCGCGACACTCTGGCCCGGAGGTGTCGTGCCCTTTGATTTTGTGACCACCGGGATTGGAGCGGTCTCCGCGGCGAATCAAACCGCCGCGATCAACGCCATGAATGCGATCTCGGCCCGCGCCGGCGTGGTCTTTCGGGCGGCCGTGGCGGCGGATGGGAATCGCATTCGCTTTCAAAACAGCGGGTTCAACAATTCGCCGATCGGCATGGTGGGTGGAACGCAGATCATCAACATCGTCAGTTGGGGCAGCGAGATCATCATCTGCCACGAGATCTATCATTCCCTCGGCTTCCAGCATGAGCAGAGCCGTTTGGACCGTGGCAACTTCGTGACCATTAACCTCGCCAACATCTGCGGGTCCGGTGTCTCTGTTGGTTGCACCTCCGGACTCGCCGCGGGCCAATGCTGTCTTTGCGTGGACAACGCGGGGAACTGCATCCCGTGCAACTTCAACTTCGGCACCGTGAACAACTCCTTCACTTACGGGCCGTACGATTTTGATTCGTTCATGCACTACGGTCCGACGGCCTTCACCTGCAACGGGCAGAACACCATTACCGTCAACGCGCCTTGGGATACCCAGTGGCAGAATGCCATCGGACAGCGTGACCATTTTTCCTACTACGACCGGATCAACTGTCGCGCCCAATATCCATTTCCGAATGATCGCTGGCTCCAGCGCGATCGTTTCGGCCTTCCGTTCGGCACATTTCAGGATCCGTTCCTGAGTACCACGCTTTCTGATGCGCTGGCTGGCGTGCCGTCGGGCGGAACGCTGTTCGTGAAGTTCGGCAACAACTACGGCGGTGTCGGCAAGCATACCAAAGCAGTCACGATCGTCGCGCCCATCGGCGACGTGAAGTTCGGCAACTGAACGACGGGAGAATTTATGACGTACCTTCTGCGCCTCTGGTTTGCCGCAGTTCTCCTCTTTGCGATTCCGTTGCACGCGCAATACATCGAGATTCGGCTGTCCTACAAGGCGGTCCTCAATCCCGCCAACGGCCAGCGCGCGCAAGACTTCACCGATGCGCAGATTGATCAAGCGATCGTGCGGATGAACCAGCTTCATGCCGGTTACAACCGGGGCTTCCGGTTTGTGCGGGTGGAGCCGGTCTGGAACATCGGCAGCCTTGGGGACACCACTGGTCCGAGCCGCTGGTTCAACTCGAACTTCGCCAGTCAGAACAATGGCCTCATCTTGCGCGATCAGATGGAAACTGCTGCACGAAATGACGTGCGATACCTTTGGAACAACAGCGCGATCAACATCTACCTCACTGGCGGTATCAGCGGTGGGCTCGGCTCGCGTCCAGGTCACGACATCGTTCTCCTCGGCGGTGCCATCGCTGGAGACGGAGCCCGGCACCTGCGCGAGATCGGTCACTACTTCGACGTGTGCGACATTCAAGGCTGCGATTGTGGTGATTGCGGGCCGAATGCCGGGCAGTGCAATACCCCGGGGGACGACGGCCTCTTCGATACCCCGCCTGACCTTCCGTGCTGGGACCAGAACGCGAGCGCGAACTACAACTACGGAGCGCCGTATGCCAGTCTCACCCCGGGCCAGCAGGCGGATGTGGATACGGCTTTCTTCAATCTCATGTCCCCGCGCGGCGCCGGCACCCGTTTGACTCGGGGCCAGCTGGATCGCTGGACCGATACGGCCAGCGTTACGCGACGCGGTGTTACTACCGGGCGCACCTGGTATGTGCAGGCATTCGCGAATCCGTGCCTGTTCCAGACCGGCTACAGCGAGTGCGGTTTCTTTCTCACGGGTGGTCCGCTGGGAGGCCTTTTGACCGCCACTGAGTTGGCCAATGCTGCCGGAGGAGATATGATTCGATTAACCTCCTCGGTCAATGAGACGGACAACCTGCCGCGCACTTATTCGAGGCCAGCCACCTGGCGCAATGCTGCGAGTTACCCCATCACCATCGGCCGTCCTTAGTAGAGAACATCATGAAATTGAAACAACCATTCCACGTGGCGCTGGCCATGACCGCGCTCACCTTCACGCTAGATGCCGGCGCTCAAAGCTATTCCATCGACTGGTTCAAGATCGCCGGCGGCGGCGGCACCAGCACGGGCGGAGTGTATTCGCTCAGCGGCACGGTCGGTCAGCATGATGCTGGAGGGCCGTTTACGAACGGAGTTTATTCTTTGACCGGTGGCTTCTGGGCGCTGCCCATCGCGGTGCAGACGGCTGGCGCGCCGGCCTTGGTCATCGAACCGTTGGGTGCCGGACAGGCCCGCATTTCTTGGGCTCCGAATACGCCAGGCTTTGTCCTGCAGGAAACGCCGAGTCTCGCTCCGGCGAATTGGGTGAACGCTCCGAGCGGGGCGTTGAATCCGGTGACAGTCTCGGCGGTTCCACCGGCCAAGTATTACCGGCTGCACAAGCCGTAACCCGGATCCGTCGGTTGCCGCGGGGCGCCTGGTCAGGCGCCTCCTGGCCTTTTAGCTACGGATTCTCCCATCTTCTGAACGGTGCGTTGGTGACTCTTCCAGAGATTGATTCGAACAAGTAATGGCCGTTCCGGAGATTGACCTTGTTCCGCTCGTGGCTTCGTGCTGTAATCACCTCGCTTACTTCTGGTCCGTTTCCAAAGAAATCGCTTCGCTGTTTCGAAGCCTGGCTCCTCGCAGTTCGGAGTTTCATTTGGATAAGCCCGTCAACCAAAGGCAATCAGTATGCGTTACTCAGTACTTAGGAAAACCCTCCTCTTATCTCTCGGCATTCTCGCTCTCGCGTTCCAGGCGAAGGCGCAGGACATCCAAGTCGTGACCTACACCAACACCACGTGGATCTACAACGACAGTTCCACGGCCGCCAACAATCCCGGCACGGCTTGGAAAGAACCCGGCTTTGTCCCTGTGATCGGCAGTGGAGAGAACGAGTGGAAGACCGGTGGTCGCGGCCTGTTCGGCAATGACACTTCTGCGGTCTACAATGAGCCGAACGATCCGTTCCGTGGCGGCAATCTTGGTTTTGCCACTCCTCTGAACCGCAACATCAATGGCACCGCTGCCCGCGTCACGTTCTACTTCATCACCAAGTTCGACTGGCCCTACAACCCAGCCGGCGTGATCCTGCGCGGCACGAACTATCTCGATGACGGCGCTATCGTTTACCTCAACGGCGTCGAAGTATTCCGGTCACGGGTGCCCGGCACGCCAGGCACTCCGCCGGACTGGTCACAGCTCGCGGACAATCAAGGCGCGGAAGGCGTGCCGGAGCCGCTCGAGTACAGCGCTACTTCGTTGGTGCAGGGCGAGAACGTTCTGGCGGTCGAGTTGCACCAGAGTGGAGCTGCAAGTTCCGACGTCGCGTTCGCCACGGCGTTGCGCGCGGTGATTCCCTTCGCGCCGGTGGTCACCTCAACCAACGAGCCTGCGGATCGCGCGGTCGTTCAGAATCGCAGCACCACCCTCACCGTCACCGGTGATGGCTCTCCGCGTCCCACCTTTCAGTGGTATGTGGACGACATTCCGATTCCCGGTGCAACAGAGCCGACCTACACGATCCCGAGCATGAAGGACACGGATGCCGGCGTGTATAAGGTAATCCTCAGCAACGAATTCGGTTCCGCCTCCAGCCGCGGTGCGATTGTTTCCTACGTACCCGATACACAGCCGCCCACCGTGGTCAGCGTCGTAGCCGACAACAGTTTCAACACGGTCATCATCGAACTCGACGAGGTAGTCACGGCGGATACCGCTCAAGATCTATTCGGCTATGAGATCACCGATGGTCCGAATCTCCCGGGCATCCTTACCGCCCGGCTGCTTGCCGATGGCAAGACGGTCGTGCTCGGACTGGATGCTTCTTTGGAAGCTGACACGACCTACACGATCGAGGTGAAATCTCCGACGGATCTGGTCGACCTTACCATCGCAGTGGGCACCACGGCCACCTTCCGCACATGGAAAGTCGTTCCTGGCTTCCTGACCTTCGAGACCTACAACACCCCTGAAGCCGGTGTGGAAATCATCAAGCTTACCAGCGCGCCGACCTTCCCCTTCGACCCGCGCGAAACCTTCTACATCAATTCATTCGACACGCGTAAGGCGTATCCGGATGACTCGCATGAACAGTTTGGCGGGCGTCTCAGCGGCGTGTTCATTCCGCCCACGTCCGGCAACTGGATCTTCTATCTCAGCAGCGATGATTCCTCCGAGCTCTACCTGAACCCCGTCGGAAAAGATGCGGCTGGAAAGATCCTCATGACCGCGGAAACCGGTTGCTGCAACGGCTTCGCTGCTCATCCGTCGGCGGCGCAAACGCTGACGGCGGGCGAGGCTTACTACATTGAAGCCATCTACAAAGAAGGCGGTGGCGGCGACTACTGCCGCGTGGCGGCCAAGCTAGAATCCGATCCGACGGATCCCAACACGCTCTCGCCCATTCCCGCCGCCTGGCTCGGCACGTTCGTTTACCCGGTCGGCCTGGGCATTAACATTACCCAAAATCCTGCCAACCAGATCGCCTCCCTGAGCAAGGCGGTTCAAACCGTCGGCCTGGAAGACTTCAACACCACGGGCGCCGGTTTCACGGTCTTGACCCCGAATGCCTTCCAAGGCACGCCGTGGTCCTATAGCGCTGGCACGGGCAGCTGGCAGGTGAACCAGTTGGATACAGAGAACGGTGCGGCAAACACCAGCTACCTGACCACGCCCGCACTGAGCGTGGTCCAGAGCGGACCGCTGACGGTTACCATCGCTCACCGCTGGAGCCTTGAGCCGGACAACTGGGACGGTTGCAAACTGCAGGTCAGCATCAATGGCGGCGCGTTCAACGCAGTGCCTGGCACCGCCTTCAGCGCCGTTGGCTACAACGGCACCGTGGTGGCCGGCAACTCCGTGATCACGGGACAAGAGGCATGGGTGCTGACCTCGGCGGGTCACCAAGATCCTGCCTACCTCACCAGCGTGGCCAACCTCGGCGACCTGAACGCCGGAGATACGGTTCAGCTGCGGTTTGTCTACGGCGGTGACACCAACACCAAGGGACCCTTCACGCCCAGTTGGGAGATCAACAGCGTCGAGTTCTCGCCCGCGCTGGAGAGCAACTACGCTGACGCAGCCGTCACGTTTACCGCAGGCGCCGAAGCGACCCTCAATTCCGCTCCCACCCCCGTGGCTTATCAATGGCAACGGAACGACGGAGCCGGGTTCTCCGATATCGCTGGAGCCACCTCCTCCTCGTACTCATTCGTGCCGACCGGGCGCGATGGAGGTGCGATATTCCGCGCCGTCGTCACCTCACCGGGTGCTGAGTCGACCACCACCGAAGCCAAGCTCGATGTCGTGCCGAAACACACCATCACGCTGACCGGCGGGTCCGCGACCATCTCCTGGCCCGCTCCATCCACTGGCTTTGTGTTGGAGCAGACCTCTGCTCTGCTCACACCTGCCAACACCGTCTGGACACCGGTCGGAATCGCTCCGACCGTTTCCGGCGGCTTCAACACCGTCACGATCACCGGCGCGGGCGTGGGACAGAAGTTCTACCGCCTGACGAAGTAATCGAACATCGCCAATCGAAAGATTGATTCGCGGCCGGCCGTGCTTGGGCGTTTCCTGGAAACAGGTTCAGCGCTCGACACGGCCGGCGACGCGAAAGCCGATCGATTCCGAGTCGTAATCCGTGGTGTCGAACTCGAAGTCGTGCGAGCCGGTGTAAAATTCGTTGTAGTACCGCGACCCGCCGCGGATCCGGCGATTGCGCAGCGGTTGAAACTCACTCGTCCACTCCGTCCATTCCTGGACATTCCCTCCCTGATCGTAAGTGCCGTAGAACGTGCGCGACTGCGTGTAAGCGCCGACGTCTGTCGCCATCCGCCCCGTTTCGCAGCATGTGTTCGCTGAGTTTGGTCCACCTGGCGGCGGCTCTGAGATCGGTGCGTCGTTGCTCTGATACGGAAACGGCCAGTAATTGTTGAATTCGCCGCCCATGTCGCCGGGTTGGTGATACGCCGCCTTGTACCACTCGTCGTCACTCGGCAACCAGAACCGCGCGCTGGGATTGCGCAGCACATTCTCCGCGGCCACCGCTTCCGGCGTGAGCGTGTAGGCACCGTCTTCTGTCGTTGTCTCATCCTGCGGACCGGAAGGCTGGCCGTTATGCAGCCAGTTGCAGAAGCGCAGCACGTCGTAGAAATCCACCAGCACCGCCGGGCGATGCCCCATGCCGGGCTTCACCTCGTAATGATATTCTCCGGGCGAACCGCTCCGCGTGATGCCCGCGTGGACATTCTCGGCCGAGTTGGTGTTGTAAAGGCTGCGCGGATCCTCTGCCGCGACGGCGTTCAAGAACGCCGCGTATTGGTGGTTGTTCACCTCGTACTTCCCGATCCGGAAATCGTAGCCCACCACGCCCTTGCCATTCACATCCGGCGGATTCCCCGCATTCGTCACCGTTACGAACGGAATCGGAATCCGCCAAAGTCGCTCCATCTGCCGAGTCGAAAGTGTCGACGCCACGACATTGCTCAACGCCGAACCATCGCCTCTCACGCCACCGGCGAAGGTCACGGTGCTTCGAAATGTCTGCTCGCTGTCGAGCCGCGCGACGTTCGTGGACAACTGCGAGTCGGGCAGCTTGCCCGTCAGGCTTGCGGCCTTCAGTGTGAAGATCGAGTACGGCGATGGCGTGAGCTTCTGTCGCGGCACCAGCGTGGTGAAAAGCGCGCTCGAACCCGCCGGGCGCACCGCAATCTCCAGCCAGCTATTCGCGCCGGAGAACGCTTCGATGCCGAAGTCGAGCGTGCTGGTGAAGACGCCGTTGCTGACCGAAACGGCGAGATTCGTGATCGTCGGGCCGACTGATGCGCCGCCACCAACTTCGCTGAACAGCGCGAACCGAAAGTCATGTGTGCCGCTGGTGGCCGCTCCATTCTCCAGCAGTCGGCCCTGGTAGGTAAACGCGCTGCCTGCGGTCTGCGCGTGGGCGGGGAGCAAGCCGCCGCGCCACGCGATCAGGGCGAGCAGCGGCAGCAGGGTGCGGGGCAAGGTTCGTTCAGCCATACGTCATTCAGCGGTGGAGTTCGGAATAGTTATCAGCGGTCGACGGCGAATTCGCAAGCGGGCTTCTCGAGTTCATCGAACGCGCGGCGTGGCGAGGCGATAAATGCGGGTTGGCCCGGCGGTCGTGGTGTTGGTGATCGCCACTTGGCGGTTCGTGGCGTGCGCGGGGATGTCCGCCAACTTCATCCACGGCGACTCGCCAATCAGATCGCGCGATTGGACGGAATACGTCTTTCCTGCCAAGGCGAGAAAGCGAACCACGGCGGCGGGAATCTCGTCTGCGAACTCGATCTGCTCGACGCGAAGCAGATTGCCGCTGTCGCGCGGATTCGTGCCGGCGAGATACTCGTCGCGGTTCGACAAACCGTCGCCATCCGCGTCGAGCCCGGCATCGGTGGCGTCGGTCGCGGCGAACCCGTTCGCGGT
Source organism: uncultured Bifidobacterium sp. (assembly GCA_964491875.1). Lineage (GTDB taxonomy): Bacteria > Verrucomicrobiota > Verrucomicrobiia > Limisphaerales > JADJPG01 > JADJPG01. Next base: position 174,637 of record CAZBIC010000005.1, read on the forward strand.
TTCCCACACGTCGGGCAATCCATCGCCGTCCGTGTCCGACAACACGGTCAGCGTCACGGGCGGCATGGTCAGGCCGGGTGACGAATTGGCGGCGTTCGTTACGATCACGCGGTAGGTGCCGGCCTGGTTGGTCTGGACGTTGGCCAGTGTGAGGAAACCGATTCGTTCGTCCGAACTGTAGTTGGTCAGGGTCGTCGACGACCGACGAAGTTGGTAGTGAAACGGTGGCGGGTTCCCGGCGATGACGAAGCTGAACGTCGCATCGCCACCGACTGGCACGGAAAGACTCACTGGCGGCACCACGGTGGTCGGGTTGACGAGCACGGTGAGGAACGCGGGCGCGCTGGTCACAGAACCGAAGCTGTTCGCGACGACGAAATCGTATCGGCCCTCTGTCGCCAGTTGCACATTCGACACGCTCAGAGCCTTGTTGGTGGCTCCGGGAATCGAGCTTTCGTTGAACCGCCATTGACCGGCGAAAGGCGTCGCGCTCGTCACGGTCGCGGTGAAGAGCGCATTCGAGCCGAGTCGGACGTGTGGTGACGAGGGGTCGATCTCCACAAGTGCCGGTGCGACGACCAGCTTAACCGGCGCGCTGGTCCACGATTGAAAAGCGGTCACAACGGCGACGGAATATTCGGCGTCGTCTGCGAATGCGACCGACGGTAGCGCGAGTGAAGCGTTCGTTTCGCCAGGCAGTGATTCACCGTTCTTCAGCCACTGGAACCCGATCAGCGGCGCAGGCAATGCGGCGAACTGCGCGTTCAGTGTGGCGGGCGTTCCAATCGCGACGGTGCTGCGTTCGGTGATGGCGCGGACGAGATTCGGCAGTTCGGACGGATTGCTTCCGACATCGAGTTCGTCGCCGTCCAGTTGCCCATCGAGATCGCGATCGATGCCAAGCCGGATGCCGGTGCCGGGAGCCACGAGCGTAAACGTGGTTTCGGAACCGGAGTCAATCGCAGCGAACAGCGATTCCACGGTCGCCGTTTCGGCGCGGCGATCGGACAGGAAAACATCTCGAGCGGAATCAAACCACCAGCCGCGCTTCAGATCGCCGCGCCAGCCCTTTGAGATCAAATCGACGCGACCAGTCGGTGAGCGAGCGAGCGCGAGCATGGCTTCAAACTGAGCGGTGCGGCTTGAGGAAGCGAGTGTGACTTGTCGCCCAACGGCGGTGACTGGCGTGGTGTCCGACGTGGCTCGCGGCGAGGTCGTATCCGAACCGGCGACCGACAGTAGGAACGCCGTGAGATCAGCGACATCGCGATCGGTCGCGACACGCAAGCCGTTCAGGAACCGCGGCAGCGTATCTATGCTGCCATCATGTCCGAATCCAAAACCGGCGCTCGACTCGACGGAGGTTCCGCTCGTGCCAATCTTGTCCGCCATGTTGCGGAACTGCGCGATCTTCGAGCGCAAATTGTTTTCGAGACGGAACGAAACCGGGAAGGAATGTCCGCCATTCGGTCCGGGAGCAATTGGCTTTTGAGACCCGCCTTGCAGCGCCGTCTCGACGCCGAGACCCGTGGGCGCGGTGTGACAAGTCGCGCAGAAATTCTCGGCGCGATTGAATTGCGCCAACCCGCGCACGGCGTCGCCGGAGAGCAGGGGAGTGCCGCTCGGAAGCTCGCCGTCGCCGAGCGCGACCTGACCGCGCAGCGGGACATTGGTGGCGAGTGAATTGTCGAGGTTGCGATACGGATTGGGCGGGAAGCGAATGCTCGCGAGGAAGTCTCGGAACTCGCGCATCTCAGCGTCGCTTGGCGCAGCGGCGGCGCCTTGCAGATTGGTGAACGTGCCTTGAAAGGCTTCGATGTCCGCGCGGTCGCCTCGCCAATGAAACGGTTCGTGTCCGATGATGTCCTGCAAAGTCTGTGTCACCATCACGCCTTTCATTGGGTGGTAGGTGTTCGTCACGAGCTGCCCTTGATGGTTCAGGACTGCGGTCGCGGCGTCGCCTGCAGGATTGCCCAAATCCCAGCCGAGGCGATCCATGCGTGCGTCGACGTGGCACGAGGCGCAGGACGCCTGCCCAAGGCCCGACGTGCGGCGCGTGTCGTAGAGATGACGGCGCCCGGCGGAGACATGGATCGGCGTCGGATCAACGAACCGAGTGATGGATTTCACGGTGTGCTGGGCGGTGTCCACGACCGAGAGACTCGAAGCGAAGCGATGGTAGACGTAAAGGCGTCCGCGGGTGTCATCAAGCGCGAGTCCGCATGGACCTTCACCAACTTCAATCGGTGGCAGCGCGAGACGTGAACCTTCGGGTCCGACCACGACGATGTTTCGTGATCCCATCCCGGCGATATAGCCGCGTGTGCCGTCTGCGGTCCAAACGATGGCGCGAGGATCTCCGATGGATTGGTCGCGCTCTGCGGGGGAGACTGCCGGCGTCGAGTAATCGAGGTGCGGATTGAGGTCGGTGACGATCTTCGACAGGTTCGCGGGGTTCACCATCGCCAGCTTCACTTGGGTGAATACACCGTTCAGGTTCGGCTCGAACCGGACTTCGTTCCGCGCCTCCGTGCCGATGACGGCGATCGCGCCGGAGGCGGGATTCGGTTCGGCGGCAATGCAGATGTTCATCAGGCCGGTCGCGTAACTGATTGCGAACGTCGCCGTGTCGATCACCGCGAGGTCGCGGTCCGGCAGATCCCATCCGACGACACGTTGCGTGAGCGCGGCGTTGGTGCCGGAGACGAACTCCGTCCAATCGCGCTGATTGTCATCAAGCCATCGACCCGCGGCGTTGCGGCGCACGATCAGGCTGGTGTTCGGTGGCGGGAGATTCGTGGGGAGGTTGGGATTGATCGATGGACGGAACGTCAACCCGTCGTTCGGCGGCGGATTCAATCCGCCGTATGGTCCGTTCGTGCGGCTCACGACGTTGTCGATGAAGAGCAGGTTCCGCATCTTCGCGCCGATGACGGTCGTGGCATTGCCCGACTCGAAGATCGCCGCGTAGACGCGCTGACCATCTGGACTGACCGAAAGCGCCTTTGGTCGTTCGGCGTGGATGGTGAGATTGGTGACGAGCTGGTGTGACGTGGGGTCGAATACCTGAATGACGTTCGGGAGCGCACAGGAGACGAAGGCGCGCGCGGGCGTGCCGGCGAAGACGACATCACTGGGAGTGTCGAGTGTGGCGAGCGTGGCGAGCGTGGCGATGACGCGCTGGCCTGGGACATCGACGATGCTGATCGAGTCGGAGATGTGATTCACGACCCACGCTTCGGTGGCGTTCCGAAAGCGGACGGTGACCGGATCAATGCCGACGGGCACAAAGCCCAGTGAACGCGGCGTGTCACCCGTCACATCGAGGAGTTCGAGCTTTCCGTCCGCGAGGTTGCAGACAGCGAGCGTGGATCGATCTGGGCTTAGCGCGATGGGATGAACGGCGGCGGTCTCGAAGTTGATGAAGGAGGGGTTCGTCGCTTCCGCAGCAAGTCCAGACGCCAGTGCTGCCAGTGCGAGCAGCAGTAAGACGATGGTGGCGCGGAAGTTCACGGGTACAACAGTCGGCGCTTTCGAACTGGTCCTGAGTTCGCAAAGCGGGGACTCGTGAAGAATACCCGATTGAAGATCGATTGCAACGCGGCCGAAGCGTCGCGAGGAGTCCGGCCGGGGGCTAAGTTGTCTTCGGGAAACCGTTGCGCAGCGAGCGCCACGGTTCCTCGGTCGACACGTCCACGATGCCGGGCTCCGGGGCGTTCGCAGGTGAGAGGATGGCCAGGAAGACGAGGCGTTCGTTGAAGGGATTGTAGGTGCCGTGCACCTCGCCCTTCGGGATCAACACCATCTCGCCGGGGCCGAGGATACGATGCTGCTTGCCGATCCATTGCTCCGCACGACCGGAGAGGATGTAGATGATCTCTTCACGCGTCGGGTGCGTGTGGAAGGGATGCGAGCGGAACGGCTCCATGTTCGCGCGGACCATGAGCAGTTCCTTGTTCGGCACCACGTCGGCGCGGGAAAGCCATTCTTCCAAGGTCCACGGAGAGACGTAATCGACCTTCTCGGCGGCGGTGACAAAGCGGCGATCGGCTGGGGCGGGAATCATGTTGCTCATGGGATGTTCAAAACGTTCTGCGGCCTATGGAAACAATTCCATGAGGGCGTCGGCAAACAGTTTCATGCCGCGCGCGTCGGGATGATTGATGGAGTTCATCATCACGCTCGTGTGCGGGATGCCCTGCCGCCACAGGCGACCGTAACGCAGCGCGGCGTCAGCGAGGGCGACGTCGTGTTTCGCCGAGAACTGGCGCAGGCCGGCGACGTAGGGACGCGGGTCGTTGTCGATGTCGCGCTCGCGCGTGAGGCCCATCCAGTCCGGACGAACATAGTGCGGCGTGAGGATGATCCACTCCGCGCCGATGGCCTGAAAGTCCGCGAGGAACTTCGAGTATTGTTTCTCGACCGCTTCGGGGTTCAGCCCCGCGTCGTTCACAAATTCGGACACCACGAGGTCCGGCTTCGCGTCGAGCACCTTCTCCTTGTAGTTGTGCTCCGCGCCAGGCGGTTGTGCGAGATACGTGCTCGTGTTGCGCCCGCCCCACGCTTCAGTGACGAGTTCAATCTTAGCCTTCGGGAAACGTTCCTTCAGTCGCGCGACGAATTGTTCCTGCCAACGATTCTTCTGCCAGTCGGGCACGTAGGTGCCGACCGTGACACTGTCGCCCCACGCGAGAATGCGGAGCGGTTCACCCGAGCGCAGCTTCGCGAGCGCTTTCGGCGTGAACTTCTCCGCGACTGTCGGCGAAGGCTTCGGCGGTTCGGGATAAGCCGTCTCCAGAATCGGGAAGAGATGATCGGGCGATAGCTTCGCGATGACGCCGGGCAGCCAGATATTACCGAGGTGCTGCTCGCCGGGTTTGACTTCCGGCGCGAGCGGTGCGGCGGAGAGCGGCTGGCCCTTGCGCAATTCGACGCGTCCATCCTTGGTCAGCACCACGGCGTCGAGACGCAACTGCGCGTGGCGATAGCTCGCATACACGGGCTGCTTCGCGCCGATGATGTTGTTCGTCGTGCGACCCACGGTGCCCCACGAGAGATCCACTTCATACGCCTCGCCGCGGCGGAACGTCTCGGAACTCGCCTCCGGTCCAGCGCGTAGCACGAGGCTGTCCTTGTCGAGCAGATTGGGCGTCGTGGTTTCCTGCGCGCGCACGCCGACGAGTTGCACGCCCTTCACCCAACCGCCCGCGCGCGGATTGAAGACCGGGAGCGAATCATACTTCTCCGCCGTCACGGTGACCCACTCGGGCGGCGTCACGTGCACGATGGTGTTCACGGGAGAACCGCCGCCGTGCGTGAAGGTGACTTGTACATCCCAATCACCCGCGAGCTTGAACTCCGCCGGTGCGGCGAATGATCGAACGAGGCATGCCGACGTGAGCGTCAGCAAGAGGAAGAACTTCTTCATGCGACAGAGGCGAAGACTGGAACTACTTCACTTCCAGCCGCTGCGGCGCGGCGAGCTTCGGCTGGGCCTTCTCCCACTCTTCGCGGCTCACCGTTTTCTTCGAGTGAACATGGACGAACGTCCCCTTCTTGTTGCCCACGACGATGTCCGGCAAGCCGTCACCGTTCGCGTCCGCCGCGACCACTTGCGTGCCGACGCCGGAATCGTTGTCGATCTGATGCGGGATCCAGTCCACGGACTTATCCGCGCCGCGCACGAGCTTGAACCAGTAGAGCACCGCCGGTGCGCCGGGTTCGTCATCGCCCGCCGGACCGTGCGCCCAAAAACGTTTGCCCGTTACGATGTCCTTCAAACCGTCGCCATCGATGTCCACGAGGTCCACCGCGTGAAGTTGCGAGAAGCGCACGCCGTATTTGTTCAGCGGCGGCGGCGCGTTACCTTTCTTCGGCTCCATGATGTTGTGCTGGGTGAAACGAATACTGCCGTCCGCATCGCGCTCCTTGAGCTGCTCGAACCACGCGAGGCCGTAACCGTGCGCCGCGAGGCTCGTGATTACGTCGTTCAATCCATCGCCGTTCACATCATAGGCATACATCTGCGCGCTGCCGTGGGCGGGCGCGAAGGGCACCTTGTGTTGCTTCCACGTCGGATCGCCCGCGAGCGACTTCGGCTGCTCCCACCAGCCGTCCTTCTCCAGGATGTCCAGCTTGCCGTCGTTGTTCACATCGCCGAAGCCGTAGCCGTGATTGAACCAGTGCCATTTGCCGGGCGTGGAGATTTTGTGGAACGTCCACTTCTCCGTCGGCTTGCTCCAATCGGGCTGCGCGTAGCCGAAGTAACTCACCATGTTCGTGCCTTCCTTGAGGCGCGTGTGAAAGAGCAGCTCCGGCTTACCGTCGCCCGTGATGTCTCCAAACGTCGGCGACTCATTGTCGGTGAGATCTACCGCCAGATGTTTCTTCCAAAGTCCGCCAGCGCCTTTGGGATTCTCATACCAATACGACGCCGCGCTCGGGAAACCGAGAATCAGAATGTCATCCCAGCCATCGCCGCTGATGTCGTGCGCGAACGCGAAAAAATTATCCGAGTAGGCGTTTTCCTTGCCGAGACCGCCGTGGAAGCCTGGCACGGTCACCTTCGTCATCGGCCCGAGCTTCAGCTCGAACGGAGCCGCGCCGCCGGGCGACTTGCGCTTGTCGGCCACGTCATACTCGTGACGCTTTTTGAAGTCCGGCCCCTCCCACCAGAACGGCCCGGACACCACGTCCATCTTGCCGTCCTTGTTGAAGTCCCCGAGGTTCGCCCCCTCGCTCCAGAACTGGTCACTGAGCTGTTGTTTCTTGAAGGTGTGCAGTGTGAGTTCATCGGCTGCTCCGGCGACAAAAGACGCCGACACAACGGCTGCGAGAATAACGAGGCGAGATTTCATGAGCTAGGTCTGTCAGGACGGCGTGGTGCGGTCAAGCCCGCAGGGAGAAGCATTAGCCCGAAGTTACACCGCGTGCCTAAACCTTTGCCGACCTCGATTCAACGCCGGACTTTGTCTCAGTAACCTCGCAGTTTGATCCCTGGGTTCTTCATCCCGCTGCGCAGGGTGGCACCGCAATTCACTTTCACCAGCGGGCGCGAGCGGCGGCTGCTGCGATCGCACCCGGTTACGAGCTTGAACAACTCATCTCTGAACTGCTCCGCGGACGCGAGATCCTTCACACTTATGGCGTTCGCAAGTTTCAGCTGGCCCCGGGAATCCACCACGTCGGCGAACACGCGTCCTTCAATGTCTCGGCCGGGCAGCTCTGGTCTCGCTATGACGAGCTGGAACTCGGCACACGACCGTTCACCAATTTCTATCGTGACCTCGACTGGTTCTATGCCCGGGCCGCCGTCGCTCTTCAGTTTTGATTCCGTCACCGAACCTCAATTCCGACCTTGCTTATGAACTCATTCCTCACACTCCGCTGGCTGCTGACTCTCGCACTGATAATGGTTCTCGATTCGGCGTCGGCCGCCACCTGTCGCGTTGGCGACACGGTGACCAACTTCACTTTCGTCGCTCGCAAGCCATTCACCCGAGCTGACGGAACGACTGTTCCCGCCGGCGGACACCAACGCTCCAACGATGCGTCGATTCTATCGCGCGGTGACGCCGTGAGGAGTTACAAGCAACGGCTGAGCTTGTCGGGATCGGCGGTGGTCAAAGCCAGATAGACGTTGTTGTCGTCGGCCCACGTCGCGCTGTTCCACTTCGCCAGCTTCAACTGCTCGGGCGTGACTGGCGGTGGGTCCGTCACGGCCTGTCGGCTGATGACGAAGATGTGGACAGTCGCTCCCGCACCCCGCGGCGAGAAGCAAATCAGAGCGGCGCGATTACCCTGCCATCGCAGTGCTTTGCATCCGATCGTGCTGCTGCCAGCCAGGGCGTCGGGCACGGCGAAGTTCTCGAGAGTGCCCTTCATCGTCAGCCAATCCCGGATCTTCGCATATTCGATCTCATTCAAGTCGAGCGCATAGTCCCATCCGTCCATGAACGTCGCTATGTCATTGCGAAACGTCGCAAGGCTCCCGGGGCGGGATCGGGTCAGGAGGAAAGTTGCCGGAGCGGCCACCGCGACTCCCGCCGCTGCTATCGCAAGCCAGCGACGGCGCGTCAGGTGAGGTCTCGGAGTCGGGCTCGCCACGTCGCCCGCCCGAATTCTTGCGAGCAAATCCTCCGGCACCGGAACAGACTTCAGCTTGGTGGCGACGGCGCGGTCGAGTTCCTGCATCGAGGCAAACCATTGCGCCAGCTCGGGGTCGGACTCCATCATGCGCAGTGCTTCCGCGATCTTCGGATCGTCGCCGTCGAGTTCGCCGGAGCGGCAGGCTTCGAGGATGAATTTTGCTTCGAGAGAGGTCATGGGTCACTCGTTGGCCCGGGGTTGCGATTCGGGCAAACGCACAATTCTATTCTGGGTGCCGGTGGCTGTTTCTCCAAGCAGGGCCCGGAGCTGGGCTTTGCCGCGGGCCAACCGCGACATCACGGTGCCAGCGGGGACTTCCAACGCTTCGGCGATTTCGTTGTAGGAGAAATCCTCGAGGTAAAACATCGCCAGCGGCACACGGTAGATCTCATCCACGCTTTGAAGGGCCTGCATCACTGAGGCTGCATCCAGCTGGTTTTCGACCGTGGATGCGACGACCGGCAGTTCATGTTCCACCGTGCTGGCTTCGTGGTGGGGAAAGCGGACGGAGTGCTGGTGTCTTCGAAGAAACTCACGATGCAGAGTGGTGAACAGCCACGCCTTCACCTTCGTCGCGTCGCGAAGCTGATGACCCTTGGCGGACCAGAGGTAGAACGTTTCCTGGGTCAAATCCGCCGCCATCACCTCGCTGCGCGCGAGGCTGAGCGCGAAGTGGTAGAGCGATTGGTAAAACCGCTCGACCAGGCTCTCGGTGCTCACTTCGTGCATCTCTATTGGGAGAACGTATCCTGCGGTTTATTCCCTGAGCTATGCAGAATTTTTGCGTTCACCGCGTCTTTCTCCACGGCGGGAATAATCCACCTTTCCAACGCTCAGAGTTCCGGTGCGGCGTGGGATTCACCGACGCAGGTTGCCTGTCGCAGCCGCAGCACCGCCGTCCGTCATCAAACCATAGACTCCAGTTCTCAACTCACATGAAGATCAAACACCTTTGTCTCGTTGCGGGCACGCTTGCGATGCTCGCCCAAACTGTCGATGCAGGCGAATTCAAGACCCGCGTTGTCGCGTCTGGCCTAAACCGACCCACGGGCATCGTGGCCGGCGGCGACGAGCTGTATTTCACGGAGATTCCCAACCCCGGCACGCCGAATGCCGGCAATGGCGTCAAGCGCCTCGACCTCTGCGATTGGTCCATCGACACGATCAACACCGGCGAGCCGGAGCCGGTGAACATTGCCATGGATCGCCGCGGGCAGGTCTATTGGACCTGCAAATCCGCTGGCGTGATCCTCACCCAGGACGAGGACGGCGAGACGATGCCCGTGTTGACCGGGTTGCAAAAGCCCAGCGGCATCGCGATTGATCGTTGGGGTCGCATTTTCTTCACGCAGATTCCTACGCCCGCCGTGCCCGGCACGATGGGCGGATCAAACAACGTCTCCGTGCTCACACGTGAGGGCGTCAGCGTCGTGAACATGGGCGAACCCGAGCCTGCCGACATCGCCGTCAGCCGCAAGGGCGACCTCTACTGGACCTGCAAAACCGCCGGCGTGATTCTCGAACGCAGTGCACACGGCGAAGTTAGCGTGCTGATCAGCGGTTTGAACAAACCCGTCGGCATCGCGCTCAACCGCCAGGGCGACCGCCTTTACTGGACTGAAGTTCCGACTCCCGGCGTCAACGGCGCGAATGGCGGACAAAACAGAGTGTGGGAACTTAACCTGCGCACGATGAAGAAGACGCTCGTTAATGCCGGCGATCCCGAGCCCACCGACATCACCGTGGACCGCGACGGGACGATCTATTGGACCTGCACGTCAGCCGGCGTGATTGTGGAAGCGCAGCGGGAGCGTCGTCGTTACTGAAGAAACCCTGCGAAGTTCGTCGCCGATTGGTTAATCTCCGCCGACGCCTGCTGAACGGTTACTGTTCGGCAGGCGTTCCTGCTTCGGTTCATCCACCTGCCGGTAATAGTTGGAACCCTGACAGCCTGTCTGAAAATTCCGAGAGGTGCTGTTCTCAAGCCAAAGGCCGGATGGCGAGGCGCGAGGAGGTAGGATTTCCCACGCGGACCTCTGACCGACGAATAAGGAAGCCAGGCGGCCTTTGGCTTGAAATCCCTCGCCGCGGTACCTCTAAGAATTTTCAGACAGGCTCTGAGAAAAAGTCGATGGCGGTTCATGTTCAATTTCGTTGGTTGAACATCGTAGAGCCTGAATCTCCCCCGACGTGAGCGAGCAGTGATGAACCACTGGCTGGGTGGTGACGGAGTAGATGAAGAGTAGTTAGATGTGTAATGAGGGAGTATTGACGGAGTAAATGGAGCCAGCTGTCGGGATTGCGCGAGCTGCACTGATGAAACTACCCAAATGATGCCTTTTCGAGGCCCTAATTAAAGGCCGATCCGAGTTACTCAGCTTAACCGGTCTTAGCTCCCCACTCCAATCGGCTGTCAGACTTGCTGACAGTGACCTGTGTTCGACTCTCTTGATGGCTAGCAGTTAGTGTCGGTTGCTGGGGTCAAGTTGTTGGAATACGGCCACGTGCTAAAGCCGTCGCCTCAGTGACCTGGTCGCTTGATTCCGAGGCTCTTCATCCGGCTGCGCAGGGTGCTTGGGTTCAAATTCAAAATCTTCGCGGCGCCGCGTTCGCCTTCGATCATCCAATTGGTTTGTGCCAGCACGGTTTCGATGTGGCGGCGTTCGACCTCTTCAAGGGAATCGGCTCGCGTGAGGGTCGCGTCTGTTGGAATGGGGACGGTGGCCTCGGCGTTGCTCCGGGTTTGACCTTGGAGATTCTCACGCCGGTTGACGGTGGACTCGGATATCGGTGAAAAATCTGGTGCCAGCGCGAGCGCTTCTCCGGGAGAAAGCAGGATGGCTCGTTCGATGACGTTCTGGAGCTCGCGGATGTTTCCGGGCCAGTCATAGGAGGTGAGACGGCTCATGGTTTCCGGCGGGACTTGTTTCAACGTCTTGCCGAGCTTCTTTGCGAAACGTTGCAGGAAAAAGCTGACGAGCAGGGGAATGTCGGCGATGCGCTCGCGGAGCGGTGGCACCGCGAGGGGAAAGACGTTGAGCCGATAGTAGAGATCGCGCCGGAACTTTCCTTCAGCCACCGCAGCCTTCAGGTCGCGGTTGGTGGCGGCGATGATGCGGACGTCGACCTTGATGGTCTTGCTACTGCCGATCGGTTCGAACTCTTGTTCCTGCAACACTCGAAGCAATTTCACCTGCGTCTCCAGCGGCAGTTCGCCGACTTCGTCCAGGAAGATGGTGCCTCCGTCGGCGACCTTGAAGCGGCCGTCTCGATTTGCGAGCGCCCCCGTGAAGGCGCCCTTCACGTGCCCGAAGAGTTCGCTCTCGACCAAGCCGGCGCTGATGGCACCGCAATTCACTTTCACGAGCGGGCGCGACCGGCGGCTGCTGCGATCGTGAATTGCACGAGCGATCAGTTCCTTGCCAGTGCCAGTCTCCCCAAAGATGAGCGCAGTCGAATCCGCCGGCGCCACTTGATCGACGAGTCGCAAAACTTCAATTAGCGATGGACTGTTTCCGACGATTTCGTCGAAGTTGTGTTCGCTCCGAATCTCTTCCTGGAGATATCTGTTCTGCGCCTGCAATCGCGCCTGCTCCTGTTCCATCAGCACGCGCTCGGTGATGTCGACGAACATCGTGCGCGTGTAGGTGCCGCCGGGGTCGGGCCGCGACCACCACTGAATCCAGAGTGGCTTGCCGGTGTCTTTGCGGCGCAGCTCGAGGATCGCGCCGCTCGTGTCGGTGCCCCGGCCAATGGATTCGAACGCCTCCTTCAAACGACGTTGGGCGTCGGGCGTGTTGGGAATAAAGTCTTTTCCGTAGGTGTGCGCTACATCCTCGGCTTTGATGCCGAGTGTCTTGAGCGCCGCGCGGTTCGCTCTGATGAATTTTGAATCCAGCCCTTCATTGACGTAGGCGATGGGTGCTTCCTCGAAAAGGTCACGAAATCGTTCCTCGCTTTCCTGAAACTGTTGTCTCAAGTGTTCGTAGGCGCGCATCCGTTCGAGCTCCACCGCTGCGCGGCTGGCGAAGGTTTCCATCACGGAAATCATGAGCGGATCGCGAATCATCGGTTTGTCGTCCATGACGACGAGGTGCCCAATGACCGCGCCTTTCGCGTCGCGCATGGGCACGCCGAGGTAGCTCTCGGCCGACATCTCGACGAGCGGTTTGTCCTCGGGAAACTGCTTCTGAAGATCGCGATCGAACAGGCAGGTGCGTCCTTCGAGAACTTTCAGGCACGGCGCAATGCGAACATCATACTCGAACGAAGGTGTGTCCTCGCCGCTGAACCACGCTGCCAGCGAGCGGGCGCGATCATTCGGCAGGCATTCCGCCGCGAACGAGTAACGGACGCCAAGCCCCTTCGCGAGATTCTGAACGAGGGCGCGGAAGAACTCTTGGCCAGTGACCATCGAAGTGCCGTCGATGATCGCTTGAAGCAAGCGTTCGGCGCGGCGGGATTCCGTTACGTCACGTGAAGCGGCCAGAAGACTCTCCGGTTTGCCTTCTGCATCCAGGATCGGACTGACGATGACGTCCCACCACTTGGGCGTCTTCGTTTGCGTGGTGGCGAAGAATCCGGTGAAGCGTCCGATGCCGCCGCGGCGTGCGGTCTCCACCGCGTTGCGTGCGGCATCGCGATCCTCGCCTGTCCAGAATTCCAGCCAGTCCTTGCCGATAACGGGGGCCAGATCGCAAATCTCCAACACCCGCATCCCACCTGAATTCATCGAGCGCAGACGTCCTTCGAGGTCGAGGACCTTCAGGCAGTCCGGGCTGCTCTCGATCAGGCGATGCTGGAGATCGTCAGCGGGACTTTGGTTTGGCTCCGTCTCAACGTCGCGTTTGGAGGGCGGCGATTTCATCGGTGTGACCGTGGCATCTGCGGTAGCCATGTTTACCAACCGCCGCCCGGGTAATCAAACTTCAATCCGCCTGCCAGACGCTTCGTCAGAGCGGGGCGGGTTACGTGGACATCGAAACGTAGCCAGGAATCTCCCGGCGATGGAGGAAAGTCACCACCGCGCCGCTCAGGAACGCCGTCCACGCCATGCCAAACAGCAGCCCGCCGTCGCCCTGTATCTCAATGCCCAGCACGGTGATGTGACTGACGATGGCGGCGCCTAGCGCGCCCAGTGTCAGGATGCCTCCCGCCCAGACCGTGCGCGGCATCAGAAGGAGAATCGACGCAGCAAGTTCCCAGATGCCTTGGCCGTAGCGCCACCACGGTTCGAGGTTCATCTTGGAGAAGATGTATACCGATTCTGGTGCGCCGGTGAACTTGAAGAACAGCGTTTCGACCATGATGGCCGCGGCGATGAATCGGCACACCCAACTCGCGATGGTCTGGCCGTGGCTGAGCTCCACTGTGGTGTCGTAGGTTCTGCTATTTGAGCGCGCGAGCGTGGCGGCGGATGGTGAGTAAACGTCGAAATCTTCGAGCTTCGGAAAGTTGCGGTGCTGTCGCATGGATGGGGAGCAATGTTGAGGGTCTGGTTTGCTTAATCGTGGATCGCGGACCAGATGGGGCGAGCGGCGGTTTGGATTGGAGGCGCGGATAGAGACTCGTGCGAAGGAAGCATCAGCCGTTCGCGGGGATTCAGTTCGGTCTCTCTCCGTCGCCGAGCGGCGAGGACGATTAGGTTGGCCTTGTCTTGGGGGGCAATCGGAGCCGGATTCGTTGGTGGAAGGATTTGCATACGGCCGTATGTCGGCGTCGGCGAGGAGACCTTACAGATTCGATGAAGAGCTTCTGAACGCTCAGTCTTGTAAGGATCCGCAACTCCGCCCGACGCACGGGCATGCAACATTCATCTGCAAGCCGCAGAACACCTCAATGGCGGCCAAAAGATCCTCGGGAAGAAATCGCCGGTTGCGCTCTCTCACCTCTCATGAATCCGTTTGCTATCAAGGATCGGCCACGTCGATTGAGACTTGGGCGATTCAGTTTCCTTTTCATTCCGTTGGCCCTCTTGGGCTGCTCGACGCCTGCGGTCCGCCAGCAACGATTGGTCGCAAAGCCGAACATGACGTTCGCTGATTCGGCGGTGTTTGCTTACAACTCCCCGAGATTGCTCCCGCAAATTGGCCCCGGCTTTCCCGGTGGCGACGCCTCCCAAAACTCCGGCTGCAGTTCGTGTCGTTAAGCCATGATCCAAATTACTCAACTCTGCCGGGTCGGTGCGCTGTGCGCGCTGGCGTTTTTCACCGTAGCCAAACCCGTCCCGGCCGCATCAGCAGCCGACCCCCGACCCGCACCGATGTTTGAACTGCCGAAATGGGAAGCTGACGGCAAAGTCAAACTCGCGGACTTCGCGGGGCAGATCGTGGTGCTCGATTTCTTTGCCTACTGGTGCGTCCCGTGCAAACGCGCCACCTCCGAAATCGAGGGTGGCATCCAGAAGTATTACGCGGGCAAGAACGGTAATCTGCATGGGGTTCCGGTGCGCGTGGTGGCGGTCAACATCGAGCGCGACAATCCGAAACTCACGCGCCAGTTCATCGAGCAAACAGGCGCACACACCGTCGCCAATGATTTCGATGGTGCGCTGCTGGCAAAGCTCGATGGTGCGGCGACGCCGTTCGTAGTTATTATCGATGGTACGCGCGGAACGAAGGAGGCTCCCGAATTTCGCGTAGTCTACCGGCGTGCAGGATTCGAGGGAACGAAGCACCTGCGCCAGATCATCGACGCCATCAAACCCCCGAAGACCGCTTCGTCTCGCGGCTCACGCGGTGCTGACGCGATCGAGATTGCGACGGGTCCGCCTGTTGAAACGAAGGCTGAGGTCTCGTTCGATGGTCTCTTCTCATCGGACATTGCCGTTACGAGTTCTGGCGCGAACCTGCGTCACAAACGTGGCGGGCCTGAGCTGCGGTTCGGCTATGTTCACAACTCCTACGATGTAGATTACCGGCCGTTCCGACAGTTCGATTTCCTCGGCGTGGTCGAGTCGTTGGATGAAGAGTTGAATGGCATCCAGGCCGGTTTGAAACAGACAGTGGGCGAGCGCCTGACTGTGAATCTCGCTGGCGCGGCTTACGATGGCTTCACCGATTACCGTTCGCTTTGGTTCGCGAACTACTACCGTCAACAGTTTGGTTTCGCCCCGGATTACCAAACGCCCGAGCCGCGGGGCTTCAACGCCGCCGGTGGCGTCCGCTGGGAATACCAGCCCACCACCGGCTTCGTCGAAGCCTCGTTCCGGTACGCCAACGACGAGATCGCTCCCGGTTACGAGCTCGATCAACTCACCTCTGAACTGCTCCGTGGACGCGAGATCCTTCACACCTACGCACCATCGTTGAAGTTCGAGAACGTGCTCACGCGCCGCATTCGCGCGCAGCATGAAGTAGAGCTGCGAATCACGTCGGGCCGGGAACATCGCTACATCTACCGGGGCTCGGTGAACGTGGCCTTGGGCGAGAACTGGGTGTGGCGCACGTCGGGCGGCTACACGCACGAGAATCCAACGCTCCGAGCGTGGTTCGCCGGGACAACGCTGGAGTATGAGTTCGCGCCGCGTTGGCTCGTCAATGTTTCCGTGCTCTACTATCGCGACACCGGCGAGATTGAGAACTCGCTCTTCATCTCCACTTCTGCGCCTGGCGTTCGCACGTTTCAACTGGCTCCGGGAATCCGCTACGGCGGCGAACACGCGTCCTTCAGTGTCTCGGCCGGGCCGCTCTGGTCTCGCTATGACCAGCTGGAACTCGGGACGCGACCGTTCACCAATCTCTATCGTGACCGTGACTGGTTCTATGCCCAGGTCGCCGTCGCTCTTCAGTTTTGATCCCGTCACCGAACCTCAACCCGACACTGCTTATGAACTCATTCCTCGCACTCCGCTGGACACGCCGCTGGCTGCTGACTCTCGCACTGATAATGGTTCTCGATTCGGCGTCGGCCGCCACCTGTCGCGTTGGCGACACGGTGACCAACTTCACTTTCGTCGCTCGCAAGCCATTCACCCGAGCTGACGGAACGACTGTTCCCGCCGGCGGACAGGTGAATCTTACCGACTTTGCCGGACGCATTGTGTTTCTCGAATGGTTCGCGGTCTGGTGTCCGTTCTGCGTCGCCGCTGCACCGCAGGTGGAGACCGGCATCGTCGACTGGTATGCCGCGCGCGGCGGCAATCCGTACGGCGTGCCCGTCTTGCATGTCGCAGTAAACCAGGAACCGGCAGGATTCTATCAATCGCAGACGGATAACTTCATCACGCAACAAGGGTTCAATCCGGTGGTGAACGACTACGGCTCAGGCCTCGGCACGAACCGCGTGCGTTTCCAGTTTCAATCGTCCGGGCAGCCGATCTTTGTCGTCATTAATGGCGTCACGAATTCACCCAGTCACCAGCCTTGGCAATTGCTCGTGAATCACCTGGGCTACGGCGATACGCAGTTCGGCACTGAGCTGGCGGGATTCCGGGCCCTCATCGATCAAGTGCAGGCACCTGTGCCAGCGCCGCAGCTCAGCGAGGCGGAAGTGGCTGACGGCCAATTCGAGTTCACACTGCAAACTCAAGCCGGTCGCAGCTATCGCATTCAGGGCTCGGATGATTTGAACAGTTGGATTACACTCCGGACGATTCAAGGCACGAACGCCCCGATTCTCTTCCGCGATACCAACGCTCCGATGATGCGTCGGTTCTATCGCGCAGTCACTCCGTAGCAACTCCGGACGGGCTGATTCTCGAAACGCTGACCGCGAGATTTCGCGGGCGCCCACGATAGTTCGCGGCCGCGATATTACCGTGGCGAATCGGAAATGCCGTTGGCCTCGGCAAAGGCCTGATTTCATTGAGGATTGTGTACTCTTTTGCCGGACCAAGGTTCGTGGCACGGGCGGTGCAATAGCGGTGTTGCCATGACAACCACGACGAACACTTCCGCGACTGCCGCGAACGAAACTTCCGCTGATTGGATCGAAACCCACGCCGATTACCTCTTCAACTTTGCCGTCGGCCAGGTGCGCGACGCGAGCGTGGCCGAGGATTTGGTGCAGGACACCTTCCTTGCCGCGCTCAAGGCGCACGGGCGTTTTGCGGGGCAGTCCGCAGAACGAACCTGGCTGGTCGGCATCCTGCGACACAAGATCTACGACCACCTCCGCCGCGCGTGTCGTGAGCGAGCCGTCCGCGCTGAGGTGCCGCTGCCGTCGGATGAGGAGTCCAACTGGGAGGACACCATGATGTGGCTTCACGATGTCGCGGCCGAATCCCAATTACCCAGCCGGCGTATCGAGTTGGCCGAGCTCAACGAGAACCTGGAGCGGGCTCTGGGCCAGTTGCCGCCCCGGGTCGCGCAGGTGTTCCAACTCTACGAAGTCGAGGAACGATCCAATGCCGAAGTTTGTGAACGCATGAACATCTCCGAAAGCAATCTGTGGGTCACCTTGCACCGCGCACGCAAACAACTGCGTGAGCACGTTCTCGACTGGTGGGCGGGTGCGCCGGCGCGCCGAACTTCGGACGGACGGTCGACACTCTGATTCTTAAACACCTATACTTTGTGTTGAAGATATCCCGAATTGGCGCCCCTGATCACACGGTCTCGCTGAAGCTCGAAGGCCGCGTCGCCGGTCCATGGGCGGAAGAACTGCGGCGAGTGGCTGATACCACACTGGCAACCGATAGCATTCTGACGCTCGATCTGAGGGACGTTTCGTTCGTGGACCAGAATGGTGCGGCGCTGCTCACAAGCCTTGGCAAGCGCGGAGCGCAGCTGCTCCATCTGTCGCCATTCGTGGCAGAGCAATTGAAGGCGTCCGCCAATGATTTGCTCAAGTAGGGTTCACTCGTTCACCGGGATCGGTGGATGCCGAGCGCTTTGATCCGCGAAGCCAGAGTGGTGGGTTTCATGCCGAGCAATTCAGCCGCCCCTCCTTCGCCAAAGATCTTCCCCCCGCTTTGCTTCAACGCTGAACTGATGCTTTCGCGTTCAAGGCGCTTGTGGGCCTCGCGAGTCAGCAGTTGTGTCGCGGGAGTTGCGGTCTGCTTGGGGTTCGATTCAGCGCTGTCCCCAGCTGTCGACAGGTCAAATTGCAGTGGACCACCTTGCGAGAGGATCACCGCGCGTTCCACTGCGTTCTGCAGTTCGCGAATGTTGCCGGGCCAGTTGTAAGCAGCGAGTTGATCGACGTGTGCCTTGGTAAAACGTGGCGCCGGGCGGTTCATCTTTTTGGCTGTGGTGCGAACGAAATGCGCCGCCAATAGGGCGATGTCCTCGCTTCGTTCGCGCAGCGCCGGAATCTCGAGCTGAAATACGCTCAGCCGGTAGAACAGGTCCTGGCGGAAACGTCCGGCGGCTACTTCCTTCTTCAAGTCACGGTTGGTCGCCGCGACGATGCGGACGTTGACCTTGCGAGTGCGCACGTCGCCAACGCGTTCGATTTCCTGTTCCTGCAATACGCGGAGCAGCTTGGCCTGCATGGCGAGCGGGATTTCGCCAATCTCATCGAGGAACAACGTGCCGCCATCGGCAAGTTCGAAGCGACCCGGTTTGTCGCGCACGGCTCCCGTGAATGCGCCTCGCATGTGCCCGAAGAATTCACTCTCGAAAAGGTTCTCCGGAATGGCGCCGCAATTGACTTTGATCAGTGCGCGACCTTTGCGAGGACTGTTCTCGTGAATGGCGCGCGCGACGAGTTCCTTGCCGGTGCCGCTCTCGCCGTTGATGAGCACTGCTGCGTCCGTTGGTGCGACGAGTTGGATTTGCTGGAGGACCTTCTTGAGTCCAAGACTGTTGCCGACGATGTCGTGCGCGCCGAGCGCCGCGGTGACTTCCTCCCGGAGATATCCATTCTCCAGTTCGAGGCGTTCCTTGAGTGCGGCGATCTCTTCAAAGGCTCGCGCGTTGGCGATGCTCACGGCGGCGTGATCCGCGAAGACGCGAAGCCATCGGAAATCTTCGTCGCTCAGCACTCCCTTATCGAAGAGCGCTAGCACGCCCAGAACTTCGCCGCGAAAGACGAGCGGTTGCGCGGCGAAGGTCCTCACTTTCTCCTGCGCGATCCACTTGGGTTCAGCGATCCACTCTTCGTCACCGCGCACATTGGGAAGCAGTAGAGGTTCGCCGGACTGTCCGACTCGTCCGATTTTTCGCACGCCGATCGGGAACCGACGAAACGCGCCGACGAGCTTAGTGTAGTCGGCCTTTGCGTCGTCGGAGTTGCCCGCGCTGGCGACGAGGTGAAGGCAACGAGTTTGATCCGGGCACTCGGGACGGAAGCGGCACGTCGCGCAAATGTCGCCCGGCTGAATCAGCCAGATGCGCGCCAGCACGACGTTCCGGCATTGCGCAATCCCGCTGACCACGGCGCGAAGCACCTCGGGCAGCGACCGATTTTGGGCCATGGAAACCATCACATGGGGGAAGTCTGCGCAATGCATGAGTTGAAACTACGAAATCACGTTTCCATGTGCAACGAGAGTTCGTAGTAAACGAAATGTCGTAGTTTATGGCTCTTGAAGAATCGCTCGAAACGCCAATGAATTGATGGTTATGCCCCAACGCGAAGCCTTGGCATGCGTCTTGTGTATGGAGGGATAACACCGCAATCACGCGGCACCAAAAACGAAAACGCATATGAACCGAATCACTCAACTCGATCCGTCCAGCGCCACCGGCAAGACCAAGCAACTCTTCGATGGCGTGCGAGCCAAGCTCGGTGTCGTCCCCAACCTCTTCCGCGTCCTCGGCAATTCGCCCGCTGCGCTGGAAGGCTACCTCAACTTCAGCGGCGCTCTCGCGGGTGGTGTGCTGGACGCGAAAGTCCGGGAACAGATTGCGCTCGCCGTCGCTGAGATCAATGACTGCACCTACTGCCGAAACGCTCACGCCTTCATCGGTGGCAAAGTCGGACTGACCGAACGCGAGATCTTGGATGCTCGCAAAGTCGTGGCCACGGATGCCCGCACAGAAGCCATCCTGAACCTGGCCCGGAGCATCGTCGTGGAACGTGGTGAACTCACCGAGACCGAGTTCAAGGCCGCTCGTGCAGCGAGACTCACTGACGCCGAGATCGTCGAGACCACGGCGAACGTCGCGCTTAACCTCCTCACGAATTACGTCAATCACGTCGCGCGGACCGTCGTGGACTTCCCGGAAGTGAAGGCTGAGGAAGCGTGCGAAACCGGCGCCTGTGCCTGCGCTCACTGAACCAATCGGGCGGGGCTGACGACGTCAACGACGCCGTCAGCCCACGCCTGAATTCTCCAAAGACACGAACAAACCGAAGGAACACAGCCATGAAAACGCAGGCTTTGAACCAACAGACCTTTGACGCCGCGATCAATTCCGGCGCAACGCCCGTCCTTGTGGACTTCTGGGCGGAATGGTGCGGTCCGTGCAAGATGATTGCGCCCGTGCTCGATGAAATCGCCGCCGAGCAGGCCGGCAAATCCATCATCGCCAAGGTCAACATCGACGAATCGCCTGAACTGGCCGCGCGCTTTGGCATCACGTCCATTCCCACGCTCGTCGTTTTCAAGAACGGCCAGCCTTTGCAGACGCTGCGTGGCGTAAAATCACGGCGCGAGATCAACGCTGCACTTGCTGCCAGCTGAACTCACAACACCTCAACCAATACCCAATCCATGAACGTCAACATCTCCATTTCGGCTCCCGATCTCACTCAACGCCCACCGCGCAGTCCGCGCGTCCGCCTCGGTGGTTTCACCATCCTGCCGCGCGTGATCGACAAGGCTCGCGCCACGCTCGCGGGCAAGAACGGCGACTACAAGTTCAACAACCCGCTCGACAACGTGCTCTTCGGCTTTGCCGGAGTGACGGCGGATGAATTTCTCGCGCAAGTAAAAACCGGCTCCGGCGATTTCGAGATGCTCCAATGGGTCAGCTCACGGGCGAACAAAGCGCCGCACGAGATTGTGGCGTGGAGTCTGTGGACGGAAACGTTCGTGGAAAACGACGTCGAGACGCGCGAATGGCTCGCCGGCCGCATCAAGTCCCTCGACGTCCGCCGCATCGACATCGGGACGCTGTTCGATTACCTGGACTTCGACGACTACCTGTCGTTTGGCGGGCAGGCTTGAGCTTCGAGGTGGGACTCCATTATCGACATTCACCCCAATACCTTTCCGCCTATGGCTGATCAATTCATGCGAATGGTGCTCACGCCCTCCGTGCTCGCCGCGCAGGAGCACTACTACGGACGCCGGGCCGTGCTCGGCACCGCACCCGAGCGCGATCCGTTCACGGACGAGGAGCGCGTATTCATCGAGGCACGCGACTCGTTCTACATGGCGACGGTCACAGAAACGGGCTGGCCCTACGTGCAACATCGCGGCGGGCGCCCTGGGTTCTTGAAAGTGGTCAGCCCGACACAACTCGCGTTCGCCGACTACAAGGGCAATCGCCAGATGCTCTCCACGGGCAATGTCGCCGCGAGCGACCGCGTTTGCCTGTTCCTCATGGACTACCCGCGCCGCGAGCGGCTCAAGATTCTCGGTCATGCTCATGTCGAGGACGCTCGCGCGCATCCCGAGTTGATCGCCAAATTCGCCGATGAGGAAGACCAGAAGCTGGTCGAGCGGATCTTTCGCATCGAAGTGATCTCCTTCGACTGGAACTGTCCGAAATATATCACGCCGCGCTACACCGCGGCTGAGATTGAGGAAGCCACTGCGCCATTGCGCGCCCGCATCGCGGAACTCGAAAGCCAACTCAAAGCAAAGGACTGAAATGACCCCCCGACCACCGCTGCCGCCGTTCAACGAGGAAACTGCACGACAGAAGGTTCAGGCCGCCGAGGACGCCTGGAACACCTGCAACCCCGAACGTGTCGCGCTCGCCTACACCGAAGACACCGAATGGCGTAACCGCGCCGAGTTCCTGAAAGGGCGTGCACAGGTCGTGGAGTTTCTGCGCCGCAAATGGAATCGCGAACTCGACTATCGCCTGAAGAAAACCCTGTGGGCGTTTACCGGCAATCGCATCGCCGTTCGTTTCGAATACGAATACCGTGACGACTCCGGCCAATGGTATCGCGCTCATGGGAATGAGAACTGGGAGTTCGACGAGCTAGGTTACATGAAATACCGCTTCGCCAGCATCAACGATCATCCTATCAAAGAGAGCGAGCGCAAGTTTCGCTGAGGACGAGATGGGATTAGTTATCGATGGACCTTCGCCGTCAGCGGCGTCGCGGGTAACGCGGTACCCGCGTTGTTCAAGCGCAATCGATAGATCCCGGATTCCGCGGCGAGATAGAGGGTGCGCCGGTCCGCGTCGCCCCAGGCCATGTTGTGCGAATGCTCCGGGCCGCGCATGGTGCCGAGGTGTTTGCCGTCCGGTGAAAGGAGCCACAGGCCGCCGGGGCCGCTGACATACACGTTTCCGCGTTCGTCGACTTTGATGCCGTCGATGGCGTCTTCGCCCGGCGCCTTGGTCATGTCGAAGAACAACTGGCCGGTGCCAAGCGTGCCATCGCGGTTCACTGGATACCGGAAGACAACTTTATTGGTGTCATCCCAGTTGCCGACGTACAGGAACTTCTCATCCGGCGAGAAGGCCAGACCGTTCGGGCCGCTGAAGTCCTTGGCGACCAGACGCACGTTGCCGTTCTTGACCGCATAGACTCCGAAGTGCGGTTGTTCGCGGCGCCGATCGCCTGCGAACTTGGGTAACCCAAACGGTGGATCCGTGAAGTACAAAGTGCCATCGCTGCGATAGACGAGATCGTTCGGCGAGTTGAGGCGCTTGCCGTTGAAGCGATCTGCCAGCACGGTCGTGAGACCATTCTTCTCGATGCGCACGATGCGGCGGTTGCCATGCTGGCAAATCGTGAGGCGGCCTTGTTCGTCAAGCGTGAGTCCGTTCGACCCTGGCTGACGATATTCGCCGATATCTGCTCCGGTATAGCCAGACTTCGTCAGATACGGCTGCACATCGCCATCCGGCGTGAGCCGATAGATGAGGTTGTTGTTCGGGTCACTGAACAGGAGATAGCCCTCGCCATCGCCTACCCACACTGGCCCTTCCGTGAACGCGAATCCATCCGCCAGCTTCTCCAGTTTCGCATCACTCGGGAGAATCGTGTCCAAAGCGGGGTCCTTACGTTCGATCTCGAGCTTCACTTCTTCCGCCCGGTTGAGTTTCCCCGGCGCGTAGAAATCCAGCGTCGCGTTGCGGACCCATATGTAAGTGTCCGGGTGCGTCGAGAGCGGGCCGTTGATGCCGAGCACGGCGATTTGGAATTGCTCGCCGGGCTTCGCGTCTCGGGTGAGAACGACGCGATTCGGCGCATTCCAGCCGGCGGCCACGGTGCCACCTTGTTGGCCGAGCACGAACGGCGCGCGCCCGTTCACCCAAACTTCGGCGTAGTCATCCACGACGATCTCAAACACCACGGTCGAACCTTTCGTCATGAAGCCGGCGAGCTTCTCAGGGATTGTGACGTTGAGGCGATACCAGTTCATCGACAGCCGACCATTGCCACGCCGCTTTTCCAGGGAGTCCGCCGGGATAACCTCCCACGTTGAATCCTCGAAATCTGTTGCCCGTGCGTCGGGCGTGAAATCGAACGTGCGGTTCTTCGGTCCCGTCGCCTTCAGGTCAGACCCGACGCTGCGGTGGTCGATCTCGGCGATGCGCGTGTCGCTGTAGCGCCACACTGCGTTGACGATTGCGGTGCCTTCCGTGGTGCGCAGATCCGCTACGGCATCTGGCAAGACAGCGCGCGGTGCGCTGAACGCCACGGGCGGCAAAGCGAGCACGGCGAGAGCGAGGGGAAGGAGAAGTTTTTTCATGACGGGGCAGGTGTGGGGTCAGGAGATTCTCGCAAACTCCCGACAGGCTTTGGCGCAGGTGCGACATGTCTTTGCGCACTGCATCATGGCGTCGTCGTCCTTGAACTTCTCGCACTCGGCGGCGCAGAGGTCGCACATCTTCGCGCACGACTCGCCTGCCGTCACACCTGCCGTCACACCTGCCGTCACACCTGCCGTCACACCTGCCGTCACACCTGCCGTCACACCTGCCGTCACACCTGCCGTCACACCTGCCG